>DATISF010000058.1:0-111940 GCA_035468985.1 Thermoanaerobaculia bacterium
TTCGGGGTTCGGGTATTCGGGGTTCGGGTATTCGGGGTTCGGGCATTCGGGATCGATGGGGCATTTGCGTCCCGAATCCCGAATCCCGAACCCCGAATCCCGAACCCCGAATACCGAATACCGAATCCCGCTCAAGTCAACTTCGGCAACTTCGCCTTTTTCTTCAACACATCCTCAAACAGGTCCCCGACTTTATCCAACCGCTTCGGCATCGTCTTCAGATTGAATTTCAAGGGATCGAGCTTCTTGTTCACTTCGCTCCATTGCAGTGGGGCGGAGACGGGCGCGCCGTCGATGGCGCGCAGTGAGTATGGCCCGACGATCGTCTTGCCGTAGGCGTTCTGTTCGCAGTCGAGATACAACCGTCCTCTCCGTTTGGCGATGCTCCTCTCCACGGTCATGAACGGGACCTTCGACGTCACGGCCGCGGCAAGCGAGCAGGCGAAATCGTGCGCCTGCTCGTGCGTGTAGCCGGAAACGAGCGGCACCAAGACATGGATGCCGCGCTTTCCGGACGTCTTCGGATAGCTCGGCACCTCGAGGTGCTCGAGCAGCTTTCGCAACACGACCGCTGCCTCGATCGCCTGCTCGATCCCCTTCCCTTTGGCGGGATCGAGATCGAACACGACCCAGTCCGGCTCCTCCAGGCTCCCTTCGCGCGAGTGCCACATGTGGATCGTCAGGACTGACATCTGCGCGAGCCACCGCAGCGCGTCGCGGCTGTCGGCCACCAGGTGTTTGACGGTCTTGCGACTCGAGGCACGGGTCGGCGTCTCGACCGTCGTCAGCCACTCCGGCGCCTCGCGCCCGAGGTTCTGGTGGAACCAGGAAGGTTTGTCGATGCCCTGATTCCAGTGCTCGAGCGAGAGCGGCCGGTCGCGCAGGGCGCGCAGCATCGGCTCGGCGACGAGGTCGTAGTACTTCGCCACGTCCTCTTTGGTGATCTTGTCGCGCGGATAGAGAAGGCGATCGGGATTGCTGAGAGTCACTCGTGGAGCGGCGGCCGTCCCCGGCCCGCATTCGCGGCGCGAGGACGCGCGGCGCTCCACAGACTGCGCCTTCTCTCTCACGACTTCCTCCGGCTTCTTGTCATCGCGCAATCCGAGAAACGATGGATGGCGAAGCCGATTGTCCGCCGTCCATTCCGTGAACGCCACCTGGCCGACGAGGCGCGGCTTCACCCAGACCGCGTCGCGGTTCCGCGGCGCATCTTTGACTTCCGTTTTCGGGATGATGTTCTTCGACAGCTCGTCCTTGAGCGCGACGCGCATCTTGTACGAGAAGCCGGTCCCGACTTTTCCGGCGTAATGCAGATCGCCGTCGTGGCCCCGAACGGCGAGATGCAGCGAGCCGATCTCTTTCGATGAATGCGTGCTCGGCTGCCACCCCACGATCACAAACTCCTGCTCGTTGAGCGCCTTCAGTTTCAGCCAGTCCCTCGAGCGGCGCGGCTCGTAGCAGGAGGAGTTCTTCTTGGCGATGATCCCTTCCCACCCCGCCTTCGCCGCGTCGTCGAGCGCCTTCTGTCCTGGCGGCTCGAGAATCTTCGAGATCGTGATCGGCGCCGGCGCCTTCTTCAACGCCCTCTCGAGCAGCGAACGCCGCTCCTTGTACGTGAGACGGCGGAGATCGTGGCCGTCGAGCCAGAGGATGTCGAAGACGAACAGCTTCTCGCGATGTTCGCCCTGCTGCAGCAGTTGAAATCGCGGCGCGCCTTCGGCGTCGAGGGCCACGACTTCGCCGTCGAGCACCATCTCCGGCCCGCGGATCTTCCCCAGCGCCTCGGCGATCCGCGGAAAGCGCGGCTCGAGGTCGAGCTCGTTGCGGCTCCACATCGCCACACGCCCTCCGGTGATCGCGCAGACGGCGCGGAAGCCGTCGTACTTCAGCTCGTAGGTCCAGTTTTCTTCGTCGCGCGGCGGAGTCCCGGCGAGCGTGGCCAGCATGGGCGGGAAGACGCGGCGCAGAAGCTGTTCAGGTGACGACATGGATCTCGTCGAATCCTTCCTCGAATTTCGGCGGGACGAGTTTCTTCGACGTGACGTAGACCGCCGCGTCGGGAACGCGCTCCTTCCCCTGCCGCGCACGGTTGCGCTTCACCGCGACCTTGACCGGCACATCGAAAAAATAGCCGATCACGCGGGCCCCGCAGCTCCGGGCCGTTGCGATGAGCGGCGCCCGGACCGCCGGCGAAGGATTCGTGTTGTCGACCACCACCGGCTTCCCCTCGCCCAGCGCCTTCCTGATCATCAGGTCCTGCTTCACATCGCGGTCGCGCGCGTTCTTCATCAGGTCCTTGCTGATGTGCACATGTGTTGCCGCGAAATGATCGCGATAGTACGTGGTCTTGCCTGAGCCTTGCAGGCCGACGAGGATGATCAGCTCCGGCACGTTCGCTACTATGACCAACCGTGTCGCGCTACATCAAGAAGTTCGGCCGCATCGGCCAGGCCCTGGGACCGAGCGAGGAACGCGGCTTTGCGATGTGGGTCGGCTACGATATCGCCGGACTCGACCAGGACCTGTCGGGAAACGGCATGATCCATGTGGACGGGTGGACGGACGAACAGCTCGCCGCGTATGGCGTGACGTCGTTCGCGGCCGTCGGGCCGGAGGACGAGGAAACGTACCGCAAGCTCGGAATCGAGAGGAAATCATGACCAGTGACGACAAGGCTCCGATCGCGATGTCGATCGATCAGATCAAAGCCGAGGCGGCCGATGTGGCCGGGCAGATGAAGGGCGCGGGAGCGGGTCCCCTTCCGCGCGACCTCCGCGAGCGCTTCATTCATGTGCGCACGGCACTCCTCCAACGCGGAATTCACGATCCCGTGTTGATTCGTTTCGATTCGGCAACAGTTCCGCAAGCTTCCGCGATCGAGGTCGCCGAGCAGCTTTCCGCCGTTGCTGCATCGCTTTGACGCCGCTAACATCAGGAACCCGTGTTCGAGACCGTCGCCCCAGCCAAGGCATCGCCATCCAGCCGCAATGCCCTGTACGAGGCGTTGTCGTTCTCCCTTTTCGTCCACCTGATCGCGGGCGGCGCCGCGCTCGTCTCGAACCTCTGGCAAGTGACATTTCCCGCGACCTCGCCGACATACACGGTCGCCTTCGTCCTGGCCGCCCCACCCCCACCCCCGCCCCCGCCTCCGCCCCCGAAGCCGCTGGAGCAGAAGCCCGAGACGATCACCACGGCGATGGCGAAGCTGCCGCCCAACCTGTTCGTTGCTCCGACCGTGATTCCCGACCAGATCCCGATCGTGAGGCCGGAGATCGCCACGCCGGTGGCGTTCGCGGTGCCGAACGGAGTCCTCGGCGGCGTCTCCGACGGACTCGATTACGGCGTTCTCGGAGGAATTAAGGGCGGCGAGGCCGGCGGAAAAGCCGGCGGCACCATTGGAGGCGTCGCCGTCGACGACGGCCGCATCCATATCGAGCGGGACAAGAAGTTGCCGATGACTCCCGTCTCGCAGGTCTATCCGAGTTATCCGGAAGACGCGCGCATCCGTGCGTGGGAAGACCAGCTGGTCGTGCGCTACGTCATCGGGAAAGACGGCCGCGTGAAAGAAGTCACGGTCGTCTCGGCGCCGGAGCGCGACATCTTCGTCGACGTCACCGTGCGCGCGATCCGCTCATGGCGCTTCAAGCCGATGATCCGCGACGGCGAGCGCCAGGAAGTCGTTCACGAGTTGACGGTCTATGACCGGTTGAATCAGCCGGCCACGTAGACAACTGGTTCTTTCGGGGTTCGGAGTTCGGGGTTCGGGGTTCGCGAACTCCGAACTCCGAACTCCAAACTCCGAACCCGAAGCGAACTGTCGCTCAGGGCAGGCGATTGCGTCCGCGCCGCCAAACACTTCTCGCGCGCTCTCGAGCTACCGTCCACGACGACGGAAAAGCGGTTTCTGCTCAAGAAGCTCGACGGGTGCCACAGGGCACGATGACACCCCTCACGCAGGCCGGGTGACCCGCGCGCTCGCGGTGCGTCCACCCCCGATCTATCACGGAGCGCAGGAGGTGTGCTCATGAAGAGGGTCATCTTCGCAATCATTCTTCTCCTCGCCGCATTGCCGCTCGCGGCGGCGGCGGACAAGCCGATCGCGCCGGATGTTCGCGCGGTCATGGAGAAAGCTCTGGCCAATGAACGCGATGCCGTCGTTCGCTACACGGCGTTCGCGGCGAAAGCGGCGGAAGACGGATATCGGGGAGCGGCCGCACTGTTCACGGCCATGGCAAAAGCCGAGAACATTCACGCGCAACGTTTCGCTTCAGCGCTGAAGGAGCGTGGCATCGCCGTGATTCCGGAGTCGAACGGCTACAAGCCGATGGTCGGTTCCACGGCCGATAACCTCAGATCTGCCGCTGTCGCCGAGAACGGCGAGCGCGACGGCATCTATCGCGATGCGATCGACACTGCCCGGCGCAACAACGACACGGAGATCGCCAGGATCTTCGACCAGACCCGCGATGTCGAGGTCGAGCATGCCAATCTCTGCAGCACGGCGTCCCGCAATCTCGATTCGATGAAGCAGGCGCGGACGTACTACGTCTGCGACAAGTGCGGCTACACGACCGACATCGCCCTGGCCCGCTGCCCCGATTGCATGCACGGCGGGGCGCTCGAGCCGGTGCACTGAGCGCCGTGGACGACGGCCGTCCCGGCCGTCGACAGCGGGCGGCGACGCCCGCCGCTCCACTCTGTAGTAGGCTGAGCGGCCGAAAGGAGATGCTCATGGCGAAGAAGTCTGGCGGAATCAGTCGCAGAAAATTCGTCAAGCTGACGGGCGGTGCCGTAGCAGCGGCAGGGTTCACCTCGGCCTTTCTCTTTCCCGAGCGCGCACTCGCGCAGCAGAAGACGCTCAAGATCGTCCAGTGGAGTCATTTCGTCCCCGGTTATGACAAGTGGTTCGATGGTGTGTTCACGAAGGAATGGGGTGCGAAGAACAACACCAATGTGATCGTCGATCACATCGCCATCGGTGAGATCAACGCCCGCGCCGCAGCGGAAGTGGCGGCCAAGAAGGGCCACGATCTCTTCATGTTCCTCTCTCCTCCCGCGGCATACGAGAAACAGGTCATCGATCACCGGGAGATCGTCGAGCAGGTGCAGAAGAATCACGGAAAGTCGATCGAGCTCGGCATTCGCTCGACCTACAACCCGAAGACGAAAAAGTTCTTCGCCTTCTCCGACTCCTACGTCCCCGATCCGGGCAACTATCGCGTCGACCTCTGGTCGCAGGTCGGTTTCCCGCACGGTCCTGACACCTACGCCGACCTGCTCAAGGGCGGCAAGGAGATCAAGGAGAAGTTCAACAACCCGGTCGGCATCGGCCTGTCGCAGGAGCTCGACACCAACATGGCCATGCGCGCCATCCTCTGGTCGTTCGGCGGGGCCGAGCAGACCCCGGACGGCAAGCCGGCTCTCTACTCGAAGCACACGCTCGAGGCCGTCAAGTACGTGCGCGATCTCTACAAGCAGGCCATGACGGGAGAAGTCTTCTCGTGGGATCCGTCGTCGAACAACCGCGGCATCCTGGCCGGCAAACTCTCGTTCGTCGACAATGCCATCTCCGTCACGCGTTCGGCGGAGAAGGACAACCCCGAGATGTCGAAGAACATCCAGATCGCGCCGGCGCTGCGCGGACCGGTCCGCCGCATCGCCGCCGAGCACGTCATGGACTGTTACGCGATCTGGGACTTTGCCGAGAACAAGGATGGAGCGAAGCAGTTCCTCATCGACCTGATCGAGAACTTCTCGACCGCGTTCAACGCCAGCGAGTTCTACAACTTCCCCTGCTTCCCGTCGACGGTGCCCGATCTGAAGGAGCGCATCAGCAACGACCCGAAAGGCGTTCCGAACGACAAGTACAAGGTCCTGAGCAATGTGCTGGACTGGGCCACCAACGTCGGGTACCCCGGCTACGCGACCGCCGCGATCGACGAAGTCTTCAACACGTTCGTGCTGCCGACGATGTTCGCCAAGGCTGCACGCGACGAGATGACGCCGGAAGACGCCGTGCGCGCCGCCGACAAGGAGATTCGCCGCATTTTCGATAAGTGGAAATGACGCGCAAGCGTCACCCTGAGCGCAGCGAAGGGTCTCCTCAGCGAGATCCTTCGCCGTCTTTGCGGCTCAGGATGACATCGTTATGGCCATCGTAGAAACGCGAAACCTCACCAAAGTCTTCAAACGTGGCAACGTCGGCGCAGTCGTCGACGTCAATGTTCAGACCCGGGAGGGCGAGTTTCTCGTCCTCCTGGGGCCCTCCGGGTCCGGCAAGACAACGCTGTTGCGGATGATCGCCGGCCTCGAAGATCCCACGTCGGGCGAGATCCTCATCGGCGGGCAGGTCGTCAACGAGCTCACACCTCGCGAGCGCCGCATCGCCATGGTGTTTCAGAGCTACGCGCTCTATCCGCACCTCACCGTCTACAAGAACATCGTCTTTCCGCTGAAGGCGCAGGGCGTGCCGAAGGAGAAACAGCGCACGCAGGCCGAGTGGGCCGCGGGGATGCTCGGCATCAAGCATCTGTTTGCGCGCAAGCCGCGCGAGCTGTCGGGCGGCGAGCGTCAGCGCGTTGCGCTCGCGCGGGCGATCGTGCGCGAGCCGTCCGTGTTCCTGCTCGATGAGCCGCTGTCGAACCTCGACGCGAAACTGCGCGCATCGGCGCGTGAAGAGATCGAACAGTTCCAGAAGCGCATCGGCACGACCGCGATCTACGTGACGCACGATCAGGTCGAAGCGATGGCCATGGGCGACCGCGTCGTGGTCATGAACCTGGGATCCGTCCAGCAGATCGGAACGCCGGCCGAGGTCTATGACGATCCGGCGAATACGTTCGTGGCCACGTTTCTCGGATCGCCGCCGATGAACATCGTCCCGGCCGACGGGGTGCTCGTCGGATTTCGCCCCGAGCATTTCCTCCCCGCCGGCGTCGCCGAACGAGGCGGCGAGCACGTCCGTTATCAGTTCCGCATCACGCACAGCGAATACCTCGGCGCGGAGAAGATTCTGTACGGCATGATCGAGGGCGGCCCGCTGAACAACCAGAAGGTGATCTCGCGGATCCCGTCGACACATTCGGAAGGACTCGCCGACGGATCGGTCCACCTCTTCTCGGTTGCGCACAGCGACTTGAAGTACTTCGATCCGCAGAGCGGAAAACGGACGGCGGAACGGAGACTCCTCACGTGAGACAGCAGCGCTGGCTGGGGCCGGCGATGTTCATCCCGGCCATCATCTACATCCTCGCGCTCGTCGGAGTGCCGTTCATCCTGGCGTTCTTCTATGCCGTCGGCGACGTGAAGGTCGGCAGCGTCGGCTACCACTTCGTCGGCCTCCACAACTTCGCCAACGTGCTGAAGAACCCGACGTTCCTGCAGTCGTTGCGCAATTCGTTCATCTTCACGATCAGCTCGCAGATCCTGGTGCTGATCGGTGCGAACATCCTCGCACTCGCTCTGAAGGATGCCTTCCCCGGCCGGCGGTTCCTGCGGTTCCTGATTCTGCTGCCGTGGGTCGCGCCGGTCTCGATCGGCTCGATCGGCTGGAAGTGGATCCTCGACTCGCTCTACAGCGTGATCAGCTGGGTCATGGTGCGCATGCATCTGGTGAAGCCGTACGACACGCCGATGTGGCTCGGCGAGCCGAAGCTGGCCATGCTGTCGGTGGTCCTGGTGCACACCTGGCACATGTTGCCGTTCGCGACGATCATCATCCTGGCCGGCCTCACGGCCATCCCGAAGGACATTCCCGAGGCGGCGGCGGTCGACGGCGCGGGGTTCTTCCGGACGAATTTCCAGATCATGATTCCGATGATGCTGCCGATCATCAACGTGGCGGTGCTGTTCGGCGCGATCTTCACGTTCACGGACATGACCGTCATCTACATCCTCACCCGCGGCGGTCCCTACGACACCACGCAGGTCATCCCCACCCTGGCCTTCTTCACCGGCATCCTCGGCAGCGATCTCGCGGAGGGGGCGGCCATCTCGATCTTCATGGTGCCGCTGCTGGTGATCGCAACGTACTTCGTGCTTCGTTCGGCCCATCGCGCGGAGGTGACGTAGTGCCGATCGTTCGCCGGCCGCGTTACATCGCCAGCAGCGTGCTGCTGTGGACGATCCGCATCGGTTTCGCGGTACTGCTGGCGTTTCCGTTCTACTGGATGCTCATCACCTCGTTCAAGAAGACGTCGGACCTGTACAACCTGAAGAACAATCCGTTCATCTTCAACGAGGCGCCGACGCTCGAGCACCTGAAGCTTCTGTTCGAGGAGACGCTGTTCCTTCGATGGGTGGCCAACACCGCGTTCGCCGGTGCGATCGTGGTGATCATCACGCTCATTCTCGCGGTGCCGGCTGCCTATGCGCTGGCACGCCTCACCGGCGGCTGGGGGGCACAGCTCGGCATCGGCGTCTTCCTCACGTATCTCATTCCGCCGACGCTGCTGTTCATTCCGCTGTCGAAGGTGATCGCGATCCTCGGCCTGCAGGATTCGCTGTGGTCGGTGATCGTCGTCTATCCGAGCTTCACCATCCCGTTCTCGACCTGGCTGCTGATGGGGTTCTTCAAAGAGATCCCGAAGGACCTCGACGACGCGGCCATGGTGGACGGCCTCACGCGATGGGGAGCATTCGTGAAGCTGATGATCCCGATGTCGATGTCGGGGATCCTGACCGTGGTCATCTTCGCCTTCACGCTCGTCACCCAGGAGTTCGTGTACGCGCTGACGTTCATCTCCACCGCGTCGCAGCAGACGGTCGGCGTGGGAGTTCCGACGTTTCTGGTGCGCGGCGACGTCTTCTACTGGGGCTCCCTCATGGCGGCGTGCCTGATCACGAGCGTGCCCATCGGGATTCTGTACAACATCTTCCTCGACCGGTTCATCGAGGGATTCACGGTCGGCGCGGTGAAGTGACGCCAGTCGACACTCTGGCGTTCCTTCATCGAGGCGTTAGAATCACTTCGTACCCGGATGAATCCAGCGGAGAATCGCGACACGAGAATCGCCGTCCGCGGCGCGTTCGCAGGGGCGGCCTTGTTCGTCGCTCTGATCGTCGCGTTCAGCGCCGCCGGTCCGGGCCCGCTCCCGACCACGTCGCTTCTCCTGATCGGCGTTTTCGGAGTGGCTTCTCATGTCGTTCTCTTCCCCGTTGTCGCACAACTTCCCGCGCCTTCATGGGCGCGTGCGGCCGGCTACGCATGGATCGCCATCGACGTGATGCTGAACATCGCGGCGGTCAATGGCGGCGACATCAAACTGATCTCCGCCCTTCGCCTCGGCGGCCACATCCCCGCCGGACTGTGGATGGCGGCCGCGGCTCTGGAGGCGGCCGGCGCCACGCGTTATGTCGGGACATTGCTCGGCGCTTTGCTCATCGTGCACGCCTTTGCTTCACCGTGGATTCCGATGTGGATCATCTTCATCCCATTCGTCATGATCCCGCTGTGGCTCGCGTTGGTAGGCGGTCGTTGCTTCGCGGCGCCGGTTAGAACGTGACGGACATGGATCGAATCTGGCGCCCGAAGACGGACGACGAAGTCGTCGAGGCCGCGAACAATCTCTTCGAGTACACCGAAGAAGCGCAACGTGTCATCAGGGCCGAACTGCAGCGGCGTGGCCTGCCGGAGCCATCGGAAACCGCGGCGATCGCGGAGGAATCCGACGGCAGCACGCGATGCGTGTTCGTCGCGAATGGTCAGACCGAGGCGAACCAGATTGTGGCCTTCCTGGAGGCTGCGGAGATCAAGAGCGTGCTGCGCGGCGAATCGACGACCAAGACTCACGGGCTGACTGTCGACGGGTTGGGCAGAGTGGAGGTTGTCGTGGCTGAAGCCGACGAGGCGCAGGCGCGTGCACTGCTTGCGTCTGCCGACGCCGGCGAATTCGCGCTTGGTGAGGATGAGGAAGCGGAGCTCCCATGATCAACCGCCGCCGCTTCGTCGGCCTCTCGGCCGCGGGTCTCACGACCGCGTTTCTCTTTCCACATCGCGCGCTCGCGCAGCGGAAGACTCTGAAGATCGTTCAGTGGAGCCACTTCGTCCCCGCGTACGACAAATGGTTCGACGAGACGTTCACCCGGGAGTGGGGAGAGAAGCACGACACGAACGTCATCGTCGACCACATTTCGGTCAACGAGATCAACGCACGCGCGGCAGCCGAGGCGTCGGCGAAGAGTGGACACGATCTGTTCATGTTCATCTCGCCGCCGGCCGCGTATGCGAACCGTGTCATCGATCATCGTGACGTCTACGAGGAAGTCCAGCGCAATCACGGAAAACCGATCGAGCTCGCCATCCGATCGACGTACGATCCGAAGACGCGCCGTTTCTTCGCATTCTCCGATTCCTACGTTCCCGATCCCGGCAACTATCGCAAGGACCTCTGGTCGCAGGTTGGCTATCCGAGCGGACCTTCGACCTATCAGGACCTGCTCACCGGCGGCAAGCGGATCAAGGAAAGGTTCGGCAATCCCGTCGGCATCGGCCTCTCGCAGGAGGTCGACACGAACATGGCCATGCGCGCGATCCTCTGGTCGTTCGGCGGCGCGGAGCAGGACGAGCACGGCCGCGTTACGCTGAATTCGAAGCACACGATCGAGGCGGTGAAATTCGTCCGCGAGCTCTACCGCCAGACCATGACGTCCGAGGTGTACTCGTGGGATCCGTCGTCGAACAACCGCGGGATCATTGCCGGGAGACTCTCGTTCGTTCAGAACGCGATCTCGGTCACGCGCTCGGCGGAAAAGGACAATCCGGAGATGGCGCGCCAGATCCACCTCACGCCCGCGCTGCGCGGGCCCGTGCGACGGATCGCCGCCGAGCATGTCATGTCGTGCTACGCGATCTGGGACTTCGCCCGGAACAAGGAAGGGGCCAGGCAGTTCCTCGCCGATCTCGCCGGCAGCTACTCTGCGGCGTTTCGCGCCAGTGAGCTGTACAACTTCCCCTGCTTCCCCTCGACAGTGCCCGACCTGAAGCAGCTCGTCAGCCGTGATCCGAAGTACGCCGTGCTCGCCGATGCCATCGACTGGACGACGAACGTCGGATACCCCGGATACGCATCGGCCGCCATCGACGAGGTGTTCAACACGTTCGTGCTCCCGACGATGTTCGCGAAGGCGGCGCGCGACGAGATGAGTCCCGAGGATGCCGTGCGCGCCGCCGATGCGGAGGTCAGGCGAATTTTCGCGAAGTGGGCCTAGTGTGGTGAGTCAGAGATACGCAGCATTTCGTTGCGGGCGTCGCCGCCCGCAACCCTCCGGGCTGGGTATCTCTGACTCACCACACTAGGAACCCTCTGCACAAGTCGTTGTTCAAGTCATCCTGAGCCGCGAAGACGGCGAAGGATCTCAAAATCGCAGGCCTCTTCGCATCCTGAGATCCTTCGTCGCGCTTCGCCGACTCAGGATGACGACTTGTAGGCCGTCATCGCCGGATGATCTCGGCCGACGAGATCCTTCGCCGCGCTCAGGATGACGTGATCACAGGCGATCGAAGCTCGCCAAACCGGCCCGCGACCAGATCAGTCCGGAGGATGCCGTGCGCGCCGCCGATACGGAGGTCAGGCGAATTTTCGCGAAGTGGCGGTGACCGCTCGTTATACTCGGATCCGTGCGCAGCAGACTGATCGAAGGGCTCAGGCAGGAACAGCGTGATCGGGTCGCCTGCATGACCCCCGCGGAGCGCCTTGCTCTGACGGAACGGCTCGGCGAAGAGGGGCTGGCCGAGTTCATGTCTGCCAACCGTCTCGATCGTCCGTCAGCCGTGAAGGCGATCAAACGCTCGCGACGTCTTGGCCGAAAACCGTCGCGTTGCTTCGATGAGCGCAATTGAGAGCATCTCCCGTGTCCTCGAATCGATCGCCGCACCGTATGCGTTGATCGGCGGCCGCGCCGTCGGGTTGCGGGGACATCCTCGAATGACGCTCGACTACGATTTCCTGACGACCGATCCCCGCGTGCTGCAGCCCGGAATATGGGCGAGCCTGGCCAGACGCGACGCAACGATCGAGCCTCGGAAGGGTGACGCCGACGACCCGCTCGCGGGAGTGGTCCGCATCATCTTCCACGACGGCGTCGAAGCCGACGTCATCCTCGCGAAGTGGAAGTGGCAGCAAGGTGTCATCGACCGCGCCGAACCGCTGGACGTCGGAGGAGTCACCATTCCCGTTCCGCGCACGAGCGACCTGATCCTCCTCAAACTGACAGCCGGCGGTTACGTCGACCTGCAGGATGTCCATGTCCTGCTGCAGGTCGGAGATCGCCATCAGCTTGTGCGGGAGGTCGAGAAATACGTTGGTGATCTCTCCCCCGACGGCCGCGAGGCCTGGAAGAACATCCTCGCCTCGCCATGATTGCGCGCTACGGCTTGTCGAACTTGGCCGGGAACTGTTTCTCGATCCCGCTGCTGAGCACGTCGGCCATCATCAGGATGTGCTTGACGATCTCGTCGTAGTCCTTGATGTCCTGCTCGTACTTCCCCTGCAGGCGGTGCGTGGCCTCGTCGAGCGTCTGATCGAGATGCGTCTTCATCGCTCCCTGCATCGTCGCCTCCGGCCAGTTCTTCGGATTGGCCGTGTGCAGAAACACGGCGATGTCGCTCGCGTTCGCGTACCAGCGCTTCTTCGCGTCAGCGGCTTTCGCCTGATCGCCGACCTTCGATGCCGTGACCAGATCGGCGGCGATCAGGATGTGATCGCGAAGCAGCGACGTCAGCTTGTTCCCGGCGTCGCGCCCGTAAAACTCGGACACGGCGTTGCCGATGTCGGTCTGATTGGCGAGAAGCCGTTGCGCGGTCACATTCGTGTCCGGCAGGCCCGCTGCCGCGCTGATGATGTAGAGCCGCGTCCAGGTGACGTGGTCCTCCCACAATTTGCGCATTGCGTCATGGAAGTCTGACTTCGAATGTGCGAATGCGGGACTGCCCACACAGAACAGCACCGCCACGAATAAGGCAACAAGTCTTGATTTCATAAGGCGCCTCCTCATGACATTCGAGTCGGCGCCTCACAAAGGGTGACAACAACTGCTCACCTCGGCTCGGGACAGAAGCTCCCGAAGCCGCGAGCACGCTCACGGCGGTCGAGCGGCTCTTCCGTCCGCGGCAGCACGCCGAGCTTCACGAGCTGCTGGTGGAACTCGTAGCGAATGCGGACTGATGCGGCGGGATGCCTCTCCAGCTCGATGTCCACGAGCTCGACCTCGTTGCGCGTGCGCCCGCCCATGCCGGTTCCGGCGTATTCATCGGACGGAGCCACGGCAGCGCCGGATGCGGAAGGGGCCTGCTGCGCATCTTTCCGACTGTTCTCTTCCGCGCGCGGAGAGAACTGGCTCAGCTTCGGCCGCCGCTCCCGGAAGAACACCGCCTCGATCACGCCGAGGTTTTCGGTTTGTCCGAGGGCGGCGCCGTACGAGTTTTTCTCACCGGTGAAGAAGAAGCGGCGCGCGGTGCGATCGTTCACCTGCCAGCCGGTGATCACTGTCGAGCCGTAAGGTTCGAGGATCCATTTGGCGGCGTTCCACGGATCGGTGTGCTTCGCGTCGATCGTGTTCAGACCGTCGACCGAAAGAGCGACGGCGACGCGATACGGCGTTGGGTTGGTCAGGCGCAGCGAGTAATTCGCTCCGCGAAGGGCTTCGATATAGACGTTGCTGCGCGCCGCGTACTCGGGCCGTTCGGCATCGTCGACGAGGACCGAAACGCCGAAACCGCCGCTGGTCGAAGCTGCGGCCGTGCCGCAGACGAGCAGAAGGGCCAGAAGCAGATTCTTTTTCATGAAAACCTCCTGCACCGTGAGACACGGCAGGAGGCGCAAAGAAAACCACGCCAGGCGGCGCTCTCCGCTCGTTACCGCTTCGGCTTGTCGAACTTCGGATCTTTGTTGTAGTCGGCCGACTTCCCCGGAGGAATCGTCAGGTAGCGCCACTCCGCTCCCCGCAGCGAATGAGCGATGAAGACGATCTGACCGACGTGATAGCTGACGTGCGAGAGCGAACGATGAAGCGCCTCGAGAATGGAGTGCGGGACGCCGCGAATCGTCACCTGCTGTTCCCGCTGCTCGTCCGACAGCGGAGCAAGCGCGGAGAACAGTGCCTGCCAGCCCTCCTCCCACTTCGCGAGCAACTCCTGCCGCGGAACCCGCCGCTCCGCAAATTCCGATTCGCGGTCGCGCCACGTCTTTTCGCCGTCGGAAGTCAGGAAGTCGGTGAACCGAGATTTCAGATTCCCGCCGACGTGCCACATGATGATCGCCACCGAATTCGACTCTCCGGTCCGCGATTGAAGCTGGGACTCGGAAAGCTGGCTGATCGCCCCTTCGGCGAGCCCTTTGTACCGGCGAAACTCGCCCTCGATCGACTCTACAATTTGACGCATCCGATTACCTCGGCTCGATGACCTGGCCGTTTTCCTTCCCGAGCACGGCGTTCACGTACGCGCGCGCAACGACCGCGGCCGGCAGTCCCAGGATCCCCTTCATATTCAACTGTTGCAGGGTCTCGTTGACCCACGGCGGACTGACGATGTTCACACGCTGGTGACGGGGCATCTCCAGAGCCGCGGCGCGCACGAATCCTTCCACGCCGGCATTGACGAGAGTCAGCGCCTCGCTGCCGGGGATCGGCTGGCGCGCCAGTACGCCGCTGGTGAGGGTGAAGGATCCGCCGTCGCTCACGTGATCGAGTCCGTAGCGGACGAGGTTAACCTGCCCCATCAACTTGCTGCGTAGCGAAATCGCAAAATCGTCGTCGGTCAGCTCGGCGAGCGGTTTTCTGCGCGCCTCGCCGGCAGCGCAGATGACGGCATCGGCCCTCCCGATCGCCTTGTACATCGCGCGAAGAGACGATGGGTCCGCAATGTCCGCCTTGATTGCGGTGCTGTGCCGGTTGACGGGAACGATCTCATGCTCCGGCTGCAGCGCCTTGACGATCTCCCGCCCGATGGTGCCGGTTGCACCTACGACGACGATGCGCATCGCTGATCCTTTCAATGATTGACGTCGTTGATGAAGTCGATGAGACCCGCGAAATAGACCTTCTGATCGTCGTACTCCGCGAGGTGGCTGCCCTTCGGACAGTACAGAAACCGTCCGTGCGGGAACTGCGTCGACATCCATCTCATGGCCTCGGGATCCATCGTGTCGTACTTCGCGCCGATGACGAGCGTGGGAGTGGTGATCTTCGAGAGATCGCCGGAGCGGTCCCAGTTCTCGAGCTTCCCGCTCGCGCCGAGCTCACTCGGCCCCTGCATCGGGACGTAGATCGCCGGGTTGATGTGTTTCAGCGCCCGATTGACGGGATCCGGCCACTGATCGGCGGGCATGCGCAGCAGATGCTTCTCGTAGTGGTTCGGCATCAGCAGCTCCATGTAGCGCGGGTTGTCGGTTTGTCCCGTCGCTTCGAGCCGCTGGATCTCCGCGAGGGCCGCCTGATCCATCTGCGGCATGATCACGTTCCGCGCGTACTCGTTGTACTTCGGAATGCTCGCCATCATGTTCGAGATGATCAGACCCTTGAGGTTCTGCTGATACTTGAGCGCGTACTCGATGGCGAGAATGCCGCCCCACGACTGGCCGTAGAGATAGAAGTTGTCGCGGTTGAGACCGAGGGCCTGGCGCACCTGCTCGACCTCTTCGACGAAACGGGCAGTGTCCCAGAGCGAGGGATCGCTGGGCTGATCGCTGTAGAACGAGCCGAGCTGGTCGTAGTAGTAGTACTCGATTCCGGCCGCGGGGAAATAGCTGTCGAACACTTCGAAGTATTCGTGCGTCACTCCCGGCCCGCCATGCAGCAGCAGCACCTTGATCTTCGGATTGTTGCCGACGCGTTTGGTCCAGACGTGAAACGTTCCCTTCGGAGTCTGGATCGGGATCATGCGCACGCCGCCGCTGAACGCGTCCGCCCTCCCCGTGTTGTCGAAGTACGAGGCGGCCGGGCCGGGCGGCGAAACGTGCGCGCAGGCGAGCGTCACGAGCGTCAGGGAAAACAAAGCCAGCTTCTTCACGGCCGGGATTCTACCCTTGGCTCTTGGTCGCCACTTCGGCCAGATAGAACAGCGCCTCGATCAGATCCTTGATCGTGAGAATGCCGACGAGATCGCCCTTTTCGTTGACGACGCACAGCCCGTACAGCTTGTGATCGCGGATGACCTTCGCGGCGTCCGTGAGCCGCGTGTCGGGCGTGACCGTGTGGGGCCGCGCGTTCATCGCCTCGCGGATCGATGTCTTCGATAGGAGGTAGTGCACTTCCCACGTGTCGAGCGACGTCGCCTTGCCCGGCGAATAGTCCTTGAGCATGCGATCGGTGACGATCCCGGTGAGCCGCCCATCGTGCATCACCGGCAACCGGCGGACGCCGCGCTCCCTCATCAGATGAACGGCGTCCATGATGGAGGCGTCGTCGCCGATCGTGATCGGATCGCGTGTCATCCAGTCGGCAACGTTGTTCTTCATAGTCCGAGAAACGCTCTCCTGACATGTTCGTCGTTGAGAAGTTGTTCGCCTGTGCCGCTCAACACAACGCGGCCGGTTTCCAGCACATAGGCGCGGTGTGCGATGCGCAGCGACTGGTAAACGTTCTGCTCCACGAGGAGGATGGTCACGCCCTGGCGATTGATCTCGCTGATGATCTGGAAGATGTTCTTGACGAACAATGGCGACAATCCGAGCGAAGGCTCGTCGAGCAGGAGCAGACGCGGGTTGGCCATGAGGCCGCGGGCAATGGCGAGCATCTGCTGCTCGCCGCCGGAGAGCGTCCCGCCGAGCTGTTTCTCGCGCTCCCGGAGCCGCGGAAAAAGCGTGAACGCACGCTCGAGGTTCGTCTCGCGATCGGCGCGCATCGCTTTGGGAAACGATCCCATGCGCAGGTTCTCCATCACCGACATCTCGGGGAAGATGCGCCGTCCCTCGGGAACCTGAATCACGCCACGGCCGACGACCTCGTGGGGCTCGAGCGCGGAGAGGTCTTCCCCCTGGAAGCGGATCGAGCCCCCCCTCCAGCGCACCAGGCGCGAGATGTTCCTGAGCGTCGTCGATTTCCCCGCGCCGTTCGCGCCGACGAGCGTGACGATCTCTCCCTGGTTGACGGTGACGTCGATGCCCCAGAGAACCTGCAGATCTCCGTACGCGAACTCGAGCTTCTCGATCGAAAGCATGGGCGCGGCGCTCATCCTTCCGCCCCCAGATAGGCCTCGACGACTTCCGGATTGCTGACGATCTCTTCCGGCTTCCCTTCCGCGAGCTTCTCGCCGGAATTGAGGACCACGATGCGATCGGAGAGACGCATGATCGCTTTCATGTCGTGCTCGATGACCATCTCGGTCACGCCCTGCTGGCGGATCGCGAGAATCAGCTCGATCAGCTCGTCGCTCTCGCGCGGATTGAGACCGCCCATGACCTCGTCGAGGAGCAGGAGCTTCGGCCGGGTGGCCAGTACGCGCGCGACCTCGAGCTTCTTCCGCTCGCCGATCGGCAGCGCGCCCGCCAGCAGCGACGGTTTCTGATCGAGTCCGACGACACGCAGATGCTCGCGCGCGGACTCGCGCGCCTGACGGACGGAGTACGTCCGACAGAGCGCCCCGACGACCACGTTGTCGAGAACGGTGAGGTTCGTCAGCGGCCGCACTTTCTGCCACGTGCGGGCCATGCCGAGCTTGCAGACTCTGTCGGGCTGCAGGCCGTTCATGCGCCGGCCGTCGAACACGACTTCCCCTTTCGACGGCGGGTAGTAACCGGTGATGCAATTGAAGAGCGTCGTCTTCCCCGCGCCGTTCGGACCGATGAGGCCGACGATCTCTCCTGCCGCCACTTCGAACGACACATCGGAGTTCGCGGCCAGACCGCCGAAGAACTTGCTGACGTGCCGGATCTCGAGAATGGCCACGCTCAGGCCCTCCGCCTGCGCGCCGCGCGCCTGAAAAATCCGAGGATCCCCTCGGGCATGAAGAGGATGACGATGACGACGAGGATCCCGTAGATGAGCACGTGCGCGTGCGCCAGGTTCTCCCTCAGGAACACGCCGGTCTTCGATTGCTCGCTCACGATGCCGGCGTTGATCAGCGCATCGGTGAGCGCGTTGCTGCGCAGGGCCTCCGACAACGGCACGAGGAGTGCCGCGCCGATCACCGGGCCGAGAAGTGTGCCGATGCCACCGATGATGCAGATCATCACGATCTGCACGGAGAGGTCGAGGGCCAGCACCGTACCCGGATCGATGAAGCCGACGTAGATGCCGTACAGGCCTCCGGCCAGCGCGGTGAAGATCGCCGAGATCCCGAGCGCCGTGTTCTTGTAGAGCGTCGGATTGATTCCCAGTGAGTGCGCGGCGTCCTGGTCCTCGCGGATGGCCTGGAAGCAGTAGCCGAGCTTCGACCGCTTCACCAGCCAGCTGGCGAAGATGACGAGATACGCAAACAGAAGTCCGGTGTAGTAGAACGGAACCTTCTCGACCCAGTCGGTGATCATCATCCGCCCGATCATCAGCGGCGGCACCTCGGTGACCAGTATCCCTTCCGCGCCATTGGTGATGTTCTTCAGATTCAGCGCGCTGACGCGGACGATCTCCGCGACCGCAATCGACGCCAGCACGAAATACGGCCCGCGCAGGCGGAAGCAGATGTAGCCGACGACCAGCGCCACGGCGAGGGCCAGCAGGGCGCCGAGCCAGATCCCGCGCCACGGCGCGATCTGCTTGAACTGCAGCAGCGCCATGGTCGTGTACGCGCCGACGCCGAAGTACGCCGCGTGTCCCACCGAGTACTGCCCGGCGTAGCCGCCGAGAATGTTCCAGGCCGAGCCGACGATCACGTTGATGAAGATGAGAATCATGATGTGGAGAACGTAGGTGCTCTCCACGAACAGGGGCAGGACGAGCATCGCTCCGGCGACGAGCGTGATCAGCGCGATGTTGATCGATCGGGTCATCGCCCTACGTGCGCGACTTGCCCAGCAACCCCGCCGGCCTGAAGAGCAAAACCAGCAGGAAGAGCACGAAGACCACAACCTCTTTCCATCCCGCGCCGAGGTACACGCCGCCGATCGACTCCGCCACGCCGATCAGCACTCCGCCGAGCGTCGCCCCCACGACGCTCCCCATCCCGCCGAGGACGGTGATCACAAACGCCTTCAGAGTGAATGTGCTCCCCACCTGCGGAAAGATGTAGTACGTCGGCGAGATGAGCGCGCCCGCCGCTCCCGCCAGCGCCGAGCCGAGGCCGAAGGCGATGACCGACATCCGCGACACGTTGATGCCCATGAGCTGCGCGGCCTCACGATCCTGCGCGGTCGCCCGAATGGCCTGCCCCGTGTCGGTCTTGAGCAGGAACCAGTACAGCGCGATGGTGATGGCCACGGTGATCACGAACGAGATCACCAGCGGGCTGGAGACCGAGATGCCGGCGATCTTCACGCTGCTCGACGAGTACGTGGTGGTCAGGATCCGGTAGTCGGACGTGAACGCCAGCATGATGGCGTTGCTCATGACCAGGCCGAGCCCGATCGTCAGCAGGATCTGATTCTGCGGCAGCGCTCCCAGAACGCGGTTGATGAACAGCCGCTGCAGAAGCGCGCCGAAGAGAAACATCAGAGGCCCGGTGATGAGGATGGACACGAACGGATCGACGTTCAGCAACGTGAAGAGGAAAAAGGTGATGTACATCCCGACCATCTGGATGTCGCCGTGCGCGAAGTTGATGATGCGCATGACGCCGAAGATGATCGTCAGGCCGATCCCGATCAGCGCGTAAACGCCGCCGATGAGGATCCCGCTGATGAGGGCCTGAACGAAGATGGACATAACCGAGGGCCGAGGCCCGAGGCCTGAGGCCCTCTCTATTTTCCCCAACCCGGAAACGGATACACCGGCTTTTTCGGGGCGAACTGCGGCGGCCAGACCGTTTCGTGCACACCATTCTTGATCTGCTCGACGAGCATCTGGTGCTTGTTCTGGTTGGTGTAGCCCTCGTAGTCGGCGAAGCGGACCTCGCCCATCACGCCGTTCCACTTGCCGCGTTTCAGCAGGTCGCGAATGCGGTTGCGGTCGCCGTTCGCCTTCGCCGCCGTCACGGCCATGATGATCATCGACTGGTACGCGGTCGTGGCGTGGTAGGTCGGCTCTTTGCCGAAGCGCGCCTTGTAGCGCTCGTTGAATTCCTTCGAGCCCGGCCAGTTCACGTCGGGCGTCCACTGCGTGCTGGAGAGCACGTAGTTCGAGATGTCCTTCTCCTTCGCGAACTGCACGGTGGCGAATCCCGCCCCGGCGCCGAGGAACGCCTGCGGCGTGAGGCCGATTTCGCGCGACTGGCGCATCAGCAGGATCGCGTCCGCGACGTACGACACCATGAAGACGAGATCGGGGTTTTTCGCCTTGATGCCGGCGAGCGTCGATCGATAATCGGGCGAGCCCGGTGCGTACGACTCCTCGGCGACCACGGTGATCCTCTTCTTCGCCGCGTAATCCCTCGCCGATTTCGCGCCCGACGTGCCGAAGTCGGTGTTCTCGTTGATGATGGCGATCGTCTTCGGCCTACCCAGCGTCGTGGCCATGTCCAGAAGGATCGTGGCGTAGTCGTTCGTCGTCGCGCTCAGGCGGAACGTCCACTTGAGGTTCTGCCGGGTGATGTCGTCCTTCGACGCGACCGGGATGATGAGCGGGGTTCTGTACCTCTCCGCCAGCTTCGCCAACGCCGCCCCGCACTTCGAGCTGTATGGGCCGACCACGCCGGCGACTTTCTCGCGCATGGCCAGTTTCTCGAACGCCGACATCGAGCTCTCCGGTTTGCCGCCGTCGTCCTCCTTGCGGAGCTGGACCTCGATGCCTTCCTTCTTCAGATCGTCGAGCGCCAGGGCCACGCCGTTCGTGAGGTTTTCTCCGATCGGCGCTTCGGCCCCGGTCATCGAGTTCACGAAGCCGATTTTCACCTTCGTCGCGGCGTCCGCGAACGAAGGGAGGAAGAGCGCGACGACGGCCAAAACGACGACCCAGCGTCTCATGTTCAAGGTCCCCTTTCCGGGCAGTTCATCCAGAGGTCGTGCCGCCACGCCGTGACGATGACAACCGCAGGCGGTGATCGATGACACGCACTCGGGGGCGCGGAGTTCCGAGATGATACGCAGCACGTTTAATCCAAAACAATCAACGCGATAACGAGAGCGACAGAGACTGTCTCGCCACCGGAAATCGGAAACTTCTCTGGATTTTTGGGCAGGATCTCAATACTGTATGCGGAAACTCGAAACAGGAAGTCGCCTCTTCAGCTCTGAACCCGGTATTTCGGAAATCGCATGTTCGTGACCGAATCCGAGCGGTTGTACCACAGACGCGAAGTTCAGGAAGGCTTCGGTCTGGCGAGAGCTGATCTCACTCACTGCCTACCCGTCAATACGTCGGAAAAGGAGATGTCATGTTTGAGACGCGTCAGCCCCTTGTCAGAATTCTCTTGCTCCTCGCGGTCACTCTTCTCCTCGGATGGGCTGGTACCGCTTCAGCCCAGAATGTGACAACCAGCGCCGAAGGGCTGCAGGTTCACGGTTTCATCAACGCGACCGCGTTCCTGCAGAATCAGAACTTCACGTTCGGCAACGGCCAGAATGCGGAGTTCCCCAATCCTCCGGAAACCAAGACGGACCGCTGGTTCCTCGATGGCGACGTGCGCAACACGCGCGTGACGTTCGCCTTCACCGGTCCGAAACTCGAGAACGACACCAAGGTCGGCGCGACGCTCGAAGCGGACTTCTTCGGGGGCTTCAACGGCACGGGCGGATTCAGCAACGCCCAGGCCACCCCGCGCATCCGCCACGCTTATGTCGATCTCGTCCGCGGACGCAACACGTTCCGCCTCGGCCAGGCATTCGCTCCGCTGTTCGGAAACGTGCCCGTTTCCTATTCGCACATCGCCTTCCCGCTCGGATACGGCGCGACCGGCTATGTCGGCTGGCGCTTCCCGGGAATCTTCCTCATTCACGACCTGACCCCGACCGGCTCCGCCACCACCAGCAAGTTCACGCTGGCCGTGCTGCGCAATACCTGGGCAGGACCGGGAGACAACGTCAACTCCGGCAGCGCCGGTCCGGCGTCCACGCTCCCGCAGGTCGAAGGCCGCTTCGACTGGGGCGCGAAGACCTGGAGCACTTATGTCGTCGGCCACGTCGACAAGAAGGATCTCTCCGGCGCGGGCGTGAAATCCTCGAACGACTCCCTGACCGGCTGGGCCGCGGAAGCGGGCGCGAAGGTCACCAAAGGACCGTTCATGCTCCAGGGCAATGCCTACACCGGCAAAGCCATCGGACAGCAGTTCGGACAGATCTCCCAGTTCGGCGATATCAAGAGCTGGGGCTTCTGGCTGCAGGGCGGATACAACTTCAGCAAGCGCTGGAGCGGCTATCTGTTCGCCGGCATGGAGAAGCCGAACAAGGACGACGTCATCCGGGCGAAGCAGACGCGCATCCAGGATCAGATGGGCGTCGCGTCGCTGATGTACAACCTCGGTCCTTACGGCTTCAACGTCGAATGGCTGCACAACCGGCTGACCACCGGAGCCAATGAAGTGAAGACCTCCGGCGATCAGCTCGCCGCGAGCGTGATCTACAAGTTCTGAGCGGTAAAGATGCAATTCGTCGACGACAAGGAATAAGCGCGGCGATGACAGACGCAATGGCAGAAAGAGTTTCGACCGGCGGCGGGTCTGACGGCCGGTCGTATGGAGTCACCAATCAAGCTTGATCGTCTTCGCATCACGTCTGGGGACGATCATCGAGTACTACGGCCTCTACTTTTTGAGTTCTTCGATTTCTGATCCGGGACAAGAAAGAGAGTGAAGCATGAGTGACACAAGCGCGGAAGTTCACTTGAATCGATGGTGGCGCGTGGTCGGCGGACTGATGATGAATCTGGCCCTGGGCTCGCTCTATGCCTGGAGCGTCTTCGTCGCGCCCTTGGAGAAGGAGTTCGGCTGGAAGCGGGCGGACACATCCAGCGTTTTCGGTTGGGCAGTCATCGTCTTCGCGCTCTCTTTCATCATCGCGGGACGCCTCCAGGACAAGCTCGGTCCGTTCAAGGTCTCCCTCGTGGGCTGCATTCTCCTGACGGTTGGCTTTCTGCTCTGCGCTAGAACGACCAGCCTCGGTTACTTGATTTTTTGTTTCGGCATCCTGGTTGGCATCGGTAACGGATTCGGCTACGCAACGCCCATCCCGGTGATGGCGAAGTGGTTTCCGGACAAACGCGGCCTGGCTGTCGGTCTGGCCGTGGCGGGCTACGGCGGTGGCTCAGCGATTTTCGGACCCTTGGCCAACCTGTGGCTCATCCCGCATTACGGGTGGCGCATCACCTTCGCGGTCCTGGGAGGCGTGTTCTTCGTGATGACTCTGGTCGGATCGTTCCTGCTGCAGAACCCGCCGGCCGGCTACCGCCCGGCGGGATGGACGCCCGCTCCGGCGTCCAAGGCGGCGGCGACGACGTACGAGTTCACACCAGGCGAGACGTTGCGCACCCCAACGTTCTATTTCATGTGGATCGCCTATGCGCTCGGCACCTTCGGGGGATTCATGGTCATCAGCCAGCTCGTCCCCTTCGCCAAGAGCATGCAGATCCCGGCCGGGGCCCTCACGGCGATCACGCTCGTCATCGGCGCATCGGGCAACGCCGCCGGCCGAATCCTGTCGGGCTGGATGTCCGATGCAATGGGGCGTTTGAACGTCCTGCGCCTGATGATCGCCATCTCGGCGGTCTCCATGCCGCTTCTTTACATCACCGGCGCCAACGTGACGATGCTTTACGTCATGGTCTTCGTTGTGTACTGGTGCTACGGAACGCAACTGTCGGTGAACGGCTCCGCGACCTCCGATTTCTGGGGGACGAAGAACGCTGGCATCAACTACGGCATGCTGTTCACCGCCTGGGGCGTGACAGGCTACTTCGCGGCCAAGGTCGCCGGCTTACTTTTCGAAAGGTACAAGAACTACCAGGCGGCGTTCTACACGGCTGGGGCGCTGGCTCTCATAGCTCTCTTCTTTGAGTTCCTGGCGAAGCGGCCGGCGGTTCCGACGGCGACGGCGGGCGTCCCGGCGGCTGCGAAAGCCTAACCAAGAAGGCTCGCGGGTCTCGGTAACCCGAGGGTCATATGCCCGGCTCCTCCACGGAGCCGGGCATCGTGGATTTTGGTTCTTGAACAGAAGACTCGATGAGTCAATGACTCGTCAATAAACCAACTGACTCGTCAATAAAACCAATAGAGGGAGACAGAGTTATGGCGGATCCGAAAACCAAGTCAACGGTCGTAGACACCACCGAGCACCAGATTGCGGTCCACTGGAAGGAAGAGGAGCGCTTCAGCCCGTCGGCGAAGTTCATCGCCCAGGCCAATCTCACGGATCCTAAAATCAACGAGCGTTTTGCCGAGAAGAACTTTCCCAAGTGCTTCGAAGAATATGCGGACATGCTCACCTGGTACAAACGCTGGGATACGGTGCTGGACACCAATGATCCACCGTTCTGGAAGTGGTTCGTGGGCGGAAAGATCAATGCATCGTTCAACTGCATCGACCGGAATCTGGCGAAGTACAAGAACAAGGCGGCGCTGATCTTCGTCGGGGAGCCGGAGGAAGAAGATCCGGTGGCGATCACCTACGAGGAGCTCTACGTCCGTGTGAACGAATTCGCCGCGCTCCTGCGCGACTTCGCGGGACTGAAGGCTGGAGATCGCGTCACAGTTCACATGCCCATGGTCGCGGAGCTGCCGATCACCATGCTGGCCTGCGCGCGCCTGGGCGTGATCCATTCCGTGGTTTTCGGCGGGTTCAGCGGCGAGGCCTGTGGCCTGCGCGCGGCTGATTCCGGCAGCCATGTGCTCATCTACATGGACGGCTACTATCGCAGCGGCAAGATGATCGATCACAAGGCCGCCGCCGAGATCGCCGTCGCAGCAGCGGCAAAGGAAGGCCAGAAGGTCGACAAGATCCTGGTGTGGAGACGGCATCCCGGAAAGAACAGCTCGGCGACGCCCATGGTCCAGGGACGCGACTTCTTCGTGGACGAGCTCCTGAAGAAGTATCGCGGCCAGCGTATCGATCCCGTTCCGATGGACTCGGAAGCGCCGCTCTTCCTGATGTACACGAGCGGCACCACTGGCAAACCGAAAGGCTGCCAGCATCGCACTGGCGGCTACCTCGCCTATGTGACCGGGACGTCGAAGTACATCCAGGACATTCATCCGGAGGACACGTACTGGTGCATGGCCGACATCGGCTGGATCACCGGCCATTCCTACATCGTCTATGGTCCGCTGGCATTGGCGGCGACGTCGGTCCTCTACGAAGGAGTTCCCACCTTCCCGGACGCGGGACGTGTGTGGCGCATCGCGGAACGCCTTGATGTCAATATTTTCCACACGTCGCCGACGGCCATTCGCATGCTTCGGAAGGCCGGCCCGGACGAGCCAAAGAAGTACCACTACCACTTCAAGCACATGACCACGGTGGGCGAGCCGATCGAGCCCGAGGTGTGGAAGTGGTACTACAAGGAAGTCGGCAAGGGCGAGGCCGTGATCGTGGACACGTGGTGGCAGACCGAGAATGGCGGATTCCTCTGCAGTACGAAACCTGCCATCGATCTGATGAAACCGGGCAGCGCCGGACCTGGAGTGCCCGGCATCTACCCGGTCATCTACGACGAACAGGGCAAGGAGATGGCCGCGGGAACCGGAAAGGCCGGCAACATCTGCATCAAGAACCCCTGGCCGGGGATCTTTCAGACGATCTGGGGCGACCGGGAACGCTTCGTCAGGCAGTACTACGCCAAGTACTGCAAGGACACCAAGAGCAAGGATTGGCATGATTGGCCGTACTTCGCCGCAGACGGAGCCGTTCTGGCCGCCGACGGCTACTTCCGCATCCTCGGCCGTGTTGACGACGTCATCAATGTGGCGGGGCATCGCCTGGGGACGAAGGAGCTCGAGTCGGCCTGCCTCACCGTTCCGGAAGTCGCGGAAGCCGCGGTCGTGCCGGTTGTCGACGACGTCAAGGGGCGCGTGCCGGAGATCTACATTGCCCTCAAGCCGGGAATTGCGCCCTCCCAGGACATCAAGAACAGGGTGATCTCGACCATCGAGACCATGATCGGCAAGATCGCCCGGCCCAAACAGGTGCACATCGTTCCCGACATGCCCAAGACCCGATCCGGAAAGATCATGCGCCGCGTTCTGGCCGGCATTTCCAACACGCTGGACACCGGTGACATCAGCACACTGGCCAATCCCGACGTGGTCGAGCAGATCCGTGTAGCCGTACAGGGCAAGGAGAAGGTGGCGACGAAGGAAGGGCCGGAAGACCTCAAGCAGTTCGGCAAAGAAGAGTAAGCAAGATCCCGCCAGGAATCGTGTTCCGTGGAGCGGCGGCCGTCCCCGGCCGCCGCTTTTTTTTCGGCGCGACTACAGGTCCACGAGGTAACCGGAGATCGTCGCCCCGTACGTCGTCAATCCCGCGCTGCTGTTGCGTCTGAACGTTGCGGTGACTGTCGTCCCCGGATCGGCGTACAGCCTCACCTGCTGACTGGCTCGGAACAACGCATCGCCGATGACGGCGTCCGGCTGCGGGTTCACGAGAAAGTCGTGCGTGGCGCCACCGAACGGACCGGCAGATGTGGTGATGTGGAACAGCTCGACGTGCTGCCCCGGCGGGACCTGGCCGCTCATGGAAACGAACTCGATGACAAGTCTCTTGCCTACAGGGACCGTCGCAACGGTGAGCGTACTCACATTCGTGCCGTTCTGAGTGCCAACAGCGCCGACCTGGAAGGGCTGGCGCGCATCACTCATATTGAGGACCGGCACCGGCTCCATGGTGGTGTTGACCACACGAACATCTTTGTCGCTGGGGATGGCATTCATCGCCACCGGGCTCGCCAGGAACAGCACGACAATCAAGGCCGAGAACCCCAATGCCGTGACCGCTGTTTTTCGAAGCCTGCTCATTTGATCTCCTTTCGACCTCAACCTAGGTCTGGGATCGGGAGCGCGAGCAGGATCCCGGTAGGAAAAGATTACTTCCACCTGTACCGAGTGGAGCGGCGGCCGTCCCGGCACCGCCATCGTTCGTTGCTACCCGACGTAGAAAATCTTGCTCCCTGCATCCCGCCGAGGGAACCTCGGAGCGGTGAAACTACTAGATCGTGTCCGGATGACCTTGAGGGCGAAGCATTCCAGCATCCGGACGGAGGAGTCGTTCGTTCTCTGGGCGAGGCGCTTCATTCTCTTTCAGGGAAGGCGCCATCCGAGCGCGATGGGAGCTTGCCTTGCCATTTCGTCAGCGCGGCGGGTTCCTTGTGAGCTCCACGACCTCCCGGATTGCTTCGACGACCTTTGCGGACTGATCCACGGCAATGAAGTGCCCGCTCTTTTCGACGAATCGCTGCCGGCCGCGGGTCGACTCGGTCGCCAACTCGCGGTGAAGGTCCACCCAGATGGCGTATTGCGCGGCTTCTTCGCCGACGGGGGGCTTCTCCTCTCGATGCGTCAGTACGATCAGGGGTCGATTGCCGAGAGGAGTGCTGCCGGCCGACATCCGCGCCTTCCGCAGTTGTGAAAAGCTCTGCTCGATCGCGGCCGTCTCCGCGAAGATCGAGTCGACTGCGCTCGTCCGGTAGCCGACGGCAGCAGCCGCAGCCTCCTGGTCAGGCGGCAGCACGTTCATTCCGGCGATGTCCACCGGCATTCCGGCCAGACGCATGATCCCGAGTCTGGACGCGAGCTGGAAGATCCGCAGAAACGCGGCTCTCGGAGTCGTCGAGGGAGCGCGCTTGAACTGCTCCTCGTGCGCCGGATCAACGAGAACGAGTGCCGCGACCTCCTCCGGGTATCGGAAGGCATACAGGCGGGCATTGCATCCTCCGAAAGAAGCACCCACCAGCACGTACGGCCTGGGCAGCCCAGACCTCTCGAGGAGTTGATGCAACTCGTCGACGATCTCTCCGCTGGTTGGCGGAGAAGTCCCCGCGTCGCTCCACCCGTACCCGGCGCGATCGAAGGAGAATGTTCCCGTGAACTTCGCCACTTCCGGTTGCACCAGAGCCCAGCCGAGGGAGGAGGCACCGATCGGCGCGTCAAAGACGACCGTTGGCGTTCCCGCGCCCTCGACACGGCAGTGAAGGCGGTGAGATCCGATCGTCACGATCTTGCCGGGAGGCGGAAAGCGGCGCATGTCCCGGGCGGTAGCGACACGCTGAAAGATCGCGCCCGCGAGTGAGAGGACCACGACAAGAATCGCCCCGCCGGCAAGAGCGCGCTTCACAAAGGTCCAGAGTTTCGGAACGAACCCCTTCCCTTTGCTCTCAGGTCTCATATGGCTCATGCGCTCCTCAGCTGATGGGTGACCCTCATCTCTCGGCGTACCGCCAGACAGCGACATCATGATCCACGGCGTGCCGAACTGCCCATGCTGGCTCGGAGTCAATCTTGCGGCGCGGCCTGCGGACGCGAACCTTCACCACCCCGAGGGAAATCCCCGTTCAGGGACTCGCCGCCTGACTTCGCCGGCACCGCCGCGGCCGCGATGTTTCAAGCTGCTAACATTCCGTGCGCGGGCCGCGCCGCTGAACGGCAGGCCCGTGATGCGTCACAAGGTGACTATGATGTCGGCGCTGGTGTACAACGCTCCAGGCGGCGATCCGTGAGTCAGTGGCGATGAGCGAATCGATGACGATTCGCAGAGCTCGATCTTCCGACCGGGACGCCTTGCTCGAGATCTGGCTGCGTTCCGTCCGCGCCTCGCATACGTTCCTGACTGAGGACGAGATCCAGTCGCTTCTTCCATCCGTTCGCGATTACTTGGCACTCCCCGATCTCGAGCTCTGGGTCCTATGCACGGAATCCAGTCGTCCTGCTGGCTTCATGGGCCTGTCCGGAGCCGTCGTCGACGCGCTGTTCCTTGCGCCTGAGCGCTTCCGCCAGGGCGGCGGCACACTGCTCCTGGACCACGCCCGCCGTCTCAAAGGACCGCTCTCGGTTGACGTCAACGAGCAGAATCCCGAAGCACTGCAGTTCTACCTCGCGCGTGGATTCAACGTCGTCGGCCGGTCGCCCGTCGACGCCGACGGGCGACCGTTCCCGCTTCTTCATCTCCGTGAGGCCGGTGGCTGATGGGTCGGGCTCATCCCGCGTTCTTCGTCATCTTTCTCGCGATCCTGGCGCCGCTGGGAGCGGTTGTCGTCGTCTCAGCGCTGCTGCTTTTCGGTGTCCAACCGCATCTCGTGTTTGCTCCCGGCTGGGCAGTGAAATCGCTCCTCGAGGTCTGCGGCGTGCGCGCCCCCAATGCAGTGGGCGTCGCCTGCACCGTGGGTCTGTGGTGGCTTCTGATCGTGGCGATTGGTCTTGCGTGGGAGCGGCGTGGAAGGCGACACATTCCGTGAATCCGAACGCCGGTCAGCCGCTCGTTCGGCCGCAACATTCCCGTGTTTCCGGATCAAAGCCCGCGCGAAAGACTCCTGCGCCATCGTCAACGCGCGTCCACACGACTTGCGCCTGCCGCCGGACATCGAGCTGGCTGCCGCCTCGCTGCTGGTGGGCCACGCGCCCGACTCGGTTCTCAACGAGACCACGGGCGAGCAGCAGCTCCGCGAAGCGCAGACCGAGGGGGGCGACTCTGGGTGGCGCTTGCCGATGACACTGCCGTCGGATTCGCCCACGTCAAGCTTCTCGACCCCGGATGGCGCATCTGGAGGAGATCGACGTTCACCCCGATCACGGGAGGCGCGGCCTCCATCACGCGCGCTGAGTCGTCATGAAGCGGGATTTACATCGCGCCGCCGACGAGTAACTCCAGGCGATGACCATCCGGATCCAGAACGATCGCTCCGAAGTAATCCGCACTGATGTCCGGCCGCAAGCCGGGCTCACGGACGGTCGTGCCGCCGGACGCGCACGCCGCCGCGTGCGCCTCGATCACGGCGGAGCGCGTCGGTCCGGCGAACGCGACGTGCATGCCCGCGATCGGCTGAACGGACGTTGCCGGGTAGAGCCAGAACGTGCGATCGGTCCCCGGGCCGAACGAGGCTTCCTTCTCGCTGGCATGCTGCAGCGCGAAACCGAGGGGCTCGAACGTTCGCCGGTAGAACTCCACGGAACGGGACAGGTCGGTCGTGCCGAGTGAGAGGTGATCGATCATCGTGTCCTCCGCATCTGAGTATCTCACCCGACTCGAGGCCGTAAAGTCGCGCTCAGGCAAACGATTGTCACGATTGTTTCACCCTCACGTCGGAGTTCGATCATCGGACGGCGCGTACGATCCGTCGATGGAGTCCATCCGCACCCGCTGTTTCGCATTGTGCGTCGCAACCGTGTTCTCGCTTCCTGCAGTCGCCGCTGATGCCGCGCTCTCCCCTGCCGATGCCGCCATCGTGCGGGCGCTCGATTCCGAGTATGTCAGCGCGTGGAAGGCCAACGATCGCACGGCAGTGCTCGATCTGTTTACGGCCAACGCGGTCATCCTCCCGCAGAATCACCAGGCGATCGGCGGACTGCGGAACGTCGCCGCGTTCTGGTGGCCGGCCGGGGCCAGAACGACGATCACGAGTTTCGATCACACGCTCCTCGAGATCGGCGGCAGCGGAGAATTCGCGTTCACGAGAGGCACCTATCGATTCACATTCGATTACGAAGCGAACGGCCACACGCAGAAGCTCGCGAACCGCGGCAACTATCTGATGTTGATGCGCCGGACGAATGGAGTCTGGAAGATCACGCACCGCATGTGGGCGGATCTTCCGCGCAAATGAAGCCGATGGACAAGAGCCTCCTTCCTCTCCGCCTAATGATCGGATTCGGTTTTGCGGCGCACGGCTACGCCAAGCTCAGTCGAGGTCCAGAATTTCGCGCTGATTCTCCGATCGATCGGAGTTCCGCAACCGCACCTGATGGCGTGGGCGACATCCCTCCTCGACTTCATCGGAGGGATTTGCGTCATGGCCGGAGCATTCGTACTCCCGCTCACGGTCCCTCTGGCGGTGGTCATGCTGACGGCCATGTTCACCGGTCACGTTCCATACGACTTTTCGTCGATCCGCCTCAAGTCCGTGAGCGCCTCGGGCGCGGCATTCGGCCCGATCGGCTACGAGATGAATCTTCTCTCCTTCGCGGCCTGCCGACGCTGGCGCTGGCTGGATTAGATACGCCGTCTGTCGATCGCTTCCTGAAAGCGCGGAAAGACCACTCGCGCCCTGAGGCGTGCTGAGCGCCACCTTCGTTTTCGCCCATGATGTGTTCTTCTTCGCCCAGTAATGGAAATTCCTGCCTTTCCCACGATATTGATGCGTACCCCCATAATTCGACAGAGTATCCGACAAAGTTTGGCATAATCACCATGTCCCACCTCAGGTTAGGAATCGGAGGGGTATATGACCCAAACCCACGCTCGGGTGTCCGCGATCTTTTCGTTTCTGGCGCTCGCGATTTCCGTCGCTGCGTTCGCAGCGAAACCGGGCTTCGCAGCACCGGCCATCGGTGACCCCAACATCTCGGCTTCGGCCATTCAGTGGCAGACTTCAGGCGCTTATGAGCGTCTGATCCTGACCGTGAGCAGTCCGGACGGCTATTCGCTGTCGAAGGAATTCGAAGCGGGACGCGCCGCGACGCTGCGCGTGCAGGAACTCGGCGCGAAAGTTCCCGCCGACGGCCAATACACGTGGGAGCTGCGCGTGGTGCCGCACGTATCCGCGGAGACCAGGCAGCAGCTCGCCGCCGCACGCGAGGCGGGCGATGATCAGGCCGCCGCACGCATCCAGGCCGAAGCAGGTCTGAACCGCGACATCGTCAGGTCGGGCGCATTCGCGGTCCTGGGCGGATCATTCGTGGTCAGCGAAGGCGAAGAACCGGCAACGCCCGGCGGCCGCAAGGTTGCCGCTGATGCGCTGAAGCCGGTGACACAGGATGTCGTTACTGCTGACGACGAGATCATCCAGGGCAGCCTCTGCGTCGGCCTCGACTGCGTCGTCAACGAGAGCTTCGGATTCGACACGATCCGGCTCAAAGAGAACAACACCCGAATCAAGTTCGACGACACCTCCACCTCCGCCGGATTCCCGGCGAACGACTGGCAGTTGACGGCGAACGACTCCGCCAGCGGCGGCGCGAACAAGTTCTCCATCGACGACACCACGAACAACAAGACTCCGTTCACGATCACCGGGAACGCACCGACAAACTCGATCTTTGTTGCCAACAGTGGAAAGGTCGGCTTCCGGACAGCGGCGCCGGTTCTCGATCTCCACATCACCACCGGCGACACGCCGGCCATTCGTCAGGAGCAGACCGCCGCCAGCGGCTTCACGGCGCAGACGTGGGACATCGGCGCGAACGAGGCGAACTGGTTCGTCCGCGACGTCACTGGCGGCTCGCGTTTGCCGCTCCGCATCCGCCCCGGAGCGCCGACCAGCTCGATCGACATCAGTGCATCCGGAAACGTCGGAATCGGAACGGCCAGCCCGACGAACGGAAGAATCGCTGTCAAGGGCTCGGGCTGGTTCGAGAACGGCACGACGGATCATGCCGTTCGCATCGTACCGGGAACCACCGGTGGCTCTCACCTGATTGACTCGAACTATTCATTGACAGGAACCTTCCTGGCGCTGCGGCTCAGTGCGAATGCCAGCTCATTTCCCAATGAGCTCTACCTCGGCACCGACGGCAACATCGGCATTGGGACATCGAGCCCGGCAAATCCGATTCAGCACAGCAGCGGCGCAATTCTCACAGCCGGCGGTGTATGGCAGAACGCATCCAGCCGCGAGCTCAAGGAAGACATTTGTCCCCTCGGGGTGGATGAGGCGCGTGCGACGTTGCTGCACCTCGATCCCGTCACGTTCGCATACAAAATCGATCCGCAGGAGCATCACGCCGGCTTCATCGCGGAGGATGTTCCCGACCTCGTCGCCGCAAAGGATCGCAAGTCCTTGAGCGCGATGGATATCGTCGCCGTTCTGACGAAAGTAACTCAGGAGCAGCAGAAGGTCATCGATCAACTCTCCAAGCGCGTCGAGCAACTCGAAAAAGACGCTCAGAATTCGCAGAAGTAGGGATTAGCGGGGTGTCGCGATGAGACATCGTGTTTTGTTTCTTTGCGCAGCGCTGGCTTGGGCGTCTTTCGCTCATGCCCAGAGACCGCAAGTCTCGCCCGGTGTGGGCAACGCAGTTCTTCTGGCCACGAACAGCATTCAGATCGATCGCGACTTCGTCATCGTCTCCGGCGACGTGATCGTCAACAATGCGACCGCCGGTCCGCTGCTCGGCGACGCCGCGCTGTCGCTCGATCGCAGTGGCCTCACACCGGCGGGCTACAAGCTCACCGCGACGTCGATCCATATCAATCGGGACACCGCGGTGGGCGGCGACGTCTACTACAACACGCTGACCAATGAAGGCACCATTGCGGGCACACGATTCACTCCGCTGGCATTGCCCGTGTACGCAACGCTTCCGTCGGCGCTCGTTCGTCCCGCCGGGTCGAATGACGTGGTCGTTCCAAACTCCGGTCAGCTTACGCTGGACGAAGGTGCATACGGGAATCTCATCATCGGCACCGGGGCGTCGGTGCGCCTGAGCGGCGGCGGATACGCGTTCCGCTCGATCAGCATCGGGCGCGGCGGTGCGCTCCGATACGCTGCACCGGCCGATCTCGTCGTGAGCGGGCGCGCGGACTTCGGCGCCAACTCCGTCGTCCAGCCGGAGAACGGTTCGGGACTCACGACAGCGGCGATCCGCATCCAGGTCGACGGCATCAACGGCTCGGACGGTAAGCTGCTCTCGACGCCTCCCGCCATTCATGTCGGGCAATCGGGCAGAGTGTTCGCCAATCTCTTCGCATCCGCAGGCTCGCTCATCTTCGATCAGGGCGTGGAAGGAAACGGTGCGTTCTTCGCGCGCGACATTCTGGTCGGACGCGGCGGCCGCCTCACGATCAACAGCGCCTTCAATCTGGCGCCAACCGCCAATCCGCAGACCGTCTCGACGAACGGCTCGGCTCCGCTGGCGATCACGCTCACCGGATCGGATCCCGAAGGAGGAGCGCTGACGTTCAGCATCGTCTCCGGACCGAGTGCGGGAACGCTCTCGGCGCCGGTATCTGCGTCAGCCACCAGCGCGAACGTCACGTACACGCCGGCCGCCGCGAACGTCGCCGACTCATTCACATTCCGCGTCCGCGATCAGGCCGGGGCCACCGGCGACGCCATCGTGACGATCAATCCGGCGCCGGCCGATCCGCCGACGCCGAATCCGACAACCGTGGTGGCGACGGACAGCTCGGCGCAGACGACGAAGGACGTCGCCGCGACGCTGCTGCTGCGCGGAACCGCGCCCGCCGGCGTTTCGCTCACGTTCTCGATCGTCCCCAACAGCGGGCCGTTCCATGGATCGCTCGGCGCAGTCATGCAAGGCTCCGAGGTCCCGCAACGCAGCGCGATCGTCGTCTACACGCCTGACGCGGGAATCGTCGGCTCGGACTCGTTCCAGTTCCAGGCCTGCGGCGTCATCTCGAACGCCAACGTCTGCGACACCGCCACCTTCAACATCTCGGTGCAGGGTCCGCTGTCCGATCCACCCAGTCTGGCTCACGACGTCGAAGTCTCCACCCTCGGCGATACGAGCGTTCTCATTTCCCTCGGCGAAAATTCGATTCTGACAGCCAGCCGCCGCCTGGTGATCAAACCTGAAGCGCTGTTCCTCGATCCGGCGAAGGTCGCTGGAAATGTCGCTGACTCAAACGGCGATGGCTTCGGCGACAACGCCAATGCGCTGCCGGGTTCGACGCCGGTCTTCATGAGCGCCGGCGTGAATCAGGTGGGAGGGGCGGGCTCGAACGGAACCGTGCGAATGCAATTCGAGTGGGACATGACGCCCGTCGTCGGCTCCCTGGCCTCGCTCCAGAGCGCGCAGGTGATCCTGCCGACGCACCGTGGCTCTGTCGATTCGCTCGACACGTTTTTCTATTGGGCCGGCGCCAGCGGCGACGGCAATCTGACCAACTCCGACTTCGAGGCGCCGGCCGAACAGATCTCCGGCGCGGTCATGTCGGTGCCGGAAACGATGCCCGTCAACGCGGAAGGGACGTTCAGTTTCGGCGTGCTCGATCAATTGCGCGCCGCGGCGCAGAGCGGCTTCACCTTCTTCGCGATTCAGGGCCGCGTGAACGAGAAACTCACCGAATCGGCGCGTGGTCTCGAAGTACGCACGACCGCGAGCGGCAACGTGAGTGAGAACAATGTTCCGATGCTCTCACTGGCTACGCCGGGCATCACGGTTCCGCTGCTGTACAGGATCACCTCGCTGCCCCAGAGCGGTGTCCTGCGCGACAGTTCGAGCATTCTGATCACGAGGGTCCCGTACGATCTGCCGAGCCCACAGGTGAGTTACGCGCCGGCCCCGGGGTTCCTGGGACTCGACTCGTTCTCGTTCGATGCGAGCAATGGGGTGGCCATGACCTCCGCGCTCGCGAAGATCAGCGTCTTCATCGCCGATTGCAAGACCGATCGGCGCGGATGCTTCGATGGGCGGTGACGTCGGTTACGCCACCGCCCCTCGCGAATTCTTCCCTATGGCTTCACGCACTGCTGACCTGGAGTGGCATCGTGGGGAACGTGAGCGGTGAATACGACGACCGGCGCGCTCGTGTTTCCGCAGCCGTCGACCGCTTTCATGATCAGTGAGTAGGTGCGTCCCGCCGGGTCTGTTCCGGCGCGCTCCGATCGCACGGCCAGCCGATCCAGGGCGGCGTCGTAGACGCAGTCATTGACGGTGTTGCCATCGCCGTCTTCGCCCGGGTGTTCCGCGCACGGGGCGTCGTCGCACTGGCTCGAGACACAACTCATGGTCGCCACGGCCGGATGGGGATCGCAGGCGTCAACGATCTGAACCGCCGCCGTGACGTGGTTGATGTACACGTACTTCCCGTTCGGTGGCCACAGGCAGATCGCGTTGTTGGGTCCGGGGATGATCGATGGAGGCGTCGTGTCGACAGTCCGCAGCGTCTGCACGCACGAGGATGAGTTGCCCGCGGAGTCCGTCGCTTTCCAAGTCCGCGTGATCGTCATCGTCCCGCCGCAACCGGGCACGGTCACGTCTGTAAACGTGACGGTCGGCGTCGAGCAGTTGTCGACCGCCGTTGCCATGCCCGTCGCGGCCGGCGTAGTGTTGGCCGGACACTCGAGGACGACGTCGGGCGGACATGTGATCGCCGGCGCGGTTGCATCGACCACCGTCACCGTGGCCTGACAGGTGGCGGAGAGTCCCCCGTCATCGGTGACCGTCAACTGGACGGACGTCGTGCCCAGGCTGTAGGGACCAGCCGGGGAGAGATGGAGCGTAATCGGATCGCCATCGGGATCCGACGAACCGCCGCCCACCGCGGAAGGACTCACATTCCCGACGCAATGGGCATCGGCATTCACCGTCACATTCGTGCAGACTGCAACCGGTGGACGGTTGTGCACGACTTCCACGGATCCGATGTCGCGACGGATTCCATCCGGCCTGGGCACTCCTCGCTGATCGACAGCCGGTGTCCCGAGCGTCGACGCGTCCACGGCCGGGCTGGTCAGCGCCGGAAGGTGTGTGCGAGTCGGGCCCTCGTTGTGGGCGAGCGGGCCGAGCTGCGGGTCGGAGGATGATGTGATCGACCCCGTGAAGCCGCTCTGCGACTCGATGAGATCGTCGGTCCCGTTCGCGGTCTGACTGCCGCCGGCGCGAGAGAAACCTTTGAGGTCGTTCGCGCTCGATGAATTGGCGAGGATCGTGCCGTCGATCGTCGCGTTCGCGGTGCCGCTGTCGCCGAGGTTGTAGATACCGCCGCCCTGATCGGCGACGTTGCCGCTGAAGGTCGCGGCGAGCACGGTGAGAGTCCCGTTGCGGTTGAAGATGCCGCCGCCCAACCCCTGGCCCGCGGCGCCATTGCGGCCGCCGGCACCGCCATGCGCGGCGTTCGCGCTGAACGTGCTGTTGGTGACGACTACGGTCCCGCCATGGTTGAAAACTGCGCCGCCCAACCCGCCGCCCCCGCCCCCGCCTCCGCCCGGCGTCGTGATCTCGCCGCTGCTCAAGCCGTTTCCACCATTGCCTCCGGCGAATCCGCCCGCGCCGCCAGCACCTGCCGGCTGTCCGGTCTGGCCACCGCCACCGCCACCTCCGCCTCCACCGAACCCGCCCGAGCCGCCGGCGCACGCGGGACTGTTGGCGCAGCCTCCGCCGCCACCGGCCGCTCCGCCGAAACTGCCGTTGCCGCCGGCTGAGCATGGGTCGCCCCCCTTGCCGCCGTTCGCGCCCCCGCCCGCTCCGCCGACGCCGCCCGTGTCAAAGACGGCTTCTTCGCCCGTCGGCGCTCCGCCGGCGCCGGCCGTTCCGCCGCCGCCGCTGCCGCCGCGCGGGAATGTATCGAAGAGTGCAGACTGCGGTCCGCCGGCGCCACCGATGGCCTGATTCGAGACCAGCGTCGACCGCACGATCTCGAGTGTGCCCTCGTTGAGAATCGCGCCGCCCAGTCCCGCTCCACCGCCGCCGGTGCCGCCTCGATGCGTGGCTCCGCCGTCGAAACCGGCCGCGACACCGTTGGCAAGAGTGATGTTTCTCAACCGCAACGTGCCACCGCTCGTAACGTAGAAGAGGCGAAGTCGCGATACTCCCGCGTTGCGCGAGATGGTGAGCAGCGGCGCAGCGGCGCCGTCGATCGTGACGTCGGTTGTAATCGACAGCGCCGTCGGCCCGAAGGTCGAGTTGCCGGAGGTCGAGAGCTCGATCGTCGCGCCGGCGAGCGATGGATCGAAAACGATCGAATCGGCGCCGCTTCCGGTCTGCCCGAGGTCCGTCAAGCCATCGGCGTTGGCTGCGGCAACCGCCTCACGCAACGTCACCAGGCCGTTGCCGGGTGTCGTATCGTCCGCTGCTGAATTGACGGTGAGGGTCGCGGCTCCTGCCGTCGCCACTCCCGCGAACGCGATCAGAATCCACAGCAGGCTCAGTCTCGATCGGCGAAGCAAACTCATGTCAACCCTCCTCACAACGACATGGGAGACTGCTGGCGCATAATCGGTCCAGCAGAGGAAGCCGCGCACGGCGCAGCTTCTCACATTGATTTCGAGGGATTCGATTCCACGGAGTCTATACCCTGGGCTGCAACCACGCGCGATGTCTCCTCAGTCACATCGGCGACCGAAACGCGGCATCAGCGCCAGCGACGCCCGCGATCTGCTGTTGCGGCTTGAGGGTGTCAGCCCAGGCCGATCCTACGGTTTCCCGTCCTTTCTGCTCGACGGGAAGTTCTTCGCGCGTTTTCGGGACGACGATACCGTTCTGGTCCTGCGGCTCGGCACGATCGAAGACCGCGATGTGCTCATGCAACTCGACGCCAAGGCGTTCTTCTTCACCGACCACTATCGCGACTATCCTTCTGTCCTGATCCGTCTCGCGGAGGTCCCGCCAGGCCTCCTGGCCGACGTGATGGCCGCCGCGTGGCGCAGTGCCCAAAGAGCGCAGCGAACGCGTGCGAAGCGGCGACCACGGAAGTAGCTCGTCACATGCTCTCATCAGTCATGCCTGGACGAAAAATGGTCGTACTCACGCTTGCATGTGTTCTTCTTGCGTGCGGAGTCCGCGAGGAGGACATCACCCTAGGCTCCGACAAAGACACCGGAGGCAACTACTGGGGGAGGAACGTATCGAAGCAGTTCCAGCGCCCCCAGCTCAATGCGCTGTACAAGGTCATGAACGGACCGGCCACCAAGGACGAAATCGCTGAACTGAATTGCGGAAAGCGTCTTCCGCAGCACGAGTTCTCCGTGACGCTATGGACAGAAGGCGAGTACCGTGAACGGCTGGTCCGGCTGCAGATGACGCCACGGATCTACGAGGGAGACGAATGCCTTCAGGAGGCGGTGAACTTTGTCTTCCAGCGCACGGTGAAGTCGATCGACCCCGGTCCGCCGATCGATTACGGTTATCGAAATCCACAGACCGGTGAGCATCTGGACACGTCCAAATTCGCAGAGTCTCTTCCCGACAAGCCGAGCTGCCCGTGCGTGCCCTCGAAGTAGAGAATCCGATGCCACCCTACCACCTCGCGCAGGTCAACATTGCCCGGATGAAGGCGCCGTTGGAGTCTCCGGTGATGGAAGGCTTCGTCGCGCGTCTCGCCGAGATCAATGCACTGGCCGACGCCAGTCCCGGTTTCGTATGGCGTCTGCAGACCGAGGCAGGGAATGCGACGTATTTGCGGCCGTATGCGGATGACAGAATCCTCTTCAACCTTTCGGTTTGGGAGAGCGTCGAAGCGTTGAAGGACTACGTCTACCGCACCGCTCACGCCGAGCTGCTGAAGGGACGCCGTTCATGGTTCGAGCAGTTCGACGGCTCAACCGTGGCGTTGTGGTGGATGCCGGCCGGGCAACTCCCAACTGTGGAGGAAGCAAAAGAACGACTGGCACATCTGGACAGCCGTGGTCCATCGCCGTTCGCCTTCACGTTCAAGTTGCTGCACGCAAAACCCTGACAGTGGCCAGCCCGCCGTGGCCTGATCATCGACCGTCTGATCAGTGGTGCGCTTCGGCCGGTTTCTGCAGCACGCCGACCGTGATCACGCCGATGGTCTTGCCGGCATCGAGGATGGGCACCGAGATCTGCGCCAGGTGTTCCTTCGCGCTGTCGTCATAGCGCAGACGGTCGATGAACGTCGTCCCATGGCCGCCATTGAACGCGCGGATCCACTTCGCCTCGTCGCCCTGCCAGTAATCGGACGTCTTCTCGGTCGCGCAGACGAGCGCTCCCTGGTTGTCCATGACGAAGCTCTCGCCGTCGCCGCCTTTCCTGGCGAGCTCCCGCAGGTGATCGGCACACGGGCCGGTAATCATCTGCTTGACGAGCTCCTCGTTCTTCCCGGCCATCCAGGCGGCATCGTCCCGCTGGATGTCCGCCAGGCGCAGCTTCTTCGCGTTCTGCGCCCGGACCGCGTCGAGGATGCTCTTGTCCTGCGTCCAGGCGACGAGACTCGCCGCCTGCGCCTCCAGGCGCTTCTGGATCGCCTCGGCGGATTGCGCGAGGAGCGTCGTGCCGGCGAGCACGGCCACAACAAACGCAGCGGCAACTTTCATTCGTACCTCGATCTGTGTGGAGTGGGATCGCGCGAGAGTTTACCACCGACGCTTGCTGGTCGGCGAGAGCGCGTCGTTGTTCACGTCATCCTGAGCCGCGAAGACGGCGAAGGATCTCGAAATAGCAGGCGTTTTCGCATCCTGAGATCCTTCGTCGCGCTTCGCCGACTCAGGATGACGACTTGTTGAGAGGTTCCCCAGCAAGAGACGAGCCCGGCTGGCGATGATAGCGTTAAGCCATGGCAGACAATCCAGAGCGGCAGGCGCGCGTCGACCTCGCCGCGTGCTACCGCCTCGTCGCGCACCTCGGCTGGGATGACCTGATCTTCACCCACATCTCGCTCCGCGTGCCCGGCCCGGAGCACCACTTCCTGATCAATCCCTACGGACTGCTTTTCGAAGAGGTGACGGCGTCGAATCTCGTGAAGATCGATCTCCACGGCCACAAGGTCGAAGAGAGTCCGTACGACGTGAATCCGGCCGGCTTCAACATTCACAGCGCGATTCACGCGGCACGCGAAGATGCGAAATGCGTCCTGCATCTGCACAGTCTCGACGGCATCGCCGTCTCGGCTCAGCCGGATGGCCTGCTGCCACTCTCGCAACAATCGATCTTCGTCCTCGCTTCGCTCGCCTACCACGATTACGAAGGCGTCGCGCTCAATGAAGACGAGCGCCCCCGTCTCGTCCGCGACCTCGGCGACAAGAATTTCCTGATGCTGCGCAACCACGGGCTGCTGACCGTCGCCGAGAACATCGCCGACGCGTTCCTGTTCATGTACCTGTTCCAGGCGGCGTGCAAGATCCAGATCCGCGCGCAAGCCGGTGGATCGAAACTGATCCACGTCGACCCCCGGATCATCGCCGGCGCAACCGCTCAGGCGAAACAGGTGACCCGCGGCCTCGGCGGCGCACTGGCGTGGCCGGCGCTGCTGCGGAGACTCGAACGAATCGACCCCGGATTCAAGTCGTGAAGAAGGAACGCTTCGACGACGATGTCCTCGCCGCGATCGGCAAGAGCATGGCCCTCGGCATTCGCGCCGGCACGGAACAGCATCGGGTCATCGGTATCTGGGCGGTCGTCGTCGAGAAGCGCGTGTTCGTCCGCTCGTGGACGCTGAAGACGCGCGGATGGTACAGGACGTTCCTCAGCGAGCCGCGCGGAACCATCAAGATCGGCACGAAAGAAATCCCCGTACGCGCGGTACGCACGCGCAGCGAGCGATTGAAGTCCGCGGTCGATCGCGCCTACGCCGCGAAGTACCACACGCCGGGGTCACTCAAGTATGTGAAGGGATTCCGCGTGGCCAGACGCCGCGACACGACGACGGAGCTCGTACCTCTCCTCACTTCCCTCCGAAACCCTCGATCATCCCGCCCACCCGGTCGAGCGCGAGCCGGAAGCGGCCGCTGAACAGCTCCTTCAGCCCGTAGGTGATGTCCTCGCTGATCAGCGCGGACACCTTCCCCACTCCCGGATGCGCGCGCGCAACTTTGTAGCGGTTGCGGATGCGCATCTTGAATCCGGCGCGACCGAGGCGTGGGGCGCTGAAGGAGCCGCGGTGCATGACGAGCGGTTCCGGCACCAGTTTGAACTTCCAGCCTCGCGCGCGAAGCCGCGCGCACAACTCGACGTCCTCGTAGAACGCGAACAGGTCGGCGCGCAACACATCGCCGCGGATCGCAACCTCATTGAGCGCGTGCGTCCGGAACAGAGCCGCGGTCGCGGAGATCCCCCAGGGTTGCGAGACCTGCCCGAGCTTCCCGGCCTTCTGACCGTGTCCGATCTGCTGAAAGATTCCCTGATCGATGCTGATGCCGGCGCCGTCGACCGTGGTTTTGTCGCGAAGAATGATGCTCTGCGCTCCGGCCACTTTTCCCTCGCCGCTGACCGCCGGCAACAGCTTTTCCAGCCAGTTCTCGGCGAGCAGGGCGTCGTTGTTGATCCATCCGACGAACGGCGCCTTCACTTCCTTCATGGCGCGGTTGATCCCGCCGGTGAATCCGAGGTTCTTGTCGCTCGTGAGGATGAGGTAGGGGATCTTGAGAAGATCTTTCGGCAGCCGCTGATAGACCGAGACGCGCGAGCCGTTGTCGAGAATGATGATCCGCGACGGCTTCCGCGTCTGTGCGTCGATCGAGCGCAGACAGTTCGTCAGCGCGTCGCCGCCATCCCAATCGAGAACGATCAGTTCCACTTCACTGCCGGCTTGTGCGCTCAACGGTCACCTTCCCGCCCCAGATTCTTATCGAAAACGTTCTGCGACTTGGTCACTTCGTATCCGTGGCGCTCGTAGAAACGCCGCGCACGTTCGCGCTTCATGTTGCTGCGCACGCGCATTTTGCGCATTCCGCGGCTCCTGGCCCATTCTTCCACGGCCTCGAGCAGGCGCGCGCCGACCTCGCGGCCGCGGCACGACTCGTCAACGGTCAGCGTGCGGATCTCGCCGCGCGGCTCGTGCTCGAGCGTCTCCGCGATGCTGACATGGATGAATCCCACCACGCGGTTCGCGTCCTCGGCGACCAGCAGTGCGTGATCGGCGCGGCCGGCGATCTGGACCAGCCGGCGGCGGGCATCGTCGGGTGTGATGTCATATCCGAGTTGCACGATGAGATCGGCGACCGCCGGCGAGTCATCGGGTCGTACGGTGCGAATCATGATTCCAATTCTCTCAGGACGTCCGCGAGCGCTCTCCGGGCCTCGCCGGCATCGATTGTTTTTCCCCAGAGCTCGACAGTCACCTGCGGCAGAACCTTCCATGACATCACGGTCAGCGTCTCCGTCAGTGATGCCTGCGCGTACGTCGAACGAGCTGTGGCATTGACGAGAACGACAGGTTTCCCGACCAGCTCCCCCGCGCCGACGAGCCAGTCGAGCGCATTCTTCAGCGTCCCGGGAACGCCATGCGCGTACTCGGGACTGCAGATCAGCACGGCATCGGCCTCGAGCAGGAGGGCGCGCAACTCTGCGACGACCGCGGGCGGAGAGTCGGCGTCCAGATCGGGATTGAAATGCGGCAGAGCGCCGAGCCGGTCGTAGAGATCGAGGCGAACGCCGGCCGGCGCCGCATCGCGCATCGCCTGCAGCAACGCGGTATTCGACGATTTCGAGCGGAGACTTCCGGAGATCGCGACGAGCCGCATCTTCAGGACGACGCGGCCAACGGCTTGGCGTGCAGGTCGTATTCGGCGAATGTCTTCCAGCGTCCGGCCTGGTCCTTCGACTCGATCAGCCAGTGCCACGATCTTCCGTTCGCCGTCCAGGTGAGCGTGTTCCGGAAAGGTCCGTCGCCGTATTCGAAAACGAAGCGGAGCGTGTCGCCACTCCGGTTGCCGAAGCCGAGAGTCTCGGAGAAGCGCCCGCCGAACACGTCGATCCAGTGCACGACGTATCGCTCGCTGAGAAAGTCGTAACCGATGAAAATCCAGGCCTCGTACTGGCTCGGTGTCGCGGTGTCTTCGAGCTTCAGCCGGAGGAACTGGTGATTGAGGACCCATTCCGCGGTCAGGATGCTGTGCACCTCGCGCCCGCGGACGCGGCCCGGCGCATCCCAGCGACCGACGAGGTGATCGAGTAACGGATCCTTGAACTGTGTGTCGCGGCCGTCCGTCTGTGCAAAGGCGGACGCGGAAACACACAGCAACATCACGATGAGGCATCGTCTCATGGTGCTATTCTCCCCTGCCGATGGACGAACGATTGGAAAAGTTGTCGACACTTTATCGTGCACACATCACGGTGCTGAAGCTCCGCCACGACCGGGCCCTCGAGGAGAGCGGCTTCGATCATGCCGTGATCTTCGCCGGCGCGCAGCACGTGGCCATCTTTGACGATTACCTGTACCCGTTCAAAGTGAACCCGCATTTCAAGCAATGGGTGCCGGTGATCGATAACCCGCACTGCATGCTCGTCTACACGCCCGGCGTGAAACCGCGGCTCGTCTTCTACCAGCCGATCGACTACTGGTACAAGCCGGCGGACACGCCCAAGGGATGGTGGACGACGCCGTTCGACATCGAGATCATCCGCAATCCCGAGGATGCGAAGAAGTTCATCCCGACGTCGGGACGCGTGGCCTTCATCGGCGAGTGGGACGAGGCGTTCAAATCGTGGGGTGCGCTCCAGCCGAATCCCGAGCCGCTGCTGAACCGCCTCCATTTCGACCGCGCCTGGAAGACGGAGTACGAGATCGAGTGCATCCGCGGCGCGAACGAGGTCGGTGCTCGCGGTCACGTCGCGGCGGAGAAAGCATTCCGCGAAGGGGAGTCCGAATTCGAGATCCACATCGCCTATCTCCTCGGCACGAGACAGGCGGAGGAGGAACTCCCCTACGCGAACATCATCGCTCTGAATGAGCACAGCTCCGTGCTGCACTACATCCAGCACATCCGCGACCGCCACGCGCGCCACAACCGCTACTCGTTCCTCATCGACGCCGGCGCGCAGTTCAACGGCTACGCCTCCGACATCACGCGCACGTACTCGGAGAAGAAGGACGAATTTCGCGATCTGATCAAGGCGATGGACGCGATGCAGCAGTCGATGTGCGCGGAAGTGAAGCCGAAGGTGAACTATCCGGATCTGCACCTGCTCGCGCATCAAAAGATCGCCCAGATCCTCATCGACTTCAAATTCGTGAACGGCCTCGACACCGCCGGCATCGTCGAGAAGCGCGTCAGCAACGTCTTCTTCCCCCACGGCCTCGGCCACTTTCTCGGCCTTCAGGTGCACGATGTCGGCGGATTTCAGAAGGACTCGCTCGGGACGTGCATCGCCAAGCCGGAAGGCCATCCGTACCTGCGGCTCACGCGGGTCGTCGAGCCGTCGCATGTCTTCACGATCGAGCCGGGCTTCTATTTCATCGAGACCCTGCTCGGCGATCTGAAGAACAGCGAGAACGCCAAGTACATCAACTGGCCGAAGGTCGACAGCTTCCGCAAGTTCGGCGGCATCCGCATCGAGGATGATGTCGTGGTGACGGACAAGGGCCACGACAACCTGACGCGCCAGGCATTCGCACACGCCTCATGAGAGTGACGGTGCCGGCACCGACGCTCACGTCGACAGTGAACGTGCTGTCGACGATGATCACGCCGGCCGTCCTCATCATGGCCTGCGGATCGCTGATCCTCACGACATCGACGAGATTGATCCGCGCCGTTGACCGCGTGCGGGAAATGGAACCGGAGATCGAGAAGCTGACCGCCGCCGGCGACCAGCGGGCAGCCGGGAAGCGCGAGATGATCATGGTTCAGCTCGACCGGGCGTTGACCCGCGCGCGCATGCTGCAGCGGGCCCTGGCGCTGCTGTACGGCGCGCTGGCGTTCTTCGTCGGCACGAGCGTCGCCCTCGGATTGAGCGCGCTGTCGAATCTCGCCGCGTGGATCCCGCTCGTCCTCGGTCTCATCGGAGCAGGACTCCTGTTCTCCGCGAGTGTGATGCTGATCTTCGAGTCGCGGATCGCGCTCGCGGCGACGTACGCGGAGACCGATTACATCCGGAGCATCAGCCGCTGATGCCTCCGGAGCTGCTGTGGTTCACTCTCGCCGGATTCATCGCCGAGATGATCGATGGCTCGCTCGGCATGGGTTACGGTGTCAGCGCCACCACGCTGCTTCTCTCCCTCGGCCTTCCGCCGGCGAAAGCGAGCGCCAGCGTCCACACGGCCGAGGTGTTCGCGACGGGGATGTCGGCCGCCGCGCACTATCGGGCCGGAAACGTCGACTGGTCGCTCGTGCGGCGGCTGCTGATCCCCGGCGCGATCGGCGCGGTGATCGGCGCGTACATCCTCACGTCGATCCCGGGCCAGAAGATCAAACCGTGGATCGCGGCATACCTCCTCGTGATGGGCATTCTGATCCTGGCCCGCGCGACGCGCGCCGGCGAGGTGCGAAAGGAGCATCGCCATCTCCTGCCGCTCGGATTCGTCGGCGGACTGCTCGACGCGATCGGCGGCGGCGGATGGGGCCCGATCGTCACCGGCACGCTCATCGCGCGCGGCAATCAGCCGCGGACGACGATCGGCTCGGTGAACTTCTCAGAGTTCTTCATCACGCTCGCCGGAGCGATCACGTTCCTCCTGACGATCGGCATCAGCACGTGGGTGCCGGTCATCGGCCTCGCTCTCGGCGGCTCGGTCGCCGCGCCGATTTCCGCGATCGTGGCGAAACGGATCCCCGCTCGCCCGCTGATGGTTGCGGTCGGCGTGCTCGTGATTCTGTTGAGCTTGCGGACGATTTTTCTGGCGCTGCGCTAGGGAAGCTCTGAACAAATCGTTGGTCACGTCACCCTGAGCCGCGAAGACGGCGAAGGATCTCGAAATCGCAGGCGTTTTTCGCATCCTGAGATCCTTCGTCGCGCTTCGCCGACTCAGGATAACGACTTGCGCAGAGGTTCCCTCGTGGAGCTCTGAACAAATCGTTGGTCACGTCATCCTGAGCCGCGAAGACGGCGCGGGATCTCGAAATCGCAGGCGTTTTTCGCATCCTGAGATCCTTCGTCGCGCTTCGCCGACTCAGGATGACGACTTGCGCAGAGGTTCCCTTGTGGAGCGGCGGGCTTCAGCCTGCCGTCGACGTGCCGGCGCGGGTCGCTCCACAGGAAACGCCTCGTGATTCCCGATGAGCGCGAGCGACCTCTCCAGCATCTCCGCATTCTCTGTCTTGTTCAGCCAGGTCGATCGTCCCGAGGGATGGGGTAGCACGACGACGTCGAAGGTGTGACCGGCACGTGATGCGCGGTGCAGCTTTCCCACCGCATCCTTCAGCTGTGCGATTCCGATCAGTTGCGCCGAGGCGAGCGTGCCGACGGCGATGATGAGGTCGGGCGCGAGGAGGCGGATCTCGCGATCGAGATGGGCCCCGCAGTTCGCGATCTCCAGAGGATGAGGCACGCGGTCGCCGCCGCTCTTGGCATCCTTGCCCGGAAAGCAGCGGATGACGGCGCAGATGTGCACCTGCGCGCGGAACTCCTCTTCGCTGATTCCGAAGCGCTCGGTGAACCAGCCGAAGAGGCGGCGGCCGGCGGTGTACGCGAACGGGCGGCGGTCCTCGACCTCGTGCGGACCCGGCGCCTGGCCAACGAGGATCACCCGCGCTCCCGCCACCGCACCGGTCACCGGCGCGCCGAACACGTTCGGGCAGAGACGGCAAACGTGCACGATTTCAATGTGCTGTTCGAAGTTCATGAGCTACCATCGTTGGTGCATGACTCGTCATCCTGAGCGAAGCGAAGGATCTCGTCGGCGGAGATGCTTCGTCTCGCTCAGCATGACGTGCAACAGAACGGCTCTAACAGCAATCATTCTTCTCGGAATTGCAGCGGTGGCCAATGCCTGGACGCCCGCGTCCGATGAGCGCATCGCCACCAAGGCCGCGCAGCTCGCGCCGAACGACCTGCGGACGCTCATCGAGCGCTACGACCGCGAGTACAAGGACGGCCTTCGGCGCGCCGAAGCGGACGAAGGATCGGACCTGCATCGCTATTTCGTCCTGTCGCGCACGGGCCTGCTCCGCGACCGTATCGAGCGCGAGACGAACGGAATCATCGCGCTGATCCGCGGTGGCAAGCCGATGTCCGACGCCGTCATGCACCTCGGCGCGCTCGCCCATTACGTCGCCGACGCGAACAATCCTTTTCATGTGGCGAACGATGATCCGAAACTCGACAGTTCTCACGCGGATTACGAGCGCTACTTCGAACGGCGCCTGATCAAGTTCCCGACGGTGTTCTACGGGCTCGACCCGCATTTTCAGCTCTCGCCGTTTCTCGACCAGACGTTCGCGCGCACCGCGCGCTTCTATCCCCTGCTCGACGAGGAGTACTTCCGCTTCGGCGAGACCCACAATTCATCGGAGTTCGACGACCGCTCGACGGCGTTCGGCGTCGCGTCGGTCTGCTACTCCCGCGCCGTCACCGATATCGTCAACCTCTACTACTACATCTGGAGCCGTGCCGGTGGCGACGTTCGCACGGCACCGATCCTGCGCGGCGGCAATCTCTTTCTGAACAATGCGAATTGAGCGCGCGATCCTCTCCGTCTCCGACAAGACGGGAATCGTCGAGCTGGCAAAGGCATTGGTCGGACGCAAGGTCGAGATTCTCTCGACCGGCGGGACGGCAAAACACCTCGCCGACGCAGGCATCCCCGTCACGCCGATCGCCTTCTGGTCGGGCGCACCCGAAATTCTCGGCGGCCGCGTCAAGACGCTGACGCCGAAAGTCTTCGGCGCGATCCTCCACGACCGCGACAACAAGGCGCACGTGGCCGATTGCGAGAAGCTGTCGATTCCGGCCGTCGACCTTGTCGTCGTGAACCTCTACCCGTTCGAGTCGACGATCGCGCGCGAAGGGGTCACAATCGCCGAAGCGGTCGAGCAGATCGACATCGGCGGACCATCGATGCTTCGCGCCGCCGCGAAGAATTACCGTCATGTGCTGCCGCTCTGCGATCCCGCGCTGTACGGAGACTTCTTGGGCGAGTTCGAGCGCGGCGAGATCTCGCAGGAGTTCCGCCTGCGCTGCGCGATCGCGGTCTTCGAGAAAACGTCGCGCTACGACTCGATGATCGCAAGCTACCTCAGCGGGCGGTCCGCCGGCCTTTCACTTCACCTTTCCAAATTCCAGGACCTCCGCTACGGCGAAAACCCGCAGCAGAAGGCATCGTTCTACGTCCGTGCCGGGGAAAAACCGTTCGAGCAGCTCCATGGCAAAGAGCTCTCCTACAACAACCTCACCGACCTCGACTCGGCGATCAAGCTGGCGAATGCGTTCGCGCAACCGGCCATCGCGGTCATCAAGCACACCAATCCGTGCGGCGTCGCCCGTCGCGACTCGCTCGCAGAGGCGCTTCGGGCCGCGATCGAGTCCGATCCCGTGTCGGCATTCGGCGGCATCATCGGCGCGAACCGCGAATTCGACGGCGACTGCGCGCGCCAGATCGAGTCGATGTTTCTCGAAGTCATCGTCGCGCCGTCCTTCTCCGTCGACGCCATGAGCATTCTTCAGAAAAAGAAGAACCTGCGGCTCGTGACCACGCGCGCCGCGCTTCCAGAAATGGAATTTCGCAGCGCGGCGGGCGGAATTCTCGCGCAGGAGCCCGATCGGATTTCCGGCCGCGATCGTTGGAAGACGGTCACAAAGGTTCAGCCGTCCGCGGAGACGATGGACGGACTGGAGTTCGCCTGGATCGTCTGCGCGCATGTGAAGTCGAACGCCATCGTCCTGACGAACCGCTCCCAGTCGATCGGCATCGGCGCGGGCCAGATGAGCCGCGTGGACGCGGCGAAAGTTGCGATCATGAAGATGGAGCCCCGCCTTCAGCCGGGGGCCTCACTGGCTGAAGCCGGCGTTCCATTTGCGGCATCCGACGCGTTCTTCCCGTTCCGCGACGGGCTCGATATCCTCGCCGATGCCGGCGTGCGCGCAGTCATTCAACCGGGTGGCTCGGTGCGCGACGAGGAAGTGATCGCCGCGGCCGATGAGCGTGGACTCACGATGGTGTTTACAGGAGAGAGACATTTCCGCCACTGACATCAAACTGATCATCTCCGACGTCGACGGCGTGTGGACGGACGGGAAGATCATCTACGTTGGCGGTCATCATCGCGAGATCAAGGAGTTCAACGTCCGCGACGGGCTCGGCGTGAAGCTCGCGCAGCGCGCGGGCATCATCGTCGCGCTGGTGACCAGCCGTCGCTCGCGGGCGCTGGAGCGGCGCGCGGGCGAGCTCGGCATCGTCGAATTGCGCCAGGGTTGCGCGAGCAAACTCGAGGAGACGGAGCGGCTCGCGCTGAAGTTCGGACTCTCGCTCGACCAGGTCCTTTACGCGGGAGACGATCTCCCCGATCTCGCCCCGATGGCGCGCGTGGCGATCTCCGCCGCTCCTTCCGATGCGTCGCCGGAAGTGCGCGCAGCGGCGATGTGGAAGCTCGATGCGCCCGGCGGCGGCGGCGCGTTCCGCGAGATCGTCGAGCGCCTGCTTCGCGAGCGCGGCGACTGGGAAGCGCTCGTCCAGGAATTCGCCAGTGGCCGGCCCGAAGCTCAGAGCATTTAGGGAGCGCGCACTTCTTCGCGCGCTCGGCATCGTCAGCTTCATCGGACGCCGCATCCCGCTTCGCAGGGGACAGGCCATCGGCCGTTTTCTCGGCTCGCTGGCATGGACCTTTGCGCGCGGCGAGCGAAGAAAGGCCATGCGGAACATCGAGATCGCGTTCCCCGAATGGACTGACGATCAGCGCCGCCGCGTCATCCGTGCGATGTTCCGACATCTCGGCACTTCGCTGTTCGAGATCGTGTGGCTTCCCAACATCGACGAGCTCAACGAGCGAACGCGATTCGAAGGAACGGACCGCGTTGTCGATCTCGTGCGCGGCGGCCGCTCGGTCGTCGTGTTCACCGGCCACTGCGGAAACTGGGAGTGGCTCGCCTACTCCGTCGGCAAGCGTGCTCCGGTGACGGTGCTGCAGCGCGAGAGGACCGAGAGGGGACTCGGCGATTTCATCGTCGACATTCGCAAGCAGGCAGGGATCGATACGATCGACCGCGGCTCGACCGCCGCCGGCCGTGAGTTGATTCGCGCGATGCGCAAGCCGGGGTTCGTGGCCTTCCTCATCGATCAGAGCATTCGCGCCGAAAGCGCCAAGGTACCGTTCTTCGGGAAGCCGGCGCTCACGCCGATCGGCCCGGCGACGCTCGCCATCCGCACCGAGGCTTACGCCGTGGCCGCGTTCATCGAGCGGCTCGACGACGGCACGCACCTCATCCGGTTCCAGGAGCCGCTGGAGACGAAGCGCGGCGACGACCCGATCGAGCTCACCGCACGAATGACGCGCGCGATCGAGGAGCAGGTTCGCCGCGTTCCCGAGCAATGGGTCTGGATGCACGACCGCTGGCGCGACCGCCCGAAGTGGGACGTCGGATCAACCGCGTTGTAGCCCGCAACCACCAAACGGATCACTTTCCGCACGGCTTCGATTCGCGCTCGTCGAGCAGCGCGGTCACATTCGTCGGAACATCGGCGCTGACGAACAGCTCGCGCGTCCAGGACTGGTAACGCTGACGGGACAGTTCGATCTTGTGAACGCCCGGCGAGAGGCGGTACGGCAATGGCGTCGTCCCCACGAACACGCCATCGACACGGACCTCGGCGAACTCGGGACGCGAATTGAATTGGACCGAGATGAGGCGCGGCTCCGTCTTCTCGCTCTGCGCCGCGGCGGCGAGCGGAATCAGAAGCAATGCCAGGATGGATACGAGTGCGACGAGCCGAAGACGATTGCCCATGTGATCCTCCGATCACACGCTTTGACTGACGCCGCGCCGCCGAAGTTTCGGCTACTTCGTTTCGCAGACCGGCCCGCCGGGGCCGTCGAACACGATCTTCCACGTTCCGTCGCTCTGCCGCTGCCAGATCGACGAGTAGTTGCCGATGTGCTTTCCCTCGGCGTCATAGACCGGACCGGTCGAGAGCCCCAGATCTCCTTTCGCGTTCACCACAACGCGCTCGGGCTCCCAGCGGAACGGAGCCTTCTCCGGCTTCAGATACTCGGTCCAGACTTTCACGACTTCCGCTTTCCCGGCCAGTATCCGCTTCGGACCGAGGAAGTTCGCGTCGTCGGTGACGAAGCTGAAGAACTTCGCGGCATCGCGATCGGCGAATGCTTTGGCAAAGCCGATCTCGGTCTGCCGGACTTCGTCGGCGCGATCGGCGGCGTAGGCAGAAGATGCGATCAGCAGGGCGAGGAGGATCGTGAGCTTTTTCATCGTCGAAATAGATTCCTCAGAATGAAGAACACGTTGGCTGGCCGCTCGGCCAGACGCCGCATCAGGTATGGATACCACTCCGTCCCGAACGGGATGTAGACGCGCATCCGCCATCCGTCGCGCACGAGCTGCTGCTGCAGTTCGCGGCGCACGCCGTACAACATCTGGAACTCGAACTTGTCGGGACCGATGTTCTCGGCACGCGCGAATGCGATCGTGGCGTCGATCATGTTCGGATCATGCGTGGCGATGCCGTGGTAGACGCCGCTCCTCAGCATGATCTTCATCAGATTCACGAAATTCGCATCGACCTCGGACTTCTCCGGAAAGGCGATCTCCGGCGGCTCCTTGTAGGCGCCCTTGCACAGCCGGATGCGGATTCCGTCCGCGCAGAGCGAACGCACGTCGTCCTCGCTGCGGCGAAGGTACGACTGAATCACCGCACCGACATGACCGGCGTTGCCCGGACGGCGATGGAGCTCGCGAACGACAGCGAGCGTCTTGTCGGTGTATGGCGAGCCTTCCATGTCCACGCGAACGAAGCTGTCGAGGCGCGCGGCGTGCGCGACGAGCTCGTCGACCAGCCGGCGGGACATCGTCTCGTCGACGTCGAGGCCCATGTGCGTCAGCTTGAGGCTGACGTTCGCGTTGAGCTTTCGCGCGGCGATGGCGTCGAGCAGCTCGTGATAGAGCTTCGCGCTGTGCCTCGATTCCTCGGCGTTCGTGACGTTCTCGCCGAGGTTGTCGATGCTGACGCTCATGCCGAGGGCGTTTCGTGCAGCGGTGGCTTCGAGCGCGTCGTCCACCGCCGTTCCTGCCACGAAGCGGCGGGACATGAGGCGGCCGATGCGGGAGCGCTCGGCGATCCCGCGGAGGAAGCGGCTTTCGGAGAGGAAGATGAAGAAGGCGCGGAACAAACGGCGCGCATTCTACAAAATCAGACGGCTTTCGCCACGGTGACAGCGCACACACGCGACGCACCCTGAGCGAGGAGCTCGCGGGCGCAGGCCCGAACGGTCTCGGCCGTAGTGCAGATGTCGTCGACGACGAGGATGGCCTTCCCGGGAGCGCCGGGCGAGGCCATGAATGCCCGCCGGACGTTCGCCGCACGTGCTCCGCGCGACAACATCGATTGCGTCGCCGTCTCCTCCGGCTTGGTCAGCAGGTCCGGCTCGCAGCGCACTCCGATCCGCCTCGCCAGCGCGGATCCGAGGAGCTGCGCCTGGTTGTAGCCGCGGCGGCGCTCCTTCGAGCGGTGCATCGGGACGGGAACGACGGCATCGAATCCGAGGTCGCCCCGCGCCAGCAGCGTCTCGTGCAGCAGCTCCGCGAGAGGAGCGTCGAGAAAATCGTGATGCTCGAACTTGAATGCGTGCAGGAGCCGTTCGAGGCCGCCGCGATATTCACCCCAGGCATCGCACCAGTCGGAGGGAAGCGGGTCGACGCTGCACGAGATGCAGCTCTCGCCCGCCGGCAGCGGCAAGGCACACGATCGGCATTTTGCCGACTCGATGCGCGGGAGCGAGGACCAACAGGAGCGGCAGCAGGAGGCCACCCGGTCGCGCCACGGAAGCTCGCGGCCGCAGACGACGCACCACGACGGCAGAACGATTCGGAGCGCCTCACGTCCAATGATCGACAGCGCGCTGCTCAGGCTCGTCTGCACGCGCAACATTGTACTGACAAGGAGTTGTGACCCATGTACCCATCGCTTATAGTGCCGGCCATGAGAAGAACCGCATTCCTGCTGGCGATTTCGCTCATCTCGGCCGTGCCCCTCGCCGCGCAGACGACCGAGTTCGGAGTGCTCTTTGGAGGCAGCAAGCGCGTGGTCAAGAGTGGCCAGGCTGCCCCGGGAGCCAATCTCCAGAATCCGGGCTTCAGCCTTTCCAACTCCTCGGTCGACCTCTACTACGCGGTTCAGGTCGACCCCGGCGCGATGTTCAAGGTGCAGGTCGGCCGCATCGACGGTCCGGTCGCGATCCGCGAGACCAATGCCGCCGGCGACGTCGTGCGCCGCGATGTCGATGGCGAAGTGCAGCACGCGGAGGGCCTGGTCGAGTATCGCTTCTCCGAACCGTTCGGCTCGACCGGCCTGTTCGCCGGCGTCGGTGTCTATCGGCATCAGGCGTCCGGCTTCACCTCGACGACCGATTACGGTTTCCCGATCGGCCTGACGGGCGATTTTCCGATGACGCGCCGATACGGATTGATCGTCGCCGCGACGTACCACTTCACGAACGCCGATTTCCGGCCGCGGTATCTGACGCTGTCGGGCGGGTTGCGACTGGCGTTCTAGCGTCCTGTAATCGGGAAATCGGTACTAGATCGCGCCGCAATCGGCGGCGAGCGCAAGGCGCGCCGACGCTAGGCATCGTGGTGACGACGTCGAGGAGGCGCAACGCAGCGATCGCCGTCGAAAGCAAGCGAGATGGTATCGATTTCTCGATGACGGGACACGAGGGAACCTCTGCGCCAGTCGTCATCCTGAGTCGGCGAAGCGCGACGAAGGATCTCAGCATGCGAAAACGCGGCGATTTCGAGATCCTTCGCCTCTCTTCGCGGATTGCGGGAACTCATCAGGAGGCGGGTGTCTCGGGATTCAGTCCGGTGATCGACGGGCGCAGCGTCATGCTCGAGATGCGCTACAGCATCCGCTAGAACCTCTGCGCAAGTCGTCATCCTGAGTCGGCGAAGCGCGACGAAGGATCTCAGCATGCGAAAACGCCTGCCATTTCGAGATCCTTCGCCGTCTTCGCGGCTCAGGATGACGTGAACAACGACTTGTTCAGAGCTCCACGAGTGTGGCGTGTCGCAAACAGACCGGCTTTCGTTGCGGCCACCCAGGGGCCAGATGCGAGGCGCCGCGACGAAGGCGTTGCGGGACATCGTCGAGGAGCGCCAACGCAGCAGATGGCCCCTCGCCGCCCGCAACCCTTCGGGCTGGTGCCGGTTGCGGCCGATCTGCGGCGTTGCTCGTCGTCGATGCCACTGCATCGCCTCCTCCTCGCGCCTTGCATCTCGGCCGCAAGCGGCACCAGCGAAAGTCGGTCGATTGCGACACGCGACACTAGTCCGCGGGCGACCAGCGGCTGATCACGCGGATCGGCGGCGACGCGCCGGCGTCGCTCCAATACACCAGGACGAAGCGCTTTCCGTCGGGCATCAACTCGAATGTGTAGATCAGTTCCCGGGCTTCGAAGAGCGGCCGCGGATCGGACGTATCGCCGTTCGGAGCGACATCGCATTCGTACAGCGTCCGATGTTTCGTGAAATACAGCTTCCTCCCGTCACGCGACCAGCGCGGGGCATTCGTGACGCCGATCGTCGTGACCTGGCTCGACTTTCCGTTCGGGAATTGGCGCAGATAGACCTCGTAGGCACCCGACCCGTCGGACAAGTAGACGATCCACCTGCCGTCCGGAGAGAACGCTCCGTTTCCGTCGTGCGCGGGCGTGGCCACGAAAGGGAACGATTTCCGATCGGCCAAAGACATCATCCACAGGTCAGTTTTTGTCGCGGGGGCGTCCTGCTCGGTCGTATACGACAGGAACCGGCCATCGGGCGAGACGCCCCAGGGAGCCTGATAATTGGGCGCCGCGACGACGCGCACGTCGGGGCTGCTGCCATCGAGCCTCTTCTCGAAAATGTCGGGAACGCCGTAACGATCGGACTCGTAGTAGAGGTGTTTGCCGTCAGGCGAGACGACCGGTTCGGCTTCTTCTTCCGGGTCGAACGTCAGCCGCGTTTTCGTCGGACGTGTCAAACCGTGTTCCCAGATGTCGGGCGTTCCGATTTTCGGATCGACCCTTGCCACGTAGATGCGCGAGGCATCGGGAGCGACGGCGATGTGATCGTAGATGTTGTCGGCGGAAAGGATCGTGGACAGCTCGCGGCCGCCGAGGTCCGTGATGGCCACGCTCGTGGCATGCTGGAGACCCACTGCGGAGATCATTCCGGCATCGGAGATCGCAAAACTCGCCCCTCCGGTCGGCTGGAAATAGAACACATCGTCGAGGACAGGCTTCGGCTCGCCGGTGAACTTCAGGCTCTTCGCATCGAATGATTGCGCATACAGCGACGCATCGCGTACGAAGAAGAGGTAGCCGTCGTAATACTGAACTCGCGATGGGACGCTGCCGACTCGCGTGATCTCGCTCGACCCGAGTGAACCCGCGTACAGCGTATGCGCGCGATCGGGCGAGTCGGTGTTCCGCGTGTAGGTGATGAAGAGGAAGCGCTTCCCGCCGGGCAGGAATGTCGGAAAGACATGTCCGATCTCATGCTTTGCGGCGTCCGGCTTTGTCAGAACCTCGACGGGGCCGCCATTCGAGGAAACGCGCTTCAGCGACCCTTCATCTTCACCCCAGACGATCGAGTCACCGCTCCAGGCGATGCCACTCGGCTGGGTGACGATCGTCGCGAGCACGCGAGGGGTTCCGCCGCTCAGCTCGAGACGCTGCAACTTCCCGTTCGCGATGAACGCGATCGCCCTTCCATCAGGCGACCAGCACGAGTTTTCGACGTTGTCAGTACCGTCGAGCGGCTTGGTATCGAATCCATCGAGAGGCCGGATCCACAGCTTCATGTTCAATGTCTTCCGGCTGCGGGCGCCGATGAGCATCCGCGTCCCGTCGGGCGAGACGTACGCGCTCTGCGCCGCCATGTACTCGTCGGTCATCCCCGGCAGCGTGAAATGAATATTGACCGGCTTCTGCCTGTGCGTCGTGACGTAGCCGGCCACGGCAAGCGCAGCAACAACCACGGCTGCCGCGGAAGCCGTCAGCCAACGCAGCCGGAGTTTTCGGCGGTGCGCGACCGGCGCGGCAATCCCGGCCTGCGATCCAGCATCGCGAATCCACCGCAAGTCTTCGGCGACATCGTGCGCGCTCTGCCACCGATCGTCCGGGTCCTTTGCCAGGCAACGGTGCACGATGTGCTCGAGCGCGGGAGGCGTGAGCGGCTGCAGCTCGCTGATCGAACGGGGCGTGCCGGAGACGATCGCCGCAATGAGGCTGGTGCGGTTCTTTCCCTCGAACGCACGCCGGCCGGTGAGCATCTCGTACAGCACGCAGCCGAGGGCGAAGATGTCCGTGCGCGCGTCAGCCGGCAACCCTTCGAGCTGCTCCGGTGCCATGTACTGGAACGTTCCCAGGATCGTGCCTTCCTGGGTGAGCGATCTCGCGGCGGTGGCATCGTGCGGCGCGGAGCTCTCGACTGCGGGCTTGATCGATGCCAGACCGAAGTCGAGCAGTTTCGCGCCCGATTTCGCGACCATGACGTTGCCCGGTTTCAGATCGCGGTGGATGATTCCGCTGCGATGGGCCTTGTCGAGGGCGTCGGCGATCTCGGTGCCGTATCGCAGCACCTGATCGAGCGGCAGCGGGCCGCGACCGATGCGATCGGCGAGCGACTCACCCTCGATGAGCTCCATGACGAGGTAATCGTCGCCGACGTCGTAGAGCTGGCAGATGTTCGGATGATTCAGCTGAGAGATGGCTTTCGCCTCGCGTTCGAAGCGGAGCTTGAGCTGTGCGTTCTTGGCCAGTTCCGCCGGCAAGACCTTGACGGCAACGCTCCGGTCGAGCCGCGTATCGCGGGCTCGCCAGACCTCACCCATGCCGCCCGCGCCGATCGGCGCGACGACCTCATACGGTCCCAGCCTGCTCCCACTCGAAATTGGCACGCGGTGACGGGATTTTACCGCGAGACCTAGCACATCTCTTGCTCTCCTTTTCCCAAGGAGGCATCTCAATGGCTGAACAACGGAACGAGTCGCAGAACGTGCGCGACATCATGACGCCCAATCCGCGGTGCGTGACGGAGAAGGACAGCGTGCTCGAGGTTGCCCGGATCATGCGCGACCAGGATACTGGCGTGATCCCGGTCGTCGATGGCCGCAAGATCATCGGCCTGGTGACCGACCGCGACATCGTCTTGCGCGCGGTCGCCGGCGGCAAAGACATCAACGGCTGCCACGTGAACGAGGTCATGACCAGGCAGGTGCGCTCGGTCAGCGAAGACGCATCGGTCCGCGAGGTGCTCGACGTGATGAGCAACGCGCAGATCCGCCGGGTCCCGGTCGTGAATCGCAACAACGAGCTCGTCGGGATCGTCTCGATGAAGGATCTCGCCACCGAGACCGGCGCCACGGACAAAGTCGGCAAGGCGGTCGAGGAGATCAGCGAAGGACCGTCGAACAACTAGGGAAGCTCTGCACAGTCGTCATCCTGAGTCGGCGAAGCGCGACGAAGGATCTCAGGATGCGATAACGCCTGCCATTTCGAGATCCTTCGCCGTCTTCGCGGCTCAGGATGACGTGGCCAACGACTTGTTCAGAGCTTCCCCTAGAGGTGTACCTCTGCGCAACTCGTCATCCTGAGTCGGCGAAGCGCGACGAAGGATCTCAGGATGCGACAACGCCTGCCATTTCGAGATCCTTCGCCGTCTTCGCGGCTCAGGATGACGTGGCCAACGACTTGTTCAGAGCTTCCCCTAGAGGTGTACCTCTGCACAGTCGTCGTCCTGAGTCGGCGAAGCGCGACGAAGGATCTCAGGATGCGATAACGCCTGCCATTTCGAGATCCTTCGCCGTCTTCGCGGCTCAGGATGACGTCAACAACGACTTGCGCAGAGGCTCGGGGGCCTCGGGCCGCAGAGGGAGCCGCGCAAGCGGCTCCTTTGCTTTTCTGAGGCCCGAGGACTGCTAGTATCCGCGCGTCATGCGCAGATCCCTTCTCGCGATCGCCCTCACGCTCGCCCTGCCGCTCGCCGCGGCGACCAGGAAATCCTCCATCCCGCATGCGATCACGGTGGATACGCACGCGGATACGCCGACCGAATACCGCGCTCATCCGTTCAACCTCGGCGTGCGCAACACGACGGGGATGTTCGACTACGTCCGCATGAAGGAAGGCGGGCTCGACGCCGAGTTCTTCGCGGCGTACGTGCCGGCGAAATACGCGAACAACGGCGCGGCGGCGTACTGCATGAAGATCATGGAGACCATCCATGAGATGGCGCAGAACAATCCGCGGCAGGTCCGCTTCGCCGAATCGGCCTCTGACATCGAGAAAGCCGTGCGCAACGGCCGGCGGGCGATTCTCATCGGCATCGAGGGCGGCCACGCGATCGAGGACTCACTCGATCTCCTGCGCGCGTTCTATCGGTTCGGCGCGCGCTACATGACCCTCACCCACACGAACTCGAACAACTGGGCGGACTCCTCGGGCGACGAGCCGAAGCACAACGGCCTCACGCCGTTCGGCAAGCAGGTCGTCCTGGAGATGAACCGCATGGGCATGCTCGTCGACGTCTCGCACGTCAGCGACAAGACTTTCTACGACGTGATCGAGACGAGCAAAGCGCCGGTGATCGCATCCCATTCATCGTCGCGCGCTCTGGCCGATCACAAGCGAAATATGACCGACGACATGCTCCGCGCGCTGTCGAAGAACGGCGGCGTGGCCATGGTGAACTTCTACCCGGTGTTCCTGTCGACGGAAGAGGCTCGCGCCTCCGAGGAGCGCGACAACCGATTGAAGCCACAGATCGACGAGATGAAGAAGCAGTTCGACGCCGACACGCCCGAGCTCGAGAAAGCCCGGAAGGCGCTGACGGACGCGAACCCGCTGCCGAAGGTCCCCTGGACGCGGATCGTCGATCACATCGATCACATGGTCAAGATCGCGGGCATCGATCACGTCGGCATCGGGTCCGATTTCGACGGCATCGGCATCACGCCTGAAGGAATGGAGGACGTGAGCGATCTCCGGAAGATCCCGGCGGAACTGAAACAGCGCGGCTACTCCGACACTGACATCCGCAAGATCATGGGAGAGAACTTCATGCGCGTGTTCCGCGCGGCGGAGTCGATCGCGGAGAATCTTCAGAAACAGAGCGCACCGGCGGAATGACGGTGGCGTGCCGGACCGTTTCCGATTTCGCATGAAGAGAACTCTCATCCTTTTTGCGGCGCTCGCCGCCACCGCCGCCTTCGCGCAACAGGACAAGCCGGCGGAATCGAAACTCGACGAGAAGACCGAGGCGCTGGTCCGCCAGTCGATTCCGGTGTGCAAGGAGATGACCATCACGCGCGCCGAACTGCAGCAGAGTCTGCCGCTCGGTCTCAAGGGCGCGTTGGTCCGCGTGGCCAGCCCTCGCCCGGCGTGCGAGGGGCAGTACCTCATCGCCACCTCCCCCGTCTCGGGTGACTTCTACATCGGCCTGCCCTGGGTTCTCGGCGAGGTCGAGGGAAAGACGATCGAAGAGAAGCTGAAGAATTTCGCCTGGACCGGCCTGCAGGAGAACTTCACCCCCGTGGTCACCCGTGAGCGAACCCGCAACGGACTCCTGCCCGTGTCGATGCTGGAGATGACCGAGCAGGGCAAGGTCGCGCTCGAGGGCGAGATCGATCCCGAAGCCAAGGTCTTCTTCCTCGGACACTTCGTGCCGGCGACCGGCGACCTCGGCGCGGCGCGAATCAAGACGTTCGAGCCACGGCTGGCCAACGCACCGACGCGCGGCGCGGCGAAGCCCGACGTCACCGTCGTCGAGTTCTCCGACTTCGAATGCCCGTCGTGCAAACACGCCTCGACGTATCTCGATCCGATCATGGAGAAATACGGCGACCGCGTGCGCTACATCCGCTACGACCTGCCGCTGATCACGTCGCATCCGTGGGCATTCGCCGCGGCCATGGCCGGCCGCGCGATCTATCGCCAGAAACCCGAAGCGTTCTGGGACTACAAGAAACAGATCTACTCGAATCAGGACAAGCTGACGACGTTCACGTTCGACGATTTCGCGCGCGGCTTCGCGCAGGACCACGATCTCGACATGAAGCGTTACGACGCCGACATCTCCTCGGCCGAGGTGCGGGACGAGCTGTTGAAGTCCGTCGGCGCCGCGTTCTCCAACGGAGTGCGCGCGACCCCGACGTACATGGTCAACGGCAAGTTCGTCGATGCCGGCGACGAGGGAAAAGCGCTCGAGCCGTACGTTGCGGGGTTGCTGAAGAAGTAGTCAGTCGGTCCGCCGTCATCTCGCTGGCCCCGCGGGATCGTGGCGCGGCGCAGCGCCCTGGCATCCTTGGCGTCGAATAAGACCGCGCCGACGAGGACAGTCACGACCCAGCCATAGAAACAAACCGGTGGCCCGTCAGGGCCGTACCGGATCAGCCCCGTCAATGGCGTTGGCGAGCGGCCCAGCGCCGAATGCTCGATTCGTCATCGAGCAAGCTGAGATGTGCGGGCGCAGCTCGCGCAGAGGGCGTGGAGGCCGGGATGATTGCCCGACCCCCACTCCTTTTTGCCTCAGAACTTGAATCCGACCGAAAGCCGATACGTGCGCGCGGTCTGGTAATTCGTCGGATCGGTGGCCGTTCCGAACTTCGAGCCCTTCTGCCAGTTCGCGCCCATGGAGCGGCATGTCGCAGCCGCAGCACCCTGAGGGCACTCGACCGGCGTATCAGTGAATGGATTGAACGTCGCAAAGCGGGATGAGTTGAAGGCGGTCGACACTGTCGTATTGCCGCCGATCACCGCGTGTTCATTGAACGCGTTGATGATGTCCGCCTGGGCGAAGAAGCCGAGGTGCGCGACCGGCAGTGTGTAGTTGAGGCCGAGGTCCGTGGCGGTCACGTTGTCCCAACGGAACGCCGCGCGGTCGGTGAAGTAGTAGTTGAAGCCACCGGCGGAAGCGCTCGCCGCCAGCAGGTATCCCGGATCCTTCACTCCACTGGCGATCGGATCGACCGTTCCGATGGCGGCAAACGGCGTGCCCGAGTCGTAGCGCTCGAGGACGCTCACGTTGAAGCGGCCGATCCTCGAGGGCAGATCGTACGTCGCCCAGGCGCGCAGTTTGTGGCGCTGGTCCTGGGGAAGGTATCCAACCGGATTGTGACGCGCGAAGCCGGTGATCTCGGGGTAGTACTGCGTGCTGAGATCAGCGACCGGGCCGGCGTTCTGTGTCTCACCAAGCTGATTGCCCTTGAGAGTGGAGTACGTGTAGTTCCCGGCCACGTTCAGACGCGACGTGAGGCGATATCCGCCCTGCAGAACGGCCGCGCGATACTTGCGGGACAGATCGCTGCCGTTCGTGACGAGGCCGCGATCGACATCGGCGCCGATGAGCGGGTCGAAGATCGTCCCGGTACCGAGGTTTAGGACGGCCTCGTAGAAGTCCTTCCACACGCGATCCTGATAGTCGAGACGCAGGAAGCCGTTGCGGCCGATCTGCGTGGACGCGCCGAATGCGATCTCACGCACGGAGGGCGACTTGAGCGAGCCCTGAATCTGCGTCGAGACCCCGTTCGTGCCGCCGCCAAGGAGGTATCCGCCGCTGCCGAGGAACTTGCGGTTGTTGATCCCGCCGGTGCTGTTGAACCAGTCGAAGACCGACTTGATGAACTGATCGTGCGGCAGTCCCGTGATTTCCGGACCGTTGTACAGCCAGTAGAGGAGCGAAGGCGAGCCGGCGGGCGACGAGGCGTCGCCGATGTTGCCCGACTGAATCTTGGAGACGTATTCGCTGTAGCTGGCGTTCAGGCGCAGACGGCCGTTCCCGGCGACGTCGTACGTCACCCCGAGGCGCGGGCTGACCTTGGAGTCCTTCGCGACCTTCTTGCCGGCGCTGTCGGTGCCGTCGTTCTTGTCATAGCGAGCGCCCAGGTTGAAGTTCAGGCGGCTCGTGAAGTCCCACCTGTCGTTGACGAAGACGCCGGTACTGGCAAAGTCGTCCGGCCGCGCGTTCTGCAGAATCGGCCACCAGAGGATGAGCGCGGAGCCCGGGCTGATTCCCTCCAGCACGTTGCCGTTCGCGTCGCGCGTCGGCGATGCGAAGTTGTAGACCTCGTAGTCGCTGCCCGACTGATGGTTATTCGACAGGATCGAGTTGGTGAAGTGCTCGACACCAGCGATGATGTTGTGCGTGCCGCCCCGCTGCGTGGAGAGGAAGTAGTGCGGCTTCACGCCGAACGTCTTCGACTGACGGACCTCGGTGCCGCAGGTCGCGCAGAACTGGCTGGCTCCGGAGAACGCGCCCGTGTTCGCGTCACGGAACGGTGTCGCCGTGAGCACGTCGCCGGCCGGTCCGCCGGAGTGCTGGAACTTCAGGTCGCTCTTCGAGGCAAACGCCTCGACGAGCAGGTTGTTCGTGAGGATGCCGTTGTAATTGCCACTGTAGAGATCCTGCGGCTGCGTTTCCTTTTCGGACAGCGACGCTGGGTCCCAGCAGCCGTTCGCCAGGCATCGGTCGGTGATGTTCGCCGTCAGCTTCAGGATCGATGCAACGACGGAATGCTTGGGGTTGATCTGTCCGGTGAATTTCGCCTCGATGCGCTTCTGCGTCGACTGCGTGTTGAATGACTGCGTGCTCTGCAGGAAGAAGTTCTGTGCGCTGGCGTTCACATAACGGCCGGCCGTAAAGAACCACAAGCGGTCGGCGATGATCCTGCCGCCGAACGTCCCTTCATACGTCTGGGACAGCTTGTCCAGAAGCTTCTCCTTGAGAGGAGTACTGCTGGCCCAGCTCGGGTTCGTGAGGCTGTCACGCAGCGAGCCCGCGAAGACGTTGCCGCCCGATTTGGAGATGGCATTGACGACGCCGCCGGTGAAGCGGCCGTATTCGGCGGAGATTCCACCGGTGAGCACGGTCGTCTCCTGCAACGCGTCTTCGATGAAGAGACTGAGAGGCTGGCCGCGGAGAACCTCATTCACCGGTGTGCCGTTGATATAGAACGTGCTGTCGAACGACGTCGCGCCCGAGATCGTCGTCGCGCCGCCCGGCCCGTTCTGGTTCGTATTCGGCGTCAGGGTGACGGTCGAGATCAGGGTCCTCAGAATCGGCAGATTCTCGACGGTCTGCGCCGAGACGTTCGATTCCATCGTCGGCGTCTCGACGACCGACGGCGTGTTGGCCGTGACGGTGATCGTCTCCGACACCGCCGACAACTTCATCGCTGCGTCGGCACGCGCAATCCCGGCCAGCGTCACGCTGACACGCCGCGTCATCGACTGCAATCCCTCCAGTGAGAATTCCGCTGTGTATTCGCCGGGGGGAAGCGCAGGAATGTTGTAGTTCCCGTTGATGTCCGTGTCTGCGCTTCGCGATCCCTGCAATGCCGGCGACGAAACCGTGACGCGCACGCCCGGGAGCGGCGTGCCGTCCTGCGTGACCGTGCCGGTCAATTGACCCGTCTGCGTCTGTGCGACCAATGGAATGGTCGCGAGAAACGCGATTGAGAACAGCGCACGCCGTAAAGATCGAATCCAGTTCATGTCTGTGCATTCCTCCATTGTGTTGTCGGTGCGGAACACATGGAGAAATTCACGCGAAGCGGTCTCTGTGTCCGTCATGCCGAGCATGACGGTCATTTTCAGTTCCCGCATTCGCGAGACGCTGAGAACATTCACCAACGTCGTGGTGGCGGCCGTTTACCGCTCTGTCGCTAACGTCACGCGCGTGTCAACGACGAGGATCGGCCGAGGGAGGGAGGCAGCACGCGGCCGAGGGAGTCTCGCCGCGCGCCGTTTCGATTACCGCTTGGAACGCTTCTTCGACGACGACTTCTTCGCGCTCGACGTCTTCGACGCAGCCGTTCGCTTCTTCTCCTCGCCTGACGCACGCCGCAGCGCGATGGCCAGGAGCGAGGCGCCGACCAGCACGCCCGCCGAGCCGGCGATCACCTTGCCGGGATTCTGCCTGGCGTAGTCGCGGGCGTTCTCGATCTGCTCGGAGAGATAGTCCTGCGCCTTGTCCACCGACTCGCGCACGTCCATCTCGTTGATCCTTTCGCGAAGACGCTCGACGCGGTCGCTGCTCAAGCCAAACCGCTCCAGGGCCTCGAACAAGCCACCCTCGGATTCCGCCCCGGTCGCCGCTCCACGCCCACGCGCATCCTTGAGACTGCTGGACAGATATCGCCGATCTTCCTCGGCCAGCGAGACACCTTTACCGCGGCCCTTTTTTGGATTCGCCATGAAACCTCCTTCACTTCACTCGTTCAAATAGCGAGCCAGACCATATCGAGAAAGGCCTTGAGCATCCGACCGGTCAGCCCCCAGATCTCGTACTGCTGATACGGATAGAAATACGCCGGGAATTGCCGGTTGCGGAACGGAACATAGCGCACCTCCGGCTTCGCCGGATCGAGCAGAGCGTCGACCGGGACTTCGAAGACCTCGACGACTTCGCTCTCCTGCATCACGTACTCGATCGGCTCGTGAATGACGCCGACGAATGGCGCGACGAGAAATCCGCTGTTGGTCACCACATCGTCCATCCGCCCGATCAACTCCACCGCCTCCGGCGGGATCCCGACCTCCTCCTGCGCCTCGCGGATCGCTGCGTCCTGAAGCGACTCGCCATCCTCCACCCCTCCGCCCGGGAAGGCAATCTGGCCGCTGTGCGCCGTCATGTTCTCCGCCCGGCGGGTGAAGAGAAGCGACCAGGACTGGCGATCGCGGATCAGGGGGATCAGAACGCAGGCACGCCGGAGCTTCGGCGCATCGATCGCGATCGAGAAGCGGACCGCGAACATCTGCCGCAGCCGGTCGAGGGCCGCGTCATCGAACACGTGCGAGCTCCACTTCCGCCGCGGGCGTCTCGTCGAGCAGCGGAATGCCCTCGAGAGCGTGCGTCAGCGTCAGCCGGTTGCCCGCGCCGGAAAACTCGAATGTCGCCTGCTGGCCCGGCGCGAGATCCCGCGGAAGCGAAACCCAGCGGTCGAGGACCTGCCGCCCGCCGTCGAACAGCTTGAGCACGGCGCGATAGCCGGGATCGCCGTACTCGCCGGCGAGGAGGGTGGTATCTCCCTCGTTCGTCAACGTGACGGTGGTGCCGTCCCACGACATGGCCAGTCGGGGGAACAATGGAACCCCGGCTTCAGCCGGGCTGCTCGACAACACACTGGCCGGCGCGCCATTCAGCGCGTTCAGATATCCCTGCACCGTCAATTCCATCCGCGCGTTTTCTTCCAGCCAGCGACGTTGCGCGGCGGCGGGAGACGGATGATCGCGCAGGAAAAACTCAATGAGCGACGGCACTTCGTTGTCACCGAACGGAATCTTCGTCACGCAATCGTCGGGGAACTCCGCGAATTGTGCGTAGTCGCTGACCGCGACCGGCTTCCCGGCCTCGAACGCGCGAATGAGCGTCCCCGAGGTCTCGCCTGCCGAGGGATAGCGCAGGTTCACGATGCGATCGACCTTGTCGTAGTAAGGATCGAGATCTTCGACATAGCCCGTGACCGTGATCCCGTCACCCGTGGGCACGCGAATGTTCGGCGCCGCCTCGCCGACGACGTGCATCTGAAGGCGCGGATCGCGCGCACGAGCCATGCGAAACGCCTCGAGCACGACCTCGGCCCGTTTGGCGGAGGTCAAGAATCCGAAGAACCCGATCGCGCGGTTCGGGATTCGGGGTTCGGGATTCGGGATTCGGGGGGTGTAAGGGTGTGGAACCACGTGAATCGGCGTCGTCACCCCCAAAGACCGCAGCCGCTCCGCCGCCCAAAGGTTGTGCACGATCACGGCCCGTGACCGGTTGGCGATGTCGATCGACGCCGGCATCAGGAAGTTCGCGATCTCGTCGTGCAGACCGATGATCCGCCCGCGCGCCCATGCCGCGCCCATCTCTCCATGATTGGCTCGCATGGCCTCGACGTAGCCTTCCGCATCACCGCGCGCGAGCGTCATCTCGACGATGAGGTGATGCAGAACGACGTCGTGCAGGACGATCACGCCCGGATTCGACATGGCCGCCCGATAGACGAACTCATGCTGCGGGTTGTTGCCAAGCTGGTAGATGCGGTCGCGGAGCTCCGAGGTTACGGGATTGAGTTCGAGCTCCACGTGCTTGCGCAGCTCGGGGATCAGCATCGACGCGTAGTGCGCCACGCCGGTCCTCGCCGGCGGGAGCGGCGAGAAGAACGCGACTTTCATTCGTCCGCGGTCGTTCGCGCCCGTTGGGCGAGGAAAGCCTCGATGAACTCGTCGAGGTCGCCGTCGAGAATCCGCTGCACGTCGCCGACCTCGTGGCCGGTGCGCAGGTCCTTGACGAGCTGATAAGGCTGAAGCACGTACGATCGGATCTGGCTGCCGAAGCCGATCTCCTTCTTCTCCCCTTCGATCTTGGTCTGCTCCTCTTTGCGCTTGTCGACTTCCATCTGGTACAGACGGGCCTTGAGCAGCTTCATGGCCACGTCGCGATTCTTGTGCTGGCTGCGCTCGTTCTGGCAGGTCACGACGATTCCCGAGGGCAAATGCGTGATCCGGACAGCGGAGTCGGTGACGTTGACGTGCTGGCCGCCCGCGCCCGACGAGCGATACGTGTCGACGCGCAGATCCTTGTCGTTGATCTCGATCTCGATGTCTTCCTCGATGTCGGGATAGATGTAGACCGACGCGAATGACGTGTGCCGCCGCTTCGCGGCATCGAACGGCGAGATGCGCACGAGCCGGTGCACTCCGCGCTCGGCCTTGAGATAGCCGTAGGCGTAATCGCCGCGGACCATCAGCGTGGCGCTCTTGATTCCCGCTTCATCGCCGGCCTGGTAGTCGACCATCTCCGTCGACCAGCCCTTGCGCTCGCAGTAGCGGAGATACATGCGCAGCAGCATGTCGGCCCAGTCCTGCGACTCGGTGCCGCCGGCACCAGGGTGAATGGCCAGGATGGCGTCGCGGTCGTCGTGCTCGCCGGAGAGCTTCATCCTCAGCTCGACCTGCGTGATCTCCGATTCGAGCTGGGCAACGAGCGACTCGATGTCGTTCTCGACGGTCTCCCCTTCCTTCTGCAGCTCGAGCAACACGTCGAGCTCCTCGGACTTCGTGTCGAGCGACTCCCCCGAGCCGATGCGCTTCTCGATCCGCGAACGCCTGCGGCCGACTTCCTGCGCTTTTTCCTGGTTGTCCCAGAATCCGGGAGCGGACATCTCGCGCTCGATCTCGCCGAGCGTCTTGCGCGCGGAGGCTACGTCAAAGATAGCTCCGGACGGAGCGGAGTCGATCGCGGAGGTCGTCGATGCGTGTAAGGGTGTCTTCTTTCATAGCAATGCAGAATTCATCTCTTTCGTATCATAGCGATAGCGGTCACCAAAATCGCCAGCCACGCAAACCAGTCGCCAAACCGGACGTAGAGCGTGCGCGTGCGCAAGGGCTGGAAGTCCGCGATGATCGTTCCCTGATGCCCCATCGGGATCTCCTGCATGATCACGCCGCTCGGATCGACGGCGGCGGAAATTCCGGTCGTCCCGGCGCGCAGGAGGTAACGATCGTCCTCGATCGCGCGCAGGCGCGCCTGGTTGAGGTGCTGGCGCGGAGCCGATGTGCCGTCGTACCACGCGTCGTTCGTGATCGTGACGAGCACTTCGGCGCCGTTGCGCACCTGCGTGGCCGTGATCTGCGGGTAGACAACCTCGTAACAGATCGCGGGCCCGTACGACAGCATGCCGCGCAGCGGATGATCGTCGGTTCCGAACTCGAACTCCCCCACCGCGTGGACGAGCTTCTTCGCGAAGAAGAGCATCTTCCGCAGCGGCACATACTCGCCAAACGGCACGAGGCGGATCTTGTCGTAGTGGCCGATGGTGTGCCCGCCGCTCACCAGGAACGCCGCATTCCAGATTCTGCTCGGCGTCCTCGGGTCCTCGGCGACGGATCCCAGGATGATGTCGGTGTCGTGATCGCGCGAAAGCTGCTCGATGGCGTCACGAAAAAAATCGGTGGAGCTGAACGAGAGCGGCACCGTCGACTCGGGCCAGATCACGATCGCGGCGCGGCGGTTGATCGCATCCGCGGTCATGCGCATCATCCGGTCGTAGATCGTCACGATGTTCGCGTCGTTCCATCGCATCTCCTGCGAGATGTTCGGCTGCAGAAGGGCCGCGCGGACTGGCGGTACCTCCGATCGGACGACGAGTTTTGAGGCCACGACACCCGTCCCCCACCAGACGAACATCACGATGGTGACCGCGCCGGCCGCGAAGACCACGCGCATGCCCCGCGGCCGCGCAACGATGAGCCAGGTCAGGACCGCCGCCGGCAGCAGCATCAGGGCGCCGATCAGGTACGGTCCAGCGAAGCGGTCGAGCTGAATGAGGGGCGTGTCGTCGACGATGGCCGCGGCCATGAGGTTCCACGGAAATCCGGTGAGCAGATACGTGCGCGCGTATTCGATCGCCGCCCACGCCAATGGAACGACGAGCCATCGCGCCACCGAATCGGCAGGACGGATGCGGAAAACGATCGCCGTGAATGCGCCGCCGTAGAGTCCCAGGAATGCCGACATGGCGATGAAGATCAGAACGCCGGTGACGTACGGGAGGCCGCCGTAGTGCGACATCACACGGACCACCCACGGAACCATGATCAGCCAGGCGATCGTCTGCGAAAGCCAGCCGAGCAAGAAGGCGTGCCAGCCGGTGCGTGCGCGCGCGACGGCGACGAACAACGGGATCAGCGCGACGAATGCCAGCCAGCCGACGCTGTAATCGGGAAAGGAGAGTGCGAAGAGGACGCCGGAAACGGCGGCGAGGATGGTGTTGCGGATCACTAGCCTTTTTTGTTGAACAACGCGTCGAATGCCTTCCGCGCGTCATCCGGCGAGAGGACCTTCCCCTTGTCCGCCGCGAGATCGCGGACGATTTTCGGAGAGAAGAACGTGCACTCGTTCCGGGCATGTTTCGAAGGGACGCGGGCCGGGATGTTCTCGCGGCATTCCCAGGTCGTGGTCGTGTCGAAGAAGCGGCAGTTGCCGCAGGTGTGCAGGTCGGCGCCGCAGCGGAGGCAGGTCTCGTCAGAGGTCAGGTCGCCGAGGTTCTGGCGGATCTGTCCACACTGATTGCACTTGAATGCCTCCGGGCCGAAACCGCCGGCGGTGCGGCCGCGCGGCGCGCCTTCCATGCGCTGCCGCTGCGGCTCGGGGCGCGGTCCCGACGGAGCACGATCTCCGCCTCCCTGATTCGAGAACGAACCTCCGTCCTGATAGCCCTTGTGTTTGTACTTTCGGTCGCTCAAAGGTTCACCTCAGCATCCAGAGCACGGCACCCGCGATGATGACGATGGCGATGATGATCAGAATCAGCCGGATCGCCAAACGCGCCAGCTTCAACACAAACCAGATGATGAAGATGACGACGAGTAAACCGAGGACCCCTGTCAGACTCGGCATGCTCTGGGGATGGCGGGTAGTGTAACAGGTTCGATGGCGGTTTCACTCCACGTAGGAGCCGACGTTGAACGAGTGTGACGGCTGTGCAACGAACAGTTCCGGGTCGTTCGTCCGGTTCTCCGTCACCGTGTAGAACGGGATCGCCGCACCGTCGAAGAAGATCTGCACGCTCTCGCCGGCAACAACGTCGCGGCCGATGACCTGGCTGACCGGAGCGACGATCGTGTAGCCCGCCGGCCAGCTCAAGTCGACGAAATCGCGCAGCCGGCCGCCGAGGCCGTAGATCAGCACTCTTGCGGAAACAGCCTGGAGCGTCCGCAGGCCGAGGTTGATGCGGAACTGCGCGTCGGGAATCCGGAACGCGAGATCCGGCGCATGCAGGTAATCGAACGGATAGAACGCCGTGGTCGACGTACCGAACGTACCGTTCGGAGTGTCGTTGAACAGGCGCGCCTCGATCGTTGGAACCGTCGAAGCGGCATCGGCGTCGGGCACGATGTCGAGACTGCCGACGCCACTCTGGCCGATCCGCGCGACGACATCGTCGAACACGACGGTCTGTCCGAGTCCGCCATCGAACGAGTACAGGATCGACGGATCGCTCGGCGACTCGATCGCACCGGCCGGATGAAAGACGAGCCTCCCCCGCTGGTCGGGACCGTTCGCGGTCAGTTTGAGCGTGGTCTTGAACCGGCCGCCGAATGCGCCAGGCCCGGAGCCGACGATGGGCAGCACGGCCTTGCGTGTGAGCGTGCGAAACTCCGGATCTCCCTTCACCGTCACCGCGAGCTGCTCGGTGCATCCCTCCACGGCGGGCCCGACCGAAGCGGCGCTCGTGTCGAGCATCGCGGTGACGATGTAGACGATCTTGGTATCGACGCTCGCGCGGCGATTGATCTTGAATGACGGCGCGGTGATGAAGTAATTACGCGAAGTCGCGTAATTGTCCGTCGACTCCTGCACCTGGTAGGTGTTGATGCCCGGAATCGCGTTCCAGGCGATGGTCGTCGAATCGGCCTGGCGGAGGTTCAGCGTGCAGGCAGCGCGAGCGGCGGGAGCGAGGAGAGAAACGAGCAGCACGGCGGAGAGGGTCCGGGTCGAGAGCATGGGTCGATGATACGGGATCAGATGACGAGCCGCAGCGGCTGCTCGATGAACTGTCGCAGCGTTTTCAGGTACTCCGCTCCGGCGGCGCCGTCGATCACGCGGTGATCGCATGACATCGTCACTTTCATACGATCGCGGACCACAACCTGTCCATTCACCACCACCGCGCGCGCCTCGGCCGTGCCAATGGCCAGGATCGCCGAGTTCGGCGGATTGATGATGGCCGTGAACTCTTCGATTCCCCAGGCGCCGAGGTTCGAGATGGTGAACGTGCTGCCCTGGTATTCGTTCGGAAGCAGCTTGCGGTTCTTTGCCTTCTCGGCGAGGGCGCGAACTTCCTGTGCGATGTCCGCGATCGATTTCTGATCCGCGTTCCGGATTACGGGCGTGATCAACCCTTCCGGGGTGGAAACCGCAATGCCGATGTGCACCTCGCCGTGCTGCGTAATGGCGTCGTCGCCCCAGCTTGCGTTCACGTTCGGATGATGGAGCAGCGCCAGCGCCGCCGCGCGGACGATGAAATCGTTGAGGCTGAGCTTCGATCCCTCGATGTCCATCATCTGCTGCCGGACGCTGGTCAGGTTCGTGACGTCGTAGTCGGCAGTCAGGTAGAAGTGCGGAATCGGTCCCGTCGACTCCGCGAGGCGCCTGGCAATCGTGCGCCGCATCGCGGAAAGCGGGATCTGTCTCTCCTCGAGTGGAGCGGCAGCCGTCTCGGCTGCCGGCCGTTGCGGCTGAACGTTCTTCACATCCGCGGCGATGATCCTTCCCCTCGGCCCGCTACCCTGAATTGCATCGAGGCTCACGCCCATCTCCCGCGCCATCTTGCGCGCCAGGGGCGAGGAGCGCTGGCGTCCGCTCTGCGGCGCGGGCATGGCGATGATGGTCGCCGAGCGGTCGGTGCGGGGCGCTTTCATCTCGATCGCTTCCGCGTATTCGCCGGTCGTGTGCTTGACGCTGTCTTTTTTGTCCGTGACGCGACGCTGCAGAGCGACATCCTTCTCGCCCGCTCCCAGAATCCTCGCCAGCACGCCGCCGACAGGTACGGTCTGTCCTTCCTGCGCCTCGAGGCTGCCGAGGGTGCCGTCGGCTTCGGCTTCGAGGTCGAGGTTGACCTTGTCGGTCTCGATCTCCAGCACGGGCTCGCCCTTCTTCACCGGCTCGCCCGCCTTCTTGTACCAGCGGACGACCTTTCCTTCGGTCATCGCGTCGCCCATCTTGGGCATGATGATTTCGGCCATAGTTTTTTTCGGGATTCGGGATTCGGGAGCTACGAATCCCGAGCCCCGAATCCCGAATCCCGGTACATCACTTTCTTCACTGCCCGTGCAATGTCGAGCTCATGAGGTGTGGCCAGTAACTCGAGGTTTCTGGCGTACGGCATCGGCACGTCTTCACCGGTCACGCGTTCGACGGGCGCATCGAGCTCGTCGAACATGTGCTCGGTGATGCTCGCGGCGATCTCCGCACCGGCCCCGAACGGTTTCCACTGTTCCTGCACCACGATCGCACGGTGCGTTTTCGCAACCGACGCGTACGCGGGGACGAGATCGAGGGGACGCAGCGTGCGGAGATCGATGACCTCGCACTCGATCCCTTCGTCCTTCGACAGGGTGTCGGCGACGATCAGCGAGAGCTGCAGCATGCGGCTGTACGAGACGATCGTGACGTCATTTCCTTCGCGTGCGATGCGCGACTCGCCGAACGGCACGGTGAAATCCGGGTCGTCGGGAACTTCGCCCTTCATCCCATAGAGCGCCGCGCTTTCGAGGAACATCACCGGGTCCCTTCCGCGAATCGCGGTTTTGAGCAGTCCCTTTGCGTCCGCGGGAGTCGCCGGCGCGACCACGTGAATGCCGGGGAAGTGTCCGTAGAACGATTCGAACGTCTGCGAATGCTGCGCGGAGAGCTGCACGCCCGCTCCCTGCGGTCCGCGGATGACCATCGGCACATCGACCTGGCCGCCGGAGAAGTAGCGCACCTTCGCGGCGTGGTTGAGGATCTGGTCGGCGGCGACGATCGAGAAGTTGACCGTCATCATCTCCACGATGGGCCGCAGTCCGAGCATCGCCATCCCCACCGCCGTCCCCGCCATCCCCGCCTCGGCGATCGGAGTATCAATGACGCGCGACGCACCGTATTTCTTCAGCATTCCCGCCGTGATGCGGAAGGTGCCCTCGTAGACGCCGATATCCTCACCCATGATGAGGACGTTCGGGTCGCGATCCATCTCCTCCATCATCGCCTCGCGGATCGCGTCGCGGTAACTCTTTTCCGTCATAGTTCTTTGGGGTCAGAGCTTCAATTCGCCGCTTTTCCCACGCCGGGTAGAAACTCCGGCGAATTGAAGCTCTGACCCCATTACGTTTCCCATTACGTTTCTCGGACCGAAACCGGGCCGTGCTCCGCCACCACATCTACAAACAGCTCGCGCGGATCGGGCACCGGACTCTCCTCTGCAAACTTCACGGCCTCGGCGACCTGTTCGCTGGCCGACTCCTCCATCTTCTTCAGATCCTCTTCGGGGATCCCCAGACGATTCTGCAGGATGGCAATCGGGTCGCGATGCTTGTGCTGCTCGACCTCATCCTTCGAACGATACGGCTGCAGGATGTCCGCCGCGCCGTGGCCCGAGAATCGGTAGGTCACGGCCTCGATGCAGTACGGTTTCCCGCTCTCGCGAACCTGGCGCACCACGCGATCGGCCAACCCGCGCACGGCGAAGACATCCTGCCCGTCGACCTTCTCCGCCTGGATGTTGTACGCGTTGACGCGCGCGGAGAGGTCGGTCAGCGCCGAGTGCCGCTCCACCGACGTCCCCATCGCGTAGCCGTTGTTCTCGATGATGAAGACAATCGGGCATTTCCCCTCTTTGCCCCACAGCCCGGCCATGTTCATCGCCTCATGGAACGAGCCGATGTTCATCGCGCCATCGCCGAAGTAACAGAGAACGACGCCATCCTTCTTCTGATACCGCAGCGCGTAAGCGGCACCCACCGCCAGGGTCAGATGTCCGCCGACGATTCCATACCCGCCGTACAGGCCGTGCTCGACGTCGAACAGATGCATCGAGCCGCCCTTCCCCTTCGAAAGGCCCGTGGCTTTGCCGAACAATTCCGCCATGACCCTCTTCGCGTCGGCGCCGAGTGCGAGGGCGTGGGCGTGGTCGCGATAACCGCAGAAGACGAGATCGCCTTTCTGGATGGCCGAGATCATGCCGCTGGCCACGGCCTCCTGGCCGATGTAGACGTGCAGATAGCCGCCGATCTTGCCGCGCCGGAACTCCCGCTCGGTGGCCTCCTCGAACCGGCGAATGAAGACCATCTGCCGGAGGATGTCGATCCACTCCGGAGCGACGTTCGCGTCCGCTACGGCAGCGGAACTCTGCTGTTGCTTGGGCTTGGGCATTTTCCGTCCACGGTGCTGCACACCGTGGGCCGGGATTTTACACGCTGTCCTCGGTCCTCGGTTCGGGGGTATCGGTTCGGTCGAGGTTCGTGTCTCTGAGAACGAACGTCAGAGCGAAGACGGCCAGGACGGCCCCGTTGATCGCCAGGGCGATCGAGATCGACCACCGTTGCGCGACATAGCCGGCAATCAGGTTCCCGAGGGGCATGCCTCCGCGGAAGGCGAGCATGAAGATCGACATGACCCGGCCGCGCATGGCATCGGTCGTCGTCAGCTGGACGAGCGAGCTGTAGAGCGAGATGACGCCCACGATGCACGCGCCGGCGAAGAAGGAGATCACGAGGCTGAGCGACAGCGATCGCGACGCCGCGAACCCCACCATCAGGCACGCGAAGGCGAGCTGCATGTTGAGAGCGATGCGTCCCTTCCTGGCCAGATGCGCGCTGGAGGCCACGAACAGCGCTCCGGCCACCGAGCCGAAGCCGTACATGGCCATCATCCAGGCATAGCCCGTCGCGTTCAGCTTGAAGATCTCGCGCGCCACGACCGGCAGGAACGTCACGATCGGCATGCCGAGGAACGTGCCGGCAAACGCCAGCGCGGTGAGGAGAAGGAGCGTGCGCCGCGATGTCACGAACCGGAAGCCGGCCGCCATCTCATCGAAGATTCCGCTCTTCACTTCCGATGACACGATCGGCGGCGTGCGGATCATCAACAAGGCGATGATCACCGCGACGAAGGAAAGGCCGTTCATGGCGAAGCAGATCGCCGCTCCCCACGCGGCCATGGCGATGCCGGCCAGGATCGGCCCGATGACCCGGGCCAGGTTGAACTGCATCGAGTTCATGGCGATGGCGTTCGAGACGTCCTCGCGCTTGACGAGCAGCGGCAGCAGCGAGATGTAGGCCGGCCCGCTGAACGACTGTGCGCTGCCCGTGAGGAACGACAGAAGGAAGATGTGCCACACCTTCACCGAACCCGACCAGATCAGCACCGCCAGGATGAACGCGAACGTCATCTGCAGGTACTGCGACAGCAGCATGATCTTGCGGCGTTCCACGCGATCGGCGACCACGCCGCCGAACAGGGAGAAGAGCAGCATCGGCCCGGTGGCGAGAAATCCGTCGACCCCGAGCAGGAACGCGGAGTTGGTCATGCTGAGCACGACCCAGCCCTGCGCCACGGTCTGCATCCACGTGCCGACCGTCGATGTGAACGCGCCGATCCACAGCAGCCGGAAATCGCGGTAGTGAAGCGCGCTGAATGTACGCGCGAACGCGCCGCGCGGTTCAGGCATCGCCTGCGCCGTCGACTCGAGACTCTCTTCCTGGGGAAGTGATCCGCTCATGCGCGGATTTTCAGCCTCGCGTTCGTCCCCGCGGTATGCGCGTGGCAGATGGCGATGGCCAGTGCGTCGGATGCGTCGACACCCATCTTCAGAGCCGCGCAACCGGGAAGAAGCAGCCGGACCATTTTCGCTACCTGTTCCTTCTCCGCCCCGCCATAACCGACGACGGCGCTCTTCACGGTCCGCGGTGAGTATTCGTATACCGTGAGGCGCGCTTCCTGCGCAGCGAGCAGGATCACACCGCGAGCGTGAGCGAGCTGGATGAGGCTCCTGGCGTTCTGTCCCGCGAACGGCGCCTCCACGGCAACGGCGTCGGGCATCGTCCGCCGGATGATCGCCGCAATCGTCTCGTGGATGACCGCCAGACGCTCCGGCAGCTCGGCGCCGCGCCGCGTCCCGACCGATCCCTGCTCGATGAGGAGCAACCGACCGCGGTCATCGTCGATCACGCCGAAGCCCGTGGTGATCGACCCCGGATCGATTCCCAAGATGCGCATGGCTAAGTGTAGCGCCTCAATTCTTCGAAAACCGCACCTCATAAATCTCCCGCCCCTCGGCCCGATACTTCGCCTCGTAGTTCGTGCGGGGCGGATCGTCCGGCCCCGGAATCCGCGTTTCGGAGCGGAAGAACTCCGCGATCAGCGGCGCGGCAGCTTCGAAGTACTCACGATGGTCGGTCACGTAAATGCCCGAGCCGTCGTCGACGAGCACACGCCGCATCTCGGCCAGCGCTTCGGGACGCATGATTCTGCGCTTCTGCTCCCGCTTGCGCGGCCACGGATCGGGAAAATAGATGTGAATCTGCGAGACCGAGGCATCGGCGAACATCTTCTGCATGACCAGAAACGCGTCGTGATTGATCAGCCGCACGTTGGTGAGGTTGTGTTTCGCCACGCGCTCGCGGATCACCCGGTAGTAGTGCAGCGACTTCTCGATGCCGACGAAGTTGCGATCGGGCCTCTCGATCGCGGAACCGATGAGGAAACGACCTTTCCCCGAGCCGATCTCGACGATGACGGGGCTGGCATTGCCGAAGAGCTCTGTGAAGTCGAGCGGGACAAATCCCGTCTCGCGGGGATTGATGGCGAAGTTCATGTCTCGAGATCTTCGTAGAGTCGAAGGTATGTGTCGTAGCGTGCGCGGTTGATCTCGCCGCTCTCGACGCGCGCCTTCACTTCGCACTGCGGCTCGTGCACGTGCGAGCAGTCGTTGAAGCGGCATCCCTGCGCGGCCTCCTCGAATTCGGGAAAGTAGTCGCGCAGCGACTGGCGGTCGAGGTCCCAGAGCCCGAACTCGCGAATGCCGGGCGTGTCGATGACGTAAGTGTCATCGCCGAGGTCGAAGAGCGTCGAGGCGGTGGTGGTGTGGCGGCCGGTTCCCCCCTTGTGCACCTCACGCGTGCGCAGCTGCAGGCGCGTGTCGAGGGCATTCAGGATCGACGACTTGCCGACGCCGCTGTGGCCGACGAGTGCCGCCGTCTTTCCGCGCAGCTCGTCGCGAAGAAGGTCGAGACCTTCGCCTGTTTTCGTCGAACAGGCGATCACCGGAACACCGAGATCGCGGTACGTCGCCAGGCGCGCCATGTCGACGTCTCGCTGCGCCGCGTCGAGCAGGTCGATCTTGTTCACGCAGATCACCGGCTGCGCCTCACCGCGCTGGATGGCGATGAGAAAGCGGTCGATGAGCCGCGGCCGCAGCGGAGGTGCCTTCACCGAGACGACGGCCACGACCACATCGATGTTCGCGGCGATGAGCCGCTGCATGTGCCGGTGCAGAGGATCGGGACGCGCGAGCACGCTCCGCCGCGGCAGAATCTCGGTCATCTTCCAGAGGCCGCCTTCCTCGGCAACCACAACGCGATCGCCGACGGCAAGCGTGCTCTTCTGCCGGACGGCAATCTCCTGCGGAACGGTGCAGTCGATCTCCCTCCCGTCGCGGAAGACGCGGCAGCGGCCGCTGGCCACCGAGATCACGATTGCGGCATCGTTCCGGCTCAATCGCACCGAGAATAGCCGATGTAGACGCCCGGTTCCGCGCGCGCGCGCCGGTGTGTCAACCTCTGCTTCAGATCGGGACGCCGGGTTGGCGGGTGGGTGCGGGCGACTTGCGGCGAAGCGAGGCCTCGAATTCCACCGCGCCGACCGGCCGGCTGTACAGGAAGCCCTGCATCTCCGCGCACTCCTCTTTCTGCAGGAACCCGAGCTGGGCCTCGGTCTCCACGCCTTCGGCGACGACGCGAAGCTTCAGCGCGCGGGCCATCGAGACGACGGCGGTGATGATGGCCTGGTCGTTGATGTCGGCGGAGAGATCGCGGACGAACTCCTGATCGATCTTCAGCGTGTCGATCGGGAAGCGCTTCAGGTAGCTGAGCGACGAGTAGCCGGTCCCGAAGTCGTCGATGGAGATGCGCACGCCCATCGATTTGAGCGCCATCATCGTCGCCAGCGACACTTCCGCGTTGGCCATGACGGTCGACTCGGTGATCTCCAGCTCGAGGCAGTTGCCGGGGAATTGCGTCTCCTCGAGCACGCGCGCCACGCGCGATGCGAGGTCGCGCTGCTGAAACTGCCGTGGCGAGAGGTTGATCGCCAGACGCAGTCTGCCGAATCCTCCGTCGTGCCATAGCTTCATCTGGGAACAACCCGTGCGGAGGACCCACTCGCCGATGGTGATGATCAGATCCGACTCCTCCGCGGCCGGGATGAAGCTCTCCGGCGGGAGCATTCCGCGTGTCGGATCGTTCCAGCGGACCAGCGCCTCGGCACCGACGACCGTGCCGCTGGCAATCTCGACGATCGGCTGGTAGTGCAGGATCAGCTCGTTCCGCTCGATGGCTTGCGACAGCCGGCGCTCGAGAATGAGGCGGTCGTCGAGCGGCGGAGTCGTCGCGTACTGGTAGTTGTTGCGGCCGAGCTGCTTGGCGCGGTACATCGCGCGATCGGCGTTCTTCAGCAGCGTCTCGGCGTCGAATCCATCCCCGGGGAAGATGGCGATGCCGAGGCTGGTGGTGACGTTGAGCTCGTGACCGTCGACGAGGACCGGCTTGGCGATCGTGTCGAGAATCTTCCGCGCGACCGTTGCCGCGCTGCGCCCGTCGGTGACGTCGGAAAGCAGCACGGTGAACTCATCGCCTCCCATGCGCGCCACGGTGTCCTCGGCGCGGACCGAGCCGACGAGGCGGAGGGCCACGGCCTGCAGGAGACGGTCGCCGACGTTGTGGCCGAGCGAGTCATTGACGTTCTTGAAGTCGTCGATGTCGAGGAACATGATGGCCACGCCGCGCGTCGAGCGGCGGGCATGGGCGAGGGCCATGCTGATGCGATCGCGGAACAGCAGCCGGTTCGGCAGGCCGGTCAGCAGATCGTGATAGGCCTGGTATTCGATCTCCTCCTGGCGCGTCTTGCGGTCGGTGATATCGATGATCGTTCCCTGGATGACGCCTTCTTCGCTCCCCGAGAGCATGGTCATGTTCTCGAGGACCCACACCGCGGATCCGTCGCACCGCCGCAGGCGCAGCTCATGGTTGGTGAGGGCCCGCAGTTCGCGCAACTGGGCGATCATCCGGTCGCGGTCGGCGCGATCGAAGTAGAGCGAGTGCGCGTCGAGCGCCATCATTTCCTGCCGCGACTCGCATCCGAAGATGCGGGCGCAGGCATCGTTGCAGTCGAGAATGCGGCCGTGGACGTCGCTGCGGTATACGCCGGCGAGATTGCGCTCGAACAGAAGGCGATATCGCGCTTCGCTCTCCCGCAGAAGCCGCTCGGCGGCGTGGCGCTCGGTGATGTCGCTGGCCATGACCAGGCGGCGTTTCCGCCCGCCGGAGATGAACTCGAACGACGAGACCTCGACGTTGATCAGCGTTCCGTCTTTCTTCTTGTGCCGGAAGATCGCCGGGCCGACACGCTCCGGCAGTTGCGGCAGAAGGGCCAGAACCGACGGAACGTCTTCGTCCGGACGGATGTCGGTGATGTGCATGCCGAGGAATTCTTCGCGCGTGTAACCGTAGTGCCTCACCGCCTCATCGTTCACGGCGATGAATTTCAGCGTCTCGAAGTCGTAGACCCACATCGGCAGCGGATTCAGATCGAAGAGCGTGCGATAACGATGTTCGCTCTCCCGCACCGCTTCGTCGGCGCGCCGCCGTTCGGTGTAATCGGTTCCGACGTAGACCACGCCCATCGGTGCGCCGTCGCTGTCGCGGACGAACGACGACGAGGCCAGCACGTCGAGGCGCGATCCGTCCGCACGCCGCCACGCCGTCATCTGCTCGAGCACGCCGGTGCTCGTCAGAATCTTGCCGCTGCTGGCATTGGGATCGCCGTTGTCGAGGAGCTTCCGGATCGGCGCGCCCACGAGTTCCCCCTGCGTGTAGCCGAGCATCGCGCAGGCCGCGCGATTTGCGACGTGAATGCGCGCATCCATTCCCACCAGCAGCACGGCGCTCTTCATCGTCTCCAGCATCTGGCTCGCCGCGTACTCCGGCGTCAGATCGATCATGTGGTGCCGCGCGAGCGCACTACCGCCGACGATCGCAAACGCCACCACGGCCATATAGCCGATCGGATAGATCCCGAATCCGGCGGCCGGCAGGTAATCGATGAACGCCAGCATGCCGAGCACGCAGGCCTGCATCAGGGCGTGCGCGCTCTCCTGCGCGGGACCGTGGCTTCGCCTCGATGCGCGCCAGAACAGAACGATCGGCGGCAGCATCAGCGTGGCGCACGAGCCGACGAGCACCGCGGTCAGCGGCGTCGCAATCGGGTAGTAGCCCCACGACCGGTATTGCACCCCGCCGACGAAGATGGGCATGGCCGCAGCGACGACCCCGGCCAGCGGCAGCACGACCCAGCTCAGCACCGCGATCCATCGCCGTTGAGGCCGAACGTTCCAAACCGTGAGATGCAGCGCCGTGGCCGCGATGAGACCGATCGGGATCGCCGACAAACGCGCCCAGGTGATCGCGATCTGCGCGGACCGCGCCGAGAACATGAACGCGAAACAGATCAACCACGCCGCTGCGGCCGCGGTACCCGCGGAGAAGGCAAGCGTCAGCGCGGACGTGCGGGCGCGGATGAGGATCGAAACGGCGATTGCCAGCACGACAACAGCGGCCAGACCGTTCGCAACCGACAGGCCCGTCACGACATAGTTGTTGCTGGTGACAAGTGCGCCGAAGCCCGACACGAGCGACCCCTTGGACGATCCGAGGTCATAGTAGCAAGTTCGGTTGCAAAAACGTCCGAAAAAGGGAACCTTCGAGCCTGGTTGGTCCCGATCTCCCGGAACCGCCCTGCTTGCAAGTCCTCCCCGCAGAAGGAATTGCGTGGCGGCCGCCACTCACCAGCCGCGCGCCGGCCTCCACTCCCCCACCACCCTCCCGCCCTCCACCGCGTGGTAGCGGTCGTACATCGCCGCAGTCAGACAGGAGTGATTCGGCACGATCCGCAGTTGCGACCCGACCGGCAGCGGCTCCGGCGACGAGATCTTTCCGTGCTCCTGCGACAAAGCGATCAGCTTCATGGGCAGCCGGCGAAGCGCAGGATCGCAGACGATTCCGTATCCGAAGCGCGGATCGACGTGGTCGGGGCCGAGGTCCTTCGACAGCGCCAGCGCGCCGGCATCAACGATGAGGGTCCGGCGCTCCGGATAGGAGCCGATGACTGTGGTGAGGACCGACACCGCAACATCTTCGATCCGGCACGATCCGATGGTCGCCTGAAACGCATCGTAGAAGACGTAATTGCCGGGCCGCACTTCGTCGCAATCGGTGAATCGATCGACGACCGAGGCGGTGGGAGTCGAGCCGACGCTGCGGATGACGTCGGGAGACGTCATCCCGAGCCGCGCAGACGGCGAAGGATCCCGGCCGACGAGATCCTTCGCTTCGCTCAGGATGACGTCGCGAAATCGCGTGACCGCACCAGTCTCCTGCTCGGCGATCGCGCGGATCTCCGCGGGATTTGTCGCATGGTACGAGTGACCGGCGTGCGTCAGCAGTCCGTGAAAGCGAAGGGACTTCGACCGCATCATCCGCCGCACGAGCTCGACGCTCTCCGGATCATCAGGATTGACGCCGGCGCGGTGATAGCCGCAATCGATCTTCAGAAACGCATCGAACGTGACGCCCGACGACTCGATCGCGGCGAGCGCCTCGAGACTGTCGATGAGAACGTTCAGCCGCTCGATACGCTGAGCGATCCCGGCCGCGCGCTCCAGTTTTTCCGGCGCGATCGGCACGGCGTAGGTGATATCCCGAAATCCGGCAACGGCGAAGTGTTCTACCTCCGCTAGAGTCGATGCGGTGATCGGGCCGGCCGCGCCTCCGTGCTGCATGCGTCCGATCTCGGCAACCTTGTGCGTCTTGACGTGCGGCCGGAAAATGACGGACGACGCGCGGGCCTTTTCGCGCATCCGATCGCAATTGCGCTCGAGGACCGGCCGCTCCACCAGAAATGCGGGCGTGGTGAGTTGAGAAAAATCATCCATATCGATATGGACGCATTCTATGCGTCCGTCGAACAGCGCAACCGGCCCGAGCTGCGCGGGAAACCGGTGATTGTCGGCTGGCCGGGGCTGCGCAGCGTCGTCTGCGCGGCGTCGTACGAAGCGAGGAAGTTCGGCGTGCACTCGGCCATGCCGTCTTCGCGCGCCAAACGGCTGTGCCCCGACGGCGTGTTCATCGCTCCCGACTTCGAGCGCTACCGCGAAGCATCGCAGCAGATCCGGGCGATCTTCGAGCGCCACACACCGCTCGTCGAGCCGCTCTCGCTCGACGAGGCCTATCTCGATGTGACCCGGGAGCTCACGGGGATTTCGACCGCCACCGAAACGGCGGAGACGATCCGCCGCGAAATCCGCGCCGAAACGCACCTGACCGCCTCCGCCGGCGTCGCTCCGAACAAGTTCCTGGCGAAGATCGCCTCCGACTGGCGAAAACCCGACGGACTGTTCGTCATCCGCCCGCACCAGGTCGAGCAGTTCCTCATCGGCCTGCCCGTGCGCAAGATTCCCGGCGTCGGAAAAGCGACCGAAGCCGTGCTCGTCGACATGGGCGTGGCCACGGTCGGCGATCTCCAGCGCTTCACCGAGCCGGAGCTGACCGCGCGCTTCGGAAAATGGGGAACGCGCCTCTGGGAGCTGGCGCGCGGCATCGACGAGTCGCCGGTCGTCTCGACACACAAGCGAAAGTCGTGGTCGAGCGAGAACACCTTCCAGACCGACATCACGCGAGCGGAGGTCGCGGAATACCTGGTGCGCGAGTCGCATCAGCTGTGGGAGGCGATGAGCAAACGTTCGATGCGCGGACGCACGGTCACCGTGAAGTTGCGCACACCCGATTTCCGCACCGCCACGCGCCGGCGGACGCCGGAGCGCCCCATCGAGTCCGGCGACGATCTGGCGAGAATCGCCACCGAACTGCTCGACAAGTTCGATTTCGCGCAGGATGCGCGATTTCGGCTCGCGGGCGTAGGAATGTCGAATTTCGACGAGGAGAACGACGAGGAGCCGACGCTTTTCCGGGATTCGGGATTCGGGATTCGGGATTCGGGAACCGAGATTCCCGATTCCGACAACGAATAGCCGAGTCTCGAATCACGCATCCCGAATCCCGAATCCCGAATCCCGCATATACAATCCCGCCGCCATGAACTACCAGACACCCATCACCGTCGCGCAGTACGGGATCGGACCCATCGGTGCCGAGATCGCGCGGCTCCTTCTCACCAAGCCATGGATCAAGCTCGTCGCCGCCGTCGACATCGACCCCAAGAAGATCGGCAAAGACCTCGGCGAAGTCATCGGCCTCAACAAACAGGTCGGCGTGAAAGTCACAGGCGACCTGCAGGCGAAGGTCGACGTGGTCTGCCATTCGACCGGCTCACGGCTGCGCGAAGTCTCGACCCAGCTCAAAGCATTGCTCGAGCGCGGATCGCACGTGGTCTCGACCTGCGAGGAGTTGTCCTTCCCGCTCGATGACCGCGCCCGGGAGGACCTGCAGCAGGTCGCTCGCTCGCACAACGTGACGCTGCTTGGCACGGGCGTGAATCCCGGCTTCGTCATGGACAAGCTCCCGCTCACCATCACCTCGGTCTGCCAGGACATCAAGCAGGTCGACATCATCCGCATCCAGAACGCCTCGACACGCCGCGAGCCGCTGCAACGCAAAGTCGGCGCGGGCATGACGAAAGACGAATTCCGCGCCGCCGTCGGGGCGGGCAAGATCAAGCACATGGGTCTCAAGGAATCGCTGATGATGGTCGGCAACGGCCTGGGCGTCGATTTCGAGCACGTCAGCGAGGAGAAGATCGAGCCGGTCGTCGCCGACCGCAAGATCACCACGCAATATCTGAAGGTCGCGCCCGGCCAGGTCGCCGGCGTACATCAGACCATTCACGGCCGCGGACGCATCAACGTGAACCTCGAGCTGCGCATGTACGTCGGCGCCGAGGATGTCGCGGCGGACAAGGTCATCGTGCAGGGAACGCCGGACATCGAGCTTGAGATCAAAGGCGGCGTCCACGGAGATCGCGCCACGGCAGCGATGGTGGTCAACTCCATCCCGCGCGTCGTGCAGGCGCGTCCCGGCCTGCTGACGATGGACGACATCCCGATCAGCTTCCGCTGAGCGTCACTTGCGCTTCGAGCGCTTCTGCATGTGGGCGATGACGGTCTTGCTCACGCCGCCTTTGGCGAGCGTGATCAGCGCGTTCGGCGATGTGTCGAAGGACACCTCCTCCGCGTCATCGATGGCCAGCATCAGGTTCTCGTCGGTCAGGCCCGCTTTCGCCATCTCGATGAGCGTCTGATTCGTCATCGGGCCGGAGGAGCTGCTGCTCTTCGTACCGGCGCTCGAAGTCGAGCCGCCGGTGTGCTTGCCGGCGGTCCATGCTTCGAACGCGGCGAGACTGGCCTGGGCGCGCGGCAGCGATGCCGGGATGCGCGAGGAGATGATGCTGTCGTACGTCTCGGTGAAGATCTTCTCGCCGGAGTTGTACTGAATCGCGTTCTGATAGTGACCGACCGCTTCGCGCAGCAGATCGGCTGCGCGGCGCGGATCATCGAGGCTGTATGCCAGGCCTTCCTTGGCCACGCCGAGCGCGTACTGCCGGTAGGCTTCCTGCGACTGGTTGCGATTCTCGGACACGGCTTCGACGGCCGCGAGATAGCGGTCCCACGTATTTCCTTCGGCGAGCGGGATGAACGCCTCGAAGCTTCCCTTCGGGACGATCACGAAAATGCGATCGTGAGTCGGAACGAGCCGCGCGCCGACCGTCACCGCCGCCTTGTGCAGAAGATCGTCCTCCACCTTCGCGGGCGTCGCGGAGTTCCGCCCTTCCTCGTATTTCTGCGCGAAGTCGCCCGTCAGGTCGCCGGAGTCGATCACCCGGCCGTTCCGATCGGTGATGTCGTACACGCCGGCGAGCGATGCCTTGAGCACCTTCACGTTCTTCGTGACCGGAACGTTGTCGTAGACGTCCTTCGTCTCGTATTTGTTTTTCTTGGCGTTCCACTCCTCCTTCGTGCCGACCTTGCGGTATTCGTACTCGGTCTTCGTCTCCCACGTCTCGTGCGAGTCGAGCCGGTCCACGGCGAGGCGGATGGTCGTCTCGGGCTTGTCATTGCTGGCCAGCGTGCCGCCACCGCCGAGAAGCACGTCCTCGACGTAGCGCTTGAGCGTCGCGGCGTCGTCCGATTCCTTCGTGCGGTCGGCCGATCCGGTGACCTTGATGCGCCGCGCAGGCGTGTTGATCGCCGGCGGCCGGGTGCGATTCATGGTGATCGATTTCTTGGAGAAGCCGAAGCCTTCGCGGCCACTCGCACTCGATGCGCAGACACTTATGCCGAGGACGAGCAATGCCAGTTTTCGCATGGCGCCTATTTTAAGGCCTCAGGCCTATGACCGATAGCGCACGTCAAGGACCTTCCGCACCACGTCCTTGGCCGCATTCGGCAACCCCTGGACGGTCGTCAGCACGTCATTGAACGCGTGCGACTCGCCGCCGTGCTTGAAGCACTCGGCGCAACGCGGAAGGTTCGTCAAGTCGCGGCGATCGAACGCCGCCTGCATCTCGGCGAAGCGGGAGCCGTCGATGATCTCGCGAAGCGACTGCGCGCGGAGGTCGCCGATCACCTGATCGCCGTGCGCGTCATAGCAGCAGTGCGTCACCCGGCCGTCGGCGAAGATCACCACCCAGGTGAAGAACGCCCCCTGCACGCATCCATAGAACTTGCCGTGCAGGTCCGTCTCCTCGTTCACGTCGAGCGCCTCGCACGTCTTCTCGATCACCCGCGCGTTCCGATACTTCTTCACATCGAACAGCTTCCGGAAGTCGTCGATGGTCTCGTCGAGCGTCAGCCGCGAGCGCATCTTCTGGATCTCGATGCGCATCGGATGACCCTTCGCCTGTCCGAGGAATTTGCGGGTGAGGTCGACGAGCTTGTCGAAGTCGCCGCCGGTGCGAAGCTGCGGATAGACCTGCGGGTTGACCGAGTCGACGCAGATGCGCAGGCGCTTGAGCGGCGTTGCCAGGAGCTTTGCGCCGATCTCTTCGGTCAGCAACAACCCGTTCGTGCTGAGGCTCGCCTCGGGGAACAGGCCGATGGCGTCGTCGATCCGCGAGTACAGCAACGGCTCGCCCATCTCGTGCAGCCACTTCAGCTTGAGGCCGAGGCCGTGGATCTCGCGCTCGGAGCGCTCGACGAGCGGCCAGGCCATGTCCTCATACGGTCGGCGAAGCACCGGCAGCGGGCACATGCCGCAGCGCAGATTGCACTTCGACGTCAGCTCGAGGCCGACCTTGATCCGTGATGGAGAGAACTTCATGGCCGCTCGACTAAACGGGTGAACAGCCTGCCGTAATCCTCCCACGAGTTGGCCTTCGCGGTTTCGGCGGCGGCGCGCTCCATGGCCGGACGGTCGGCTTCCGTGAAAAAGCGGTCCACGGCTCGCGCCAGGGCCTCGGGGTCTTCGGTCGGAATGAGATAGCCGTTGACGCCGTCGCGGACGAGCTCCGGCAGCCCGCCGACGCGGGAGGCGATGACCGGCCGCGCGAAGTGGAACGCCGTGAGCGCGACACCGCTCTGCGCTTCGATGCGGTAGGGCGCGAGAACCACGTCGGCGGCGGAGAAGTAGCTCGCGATTTCGCTGTCGGGGATGAAGCGGAGGTGGTAGACGACGGGATTCGGGATTCGGGATTCGGGATTCGGGTTCGTGTCCCACCATGGCTCGCCTGCGACGAGCAGCGTCGTGTCGACTTTGAGTCTTTTCCACGCTTCGACAGCGATATCGAGTCCCTTGAATGGACGGATGTGCCCGAAGAACAGCGCGACGTTCTTTCCCTCGAGGCCGAGTTTCCTCTTCGCTTCGTGGCGTGGCGGCATCGCGCCGCCGAGCTCGTGCGCGGGGAGATGCGCCTTCACCACCCGCCGCCCCCCCGCCCGGTGTACCGCGTCCTGCAGCTCGCTCTCCGCGTGCACCACCAGCACCCGCCCGCGCCGCAGCACGCGGTTCGTGAGCATCGACTTCCACCAGGCCGGCTCCTTGTCGCCGATGTTGTGGCACTGCAGAATCACGTTCGTGCCTCGGCGCAGCAGGGCGATGATCGTGAGATACGGCAGCGCCCACACCCAGATCCACCAGACGAAGATCACCGCGTCGTACTTGCGCAGCCGCCAGCCCCCGCGCAGCCACGTGATCGGGTTCAGGATGTCGAGCAGAAACTCCGCGTCGGCGCGCGGAAGCGTCGGATCGATGTCATCGCCGCCGGGATAGAAGCGCTTGGGATATTGCCGTTTGAACGAGATGGCGTCCGCCCCGAGCTCCCTGGCGAGGCGCGTCGTGCAATAGGCGATGCCGGCGCGGTAGGGATAGACGGGGCCGACGATGGCGACGCGTGGACGGATCTCCGATCCTAGATTGGCAGGCTTCACTTCCGAGGTACCCTCTGTCGGCCGACCACCTGCATGCGCTCCCGCGCTCTCGCCTTCCGCATCCACATGTATGACCGACGGAACTTGGAAGCTTGGCAGCAGGCGCGTTGACTCACAAAGAGATTTACCAGGTAACCCGCTGTTTCCCGCGAGACGAAATCCTCGGCCTCTCCGCTCAAATGCGGCGAAGTGGTGTTTCGGTCATCTGCAACATAGCAGAAGGAGAAGCCCGGTGGTCGCCCAGGGAACAAGGCAACGTTTGCCACGCCGCTCGAGGCTCACTCCTCAACTCCCTGATCCAAAGCGGGCGCAAACGTGCAGCAAGGATCTGAGATCGAAGATCCGAAATCTGAGATCGGAGATCCCGGATCACGCGGCCGACAGGAAATTGACCACGGTCGAGGCCAGATACGCGCCCCACGTCCGCCAGTCGAAGACGAGCGATGAGGACATGAAGCAGGAGTGCGTGCAGTGGCACTCCTTGTTCCGGATCGACAATCGCTGCTTGTCCGAGGCCTCGGAGAACCACAGCTTGTCGAAGTCGTAGCCGGCGTCGCGCACGTTGCCGACCGCGTCGCGCAGCTCGCACATGCGCACTTCACCGCGGGCGTCGAGCACACCCGAAACGAGGCCCGCGTGGCACGGGCGCACCTGGGTCTCCTGCTCGAGCACGGCCAGCTCCATCCGTCGCGAGTACATCTTCACGAACTTCAGGAAGCCGTCGTAGTGACGGTACGTCGACCAGTACGACTCCAGCTTGGGCAGCAGCTCGCGATATCTCTCCGTCGTGATCGGCTGGATGTTCTTGTCGGGCTGATCGCCGCGCAGCATCTCGAACGAGTGGAACGAGACCTCCCGGAAATCGCGCCTCACTCCTTCAAACAACACATCGAGATCTTCGGCGTTGTAGGTGCAGAGGCACGTGTGCACGTTGACCGTGAGATTCGGGTACCGCGCCTTGAGCGGCATCAGCAGCGCGTACGTCTTCTTTGCGCGCTCGTAATTCCCCGGCACGCCGCGGATCCAGTCGTGCTTCTCGCCGATGTGATCGATCGAGAGGTTCACGACGATCTGCGTGTCGGGACATTTCTGCAGCGTCGACTCCACCGAGCGGGCGATGAGATCGCTGGCGATCGCGCCGGTCGGGATGGTGATCTGCTTGACGTGATTCTTCTTCGAGAGCGTCTCGCAGACTTCCGGAAGGTCGCGGCGCAGGAACGGCTCGCCGCCGCTCATCACGATGAACAGCATGTCGCCCATCGAGGCGAACGTCTTCTGAAGCTCCTCGAGCGACAGCTCCTGGTCCTTGTTCTTGCGCAGCTGCTCCCAGTTGAAGCACGTCCGGCAGAACGAGTTGCAGTCGTACGTCAGACCGACGATCAGATAGACGGGCCGCATGCCGCGTTTGTCGACGAGGTATTGCAGGTACCGCCACTTGTCGGTGAACTTCATGTTCGGGGCGTTCTAACGTGGATGCACGGCCGGACATTCTGTCGTATGACTCGGGGACTCGAGGACTCGGAGTGCAGCACCGCCAGTCCCCCTGTCCTCGAGTCCCCGCGTCCTACTTCTTCAATCGCGCATTGAGCGAAATCTGCACGCCCGCGAGCGCCTTGGAAACAGGACAGTTCTCCTTCGCAGCCTTCGCAGCCGACTGGAATCCCGCGTCATCGATCCCCGGCACTTCGCCCTCACAGTCGAGGTCGATCTTCGTGATGCCGAACCCCTCCCCGACCTTGTCCAGGCGCACGGACGCCGTCGTGTGCACCCGTTTCGCGGGATGGCCGGCCTTTTCCAGTCCGGCTGAGAGCGCCATCGAGAAACATCCCGCATGCGCGGCCCCGATCAGCTCCTCGGGGTTCGTCCCCTTCCCGTTCTCGAAACGCGTCCCGAACGAATACTGTCCGGAGAACAGACCGCTCTCGACCTTGACCTCGCCTTTTCCCTCGCGCAGTGTTCCGCGCCATTCTGCTTCTGCCTTCCGTACCGGCATGGTTACCTCCTGATGATCCCGCGCAACATACCCCAGACGATGGCGAAGTAGTACGTCAGATGGTGGGCGGCAAACGCGAGCGGAATCCGCCAACGCTGGGACCCCGGCAGCCTCGTCGCACGCGACCCCAGAAGAAGCGTAGCGATGATGTAGGGAATGACCAGGACGGGTCCGAGGACGATGCCGATCGTCCCGGCCAGCAGAAAGCCGAAGATCTTCCCCTGGTTCGCTCGCGATCCAAGGATGACCATCTCTCCACTCTTGACGCGATAGCGCCAGCGCTGACGGAGGTACGGTCCGGGAAACGCGCGCCTCCGGTGATGGACCACCACACCGCTGTGATAGACGACGCGCCCCCTGGTCATGAGGTGCTCGATGAGCGCGGTGTCCTCGCCGATGTAGCCGATCGACTCGTCGAATCCGCTGAACACCGACCGCCGGACGAAGAGATTGACCAGGGCGATATCGCTGGCCGACGGTATGTCGAAGATCCCGGGGCGGTTCTCGTGCGCGGCCACCCCGCTTCCAATCCAGCGCGTCGCGAGCAGCGTGTCGGACAGCAATTCCGCCGGCGTGGAGTCGTCCGGAGCGGGGTCCGGCCCGCCGATAGCGAGCACATCCGGGTGGTTGTCAAAGGTCGAGATCGCGGTCGCCAGCCAGCCGGGAGCGGCGCGTGCATCGTCGTCGATGAAGGCGAGAATCTCGCCTCCGGCGACGGAAGCCGCTCGATTTCTTCGAGTTGCGGGATTACGATTCTTCTCGACAACGTTTCTCACCCGGTTGTCCCAAGCCGGGCCGAGTGGCTCGGCCGAGATGACGATCAACTCGAACGGAAACGGGGCTTCCTGGAGCAGGACCGATTCGATGGCGCGCTCAGCGTCGCCACCGAGCCGTTCGACAGGCATGATCACCGAGACTTTGAGCGTCATTCTGAGCGAAGCGAAGAATCTCGTTCGAGGCGTAAGAGATCCTTCGCTACGCTCAGGATGACGAAACAACTATGAAGCTTATCGTTCAAATCCCTGCTTACAACGAGGAAGCGACCATCGCGGCCGCTCTCCGCGACATTCCGAAGAAGATCGACGGCGTTACCGCGGTCGAGACCCTGGTCATCGACGACGGCTCCTTCGACAAGACCGCCGAGACGGCGAAGAAGGCGGGGGCAACGCACGTTGTGCAGCTGAAAACGCATCGCGGCTTGTCCGCGGCGTTCGTCGCCGGCATCGACGCCGCTCTCCGACTCGGGGCCGACGTCATCGTGAACACCGACGCCGACAACCAGTACAGCGGCGCCGACATCGCGCGGCTCGTGTACCCGATCCTCAAGGGAAGCGCCGAAGTCGTGATCGGAGATCGCGAAGTCGGCAAATCGGCTCACATGTCGCCGCTCAAGAAACTTCTGCAGCGCCTCGGCAGCTGGACGGTCGGAAAAGCGTCCGGCGTGGCGGTGACCGATGCCACGAGCGGCTTCCGCGCATTCTCGCGTGAAGCGGCCATGCAGATCAACGTCTTCAATCCCTTCACGTACACGCTCGAGACCGTGATCCAGGCCGGCAACCGCAATCTCGGCGTTCAGAGCGTCGCGGTGCGAACGAATGCTCCGACGCGTCCCTCGCGGCTCTATCGCGGAGTGGGGACGTATCTGCGCAAATCGGTGGCCACGATCTTCCGTGTCTACGCGCTCTATCGGCCGCTGAAAACGTTCTTCGCCATCGGCGCGCTGCTCATGCTCGCCGGCATCATTCTCGGCGGACGCTTTCTGGTTTACCGCTCCGGCCACGTCCAGTCGCTGATCCTCGCGGCGGTCTTTCTGATCACCGGCTTTCAGACGATGCTGATCGCGCTGCTCGCCGATCTCATCGCTGTGAACCGGCGTCTGAGCGAGGACATCCTGCTGCGCATCAAGCGCCTGGAGATGCCGCAGCACAAACGCGACGCGCGCCCGCAGCGCGAGCGTCATCCGCGCCGCGAAGAGCGTCCCGCCGCCGCCGCGCCCGGCAAGTCGGAGACGCAGTGGGTGTGGCTCCTCGACGAGGGCAAGCTTCAGGATACGTTGGTCACGGAGCCGGAGACCGAAGCCGCGCCGCAGCCCGAGGCGCCGTCAGGTCCGCGCCGCCGCCGTCGCCGTCGCGGAGGCATCCGCCATCATGCCGAGCTGCCGGGAAATCGCGGGAAGCACCTGGAAGAGTAGGCCCTAGGGAACCTCTGAACAAGCGTCATCCTGAGTCGGCGAAGCGCGACGAAGGATCTCAGCATCCGAAAACGCCTGCCATTTCGAGATCCTTCGCCGTCTTCGCGGCTCAGGATGACGTGAACAACGACTTGTTCAGAGCTTCCCTAGGCCTATGCGTAGGCGTTGATGAAATGCGCCGTCACCGCCGCGGCGTACTCCAGCTCTCGCGGTACGTGCACCAGGGGATGGATTGCGTTGTACGTGTGGCTGGCCGCTTCGATCACGAGCAGCGATGAGTCGGGCGCGCGCGCGGCGATCTCGCGCGACTCCACGAGTGGCACGCTCTCGTCGCGCCCGCCGTGCACCGACAGAAGCGGCACGCTCAGCCGTGCGGCGGAATCGAGGATGTCCAGCCGCGAGGCGTGCTTCTCGTAATCGTCGAGGATCGCCGTCGACATCGGCATCAGCTGCTTCGTCCGCGAATTCTCGACCTGCAGCGTCCCTTCGGCACGCCACTTCTTCTTGGTGGCCTTGTCCCAACGGTCGGCGCGAGCGATGGAGCTCCATGTGACGACGCCAACGAGGTCATCGATCTCGCGCGCCGCAAGCAGTGCGATCCCGCCTCCGCGCGAGTGCCCGAGAAGAAAGAGAGGAAGGCCGCGAAACTCCGCGTGGACGTAGTGGACGACATCCATGAGATCGTGGATCTGCGTCGTGTACGTGTCGCCGGCAAACAGATCGAGGCGGTCGAACGTGTCGGGGTTCTCGCCGATCCCGCTGCGCGACATGTTGAAGCGCGCGACGGCAATCCCCTCGTCGCAGAGCGACTCCGCGACCCATGGAAAGAATCCCCAGTCCTTGAATCCCTTGAAGCCGTGAACGATGACGGCCAGAGCGCGAGCCTCGCGCGGCGCGTCGATGGCGCCGCGGATCGAAAGCCCCTCGCGTGATGTCAGCTCAAACATTGAACCGGAACAGGATCACGTCCCCGTCCTGAACTTCGTAGTCCTTCCCCTCGCTGCGCATCTTCCCGGCCGCGCGCGCGCCCTGCTCGCCGCCGCTGCCGATGTAATCGTCGTAAGCGATCGTCTCCGCGCGAATGAATCCGCGCTCGAAATCGCTGTGGATCACGCCGGCTGCCTGCGGCGCCTTCGATCCGCGGTGGATCGTCCATGCGCGCGCCTCTTTCGGACCGGCGGTGAAGAATGTCTCGAGGCCGAGGAGTTTGTACGCCGCGCGGATGAGGACGTCGAGACCGGGCTCGGGCAATCCCATCTCCAGCAGAAAGTCGCGGCGCTCCTCCGGCGGAAGCTGCGCGATCTGCGCTTCGAGCTCGCCGCAGATCACGACCACCTCGCCGCCCTTGTCCGCGGCGATCTTGCGCACCTTCTTCAGCAGATCGGTTTCCTTCCCGAGATCCGCTTCGGCGACGTTCGCGACGAACAGCACCGGCTTCATCGTGATGAGGTTCAGCTCGCGCAGCGCGTTCTTTTCATCCTCGGTGAAGTCGACCGCGCGCAGCGGCGTTCCCTTGTCGATCGCCTCGATCGCTTTCTTCAGGGCCTCGGCGGCGTGCTGCTGATCTTTCTGCCCCACACGGGCGAGGCGTCCGACCCGGTCGAATTTCTTGTTGAGGGCGTCGAGGTCGGCAAGCATCAGCTCCGTCTCGATGATCTCGATGTCGCGCTCGGGATCGACGGTCGCCTCGACGTGCACGACGTTCGGGTCGATGAAGCAGCGGACCACGTGCAGGATGGCATCGGTCTCGCGGATGTTCGCCAGGAACTGGTTGCCGAGGCCTTCGCCTTTGCTGGCGCCGCGAACGAGGCCGGCGATGTCGACGACTTTCAGATCGGTGTAGACGGTCTGCTTGCTCTCGGCCAGCTCGGCGAGCTTCTGGAGACGCTTGTCGATGACGGGAACGATGCCGACGTTCGGCTCGATCGTGCAGAACGGATAGTTGGCGCTCTGCGCCCCTGCTGCGGTGAGTGCGTTGAAAATGGTCGACTTGCCCACGTTGGGGAGGCCGACGATGCCGACTGAGAGACCCATACCGCGCGGCGTGAACGGTTTCGGCGTCGCGCCGATTCCAAGGCAGAAGGCAGAGGGCACAAGGCAGAAGTGCCTTGAATCAACCTTCTGCCTTATGCCCTCTGCCTTCTGCCTTCGCCCTGGCCGCCGCCCCGATCAACCCGACATGCTCGTTCACGATGAGATCGACCGGCATCTCGCGCAGAAGCTCGACGAAGCGGCCTTTGCGGAGAAACGCGGCCATGAAACGGCCGTCTGTGAAGAACGGCTGGTTCTTCGCGGCGACGCCGCCGGCGAGAAACACGCCGCCGCGTGCCAACACGCGCAGCGCAGCATTGCCAGCCTCGGCTCCGTAGATGTCGACGAAAATCTCGAACGTGCGCACCGCGGTATCGTCACCGCTTCGCGCGAGCTCGGCGATCCCGGCGGGATCTTCGCGACGTCCGGCCAGGAACTCGTAGATGTTCGTGAGTCCCATGCCGGAGATGACGCGCTCCCAGCTCACGTGTCCATATTTCTTCTGCAACGCCGCCAGGAGCCGCATCTGCTCTTCATCCTGCGGCGCGAAATCCGCGTGCCCGCCCTCGGACGGAATCACAACCCATTCATCGCGATGCCGCGTGACCATCGCCTCGCCCAGTCCCGTTCCCGCGCCAAGGATCGCAATCGGCGCGCCGCGGTCCCGTGTTCCCTGCTGCAGGCTCACGAGATCGGCCGGGCCGAGAAGCGGAACGCCGAGGGCCACGGCGAAGAAGTCGTTGATCAGTTCGACGTGCGGAATGCCGAAGCCACGCTGCAGTTCCGCCGAATCGATCAGCCACTTCAGGTTCGTGACTTCGGCGCGCGAGGCCAGAACCGGACCGGCCACGGCGAAACATGCGGCTTCGATCGGCGCGGAACAGAACGGGATGAACTCGCGCAGAAGATCGTCGAATGTCCGGTAACGCGCGCTGTCGAACCGCGTTTCGGCCGAAATCGCTCCGGACGATTCGACACAGCGGAGAAGCGTCTTGGTGCCGCCGATGTCGCCGGCGATGACGCTCACGACTCGGGCTGCTCCCGCTCCGCCATGGAGGAATCATAAAGGAAGGCCAGCCCGGTCATCTGCTGGCGATCCAGACGAATCGGACTGGCCCTCGGGGTTTCCCGTTTCGCAAACTGGAAACGGCCCGGCCCTCGGATTTACAAGCGGTGAAATTGCCGATACAGTGAATCGTTCTTTTCAAAGAGGCGAACCATGACCATCGGGGAGCGGTTGCGAAGCGCCCGGCAGGCGCAGGAAGTATCGCTCACGGAGATTGCCGCGAAAGCGGGAATCAGCGCTGCGACGCTGTCACGCATCGAGACAGACAAGCAGGGACTCGACCTCGGTCTGTTCCTGACGCTGGCGCAAGTACTGAAGGCCGATCCGAACCAGCTCCTTGGTGAGCACGACGTTGACGAAGAATCCGATCCTCTGGCCAGGAGAATTGAGGCCCTGGGCTCAGCAGATCGCACGCAGCTGTGGCGCGACCTGACAACGGCCCGGCGGGAGCGCCGGCGAACGGCCCGGCCGGATCTCACCGACCAGTTCGAGGAGCTTGCGGCGCAGTTCGAGTACATCCGCCAGCAGATCGAATCCGTCCGTTCGAACCTGCGCCGGAAATAAGCGCGACTCCTACCGGAGCTCGACGAGCACCAGCACCGCGCCGTCGATCTTGTTGTCCATCGTCCGGTACGGCCGGACCCGCAGCGAGAACGCGCGGCCCGTGCGATCATTCACATCGACCTCGCGCGTCTCCAGGGTCTCGATCACACCTGAGGCCAGCTCGCCGAGGTTGTCGAGGAGGAGCGGGGTCCTGATCTCGGTGACGGAACGGCCGATGTCCGAAGGACCGATGTTCAGCACACGTTGCGCCCCCGGATTGAAACGCCGGACCCGCAGCCCCTGGTCGAGCATCACGATCGGGATGTCGACCGCGGTCAGGATGTTCACGAGATCGTTGTTGACGACCGCCAGCTCCTGATTGCGATTCTCGAGCTCTTCGTTGAGCGTCAGCAGCTCTTCGTTGCTCGATTGCAGCTCCTCCTTCGCGGTTTCGAGCTCCTCGTTCGTGCTTTGCAGCTCTTCGTTGCTCGACTGGATCTCTTCGTTGGCCGAGCGGAGCTCCTCGTTCATCGCCTCCTGTTCTTCGATGATCGACTGCAGATACTCGCGCGTCGCATCGAGCTCGCGCCTGAGCCGCGTGGCCTTCTTTTCATCCTCGGGCTCGGCCCGCTTCGTCCCGCGCTGAAGGGCGGGTTTCTTTTTCTCAGGCGGTCGCTGCTCGAACAGGATGATGAGCAGTTTCTCTTTCGCCGGCGAGGCAAACGGGATGACCTCGAGATTCGCCAGGATCGAGCCGCCGTTGTTCCTGATGCGGATCGATTCACGTTTCACCGGGGCGTCCGTTTTCCTCGCTGCCTGAATCGCGTCGCGCAGCTCTCCGAGCAGCCCCTCCCGCGCCATCTTCAGGAGGTTGAAACTGGCGGTACCGGGAGCGGGTTCCAGGAATGAGCTCGTGCGGCCGCGAAACTGCAGAACATCGAGATTCTCGTTCACGATGACGCCGACCGGTGCGTACCGGGCAAGAAGAACGCGATCGGCTTCACGAAACAGATTGCCTGCGCTCGTGACAGCTTCGTTCATTGGAGGCCTTTCGGAGATCTCGTGCGGGGAATGCTCGATGCCCGCCGGAAACGGGAGCACGGCTTCCCGCTTCCGGTAGATCCTGTGCTTTCGATCGAACGGGGAGAAGAGATCGGCAAAACTGCCGATCGTCTCCGAACTGCCAAGGAGGAGGTATCCGCCCGGATTGAGTGCGTAGTGAAAGACGGAGATGACGCGCCGCTGCAGAACCGCGCCGAGATAAATCATGACGTTGCGGCAGGAGATCAGATCGAGCTTTGAGAACGGCGGATCCTTCGTCACGTCCTGCCGCGCGAAGATGCAGCAGTCGCGAACGGCTCTGTTGACTCGATACCACTCGTCGCTCTTCGTAAAGAACCGGCGCAGCCGCTCGTCGGGCATCTCCGCGACGACATCCTGTGGGTAGGCGCCGGCGCGCGCGAATTCGATGGCCTTTTCGCTGATGTCGGTCCCGAAAATCTGAATCGAACAGCGGCTGCCCGTTGCTGCCACGACTTCGAGCGCGGCGATGGCCAGCGAGTAGACTTCTTCTCCGGTCGCACAACCCGGAACCCAGATGCGGACCGGATGCTCGTGGTCGCGGTCGCGCAGGATCGCCGGCAACACGTCGCGGGCCACGGCCTCGAACACGTCCGGATCGCGAAAGAAGCTTGTGACCTGGATCAGCAGGTCGCGGTAGAGCAGATCGAGCTCGGCAGAGTTGTCGCGCACGAGATCCGCGTACTGCTGCGCGTCATCGACCTTGCTCAGCGCCATCCGCCGCCGGATGCGCCGTTCGACGGTGGTCGGCTTGTAGTGAGTGAAGTCGGTGCCGCGCGCTTTCCGGAGCGTGGCGAAGATCCGGGCCATCTCGCGATCGGGCAGCCTCGACCCGCCCTCCATCTGCCCGGTCATGAACGAATGGCGGGCGATCCGGATCAACTCCTGTGCGATCTCCGCGGGCGGGAGGATGAAATCGACCGCGCCGGCGGCGACGGCGCTCTGCGGCATCGAGCCGAACTTCGCGGTCTCGTCCTGCGCGAACGTGATTCCACCTTCAGCCTTGATCGCCGTGAGGCCGAGGGAACCGTCGGAAGCGGATCCCGAGAGAATCACACCGATCGCGCGGCCTCCCTGATCCTCGGCCAGGCTGCGGAACAGCCTGTCGATGGGCATCGAGGCGGTCGTCCCGCCGGGCTCCAGCTGAAGGGTGCCGCGGCTGACGATCACCTGAGCGTCAGAAGGAGCGACGAAGACGCAATCGACCGCGAGCGGCTCGCCGCCTTCGACCTGCCGCACCGGCATCGATGTGGAGCGCGACAGGATCTGCGTCAGCGCGCTGGTGCGCTTCGGCTCCTGATGCTGGATCACGATGAGAGCCATTCCCGGCTTGTCACCGAGGCCGTGCAGCAGCTCGTTGAATGCTTCCAGGCCTCCGGCCGAAGCGCCGGCCACCACGACCGGGAAGAGAGGCTGGGAGAGTGCCGCAGCCGCTTCCGTCGCCTCTGGCGCAGGCGTCGCAGCGGGCTTCGCGTCGTTGTTCTTTGTTCGACCGGCCATGGAGAGCCGCGAGTCAAATTACCACCGATGACGAGGGGGCGCGCCAGCCTGACGAGCCGTACCTGTCGTCCCACGCGTCCCGGCAACCTCAGCCGACGTTGCCCGGCGGAAAACCGAAGCTCATGCGGATGGCCGAGTACTCGCGGTCGACCGAGCCGTCAAGGCGGCGAATCGTCAGCGGCGACTCGATCAGCGTCTCGTAGGACGGTGGGATGTCTTCTTCGCGCGAGGCGGCGAAGACCGCGATCAGCGGCGCGGCGCCTTCCTTGAAGATGATCTCGCGCTTCCGAACGAGCCGCAGGCTCTGCAGCCGCGTGCCCGCCGGTGCAACGAACGCGAACACGCCGCCCGGCGCGAGGATGCGCTCCGCGGCAGCTTCGTAATCTGCAACGCTGCCGCGCATCTCGATCCGCGCACCGACGGCCTGCGGATGTTGCGCTTCCACCGCCGTTCCCGGGGGAAAATACGGCGGCGATCCGAGGACGAGATCGAACGGCGCCTCGCCGGCGAAGATCGCGGGATCGCGGAGATCGCCGTGGCGAATCGTGAAACGCGATTCGAGCCCGTTGTAGCGGATGCTCTTCCGCGCCAGCCGGACGGACATCTCCTGCGCTTCGACCGTGACGAACCGCGCGCCGGCGAGACGCCATGCGGCGATGATCGCCACGGAGCCGATGCCCGATCCGAGATCCGCGGCACGCTCGACTCGCGGCGCACACGTCGTCCCGTACCACGCCGTCAGGACATCGTCAGTCGAATAGCGATGCCCACTCGCGTACTGAAAGATCCTGAAGTTGCCGCAGATGTAGTCGAGCGTCTCGCCCGCTTCCGGGTCGATGCCGCCGGGAGGGAACGGACCGGGGCGGGTCCAGCCGCGGTAACCTGTCATGAAAAGCGAAATGTTGAATGGTGAATGTTGAATGCTGAATGGTGAATGTGGAATGGCTGCGCTTCTAATTCACCATTCATCATTCAACATTCACCATTCAATATTGAACATTCGCCATTCCCGTTTTTCGGCTCACTTGACCCGATACCCGAGCCGCCTCAACTCCTCGGAAACAAGATCGACGTGCTCCCCCTGCACCTCGATTTCCCCCTCCCGCGCCGCCCCTCCCGCCCCGCAACGCTTCTTCAATTGCGTGGCGAGGTTCGCGAGCGTGGCCGGCGTCAACGAGAATCCGCTGGCGACCGTGACGCTCTTGCCCGCGCGCCGCTTCCGGTCGATGGTCACGCGGATCGTCTGCTTCGCCGGCTCGAGGTCGCGCGCGGACGCGGTCTTTCCGCGCTCGCGAAGGCGCCTCGCTTCTTCGGGATCGCTGGTCCAGACCAGTTTCGAGTCGCTCACTGAACCTCTTTCGCGGGCGGACGTAGAATACGCCGGTCTCGCCGAGTCCTAACAATAACAAGATGGAGGCTTCATGAGAGCTGTTCGCACCACATTGTGGTCTGCCTCGATGCTCCTGGTCCTCACCGCGGCGTCTCTCCGGGCCCAGGACCTCGCGTCCTTCGAGAAGCGCACCACGGTCCGCAAGCTCGACAACGGTCTCACGGTCATCATCCTCGAACGTCACGAGGCGCCGGTGTTCTCGTACGCGACCGTGGTCAATGCCGGCTCGACGCAGGAGGTCACCGGGATCACCGGCCTCGCGCACATGTTCGAGCACATGGCGTTCAAAGGCTCGCAGAACATCGGAACGACGAACTACGCCGATGAGAAGGCCGCGCTCGACAAGGTCGAAGCCGCCTACCAGGCGTACGACACCGAGCGTCACAAGACGGTCGGCCACGACGACGCGAAAGTCAAAGAGCTGGAGAAAGCGTGGCGCGACGCCATGGCCACGGCAGACAAATACGTCGTCCCGAACGAATTCTCGAAGATCGTCGACGAAGCAGGCGGCGCCGGCATGAACGCCGGCACGCAAGCGGACAGGACGACCTACTTCTTCAGCCTGCCGTCGAATCGCTTCGAGCTGTGGGCGTTCCTCGAATCGGAGCGCTTCTACGATCCGGTCTTCCGCGAGTTCTACAAGGAACGCGACGTCGTCCAGGAAGAACGGCGGATGCGATACGAAAGCTCGCCGTTCGGCCGGCTCCTGCTTCAGTTCACCACGGCCGCGTTCGTCGCCCATCCTTATGGCACACCGGCAATCGGATGGCCATCGGACCTGACGAGCTTCTCGGCGACCGATGCGAAGAACTTCTTCAACGAATACTACGTGCCGGCCAACATGGTCATCGCCATCGTCGGCGACGTGAATCCGGCCGAGGCGATGCCGGTTATCGAGAAGTATTTCGGGCGCCTGCCGAAGAAACCGCTGCCCGAGGCTCTGCGCACGGTCGAGCCGCCGCAGAACGCGGAGCGCACGGTCGTCATCCATGAGACGGCGCAGCCCATCTACCTCGAGGGCTATCACCGGCCCGCGGCCACCGATCCGGACAACGCCGCATACGACACGATGTCCATCCTCCTGTCCGCCGGCCGCACGTCGCGGCTCTATCGCTCGATCGTGCGCGACAAGAAGCTGGCCGTTCAGGCCAGCGGATTCAGCGGCTTTCCCGGTCAGAAATATCCGAGCCTCTTCACCTTCATCGGGGTTCCGACCCCGCAGCACAAGGCCACCGAGCTCGAGGATCCGATCCACGCGGAGCTGGAGCGCCTCAAGACCCAGGACGTGACGCCGGAAGAGCTGCAGTCGGTCAAGACTCGCGTCAAGGCCGGACTGCTCCGACAGCTCGACAGCAATCAGGGCATGGCGCTGCAGCTTGCGACGGCGCAGACGCTGTTCGGCGACTGGCGTGAGCTGTTCCGCTCCGTCGACAAGATCAACGCCGTGACAGCCGCGGACATCCGCCGCGTCGCCAACAGCACATTCACTCCAGAGAACCGCACGGTGGCTTACATCGAATCGAACAAGCCTGCGGCCACGGCCCCGAAGGGAGACTCGAAATGAACCGCGCACGAATTCAGGCCTCGGTCCTCGGGCCTCGGGCCTCGGAAAGCAAATCGGAAGGGCGGGTCTGCGGCCTGAGGCCTGCGGCCCGCGGCCTCATTCTGGCACTGGCGATCGTCGCGCTCGCTCTGCCGTCGATCGCTCAGGTCACCAGCCCGAAAGACATCAAGACTCCGCCGTTGCGCAAGCTGCAGATGCCGCAACCGAAACGCGTGCAGCTCGGCAGCGGCATGGTCATTCTCCTGATGGAAGATCACGAGCTCCCGCTCATCCGCGGAACCGCGAACATCCGCGGCGGCGAACGCAATGTCCCGTCGAACAAAGCGGGTCTCATCGAGGTTCTCAGCGCGACGTGGCGGACGGGAGGCACGCAGTCGAAGACCGGCGATGAGCTCGACGACCTGCTCGAAGCTCGTGCAGCGCGCGTCGAGACCACGGGTGACGATGACTCCACAGCCGTGACCATCGACGTGTTGAAAGGCGACTTCGACACCGTCTTCCCGATCTTCCTCGACGTGCTTCGCAATCCGGCGTTTCGCCAGGACAAGATCGATCTCGCCAAGACACGCGTGAACACCGAGATCTCGCGCCGCAACGACGAGCCGGGAGAAATCCTGGGCCGCGAGCTGACGAAGCTCGGCTACGGCCCCGATTCGCCGTACGCGCGGCAGCCGGAGTACGCGACGGTCGCGGCGATCACGCGCGACGACCTGCTCGCCTTTCACAAGCGCTTCGTCGTTCCGAACAACCTCGTGTTCGGCATTGTGGGCGATTTCGACACCGCGGCGATGGAGAAGAAGCTTCGCGCCGCGTTCGGATCGTGGCCCCGCGGCGAACAGGCCCCTCCCCCGCCCGTGGCCATGACCCCGGCGAAGCCGGGCGTTTACTTCGTCGCCAAGAGCGACGTCACGCAGGCGAACATCGGTCTCGTGCATCCGACCAATGTCCTGCGAAGCAGTCCCGACTACTTCCCGGTGCTGGTCATGAACAACATCCTCAGCTATGGATTCTCCGGCCGGCTGATGAATCATCTGCGCTCGCAGAAGGGACTGACCTACGGCGTAGGCGGCGGAATCGGAGCGCAGTTCGATTATCCGGGCCTCTTCGAGATCACCATGTCGACGAAGAGCGGTACGACGCTCGAGTCGATCGACGCGCTGCGCACTGAGGTCAACGCGCTTCTGACGCAGCCGTTCACGGCCGAGGAGATGCGCCTGGCGAAGGAAGCGATCCTGAACCGGTTCATCTTCAGCATGGATTCGCGCGGGAAGGTACTGAACCAGGCCGCCATCCTCGAGTTCTACGGCTATCCCGCCGATTACTTTCAGAAGTACACCGCGAACGTCGAGAAGGTCACCGCCGAAGACGTCGCACGCGCGGCCAAGAAGTACGTGAGCCCCGACAAGGTGGCCTTCCTCGTCGTCGGCAACGAGAAGGACTTCGAGAAGCCCCTTTCGACCCTCGGCACCGTGACGCCGGTCGACATCACCATTCCGGAGCCGGGCGGAGCACCGTCCGCCGCTCCGTCCGCTGCCAAACCGGCCGCGCCGGCCACGACCAGCGCCGAAGCGGCCGCGCTCGTGAAGAAGGTGCAGGACTTCGTCGGCGGTAAGGCGAAGATCGACGCCATCAGCGCGGTTCGCTCGGTCACCACCGCCAACCGCAAGACGCCGCAGGGGCCGATGGACATGGAAGTCGAGACGCTGGTCGTCTTCCCCGACCGTCAGCGCGCGGTCATGAAGATGCCGATGGGCGAAGTGACGATGGTCGTGACTCCCGACGCGTCGTTCATGGTGCTGCCGGGAATGGGAACGCGCGACGTGCCGTCGTCACAGCGCGACGCCGCGCAGAAGGAATCGCGGCAGGAGCTGCTGAGCGTTCTCAAGAATCCCGAGAAGTCCACGTTCAATGTCGTCGGGACGGAAAAGGTCGGCGCGGTCGAGGCGAAGATCGTCGAGGTCAACACCGACGGCGACACGATGAAGTGGTACGTCGATCCGGCCACCGGAAAGATCGTGCGGCGCGTGTCGCGCGGCCGCGGCCCGATGGCCCAGGGCGATCAGGTCACCGACTTCACTTCCTGGGGAACGTTTGGCGGCATCACGCTGCCGACCGGCTTCTCCACGACGTCCAACGGCGAACAGATCGCCAGCGGTCAGGTGAAGACGATCGAGATCAATCCGGCAATCGATCCGAAGATCTGGCAGAAGCCGGCGCAATAACCCCTCCCCGGCCTTCGCCCACCCTCTCCCCGCGCGGCGGGGAGAGGGTTCACGGCTGCTGCTGGACGCCCCGATGCGCCTGCAGCTCTTTGACCAGACGGACCATCGTCAACGTCAGCTCGTGCAGAGAGTGGATGATGCCCACCTCGAACGCCGACGGCGCCGCTCCGGCGGCACACGCGCAGTTGTTGCACGGCCCGCCCCGCCCTCCGTCGTGGTGGTCCATCACATGTCCGCAGGCGCAGGAGTCCTTCGCCAGTTGCATGATTTCCTCCTCTCGGTGACTATGAAGCATATCTCCATGCGCCGGTCCCTCGCCCTGGTCCTCCTCCTGACCGCCTGTCCTCGGTCCTCGGTCCTCGGTCCTCGGTTTGTGCATCCGCAGGATGCACCTGATGCGGCGGATTCCTATTACGCGGCAAAGCGGACCGGGACGCCCGATCCGCAACGCGCCTACGCGGTTGCGCGCGCGCAGATGCGACGCCTGCGCAGCGCAACCGAGGACCAGGGACCGACGACCGAGGACCGTCTCCCATGGTCGTTCCTCGGCCCCGACAACATCGGCGGCCGCACGCGCTCGCTGGTGATCGATCCCGCCGATCCGAACACGATGTACGCGGGCGGGGTGTCGGGTGGCGTCTGGAAAACCGTCGATGGCGGAGGGCGGTGGCAGGCGGTCGGCGACGAGCTGGCGAACCTCGCCGTCAACTCGCTGGCGATGGACCCGCGCGATCGCAACGTCGTCTACGCTGGAACCGGTGAGGGTTACTTCCGCGAGGAGGTGCGCGGAACGGGACTGCCGCTGCGCGGCAACGGCATCTTCGTGACCGGCGACGGCGGAGTCCGCTGGACGCAGCTCCCCTCGACGTCGAATCCCGATTTCCAATGGGTCAACGATCTCGCGATCAGCGAGCACGATTCGCGGCGCATCTACGCCGCAACGCGCAGCGGCGTCTGGCGATCGATCGATGGCGGCGGATCGTGGAACAACGTTCTTCCGACGACGGTCAAAGGCGGCTGTCTCGATCTCGCCCTGCGCAGCGGAGGCGCCGGCGATTTTCTCTTCGCATCGTGCGGCACGTTCGAGCGCGCCACGATCTATCGCGCGAAAAACGCGGAGAGCGATCAACCGTGGACCGAAGTCCTGTCCGACCCGCTCATGGGACGCACGACGCTGGCCATCGCACCGTCGAGACCGTCGACGATCTACGCGCTCGCCGCGAGCAACGTCGATCAGGCACTGCTGGCGGTCTTCCGATCCGACAATGACGGCGATGCGGGAACGTGGACCGCGCGCGTGCAGAGCGACAGCCAGCCGCGACTGAGCACGCTGATCCTGACGAATCCGATCAGCGCCAGCCAGCGCGACTGCGGGGGAAGACTCGACAGTCCGGTGACGATGGGCTGGTACTGCAACACGATCGCCGTCGATCCGAAAGATCCCGAGCGCGTGTTCGCCGCGGGCGTCGATCTGTTCCGCTCCGACGACGGCGGCAGCACATGGGGCCTGGCGTCGTACTGGTGGGGCGACACGCCTTCGTACGCACACGCCGACCAGCACAACATCGTTTTTCATCCGAACTACGACGGCGCCGCGAATCAGACGCTGTTTCTCGCCAACGACGGCGGCGTGTATCGCACGGACAACGCCCGGGCGGCGGTCGCCACCGGAAACGATGCGCCGTGCGACGGACACCGTTCCGGCGTCATCCTCACCTCGCTCGTGCACAACCTCGGCATCACCCAGTTCTACAACGGCGCGGCGTTCCCCGACGGCAGACAGTTTCTCGGAGGCGCTCAGGACAATTCGACGCTCATCGGCAGTACCACCTCCCCGTCGTGGCGCACGGAGATCGGTGGCGATGGCGGCTATGTCGCCGTCGATCCTGTCGATCCTTCGCATGTCTACGCCGAGTACCAGTTCGCAAACATCTTCCGCTCCGATGACGGCGGAAAGACATTTGCGACAAGCGCGCGAAAAGGACTCAACGACAATTTTCTGTTCGTCACGCCTTTCGTGATCGATGCGCGGCAGCCGATGCGGCTCTGGACCGGCGGCACGCGAATGTGGCGGACCGACGATCGCGGTACGAACTGGCGGCAGGCCAGCGTGACCCTCTCGGCACAGGTCAGCGCGATCGCCATCGACCCACGGCAGAGCGATCACGTGCTGGCCGGCATGAACGACGGATCCATCTACGCGACGCGTGCGGGGTCATCCGCCGGGATCGCCACGCAATGGTCGCGTGCGGCGCCCCGCGATGGATGGGTCTCGTCCATCGCTTTCGATCCGATCGACTCTTCGACGGTGTACGCGACGTACGCCGGCTTCGGCGGCAAGCACGTCTGGAAGAGCAGCGACGGCGGCACGACATGGACGGCCGTCGACGCCGATCTGCCCGACATCCCCGCGCATTCACTCGCCGTCGATCCCTTCCGCCGCGACCACCTCTACCTCGGAACCGACCTCGGCGTCTTCGTCTCGAGCGACGGCGGCGCGCACTGGCACGTCGAGAACACCGGCTTCGCCGCGGTCGTGACCGAGTCGGTGTTCATCGGTCAGGGTGAGCGCGGCCCGGCCGTCTATGCGTTCACGCACGGACGCGGCGCATGGCGAGCCGAGCTGGTGGAAACGGGAAGACGGCGAGCGGTTCGGCGGTGATGGACCGCAGATGGCACAACGATTGAGTCACTGACCTCCATGACCACGAACCTCCGGATTGCAGCGGTCACCGCGGTCGCTCTCGCCTCCTCCATCGTTCTCTTCGCCGTTTACGTCCGGCACGCCTCGCAGCCGGCACAACTGGCCAGGTCTCTCGCGGGCGTGAATGCTCCCGCGGACAGCACCATCGAGCGCGCGATCCTCTCCAGCAGGCTGACCATCGAGAACCTGAGCGTCCGCAGCGCCGGCGGGATCGTCATCCTGCGCGGCTCGGGCGACGCGGAGGCGGCGCAGCGCGCCGTCGACATCGTGAAGTCGTTCGGCGTCTCGCGGGTGGCGAACCTCATCCGGCACGAGACCATCGACGACGAGGCCATCCGCCGCGCCGCCGAACGCGAGCTCGCGGGAACGGCCGCGCTCGACGGCTGCCTGCTTCGCGTCGAATGCCGGAACGGCGTGCTCAGCGTCAGCGGAACCGTGCAGCGCGAGCTGCAGAAAGATGCCGCGCGCATGGCGCTGCGAAACATCCGCGGCGCGCGCGAGGTGAAGGTCAACCTGTCGACCTCATCCTGAGCCGCGAAGACGGCGAAGGATCCGGGTGATGCAAGGTCGCCCGCCGCCCGGATTCTTCGCGCTCTGCGGCGCTCAGGATGACGGACGGGCCTCAGATCGCGTCCGCGATCCTTCTCGCGATCAGCGCGTAGCCCTCGTCTCCCGGATGAAAGCGGTCGAGCGACAGCCGGTCGTGGCTGGCGAAAATGTCGCTGGTCTGCACGATCGTCACGTTGGGGTCGTTGCTGAAGCCTTCGATCAGCTTCGCGTTCCACCGGTTGACCAGCGGTGTGAGCTGCGGTCCGGCCGGCGTCGAGACGAACGGGTTGTAGAGCCCAATGATGAAAACGCGCGCCCGCGGATTGTCGGCGCGGATCGCGCGCACGATCGTCTCGATCCGATCCAGCACGCCGGTCATGACCGCCTCGGGATTCGAGCGGGTGGCCGTGCGCCAGTCCGTGCCGCCCCACAGATCATTGCCGCCGATCGACACGATGATCACATTCGATTGGCCGAGGATCGTCTGGACGTTGGGGCTGTCGAGCTGACGGAGGAGGTCCGGCGTGCGTGCACCGTTGACGGCGATGTTGACCGTGTGATTCGCCCGGATGTTCCGCCGCCGCAACTCCTGATCGAGGCGTCCTCCGATGCCCAGTCCGGCCTGGTCGCCCGTGCCCCGGGCGAGCGAGTCGCCGAGGATGATGGGAGTGATGACCGACTGCTGCGCGGCCGGAGCCGCGGCAACACGGCGCGGTAACAGATCGACCGGCGTGCCGGTGTCGCCGCGAAGGAACGAATAGAATCCCGCTGCGAACGTCACCAGCGCCAGAACCGAAACCACGAGCGGCAAGTGCCAGTAGAAGAATCGACGCATCTCTCGGCAAAGAATCTCACAAAAGTCATCGGCGCCCGCACGATCGTCGATGACGTGTCCTTCGATGTCTACGGCGGCGAAGTCTTCGGGTTCCTCGGACCGAACGGCGCCGGGAAGACGACGACGATCCGCATGCTCGTCGGTCTGATCGAGCCGACCGAGGGCCGCGTCGAGATCTGCGGGTACGACATCCGCCGGGAATTCGAGGACGCCATGCGCTGCGTCGGCTGCATCGTCGAGATGCCGGATCTCTATCGGTTCATGACCGGGCGCGAGAATCTCGAGCATTTTGCAAGGATGCTTCGCATCCGGAGTTCGGGGTTCGGAGTTCGGGGTTCGGGGGGCGAGATCGAGCGCGTCGCTGCATTGGTGAACATGGAGCATCGTCTCGATCAGCGCGTCGGCACGTACTCGCTCGGAATGCGGCAGCGGCTCGGCGTGGCGCAGGCGATGCTCGGCTCACCTCGGCTGCTGATCCTCGACGAGCCCGCCAACGGGCTCGATCCCGCCGGCATCCGCGAGATCCGTGAGTTGCTGCGCGGGCTGGCGACCGAAGAGAAGATGGCGGTGTTCGTGTCGAGCCATCTGCTGGCCGAGATCGAGCTGATGTGCGACCGCGTGGCGATCATTCACAAAGGCCGGCTTCTGCGCACCGGCAGCGTGAGTGACCTGATCTCGGCCGAGCGGGAAATGGAGTTGCGCGTCGGCGATGTCGCTCGGGCGCTGTCGATCGTCCGAGAGCAGGGATTCGAAGCGAGGAGCGACGGCGACTGCGTGTTCGTCATGATCGACGAGCGCCAGACGCCGCCGGTCATCGCCGCACTCGCGCAGAACGGCGTGGAGGTCTTTCACGCCCGGCGGCGCATGCAGACGCTCGAGGAGATGTTCATCGAGGCGACGGGAGGAGAGACGGTCGGATGATCGTGCCCTTCGTCATCGTAAGCCGCGTAGGCGGCGAAGGATCTCCGCTGCCCAGAGTGAGATCCTTCGCTGCGCTCAGGATGACGTGCGAACTGCAATGATGCTGCCTCTGATTCAGAACGAGACGCTGAAGATCGTCCGTCGGCGGCGATTCATGATCGTCATCGCCATCCTCGTCGTGATCATGTCGCTCGTCTCCTACTCGCAATACCGGACGCTGAAGCGATCGCAGAACGCCAACTGGCGCGCCGACCTGCAGGAGCGCATCGCCCGCATGGAGAACGCGGTGCGCCGCGGGCGCGTCAACGAGTCGTGGGCCCGATCGATGCGCTACGAGATCCAGCGGATCCAGTTCTACATCGACCACGGCATCAATCCCGAGGTACCGACCGCGCCGATGGTCGTGCGCACGTTCGCCAACGCCGCCGGGTTCCTCCTCCTGCCCCTGCTCATCGGCATCCTCGGCAGCGACATCGTGTCGGCGGAGCACGCCGAAGGAACGGACAAGTTGCTGCTGACGCGGCCCGTGCGGCGATGGAAGATCCTCACCTCCAAGCTCGTGACGCTGTGGATGTTCTCGACGATCACGCTGATCTGCGGCGCGGCGATCTCCTACGTCCTCACCGCGCCGTTCCTGCCGCCGCGCGGCTGGGACATGCCCATGTTCAACGGCTTTCAACTGGCCTCGGAGCGCATGAGTCTCGATTCCGTGCGACAGCTGCCGCTGTGGAAGGACGCGCTCATCGCGTACGGCCTGGAGTGGTATGCGCTGATGACCGTCGCGGCGATGGCATTGCTGTTGTCGGTTGTCTTCCGGTCGAGCGCCGCGTCGATCGGCACCATGCTCGCCTCGTTGATCGGCGGCACGATCCTCACGCGCATCAGTCCGAACTGGACGGCGGGGAAATACCTGTTCGTGAGCGCGTTGCCGCTCGCCGATTACTACAGCGGACAGGCGCCGCCGTACGAGGGAATGTCGATGACGTTCTGCATCCTGCTGCTCGCGGTATGGGCTGCGGCGGCGCTGGCGGCGGCGTATGTGATCTTCCTGCGCAAAGACGTCTTCGGCTGACGTAGGTCCGACTCTCAGTCGGACCAGTCCGCGCAAGACCGGGGCCGGGCCGACTGGAGAGTCGGCCCTACGTCGGCCCCGCGTCGGCTCTACGTCGGCCCACGCCGGTCCTGCGCGAGCGTCACTTCGCCGTGTGACGACTGCCATTTCTCCGCGGTCGGGAGCGGCACATCGTGGCGTGGGGAGGACCCGCCATGAAACGTTTCGCAGTTCTGCTGCTGATCGTCGCTGCTTTTGCCTGTACGCAGAAGCCGAAGATCGCCAGCAACGCCGACGTGACCGGCATCCGTCCGCCGATCGACGTCGAGTACGTCGCCATTCCTTCCATGACCGTGTACGCCCGTCCCGACATCGCCGCACAGCCGATCGGGTCGTATGGATTCAGCGAATCGATCGCCGTTCTCAGCAAGCAGGGCGACTGGTGCGAGATCCGCACGTACGACGGCAGCGGCTGGGTCAAGGCCACCGACCTCATGACCGCGGACCAGGCAAAGTCCGAGAGCGATCATCCCGTTCCGCACTTCTATGTGCAGCCGGCCATGGTTGCTTACAACGGCCACGGCGAGATCGTCCTGCAGGCCAAGGTCAACACCGAGGGTCAGGTCTTCGACGTGCTGCAGGTAAGCAACTCGACGAAGAACGCGAAGCTCGCCGACGAGAACGCCATGGCCCTGCGGCAGGCCCAGTTCTATCCGCTGATCGAAAAGGGCCAGCGCAAGACGTTCATCTACGAACATCGCGTGGTGTATTGATCGATCCACGGCGTGGAGCGGCGGGCGTCCTGGCCCGCCGTTCGCCGCGCGAGGACGGGCGGCGCTACACTCGGCGCATGCGCCGCCTGCCCTTTCTTCTCCTCATCGTCGTCGCATGCTCGCGCCAGGCGGAAATCGCGCCGACCGATACGCGTGAGCCGGTCGACATGGCCTACGTGACCGCGCCCGAAATGCGCGTGCACACGAAGCCGGACGACACCTCTCCGCTCGTCCTGACCTACCAGAACGGCGAGAGCGTGGCCATCATGGCGAAGCGCGGCGAGTGGGTCGAAGTCCGCACCGGCGACCGCACCGGCTGGGGCCACGCCGGCGACCTCGGCACAGGCGCCGAGGCGAAGAAGCAGGAGGAGAGCCCGCAGGTCCGCTTCCGATTGTTCCCCGCGCCCGTCACGAACACGACGGCGCACGGCGAGATTTACTTCCAGGCCGACGTGAACACGGACGGCGATGTCGTCGCGGTTCACGTCCTGGAGAACACGACCGGCAACGACGCGCTCGGCGCCCAGAATGCGGCAGCCCTTCGGGCGGCGAAGTTCTATCCGATCGTGAAGAACGGCGAGAGGAAGCCGTTCCAGTACTACCACCGCGTGCAGTATTGACCGCGTGCCATATGGCACTTATATTGACGTCAGATGCGCGCATCGGGGAAATCCGACCTGCAGAAGTTCCGCAAGTTCCTCAAAAACGGGATGCCCGGCCCGCATGCGTACGTCGTTCTCCTGGGGTTGAATCAGTTCGACTGGCCCGGGGTGATCGAGCGCATCGAAAAGGGACTTCCCTACTCCAGCCTGGAGCGGCTCCAGAGGAACAGCGGCTTCACGACGGACCAGCTCATCGACCTCCTGCAGATCCCGAAGCGGACGCTGGCAAGACGCAAAGCGTCCGGACGGCTTTCTGCTGAAGAGTCCGATCGGCTGGTTCGCCTGGCGCGCGTCTTCGCCAAGGCGCTTCATCTTTTCGGCGGCGATGCGGATCAGACCATCGCCTGGCTCACCGCAGCGCAGCGCGCGTTTCGCGGAACGACGCCGCTGGAGATGGCCAGAACCGAAATCGGCGCCCAGGAAGTGGAACGGTTGGTGTTCCAGCTCGAGCACGGCGTCCTGCCGTGATCACCGCGTGGCGCATCGTGTCGGCGGCGTACGCCGAGACAGCGTTCACAGGCCGAAGCGCGAGCATCGCCGGCGGCCGGTGGAACTCGCAGGGAATCGCCGTCGTCTACGCGTCGAGCGCCGCGTCGCTTGCTGCCCTCGAGCTTCTCGTTCACCTGCCGGCAGAAACCGACCTGCACCAGTTCTCCATCTTCGCCTGCACGTTTGCGGAGGACCTCGTCGAGGAGATCAACCGCGATCAACTGCCGGACGATTGGCGGGGCTACCCGCCACCCGAGGAGCTCCAGCAGCTCGGCGACACGTGGGTGATGAGCGGCAGCAGCGCGGTCCTGCGCGTGCCCAGCGTGATCATCGACAGCGAGTTCAACTATCTGCTCAATCCGGGGCACAGGGATTTCGCGACGATCGAGGTTGCCGAGCCGGTGCCGTTCTCGCTGGATGTGAGATTGTTGAGGCGGGGTTAGGAGTTCGGGGTTAGGAGTTCGGGGTTCGGAGTTCGGGGTTCGGAGTTCGGGGTTCGGGGTTCGGGGTTCGGAGTTCGGGGTTCGGGGTTCGGGG
>DATISF010000059.1:0-21194 GCA_035468985.1 Thermoanaerobaculia bacterium
GCCGCCCAACTTCACGTAGCAACTGACGCGGCCCGCTCGTGGCTCGGCGCGTTCGCGCCTCAAGCAGTGGCAGCCCTGCGGTCGCGCTGCTAAGATCTAAGAACCGGCCGCGCAGTTGAACGTGCGGTCCGTTAGGCCGACACGACGGTGGCGATCGCATATCCCAAATCTGTCTATGTCGCGATATTCGCTGCGGCTGCTCCGGTCTTCGTTCTCGCGTGGCTTTTTCTCGCCATTCCCTGGGCGCTCACCGGTGGCTCGCTCGTGCGAGCTTATTTCGTCATGGCAATAGCGTTCACAGTTCTACTTGCCTCGGCAATCGCGCTGTACCGCTCATTGGTACGAAGTCGGCTTTTTGTAGTGGCGGCAGTCGGAGCGCTAGCAACGGTACTCGTTGTCTGGGTTTGGCAGCGAATCGCGTTCAACGTCCTCATTCCGAACCACTTTCTCGAGTACGGATATTTTCTAAAGGGTGCCGAAGGCTCACGTGCGCGTTTTCTCTTTCTCGAGCTGCCGTTCACGACGGGCAGCGTCATTCTTCTCCTGCAACTCGTTGCGGCTGTCGTTGGCTGGTGGCGTCTCGGTGCGCGTTGGTTGTGTCTCGTGCTGCCGCTCTGGTGGGCCGCACTCTTCGCGCTCTTTTCGCTGCCGTACGTCGCGTGGTCGATCCAAGGTGACGCATCGGTGTTCATCTAAATGCGGCCTAACTCTCGTTAGCAGCGGCCGCGGTGCCGTTAGCTGGCCCGGCGCTTCCGCGCCTCGTTCGGAGGTAACATGCTCGTCTCTTCGCTTCGGCACTCGTGGGCGCCGCGCCGCTGAAACGAAGATCCGTTGGACGGACGCAAACTTCGGACGGCAATGTACATTGGGCGCATCCCATTCTTCCCAGCTGTTGCAGTCTTTGTAAGTCTGGTATCGCTCCTGGTTGTCACGTTCCTCTTGTACTTCCGCGGGCTCTCCGCGCGTCACATCGTCCGCGGAATCTGCTCGGCCGGAGTAGTCGTAGCGGTGCTCGCCTGTCCTGCTGTCTACACCGTGGCCACCGGGCCTGCTGTGGCCGCAGCCCGCGCCCACGGGCAGTTCATCGACCAACCAATGGAGTTGGGCTGGTACTCAGGTTTGCTAGTCTTCATCGTGCCTCTCGGCTGGCACTTCTTGTTCCCCAAACGCGCCGACGGCGCAGTAACACGCTGGTGGCGAGTAGGCTTCGCCACACTAATCGTCGGCTTCACAGTTTTGAACATCACAAACTGGTGCAGTCCCGGTTGGTGCGGGCGATTCGGTTTCCCGTTCGCGTACTCATGGTGGAGCGACGCGATCATCGTAATCAACGGAAAGAACCTATCAGCCGGCGCAAGCATCGTGGCCGCTGTTGCTAACCTGATCGTTCTTGTTCTTGCCGCTCTAGCTCTTTCCGCGTCGTATCGGCGCACAGGTGCGCAAGCCCCAGCGCCGTCCAACTCGCCGTAGCACCCGACGCGGCCCGCTTCGTGGCTCGGCGCTTCCGCGCCTCTGGCTTTGTCAACGCATGGTCAATTCGCTAAGCTCTGGGGACGGGCCGCGCGGGTGAACGTCAGGTCCGTTGGACGGACGAAAACAACGATGCTCGCCCGACTTCCGTAACAACCATATCGAATATGCGGCGATTAGTTCGCGCGGTGCTTCTCCTCGCAAGCGTCGGCGCGTCGGCAACCGGCCTCGCCCAGTCTCCACCGCCTTGCGCAAGTCCTGCGCCTCTGCTCGGGCCCGCGTCATGCGACGCGACCGGATACATTGTTGGCTACAAAAGTGGAACCGACGTCGTACCGCTGACTCACGCGCTCGAAGCGAAATACGGGTTTACGGCAAACAAGATTTGGTATTCCGCCGTCCTCGGTTTTTATTCGAGCAGCCTCACACCACAGCAAGTCGCGCTCTTACGCTGCGAACCGCAAGTGGATCATGTCGAGCGCGATCTTCCGTGGTGCATTCCGGGTCTCCCCTGTGGTCCTGATCCCATTCCCTCTGGCCCTTGCGCAGCTCCCGTCGAAATTCCAACTTTTGGGTATGTCATGAAAATCTCGCTGGTTTTCGCCTTGGCGATCGTTGCGTTGTTCCTTCAGCACCGATCGTGACTTGCTGTCGCCGTCCAACTCGGCATAGCAGCCGACACGCTGCCATCGCGAGGCCCGGCGGCCGAGCCGCCTCTCGCTCCGCGCTTGCCTGTGTCAGAGCTCGTGGTAACGTGAAGGCAGCGTGCGGCTAAATGCCCGCTACGTTGGACAGACCCGAAACTACGACCGTCGTGAAGGCTTCGTCGAGAGTTCCGTTTGGAGTCGCTCGGCCAGAAAGACTTTGAGCAGTGACTGGTACGGGACGTCACGTTTATTGGCCAGTCGCTTCAACTCCGCGATCATTCCTTCCGGAAGGCGAATTGAAATCGTTCGAAGAGTTGGGCGCAGCTTCGGCAGCGTCGCTTCCGAGGCCTTCGACCAGTCAATGTATTCAGTCGAATCCTCGCGGCCCCAGAAGGCGCGCTCCTCAGCTTCGCTACTGAACTTCGGAATCTTCTTTCGAGTAGAACGCATAAACTCGCCGCTCCTTCGCGGTCATGTCTCTCGCCGAGATCGGTCGAATCAGCTTTCGTCGAATCGTGAAAGCCACAAACAACAAGCGTCCTGCTTCCGTTCGCCCCAGCGCGTAGTACCTCAGTTCTGTCTTTGAGTGCTCGGAATCCGGCCTCACGACGAGGGGGCGGTTCAAAACAATCTCTTCGCACTCCCAGAAGGCAACACCATGCCTTTGCCAGTTCTTGTCGAGGTTCCCTTCGTCCCATTCGAAGCCGGTGCAGTCCTCGAGCGGGTCGCGCTTCATTCGTCAGAACGTATACTTCAAACATATACATTCCGTCAACGTCTGCGCGGGCTGTCCAACTCGACGCAGCAGCTGACGCGGCCCGGCGCTGGCCCGGCGCTTTCGCGCCTCGCGCTTCGGAGCTAGGATGTGACAGTCGCTTCGGCACGTGGGCCTCGGCCGCGCAGCTGAGCGTCAGGGCCGTTGGACAGACCTGTTCGAGGAGGCGCTATGAAACTTTCCGTCGGCCGAGTCGCCGCAATCGCCTTTCTTGTGTCAGTCTGTCTATCCGAAGGCGCTTGGGCCGCCGAGAGTCCTCTTCTCAAACTAGGCGGACTAGTCAAGCTTTGCGAACGTCAAGATACCGCCTCTCGTGGAATGTGCGCGGCGTACATTTCCGGCTTCGTCGCTGGTAGTGAAGTGACGCGAAGGGAAAACGCCATCCAAGTAACAGCGGATCGTGTTCAGAAAGGCGAAGTTGCGCCAAGCGATCAGGCCATGGATGCAGCGGCAAACAAAGCGGTGAATGACCTCCGCATCTTTTGCATTCGCTCCGAGTGGACGGCCCAATATGTTTCGGCTGTCGTCGTGCAATACGGCCATGAGCACACGGCACAACTAAACGAAGCCACCTCGGACCACATGCTGAAGATTCTTCAACGAGCGTTCCCGTGCGAGTAAGCGGCCGTCCAACTCGGCATAGCAGCGGACGCGGCCCGGCTCCGGCCCGGCGCTTCCGCGCCTCGCTCATCGGAGCTAACATGATTATCGGCTTCGGCAAGCGGAACCGGCCGCGCCGCTGAATGCCAGATCCGTTAGACGTCTGAATTCAAAGCAAGTATGGATCGACCGACGTCCCACGACGAGGTGCGAAACCGATTTGTCGTTACTCGGTCCACCGTTTACCATCGCGCGCCCCTCTGGGCGGCGCTGATCGCGTGTGCGGCTACCTTTGTCGCGACGCCCGAGTTGTCGGTCAGTAAGCGGTTTCTTCTTGCGGCTGCCTCCGGCATCGTCGGTTTCATCGTGTTCTTCTTCGTCACGTTGTGGACCCGCGACGGTTGGCCAGCTGCGGTGTCGCAAGCCACGCGTGCGGGTTCACGCCGGTGAGCTCGAACCCGTTAGCCAGACGCAAATGTCGTTTCGAACTCCGAACGATCGGTCTGGAGCATCGCGGTAGACTCGCGCAGTGAAATTTGAGTGGGACCCGAGGAAAGCGGCTGCGAACCTGAAGAGTCACGGCGTCTCGTTCGAGGAAGCTGCAAGCGCGTTCGCGGATCGGCTATCGATCACGGTTCCCGACCCAGAGCATTCAGTCGGCGAACGGCGGTTCTACCTGCTGGGTATGTCGAATCGAGGCAACCTGCTCGTGGTATGCCATACCGAGCGCGGCGAGAATACGCGTATCATCAGTGCATGGCGCGCGAACGCGCGCCAGCAAGAACAATATGAAGAAGGCACGTAGGGCCAATCCGAAGCGGCAGGCGGTACCAGATATCGATTTCTCGGGCGGTGTGCGTGGAAAATATGCGGCGCGGTACGCGGAGGGCACGAACCTGGTAGCTCTCTCGCCTGATGTCGCCGAGTTTTTCCCGGACTCCACTGCAGTCAACGAGGCGCTTCGCACTCTCGTGCGCATATCCGGCAAGACCGCTCGTGCCGGAAGATCCACGCGACGCAGCGCTGGCTAACTTCGTGCAGCAGCTGACGCGGCCCGCTCGTGGCTCGGCGCTTCCGCGCCTCGTGTTCGTCGCGCGTGGCGACATGAACCGGCCGCGCAGTTGAGCACGTGATCCGTTGGGCAGACGACGCACATCACTTGATGTCGAGACCTGGGTGTTGACACGCCAGAACACGGAGGCTCAAATCAGAAAGCTCAAAATCATCGAACACATCTCGCTGGACGGCGTGATCCAGGTCTCCGGCGAAGACGGCGACTTCCCCTACGGCGACTGGACCGCGCCCTATCGGACCCCCGCTGGCCGGGACGCAATCATCGCCGCGCATGGCGAGAGCTTCGATCTGCTGCTTGGCCGTCGCACCTACGATATCTGGTCTGGCTTCTGGCCAAAGGCGCCGAGCAGTCCGATGGCGGACGGCCTCAATGCGGCAACAAAATATATTGCTACCCACCGTCCGGAAAGTCTTGAATGGGGCCCGTTCGAGGGCCTTGGACCGGACATCGTCGAGGGCATTCGCCGCATCAAGTCGCAGGACGGCCCGGACCTTATCCTCTCGGGCAGCTCCACGCTGACATCGACGCTGCTCGAACATGGGCTTGCGGATGAAGTCCTGCTGGTCGTCTATCCGGTCCTGTTGGGCAAGGGGAAGCGCTTCTTTGCGGAGGGAACCCCGCCACGTTCATTCGAGCTCGTCAGCACGAAAGCAATGCCGTCCGGCGTCATCCTCAGTACTTACAAGGTCGCCGGGCCTTTGAAGACCGGTTAGTTCGACGACGCGACATCGTCAGTGAATACCGGAACGCCAGGTCTATTTGCGACACGCCACACTAGCCACACGTTGGTTTCCATTGTCGCCATCTGCCGAGTTCTAGGAATGCACAAATCCATCCACTTCTCTTTTGTATTTGCACTTTTGCTTGCCCATTCTTTGGCGCAGGCGGAGGGCTGGCAACCATCACCTGGCCATGTACAGGTGCCGATCTGGCCCGACGCAGTTCCCGATGCGATCCCTCACCCGAAACCGGAGTCCGTCGGTCCCGGCGAAGGACGCAAGTGGTGGCCCAGGGCTAACGATGTCAGCCGGCCGACGATGACGGTGTATGCGCCCAAGGGCCACAACACCGGTGTGGCCGTGGTGGTGTTCCCCGGCGGGGGTTACAAGTTCCTGGCCATGGACGTGGAGGGCACGGAGATTTGCGACTGGCTGACATCGCGCGGCATCACTTGCGTACTGCTGAAGTACCGCGTACCGGGCTCGGGTCCGTGGTGGGACGATGAGAACCATCGGCGCGTATACCCGAAGGTGCAGACAGCGCTGCAGGACGCGCAGCGCACATTGGGGCTGGTGCGGCAGCACGCGGCGCAGTGGCATGTCGATCCGCACAAAGTCGGCGTGATCGGCTTTTCTGCGGGCGGGCACTTAGTGGCCGCGGTCAGTACGCAGTTCGCGCAGCGGACGTATCCCCCGGTCGATGCCGCCGACAAGCTGAGCTGCCGCCCCGACTTCGCCATCGCCCTCTACCCTGGCCATCTGTGGGCGCACGAGGACGAGGACCACGCCACTCGCGACGAGACGGATCTGAGCCTTCGCCCGGACATCCGCGTCCGCGCCGACACGCCGCCGACCTTCCTGCTGCAAGCCGAGGACGATCACGTGGACGGCGTGGAGCAGTCGCTGGCCTACTATGTCGCGCTGCAGAAAGCCGGCGTCCCCACGGAAATGCACCTGTACGCCCAAGGCGGTCACGCCTTCGGACTGCGGCTGGGCAAGCTGCCGATCGCGCAGTGGCCGCGGTTGGTGGAAACATGGTTGGTGACCATTGGAATGGTGGAGGCGCCCCCCACGCGCTGACCGTCGTCTCAACAATCCAAGACAGGTGTTTGTTCGAAGCGTACTAGCTGTTGCGTTTCAGGACGTTGCTCCCGCTGCGTACGAAGCGACCGGGATCGGCGAGTGTCCGCATGGACACCAAAGCAGTGAGCGCTCCGGACGCCGTCGATCGGTTCGCGGCTCGCACGCGAAACGATCTCCACCATCGGCTGGGACATCGGCCGCTTCGAAATCCGTCCGTGGCCTCCGCCGTTACGCCGATGGTCTGATGATCATGGGACCTGTGACGGAGAACATGGGTGCCGCGGCGAACAAGACCTACGATGCCATCCCGGAGCCGAAAGCTCGACAGATTGGAGCGCTGATGGAATACCGGCATATGGATCTGGGCGAGATGGAGAAGCTGCTACACGAGCAGCGGCTCGCTCGCATCGCGTTCTCGAACAACGGCAACATGTACATCATCCCGCTCGGGTACGTTTGGGCCGACGGTGAGCTTCTGATCATGACCAGCGCGGGGCAGAAGACCGACATGGCCGCCCACAGTCCGCACGTCGCCTTTCAGGTCGATGACTTCCCGCAGACGGGGATGCTCGGCTGGTCGAGCGTGAGCGGAGAGGGTGACTGGCACGTCGTGGACGATGAAGCCGGCAAGGGACGCGTCGCCGGCGCCGTGATGTCCCGCTTCGGAGACCTGGGGAACTGGATCAACCAGCATCCGGCGGCCAGGCCGGGACCGCCGATGGTGTTCGTGCGAATCAAGCCGCGGTGGATGACCGGCCGCGCGTTTCCGAACGGCTAGGAGACGCTGAACAAGCCGTCATCCTGAGTCGGCGAAGCGCGACGAAGGATCTCAGGATGCGAAAACGCGTGCCATTTCGAGATCCTTCGCCGTCTTCGCGGCTCAGGATGACGTGAACAACCACTTGCGCAGCGATTCCGCAACCGTCATGCCGGCACGCTTCGTCCGTTCCTGGTCAGCAGGGCAATGATTGCACCGGCCGCGAGCGGCGGTCGTCGGCGATCGTCTTGGCCGCCCTCGTTGCCGTGGCCATCTGCACCTGGATGTTCACGTCGTCCTGAGCCGCAACGACGACGAAGGATCTCCGCAAACGAGATCCTTCGCTTCGCTCAGGATGACGCGTTACACCTCACCATCCGTCAGCGGGCCATTGGCCCTTCCTTCGATGAACTGACGCACGATCGGATTCGCGGAGTCGTGAAACTCCTCGGGTGTCCCCTGCTCGATGATCGATCCGCGAAAGATCATGGCGATCCGGTCCGCGATCTTGAACGCCACCTTCATGTCGTGCGTGATCGTCACGGTCGTCACATTCAGCGTCGTATCCATCTCCAGGATGAGATCGGCGACGATGTCGCTGATCACCGGATCGAGTCCCGTCGTCGGCTCATCGAACAGCAGGATCTTCGGCTGCAGCGAGATCGCGCGCGCGAAGCCGACGCGCCGCCGCATGCCGCCTGACAATTCCGAGGGCCGTTTGTCGTCGACTCCCGTCAGGTGCACCTGATTGAGACATTCGTTCACCCGGCGGTGAATCTCCTCCTCCGTCATTTGGGTGTGCCGCCGCAGCGGAAAGGCGATGTTCTCGAACACCGACATCGAGTCGAACAGCGCCCCTTCCTGAAACGACATCCCGAACCGTTGCCGGAAGCGATTCAGGTCCATGCGCTTCATGCAGCAGAGATCCTGGCCTTCGACGTAGACATGACCGCTGTCGGGCTGCAGCAGCCCGATGATGTGCTTGAGCGTGACGCTCTTGCCGGTCCCCGATCCGCCGACGATGACCACCGACTCGCCGCGCTCCACATCAATCGACAGGTCCCGCAACACCTCCTTGCCATCGAAGGACTTGAAGAGGTGCTGGAGCGAGATGCTTGGATCTTCTTTCATCAGAAGAGCAGCTTGGTCAGGAAGAAATCGGTGAGGAGGATGATCAGCGAAGCGCTCACCACGGCGTTCGTCGTTGAACGTCCCACGCCTTCGGCCCCTCCCCTCGTGTAGTAACCGCGGACGCAGCCGGTGAGCGTCAGGATCAATCCGAACACCGCCGCTTTGATCGCGCCGCTCCAGACGTCTTTCATCACGAGGAACTGGAACGTGTTGTCCTCGTAGATGACGGCGTTGGCGCGCATCAGCTTGACGGCGACCAGGTACCCGCCGCCGATTCCGAGGGCGTCGCCGAGGATCACAAGGAACGGCAGCATGACGATGCCGGCGATGACGCGCGGCACGAACAGATACTGCACCGGGTCGGTGGCCAGGGCCTGCAGCGCATCGAGCTGCTCGGTGACGCGCATGGTGCCGATCTCCGCGGCCATCGACGAGCCGACGCGGCCCGTGACCATCAGACCGACAAGCACCGGCGAGAGCTCGCGCAGCATCGCCAGCGCCACCACGCTGCCGACGAAATTCTCGGCATGCACGCGCTGAAAGCCGTTGTAGGTCTGCAGCGCCAGGACCATGCCGGTAAACATCGCTGTCAGAAAGACGACTGGAATCGACTCCACGCCGAGCCGGACCATCTGCCGCAGCCACTCGTTCACCTCGTAGGGGGGACGAACGCCCGAGGCAAGCGTCCGCCACAGCATGCGGAACCAGTAGCCCGTCTGCTCGAAGAGCCGGAGGAAGACGCGCCCGATGCGTTCGAAGAGTTGATTCATGCGAAACGAGAACGGATGGTGAGATGTTCGCCGTCGCGGTAGATGCGCGGAACGCGGCTGCTCACGCTGCAGAAAACTTCGTACGAGATTGTACCGATCTTCGCCGCGATCTCTTCGGGCGTGATCGTTTCACCGCCATCGCTGCCGAGGAGAACGACCTCGTCGCCGACAGAGGCGCCGGGGATGGCCGTGACGTCGATGGTCACGAGATCCATCGATACCCGTCCGACCACGGGAGCACGGCGTCCGCGCACGAGCACCTCTCCGCGATTCGACAGCAGCCGGTTGTAACCGTCCGCGTATCCCACGGGCAGCGTGGCGATGCGGCTCGGCACGACCGTGCGAAACGTTTCGCCGTACCCGACGGGATGCCCGGCCGGGAGGCTCTTCAGACGGGTGATCTCGGTGCGCCAGCGCATCACCGGCTCCAGACGCGGGCCGCCGCGATCGAGAGACTCCGCTCCGTACAGCACGATTCCCGCGCGCACGTACTCGCCGGGACGGAACAGTCCGCGAACCGTCGCCGCGCTGTTCGACAGGTGGTGGCGCGGAGCGCTGATCCCGCAATCGCGCAGCACGCCCACGAGGCGATCGAAATTCGCGATCTGCTGGTCCGTGTAGTGATCGGACGCGTCACCCGCGTTCGCAAAATGTGTGTAGATCGCATCGAGTCTGAGCCGCGGCGCCGACCGGAGAATCTCCACGGCGCGCGGCAGCTCCGCCTCGGTCGTTCCCATCCGCCCCATCCCGGAGTCCAGCTCGAGGTGAATGTGCACGTCGCGGTCGCGCGCGACCTCCGCCGCTGCGGCCAGCCCTTCCGGGCCGGGAACTCCGATCGTGACCTCGTTCTCGACGGCGAAAGCGATCTGCTGCGCGTCGAGCGGCCCGAGAATGAGGATCGGCAGAGGAATCCCTGCTCGCCGGAGCTCGAGCGCCTCCTCGAGCATGACCACGGCGATCATCGCCACGCCATCGGGCGTAACGCGCCTCGCCAGCTCGACGGCGCCGTGGCCGTAGGCGTCGGCTTTCATGACGGCGATCATCCGTGATCCTTCCGGCAGCTTCGCGGCAACCGCGGCGACATTGCGCGCGAACGCGCCGGCGTCGATCGACAGCCACGTCGGCCGCATCGGTTGGCGATCAGGAACTGAAGACATTCAGGTTCTGCCCATTCATCGGCCGCGAATCGCCGGAGGCCAGGAAGAGGATCGTCCTGGCCACGTCGTGCGGGGTCATATCCGCGGGTGCGCCGCCGCTCGCCTGCGCCCACATCGCGGTGTCGACCGAGCCGGGACTGACACAATTCACTCGAATCCCATGCCCTTTCACTTCCACTGCCAACGCCTCGGTCAGGCCGATCACGGCGGCCTTGCTGGCGCAGTAGGAGACGAAGCCGGGAAACTTCTCGGGGCCGATCACGCCGGAGATCGAAGCGACGTTCACGATCGCCCCGCTGCGGCGCTCGATCATCGATGGCAACGCGCGGCGGCAGGTCAGATAGATCGATCGGACGTTGACCGCGAACATGCGGTCCCACTGTTCGGCTGTCGTGCTGATCAGCTGTTTCGGATCGATCATGCCGGCGCAGTTGACGAGGATCTCGCAGGGCCCGAAGTGGCGCTCCGTGGTATCGAAGAGACGGGCGACGTCGGCTTCATTCGAGGCATCGCCCGCCACCGCCTGGATGTTGCCCGAACCACCCTTCATCGAACGCGCGAAGCCGACCACGCGCGCGCCCCTCTCGGCGAAGGCTTCCGCCGTCGCGCGCCCAATACCGCTCGTTGCTCCGGTGACCACGACGACCTTGCCGGCAAACTCGCTGCTCATCGCGTGGACTTATAATCCGCGCCGGACTGCCTGGACAAAGAATTTGAGGAGCGCAAGGCTATGAATGAAAATCTGAACACGCTCATCCAGCTCTTCCTGCGATGGGCTCACGTCGTGGCCGGCATCATCTGGATCGGTCATCTTTACTTCTTCAACTGGGTCAACGGCCCCTTCCAGGGGAAGATCGACGGGCCGACAAAGAGGATCGTCAACCCCGAGCTGCAGCCCCGCGCGTTGTACTGGTTCCGCTGGGGCGCGGCGTGGACGTGGATCACCGGCATCCTTCTCGCCGGTCTCGTGTACTACCACGGCAAGATCGTCTTCGAGGACACCAATCGCGGCGATGCCTGGCTCTGGCTGGCGATCGTGCTGATCGCGCTGGCAGTCGGTTTCGTCGTCTACAACGCGATCATGAAAGCCCTGCCGAACAAGGTTGTCGGCGCGGTGATCTGCCTGATCCTGTTCGCGGGCGTGTGGCTGTTCCTCGAGTACGTGGGCAAGTTCAGCGGCCGCTCGCTCTACATCCACGGCGGAGCGACGTTCGGAACGATGATGGCCCTGAACGTCTGGATGATCATCTGGCCGAATCAGAAGAAGATCCTCGCCGCGACGAAAGCGGGCACACCGCTGGCGCCCGACTCGCCGGAAGTGAAGATTGCCGGTCTCCGCTCGCGTCACAACACGTACATGTCGATGCCTCTGGTGTTCTTCATGATCAGCAATCACTACCCGACGATGTACGGCAACCCGTACCGCGACCTCTGCGCGACGGGGGTGATCGTTCTGGGGTTCTTCGTGACCTGGCTGCTCTACAAGCAGTCGGCGAAGGTCCAGGGGATCTGATCGTTGCGCCTTCTGCAGATCGACGCGTTCACGGACCAGCCGTTTCGCGGCAATCCGGCGGCGGTCTGCCTGCTCGATCGCGAGCGTGACTCGACGTGGATGCAGAACGTCGGCGCGGAGATGAATCTCTCCGAGACGGCGTTTCTGCTTCCGCGGGACGATGGCTGGTCGCTGCGATGGTTCACGCCCGCGGTCGAAGTGGATCTCTGCGGTCACGCCACTCTGGCCAGCGCGCATGCGCTCTTTTCGGAGGGGCTGCTGAAGCCGAACGAGACGGCGCGGTTTCACACCCGCAGCGGACTGCTCACCGCGAAGCGCGACGGCGAGTGGATCGAATTGAACTTTCCGGCGATGCTCGACACACCCGCGGAGGCGCCGCCGGGGTTGCTCGAATCGCTTGGTGTGAAGAAGCCGGCGTACGTGGGCCGCAACAAATTCGATTACCTCATCGAGGTGAGCTCGGAAGAGGAAGTGCGCGCGCTCGATCCCGATCACACCGGACTGCGAAAGATCCCCGTCCGCGGCGTGATCGTCACGAGCCGCGCGGCGAATGGATCGCATGACTTCGTGTCGCGTTTCTTCGCTCCCGGCTCCGGCATCGATGAGGATCCGGTCACCGGCTCGGCCCACTGCTGCCTCGCGCCGTACTGGGCTAAACGTCTCGGAAAGAACGAGTTGCTGGCCTACCAGGCTTCGCGCCGGGGCGGGATGCTCCGCGTCCGGCTCGACGGCGATCGCGTCCGGCTCGGTGGCCGCGCTGTGACGATCTTGCGGGGCGAGCTGCAGGTGTGATCACGATTGCGCGCGCGGACAATCTGTCGTCCGTGCGCGAGTTGATCCTCGAATACGCCTCCTCCCTCGGCGTCGATCTCTCGTTCCAGGACTTCGATCACGAGATGGCGTCACTGCCGGAGTATTACGAGGTGGTGCTGTGCGCGCGCGAAGACGACGCGCTCGCCGGCTGCGTCGCACTCCGGCGCATCGACACAACGACGTGCGAGATGAAGCGGCTCTACGTTCGCCCGGCGTTTCGCGGAAAGGCAATCGGCCGGAAGCTGGCCGAGGCGATCATCGAGGTGGCGAAGGAACGCGGCTACACGCGCATGCGGCTCGACACTCTGCCGGCGATGAGAGAGGCGATGAAGTTGTACGAGACTCTCGGATTCGTAGACATCGAGCCGTATCGGTACAACCCGATCGAAGGATCGCGCTTCATGGAGCTGGATCTCCACTCCATCTAGTGGTCTGCGCGCGAGACGGCCACTAGGCGCATCCGCCCGGCGTTTCCGGCATCTAGAATCGGCCGCATGAACATCCGCGAGATGCTCGAAAAGATCGAGTGCGACACGCTCGTTCCGCGCGCGGCGAAAAGCGCCGAGACGCGCGGCCGCGAGCGCGATGAGGCGGAGGACGATCTGCGGCCCTCCTATCAACGCGACCGCGACCGCATCATCCACTGCAAGGCATTTCGCCGCCTGAAGCACAAGACGCAGGTCTTCCTCGCGCCGGAAGGCGATCACTACCGCACGCGGCTCACGCATGTGCTGGAGGTGATGCAGATTGCCCGGACGATCGCCAAGTCGCTCCGTCTCAACGAGATTCTCGCCGAGGCCATCGGCCTCGGACACGATCTGGGTCATTCGCCATTCGGACATGCCGGCGAAGCGGCACTGAACAAGCTCGTGAAAGGAGGGTTCGATCACTACCGTCAGTCGGTGCGCGTGGTCGAGAAACTCGAGAACGACGGCCGCGGCCTCAACCTGACCATCGAAGTGCGCGACGGAATCCTCAAGCACTCCAAGGGGCAGAAAGGAGAGCTGCTGCGGTCGCGCCCGAAGTCACGGGCCCTGACGCTCGAAGGCGACATCGTCCGTATTTCCGACATCATCGCCTACGTCAACCACGACATCGACGACGGCATCCGGGCCGGCATCATCCGCTCGGAAGACATCCCGAAAGAGATCCGCAAAACGCTCGGCCCCACCGGAAGCGATCGGATCGACCGCATGGTGCGCGACGTAATCTCGGCCACGCTCGCCTGTGATTACAAGGCGATCTCCATGTCGCCGGAGATCTACCAGTCGCTCGAAGAGCTGCGCACGTTCATGTTCGACAACATGTACCTGACGCCGGCGGTGCGCGGAGAGTTCGAGAAAGCACAGAAGATGCTGATCGCGCTGTTCGAACACGTCACCGCCCACCCCGACGGGTATCTGGACATGAAGAGTGAAGAGCCCGTCGAACGGCTGGCCATCGACTTCATCGCCGGCATGACCGACCGCTACGCGATGAACCTGTACGCGAGCGTGTTCCTGCCGCGGCCGTGGTCGTAGGGCGAGGGAAAACAAAAAAGCGCTCCATACGCGGAGCGCTCTTCCTTCACATCACGCGATGTCGTTCTAGCGCCGGCCGCGCGCGCCGCCGCGCTTCGGGGAGTTCAGCGAGTCACGGAGATCCTTGCCCGCCTTGAAGCGCACGTTCTTTGACGCCGGAATGTTGATCTTTTCCTTCGTGCGGGGATTCCGGCCCTCTCGCGCCTTGCGATGAGTGACCGCGAAGCTTCCGAGTCCAGGAATCGCGCAACGCTCACCGCGCTGACACGAGTCGGAGATGTAGCCGACGAACGCATCAAACGCCGACGCAGCCTCCTTCTTCGAAATGCCGGCCTGCTCGGCAATCGCGGTGATGACGTCACCCTTACCTGCCATATGAATGCCTCCTGTTGTCGATCGGGGGAAAAAATCGATCGTAGCGAGTGCTCGACAATCTAGGAAAAGAGTCATTGATTGTCAACGGGATTCTCCCGCGAAATTTCTGATTCATTTCGCGCACGATTCTCCACTTCGGTGCGGCGCACGTTTCGCAACGCGTCGAGGTATCCGCGCAACACGGAAACGACTTGCGCGTGACTCCAGGTGAGCGGCGCGACGGACAGCGGCTGGCCGTCGTACGGGTCGATCTGCTCGGGCAGAACGAGTGACGGCAGCGCTTTCGATTGCGCCCAGCGCACGAGATCGAGCGCCGACTGCAGCTCGGCGACCGTCGTCGCCCGCGCGATCGTATGCTCGGCGAGCCACAGCGTACAGATCAGCCAGGGATTGCCGGGCACGCGGGCCGTCTCTTCCGAGATTCGATGGTAAGCATCGCCTTCGTAGCGCGCGATCCCGCCAATTTCCGTCTGCACCCACAGGTGCTCGCGGATCGCTTCCATGGTTCCGCCGACGAGAGCACTCGTCGCAGGAAAGACACCGAGGTAGAAAACGGCGAATGTCGACGCATCGACCGTCTTGTCGAGCTCGAGCTCGTCGCCGCGCACGACCAGCCCGCGGGCGAAGCGCCGCTCTTCCTCCAGCCAGAGATGACGGATCATGGCGTCGCGCACCTCCGCCGCCGCGGTTGAATAGAGAAGGCGCCTCTCCTGATCGTTGAAGATATTGGCGATCTCGGCAGCGGCCGTGAGCCCGGCGCAGACTGCCGCGCACGTGAACGTGAACACGCCCTGCCGCTCCTCCCACATGTCGAAGCCCGGCAGAGGCAGGTGTGTCTCCGGATCGCGATAACGCATCATGAACACGGCGGGCTGGACGACAAGCCGCTGATACACCGATCGAAGCAGCTCCAGATCGCGCGTCCGCTCGTAATGGCGGCGCAGCAGCCAGACGATCAGTGCGGTCTCGTCCTCCTGGATCGGAAGCTGCGGCTTTCCGTTGCGAACCCAGGGATGCCACAGCGAAGCGACCGATCCGTCAGGGTTGTACTTGTGGAGGAGATAGCCCTCGTCGCCGATCACGTCGTGGACGAAGCGTAGAAGCCGCCGGCTGATCTCGGGGAAACCGGCGCGGTCGACGGCATCGCAAACGAACGCCGCGTCGCGTCCCCACATGTACGAGTAATGATCGTTGTGTCCCCACTGGATGTCGGAGTCGTTTGCGGCGAGCACTGCCCCGCCGTTGTCGCATTGCGTGCGGATGATCAGGAGCGACCGCCGGTAGAGATTGATGATCTCGTCGGGAAGGTCGGTGAGATCGTCCGCCGGCTTGTTCACCCAGGTGTACCAGTAGGACGCGGTGCGGGCCAGGACGTGTGAGGCACCCTCTTCGATCACGGCGCGATTGAGAGCGCGAACTTCGTCGTTCGTCCTCCCGGCGCAGATCCAGTACATCACCGTGGCATTGGCAAGCGGCTCCAGGTGAACGGGGATGCCGATCGTCGAATCGACCGAGCCCTGCGCGATGGGATTCATCGACAGCTCGCCGTCCTCGGCATCGCGCCAGGTTCCGTCCGTTCCTCCGATGCCGCTGCGGCCGCACGCGTACTCGACGACCCCCGCCTCCCCCTCGGCCGATGCATTGATGAGGACGTAGCGCCGCGCCTTGTAGTGAACGATCGCCCGCGGCTCGGGGTCGAACATCGCCGTGTCGCCGATGGCGTTGCCGTAAAGGCTCAGATCGTGATGCAGGAAGAGCTTGAGGTCCCGCTTCTCAGCGCGCAGATTCCGGACAACGATCTTCCGCACGTACACGTTTGCATCGGCGTCGACCGCGTCGTAGCAGTTCAGCCGCAACCCCATCTCGTCGTTCTCGCAGGCCACGTCGGTGACCAGCGTGTCGCGGAGGTAGTTGAGGGTCTTCTTCCACTGCGCGTGCTCGATCCAGCGGAGGGCGCCGTCGGCCCAGACGCCAAAACGGAATCGCGCCGCGGCGTGGTTCTCCATCCCGACGTGCGGAAAGTAGAAATCCGCCAGCCGATACTGCGAGTCGAACGCCATCAGAATGGAGCCGTTGCCGATGGGTAGGTCGCGAGGCATGGCAGCGTGCGGCGGGGTAGTCTATCGCGATCCCTGCAGCACGAATGCCGTGAAGCCGTCCGCACCCGATTCCGGTGTCAGGCGGAGAACACCATTTTCGACCCAGCGACGGGCGCCCTCCGGCACGAGCCGCTCGATCGCTACGCGCGTCGCGTCCGCGACGACCGCATCGTTTTCGTCCGGTTCGAGGGAGCACGTTGAGTAAACGACCGTATCGCCGGCGTGAAGCGCGGCGGCGAGCAACTCGCGCTGCAGCCCGGCGAACGTCGCGAGATCCGATTCGCGCAGCCGCCACTTGATCTCGGGGTTCTTGCGGATCGTGCCGGTGGCGCTGCACGGCGCATCGAGCAGAATGACCGGAAACCGCCGGCGGAACGGAAGGCGGCGCCCGTCAGCCACGACCTGACGAGTCTGCCGTCCTGCAAGCGGCCGCAATCGCGAGATCGACACATCGCTGCTCGTGACCCGCGCTCCACGGCTTTTCATGTAGAGCGTCTTGCCGCCCGGAGCCGCGGCCATGTCGAGGATGTCCTCGCCCGCATTCGCTGCGATCGCGGCGATCACGGCGCTTCCCTCATCCATCGGATAGAAATGTTCCCGATCGAGCTCCGCCGTCGAGCCTTGCAGCTTGTAAACACCGGCGACGAGCTCCGACGCGACAGCGGAGGGAGGCGGCGTCCCGCCGAGAGCCAGAACATCGGGATACGAGAGTTGCTGGTTCGCCTCGGCGATCCTCGTCGCGCGCTCGAGACCGAATGTGCGCGTCCAGCGGTCGAACAGCCATCGTGGATGTGCGAACCGCGTGGCGACATCCGGCGGCTCCGGCAGTCCCTTCGTCGCGTGTCGGAGGACGGCATTGACGAACCCGCGCGCGCGCTTCGGGGCGAGATCCACGCTCTCCGAGACGGCCGCGTACGAGGCGACGTCCATGAAATGCAGCTGAAGGATGCCGGCGCGAAGAACGTCAACGACGAGCGGATCGATCCTGCCGATCTTGCGATCGGAAAACGTCTCGATGGCATGATCGAGTCGCGAGCGCCATCGCAACACACCCAGAACGACGGAGCGCACGAACCCCGATTCGCCGATCAGGGCCACCGAGGCATACAGCGATTCATTTTCGATGCGCCGGAGCAGCTCGAGAGCGCGCTGGCGCTCGGTCACGGCCGCGCAGCTCCGGCGCGCCAGCCGAGGCCGCGGGCGATGTCCGTGGCGGCCGCCTTCGGCTTGGCCGGGCGCTGAAGCGTGATCAGCCGGATCGTGCCGTCTCGAACCGCAACCGGCCAACCCTCGCCCTCGAGACTCATGTCGAGAATCTTGATCGTCTCGTCGCCGCTCTCGAAAAACACGCCCGGCCACGGATCGAACGCGCGAAACCGGTTGTAGATGTTCTCCGCCGATTCGTCGAACGTGACCAGCCCTTCCCGCTTCTCGATTTTCGGCGCGTAGGTGGCCTGGGAGTGGTCCTGCGGATGGCCCGGTCGCAGGTCGCGCAGCGTGCGCACCAGGAGATCCGCGCCGAGTTGCGACAGCCGTCGCGACACCGACGGCGCGTGCTCATCCGGTCCGATCGCGATCGTCTCGGCCGCCAGCATCGGTCCGTGATCGAGCTCCTCGTCCACGCGCATGATCGTGACCCCGGTGATCTCCTCACCCGCCTCGATCACGCGCTGGATCGGCGCGGCGCCGCGATATTTCGGCAGGATCGAGGCGTGGACGTTGAGGAAACCCTGCCGCGGAATGTCGAGCAAAGCCTTCGGCAGAATCTTTCCGTACGCGATCACCACCGCCGCCTCGGGTGCGATTCCGTGCACCCTCTCGAGAAAGGCCGGGTCGCGGATCTTCGGGGGTTGGGCGATCTCGAGGCCCAGCTCCAGCGCTTTCTCGACGGCCGGCGGCCGGTGCATCTTCATGCCGCGGCCCGCGGGCTTGTCCGGCTGCGCGACCACGAGCGCCACCGCGTGCTCCCGGGCAACCGCTTCAAGCGTGGGGACCGCGAACTCCGGCGTTCCGAAGAAAACGACTCTCATCAAGGCCTTAGGCGCTAGGCCTCAGGAAAACCGAAGATATCGTGACCGCACTGCTAAGGCCTAAGGAACCTCTGCGCAACTCGTCATCCTGAGTCGGCGAAGCGCGACGAAGGATCTCAGGATGCGAATACGCCTGCCATTTCGAGATCCTTCGCCCCTCTTCGCGGCTCAGGATGACGGGAACAACCACTTGCGCAGAGATTCCGCAGGGAACCTCTGCGCAACTCGTCATCCTGAGTCGGCGAAGCGCGACGAAGGATCTCAGGATGCGAGACCGCCTGCCATTTCAAGATCCTTCGCCCCTCTTCGCGGCTCAGGATGACGGGAACAACCACTTGCGCAGAGGTCCCCTAAGGCCTGGTCTTGGTGGGCTGGGGCGGTTCGCACGCGGACGGATGAGTTCCAATAGAATGCCGGGCGTGACAGGAGGCTACATGAAACGGGCGATGGCCATGCTTCTCGTGATTCTTGCCGCCCCGGCCGTCATGGCGCAGTTAGCCGATGGCGACCAGCAGTGGGCTGCCCGCGCGGAAGGCGCGCAGAACGGCCACGCAAGAGCCGACCACATCAACGCCGCGATCGCCGCCTACCAGAAGGCCGTGGCCGCCGATCCGAACAGCCTCGAGGCGCACTGGAAGCTCCTCCGCACCCTCCGCTTCAAAGGCGCGTACGTGGCCACGACGAACGACGAGAAAAAAGAGGTCTACGGTGTCGCCAAACAGGCCGGCGAGCAGGCCCTGGTGCTCGTCGACCGCCGTCTTCGTGAGAAGGGCATCAACTCAGTCTCGAAGGCCACCGAACAGCAGGTCGCCGAGGCGGCAAAGGCGATTCCGGGCGTGGGAGAGGTATTCCTGTGGGATTCGATCAACTGGGGCGAATGGGCACTCGCATACGGCAAGCTCGCTGCCGCCAGAGCCGGGGCCGCGGATCGCATCAAACGTGAGGCGACGATCGCCAACCTCGTCGACCCTCGCCTCGAAGGTGGCTCGCCTTCGCGCGTCCTCGGCCGCCTGCACGATCAGACGCCGCGGATTCCGTTCATCACCGGATGGGCCTCGAGCAAGGACGCGGTGAGATTCCTCAACGACTCGCTTCGGATCGATCCGACCAACAAGATCACGATCGTCTTTCTGGCCGAGGCGATGGTGGCGAACGACAGCGACACGAAGCCGCAGGCGATCCAGATGCTGAAGAGCGCCGTCGCCGCGCCGGTCGATCAGAACTATGTCGTCGAGCAGACAGCCGCGCTCAACGACGCGAAGAACCTGCTGAAGAGGTGGGGCGCGTAAGCGCGATCACAATCTCGCCCGTCGCAAACGTCTCGACGTGATCGAAGCGGAGGCCCGTGGCGGTCTCCGCTTCGAGTTTCAGCGGCACACGCTTGAGCGTCTCCGTCGCCCCGCCGAGGCGCTTCCAGGCTGCTTCTTTCGCCGCCCAGAAGTGAAGCATTCGATTGGCGATGCCTGAGCCGCGCATCACGTCCGTTTCATCGCCGGTGAGAAACAGATGCGCCGCGGATTCCTTCAAGTCGCGGACACGCTCGACGTCGATGCCCACCGGCTCGGCGTCGATGGCGGCCGCGGCGAATCCGCCCGAATGGGAGATCGATACGTAACGCCGTGCGCCCGGTGCGTGAAGCCATGGCCGATCCACGATGCAATCGCGCGGCGACGTGCAGAGTCGCAGCTCGATCGCCATCTGTTTCGCGGCAACGCGGCTCAGCTTCCACTCTGCCGTGCGTTTTGCGAGACGGAACGATTCCGCGACTGCAAGCTCGTCTGCCGTGAACCACTCGTCGGACACCGGCGCGTCCGCGATCACGATCGCGCGACGGCGCCACGGCTCCGGCAACGGCACGCGCTTCATGCCGTAAGATCGCCGGCGGACATGCGGTTGCACATCGGATGCGGTTCCGAAGCCATCAGGGGCTGGACGAATGTGGACATCGCCAGCGGGCCGGGTGTCGACGTCGTCCTCGACGTGAGGCAGCCGTGGCCTTTTGCCGGAGTCGAGTCCATTTTCGCGGAGCATTTCATCGAGCACCTGAGCCTTGCGGATGGAATGGTATTCCTCCGATCCGCTCGCGCCGCTCTTCGTCCCGACGGCGTCCTGCGTCTCTCGACGCCGAATCTCGACTGGGTCTGGTCGACGCACTACAAGCCGCCGGCCGCGCTGACGCCGGAGGAGCGGCTGCTCGGCTGTATGGAGATGAATCGCGCGTTTCACGGCTGGGGCCATCAGTTCCTCTACAACCTGACCACGCTGGAGCACGCGCTGCGCGCGGCGGGGTTCCGCGATGTCGCGCCGCGCGCGTACGGCGAGAGCCCTGTCGCCGCGTTGCGCGGTCTCGAGCGCCACGAGCGGCACAAGGATCTTCCCGGCATTCCGTCGGTCGTTGTCGTGGAGGCGGTGGGAACCGGAGAGAGCTCGAACGACTTCGAACGCCGCATCGAGCCGTACCTGCGCGATTTCCGGGTGCGCTAGTGTGGCGTGTCGCAAATCGACCGACCTTTGCTGGTGCCGCTTGGGAAGCTCTGAACAAGTCGTTGTTCACGTCATCCTGAGCCGCGAAGACGGCGAAGGATCTCGAAATGGCAGGCGTTTTCGCATCCTGAGATCCTTCGTCGCGCTTCGCCGACTCAGGATGACGACTTGTTCAG
>DATISF010000060.1:0-11648 GCA_035468985.1 Thermoanaerobaculia bacterium
ACGAGCGACGCCGCAGATCGGCCGCAACCGGCACCAGCCCGGAGGGTTGCGTATCTCTGACTCACCACACTAGGTTGTCGGGGACGCGATCGTCCCAGGTTGTCTGAGGTTGTCGCGCGCGCTGGTCTCACCTTCACACGGTGGGGGTCAGCGGTTCGAGTCCGCTGGCGCCTACCAAGCCACCAGAGATCACGCCGCTCACGTTCGACCAAACGGAGCGGCCTTTTCTTTTTCGCACTGTTGGTGCAGTCCCTGATGCGGTCCTGATCAGCCACGCCGGCGTTTGGTGCGGTCTCCTTCCGCTCGAAGAGGACGTAGTGTTTGCAGCGCGTACTCCGTGTTGCACTCGCGGCAATTTACTTTCTCCCCGCTCGCGGCGCCTCTCGCGCCCGGCGCGAGGATCACGAACCTTTCTTCGGCTTCGGCGCTTTGGCGGTCTTCGACGCGTTGCTGCTGTTCGTGAACAGCGGGATCAGCGATCCGAAGATGTGGCTGACGTCGGTGTTCGTGATCGACGAGCTGCTCGACTGGTGGCAATCCAGGCAGTTGTTGCCCGGATTCGACGTGCCCATCCACTGCTGGTACGTCTCCATCGTGCTGTTGGCGAGATAGCTCGTCCCGATCTCGTTCCCCCCGACGGGGAACGGAGTCGTCGGCGGCGCGCCGCCGAAGGTCCAGGTCGTGCCCAGGAAGAAGTAGTTCCTGCGAACGTCGCCGTTCACGAGCTGGCCGAGCACGCTGTTGTTGAGCGCCAGCACTTCGGTGTTCGCGATCGCGGGCGTCGCGTCGTTCTGGTTCGGAACTCCGGCCGGCGCGACGCCGAACGGGTTCTGGCGCAGCGTGTCGCTCCGGCTGATCGTCTGGTTCGGCTGCGCAGAGATCGACGGCGCACTCAGGTAATTGGCATGCGCCACGTTGAACGGGCCGCTCGAGCCGGACGAACTGAAAAGCCACGTTCCCGACGTGTTCTGCGGCACGGTCGCCGTGTTGCCGGCCGTGTTCACGTACTGATACGCCGCGTTGGGCGTGTTGCCGAAATGCTCGAACGTAGCCCAGAGCAATTCCGGGTGACCGTTACTGCTGCCGACGACGTGCATCCCGAGAAGGGCGAGCGTCACGGGCTTCGTGCCGCTCTGCGGCCAGCTCTGCGAGCTCGAGGTGTTATAGACCGGGACTACGGCCGGCATGGTGATGTAGTTGCTCGGGTTCGGCAGCGTCGAAGCATCGACCCACGACATCTTGGCTTCGATGGCCAGAGCGTTCGGGTCGGGGAACGTGACGCCGTACTTGGCCGCGTAGTTGACGATCTGGTCGAGATCCGCCTGCGTCGTGGGGAACTGGTTGTTGGTGTTGATCGCACCGTTCGCCATGCCGGTGAGGAACCATGCGTAGACATCGTTGACGGCGATCGTGTAGTAGACGACTGCGTTGCTCTGGGCGAGGAGGACGGCGCCGATGCTGCCGGCTTGCTCGGGCGAGACGTCGAGCGCGCTGCCGGACGAGTCGACGAACACCGCTGTGCGCGGCGAAGTGAAGAAACGCTGAACGACCTGCGCGCCCTTCAGCTTCGGGCCGATCACGGGCCTCGGCTGTGGAATCACAGTGCCGGCCGCATCGTAGAACGTCACCCGCCGATTCTCGTCGACGGTGACCTTCGAGACTTCCGTCGGCGCCCCCGAGCGCGAGAGCACGATCGGCTTCCCTTTCGCGGACCGCTGCGTGTCGACAACCTCGTACGTGCGACCCTTTCGGTCGATGACTGTCGGCAGGCCGTTCGGGCCGCGCTTGGCCGGGCGCAAGGCGGCCGCCAGCTGCTTCATGACCTTCGCCCCGGTCAGAGGGGGCAGCTTTGACGAAGGCGCCTTCACCGCGTCCGCCGACACCCCGGCTGGCGGGAAGAACGGCGGGATCGCGAACTGAGGGACAAAGTAGTAGGAGTCGCCGCTGGCGACGACACCGAAAAAGACCGGGGACTGGAAGACACGGCCGATGCCGCCGTAAATCGACGGCGCGGGAGACGTCATCCAGAGAAACATCTGCTCGGACCAGAGGTAGAAGTTGCAGTTGTTCGACGTGTTGAGCACGAGGCTGTCAGCAGGATTCACGGACCCGTTGAGGGTGACCGACCCGGACGCAAACCACGGGGCGATGTTTGCGGTGCAGGTTTGCTGTGCGTCCGCGGGAAGCGTCTGTGCGAATCCGGACGCGGCGCCGAACGCGAGGATCGCAAGGAAAAGGGGACGAATTGTGCGCATTCTCTCTCCTCAATTCGGTTTGTGGATGAAACCATAATGACGGAGGAACGGAATGGATGCAAGATGGTGACGGGAGAATCACCGGCCTTCCATCAAGAATTCGCGCGTGGTGCTCACAGCGCCTGATTCCCGCCGGCGTCAGGATCGAGCCCGTGACGGGAAGCGTTCGCGGACAAGGCCGGAATCAAGAGAGCGGCGAGTGTCCACAAGGAAGTGCGTGGGCTCGACGAGAGGGCGTTACCGGTGCAGCGCGGCAGGGCCGAGAAGCTCGAGCTCGGTCCAGCTGAGTTTTCGGGTGTTGACTTCAACATCGGCAATGTGCCGGTGCTGATCCAGTTCGGAGCCGGCCAGTACCTTGGTATTCTTGACAACTCGTTTCTTGCGCGATTCTCCGATGTTGAAGTGGACTATATGCAGCGGAGGTCCGACTCAAAACCCGCTGAAAGAGCGCAGGAGAGAAGCAGCGGAATCCGCACCGCCGTTTCCCCGCCGACGGACCACCGCGCCGGTGGTGATACCGAGGGAGCTGACGGATGGCCTTTCAGATTCGCAGACTGACGACGGACGATGAGGCTCGCGCCTGCGCGGCGATGATGGCCGGAACCGAACCGTGGATCACTCTCGGCCGCGATTTCGATGAATCCTTGAGAATGGTCACCGACCCGGAGCGAGAGGTGTATTTCGTCGATGACGATGGAGCGATCCGCGGCTTCATCATCCTCAACATGCACGGCGCATTCGTCGGCTACATCCAGACCATCTGCGTCGCGGCGGACGCGCGTTCATCGGGCATTGGATCGAAGCTCGTCGCCTTCGCCGAGGAGCGGATTTTTCGCGACTCGATGAACGTGTTCCTGTGCGTCTCGTCGTTCAACTCGCGAGCGCGCGCCCTCTACGAGCGGCTCGGATATGAACTCGTCGGCGAGCTGAAGGACTACCTGATTCGAGGCGCGTCAGAGCTGTTGCTGAGAAAAACGCGGGGACCCATTCTCAAGGCATAGCCGCAGATTGCCCCATGCGCTCGGCGTTCATCTGATCCTCGCGCGGATAGAGCAACGTTCCGCGCTCCACACCCGATTTTTCCTCCTCGACAACAATGCGATGCGCGTTGGCGAACGCATCGTGCCGAATCCCGGTCACCTGCCAGGACACCTTCGCCCCGGCCGAGCCTCCGCTGATCCTGAATTGATGGTCATGGACTTCTTCCGCGACGTAGATCCCCGGTGATGGTTTCCCGATGGCGGTGAGCTGATATCGGAAATCCTCGTTCAAAGCCTCGAACCAGTCCGGCAGGTCGACCGTCGCCTCACCGTTGGCATCGAGACGCACGACGCCGTCGTAGATGTTCTTCATGTCCGGCGATTCAACGAAGGAGTGAGAAAGATATTTGTTCTGCGGATCGAGCGGATGATCGATCTTGAACGAGCCGCCTCCTTTGCTGAGAGTACCGACGACGGTGACCGCTCCCGTGCTCGAGATGGAAATTCGTTTCGTAAAACCCGTATAGAGATCGAGCCCCATCGGATTGAAGCCCGAGCGCGCCGAAGCGATGCCCGAACCGCTGTTCGAACCAAAGCTCAGGCCGGGATAGAGGCTGGTTCCGTTGTTTGCGTCCGCCTGGTCGATGTTCATCCCGTCGCGAACGCTCAACATCTTTTGTGGCGTGGACGTGCCGATGCCGACGCCGCCCGCGGCACCGTTGATGTCGCCAAACGAGCCGGGCGCGCCCGGCAGCAGGATGATCGAGCCACCGGCTCCGCTGCTTCCCATCCCGCCCGAACCGTCGCCCCCGTTTCCGGCCTGAATCAGAACCGACGAGCCGGCACCCGGGTGCGCACTGGTGTCGGGAGAGTTCCCTCCCTTTCCGCCGACGATCCTCATGACTTGTTGCGCGTCAGCGCCGTTCCCGATCAACACCGCAGGGGGTTGCGGAGTGGCAACGTCGAGCTTCGGATCCTGGGCAGCGAGGGGAAGGGCGGGCAAGAGAAGCAGGCAAAGGACAAGACTCACTCGATGCATGATTCCTCCTGAGATGCACGCCGTCCGGCCGTGCGTAGGTTTCACAACGGTGGTGAGACAAGAAGTGTAGGTCCCGCAATCCGCCGCGTCAAAAATCATGATGGGCGTGGCGGCCTCGGCCGTATCGATCGCGTGCTATCGTTGAGCCCTCGGAGGTTCAACATGAAGTACGTCCTCGCTCTGGCGCTGGCCATGACCGCGACCTTTTCGTTCGCCGCCGATGTGGCGAAGGGGACTTTCCACTACGGCAAGACCAAATTCCAGCCCGCCGATGCCATCGCCTATCAGGAGCCGGGAAAAGACGGCAAGCCGGTCACCATCATCGCCTTCTCCGATTTCAAGATCGACCGGCAGGGCGTTCTCGATGCGATCCAGACGGTCAGCGCGTTCATCAACCAGCTCAACCAGAGCCAGAAGGGCAATTTCGTGTTCGTGAGACTCACCGCGCCGGATCGCTGCGGTCTCGGCGGTCTTGTCGACAACGGGGGGCAGCAGATCGACCTCGGCGACAGTTTCACCTCGAAGGCATCCGTCGGCGCGTCGCGCGTCGCCGGCGACTGCTACACCACGGCACCCGGGAAGCTGTTCGATGACGCTTACGACTTTCACCTCACGTACGACCTGCCGCTGATGGCGATCCCGAAACCGTCGACCCTGGCGGCGGGCGGCGGCGAGGCGGGACAGGTGTACTCCGCGCTGATCAAGGCGATCCAGACCGCGGACTGGAGCGTCGCCAGTCTCCACCTCCGCCAGGACGAAGTGCGCACGCCACCGCCCAAGGCGGCAGAGATGAAGGAATACTTCTACGCCATCGGCCTCAATTACCCGAAAACCGTCACCGTGACCGGCGGCCTGACCAAGGGCCCCCTCGCGAACCTCGACATCAAAGGGATCGACCACGACGGGAAGAAGCTTCGAGGCGTGGTGATGATGAAGAAGACCGCCGGAAACTGGCGCGTCATCGAGCAGAGCCTCTTCTTCGACGAGTAGCGAACACCGCGAACGCCATGGCCACGAGGCCGGCGATCGAAAGAACGACGGCATCAGGCGCATGGAGCGTCCAGAGAGTCGCTCCGCCGATCGTGCACCCCAGCAGCGGGACGATCAGGAGCGAGATGCAAACGCGCTCTCCAGCGAACAGCGCGATCGCCAGCGTTCGCGGCCACGGTCGGGTCGGGCGCGATTCCGAAGACCTGCACGCCTTCCCACGGCCTTCTGCCAGACAGGCCGAGGAGAGGTTCGATCAGGACGGCGAACAGGAAGAGTGCGATGCCGAACTTCCGCGCGGCATCGCGCGGCGAAACCGCGCGAAATCGATCCCGGACGATTCCGAACCAGATCAGCAGGAGTGCTTCGACGATGAATGCGACCGCAAAGGATTTCGCGGCCCACTGAATCGTCGAGTAACGCTTCAGCTGAAACGCCCACGCGATCCACAACCAGATGACGGCGAGAATCGCCGCGCTCGCGCGTCCATGCCACGCCGGAGCGGCGCGCAGCGCGAGAATGAGGATCAGCACAGCGGCGGCAACGGCCACAACGTGCAGCGGCCAGACGTCGCGGTTGTAGCGCTCGAAGAGCCGGTCGTACGTCCTGGCCGAGAAGAGAAGAAAATCAGAGAGATGGTAGGTCCACCAATCCGACATCACGTCGCCTCGATGTCGGGAACGATGCGCTTCTCAGTTCCTCGTCGGGCAGTCTTCCGCGCGCCGCGTCCACATTCTCCCGCGCGTCAGCGATGACGGTCGTCGCCGGAATTGCACAGGTCACGGCAGGATGCGAAATGATGAATTTCAGGATCACTTGCGCCCAGCTTCGGGCGTCGATTTCACGCGCCCATGCCGGAACCGGACGCCGTTCCACGCGGCGGATCAATGCTCCCTGCTGAAAGGGACGATTGATGATCACGGCCATTCCGCGATCGCGCGCCAGCGGCAGAATGCGCTGCTCGACTTCGCGATCGCTCGGGTTGTAGGTCACCTGGACGAAATCGAGGCGCTCGCGGCGCATGATCGTCTCGAGCTCGGCGTGCCGGCGTCCGTGCGAGGTCGTGACTCCGACGTACCGCAGCCGCCCCGCCTTCTTCATCGCGAACAGCGCGGGACGATGATCTTCCCAGGCCAGCAGGTTGTGGACCTCGAGCAGATCGAATCGCGGCACGCCCCAGAAGCGCCGCGACTCCTCGGCCTGTTCGCGTCCTTCCGCGAGCGATGACGTCCACACCTTGTCCGCGGAGAAGACCTGCGGCCTTCCCAGCTTCGTCGGCGCGTAGCCGATCGTCGCTTGCGACGACGCGTACATCGGCGAAGAGTCGATGAGCCTGCCGCCTCTGGCCAGAAATGCGCGAATGATTTCCATGCACGCGTCGCGCGCGGCCGTGTCATCGCCGACATTGAACGTGATCCAGCTGCCGAGACCGATCGCGGGGATGCGCTCGCCGCTCGATGGAATCGGTCGCGTGATGAGCTCCGCGGGCGTGGCGAAGCTTTCGAGCGGCCGGAACAACGGCGCTACGCCGAGGGCGGCGAGGTAGCGCACGACGCCACGGCGATCGATCATCGCGCTGTTTCTACTCCGACGGGATGTCTCAGATCGTGACGAATAGCGGACACATCGGCGTCACGGTGCATCGAACCCCCGCGCCAGGATCAGCTTCGACAGCACCTGCGCGCTCTGATAGCAGTAGCACTGCGCGTCCCCGGTCATGCTTCCGATCGTCGGACTGGCCCAGAGGACTCCGGCAGGATCGGCAGGAGTGATCTCGCGGACGACGCTCTCCCGTTGCGTGCGGAAGTCGAACCGGTAGACCACCTCCGGCATTCGCTCCGATCGAACGTAAAGGAGCGATCCGTCATCAGCGAATCGAATCGGAAAATCGCCGGGAACGGACGTCGGGATGATCGCGGCCTTTCCGTCGCCCACGCTGTAAACCGTCAGGCGCCGTGTCGGTCCGATCGCGGCAACGGAGGCCGAGTCTGGCGATACCGTGATCCACGGGAAATAGACCGGCTCATTGCTGATCGGTCGCAGCTCTCCGCCGGCGATCGGCTTCTCGTAGATGCGCATCGTGTTGTTCACCACGCCGGCGAGCATGAGGCTCTTCCCATTCGGCACGACCGCTGCCCAGGCAATGGCGTCGAGCTTCGTCGGCGAAAGCACGACCCTCTCGCCAGCACCAATCGGAACGAACGCCAGTTCTCTCGGCTTCTGCTGGACGAGCACCGAGCGCTGATCGGCGGAGAACCCGTAGCTGCCACCGCGGGCCAGCTCGGTCAGGGGAGAGCCGTCGAGCGGCACGAGACCGACGATTGGCACGGCAGGGTCGGAGCCCCAGATCAGGACCTGGCGTCCGTCCGTCGTGATGTCGAGCGGCAGTTTCCAGTTTTGCCACGGCACCTCCATCTCAGCGGTAGCGCCACGCGCGCGGCAAAACACTCGTGCCACAACGTCGTTCTGCAACATGAGCACGTTGTGGCCGGCAGTGTCGCTGATGGACGTGTTGCCGGGCGCCTGGAAGATCGTCCTCGAACGACCGGACATCGACGTGGCTCGTACCGTCGTCTGCACGAGACTTCCTTCAGCAAACCAGATCTCACGCCCGTCGGAAGACCAGACCAGGTCGGTGAAGTTCACGGTGACTCCCAGGGTCCGCCGGCCGGTTCCATCGGCATTGATCATCTGAAGATCGGCGCGGCGGCCACCGGCCCGATTGGAAACGACCGTGAACGCAATCCGGTCACCGGAAGGAGAGAAGCGAAGATGACCCATCGTTCCGCTCGACGTGGCGAAGAGTTGGCGGAGGACCTCCCCGCCATCCGATGACCGGATCTCCAGCCGCTGCTCGGGACCGAGGTCGCGCACCACCGCGATGGAGCGTCCGTCGGGCGACCAATCCGCTGACAGGACGCTCTCGACGAGCCTTCGAGGTGCGCCCCCGATCATCGAGATGCGCGCCAGCGTTCCGATCGTCGTGCCGAAGGGAACGGCCCGGCGCGCATCGACCAGGATCGCGAGTTCCCCCGATCTGGAAACCGACAGCAGATCCGCGGGAGGGAGATCGAGGGGCACGACATCATCGGCTTCGGGACGCTTCATGAAGATGCGCAGCGGCTCGGCGTCCCAGGCCGCGGCGAAAAGCACCGTGCGGCCATCGGGGGCGAAGCGCGCCTGAGTGACCACGCCGCGGCGGAACGTCAGCCGCTCGTAGGCCACAGGCTTGGATCGGCGCGAAACGAAGACCCAGGCCAGCGCAGCAATCGCAATCGCGATCGCCGCCACGGAAATCGCGACAAGCAAGTTGCGCGGGCGTTTCGATTGCGACGCGTACGAAATGCTCGATCCGTCTTCCAGCGCGTATCCGAGATCGCGCGCCGACTGAAACCGTGCCGCCGGCTTCTTCTCGAGACAGCGCATCACGATGCGCGCGAGAAACGGCAGCACCTCCGGAAGGTCCGGCGTCTCGTCGGTCAAAATCGCGTGCATCGTCTCGATCGCCGAATCGTGTTTGAACGGATGCCGCCCGGAGAGGATCTCGTACAGAATCACGCCGAACGAGAAGATGTCCGAGCGCACGTCGACCGGTTCCCCGCTCACCTGTTCGGGCGACATGTACGGGGCCGTTCCGAGGATCACGCCGTGAGAGGTCGGTCCGTCGGAGGTGCGCCGCGCAGTGAGTTGATTCTCATCCGGCTCCCGCTGCACGGCCTTGGCCAGACCGAAGTCGAGGATCTTCAATCGGCCGTCGTCCGTGACGAAGATGTTCTCGGGCTTGAGATCGCGATGCACGATCCCCTGCTCGTGCGCCGCGGCCAGACCTCTGGCGATCTGAATCGCGTAATCGATGGCTTTGCGAACGGGAAGGCGGTGAGCGAGCTCGCTGCGCAGCGTCTCTCCGCGCAGAAGCTCCATCACCACGAACGGCTTGCCGGCGTGCGATCCGACGTCGTGAATGGTGACGAGATTCGGGTGGTTGAGCGATCCCGCCAGCCGCGCCTCGCGCTCGAAGCGGCGAAGGCGATCGAGGTCCGCTCCAAGACTCTCGGGCAGACGCTTGATGGCGACTTCACGGCCGATGCGTTGGTCGCGGGCGCGATAGACCTCCCCCATCCCGCCCGCGCCGATCATGGAGATGATTTCGTAGGAGCCGAGAATCGTCCCCGGCTCGAGCTCCTCGCTCGCATCCGATGAGGGCCTCGAGTCGAGAAAACTCCCGGCCTGGTCGTGGGCCGTGAGCAGCGCCTGCACCTCGGTGAGCAAGGTGTTGTCGCCGGCACACTCCCGCTGCAGAAACGAGTCACGTTCGCCGGGCGGCCGCTCGAGGGCCGACTGCAGGAGCCGTTTCACGCTCTGCCAGCGTTCGGCGTTCATCGCACTGCCCGCGAGACCTCATGATACAGCCACGCTTTTGCCGAGGACCATTCGCGCTTCACCGTGGCGGGAGAGATCGACATCGCCGCGGCGGTCTCCTCGACCGTCAATCCGCCGAAGAATCGCAGCTCGACCACTCGAGACTGTTGCGGGTCGAGTTTCTCGAGACGCGATAACGCCTCGTCGATGGCGAGCAATTCGTCGTCGCGATCGCCGCCGGCTGCAGCGACGTCGTCGAGCGACACCTGAATGAGCCCGCCGCCGCGTTTGCCGGCGAGACGCGCCCGCGCGTAGTCCACGGCAATGCGGCGCATGAGCTGCGATGCCACGGCGAAGAAGTGGGCGCGATCGCGCCACTGCGCGTGACGCTGATCGACCAGCTTGAGATAGGCCTCGTGGATCAGCGCCGTGGTCTGCAGCGTCGCGCCGGCTCGCTCGCGCTTCATCTGCCGGCGGGCGATGCGGCGAAGCTCCTCGTAGACCAGCGGCGTCAGCTCGTCCAGCGCTTCGCGCCGGCCGTTGCTCCACGCAATCAGCAGGTCGGTGACGCTTTGCGATGTCGGCGTGGGCCCGATTCTACGCCCGCCGTGAGCCGGTTTCCCTCCGCTTTCCGCGTAGCGGATCGAGGAGGCAAACATGGCCACTACGGTCCTTCAGGCCGCTCGACTGGCGATGATCTCGATCGCCCTCGCCACCACAGTTCTCGCCAGCGATTCAGATGTCCAGACGAGATACTCGATCACCATCGCCAGGACGCAAGAGAGGCTCTTCCCCAATCCGAATGTCCTGGGCAGCGAATGCGGAACGGCAAAACGCATCTATGCATGCACAGTGTTCGCGGAGGAGCGCCTGTCCTGTTCCTGCCGCCACGACGGAAACGGCTGGCGGCTCGTGGCAAACGCGCGATTCGTTCCCATCATGTGCCTCTACCTCCGTCATCCGCGGATCGTCGGGCACGAACAGTTGCACATCAATGATGTTCGAAGAATGCTCGACGAATACCTGGACGAGCTGACCTCGCGTGACCTCGCGACCGAAGAGGGATGCGCACAGCTGGCGAAACAGGAGTCAGAGGAGAGGGCGTTCGTCCGACGGATGAACGGTTTCCGGCAGAAGTCCAACGAGAGGCTGCATTGACGGGCTCCGGGAAGACGATCGGCCGCGGATGTGTTAAGTTCTCGCGCCGAAGGGCAGGCCCTTAGCTCAGTTGGTTAGAGCGCCACCTTGACACGGTGGAGGTCAGCGGTTCGAGTCCGCTAGGGCCTACCAGCTTCGCCCGGCGGCCATGTCACCCCACGACGACCGCTACTCGCGCATCGAATACCGGCGCCTGATCGCCTGGGAAGGGCGCATCAAACGCGAGTGGCCGCTCCTCCAGGAGATCCTCGGCACAGCTCCGTCGAAGCGAATTCTCGATCTCGGCTCGGGAACCGGAGAGCACGCACGGTTTCTTGCATCGCACGGCTTCGACGTCACCGGCGTCGACTCCTCGCCGTCCATGCTCGAGAAGAGCGTGACCGAGAAGGCGGAGGGCAACGTGCGGTTCGTCGAGGGCGACATCCGCGATGTCGATCGCGTGGTCGAAGGGAAGTTCGGCGCGGCGATCTGCGTCGGCAACGTGCTCCCGCATCTGACCGAAGCGGACGACCTGCAGCGCTTCGCGCGGTCGTTGCGCAACGTGATCCTTCCCGGCGGCCCGGTCTTCATCCAGATCCTCAACTATGACCGCATCGAGGCCAAGAAGGAGCGCGCGCTGCCGATCAACTTCCTCCCCGACCCCGACGATCCGAAAGCGACGATCGTTTTCGTTCGCCTCATGGAGCTTCAGCCGGACGGCCGCGTCATCTTCATCCCCTCATCGCTGAAATTGCGTCCCGACCGCGAAGAGCCGCTCGAGCTGGTCAGCTCGCAGCGCGTCGAGGTCCGCGGATGGCGTCACAAGGACCTCGAGCGCGCCTTTCGCGACAACGGTTTCCCATCGCCGACAACATACGGCGCGTTCGACAA
>DATISF010000061.1:0-33783 GCA_035468985.1 Thermoanaerobaculia bacterium
AGGAGCGAGGAGGAGGCGATGTGGTGACATCGTTGACGACGAGCGACGCCGCAGATCGGCCGCAACCGGCACCAGCCCGGAGGGTTGCGGGCGGCGACGGCGCCCGCAACGAAATGCTGCGTATCTCTGACTCACCACACTAGCTCTTCCCGAAAAGGTTCCCGAGAAACGATTTCCCGACACGCACGACGTCGTCGGCGATCTGCCCGTCGTGATTGGCATCGAGCATGGCGGTGATCCCTGCGAGCGCGGGAGTCTGCTTCTGACTCTCCTGCACGGTCTGCTGCAGCACGCCGGGCAGCTGCGAGGCGTCGAGTCCCGACTGCTGCTTTGCGCGTCCCAGGACACCCATCACGATCGGAGCGAGCATCGTGAGCATCTGACCGACTTGCTGCGTGTTCAGGCCGGAAGCTTTTCCGACACCCTGCTCTACCACATCGCGATTCGATCTGAAGATGTGGCCGAGGATCGCGCCGCCGGCGCCGCTGGCGGCGCCGCCGCCGAGAAGTCCGCCCAGGTTGTCGAGAACGCTTCCGTCGTGGTCATCGAGGGCTTTGTCGAGCGCCACCGCGCCTTGCGGATCGGATGCGTTCCGGGAAAGTCCGCCGAGAAGCGCCGGCACCGCGAGCGACAATGCATTCGCGGTTTTGTTCGGGTCCGCACCGAGCGAGCGGCTGGTCTGCTGCACGGTGTCCGGCCCGAGCTGGTTCTGCAGGGTCTCCAGGATAGAGCTCATCTTTTCTCCAGACGCCGGCGCGCGCGAGGATGCGCGCGCCGGCACATCGATCAGTGAGCGAGCAGATCCTGCGGAACTTTTCCGCCGTTCTCAGCAAGCTTCTTCATGACTTCCTTGTGAAGCCAGATGTTCATCGTGGCCGTGTCCTTCGTGTCGCCGGTGTACTTGAGGTCTGCAGCGAGCGCCTTCCGTGCGGCAAGGCTGCTGTCCATTCCGACGAGCTTCATCAGGTCGACGATCGAATTCCTCCAGTCGAGCTTCTCGCGGCTCGATGCGGCGAGCTTGTTGAGAACCGCGGCCACGTCGACCGATTCGGCGACTGCAGCTGCGGCCACCTTGCCGGGCGCGTTCGGCGCGTTCGGCACCGCGATGGCCACCGGCACGCCCTGCCGTGCAGCCGCGGCGACGCGCGATTCCGGCGTGATCCCGGGCTTGGCCGCATCCGGTGGTGCGGTTGCGTTCGCACCGGCGTGAAAGACTTTTTGCATCAGGTCATTGAACATTCCCATCGTCTGCCTCCTGCAGCAATGCTGCGATCGCAAGCAACATATGCTCTCGAGAGATGAACGCCCAGGTTCCATCGCACTCCTGGTTGTGCGCGATGAAACCACCTGAAACGGTGTCCCCACGTCCGTGGGATAATCCGCGCACCCGGATGCCTGCCCGCCGCCCCATCACGCTCATGGCGCTTGCTTTTCCTTTGCTCACTGTGGCCGCGGCACCGCGAAAGCCTGTCGTCAACGTGAATCCGGCCGCGACCATCAATGTCGATGCCGCGGCGAACCGGCATGCGATCGATCCGAGGATCTACGGCGTGGCGTTCGCGGACGCGGCGACGCTTGCCGATCTCAGCATTCCGATCAACCGGTGGGGCGGGAACACGACGAGCCGGTACAACTGGGCGAACAGTACGGCGAATCATGCGCGTGACTATTTCTTCGAGAACGTGCCCGACGACGCACCGAACGGCGGCGGAAACGGCGAGTCAGCGGACCTGTTCATCCAGCCGACGCTCAATGCGGGCGCGCAGCCGATCATGACGATCCCGGTGCTGGGATACCTGCCGTCCGCTCGCGGCTACGCGTGCGGTTACTCGATCATGAAGTACGCCGCGTCCGGATGCTGCCTCACCAATGACGCGCAATTTCGGCCCGACTGCGGAGATGGCTTCCACAACGTCACCGGGGAGCCGCTCAAGCACGTGAATGATCCACTCGACATTGAAGCGGTCTACCCGTCGTCCCACCAGGGCAACTGGGTCCAGCACAACATCGACACGTTCGGCTCCGCGGCCACGACGGGCGTGAAGTACTACGCGATCGACAACGAGCCGGGCCTGTGGGATTCGACGCACTTCGACATTCACCCCGATTATTCGACGTACGACGAGATCTGGTCGAAGACGCAGGAATACGGAGCGTTGATCAAGTCGAAGGATCCGTCGGCCCTCGTTTCGGCAGTCGAAGAGTGGGGCTGGTTGTCCTACTTCGACAGTGCAGTGGATTACAGGAACCTCAACACCGCGGACCGCAACGCGCACGGCGGCGTCAACTTCGTCGACTGGATGCTGCAGCAGGCCCACACGTACGAACAGGCGCATGGAGTGCGCATAGTCGACATCCTTTCGCTGCACTGGTATCCGCAGGGAAAGAAAGGGACAACCCTCAACGAATACGATCCCAATCACCCCGATCAGGAGGTGACGGTCGGGACGAAGACCCTGCGTAATCAATCGACACGTTCGCTCTGGGATCCCAACTACATCGAGCAGTCGTGGATCCAGGACGTCGGCCCCGACAACGGCATCGCCCGTCTGATCCCCCGCATGCACGACTGGGTCGCGAACAACTATCCCGGCACGCAGATCGGCATCACCGAGTACAACTGGGGCGCCGAGAGCGACCCAAACGGCGCCACGGCGCAGGCGGACATCCTCGGCATTTTCGGCCGCGAAGCGCTCGACCTCGCCGCGCGCTGGACGTCGCCACCGGCGGGCTCGAACGTCTACAACGCGTTCAAGATGTACCGGAACTACGACGGCGCACATTCGAAATTCGGCGACATCAGCGTGAGCGCGAGCGGACCGGATCCCGACAACGTATCGACGTTCGCTGCGCTGAGATCGTCGGACGGCGCGCTGACAGTGATGGTCATCGCGAAGTACCTGACCGACACCACGCCCGTGACCGTGAATCTCGCGAACGATCTGCCGAGCGGCCCGGCGCACGTGTGGCAACTGCAAGCCGACAACGCAATCCACGACCTCGGCACGATGGCGCTTGCGGGTTCTTCCGTGTCGCTCACGGTTCCACAGGAGAGCGTGACGCTGCTCGTGATCCCGGGTTCGTATCTCAACGCGCCGGGGAACGTCGTCGCCACCGCAACCAGCACCTCGACCGCGACGGTCACCTGGTCCGCGGTCGCAGGTGCGGCGAGCTATCAGGTCTATCGCAGCTCGATGAACGGCGCGTATGCGCTCGCCGGACCGAGTGTGGGGACGACGTTCAACGACGCGGCGCTCGGCGCAAACACGACATTCCTCTACAAAGTGCGCGCCGTATCGGGAGCGGCAGTGTCGCCGTTCAGCAGCGTCGATCCAGCGACCACGATCATGTTCACGGATGATCCGCTCGCCGCCGGCACCATCGCGAAGACGGTGCACATCGATCAGCTGCGCACGGCGGTCAACGCCATGCGCGACGCAGCCGGCCTTGGCCACCAGGTGTTCACCGATGACCCGATCGTGGCTGGAACCGCGATCCAATCGGTTCACCTGACGCAATTGCGCTCGGCCCTCGATCAGGCGCGCGCGGCGATGGGCGTCGCGCCGCTCGTCTACACCGACCCGGCGATCACCGCGGGCTTCACGACCATCAAAGCCGCCCACATCACCGATCTCCGGAACGGCGTCAAGTAGCCGGAGACCGGTCAACCCTTCTGGCTGCTTACTTCACGCCGTTTCGCAGTTGCTGAACGTGTGCCGCCTTGATCGCGGTCGTACCGGCAACGATCGATGAATCGGTGTACGAGATCGCACCGAGGCCAAGAGCGGCGCGCGCCGGGTCGAGCGCGGTGCGCATCTCCTGGATATGGAGGGCGCGAACCGGAGTGCCCGCGAGCGTCGCGTCGGTGAACGTGAAGGTTCCGAGTCCCGCTGCAACACGCATCGCGTTGATCGCCTGACGCAGTTCGGTGACGTGAACGGCTTTGATCGACGTGGCGGTCGCGGCGACCGGATCATCGGTGAAGAGGATCGTCGTCGCCGCCTCGGGCGCGCTGAACGGCGAAGGGCGGGAGGACGCATCGATGGCCCGTACCTTGTAGACGTAGGTCGTTCCCGCACTCACGGGTGTGTCGGTGAAATTCGTCGATGCCGTCGTCGTCAGGCTGGCGTTGTTGCGGAAGATCTCGTACTGCGTCGCTCCAGACGACAGATTCCAGGAAAGGCCGACGCTCGTCGTCGACTCGGCGGTGGCGACCAGTCCGGTCGGTGTCGGCGGCCCGACGATGACGTTTCGTGATCCGGTAATGGTCGCGTCAGCCACGTCGGTCGCGGCGATCGTTTGCCCGCCCGCGGTCGAGAGTGTGAATCCGGCAGGAAACGTGTGCGTGCCGTTATCGCCGGGCACGAATGTGTAGTCAGCAGGGAGGCTCGCCGAGCCGGTGGAAGTGAAGTGAATCGTTCCCGTGTATCCGGTGGCGAGGTTGTCGTTCGCGTCGTATGCAGTCACGGTCGCGGTCGCCGCATCGCCGTTGCCGAGGGTTGTGGGAATGGAGATGACCAGCGAAATGGAAGGCTTCCATCCGAACGAGATGACCTCGAAATCGCTCGTATGCAATCCACCGAACGCGGGATTGAGGATGTCGTTGTCCCACCGCGTGTCGTACGTTCCACTGACGTACATGTTCGAGCCGTTGTCCGCCACGATCAGCCCGTATTTCATCATCGCCTGGAAGATCTTCTGCATCTCCGCGGGATAGCCGGAGATGTTCGTCGTGTTCTTCAACCGCAGGCGCGCGCCCATCGGCAGCGCATCGCTGGTCGAACCTGCTGTGTGCGAAGCGGGAAAGACGTGTCCGTTCGTCTGGCTCAGCGTCACTCGAAACGCGTGCGTGATCTCGTTCGGCCCGTAGACTTCGTCGTAGCGGACGAGCCCTGGAAGAATCGCCAACCCCGCCGCATCGGCCGACGTCCACCCCTCCGGGCGGCGATCGTTCGTGTTCATGTCGAAGAACGCACCCGAATACGCCTCCCAATGCGTGCCCGTGTACCAGACGAAGTACAGCTCGTAGAGCGTGTTGTTCGTGGCGTCAACGACCAGGATGTGCCGATCGCTGTTGTCGCGGTCATCGACATTCCCCGGAGGGCCGTCTTCGACCCAGCCGTAATTGGTGATTGCCTCCCCCGGAATCGGATAGAACGGAAACGGCGTGTCCATGTTGTTGTGATCGACACCGTCGCTCTCATCGCCGGCGCCACCCGGAATGAAGGTGACCGTCTGCTTCGCTTGGCTGCCGTCGACGATGATGACCGGGAACCCGTACAAGAAACCCCCGCCTGCGTCGCCACCGAAGTCGGGATGGAGCGGGCGCGTCGAGGTTCCCATGAGTGGATAGTAGAACGTCGAGTCCGGGACGGTCGGTGCGTGGCTGATATCCGTGTTCCACCAGTTGTTCGGCGGAAACAGCGGCAGCGGCACCGGCATCGCGCCACCCACCCTCGGCGTTTGACCAGAAACAGAAACCGCGGCGAATACCGCCGCCGCGGCAATCAACATCCGTACGCGCATGCGCAGCATTATCATCCACCTTCATGCCGACATTCCTCGAGGCACGTGACCTCCTTGTGAAAACCCGCGACGACTACGACGCAGCGCGGAGCCATTTTCGCTGGCCGGATGAGGGCCGCTTCAACTGGGCTCTCGACTACTTCGACCGCATGGCGCGCGGCAATGACCGCGTTGCGCTCCACGTGGTCGACGACGCCGGCAAGGAAGAGACGCTGACGTTCGCGCAGCTCAGCGAGCGATCGAACCGCGTCGCCAACTTCCTGCGCAAGGCGGGCGTGCGGCGGGGCGATCGCATCCTCATGATGCTCGGCAACATCGTTCCGCTGTGGGAGATCACGCTCGCGGCGATGAAGCTCGGTGCCGTCTTCAGCCCCGCCACGGCCATGTTGACGACCGACGATCTTCAGGACCGGGTCGACCGCGGCGAGATGCGTCACGTGATCGCCGAGGCGGCGACCACATCGAAGTTCGACGCGGTGAAGGGGAGCTACACCCGCATCGTCGTCGGCGGAACGGCGGCCGGCTGGACCTCGTACGCGCACGATTCCGACGCCTCGTTCCGCGCCGAGGGAGAGACGCGCGCGAACGATCCGCTCCTCCTCTATTTCACGTCGGGAACGACGGCCAAGCCGAAGATGGTGCTGCACACGCAGGTCAGCTATCCGGTCGGCCACCTCACGACCATGTACTGGATCGGCGTGGGCGAAGGCGACGTTCACTGGAACATCAGCTCGCCCGGCTGGGCCAAGCACGCCTGGAGCAGCTTCTTCGCACCATGGAATGCGGGCGCGACGATCTTCGTCCTCAACTACTCGCGCTTCGACGCCAAGCGAATCCTCGGCGCTCTCGACAAGTATCGCGTGACGACGCTCTGCGCGCCGCCGACCGTGTGGCGCATGCTCATCCTCGAAGACCTGCGGCAGTACCGGCAGTCGCTGCGCGAGATCGTCAGCGCCGGCGAGCCGCTCAATCCCGAGATCATCGAGCGCGTGCGCGAGGCCTGGAACATCACCATCCGCGACGGATACGGGCAGACCGAGACCACCGCGCAGTTCGGGAACTCACCCGGCCAGACGGTGAAGCTCGGATCGATGGGACGGCCCCTCCCCGGTTACGAGGTGGCGCTGATCGATGCCGATGGAAACCCTTCCAGCGACGGCGAGATCGTCATCAGTCTCGATCCGCCGCCGGTCGCGCTGATGCCGGGGTATGTCGACGGAAAAATGCCCGTCGCCGAAGTGGGCTCGAAGAAGTACTACCGGACTTCCGATGTCGCGTCACGCGATGAGGACGGGTATTACTGGTACGTCGGCCGCGCCGACGATGTCTTCAAGAGCAGCGACTACCGCATCAGCCCATTCGAGCTGGAGAGCGCGCTCATCGAGCACGAAGCCGTCGCCGAAGCCGCGGTCGTTCCCAGTCCCGATCCGCTGCGGCTCGCGGTGCCGAAGGCCTACATCACCCTCAAGCCGGGAGTTCCTGCGACGAAGGAGACCGCGCGCTCGATCTTCACGTTCTGCCGGGAGCGACTGGCGCCGTTCAAGCGCGTGCGGCGGATCGAGTTCGCCGAGCTGCCCAAGACGATCTCGGGAAAGATCAGGCGGGTGCAGTTGCGCGCGGGAGAGTTGGCGCCGGCGAAGCAGAAAGGGGCGGCGGAATTCTGGGAGGAGGACATGTAGGACGCGAGCATCCACGTGCAAAAAAATGACGCCGGCGAGTGGCCCCGCCGGCGCGTTGAGTCCTTGGGAAGTTGGACGTGATTCTCAGTACTCGACGTTGACGACCACCGTGTCCACGTAGCTGCCCGTCGACACATCCTGCCCCGCTGCGATCGAGCCCTTCACCGTGTAGGTGTAACCCGCCGCCGCTCCGACTCCCGGAGTCCCAACCACCGCGACGGACGCGCCGGCGTTGGTGGCGAGCGCCCCACCCGCTCCGTCGGTCAGCGTGTAGGCCAGGTTGTCGGTGCCGTTGTTCATGTTGCCGCCGGTCTTGCTGAACCAGATCTTGTACGTGTCGGTCGCGTTGGTCTTCTTCACGCACTTGAACGTAACCGTCGTCGTCTGCGTGTCGGCAACGGCCGAGAACGGGTCGTACGCCGGGAAGGCCATCGTCATCTGCGTGATCCACTGACAGCTGCCGTTCACCGTGGCGGTGACATTGTTGAGATTGGTCGTGCTCGCCGTGGCGCCGAACATGCTCGTGGCCGCCAGAGCCAGCGTGACCGTGAGAACCGCGATTTTCAGAGTGCTTTTCATTGCCTTGTCCTTCTTCCCTTTTTCGTTTCGATGTTTTCGGGAAGAGACAATTGCAGCCCGTATACCCTGTGGCAGGCAGAGCCCTGTTCTTAGGCTAAATAGCTGGCCAACAAATAGTTAGCTGGCAATTGGCAACGTTTGCACGGGTGCCGGAGAGCGTCAATTTTCCAGATTTCAGACAAGATCTGTCTGAAGTTCAGCCAGCCAGCCTCAGTGAAGTTCCGGAAGGTACAGTTTCGGAATCACCGGACTTTGAAGGTTCTCGACCACCTCTCGCCCGCGGTAGGACATGACCCACTCGACGAGCCACTCGGCATCGCGGTTCTGACGGTTCGACTGCAGCAAGGCGACGATGTAGGCGTAGTGGAGCATCGGAATGTCGTGGCCGAGGACCGCGAGCTGCGCCGGTTTCCCCGCTACGACGCTGGCGCGATCGAGGACCGTATACGCCTGCAGGCGTGCCGCGGTCGCCAGCACGTCAGCGGCATTCCCGTGACATTGCGTGTGGTGCCGCAGGCTTTTCGGATTGATCTGCGCCGCCGACCAGATCTCGCGCTCGATGTTCGCGGCGGATGCGACATCGGCCGGTGAGCAGAATCGGCGCTTCTGCTGAGCGATGCGGCGGAACGCTTCCTGCGCGGTCGGCGATCCGCGCACATGAGCGGGATCACGCTCCGGTCCGACGAGCTCGTAATCCTCGTACGCGAAGATGCTGCGCAGACGCTCACCATGACGCTGCGTCAGCTGCTCGTCGAGTTGCGGGCTGCGATACATCGCCACCGCGCCCGTCCGCGAATCCGCTGCGGCGAGGATCTGCTCCGCGGTTACGATCCGCATGTCGATGTGCCGTCCGCTCTCCTTCTCGAATGCGTCGACGAGCCGCCGCGTCGCGCCGGTCGCGGCGAGCGCCGGCGTGGTCAGGACGACAACGGGCTGACGCGCGGCCTGGCGATGACAGGCTGCGATCAGAAAACAGAGGATGGCGATGCGCCGGCTCATGTGTCGAACAGATCGAAATGCACATCGTCCTCGGAAAACCCGGCGTGGGCGATGCGCGCTCGGAGAATGTCGGACGGGCTGAGGAATCCGATGAGGCGGCCGGTGGCATCGGAGTCCACGACCGGACAGCGATCGACTCCGTGCAACTGCATCCTTCGAACGACTTCGATCAACTCGTCATCCGCGGTGGCGACGAGCTTCGGCTGCTCCATGACGTCGCGCACGAGCGCATCCGGCGGTCGCTCGCTCGTCTTCTCGACCGTGTCACGCGTGACCACGCCGACCAGGCGGCCCTCGGTGTTCACAACCGGATAGATGCGGTGGCGTACGGACCCGATGGTGACGACCGCGATCGCGAGACGATCGCCCTCATGAAGCGCGAGCGGTGATCCCGTCATCGCCTCGACCACGCGGACGTGCGACAACGGATCGGCCGAATCGTGACCCTCGACGTAGCCTTCGTCGATCATCTGCTGCTCGACGATGCTGAATCGCGAGATGCGCCGCGAGATCGCCACGGCCAGCGATACGCCGAGCATCAGCGGCACGACCAGCTCGTAGTCGCGCGTCAGCTCGATGGCGATCAGCACGGCGGCGATGGGACTGCGCAGCAGGCCGGCGAAAAACGAGCCCATACCAATGATCGCGAATGCCTTCGGATCGATGCCGGCCGTCGGAAAGAGATGCTGGGCAGAGAAGCCGATCGACGCTCCGAGGGCCGTGCCGATGAAGAGCGATGGGGCGAAGCTGCCGCCGAGAACTCCGCCGCTGATGGCGATGACGAAGGCTACGGTCTTCACGAAAAACGCGAGCGCGGTCGTTCGCGCGCTGCCGCCTCCGTGAAGCCAGAACGAAACGGAGTCGTAGCCGACGCCGAGGATCGACGGCGAGATGAGACCGGCACCGCCGATGAGCAGTCCCGCCGTCGCTGCCCGCAACGGCATCGACGGCATCACGCGCGCCCACTGGCGCTTCAGCCGGTGCGCCCAGGCGATGGCCAGCCCGGAGATGCTTCCGGCCACGACGCCAACGAGCGCGAAGCCGATCAGCTCGCGTGGATCGCTCCACGTCGAAAACGGTGCGGCGAGAAGCGGACGCCCGCCCAGCAGCGCGCGCTCCACGACAGCGGCAGCGACTGCGCCGACGAGCACGCCGCCGAGGAGACCGCGGTCGGCGGCGCCAAAGACCTCCTCGAGCGCGAACACGACCCCGGTGATCGGCGTGTTGAACACCGCCGCGATTCCCGCGGCGACGCCGACCGGGATCATCCCGCGCACGAGTTTCTTCGGCAGCCGCAGCGCGCGGCCGATCGCTGCAGAGACGCCGCTGGTGATGACGACGATCGGCCCTTCGGGCCCGAGGGGTGCGCCCGCTCCGAGCGACAGCGGCGTGGCGGTGAAGGTTGCCGCGACGGCAGTAGGACCGAGAAGTTTCGGGTCTTCGTTGTAGGCCATCCGTACGCGGGCGAGGTTCGCGCCGACGGCGCGCGGCGCGGCGCGGCGAATGATCACGGCGATCGTCGTGAAGACGACCGGCGGCGTGAGAAGAACGGCAATCGTGCGGTACGGCTCGCGGAGGTTGAGCGCCGCGCCGATCATCAGCCCGCGAGCCCATTCGACGTAACGCTCGAATGCCACGGCAAGCACGCCGCAGAGCGCGCCGACGCCGACGAGCGTCACGACGAGAAAGCGCCGCGCCAGCGAGCGAAAGCGCGACATCGTCGCGACGACGCCCGGCGAAGTCCTCACCCGCCGCAGCGTGTCATCGAGCGGACTCTGGCGCGACATCGAGGACGCCGAATCTACCACGTCGACCGGATCTCCCCTTTCACCCGACAGCCTGAACAGCATGGATATGCATATATTTCGGCGGTTGGCTGCCATTCCCCCGGAGATCCGCGATCCGATCGTCCGGTTCCTCGACTCCGCCGAGGCGCTGGAGCTCGTCCTGCTGCTGCGTCGCTCGCCCGACACGCTGGTGCCCGGAAGCCGCCATCCTCGCCGGCGCGGAACAGAGCAACGCGTTCCGATACGCGCCGTCAGACGAGAGCGTCTCGGCCCGCATCGCGGTCCTGGCCCAGCTTGATGCCGGCCGGCGCATCGATGTGATCGATACGGTCTACGCGGCGCGCCCGCAGAGGCTGCGGGGCGGGATCAGGAACAGGCGCGCGTGACGATCAGCGGCCACACATCGTCGAGTCCGATCCGTGCACCCGGCACCTCAGCAATCAGCTCGGGATCGGGCGCGTTCGCGACGCCCGGAATGATGACCGGGATTTCGACGCGCGTGAGGAACTCCGCATCGAGAGGTGTTGCCCCGACCCCGAATGTGAGATCGCACCGGAGATCCTCGCGCACTCTCCGGACCGCCCTTCCCTCATCGGAACGGCGTGTGAGGTGAAAGAAGCGCGGCCCGCGCCGCACCGAGAACCCGATCGACGACGCCGCTTCGCGAATCTCTTCGAGGTCGCCGCTCTCGATGACGAACGGCTCGCTGAAGCGTCGTTGCGCGGCGCAGCGCATCGTCTCGCACTCGGAAGCGACGGAGTAGACCAGCAGGCTCGCGCCCGAACGATCTTCGATCTCGCGAATGACGTCGAGCGACGCGTCCGCACTGATGCCGCACGGCTCGACCATCCATCCCCTTCGCCTCCGGCGGCCGATTCCCCCGCCCCCTTCGATGATCACGGGCCCGGCGATTCCCAAGACGCGAAGAATCGGCTCGATCTCCGCCAGCGTCATGCTGGTGAACGGAACGGCGCGGACACCGCGAGCCAGCAGCGGCTCGAGCGTTCCCTCGATCGCGGTGAGGACCACGGTGTGCGGATCGTTGTCGTTCGACCGCGGGCGCGAATTGCGCGCCGGCGCTCTGCGCGAAACCTCGACGATTGATTCGATCATGGCGGGCATGGCGTCACGTTAAGTCCCGCAATCGACCCCCTCAATCAGGCAAAGGGGGGAGACGGCCCGCTCTCCCCTGCAGACGGGATGTACTTCACCGGACCGGCCTCCTAACTTCGGGACTGAAGAAGGAGGCGACATGTTGCGCAGTCTCGTGAAGCTGCCGGGTTCAGCCGGTGCGACGCGCCTTCGAGAGTTCGTGCAGAGCGGAGTTCCCAACGGCGGTCTCGTCGTCATCGCCAACCGCGAACCGTATTCGCACGAGCGGACGCCGGACGGATCCGTCGTCGTGCAGCGCCCCGCAAGCGGTCTGGTCAGCGCCATCGAGCCGATGCTGCGCGCGTGCGGCGGGACCTGGATCGCCCATGCGAACGGCTCCGCCGACCGCGCCTGCGCCGATCGACACGGACGCCTCGCCGTTCCGCCCGAAGGTCCCGAATACACGCTCCGAAGAGTGTGGATCGAGGAAGACCAGTACGAGCATTACTACTCGGGATTCGCGAATGAAGGCCTGTGGCCGCTCTGCCACATGGCGCACACACAGCCGGTGTTTCACGTCGCGGATTGGAGGGCTTACCAGGCGGTGAACGAGCGGTTTGCGGATGCTGCGATCGCGGAGACTCCGGATGAGGGTCTTCTGCTGATCCAGGACTATCACTTCGCGATGGTGCCGCACTTCGTCCGCGCGAAGGCGCCCGGCATCGTGACCAGTCTCTTCTGGCACATCCCCTGGCCGCATCCGGAGGTGGTGGCCACTTGTCCGTGGAAGGAAGTGCTGCTGGAAGGGATGACGGGCGCCGACGTCGTCGGCTTTCACACGCAGCAGTACTGTCTGAATTTTCTGGAGGCCGCGCAGCGCTACCTCGAATGCCGCGTCGACTTCGAAGCGATGTCCGTAACGCGCGCAGGTCGCCTCACGCACGTTCGTCCCTATCCGATCAGCGTCGTATGGCCTTACCCCGCAGCATCGCGGGCCGAAGGCGAGGAGCTTCGCCGATCCCTCGGGATCCCCGCGGATGTGCACGTGAGCGTCGGCGTGGATCGCGCCGACTACACGAAAGGGATCGTCGAGCGGATGGCGGCGATCGAGTTTCTACTCGACGAGAATCCGTCGCTGATCGGGAAATACGTGCTCGTGCAGCTCACCTGTCCGACCCGGATGCGCATCCCTGCGTACCAGCAGATCGCGCGACGGATCACGGAAATGGCTGAGCACGTCAACGAACGGTTCGGCAATGCATCATGGAAGCCGATCGTTCTCGAAATGCGGGCATTCACTCCGGGCGAGGTGAGAAAACATTACGCGATGGCCGACAGCCTACTCGTCACGCCGCTTCACGACGGGATGAACCTCGTGGCCAAGGAGTACGTCGCGGCCTGCCAGGATGGTGACGGCGTGCTCGTGCTCAGCGTCTTCGCCGGAGCCTCGAAGGAGCTCGACCGCGCGTTGCTCGTCAATCCATACGACACCGGCGAAGTTGCGCAAGCGATCCTGCGCGCAAGCCGGATGCCGGCCGCGGAGCGGCGTGCGCGTATGCAGGCCATGCGCGATCGGATCGCGTCGAACACCATCTACGACTGGTCGGAGCACCTTCTCCGGGACATGTGTGACATCCAGCGGCAACGCGCGAACTTCTGGCCGCAGCGGAGTGATGCTGCCGCGGCGGTCGCGCAGGAGGTCGCTGGTTGACGCGGGGTTCGACGCTGCTGGCGTTCGACTTCGACGGCACGCTCGCGCCGATCGCCGATGATCCCGCCGGGGTGCAAATGAGCCGCGCCGCCGAAGCGCTCCTGCGCGAGATGACGCAGATTCGAGGCGTGGCCGTGGCCATTGCCAGCGGCCGCGACGTGGACGATCTCATCGCGCGGACTGGCCTGCCCGGCGCGTACATGATCGGATCGCACGGACTCGAGATCCGCGCGCCGGGCGGTGTTCCGGTACGTGATTCGCCGCCGCTCTCCGCCGATGTGGAGCGCGGACTTCGCACCTCCATCGAGAAGCACGGCCTTCGCCTCGAACGAAAGAAGCACGCCATCGCGCTCCACTGGCGTGGACTCGATGAAGAGGCGGCCGCAGCGACGCTTCGCGATTTTCGTGAATGGGCGGAGGATGCCGGGCTCGAGACCATCGAGGGACGTTGCGTCGTGGAGGCGCGGTGCCCGGGCGGCGGAAAGGAGGACGCGCTGCGCTGGCTGGCCAGCGCCATCGGAGCGGCGCGCGTCATCTATGCCGGCGATGATCTGACCGACTTCGGAGCGTTACGGTTTGCTGCGGAGCGCGGTCGGGGTGTATTCGTAGCCAACAGCGAACGCGTTCCGCCTCCGGGGGTGACCGTCGTGGATTCATTCACGGAGCTCTTCCGTTTGATCCGGGAGGAAGTGCTCATTTGAATTTCTTCAGCCGTTGGCAGCGAAGATTCTTCACCACATGGCCGGTTACAGCGGCCGCGCTGGGAGGCCTGCTGCTTCTGATCGGCACGTCGGTTCTCGGCACCTCGCGCAAGGCTGAAGAGATCTACGCGCAACTCGACGCTCTGAACAGCCATCATCGCGAAGTCGAAGGAAAGCTGCGCCGTCTTCGCGCCGACGTTCACCTCTCCGGCATTTACATTCGCGACTACCTGCTCGACACGGATCGCGAGCACGCGCCCGAATACCGGCAGCGACTGACCGAGCTGCGGCACAGTCATGCCGAGACGGTTGGCGAGCTTCGCGCGCTGCTGCCGCACTACGTCACCCCTCGGGTCGACAATCTCGAAGTCCGGCTCGACGACTACTGGCAGGCCTTCGAGCCTCTCTTTGACTGGACCGCGGCCGAGAAAATCCTGCACAGCGCGCGGTTTCTGCGGCGCGAGGTGCTGCCGCGCCGCGAAGCCGTTCTGTCGATCACGAAGGAGATCGAGGAGCTCAACGATGCGAATCTCGCCGCGCAGCGCGCGGAAGTGAAGCGGCGCGAGGATGCCTTCCGTGAGGATCTTCACGCGCGTCTCTGGCGCACACTTCTCCTCGGGTTCGCCGTCGCTGTGGTCGCCGTGCTCCGGCTCCGCGCCCTCGAGCGCCGTTCCGAGGAGCAACGACGCCGCACCGAGGAGGCGGAGCAGGAGATGCGGCAATTGTCGCAGCAGCTCGTCGCCGCTCAGGAGGAAGAGCGGAAGAAGCTGACGCGCGAGCTGCACGATCACGTCGGCCAGATGCTGACTGCGCTGCGCATGGAGATCGGCCGCGCGGATCGCTCCCGCGCATCGTCGGATACGCGCACGGCGCAGGCGCTCGCCGAAGCGAAGCGTCTGCTCGATACGATCCTGCGCTCCGTCCGCGATCTGGTGATGGGTCTTCGCCCGTCGATGCTCGACGACTTCGGCCTCCAGCCGGCGCTGGAGTGGCACGTCCGCGATTTTCGCCGCCGCTTCAACATTTCCGCCGGCCTGGATCTGAGCGGCGATTTGAACGCGTTGCCCGACCAGCATCGAACCTGCGTTTACCGGATCGTGCAGGAGGCGCTCACGAACTGCGCGCGGCACGCCCGCGCCAACCATGTGAGCGTGGCCGTCACGTACGACGAAGCGGCGCTGGCATTGACGGTCGTCGATGACGGCACCGGCCTCGACCCGCAGCGCGCTCGAGGCATGGGGCTACTCGGAATCGAGGAGCGCGTGCGCGAGCTGAACGGCCGGTTCAGCGTGCAGCGGCTCCCGGAAGGTGGCACCGAGCTTCGCGTGGTGCTGCCCGTGAAACGAACGATCGAGGAGGCCGCGCTTGCGAGTGTTGCTGGCTGACGATCATTCGATCGTTCGTCGCGGCATGCGTTCGCTGCTCGACACCGATTCGTCGATCGAGGTCGTCGCCGAGGCGGCCGACGGTCTCGAGGCCCTGAGGTTGTGCGAAGAGCATCACCCCGATCTCCTGATCCTCGACGTGGCCATGCCGAAGCTGAACGGAATCGAGGTGGCCGCGCGCGCCCAGAAAATGCAGCCGGCGCCGCGCGCGATCATGCTCAGCATGCACGTCGACGAGTCGTACGTGATGCGGTCGATCTACGCGGGCGCCCGCGCCTACCTGTTGAAGGATGCGACGGACGAGGACCTGCTGCCTGCGATCCGTGCCGTCGCCGCCGGGAAATCGTTCTTCAGCCCGGCCGTGACCACGCTGCTCGTCGAGGACTACATGCGTCAGTTGCAGGAACGCGGTCTGTCCGACTCCTACGAGTTGCTCACCGATCGCGAGAAAGAAGTCCTGCAGCTCCTGGCCGAAGGACGATCCAACAAGGAGGTGGCGACCCTGCTCGACGTCGGTCTGTCCACGGTCGAGACCCATCGCGCCAACCTCATGCAGAAGCTGAATCTGCACAGCACCGCGGAAATCGTTCTTTACGCGGTGCGGAAGCGCTTGATCGTCTGATCGGACTGCCCCGGCTCGTCGACGAACACCAGATCGCAACCGGTGCGCTTGCGATGTTCGTGATTGACCGCGCGCCAGAGGTGGCTCGCGAGCTCGGCGAGCAGGCCGATCGGAATCGTCGGCATCAGCAGGATGATGTCGATCGCCCGCTCGACGGCGAACAGGTTCATCAGCTCCTGCGCCGCATCATTACCGCGATCGGTGCAGGCGGCCTCGAACAACTCCATCTCGGCTGCGGACAATCTCATGGTCGATCATCAGAATGCATCCCGCTTCAAGAGCGCGGTGTGCCCCGTGTCGTCAACGATGCGTGAAAATCTTCCGCTACGGCGGCGGAATGTGACCGCGGCCACACCTACCTCGAGCATCGCAACGCCCGCGAAGATCCACCGACGCTTCTTGTTCAGCCCGAGCTCGATGCTGTGGGGCGTGGTGCGATCGTCGAACACACCGTGCGCGCCGGCGTCGCCCGGCAGCGGCTTCCACAAATTGTCGGGACGCTGCGGATCCTCGGGCTCATCGATCATCCGCGCTTCGTAGCCGTGCTTGGCGAGCGTCCCGTACACGTCTCCGAGGACAGCATGGCGCTGTTGATCCAGATGTCGATCGGGCCGAACGCCGCCTCGACTTTGGCCGCGGCCTGCTCGAACGCGCGCGCCGTTGCGCGCCCGATGCCGGCCGAAGCTCCGAATCACCACAATTTCCTTGGCATCCATCCTTCACCATCCAAGCGAGACACATGGCATCCTCCGTGAACCGTTCTCGGCCGTGGAGGTACGACATGGACCGGCGAAACGAACCGGAGAATGAGGTGCGCTCAGGCGCCCTCTCGCGATTTGCGACCTGGGTGTCGGCGATGGCGGGCTCGACGGCGGCGTTCATCGCGGCGCTGGCGACCGTCGTCGTGTGGGCCCTGACGGGTCCGCTGTTCCGGTACTCCGATACCTGGCAGCTCACGATCAACACCGGAACGACCATCATCACGTTTCTGATGGTGTTCCTCATTCAACGCGCGCAGAACAAGGACGCGCTGGCGGTGCAGCTGAAGCTCAACGAGCTCGTCGCGGCGATCGAGGGCGCGAGCAACCGGCTCATCTCGGTGGAAGATCTCTCCGAACACGAGCTGCGTGTTCTTCACACGCACTATCAGAGGCTCGCGGAAATGGCGAAGAAGGACCTCCGCATCACCGAGTCGCACTCGATCGAAGAAGCGGAAGCACGGCACGCGTTCAAGCGCGAGCGGCGGAGGAAGAATCGCGGGTGAAGGGGTTCGTCATCCTGAGCACCGCAGACGGTGAAGGATCTCGACTACGCACCGTGAGACCCTTCGCTGTCGCTCAGGACGACGACGACGATATGAACTTGCCATCCGGTCTGCATTGAAGGGCCGCCGAATCGTCTGACGTACCATACGGCATGGCGACGAGCAGGAAAGGCGACGACGCGCATCGCGTTCTGAACGCGTTTCGCAATCTCGTCAAGATGCTCCGCCTGGCCGACCGCGCCGCGGTCAAGCGCTACGGCCTCGGTTCGGCGCAGATTTTCGTTCTTCACGAGCTCAGCCGCACCTCGCCGCTCTCCGTCAACGAGCTCGCCGATCGCACGGTCACCGATCAGAGCACCGTATCGGTTGTCGTCAACAAGCTCGTGCGCAAGGGTTACGTGGAAAACACCCGTTCCGACGCCGATGGCCGCCGCGCCGAGCTCGCGCTCACGTCGAAAGGCCGCCAGGTGGTGAAGAAACTGCCGCCTCCGATTCAGCAGCTCCTGATCGATGGCGTGCGATCTCTGCCGGCGGCGCAGGCGCGGCGGCTTGCTGAGACGCTCGATCTGATCGTGAGCGCTGTCGGCGGCGGCGAAGAGCCTCCGCCGATGTTCTTCGAAGAAGGCCCGGCGAAGCGCCACTGAGGGGTTGATGGAGCACCGGCTGACGCCGGGGCTCCATCGCCGCTACACTCGTGGTGCGAAAACCTTCAGGATGTCGCTGCGGGTCGGGACCTTCGTCGCGGTGGCCTTCGTTCTGATCTCGGCGATCTCGTCGAGAAGCGTCGGGCGCTCGACCTGATAGAGCACTCCGGTTGTCACCACTCCTTCTTCGTTCGTGTAGCGCAGCGCGTTCTCGCGGCTGCCGGGATCGTGATCGTGCGGAATGGGCTTGACCTTGCCGCGCAGCTCCTTGAACTGATCGTCGCCACGCCAGGTCACGCACGGCGAGATGATGTTGAGGAAGGCGAAGCCCTTGTGCTGGATCGCGCGCTTCATCAGCTCCGCTGTGCCTTTGACGTCGCCGGAGAACGCGCGGGCAACCCAGCTCGCGCCGAACGAAATCGCCAGCGCGCATGGATCGATGCCCGCCTCGGGATTGCCGTACGTCGTCGACTTCGTCTTGTCGCCCATCGGCGTGGTCGGCGCGGCCTGGCCTTTGGTCAAACCGTAGATCTCGTTGTCCATCATGATGTACGCGAGATCGACGTTGCGCCGCGCGGTGTGAAGGAAGTGATTGCCGCCGATGGCGATGCCGTCACCGTCGCCGCCCACGGCCACGACGGTCAAGGCCGGCGCGGCGAGCTTCACGCCCGTCGCAATCGGCAGCGCGCGTCCGTGCAGCGAGTTGAATCCGTAGGTCTCGACGTAGCCCGGCAGACGCGACGAGCAGCCGATGCCCGACACGACGACGGTGTCGTGCGGATCACATTTCAGTTCCGACAGCGCGCGGTACAGCGAGTTGAGGACACCGAAGTCTCCGCAACCCGGGCACCACACCGGTTTGAGATCGCTCTTGTATTCGTTCGGCGTGTAATTGAATTCGCAGCTGCTCATGCCAGCACCTCCGAGACGCACTGTTCGATGATTTCGCTGACTCCCAGCGCCTTGCCGCCCGACCGCGCATAAACCCGGGTCTTCTTCGGCAGATCGACCTGCGTTCGCAGGTACTGGTAGAACTGCGCCGAGTGGCTCAGCTCCAGCACCAGGAGCTCCTGGCAGCTGGCGATGAACTCTTCGATGTCCTTCTTCGGCAGCGGCATGATCATCTGCGGCACGAATGCCGCGACGCGCAGGTCGCCGACGTTGAGGCGTTCGAGCGCCTCACGCACCGGGCCGGTCGTCGATCCCCAGCAAATGATGCCCAGGTCCGCTTTCGCAGGGCCGTAGCGCCGGAAGAGGCGATACTTCGACGCCAGCGCCTCCAGCTTGCGATAGCGCTTGTCGTTCATCTTCTCGTGCGTGGTGAACATCGAGCTCGGCCTGCCGAACTCGTCGTGCTCGAGGCCGTTGGTCTGGTACTCCCCGTTCTTCATGCCCGGAACGCTCATCGGCGAAACGCCGTTATCGGTGATCCGGTAGCGCTTGAACTCATTCAACTCGTCGGGCGTGGCCAGACGACGGTCGATGACCTCGTGCTGGAGCGCGTCGCCGGAGATCGTCTCGCGCCGCTGCGCGATCGACTGATCCGACAGCACGATCACAGGCATCTGGAACTCCTCGGCGATATTGAAGGCGTCGACGGTGGCGTGGTACGACTCCTCGACGTCGGAGGGCGCGATCACCGCGCGCGGCGTGTCACCGTGGCTGGCGAACACCGCGTGCAGCAGATCGGACTGCTCGCTCTTCGTGGGAATGCCGGTCGACGGGCCGCCGCGCTGCACGTTGACGATCACCGCCGGCACTTCGGCCATCGATGCGAGCCCGAGCATCTCCGCCATCAGCGAGAGTCCCGGGCCCGACGTCGCGGTCATCGATTTCACGCCGGCGAACGACGCGCCGACGACGGCACCGATTGCCGCAAGCTCATCCTCGGTCTGCAGCGAGGAGCCGCCGATCTTCGGCAGCCACTCGGCCAGGAAGTGCAGGATCTCCGAGGACGGCGTGATCGGGTATCCGGCGAAGAAGCGGCAGCCGGCGTCGATCGCGGCGACTGCGCTGGCCTCGTTGCCGGACATCATCAGTTTTGGTGACGATTTCTCGTATTTGAATTTCTTGACTGATTTTGCGATGCGAGTGCCGATCTCGATTCCGCTGTCGAAGGCCTTGAGGTTCCCCTCGACGATCGCCGCGGCTTTCTTTCCGAAGCGCCCACGGATCGCGGAGCGGATCGGTTCGGCGGGCAGGCCGAACGCCGCGCTGAGGATGCCGAGGGCGAGGATGTTCTTGCCGTTGGGGGCGCCGGCTTCACGGGCGGCCGTGGCGAACGGCACGGGGATGAAGGTCGCGGCCAGACCGGCCGGCGGCGCATCTTTCTCTTCATGGAAAATGACCGCGTCCTTCGCCGGGGTCAGCTCGTTGGCGAAGCGGGCGAAATCGGCCCAGTTGAAAACGACCAGCGCGTCGATGGCGTCGGCCTGCGCGTAAATCGGAACGCTGCTGATCCGGACGGTACACGACGATTCGCCGCCGCGAATCTGCGGCCCGTACGCCTCTGTTTTGATGACGTTAAGCCCCTCGCTGGCGCAGGCCATGACGAGAATGTCGCCGGCTGCGACGGCGCCGTCACCGCCCGAACCGACGATCGAGAGCGTGAGTTCCTGAGTCACTTGTTCGTCCTCCTCGTGTGCGGGCCTAAGCCTCGCAGGAGGGGCGAACCAACGCCGATGCGACCTGACACACCGGCAGGTGACAAGAATCACACCGCGATATGACGGAAATCATGCCGCCGAGTGAAGCGGGGGGCTATCGTCAGTTGCGACTATGTCTCAACTGCCGATCCAGCACTGCGCTCCGCGCTCCGACCTCGCCCCCGACGGCGTCCGCAAGCTCCTGCTGATCGGCAATCCGAACGTCGGGAAGTCCCTCCTCTTCGGCTGCCTGACCCATCGATACGTCACCGTCTCGAACTATCCCGGCACGACGGTCGAGATCACCACCGCGAAGGCCACCGTCGCCGGCGAGCAACGGCTCGTCGTCGATACCCCGGGCACCAACGGGCTGATTCCGCAGTCCGACGACGAGCGCGTCGCGCGGGACATGCTCCTCTCCTCGGTTGGTGCCGACGTCGTGCAGGTCGGCGACATGTCCAACATCCGCCGCACGCTTCTTCTCTCCCTGCAGATTGCCGAGCACGAGATTCCTTTCACGCTCTGCCTGAACATGAGCGACGAGGCGCGCGAGCGCGACAGCGAAGTCGACGCCACCGCGCTTTCGGCGACGCTCGGCGTTCCCGTCGTGGCCACGTCCGCGTTGCGCCGCTGGAATCTCGAGCGGCTGAAGCGCGAAGCGGTGAAGCCGGGGATGGCGAAGGTCGCGGTCATCTATCCCGATGCGATCGAACGAGGAATCGAGCGAGTCGCTGAGGTCCGAGGTCTGCGGCCCGAGGCCTGTACACGCGGACTCGCGCTCTCCATCCTGGCGGGCGACGAGACGCTCACTCCCCACCTTCCTCCCGAGACACTCGAGGAGCTCGACACGATCCGGCGTGAAGTGCAGACCGCGGTCGCGCAGCCGCTCAGCGTCGCCATTGCCAACGCGCGCCTCGCCGCGGTCGATCGTCTGCTCGGTACCGCGGCCGACCAGCAGAACCAGCGCCGCGGCAATTTCCGCGACCGCATCGGCGTGCTGAGCATGCATCCGGTGTGGGGCGTCCCGTTCCTGGCGTTCGTTCTCTACATCGCCTGGTTGTTCGTCGGGAAGTTCGGCGCCGGCACGCTCGTCGATTTCGTGGAGAGGAAAGTCTTCGAACAGCACATCAACGTCTGGGCGACGACCGCGATCGATTTCTTCCGCTTCCCGCACATCCTTCGCGATCTGCTCGTCGGACCGTACGGGGTGATCACGATGGCCATCACGTACGCGATCGCCATCGTGCTCCCCGTGGTCATCACCTTCTTTTTCTTTTTCGGCGTGCTCGAAGACTCCGGCTACCTGCCGCGGCTGGCGATCATGCTCAACCGGATCTTTCGCATCATGGGTCTCAACGGCAAAGCCGTCCTGCCGATGGTCCTCGGCCTCGGTTGCGACACGATGGCCACGCTCACGACGCGCATCCTGGAGACGAAAAAGGAGGCGACCATCGTGACGCTGCTGCTCGCGCTCGGCGTCCCGTGCTCCGCGCAGCTCGGCGTGATCATGGCCATGCTCGGGCCGCTCCCGCTGGCAGCCACAGCGATCTGGATCGGCGTGACCACGGGAACGATCTTTCTGGTCGGCTGGGCGGCATCGAAAGTGGTCCCGGGGCAGAGCGGCGATTTCATTCTGGAGATTCCGCCGATCCGCGTGCCGAAGCTGTCGAACATCGCCATCAAAGTCGTGGCACGTACCGAGTGGTACCTGAAAGAAGCGGTGCCGCTGTTCATCGTCGGGACGCTGCTGCTGTATGTCCTCAACGCCGCGCATCTGCTCACGCGGCTGCAGGCTGTGATGGCGCCGCTCGTCGTCAACGCTCTCGGACTGCCGGCCGAGGCCTCGAATGCGTTTCTGATCGGATTTCTGAGGCGCGATTACGGTGCGGCGGGCTTTTACGCGATGCAAAAGGCCGGACACCTCACGCCCGTGCAGACGGTCATCGCGCTGACGGTGATCACGCTGTTCGTGCCGTGCATCGCCAACTTCCTGGTCATGCTCAAAGAGCGCGGCACGCGTATGGGCGTGTTCATCACGGCCTTCATCATCACGTATGCGTTCGGGATCGGCGCGGTCATGCACGCCATCTTCAGCACATTCGGAGTCCGGCTGTGAACTACGAGTGCCCGCTGTGCGGCCTGGAGTTCGAGAACGAGTCGTGCCATGCCAGCTGCCCGATCGGATCGGGATGCAACATGGTGCGATGCCCGCGCTGCGGATATGAATTCGTCGAGGACAGCGCAATCGTCTCGCTCATCCGCCGCATGATTCCCAACTGGAGGAAACATGATTCATCCGCTGACTGACGAAGTGCTGGAACGGATCTGGTACGCCCGCGAGTCGAACACCAAGCCCGATTTTTCGAAGCTGAACGGCGGGACGCCCGACGCGGTTCGTGACCTCATCGCTTCCGGCGAGATTTCCGAGTCGCTCGAGTTCCTTCCTGCCGGCGAGAAACGCGCGCGCGGCATCGTCCGCCGCCATCGGCTGGCCGAGGTGTTGTTCGCGCAGATTCTCGAGGTCGATGCGCACGATGCGGAGCGTTCTGCCTGCGAGTTCGAGCACATCCTCAGCGACCGCGTCGTCGATCGCGTCTGCACCTTCCTCGGCCACCCGCCGGCGTGCCTGCACGGGAAACCGATTCCGCAGGGCGACTGCTGCCGCATCTATTCGAAGAAGGTCGAGCCGCTCATCACGCGGCTCGTCGATCTGCCGCTGGGAACGACCGGATCGGTCGTCTTCATCACTCCGAAGTCCGTCTCGCGCCTGAATCGCCTCGCCGCCTTCGGCGTCGTTCCGGGGAGCAATGTGAAACTGATCGAACGGAAGCCGTCCGTGGTCTTCTCCTGCGGTCACACCTCGATTGCCGTGGAAGACGAGATCGGGAAAGAGATTTACGTGCGGCCGACCGCGTGACATTCGTCACATCAACCCCTGATGGCCGTCATCCCGGGCGAATCGTCGTGGCGCTAACGTGCACAACGTGATCGCGCCGCAACGCACCGAGTCCGTCGCGCAGCCGAGGGGAATCCGCCGTGTGCCGTGTTGCGCTGCCGCGCTCTTCACCGTGCTTCCTCACCTTTCCGTCCGGGCGTTTCTGATGGTTTGCGTGTCCGGGTGGGCACCGGTTCGCGAGCCGTTAGACATAGTCTGACGGGTTCCCCTCGGCGTTTTTTTGCGTGCCGGCCTCCTGGCCGGCACTCGCATTTCAACCCTGTGACATTCATCACCTCGCCATGTGACTCGCTGCACGGGCCGATGGTTGTCCCCGGAGCGATGCTGCATCGCGACGGAGGGGACTGAATGATCAGCGTCACCAAACTGCTCGGCGGCCCATCGTTTTTCGGAGACCGCCTCCGCTACGACCGCACGTCTCACGCCCAGAAGCACGGCACGAACGAGGGCTCGGGCCCGGTCGTGGTCTGGAACTCGACCAAGACCTGCAACCTCGAATGCATCCACTGCTACGCCTCGGCGAAGAAATCGAAATTCCCGGGAGAGATGACGACCGAGGAAGGGAAGGCGATGATCGATGATCTCGCCGAGTTCAAGGTGCCCGCACTGCTCATGTCCGGCGGCGAGCCACTCGTCCGCCCCGACATCATCGAGCTTGCCGAATACGCGATCGGCAAGGGCATCCGGGTCACCTTTTCGACCAACGGCATCCTGATCACGGAAGAGAAGGCGAAGAAGCTCGCCGAGATCGGCGTGACCTACTGCGGGATCTCGATCGACGGCGCGGAGCCGCGTCACGATCACATGCGTGGCAAGAAAGGCGCCTTCCAGGAGACGCTGAAAGGCATTCGCAACTGCCGCAAATACGACATCCGGGTCGGCCTGCGCTTCACCGCCACGAACGACAACATCGAGGACCTCGACACGATCTTCCGCATCGTCGAGGACGAAGGCATCGGCCGCCTCTGCATCTATCACCTCGTGTACTCCGGCCGCGGCGCGTATCTGTCCGGCATCGACACTCCGCTGGAAACCAAGCGCGAGTTCATGGACAAGCTGATCCTGCAGACCGACAAGTGGAATCGCGAAGGGCGCCAGGTCGAAGTGATGACCGTCGACAACCACGCTGACGGACCCTTCATCTACCTCTGGCTCCTCGAAAATGATCCGGACCGCGCGCCGTACGCGTACGACCTGGTCATGAAGAACGGCGGAAACCGTACCGGCGTGGCCATCGGCGCCATCGACAGCTTCGGCTTCGTGCATCCCGACCAGTTCACGCAGCACCACATCGTCGGCAACATTCGCGAGAGAAAGTTCTCCGAGATCTGGACCGATCCGCACGTCGCGTTGCTGGCCGGCCTGCGCGAGCGCAAAGGGAAGCTGCGGGGCCGCTGCGCCACGTGCAAGTGGCTGAGCTGCTGCAACGGCAACTTCCGCGCGCGCGCCGAGGGAGCGTTCAGCGATTACTGGGAATCGGATCCCGCCTGCTATCTCACGGATGAGGAGATCGGGATCACGGCCGCTGCCGAGGTGACGGCATGACCGTTGTCGAAGTCGCGGTCCCAACTTCGCCCAAAGACGTCATCAATCGCGCGATCCTCGAGGTCTCCGAAGACCAGATCAAGGGATTCGTGCGCGAACCGATGCATGAGCTCGCGATGCGGTCCGGCATCGACGCCGGCACCGTGATCGAGCGCATCCAGGCCATGCTCGCTGCAGGCGTGATCCGCCGCGTGCGGCAGACGCTGCTGGCGACGAACCTCGCTCAGGGAGCGCTGGTGGCCTGGAAGATCGGACCGCAGAACGCGGCCCTCGGCTTCGACTTCATTGCGAAGGAAGATCCGTTCTCGGGCCATGTCGTCATCCGAAACTCCGAGATCGGCGCCACCGACTGGCCGCTCTGGACGACACTGAAGGTTCCCACCGGATTCTCGATCGAGAAGCACTGCGACTATCTCGCCGGCCAGATCGGCGCGGAGAAGTACCGCATCATGCCCGCGCTGCGCGCGTTCGTCCTCGGCGTCGGCCATATGCGCCGCAAGGAGATGAAGGTCGGCGAGATGGCGGACCAGCCGGCGATGGACATGACCCCGGCCATCGTCGATCTCTCCGACCGCGACTGGCGCGTGCTCGTCGAGCTCAAGCGTGACTTCACGCCCGAGGAGATCGGGTTCGAGATGTGGGAGCGTCGCGCGTTTGCGGCAGGAATCGATCCCGACGAATTCCTCGACGTGGCGGAGAGCCTCGATCGTCGCGGTGTCATCGGACGGTTCTCGACGTTCCTCGAGCACACCAAACCGGTGGGCGAAGCGAGCGAACGCCTCTCCAGCTTCAACGGCCTCTTTCACTGGGCCGTGCCGCAGGGTCGGGAGATCGAAGCGGGCCGCGAGATCGGCCGTTTCCGGATTCTCACGCACTGCTACTGGCGCGACGGCGGGCCGGAGCTGAACAACGTCAACATCATGGCCGTCGCACACGGCGAGACGAAGGCGCAGGTCATGGCGCACAAGGCGGCCATCGACAAGTACCTGAACGACACCGGCATCGGATTCACGTACACGAACGTCTTCTGGGGCGGCCGCGCCGAGATCAAGCCGAGCGAGATCTCGCCGGCGGTGTATCGCCAGTGGGCACAGCAGCGAGGGTTGATCTGACCATGTACGAGAAAAAGGGCGTCGACTTCAACACCAATCCGTTCGTCGTCATCTGGGAGATGACCCGGGCATGCGATCTGGCCTGCGTGCACTGCCGGGCCGCGGCGCAATCGAAGCGCAGCCACTTCGAGCTGTCGACGCCGGAAGGATTCAAGCTGCTCGACGACATCAAGAAGCTCGATCCGCGCGTCTTCGTCATCACCGGCGGCGATCCGCTGAAGCGCGAAGACCTCTACGACACGATCGCGTACGCGAAGAAGATCGGCCTCGAGCCGTCGGTCACGCCGAGCGCCACTCCCCTGCTCACTCCGGAGGCCATCACGAAGATGAAGGAGCACGGCGTGGCGCGGCTGGCGATCAGCCTCGATGCGTCGAACGCCGCCGCGCACGATGACTTCCGCCGGGTCCAGGGATCGTTCGACCTGACCATCCGCGCCATTCGCGCGGCCCAGCAGAACAACATCCCGATCCAGATCAACAGCACCGTCAGCCGGCACACCGTGAACGACATGGAGCGCCTGGGGAACCTGCTCACGCAGTTCGACAACATCGTGATGTGGAGCGTGTTCTTCCTCGTCCCGACCGGCCGGGCCAAGACGGCCGACATGATCGAGCCCGAAGAGGTCGAGCAGCTGTTCGGAACGCTGTACGCCATCAGCCAGCGCGTCAACTTCAACGTCCGCACGACCGAGGCGATGCACTATCGCCGTTATGTGCTGCAGCAGATGAACGGCGGCTCGTGCGCGTCGCTGATCGATCCGAAAACCGGGCTCGTCGATCCGTCGACGCTGTTCGTCAACATGATCCCGAGCAAGATCCCGCGGGGAATCCAGCCGAATGCGATCACGCGTGCACCTCGCGGCGTGAACGAAGCCAAGGGTTTCGCGTTCATCTCGCACATTGGCGACGTTTATCCGAGCGGCTTCCTGCCGCTGCGGGCCGGCAACGTGAAGAAGCAGTCCCTCGTCGACATCTACCGCTCGAGCGAAGTCTTCATGTCGCTGCGCGACACCTCGCGGCTGAAGGGGAAATGCGGCATCTGCGAGTTCCGCGAGCTGTGCGGCGGATCGCGCTCGCGCGCATGGTCGGTGACCGGCGATGTCTTCGAGTCGGACCCGATCTGCACGTATCAACCGGTCGCTCTGCACGTGGGGCCGACTCTCCAGTCGGCCGGGGCCGACTGAGAGTCGGCCCTACGTCATCCCGTGACACGCACCACATCACACAGGTGACCCCCCGCATCGTGCGACGTACTTCCAGCCGGTACTGTGACCGGCGGGAGTGAAACAGTGAGTTTCAGACCAACTCTAGTTCTCGCCGCCCTCATCCTTTTCTCGATTCCGGCAACCGCGCAACTCTCAAACGACGAGTGCCTTGCCTGTCATAGCGATCCGACCGCGGTCAAAGACCTCGGCGGCGGAAAAGTGATGAGCGTGCACGTCGATCCGGCGAAGTTCGGCGCGTCGATCCACGGCTCGCTGAACTGCAGCGACTGCCACGCCTCGATCAAGGCGTATCCGCACGAGAACGTACAGAAGGTCGACTGCTCAGCCTGCCACACTGACGTCGTGGCTCAGTACGCCACGAGCATTCACGCGAAAGCGCGGGCCAAGGGCGATGTCGACGCCGCGGCCTGCGTCGATTGTCACGGCAAACACGACATCCTTCCGAAGAGCGATCCGAAATCGAGGACCAACCGCTTCAACATCCCGCGGACGTGCGCGTCATGCCATGAGAACGCGACGATGACGAGGTCGCACCCCGTGCCGGCACCGCAGATCATCGAGAAGTACTTCGAAGGCGTACACGGCCAGGGGACGCTCGAGAAAGGCCTCAACGTCTCGGCGGTCTGCTCCGACTGCCACGGCGCACACAACGTTCTGCCGAAGTCCGACCCGAATTCGACGATCTCCCACGCCAACGTTCCCAACACCTGCCGCAAGTGCCACGAGGGCATCTTCGCCCAATGGGAGACGAGCACGCACGGCCAGCTGTGGAAGAAGAACGACAAGCGCGGACCGGTGTGCGTGAACTGCCATGAGTCGCACGGCATCCGCCGCACCGAGACGCCGTCGTTCCGCCTGGGCATGGTGACGCAGTGCTCGAACTGCCATGCCGACAAGGCCCCGACCTATCGCGACACGTTCCACGGCCAGGCCACATCCCTCGGATTCTCGGCGACGGCGAAGTGCTCCGACTGCCACACCGCTCATCTCAATCTGCCGAGGAGCGATCCGCGCTCTTCGGTGGCGCCGGCAAATCTCCAGAAAACGTGCGGCAAGTGTCATCCCAACTCGACGGTGAATTTCGCAACGTTCCAACCGCACGCCGATCCGCACGACAAGGTCAAGTCGCCGCAGGTCTACTACGTCTACAACTACCTCATGAAGTGGCTGCTCCTGGCGGTGTTCGGATTCTTCGGCATCCACACCATCCTATGGATTCAGCGCTCCATCACCGCGGCCGCACGCGGCGAGCTGCCGAAACATGCGTCGACGAGCGATCAGTGGGTGACCCGCTTCGTCACCAAGCATCGCCTGACCCACATCGCCATCGTGGTGAGCTTCCTGACGCTCGCGGCGACGGGCCTCCCGCTGATGTACTCGCAGACGCCGTGGGGCAAGCGACTCGCGGTGGTGTTCGGAGGAGTGGGCGGATCGACGGTCGTGCACCGCATCTTCGCGGTGGTGACGTTCGGGTACGCGCTCTACCACTTCAGCTTCGTCATGTACCGGCTGATCGCGAAGAAAGACTGGTCGCTGTTCTTCGGGCCGAACTCGATGACTCCGCAGGTACGCGACGTCATCGATCTGAAGAACATGCTGAAGTGGTTCCTCTACCTGGGGCCGCGGCCGCGATTCGACCGCTTCACATACTGGGAGAAGTTCGATTACTTCGCCGTGTTCTGGGGCGTGCCGGTCATCGGCCTGTCGGGCCTGATGCTCTGGATCCCGCAATTCTTCACGCGGTTGCTGCCGGGCTGGGCGCTGAACGTGGCGATGCTCGTGCATGGAGACGAGGCGTTGTTGGCAATCGGCTTCATCTTCACGTTCCACTTCTTCCACACGCATCTGCGGCCGGAGGCGTTCCCGCTCGATCCGGTCATGTTCACGGGTAAGATGCCGCTGGAACGCTTCCGCGAGGAGAGGCCGGACGAATACGATCGCCTGGTCCGTCTGAAGCGGCTCGACTCGGTGCTGACCGGGCCGCCGACTCGCGGGCAGGTGCTGTTCGCCCGGATCTTCGGCTTCACGACGCTGGCGATCGGGGTCGTTCTCATCATCGGAATCTACTTCACCGTAGTCGCGCGCTTCGCGCAGTAGAAGTAACGGAGGGAGACAACAAAATGGACGACACGCAGCCCGAGACGACGCAGGACATTCCCCCGGAGGAACCGCCCCGTCCCGCCTCGCTGGCGCGCAACCTGACCAGTGGAATCGGATTGCTGATCGCGCTGATCGCGATCGTCAACATCGCCTTTCTCATCCTGGCCGACTGGGGACAGGAGCACACCAATCCGTACATCGGCGTGCTCGCCTACTGCGTCGTGCCGGGCTTCCTGATTCTCGGACTTGCGCTTTTCATCATCGGAGTCCTGGTGGAGCGCCGCCGGCGCCGCCGGCAGATGCCTCACGTGGTGCCGGAGTATCCGGACATCGATCTGAACAACCCGCACACCCGGCGCGTGTTCGTGGTCTCCGTGCTCATCTTCACGGCCTTCATCGCCGTCAGCCTCTTCGGCAGCTACCAGGCCTACCACTACACCGACACGGATGCGTTCTGCGGGACGATGTGCCACCAGATCATGCATCCCGAGTACACAGCCTACAAACTGTCGCCGCACGCGCGCGTCGGCTGCGTGAACTGCCACATCGGCACGGGCGCCACGTGGTACGTGAAATCGAAACTCTCGGGTGCGTATCAGGTGTACGCGACCATCGCCAACAAGTATCCGAAGCCGGTGCCGACGCCGGTCCACAATCTGCGCCCCGCTCAGGAAACGTGCGAGCAATGCCACTGGCCGGAGAAGTTCTGGGGCGCGCAGCTGAAGGTGTTCAACCACTTCGGATACGACGAGGCGAACACGCCGCGCGAGACGCGGATGCTCATCAAGACCGGAGGCGGCAGCCCGACCAGCGGCATGGTGGCCGGCATCCATTGGCACATGAACATCGCCAACGAGATCACCTACGTCGCCACCGACGATCACCGTCAGCAGATCCCGTGGGTGCGCATGCGCGACCGGAACACCGGCAAGGCGGTGGAGTACAAACTCGCCGACGCCAAGCTGACGCCGGAGCAGCTCGCGCCCTCGAAGCAACGGCGCATGGACTGCATCGACTGCCACAACCGGCCGACGCACATCTACCTGCCGCCGGACAAATCGGTGGATCAGGCCATCCTCGCCGGACGCATCAGCCGCACGCTTCCGTACATCAAGCAGCAGGCGGTCGCCGCTCTGACCAAGGACTACAAGTCGACGCCGGAAGCGGTCAACGGCATCGCCTCCGATCTTCGCAAGTACTACCAGACGACGTATCCGGACGTGATGAAGAACCGCGTCAAGGACCTCGATCAGGCCATCGCCACGGTGCAGAATATCTTTCAGTCGACGCGGTTCCCGGAGATGAACGTCGACTGGCGCACGCATCCGAACAACATCGGCCATTTCTATTTCTCGGGATGCTTCCGCTGCCACGACGACAATCACGTGGCCGCGGATGGCAAGAAGATCTCCAAGGACTGCTCGATCTGCCATACGGTCCTGGGACAGTCCGAATCCGAGGTGGTGATGGTGCAGGCGCCGAATGCGCCGTTCCAGCATCCGATCGATCTCGGCGATTTACGCGCGGTCAATTGTTCCGATTGCCATACGGGCAGCGGGATGTAGTCAGAAAGGAGAATTCATGAGGAAGTTCATTGTCACTCTCATCGCCCTGGCGATCGTCCTGGGAGCGGCACCGGTTTTCGCCGATGCGACGCCTGACGGCACCGCGATCTACAAGGCGAAATGTGCGATGTGCCACGGCGCCGACGGCAAGGGCCAGACCAGCATCGGCAAGGCCCAGAAGCTTCGCGACCTCGGGTCCGCGGACGTGCAGAAACAGACCGATCAACAGATCGGCGACATCATCGTGAACGGCAAGGGAAAGATGCCCGCGTTCAAGAGCAAGCTCACGAACGATGAGGTCAAGGCTCTGGTCGGATTCATCCGCACGCTGAAGAAGTAGCGATGGAGCGCCGGCTTCAGCCGGCATGAGAGGGCCCCGGCTGAAGCCGGGGCTCCATCAGCTTCTCGTCACCACAAACAACGTCACATCATCGGAGAGCGGCAGATCGCCGGCGTACGCCTGCACGTGGGCGTCGATCGCCTCCATCAGCTCGGGCGCACGCACGCCGTGCTTGTCCTTGAGCAGGACCTCCACCGATTCCAGCCCGAGCTGCTCTTCCTTGTCGTTCTCGGCTTCGGTGACGCCATCCGTGAACAGCACCAGCGAGTCGCCCGGCTCGAGTTTCACGACCTGATTGCGATACTGCGCCTGGGAGAAGAGTCCGATCACGAGATCGGTGACGCTGAGGCGTTGTACGCCGTTTTTCGTGATCACCAGGGGCGGCACGTGCCCGGCGTTGGCAAAGTCCACGACACCGGTTTCGGGGTGGAGAACGCCGGCGACGAGCGTCGCGAATTTCGTCGGCGCCGTCCTCGGAACAAGGGTCAGATTCAATTCCCGAACGAGATCGGCCGGCGCCGGGTCCGTCCTCGTGAAGATGTTGAACGCCATCGCCAGGCCGGACATCACCAGCGCGGCCGTGATCCCTTTGCCGCTCACGTCGGCAATCACGAAGTAGATCCGGCCGTCGGGCCGCACCAGCACGTCGTAGTAATCGCCGCTCACCGTCTTGCACGGCTTGTTCGATCCGGCGAAGCAGTAGTTGTCGAGGCAGGGCAACTCCGTCGGCAGCAGGCGGCTCTGAATCGTGTAGGCGGTGCGCAGCTCCTCGTCGATGAGCGCCTTGGCGATCGCTTCCTCGCGCAGGCGCGTGGTCTCGAGCTTGACCGCGGCCAGGCGTGCGATCTGCGCGATCAGGCGAACGTCTTCGTGCGTGATCGCGCCGCGATTGGCGAGGAAGTCGAGATACAGAACGCCCAGCACCTGTTCGCCGACGATCAGCGGCGCGCAGACGGCCGAACGGATGTGCTGGCCGATGATCGATTCCGCGCGGGCGAGCTTGTTGTCCTGAGCGGTGTCGACGAACGACACGACGCTGCGCTCCTCGATCACTTCGCCGAGCAGAGTTCGGCTGATGGCCAGATCGGTGGAATCGGCGGAGTTGCTGCGCCGGACACGCACGTTCTCGAACGTTTTTCCACCCGGCCCGAGGAGCGCCAGTGCGGCACGGGACGGAGAGAGAAGAGCCATGACCTTGTCGAGGATGAACTCGAAGAGCTCCTCCATCGGCCGGTCTTCGATGAACTGCACCGCGAGCGAGGCCAGGATGCCGGTGCGCTCGCGCGTGCGGTCCATCTCCGCCAGCGCATCGCGCAGCGGAACGACGAGACTCTTGGCGTGCGAGTCGCTGTCGACGGGAATCAACTGCGGCGGCGAGTCGGAATCGGCGGCGTCGAAGACGACCTCGCTGTCGCCGAGGATGATGCGGTCACCGGGACGGAGAACGGAGGGCTCGGTGAGCTTCGTGCCGTTGAGCAGCGTGCCGTTGACGCTCCCGCAATCCTTCACGAACCACCTGCCGCCCGCGTAGCTGATCTCGGCGTGCTTGCGCGAGAGGAACCGGTCGCGGATCGGGATCGTGCAGTCGGACGCGCGCCCGAGAGTGATGGTCTGCACGGGCAGCGACACGCGCGTTGGCGCGAGATTCGGCTGATACACCGTGAATTTCACGCTGCGGGGCTCGGCTGACATTCGGTGAGGTCATCATAAGATAACTTCCCGAGTGAGGCGAGCAGAGGTTGCCTGGTACTGGACGCCGGCGCTTGTGTGGTCGGCGGTGTTGTTATTGATGTCCGGCAACGCCGGATCGACCGCGCTGACCGCCCACATCCTTCAGTGGATCTTGCCGCCGGCGAGCCCTGCATTCGAGCCGATCCAGTTTCTGTTCCGCAAGACGGCGCATGTTTTCGCGTACGGTCTTCTCGGTGCACTCGATTTCCGGGCCGTGCGCGGGACTCGATGCGGCTGGAGGCTGGCCTGGTCGGTTGCCGCGGTGGCGCTGGCGACGTTGATCGCCACACTCGACGAGTGGCACCAGACGATGGTGCCTTTGAGGACGGGAACGCCGTTGGATGTGGTGATCGACTGTGCGGGCGCGGCGCTGGCGCAGCTGGCGTTGCGGTCGTGGGTCATAGGTCGTGGGTCACGGGGACCGTAGCGCGACACAGGTCCCACGACCGACGAGCGACGAGCGACGACCGACGACCGACGAGCTTCTAAGGAACCTCTGCACAAGTCGTTGTTCACGTCATCCTGAGCCGCGAAGACGGCGAAGGATCTCGACATCGCAGGCGTTTTGCATCCT
>DATISF010000062.1:0-26497 GCA_035468985.1 Thermoanaerobaculia bacterium
GAAGCTCTGAACAAGTCGTTGTTCACGTCATCCTGAGCCGCGAAGACGGCGAAGGATCTCGAAATGGCAGGCGTTTTCGCATCCTGAGATCCTTCGTCGCGCTTCGCCGACTCAGGATGACGACTTGTTCAGAGGTTCCCTAGACGCACGCCGGCGCGCACGTCCCGTTCGGATCCATGTGGAACCGGTACGTCGCCGCCGGCATCGCCGGATCGCTCGGCTGTACTTTCAGGATGAGCTCCGTGTTCGTGAGCGTTCCCGAGTAGTGCGCCGGGGGGGCCGGATTGATCGAAACCGGGCCGGCCTCGATTCGGTACGTGCCGTCGACGTCGAAGGTGCCGTCGTTGCGGACGGTCGGCAGCGGCATCTCGCCATGTCCGCAACCCGCGATCAGCGTGATCGAGTGCGGAAACGTGTTCTGCGAGCTGCGCACGAGCAGGCACGCGCCGTCGCCGCTCCACCGGCCATCGGCGATCACGAACGCACGCGGCTCGGTCGGGCCGTTGTTGCATGCCAGCAGGAAAAGCGTGAGCACCGTGCCGAGGATCTTGAGGATGTCCTGCAACTGGTTTTTCACTCGGGAAAGGACCTCGTTTCGTTCTGATTTCGGTTTCACGGGCCGATGCGCGGGAGTTGAGACGGGGGTAGGTGACCCGCCCTCAGTCTCCAGCTTCTTCTTAGCGCCTGCGATCGTAAAGCCCTCTGAATACAGGAGTTGTTTGATGCGGAGGATGATGTCGATCTCGCGCCGCGTGTAGAGCCGCTGGCCGCCTCCGCTCTTGTTCGGTGCCAGCGAGGGAAACTCGGTTTCCCAGTACCGCAGCACGTACGGCTGCACGTCGGCCATCTTGCAGACCTCGCCGATCTTGTAGAGCTTCTTGTCCTCTGCCGCCTCGCTCACGCTCCGATTATAGAAGTGACCAGCGTCACCCGGTCATGTGTGCAGAGTCATCACTGCGTATTTCGCGACCGCCTAACTTGGCGGAGCGAGGACGCACCAATGCCCGTAGAAGGACGGCACATCGAGATCCGTGGCGTAGTCCAGGGTGTCGGATTCCGGCCGTTCGTCTACCAACTCGCACAGCGGAACGGAATTACCGGCCGTGTCCGCAACGACTCCACCGGCGTGATCATCGACGCATTCGCGTCTCCGGACGTGCTCGACACCTTCGTGGACCGGCTCTCGGCGGATGCGCCGCCGGCTGCACGAGTTCGCGAGATCGAGTGGACTTCGATTCCGATCGAGCAGATCCCGGCCTTCGTCATTACTCCGAGCGCATCCTCGGAGGAGCGCAATGTCTCCATTCCGCCCGATCTCGCGACGTGCGACGACTGTCTCGCAGAGACTTTCGATCCGACGAATCGTCGCTATCTCTACGCGTTCACCAACTGCACGAACTGCGGACCGCGCTATTCGATTGTTCGCGACATCCCCTACGACCGTCCCAACACCACGATGGTCGAGTTCGAGATGTGCAGCGACTGCCGCCGGGAGTACAGCGATCCGTCCGATCGCCGCTTTCACGCGCAGCCGAACGCTTGTCCGGAGTGCGGGCCACGGTTGATCGCGGTCACTCCCGCGGGAAACGTGATCGCCACCGATTCCCCGGCGCGTTTCGCGGCCCGCGCGCTCGGCGCGCAGATGATCGTGGCCGTGAAGGGGATCGGCGGTTTTCATCTTGCCTGCGACGCCAGCTCGCCCACCGCGGTTCATCGTCTTCGCGAGCGAAAGCATCGCGATGTGAAGCCGCTCGCGGTGATGGTCCGCGACCTCAGGGCCGCCGAGTCGGTCGCTGAGCTGACCGATACCGAGCGTGCGCTGCTGACGTCGACCGAGCGTCCGATCGTGCTGGTGCGCCGCCGGCCTGACGCGAAGATCGCTCCCGACGTCGCCGGCGACAATCCGCTGATCGGGCTGTTCCTGCCGTATACACCCCTGCATCACATCCTTCTTCGAGAAACCTCCATTCCGCTCGTCATGACCTCGGGAAACATCGCCGAGGAGCCGATGGTGACGACGAATGAGGAGGCGATGGAGCAGCTCGGGACGATCGCGGACGTGTTCCTCCTTCACGACCGTGCCATCGAGACCCGGGCCGACGATTCCGTCACGCGCGTGATTGCCGGCGCGCCGACCGTGTTCCGCCGCGGCCGCGGTTATGTTCCGCGAGCCGTGCGTCTCGGAACTGCGTTCGACGAGCCGGTTCTCGCGTGCGGTGCGCACCTCAAGAACTCGGTCTGCATCGGAACGGGAAAGAATGCTTACCTCGGCCCACACATCGGAGATCTGGAAAGCGTGGCCACGCTGCGCTCGTTCGAAGCATCGATCGAGCAGATGAAGAAGTTCGTCGGCGTTGCACCGAAGATCGTCGCGCACGATCTGCATCCCGAGTATTTCTCGACGCGCTACGCCTTGACCCAGGACGGCGTCACGCTCGTCGGCGTGCAACATCATCACGCTCACATCGTGAGTGCGATGGCCGAGAACGATCTGCGCGGCCCCGTTCTCGGGTTCGCGTACGACGGAACGGGTTACGGGCTCGACGGCACTTCATGGGGCGGCGAAGTCCTCATCGCCACCGAGCGCTCGTTCGAGCGCGTTGCGACGTTGCGGGCGATCCCGCTGGCCGGCGGCGATCAGGCCATCCGTCAGGTCTGGCGCATCGCCTTGGCGCTCCTGGATGACGCCTTCGAAGGCGAGCCGCCCCTGCACGCGATTCCCCTGTTCCACTCCACGCCTCGCCGTGCGATCGACTCGATTCGCCGGATGATCGCCGGAAACGTCAACGCCCCTCTCGCGCACGGCCTCGGCCGCTACTTCGATGCGCTCGGCGCCATCGGTCTGGCGATGCCGAATGCACGCTACGAGGGCGAAGTGGCGTTTCTCTGGAACATGGCCGCAGATCCGGAGGAGCGCGGGCGCTACGAGGTCGTGATTCGCGAAGGAGTCGATCCGTGGGAGATCGATCTGCGCCCGCTGGCCCGCGGCGCCGTCGTCGATCTGATCGAGGACCGTTCGCCGGCGACGATCTCGGCAAAGTTCCACAACACGATCGCTGCAGCGTCGATCGAGGTGGCGCGCTCGATCCTCGCGAGCCGCGGAGAGATGCCGGTCGTGCTCAGCGGCGGATGTTTCCAGAACACGCGCCTCGCCGAATCGATGATCGGCGGGCTCGATCGCGTCTACATGAACCGTGAGATTCCGCCCGGCGACGGGGGCGTTGCCCTCGGCCAGGCGGTCATTGCCAACGCGGTGGTCAAGGAGTCCACATGTGCCTCGGAGTTCCGGGAAAAGTCATTGACATCAACGGAAGCATAGCCACCGTCGACTTCTGGGGTGTCCGGCGTCAGGTGAACCTCGACATCGTCGACGAGCCTGTGAAGCCGGGCGACTACATCCTCAACCACGTCGGCTTCGCGATCCGTCGCATTCCCGAAGAGACGATCGCGGAGACGCTGGCGCTGTACGAACAGCTGATGGCCGAGGCGGAAGGTGATGCCATGGCCGGCGATGTCAGGGGCGAGATTCAAGGGCTGGGAAAGCCGCAGACGTAGTCACGTCAGGATGACGATGAACGCTCAGCTCAAATTTCGCGATCCGGTGCTGGCGAAATCGCTGGCGGCGACGCTTGCGCATCTGGTCGACGAGATCGGGCGCCCCGTCGCGGTCATGCATGTCTGCGGAAGCCACGAGCAGGCCATCGCCAAGTTCGGATTGCGCTCGCTCTTTCCGAAAAACCTGGAAGTGATCATGGGACCCGGTTGCCCGGTCTGCGTGACCGACGTGCCGGAAGTCGACGAGGGAGTCGTTCTGGCCGGCAAGGGCGTGCGCATCGCCACGTACGGAGACATGCTGAAGGTGCCGGGCACAGTGAAGTCGCTGTCGGACGCCCAGGCGACCGGCGCAACGATCGACATCGTCTACAGCCCGGCGCAGGCGGTCGAGATCGCGAGGAAACATCCCGAACAGGAAGTCGTTTTCTTCGCCACCGGGTTTGAGACGACCGCCGTCGCCACCGCGTCGATCGTGGTGAACGATCCGCCGAAAAACTTCTCCGTTCTTTCCGCGCACAAGTACATCCCGCCGGTGATGGAGATCGTCGCCGAGATGCCTGAGTCGCGCGTCGAAGGATTCCTTGCCGCCGGCCACGCCGCGACGATCACCGGCTGGGCGGTTTACGAGCCGTTCGTGGAGCGCCACAAGCTTCCGGTCGTTGTGGCCGGATTCGAGCCGCTCGACATTCTGGCCGGACTCGTCGAGCTGGTCACGCTGATCCGCGACAAGTCGCCGCGCGTGGTCAACACGTTCCCGCGCTGCGTGACGAAGGAAGGCAATCTCGCGGCGCAGGAGCAGCTGTGGAAAGTGTTCCGGCCGATCGGCGGACGGTGGCGCGGCATCGCGCACGTTCCGAACGGCAATCTGCGATTCCGCGACGAATTCGCGCATGTCGACGCGCGGCGCAAGTTCGAGATCGACGTCACCTCGCTCTGGGATTACGCGCCGCCGCAGCTCGCCGGCCAGTGCATCTGCGGCGACATCATGGCCGGCATCCGCAATCCCAATCAGTGCCGCCTCTTCAACAAGGAGTGCGTGCCGGAGAACCCGGTCGGCGCGTGCATGGTGTCGAACGAGGGTACCTGCAAGATCTGGCATCTCTACGGCGGGGTCCCCGATCTCTCGGACGTGGAGGCGGCCTCATGAACGCAGCCATTCCTCTGACGTTGAGCGGCGGGCGCGTGACGCTCAAGCAGGGCGGCGGAGGCCGGGCGATGCGTCAGCTGATCGAGCGCTTGTTCATCAGTGACTTCGCGGCCATGCCGTTCGACGGCGTCGGACTGGCGGCGATGGACGACGGCGCGGCCATTCCGATGGGCGACGAATGGCTGGTCATCACCACCGACTCGCACGTGATCCATCCGATCTTCTTCCCGGGCGGGGACATCGGCCGCCTCTCGATCAGCGGCACCGTGAACGATCTGGCCATGATGGGCGCCACGCGGATTCTCGGCCTGACGTGCGGGGTGATTCTCGAGGAAGGCTTCGCCATCGATCAGCTGGAGACGATCCAGCGCTCGATCGTCGAGACATGCCGCGAGGCCGGTGCGGTCGTCGTCACCGGCGACACGAAAGTCATGGGGAAGGGTGAGATCGACGGCATCGCCATCAACACGACCGGCATCGCCATGACCAAGCGCGTCATCCGCGACAACGGGCTCCGCCCCGGCGACAAAATCGTGGTCACCGGAACGATCGGCAATCATGGCCTGGCGGTCATGGCCGCACGACACGGTCTGGAACTGGAAGGCGATCTCGCCTCGGACGTTGGTCCGCTCAACTCGCTCATCGCCTCGATCACCGAAGCATTTCCCGATGCCATTACGGCGATGAAAGACCCGACGCGCGGCGGTCTGGCCAGCGCGCTTCACGAGATGACCGCGAAGAGCAATGTCGCGGTCGTGCTGCGCGAGCTGTCGATCCCCGTGACCGACGCCGTCCGATCTGCCGGCGAGATCCTCGGCATCGATCCGCTGAACGTCGCAAACGAAGGAAAGGCCGTGATGGGCGTGCGTCCCGAGCTCGCCGAGGCGCTCGTGGAGCTGCTCCGGAAACATCCGCGCGGGCGCGACGCCGCGATCATCGGGACGTGCATCGCCGAGCGTCCGGGATCGCTGATCCTCGACACGGGCTTCGGAAAACGTCTGCTGGCCGAGCCGGAAGGGGAGCCGCTGCCACGGATATGTTGAACGACTTCCGCACTCTGCGTGTCGCTGTGCTCTGCTCGAAGCGGGCGCCGGGCCTGGACGAGCTGCTGCATCATCCGAATCGCGGCAAGCTCTTCGACATCGGCTGTGTCGTCACGACCGAGACGTCCTTTCCCGATGCCCGGCGCGTCGAAGCGTTGGACGTGCCCGTCCTCCACCATCCGATCCGGCCGTTCTTCGACGCGCGCGAGGCTTCGCTGCGTCACCAGCCGACGCGTCGCGACTTCGACAGCGTGACCGCCACGGTTCTCAGGCAGCTGGGCATCGATACAGTGGTCCTGCTCGGGTATCTGTACGTTCTCAGCGACGCGATGCTCACGCAGTTCTTCAACCGCATCATCAACGTGCATGACGCCGACCTCACGCTTGCGGATTCGAATGGCGAGCGCAAATACGCGGGACTGCATTCGACGCGCGATGCGATTGTCGCGGGCGAGAAAGAAACGCGCAGCACCGTGCACTACGTCACGGAAAAGGTCGATGCCGGTCCGGTTCTCATCCTGAGCGGCCGTTACCCGGTTGCGCCGTTCGCCCACGACGCCGCGCGAGCGGGTCACGCCGACGTCGTGAAGGCCTATGCCTACGCGCATCGCGAGTGGATGATGCGCGACTGCTGGGGTTCTCTGGTCATCCGCGCCCTCGAGTACATGTCCGCGGGAGTCGATCAGGAAGATCTCACCGAAGTGATCCGGGTGGCCAGCGCATGACCAACATTCGCACCGCAATCGACGGCGCAGTCGGTGTCATCACCATCGATCGCCAGGAGCGTTTCAATTCGCTCGACGTCGAGACCGCGCGCGATCTGCGCAAAGCGGGTCTGCAGATGGCGCGCGATGAAGCTGTTCGCGCCGTCGTTCTCCGCGGGATCGGCGGCGTGTTCTGCAGCGGAGCGGATCTGAAGTACATCCGCGCGGGCGGGGATGAAAAGGATCTCAGCTACATGAACCCCTCACCCGGCCCTCGGCAGGGTGAGGGGTTTGGTGAAGTGTTCAAACAGATCCTCGAATACATCCACAGCACGATCTCGGAGATTCGCCGCGCGCCGAAGCCGTTCATCGCTGCGGTCGATGGAATTGCGGCGGCCGGCGGATTCGGCCTGGCGATGTCGTGCGATCTGGTGTTCGCATCGGATCGGGCCACCTTCGAATGGGCGTACTCGAAGACCGGGCTCACCGGAGCGGAGAGCTCGACCTTCTTCCTCCCGCGTCTCCTCGGATTCCGCCGCGCGATGGATCTGCTGTTTCTCAATCCACGTCTCGATGCCCAGCGCGCGATGGAGATGGGACTCGTCAGCGGCGTGTTTCCGGCCGCGAGTTTCGACGACGACGTGATGAACACCGCGCACCTGGTCGCCGGCGGACCGACCGAGGCGCTCGGAATCGCGAAGCAGTTGATCAACACCGCGGCGGGCATGGACCGTCTCGATTTCCATCTCGATCAGGAGATCGATCAGCTGGCACGGATCGCCGATGGCGGCAACTTCTCCGAAGGCATCACGGCATTCTTCGAAAAACGCCCGCCGAGGTTCGGGGGCAAATGATGAGCGGCGGTCTTCTGACGCTGATGTTCGCCGCGGCAACCGTAGGATCGCTCCACTCGCTCGCTCCCGACCACTGGGTTCCGTTTGCGGCTCTGTCGCGCGCGCGCGGCTGGTCTTCGGCGCACACGTCGCGACTGACGATCGTCTGCGGCCTCGGTCATGTCACGGTGTCCGCCATCCTCGGTCTCATCGGTCTTTTCATCGGATTGGAGACCGTTCACGCGTTTGGAGCGACGCTCGAGGACAACGCCATCTACCTGCTGATCGGATTCGGCGTCATCTACACGATCTGGGGTCTGCAACGGAGCTTTGCGCGCGATCCGCTGCAGGTCATGCATCATCACGGGCACCATCACCCTCACGGGCATAATGACCACGATCACGGGCTCACCGAGTGGTCGCTGTTCCTCCTTTTTTCGGCCGATCCGTGTGTCGCGGTCATTCCGATGATCGTGGCCGCGTCTCTCGGGGGGTGGACGGCGGTCGTTGCGGTGGTGGTCACGTACGAGCTGGCCACGATCGCGACGATGGTCGCTCTCGTCGCGGCCGCGCGAGCGGGTGCGAACACCCTGCGCTTTGCGTGGTTCGAGCGTTATGGCGATGCGGCGGCGGGTGCGCTCATCGTGACCGTCGGAACCGTTCTGTCGATTCTTGGTGTATAGGCGGTCACACCTGTCGCTGGTCACCTGTCACCACGATTCTCCGGTCCGGCGGGCTACAACGGACGCCATGAGAGCGCTCGTTATCAGCTGCACTGCGCCGGGATCGAACGCCATCGCCAGCGATGACTTCGTCGCCGCGGAGCTGGCCGCACAGGACATCGATTTCCTGAGCGTTTCCCTTCTCACCGATCAGGAGGCGACGCAGTTCCGGGCTGACGCCGACTTCATGGCCGAGCGCATGCTGGGCGTGATCGCCTCGGCACCTCGTGAGATTCCTCTGGGACTGATCGGCTACGGGCCGACGGCCGCCGCCGCGATCGTCTTCGCTGCACAGAATCCGGGCCGTATCGGCGCGCTCGTCAGCGTCAACGGCCGGACCGATATCGCCGTCGACTCACTGCGCGCGCTGCATACGCCGACGCTGCTTCTCGTCAATGACATGCCCGTGCTTCGCGTCAATCGCGAGGCCGTGTCGCTGATCAAGGCCGAGCGGCGGATCGAGATCGTCCACGGAGCGGGTGAACAGGCCACGCACGCCATGGTGGAGAAGACCGTCCGCTGGCTCGCGGACCGGCTCGTGCCCGTTCAAGTCGCGGTCTAGAGGCCGGTTCTCAACCGGCCGGCCGATCGAGAGATCGGCCTCGACACCTAGGTGTGAACCTCTGCGCAAGTCGTCATCCTGAGTCGGCGAAGCGCGACGAAGGATCTCAGGATGCGAAAACGCCTGCCATGACGTAGGGCCGACTCTCAGTCGGCCCCGGGCCCACTGGAGAGTGGGCCCTACGTGGGAAATAAGATCAGGGAACGTCGGCGTGCGTCGTCATCCTGAGTCGGCGAAGCGCGACGAGGGATCTCAGGATGCGAAAACGCCTGCGATTTCGAGATCCTTCGCCGTCTTCGCGGCTCAGGGTGACGTGAACAACGACTTGTGCAGAGGTTCCTAGTACACCGCCGCCGACGGCTGCAATGTCTCGTGCCCTTCCGCACCACGCGGGCGCTCGATGACCCACTCCGGGTGCTGGATGCGGAACGACTCCGCGACGAAGCAGCGCCAGCAGACCGGCTGGTGCGTGGCCAGAAGCACCGGGAGGTCCTGCGGTGCGACGTCCTTCCACTCGCGCATCGATCCATCTTCCGCGCGCAGCGCAGGCGGGCGCTCGTGCCAGACGATGTCGCCGATCAGCTCCTGGCAGTAGATGCAGCGCTTCCCGGTGTACCAGTCGGACGCGATCGCCTGAACCAGGCATTTTTCGGGAGACTGCTCGAGCTCCGCCACACAGGCCTGATCGCAGCCTTCCTTCTCCGGCCATCGGGAGCACGTCTTGAGGGTCGTTCTCGGATCGCCCGAAAAGAGGGCGACTCGAACTGCCGCGGGCTGATGGTTCTCGGGGCAGGTGATGACCCGTGTGCCGCGGTACCGCCACCATTTGCCGACCAAGCTGGCCATGAGTGCCTCCATGGAGACATCTCTAGACCCGCTGCGCACAAAAGGCGGTATGAAGCGTCACCCGTCGGCGTGATCAGAGAACGCGGCGCTCGACGTCGTTCTCCACGCGGCCCTCGATCTCGGTGAAGAGCCCGATCGCGGCGTTGTAGACGTCGTCGACGGTGATCTCGCTCATGCAGCGGTGATGTTGCAACGGACATTCGCGCTGGTAGCACGGCTGACAGCCGATCGGCTTGCGGACGACACGCGTTGCGCCGGGGATCACCGTTCGTCCCGGATCGGTCGGTCCAAAGATCGAGACCGACGGCACAGCCAGCGCCGCCGCGAGATGCAGCGGTCCGCTGTCGTTGGTGATGATGACCGAGCAATGCGAGATGGCGGCGGCGAGCTGCAGGACATCGCCGTCCTCGCCGACGAAAGGCAGCCCTTCACACGACGCCGAAATCGCTTCGGCCTGTTCGCGTTCGCAAGGGCTGGTGAGAAGGACCACGTCGTAGCCATCGGCGCGGAGGCGCATCGCGATCTCGCGGTAGCGATCGTCGCCCCAGTGTTTCGCGCGTCCATAAAGGCCTCCGGCGTGAATGCCGAACACGGGCCGGTCGAGATTGACGCCGAGGGCGCGCAGGCGCTTCCGGGATGTTTCGCGGATCACGACCGGAAGCGAGATGGCCGGGATCTCATCGACGACGTGCGGCGCGCTGATGGCCGCGAGCAGCGGCGTGTAATCGTCGAGTTGATGTCCCCGATCACCGCGAGACACGCGATGGGTGAGCAGCAGGCGACGGCAATCGGTCGCATAGCCCCATCGTTCCTCGATACCCGCGGCGAACGTGACCATCGCCGCGCGGAAGGAATTCGGAAGAATCACGGCGCGGTGGAAGCGGCCGTTGCGCAGGAGGCGGATGCGCTCGCGCGTGTCGCCGTTCCAGGAGATCACTTTCTTGAACAGACCCGACGAAGCGAGCAGCGTGGCCACGTTGTGCGGAGCGGCGACGGCGATGCCGCCTTCGGCCCGATAACGGTGCTGCAGCGCTTTGTACGTCGGGAGCGCGAGGATGTTGTCCCCGACCCAGTTCAAACCGACGACGACTGTTTCGACACGGCTACCCATCTGCGACTTCGCCTTCCCCGGTCCCCTTCCAGCGATCATGCATCCAAAGCCAGAGTTCCGGGCGATCAGCGATGCGCCGTGAGATCACGTCGTTGATTCGCGTCGTCAGCGCCACCGGATCCCTCTCATTCTCCATCAGTCGGTCGACACGAATCGGTTCCTCGAACTCGAGACGATGCCGCAAACCGGCCGGAATGCAAAAAACGAACACAATGCTAGACCCGCGCCGAACCGCCAGTTTGGCCGGCGCCGGGGTGGTCCAGGCCCGGCGTCCGAGGAAGGGAGCCAGGACGCCTTCGCGGGGGAGAACGGCCTGATCGGGGACGAGAACCACGACCGCATTTTCTTCAAGGGCCTGCAGTAACGGCCTCGCGGCGTGCCGGCGGTCGATGACCTCCGCTCCGGTGCTGGCCCGGATGCGGGCGAGTTCTTCCTCCAGAAACTCGTTATCCAGGCGGCGTGCAACGATCCGTACGCGCTTTGCGATGGATGTGATGACCAGGCCACCGACTTCCCAGCTCCCGAAGTGTGCGCTGATGAGGATCACCCCATGGCCCGCGGCCACGGCGTTGTCGAGGATCTCGCGGTTGACGATCTCGCACCGCGCCAGCACTTCCTCGGGCGTCATCGTCTGCATTCGGACGTACGCGAGCATCTGCCGGCCGAAATGGCGCCAGCATTCGTCGAGAGTCGCTCGAAGGTCCTTCTCCGATCGTTGGGGAAACGTTGCCCTGAGGTTGCGCATGGCCAGCCTGTCGCGGCTCCGAACCAGTTTTCCGGAGAGGGCGCCGAAGCGTGTTCCCCATCGATACACGCGCTCGTCGCTCATCGAACGGATGGCACGCGCGATCGTTCGGTAGACGATGTACTCGACGCGCTGCAGGAAGCGGCTCTTCTTTCCGTTGCTCACAGACCCGCCACCGCCGCGACGCGCTGCAGGACGTCGTCGTCGAAGATGAATTCCGCCGGGACGGCGATGATGTCGGCCGCCCGGATCTTCACCCAGTCCTTCTCGGTCGTCACGATGGCGTCAGTATTGCGCGCCGCATCGCGCACGGCGGCGAGATCGGCACTGCCATAGCGGTGATGATCGGGAAAGCTGCGCGTGCCGTCGAGCTGCACGCCTTCGGCACGCAGCGACTGGAAGAACTGGTCGTTGTTGGCGAGACCGGCAAAGGCGAAGGCCTTCCGGCCGCGAACGGAATCGGGCACGAGGAGGCGCAGCCGGCGCGGCACCACGATGTCGGCATCGCCAAGAGCGGAGCGGCCTTCGCGGAAGAAGCGGGCCGGCGCATCGATCACGATGTCGAGATCGCGGTGAAGCTGCAGGTGCTGAAAGGCGTCGTCGAGAACGAAAACGTCACAAGATACTTGTGATGCATTCTCATATCGATTAGCACCAACAATTACCGTGGTCGATTTTGTCGATCGTTTGATGAGCACCGGCTCGTCGCCGAACCGGTCCGCATCGAGCTCGGTCACGGCGCCGGTTCCCGAAGCGCCGTAGCCGCGCGTCAGAACCGCCACCCGCCCTCCCCGCCCCTCCAGAAACCGGCAGAGGGCAATCACGGCCGGCGTTTTTCCGGCGCCGCCGATGGCGATGTTGCCGACGGAGATCACCGGCTTCGGCAGCCGTCTCGGCGTCAGCACGCCTGACCGGTACATGGCCCGGCGGATGCGGTTCACGCCGCGATACAACAGCTCCGCCGGCTTGAGGAGCACGATCACCCGAGCATCTCGACGATCCGCCGCGCCGTGCGCTCCGACGCGCCGCGGTTGCGCTGCACGACTGCTTTCGCGCGCTCGCCCCATGCGCGCTGCTCCTCCTCGCGGTCGAACATCCGCTCGGCGAACGCGATCACTTCCGCCGCGGATCCGGTTTCCTTCGCCGCACCGGCCTCGAGAAACGACGTGGCGATCTCCCGGAAGTTGGTCATATGTGGCCCGAAGCAGACCGGCACACCCGCCGCCGCCGGCTCGATCGGATTATGGCCGCCGGTCGGAGCAATGCTTCCGCCGACGAAGGCCAGGGTCGCGTAGCGGTACATGCGCGCCAGCTCGCCGAACGTATCGACGAGAAGAATGTCATGGAGCGCCGGTTTCGGCCGGCTCCCCATTGCGCTTCTCCTCACGTACCGGAGCGAGGTCGTGTCGAGCAGTCCCGCAACCTGCTCGAATCGCTCCGGCTTTCGCGGCGCGATCACCACGAACGCATCGCGCTCGCGGATGAATCGCTCCAGCTCCGGTAGCAGGGCCTCGTCTTCGCCCTCCATCGTCGATCCGAGGATGAGGACTTTGCGGTTGGCGATGAGGGACTCGAGCTCGGGTGCCGATTCGAGCGGAGTGCCGTCCGGCTCGTAGTCGAACTTGACGTTGCCGGTGACCTCCACGAGGCCGGCCGGCGCGCCGATGGCGATGAAGCGTTCGCGGTCGGTCTGTTCGCGAACGAGAATGCTGTCGTAGTTGCGAAGAATCCGTCCGACGATGCGCCGGAATGCCCGGTACCTCGGAAACGAGCGGTCGGAGATGCGGCCGTTGGCGAGGATCAGCTTCATTCCCCGAGCGCGGGCGAGGCGCGTGACGTTCGGCCAGATCTCGGTTTCCATCGTGGCAAAGACGCGCGGTTTGTGATGCGCGAGAAACCGCCGCACCGCAAACGAGAAATCGAACGGGAAGTACGTGACCGTCGCGTCAGGGTAGAGGCGCCGCGCCTGCGCCTGGCCGGTGATCGTGGTCGTGGTCATGACGATCGACGTCCCCGGGCGGAGGCGGTGAATCTCGGCGATGACCGACCGGGCGGCAAGCGTCTCGCCGACCGACACCGCGTGAATCCAGAGGTCGTGCTCGCGCTGGCGCGTCCTGTACAGCCCCATCCGCGCCGGAAAATTCGCGAGGTACTTTCCCCGAAGAAATCCGGTGAAGAGGAAGAACGGCAGCGTGATGAGGAAGACGAGGTAGAGAAGGACCTCGTACAGCGCGAACATGGCCGCGAATCATAGCTCGCAGGCCGAAAGCCGAGCTTCGGGAATGTCCAGACTTCTGTATAGTTAACTCAGCCAGATAATTGATGGTCGACAAAGTCATCGCCGTGGGTCTGGTCCTGCCCGATCTGACGCGCACGGTCGCGGAAGAACACCTCGAAGAACTGACGAAGCTGATCGAGACTGCCGGAGGCGCCGTCGCCGAGCGCGTCCTCGCGAAACGGCAGCGTCCCGATCCGGCCACCTTCGTCGGCAGCGGAAAAGCGGAGCAGGTCGAATCGCTCGTCAGGAAGCACGGCGCCACGCTCGTGGTGTTCGATGACGATCTCTCCCCCGCGCAGGTCCGCAATCTCGAGAAGATCATCGGTGTGCAGGTGATCGACCGCAGCGCGCTGATCCTTCAGATCTTCGCGAACCGGGCGCGGAGCCGCGAGTCGCGCACACAGGTCGAGCTGGCTCAGCTCGAGTACGCGCTGCCGCGGCTGACCAGGCAGTGGTCGCACCTCTCGCGGCAGACCGGCGGCGCGGGCGCCAAGCGAGGGGTCGGCGAGACCCAGCTGGAGATGGACCGCCGCATCGTCCGCACGCGCATCGCCCGGCTCAAGGACGACCTGGCCAAGATCGAGCAGAACCGCCGGACGCAGCGCAAATCGCGCGACGCGGCATTCACGGTGGCGCTGGTCGGCTACACAAACGCCGGCAAGTCGACGCTCTTCAATCGCCTGACGCGCGGGTCGGCGGAGGCGATCGACAAGCTCTTCGCCACCCTCGACGCCAAATCGCAACGCGCGGCCTTCGACGCCCCGCGGGACACCGTGATCATCGACACGGTCGGCTTCATCCGCAAGCTGCCCCACCACCTCGTGGCCTCGTTCCGGTCGACGATGGAGGAAGCGGTCGCCGCCGACCTGGTGCTGCACGTCATCGACTTCAGTCACCCGCAATCCGCCGAGCAGCGCCAGGTCGGCCGCCAGGTCCTCGCCGATCTCGGCGTGGAGACGGAGCGCGTCATCGACGTCTACAACAAATCGGACCGCGTCTACGACCAGTTCCTCACTCCGCGCGGTTCGGTGGTCGTCTCGGCGCTGACCGGCGACGGCATCGGCGAGCTGACCGACACGATCCGCGCGCGCGAGCGAAGCGGCGGCGAGTTGATGCGGATCGAAGTGCCGCACGAGGATTCCCGCGCCGCCGCCCGGCTCCACGAAGTGGCGGAGATCTACCAGGAGATCGTGACCGATCGGACCACAATCTTTCGTGCGTGGGTGCCGCGTGATGCCGTACACTTGTTCGCGGCGTATTCGGCAGACCATTTGCTCGAAGCCGCCGAAGCTAAGTGAATCGATGAACGCCCACTACTCGACAACTTTCCGGCCCGGGCCGTGCCTGATACGGCTGCGGAAAATTCCAAGTTGCACGCAGAAAGGATGCGCGCCATGAGCTCCGTTCCGATGTCCGACGAACCTCCGTCCGCTTCACCACTGGCCAAACCCTCCTCGTCTCCCCCCAAAAATCATCTCGAGATTTACCGGCAGAATCGGGCCCGGCTCTATCCGAACGTTTCCGACGAAAAGTGGAACGATTGGAAGTGGCAGCAGAAGAATCGCGTCACGACGCTCGAGCAGATCACCCAGCTGTTCTCGATCGACGAGTTCTCGATCGCGCGCATGAACGAGATCTTCGAGCTCTATCGCACCGCGATCACGCCGTATTACCTCTGCCTGATCGACTTCGACAATCCGCGCGATCCGTTGCGCGTCCAGTCGGTGCCCTCGCCCGATGAAGCGATCAACCCCGGCGAGCTGGTTTGGGATCCGCTGAACGAAGAGGGAGATTCACCCGTCACCGGCATCGTCCACCGCTATCCCGATCGCTGCCTGTTCCTCGTCACCTCGTACTGCCCGCTGTACTGCCGCTACTGCACACGCAAACGGAAGTGGGTCGATGAGGACGGTACGACCGGACAGCGCAAGATCGACGCGATGATCCAGTACGTCGCCGAGCATCCCGAGATTCGGGACGTCATCGTCAGCGGCGGCGATCCTCTTTCTCTGTCGCTCACCTACCTCGAGAAGATCCTGGCCGGCCTCCGCGCCATCCCGCACGTGGAGATCATCCGGTTCGGATCACGCGTTCCGGTGTTTCTGCCGCAGCGCATCGACTCCGAGCTGACCTCGCTTCTCGAGAAGTACCACCCGATCTGGATCAACACGCACTTCAATCATCCGCACGAGATCACGCCGGAATCCGCGGCCGCGTGCGACCGCCTGCTGCGCGCCGGAATCCCGGTGAACAACCAGGCCGTGCTGCTGCGCGGCGTCAACGATTGCCCGTACACGATGCGCGACCTCGTACAGGGTCTGATGAAGATCCGCGTTCGCCCGTACTACCTCTATCTCTGCGACCAGGTCATGGGCGCGGAGCACTTCCGCACGTCGGTCGGAGAGGGAATCGAGATCATCGAGTTCCTGCGCGGCCATACGTCCGGTCTGGCCGTTCCGCAGTTCGTCCTCGATGCGCCGGGCGGCGGCGGCAAGGTTCCTCTGATGCCGAACTACGTCCTCGGCCACTACGGCGACTCGATTGTCTATCGCAACTTCGAAGGCGTGATCGGCCGTTACGATGACGTGCAGCGGCAGCCGCATCAGTGCGACCGCTGCTGCGATCGCGAGTCGACGCACGAGCGTGGCATCGCCAAGCTGCTCAATCGAACCGCGGACCGGTTCGAGCCGCAGCCGGTGCGCGATATTCCGAAAGGCGTGAACATCAAGCCGCGACGGAGCACGACGGAATGATGGAGCACCGGCTTCAACCGGTGACGATAGGAGCTCGGAGCCGGTTTAGGCCGGCGCTCCATCGATGCGCATCGGCCTGACCTTCAACCTCAAACCGGCTGGAGCGACAGGCGACCGGTTCGAAGAGTTCGATTCCGAAGAGACCATCCGTGCGCTCGAAGGAGCCCTTCGCGCGCACGGCCACGATCCCGTCCGCCTCGGATGGGGCGAGGAGATGCTGGACACCCTCGATCGCGAGCGCGTCGACGGCGTGTTCAATCTAGCCGAGGGGATCGGAGGGCGCGGTCGCGAGTCGCAGGTGCCGGCGGTGCTGGAAATGTACGGCGTCCCCTGCACCGCGTCGTCGGCGCTGTCGATCGGACTGACGCTCGACAAGGCGCTGGCCAAGATGGTGGCCGCGGCACACGGGATCGCGACGTCGCCGTTTCGGGTGGTGGGTGGCGGGTCGTGGGTCGTGGGGGCGTTGCGGTTTCCATTGTTCTGCAAGCCGGGCAATGAAGGCTCGTCGATGGGGATCACTTCCTCTTCGTTCTGCCGTGACGAGGCCGAACTGAATCGCGCCATCGAACGGCTTTCCGAATACGGTCCCGTTCTCGTCGAGGAGTTTCTTCCCGGCGATGAATTCACGGTCGGCATCATCGACGGTGAGCCGATCGGCGTGATGCAGGTGCTGCCACGCGCGAAGGAAGAGAACTTCATCTATTCGCTCGAGGTGAAGCGCGATTACCTGAAGCGCGTTGAGTACCGCATGTTCCGCAACAACGAGATCGAAGCGGTCGCGCTGGCGGTGTGGAGAGCGTTTGGCCTGCGCGATGTGGCGCGTGTCGACATCCGCCGCGACCGCGACGGCGTCGCCAACTTCGTCGAGGTCAACCCGCTTCCCGGCATGAATCCCGTGACCAGCGATCTGATCATCCTGGCCGCGGGTCTCGGCTGGAAGTACGACGATCTCATCGGACGCGTCGTCGACAGTGCCATCCGCAGGTGGAACGGGTGCGCGTCGTAGTCGCGTACAACGATGATGCGGCGCTCAAGACGCATCTGAACGAGATCGAGCGCATCGGCGAGGAGGAAGTCGCAGGCACCGCGCGCGAGGTGGCCTCAATCATCGGCGGAACCGTCCTTCCGGTTCGCGAAGTGCGCAAGGCGATCGACGAGCTTCGCCGCCACAAGCCGGACCTCGTCTTCAATCTCTGCGAAGGCGTGCAGGGGAATCCGCGATGGGAAATGCATTTCGCGCTCGCCTTGGAGATGCTCGGCATCCCGTTTACCGGCTGCGATCCGGTGGCCACCGGAATCTGCGGCGACAAGTGGATGACGAAGCAACTGCTGAACGTGGCCGCGATCCCCACGCCGCGCGGCTTCCTGGTGACGGAGCCCCGGCTTCAGCCGAGGCTCGCACCGGCTGAAACCGGTGCTCCATTCGGAACATGGATCGTCAAACCCTCCCGCGAAGATGCCGGTATCGGCATCGACGCCTCCTCCGTCTGCTCGACCGAAGATCAGATCACATCGCGTTGTGCGGAAGTCATCGAAACCTACCGCCAGCCGGCCCTGGTGGAGGAGTTCATCGACGGACGCGAGCTCAACCAGGCGCTGTTCTACGGAGGTGAAGGTATCGTGGTGTTGCCTCCCGGCGAAATCGTGTTTTCACAACAACTTACGCCGAGAGAGCGCGTGGTGGGCTGGAAGGCAAAATGGGCCTCCGGCTCGGCCGAGGATCGGGCGACTTCGAACAGAACCCCAGCTGTGATAGATGACACATTGCGGCGTGACATGGCCAATATGTGCACGCGGGCCGCAAACGTACTCTCTCTTCACGGTTACTGCCGGTTCGACATCCGGCAGCGCCCGACCGGTGAACTGTGCATCATCGACATCAATCCAAGCCCCGACATCGGACAGAACACGGGATTCCGCAAGGCGCTCGACGCGGCGGGCATCGCGTTCTCCGATTTTCTGCAGCAGCTTATGATTGCGGCGCTGGCCTCCAGGGGCTGACGCCATGACCCACTTCGCGCTGACGGACATGCTGTATGTCGCACTGTTCTTCTACGCGGCGGGGACGCTCATCGCCCTGATCTCCCTGGTGACGCGGAACAAGCGTCCGCAGCTCCTCGGCCTCCTGCTGATGATCGCCGGCTTCGTCACCCATACGGTGTGGATCGGGACGATCTGCGCGAAGACCGGCCATCCGCCGATCACCAACCTTCCGGAAACGGCGTCGTTCGTGGCCTGGACGGTGTTCGCGGTCGAGCTGGGCCTGTACATCCGTTATCGGGTGTACGCGGCATCGTTCTTCGTTTATCCGCTCGTGCTGCTTCTTCTGTCGATCGCCGCGGTCGTCGGCGAGCCGTTCGCGCATCTCGATCCGTTGCTGCGCTCGTCACTTTTCACGACCCATCTGCTCCTATCGACGGTGGGCGTTGCGGCACTTCTGATCGGGCTCGCATTCACGATGCTCGCGTACGTTCAGGACCGCTCGCTGAAATCGAAGAAGGTCGGCGCGCTGTGGGACCTCATTCCGAGCCTGAACGTCTGCAAGATGGTCAGCTACCGAGCCCTGGCCATCGGCTTCAGCATCTACACGGTCGGTCTGATCACCGGCGTGCTGTGGTCCTACCGGACGACGGCGGATCTGATGGTTCCCAATGCGAAGGAGATCGGGGCGGTCGTGGCGTGGATCTTCTTTGCCATCCTCCTGCAGTCATTCGTCAGCGGTGTGTTCCGCGGGCGGCGCACGATCGTGCTTTCGGCGTGCGCATTTGCGGCGACTCTGGTCGCCATTCTGGGGATTGCCCATGGGTAATCTGGTCCTTGTCGGTCTGAACCATCGCACCGCGCCGGTCGGCGTGCGCGAGCGGTTGAACGTCCCGGAGCCGCGGCTGCCGGACATGGTGCAGTCGCTTCGCGAGTTGCCGAATGTCGATGGAGCGGCGTTGCTGTCGACCTGCAACCGCGTCGAGGCGATCATTTCCGCCAGGACCGAGGATGTGATCGAGTCGGTGGTGAACTGGCTGACGGATCACGCGGTCACTGACCGCCCGACCCTGGAGCAGCATCTTTACATTCTTCGTCACGGAGACGTGGTCAAGCATCTCTTCCGCGTCGCCTCCGGTCTCGACTCCATGATTCTCGGCGAGCCGCAGATCGGTGGCCAGGTGCGCAAGGCCTTCCAGACGGCGCTGGAGATCAAGACGCTCGACACGCTGCTCTCGCAGCTCTTCGACAACACCATGCGCGTGGCGAAGAAGGTACGCACCGACACCGGCATCGGCGAGCACGCGGTCTCGATTCCGTACGCGGCGGTGGAGCTGGCGAAGAAAATCTTCGGCGACCTCCGCGGCCTTCAGGTCCTTCTCCTCGGCGCCGGCGACATGGGCGAGCTCACCGCCGAGCATCTGCACGAACAGCAGGTGAAGCAGGTGTTCGTCGCCAACCGTTCGCATCAGCGGGCGCTGGAACTGGCAGAGCGGTTCGAAGGCGAGGCCGTGCAGTTCGACTCCATCCACGAACACCTGACCTCCTGCGACATCGTCATCGCCTCGACCGCGGCGCCGCACTACGTCATCGAGCCGACGCAGGTCGAACGCGCGCTTGCCGCGCGCCGCAGACGCAATCTCTTCCTCATCGATCTCTCCGTGCCGCGCAACATCCATCCGGCCATCGCCCAGATCGAGGGCGCGTACCTCTACAACGTCGACGATCTGCAGCACGTCGCCGACGCCAACCTCGAGCTTCGCCAGCAGAAGGCGAGACAGGCCGAGGAAATCGTGGCGCGCGAGGTCGAATCATTCCGGCGGCGGCTCGTCGCGCAGGATGCGGTCCCGACGATCCTCGAGCTGCAGCAGCGCCTCGAGACCATCCGCGCCGCCGAGCTCGACAAATGCCTGCGGAAGCTCGGTCCGGTCAGCGCCGAACAGCGTGAGGCCATCGAACAGCTCACCACGCAGATGATCAACAAGATCCTGCACTACCCGATCCTGCAGCTGAAGGAAGCATCCGACGAGCCGGCCGAGCGCGAGACGCTGCGGCGGACGATCAGAAAGATCTTCGGACTCTGATGATCGTGATCCGCATCGGAACGCGCGGGAGTCAGCTTGCCCTCTGGCAGGCGAACGAAACGTCGCGCAAGCTGAAAGCGGCGGGATTCGAGCCGCAGATCATCACCGTGAAGACCACAGGCGACAAGCGGCAGGACGTGCCGCTCGCCACGGTCGGCGGCAAGGGCGTCTTCATCAAGGAGCTCGAGGAAGCGCTCGAGCGAAACGAGATCGACATCGCCGTGCACAGCCTCAAGGACGTGCCGTCGATCATCCCGCCGCAGTTCACGCTGGCCGGATTTCTCGAGCGCGCCGATCCGCGCGATGCGTGGATCCATCCTGATCGCATGGCGATCACGGATGTGCCGGCAGGTTCGACGATCGGGACGAGCGCACCGCGGCGCCGTGCGCAGCTCATCGAGAAGTTCCCGCATCTCAAGGTCGAAGCGATCCGCGGCAACGTCGAGACACGCATCGGCAAGGCCCGCAGCGGCCAGTACGCGGGCGTCATCCTCGCCAGCGCCGGCCTCACCCGCCTGGGGCGCGCCGCCGAGATCACGAGCTTCTTCTCCGTCGACGAGATGATCCCGGCCGCGGGTCAGGGCATCATCGTGATCGAGACGCTCGGGACCAGCAACATCGGACGCAAGGCGGCCGCGGCCATCAACGTCAAAGCGAGCGAGCTCGCTGCGACGTGCGAGCGCGGTGTGCTGCAGCGCTTCGGCGAACGGCTCGACTGCTACTCGGCGGTCGCGGCCCACGCTGAAGCCGGGGCTCCATTCGAACTGACCATTCGCGCGTTCGTCGCCGATTCCGACGGCACGCGTTCGGTCCGCGTCCGGCACTCCGGCCGCGATCCGCAGCAAGTCATCTCCGCCGTCTACGACGAACTCATCGCCAAGGGTGCAATGGAGCTCATCTGTGCAACGAGCCGGTAAGGTTTATCTGGTGGGCGCCGGTCCCGGCGATCCGCGTCTGTTGACGGTCCGCGCGGCCGAACTGATCGAGTCCGCCGATCTCGTCGCGCTCGATGCGCTGGTGTCGAAAGAGATCGCGGCCCGCATCCCGAAAACGACGCAGGTCGTGTACGTCGGCAAACGCTCCAGCGCCCACACGCTGCCGCAGGACAAGATCAACCAGCTGCTCGTCGACGAGGCGAAGAAAGGCCGCAAGGTCGTGCGCCTCAAGGGTGGAGATCCGTTCGTGTTCGGCCGCGGAGGCGAAGAGGCGGAAGAGCTGATCGCAGCCGGCGTGCCGGTCGAGATCGTGCCGGGCATCTCCTCGTCGGTCGCCGGTCCCGCGTACGCCGGCATCCCGGTCACGCATCGCACCTACGCAACGTCCGTCACGCTGGTCACCGGCCACGAAGCCGAGGAAGGCTCGACGGGGATCAAGTGGAACGCGCTCGCGGGACTCGACGGCACCATCGTTTTCATGATGGGTTTCGCGAATCTTCCGGTCATCTCGCGGAAGCTGATCGAGAACGGGATGTCTCCCGAACGGCCTGTTGCTGTGATCTCGCATGGCACGCGCCCCGAACAGCGGACCGTTACAGGAACGCTGCGCACGATCGAGAAGGGCGTGGCTGAGGCGAAGCTGGCCACGCCGGCGCTGATCGTCGTCGGCGAGGTGGTGAAACTTCACGAGGTCCTCAACTGGTTTGAAGGCAAGCCGCTGTTCGGCAAGCGCGTGGTGGTCACGCGCGCCCGCGATCAAGCGTCGCAACTCGTGGAGCTGCTGGCGGATTCGGGAGCGAACGTGCTGCAGTTTCCGACGATCAAGACCGTACCGCCGGAATCGTTCCAGTCGCTCGATGGCGTCATCGACGGGAAGTATGACCTGATCGTGTTCACCTCCGTCAACGGCGTGCGTGCCTATTTCGATCGCCTGCTCGAGAAGGGGAAGGATGCGCGGTCGCTCGCCGGCGCGCGCATCGCCGCGGTCGGAGAGACGACGGCGGCCGTGCTTCGTGCCGGCGGCATCGCACCCGATCTCGTTCCGGAGAAGTTCCAGTCGATCGCCCTCCTGCCCCTGCTGGAAAAGAATCAGAGCGGAAAGCGCACCGCGGTGATCCGTGCCGCGGAAGGATCGGACGATCTCATCGACGAGCTTCGCCGTCGCGGCGGTCACGTCGACCTCGGCGTCGCCTATCGAACGATCGCCGCGGATGAGGATCTCGCCGAGGTGCGGGAGTTGATCGCGAACGATGCGATCGATGTGGTGACGTTCACCAGCGGCTCGACGGTATCGAACTTCTTCGACATGCTCACGCCCGAGGAGCGGAAGCGCCTGCTCGATCGGGCGCTGCTGGCGTCGATCGGGCCGGTGACGAGCGATGCCATCCGCCCATACGGCCGCGGACCGGACGTGGAGGCGAAAACCGCGAGCATCCAGTCGTTGCATGACGCGGTCGTCGACGCGGTGGACCGTGGAGCGGCGGCCGTCTCCGGCCGCCGATAGCGTCTTCGCCGCGCCAGGACGCGCTGCGCTCCACTCGATTACACTCCGCCCGTGAGCGACGCCGGGCGCGAGTTGCCGCAGCGGGCCATCTCGGCCCTCGTCTGGATCGCCGCGTTCTGCTTCGCGTCGGGGATCTTCCTCGCGTCGACGCAACTGCTGCGAGGGCTTCCGCCGACGCCCCACATTGCAGTCGGCCGCGTGACGATCGAGAACGCCTCGAAGCTGCGCGATTACGCAACCGAGGCGCTGTTCTTCCTCATCGCTCCTGTGGCAACCGTGTTTCTGCAGCGCTACGGAACGCGGATCAACGACCGGTTGCGCCGGAACGCGATCGGCGGGCGGAAAGATCTCGTGTCGCTGCTGTTCATCACGCCGTTCTTTCTGGCGCCGTTTCTCTACCTGACGACGTCGAAGTGGGGCTGGCCGCTGCTGATCCCGCTGGCGGCGTCACAGGCGCTGCCGTGGACGGCGATCACGGTCCAGCGCACGTGGTGGCTGCGCCGGTTGCCGCGGCGCGATCTGGCGCCGTACCACGCGATGATTCTGGCGAACGGCTTCGCCTGGATCCTGTTCCGCTACATCGCCACGGCCAGGCGCATCGCCCACGTTCCTACATTATTTCTAGAAATTGTTTTTGTTCTCTTTTTCATGCTTCTTTTCTGGGCGGTATTCATCTTCATGGCCCGGCTGGCTTCACTTCTCAACGGCGTCGATTTTGAAATCGCTTTGAAGCGGCTGGCCATCGCCGGTCTGCCGCTGGTGATCCTGCCGTTTCTGGCGCTGGCGCTCCTTCCGCCGGCTGCCGCGATTTCCGTGGTGATGATCGCCGTCCTCGTCGCGATCGCGTTTGCGTTGCGCGGCGGCGAAGTCGAGCCGCCCGAGCGCGTGCGCGCGATCGTCGCGTACGCCGTGATTCCCCTGCTCCTCTACGCGCTCAGTTACGCGTCGATGGCGAACGCGGCGCAGTTTCTCGATCTTTTTCACCGCGGCGAGTCGCTTGGTCCTGCCTCCGATTACCTGCGCGGCAAGGCGCCGTATCGCGACGTGTTCGTCCTGCACGGCCTGATGCATGACGGGCAGCTCGATGCCTGGCTCTTTCAGCTGTTCGGCCGCAGGCTCGAGGTGGCGATGGCGCGCCCGGTGATCCTGGCGGCGTTCGCCTCTCCGGCGCTCTGGTATGTCGGAATGACGATTTTCCAGTCGATTCCGCTCGCCGTGGCCACGATGCTCCTCGGTTCCGTGACGACGCAGGACAACGAGAGGACGCTGTTCGAGATCGCCACGCTCGCCTTCGTCATCGCCGGCGTGCGCGGGCGTGTGCGGCCGCTGCTTCTGTTTTTCGGCGGACTCTCCGCCGCGCTCGCACTCTTCTTCAGTTACGACATCGGGCTGTATTCGGTGGGTGGCGGGATTCTGTTCCTGGCATTCGCGGGGCGCTGGAAAGGTCTCGCTTCGTTCATCGCCGGTCTCGTCTTCGGCGCCGGGCCATTTCTGATCTACCTCGGCAGTCGCGGTTCGCTTCCCGCGTTCTTCGACACGACGTTCGTCATGGTGCCGCGCATCATCGACCCGATCTGGTCGATCCCGTTTCCCGACGTCGCGGCGACGTTTCGCGCAAACCTGAGCCTGCGCACGCTCGCCGACTTTCTCATCACCGACAACTTCCGTTTCATCCTCAATCCGCTGGTGATTGCGATCGCGATGACGTGCCTGGTCTATCGAGCCATTCGCAAGAGAACGGACTGGCTGGACATGGGTCTGCTCGCCCTGACCGCATTCGCGTTGCTCACGCAGCGCAGTGCCCTCGGTCGATCCGATCCCGCGCATGAGTATTTCTCCGCGTTCCTCATCGGACCGATGATCCTGGCGTTGCTGGTGATGCTCGCCCGCGAGGCCGCTCCGCTCTGGCGCTCGCGCGACGCGAACGGGCCGGCGTTTCTGCTGCTCGCGTGCGTGGCCGCCGCGCCTCTGTTCATCACGGCGTTGTGGGTTCCGGACGTTCTCAATTTCCGGCTCGACGACCTCGTGCGATACCAGCCGCGGGTCGTCGGAGCCATTCACGATCCGCTGGCGGATGAAGTGAAGAACCGCATCGACTCGGTCCGCTATCACGTGTTCGATCTGAGCCGGAAGGGAAGTCCGATCTTCGATTTCTCGAATCAGCCGGCGTTCTACTTTTTCCTCGATCGCCCGAATCCGACCCGCTTCTACCAGGTGCCGATCCTCTCGCCGGCGCAGTTTCAGCGCGAGACCATCGAGGCGCTCGAGCGGGCCAAGCCGCAGGTCGTCATCCGGCGATCGCCGCAGGGCTTCGACCTGTTCGACGGAGTCGACAACTCGATTCGCGCGCAGGCCGTCGCCGCGTATCTCGATGATCGCTACGCGTACGCGCGCTCCGTGCGCGGGGTGGAGCTGTGGACGCGCAAGCCGGTCACGGCAACCGCGCCGGTCGATCGCTACCTCCGCCTCATCCGCATCCCGACGGCAAAGGAGCTGGCGGCCACTGGAGCGCGCTCGCGGCTCATCTTTCCCTCCGTCGGCAGCACGCCCGGCGCGAACGATTCGTTCTGGCGCTCCGACCTCACGCTTCGCAACCCGTACAAGGAGGCGATCGATCTCGGACTCCGCTACGTCGCGGGAGACACGCGCCTCGACCGTCGCGTGATGCTTGCGGGCGGCCAGACGATGCGCTGGGAGGACGTGGTCAGGAACCTCTTCCACGGCCCCGACAGTCTCGGCGTCCTCTGGATCGACTATCGCGGCGAGCGCGGGCCCGTCGCGCGGGTCCAGACGTTCGACGTCACGCGCCGCTCCAGCGGGTCGATCGAGGGCCCGCTGTCATCGCGCGATGCCGCTACGGCGGGATCGGACACGAACGTGCTGACCATCATCGGTTTTCCCGGCGGCGCTCCGACCGAACGCCGGATCAACGTCGGAGTCGTGAACGTCGGCGACATCCCGGCTTCGTTTCGGATCACAGTGCGCACGCGCGCCGGCGGCGCGATCGGTAAGCCCATCGAGGAAGGGTTACCCGAGGATGAGTCGATGCACGTGACGGATATCGAGCACGCCGTGGGCGTGAGCATCGACGAGAACAACGTCATCGAAGTCTCGATGATCGCCGGCACGTGCGTGGCGTACGCGACCGTCGTCGGAAACGACGGATCGAATCAGTTCATCGCCGCGCTGCCCTCGCCGAAGCTGTGAGTGGAGCGCCGCGCGTCGTCGCGCGGCGAAATCGGCGGCCGGGGACGGCCGCCGCTCCACCTAGAACCTCTAGAACAAGTCGTCATCCTGAGTCGGCGAAGCGCGACGAAGGATCTCAGGATGCGAAAACGCCTGCGATTTCGAGATCCTTCGCCGTCTTCGCGGCTCAGGATGACGTGAACAACGACTTGTTCAGAGCTTTCCCTAGTGTGGCGTGTCGCAAATAGACCGGCTTTCGCCGCCCGCAACCCTTCGGGCTGGTGCCGGTTGCGGCCGATCTGCGGCGTTGCTCGTCGTCGACGATGCCACCGCATCGCCTCCTCCTCGCGCCTTGCATCTCGGCCGCAAGGGAACCTCTGAACAAGTCGTCATCCTGAGTCGGCGAAGCGCGACGAAGGATCTCAGGATGCGAAAACGCCTGCCATTTCGAGATCCTTCGCCGTCTTCGCGGCTCAGGATGACGTGAACAACGACTTGTTCAGAGCTTC
>DATISF010000063.1:0-3048 GCA_035468985.1 Thermoanaerobaculia bacterium
GCTTGCGGCCGAGACGCAAGGCGCGAGGAGGAGGCGATGCGGTGGCATCGTCGACGACGAGCAACGCCGCAGATCGGCCGCAACCGGCACCAGCCCGAAGGGTTGCCCGCAACGAAAGCCGGTCTATTTGCGACACGCCACACCAGGCGGCGCCTCATTCGTAGTCAGAGCGGAGACGCTCGACCCTGACGAGCCAGTCGACAATCTGGTTCCAACTCGATTCCACCGGCGACGCCACACGATGCGCGCCGGATGAACCCATGCCGGCCCCACACCTCAGATGATCCGCCGGAGCCTCAGCTTTACGGTCAGGCGCTGGTCACCCCTCCGGATCGTGAGATCGCATTCCTTGGCGTCTTTGAACACGCTGCGGATCTGCGTCAGCGTGAATTGTGTGGCGGGTCGCCCATTGATCTCGCTCACGACGTCCCCGGCCTGAAGTCCGGCCTCGGATGCCGGGGCATTGCCGGCGACCGCGGCAATCTTGATGGTCTTGAAGTCATCGCCCTCGGTCGTCAATGACAGGCCGCTGCGGTTGTACTCGATCGGCTCCGCGAAACGCGCATTCGGCTCGAGAATGATTCGGTTCCGCGCATAGTCGAGAATGACTTTGAACTTTTCGAGAATGGCAGCGCCGATGTTTCCCTCTGCCTCCGGCGACGCAAACGGCCCGCTGTCGCAACGCGTGAAGATCGCAACGGGACTGGCGATGCGAAACGAGCCCAGCTTCAGTGCGTCGATCCGGCCGACCGATCCGTCGATGGCACCGCCGAACCCACGCCCTTCCAGCCATGGCACGGTGGGCCGGCTGCCGGCAAGAAACTGTTGTTTCTCGACGAAAGGGGTGTTGAAGATGACCGCCGCGCTCGAGCCGAGATCGAGAACGAACGTTCCATCGACCGGAGCGTGCCCGGAATCGATCACGCCGGCATGGACCTGCGGATGGGCGGCAGCATTGAAGGTAATGGGAAGGATGTCGCCCGCGCCGTGGTACTCGAACGATTCCTTGTCGTGCAGGATCAGCCGCTGTTTGATGTAGTCGACTTCGACGACAAACTGGCTGATAAAGTCATAGCCGAGGGCCCCCGCAAATTCATGACCGCTGGCGCGGGCGAGATCGGCCAGAGGAAGCGCGAGGAACAGCGGCTGGCTGAACCGATCGAGTCCGACGACGTGGAAGGGGCTGTTCTTCAGCAGGCGACCCGTGATGATGTTCTTGCCGGCGCCGCCCACTGGGACCTCATCGGCCATCTCCAGGTTGAGCGATCCGGCCACCGACAGGTCGATGACTGCGTATTTGTTGCCGGTATCGAGCACGAACCAGAGCGGTGCGGACCGGCCGACCTGCACTTGAATGAAGATGTTCTTGTTGACCAGCTCGAACGGGATCGTGACGTCCTTCGTAACCGCGGCGAAAGAGGGGCCCTGGTACAGGGCGAGCCAGCAGGCGGCAGCGAACGCAGCGCGGATCAGACGTTTCATGGTGACGTTCCTTTCGATCGCGTCTTCAGATACCGCGCGGAGCGTGAGAAGTTACAGGTCAACCAAGAATGCGAGTGCGGATGCGCCGGCGAATCCGGAAGTAAAGCGCCCAGAGAATCACGGCGAGGACGGCGATGGCGCCGACGACTTGCGATTGTCCCGGCAGCGTGAGCCAGTGAGGGTGGATGTGGCCATTGGTGATCTGGAAGCTGAAACCGAGCGAAATCACGTTCAGGCTGAACGTCGACGCCAGTGCGAGAAGAATCGTTTGAACGCGCAGCAGGCGCTTGGCGCGCTTGAGCGCCGTCTGCTCGAGTCGTGCATCGATCGGGATGCTGCCGATCTGCCGAATCTGGTCGAGGCCTTCCGCGGAGCGCCTCGCTTCACGCTCGAATTCGGGATGCTGTTCGAAATACTCTTCGACGATCGACCGCGTATCTTCGCTCGCCTCTCCCGAAAAGTAAGCCGGCAGCAGATCGGTTACGACGTTACGGGTGATGTTCATCAGCGTTCCTCCGACTTGTCCGCCCGGTCCTTCCCTGCATCGCGCGACCTCATGAGCCGGCGGCGTGCGCGATGGATCTTCACCTTCACGGATGAAAGGGAGATTCCCAAAGTGCGCGCGATCTCCTCGTAGGACATCTCCTCTTGCGCCCGCATGAGCAGCGCGGCGCGATCGATGAAGGGGAGATCGCGGATTTCCGCGAGCACGACCCGAAGCGCCTCGCGCGTTTCGGCTCGTCGTTCCGCGTTGACATGGGAATCCGGCATCTGATCATCGAGAACGTCGAAACGACGAGCTCGGCGCATCGAGTCGAGGACGAGGTGCCGCGCGATGGTCAGGAGGTAAGCCCTGACGGTTTCCTCCCGGATCGGCCCAGACGTCGTCCACGCCCGAACGAAAGTCTCCGATGTGACATCGTCCGCGAGTGCCGGATCGTTCGAAAGAAAGAGTGCCAGCCTCCGCACCTGCTGCGAGTAGCGCTCGTAGAGAGCGTGGAAATCCGTCATTCGAGCGTTCAGAAACCGTACGATGAGACCAGAGGAAAGTTACGAGAATGCCGGCGCACTTGAAGAGAATGAATGACCGCGCCGACGGAAAGGACGAGAAATGAAGATCGAACGGATCGGGCAGATCGCGATCCCCGTGCAGGGCGTCGACCGTGCCATCGAGCTCTATGGCGACGTCCTCGGCCTCCGCTTCCTCCTCCGAGCCGGGTCGAGCAGCTGGCTTCTGACCAGTCGGTCGTAGTCAGCGATGTTGTGTCTAGTGTGGCGTGTCGGGAATAGACCGGCTTTCGTTGCGGGCAACCCTTCGGGCTGGTGCCGGTTGCGGCCGATCTGCGGCGTTGCTCGTCGTCGACGACGCCACCGCATCGCCTCCTCCTCGCGCCTTGCCTCTCGGCCGCAAGCGGCACCAGCGAGAGTCGGTCTATTTGGGACACGCCACACTAGGGAAGCTCTGAACAAGTCGATGTTCACGTCATCCTGAGCCGCGAAGACGGCGAAGGATCTCGAAATGGCAGGCGTTTTCGGATCCTGAGATCCTTCGTCGCGCTTCGCCGA
>DATISF010000064.1:0-198912 GCA_035468985.1 Thermoanaerobaculia bacterium
GTTCGGGGTTCGGGATTCGGGGTTCGGGGTTCGGGGTTCGGGATTCGGGATTCGGGGTTCGGGATTCGGGGTTCGGGAGTCGGAGTTCGGGGTTCGGGGTTCGGGGTTCAGGATTCGGGGTTCGGGAGTCGGGGTTCGGAGTTCGGGGTTCGGGGTTCGGGGTTCGGGAGTCGGGGTTCGGGAGTCGGGGTTCGGGATTCGGGGTTCGGGATTCGGGGTTCGGGAGTCGGGAGTCGGGATTCGGCATTCGGCATTCGGGATTCGGCATTCGGGAGTCGTTACGAGACTACGTTCTCGCGATCTTCTTTTTCGGCTTTTCCAGAACGACATTCGTCGCATCTGTTTGTCACCACGTGCCTATCCTTGAAGGATTTCCGGAGCGAGCTGCACGAGCATCCGCTCCCCGTTTGGGAACGACTCAGTGCAATGCTCCGGAATTCGTCAGCGGCGCGGATGAATGTCGAATCTATCCCGAATCCCGAATCCCGAATCCCGGATCCCGAACCCCGGATCCCGAATCCCGAACCCCGAATCCCGAACCCCGAACCCCGAATCCCGAACCCCGAATCCCGAACCCCGAACCCCGAACCCCGAATCCCGACTCCCGCGATCACTTCCTCGACAGATCGCGATACAGCGCCTCGGTGAACCCCTCGCTGTTCATGAACCAGTTCTTTCCCCAGTCGTCCCACTGCGCGAGGATCTTGTCCGCCTTCATCTGCTCGACTGTGCGGCCGGCTTTCATCGCCTTCTCGACCGCGCTCGAGGTGCCGCGGAGCATGTCCGCGAAGCGGCGGAGTCCGGCCTTGTCGGACAGCTCGCCGTGGCCGGGAATGACCTTCACGTCGTCCGGAAGCGTTGCCAGGATCCTGTCGAGGTCGGCGATCAATCCCTTCACGCTGCCTCCGTTCTCGACGTCGATGAACGGGAAGTGGCCGTTGAAGAAGTCGTCGCCCATGTGCACGACGTTCGATTGCGGGAAATAGATGACGGCGTCGCCGTCGGTGTGCCCGTTCGGGAAATGCACCGCGCGGATGTCTTCGCCGTTCACGTGAATCGTGGCCGTGTCGTTGAAGGTCACGATCGGCAATGCCTGCTTCGGCGCCGGGGGCGTGGAGCGTCCGCCGCCAGTCGATCCGGTCGCCAGCCGTTTGCGCACGTTGTCATGAGCGATGATGGTGCCGGTGCGGCCGAAGATGTCGTTGCCGCCGGTGTGATCGCCATGGAAGTGCGTATTGATGATGAATTTGATCGGCTTGTCGGTGATGCCGTTGAGCGCCTGGATGATCTTCGGAGCGAGCGGTGCGAACTGATCGTCGACAATCACGATGCCGTCGTCGCCGACCGAGACGCCGATATTTCCGCCGGACCCGGTGATCATGTACACGGTCCCGGCGACTTTCACCGCCTTCACTTCGACTTTGCCGAAGTCCTGCTGCTGGGCGAGGGCGGCACACGCGGAGAGTGCAAGGGCGACCATGAATCCGTTGCGCATGGGGGCGGATTCTAGATGAGGTTACCCGGCGTTCTGCAAGCCTCGATTGCCGAAAGCGGAGCAAAAGTTTGCGTGTCGTTTCCGTGGTGGCTGCGCCCGTTTCTCACGCGCGGCGTCATCGCCATCACGCTCGGCCGCCGCATCTATCTGTCGGGCGTGATCGCCGAGGGTGAGCTGGAGCGTCTCCTTCGTCACGAGCTCACGCACGTGCGCCAGATCGCGCGACTCGGCGTCATTCGTTTCTACTGGCTGTACGCCGCCGAATACGTTTCGTTGCGCCGGCGCGGCATGTCGCCGGCCGAGGCGTATCGGAATCTCTCGTTCGAGGTGGAAGCGCTCGCGGCCGAGAACACCCTATAATCGTTCGACTTCCATGATTCAGTTTCATTCGCTCGAGATTGGGCAGCTCGAACGGTTTCTCGAGCGGCATAAGTCGGGATTGTCGCTTCCCGGCGACGTCGATCTCGATCTCGTTTTGCGGGAGATCCTCAAGAAGGCGTACGAGTTCGTCCCCTCGGAGTCGGGATCGATCCTGCTCGACGATCCCTTTCGAAAAATGGCGACGCGCGACCAGAACGAGCTGGTCTTCATCGCCGCGTTCGGTGACTCCGCGCAGAACCTCATCGGACACCGGCTCTCCGCAAAGCACGGGATCGTCGGGCAGGTCTATCAGAACGGGACGCCGTACCTCTCCGCCGACGTCGAGGCCGACAAGAATTTCTATCGCGAGATCGACGCGCAGACCGGCCACAAGTCGCATTCGATCGTGGCCGTGCCGATCTACATCGGCAAACACGTTTGCGGAGTGCTCGAGCTCATCAACCGTCTCGACGGAAAGACATTCACCAACCGCGACATGACGCTGCTGGAGATCTTCGCCGGCTACACGTCATTCACGCTGCAGAACGCGCTCGATGCCAAACGCGCGCAGGAGCTGGCGAAGAAGGACGATCTCACCGGCCTGTACAACGACCGCTGGTTCAACGTCCGCCTCAGCGAAACGGTGGCCGAGGCGCGGCGAAGCGGGAAGGAGCTGGTGGTGATCTTCATGGATCTCGACCAGTTCAAGGAGATCAACGACACGCACGGGCATCTCGCCGGCAGCCAGGTCCTTCGCGAGGTGGGCTTCATCCTCAAGCGAGTCATCCAGCAGGGCGATGCCACGGTGGCTCGCTACGGCGGCGACGAATTCGTGGTCATCCTTCCGGGGACGACACTGGAGCAGGGTGTGGCGCTCTGCGAAGACCTCCGCAAGACCATCGCCGAGAACGTATTCCTGAGCCGCGAGTGGGCGTACCACATGCCGCCCCTTCATCTGGGCGGCATCATCTCGGCATCGATCGGGATCGCGCAGCATATTCCGGACACCACGTCGACGAAACCGCTCGACATCGAGAAAAATGAATTGATCAAACGCGCCGATGCGGCGATGTACCGCGCCAAGTCGGCGGGAAAGAATCAGGTCGTCGTGGATCAGGTGGCGGGCGTGAGGAGATGAGATATCGTTCGCGTTTTTTTCAAGGTTACGGTTAAGGAGGAAGCACACATTGGCAAAGATCACGGCCGAATACATCTGGATCGACGGACAGAAGCCCACTGCCAAACTGCGATCGAAGACGAAGATCATCGACGCGGTGAAGTCGCTCGCCGATATCCCTGACTGGGGTTACGACGGTTCGAGCACCTACCAGGCCACCGGCCACATGAGCGATTTGCAGCTCAAGCCGGTCAAGTACGTTCCCGATCCTCTCCATCGCGACGAGGATGTTCTGGTGCTCTGTGAGGTGCTCAACGCCGACGGCACCGTTCATCCCAGCAATACACGGGCGCGTTGCCGTCAGGTCGCGGAGAAGTTCAAGCAGCACGAGTCGTGGTTCGGCATCGAGCAGGAGTACACATTCTTCCAGGGCGCCCGTCCCCTGGGATGGCCCGACAGCGGATTCCCCGCGCCGCAGGGCGGGTACTACTGCGGCGTTGGCGCCGATGAAGTGTTCGGCCGCGACATCGTCGAGGCCCACACCGCGGCCTGCATGCGCGCCGGGCTGCACATCGTCGGCACGAATGCCGAAGTGATGCCGGGGCAGTGGGAGTTTCAGATCGGCGCGGTGGGTGCTCCCGAGGCCGCCGACGACCTATGGCTTGCACGCTGGCTGCTGTATCGCATCGGCGAGGAGTTCGGCACGAGCGCGACGCTCTATCCGAAACCCGTCCGCGGCGACTGGAACGGCGCCGGCGCGCACACGAACTTCTCGACCAAAGCGATGCGCCAGGACGGCGGATTGAAAGTCATCGAAGAAGCGATGAAGAAGCTCGAGAAGCGCCACGAGGATCACATCAAGGTCTACGGCGCACACAACGAGGAGCGCCTCACCGGCCAGCACGAGACCTCGCCAATGCACGCCTTCCGTTACGGCCAGTTCGACCGCGGCGCGTCGGTGCGCATTCCCATGCAAACGGTGAACGCAGGCAAGGGCTATTTCGAAGACCGCCGTCCGGCCGCGAACATGGATCCGTACGAAGTCTGCGCGATTCTGATCGAGACCGTCTGCGGACCGTAGTGTCACGTCATCCTGAGCCGCGAAAACGGCGAAGGATCTCTTCGACGAGATCCTTCGCTTCGCTCAGGATGACCATGGTCACCCTCGTCCTTCTCCTCGCGGGCTGCGCGCGAACTTCGGTTCCGCGCAGCCCGTCCGCGTCTCGACCGTGACTTGGATCGCAGTGGGCCAGCCACGAATCTCTGTCGGTTCATCCGGAGCATGTCGGAGCGGATCGCGCGTCGTGGTTGCCGGGCATTCGATGGGAGCGTACGCGGCGCTCGCGCCGGCCGGACTGGAAAACGGCGAGGAAACGTTTCGCGACCCTCCGCTGATGAACATCGCCGGCACGGCGGACATGAGTCTCGTCGACCGCGCTGTCCTCAGGTCGACCGCGCTGTCCTCAGGCTGAATGGCGGCGGCATGGCGCGGCTCTTGGATGAAAACGCACGTCTGGAGATCCGGTAAACCTTTGCCGGTGTGGTTCGTCTAAGATGTTGTCGATGGCTGAGTGGTTCCTGAACGTCGCCTGGTCCGGCATCGCGATCTTCGCCTTCGCGGTTCTTCTGCCGAAGGTTGACGCGCGCCGCCGGGTTGTCGGCGCTCTCGTCCTCGCCGGCGTGCTGGTGCTGCTCTTCCCCATCATCTCGATCTCCGATGACCTCAACGCCGATAGCGCTGCGCAGGAAGTCCTGGCCGTCATCTTCACCGTCGTCGGGCTGATCGTCGTTCTCGGCACGGCGCTTCGATTGACGCCGATCGCACCGCAGCGCCTCACGGTTGCCGCGGTCGAATCGTTCGATCCGCGCTCGCCGCCCCGCGGCTGATCTTCGAGGCCGCTCGCGCGTCAGCGAGCACCGGCATCCCCGCCGGTCTGCACGGCGAATTCCTCTTATCGCCAGATGCGGTGCCATCACATTTCGGATCGGACCGGCGGGGTTGCGAGCGCTTGATGATCGAAGCGGTCATGCAATTGATCTGGGCGGCCGTGGTCGTGCTGCCGTTCGCATTCGTCCTGCCGCGGACGCGAGCGCGCCTGGTCCGGATGTGCACTCTCTTCGTACTCACTCCGATCGTCTTCGTCTCCATTGCCTGCGAGTGTGCATTCGGTGATCAAACGACCACGGCCGTCCGGCGGGATTCGCTCTATGCCCGGGCCGGCCCTTTCGCCGTTCGCGTCCGGCAGGATGAATGGCTGGATGCAGGGCGCGGGCGGCGCCTGCCGGTGACGATCTACGAGCCGGTCGGCGCGCCGCGGCCGCTTCCGGCAGTCATCTTCTCGCACGGTCTCGCCAACGGCCGGGATGGCTACTCGTATCTCGGGCGGCACTGGGCGAGTCACGGCTATCTCTGCGTGCATCCCGAGCACGTCGGCGCCGCGCACGAGGTCGAAAGGGCCGGTCTCGTGGCGCTGTATCGCGCCGGAAACGATCACCGGTATTGGGAGATGTACCCGGAGGATCTCCGGTTCGTGACCGACCATCTGCGTACGATGCCCGGCGTTGACTCCTCGCGCGTGGTCGTCGCCGGCCATTCACTCGGCGCTTATGGTGTGCTGGCCGTAGCGGGTCTCGATGTCGAGGGGCGATCGTATCGGGATCCGCGCGTCGTGGCCGGAATTCCGATCTCCATGTCGGAAGACTTCGAGCCTGCCGCGTATCGGGCCATCGCCATTCCCCTGCTCCACATCACAGGCACGCACGACTCGAGCATCGTCTACGGAACGCTTCCTCATCGGCGGCGGATGCCGTTCGACAGCACGTCTGCCGCGGACCAGTACCTTCTGACGATTCGCGGCGCGAATCACTCCACGCCGTCAGATGACGAGTCGGTTTCGAACAAGCTTGCCCACGATCTGATCCGCGCCGCGACGACGGCGTTCCTCGACGCGTACCTTCGCCGAGACCCGGCGGCGAAGGCCTGGCTGCAGGGAGAGGGCCTGTCGCGGTTCGCGGCCGCGGACGCGCGGGTGGAGCGGAAGACCGAGGTCCCGCGGATCGGAAAGATCTCCGTCAATCCCGGCAGCCTCTTCTCGGACGAAGAGGCATCGCACGGCGCGCTGTACCAGGTGCTCAACCGCCTGCACACGAACACGCGCGCGGATCTCGTGCGCAGCTTTCTTCTCTTCCGCGAAGGCGAGGTCTACGACCCGGTGAAGATCGCCGAGAGCGAGAAGAATCTGCGGGCGCTCGATTTCATCAAGACGGCGGCGATCTCCGTCACGCCCGTTCACGACGGCGTCGTCGATGTCCGCATCGTCACCGAAGACGAATGGACCAGCGATCCGAACGTCGACTTCGGCCGCGACCGCGGCGTGGCGACCTGGAATCTGAATTTCACCCAGAAGGATCTCGGCGGCAGCGGGGCGGAGGTCTCCGTCAGCAGCGGGCGTCTGCCGGAGCGGACCGAGAGCTCGATCGAGTTTCTCCATCCGGCGTTCCTGCGGCCGTATTGGAACGGCGATCTGCTTCTGGCCAAGCGCTCGGACGGCGCGGAGACGAAGTTCTCTCTCGCCCAGCCGTTCTATTCCTCATCGACCCCGTTCTCCTTCGAGATCTCCTCGGACAACGACTCGAAGGACATCCGCATCTTCCGCGATGGACGGCCGTTGGCGCGGTTTCACAGCCATGGCGTCGAGACGCGCGCCATCGCCGGCTGGGCATTGACCGGAGGGCCGGAATCGGCTGCGCGGATCTTCGGCGGCTTCGACTTCGTCAACGATCAGTTTCATGGAGTGATCGGCGGGTTCACCCCTCTGCCGCGACGATATCGGTGGACGGTTCTCGGATTCGAGATCGCACGCGAAAATCTGGTCAAGGTCGATTACGTCGATCACGATGCGCGGTACGACGATTTCGATCTCGGCTCGCGCCTGTCCATGCAGGCGGGGACGTCGCGGACCGCGAACGAGCTGACCGCGCGCTTTCAATCGGGCCTGCGGCTCGGGGAACGAGCCTTCCTGCTTCCGCGGGTCTCGTTCGGCTCACGCTTCGGTCCGCGGGCCGAGAACGAGATCACCTCCGCCTCGATCAAATTGATCTGGCGCTCGGATCTTCTCTCCCCGCAGACGCTCGTATCGCGGCTGCAGATCGACGAGGGACGCCGCCTCGATCGCGACGTTCAGTTCTTTGCCGATGCGCTGCATGGGCTGCGCGGCTATCCGGCGTATGCATTCGAGGGCCACCAGGCCGTCGTGGCCAACGTCGAGGACCGTCTGTTCCTCGGTCGCGAATTGCTGCACCTGTTCGCTCCGGGACTGGCGTTGTTCGCTGACGCCGGCAAGGCCGGCCTCAGCGGTGTGAAGAGCGATTTCGGCGCCGGCCTGCGCATGGCCATCCCGCGCGCCGACTCGACCATGCTGCGATTCGATCTCGCCTATGCGCTGCAGAACAGTCCAATCAGCCGCCGGGGATTCGTCGTTTCCTTCGCCACATCGCAGGCATTCTGATCAGGAGTGAGCATGAAACGCATTCTTCCTCTGCTTCTGTTCATTGCGTTGCCGCTGCTCGGCGCGGACCCGCGCGCGGAAATCGGCGTGTCGATGTTCGGGGGCACAGCGGCCGGATTCGGGTCGCTGACCCCGACCGCGTGGCGCGTGCACGAGGGGCGCGGTGCCGGCGCGCGGCTGACCGTATTCCTGAACGAATCGATCGGCGCGGCCATCGATTTCGGCAGGCAGCGCATCGAGAGTCGTGCGGGAGCAATGACGAGCGACTCGCACGCGCTCCCCGAGGCGGTGATGCTCGACTGGTATGGCGCACCGCATGCCCGCGTGGTGGCCTATCTCGGCGCCGGTGCCTCGTATCTGAAGTACCGGCAGAATCACGTGACGGCCGACGGCCAGCTCGACCAGCCCGATCACGGCGCGCTCATGACTGAGGCAGGAGTGAAGTACCTCCTGTCCTCGAGGTGGCGCCTGAACACCGGATTGCGATTCGGCCCGGCACGCTCGACGGCAGAAGTGAACCACGCCGCCGGCCAGGTCGAGCGCATCGATTTCCACCAGTTCTACCTCTCCGGCGGAGTCGGCTACTGCTTCTGACTTAGGGAAGCTCTGAGAACGTCGTTGTTCACGTCATCCTGAGCCGCGAAGACGGCGAAGGATCTCGAAATGGCAGGCGGTTTCGGATCCTGAGATCCTTCGTCGCGCTTCGCCGACTCAGGATGACGACTTGTTCAGAGGTTCCCCTACGGGGGCGCACCGTCGCCCGTGGGCAGGGGATCCCTCGCTGCGCTCGGGATGACGCTCTACTTCACCGTCATGGAGGGCACCGACAACAGGAATCCCGACGGATACATCTGGAAGCCCTCGATGTTCTTGCGCATGATCGCGACGTTGTCGCGGTGATAGAGCGAGATGTACGGCATCTCATCGGCCAGGATTTTCTGGATCTCGTCGTAGGCCGCCTTGCGCTTCGTGCGGTCGAACGTCGAACGCCCCTGCATGATCAGCTGATCGACGCGCGGATTCACGTAGTACCCGCGGTTCTGCCCGTTCGGGGCCAGGCTCGAGGAGTGAAAGATCGTGTAGTAGAAGTCGGGATCGGAGATGCCCGATCTCCGCAATGAGAACATCTGGAAGCGGCCGTTCTTGATGTCCTCCATGAACGTGCCGAACTCGCTCGTCTGGATCTGCATGTCGATGCCGACTTCCTTCAGCATCTGCTGGATCATCTCCGCCTGCTGATTGGCCTCGGCGTCGGTCGATGTGCGGAAGGTCAGCTTGAACCGCGGCTGTCCCTTGTAGCCGGCCGCGTCCAGCATCTGCTTCGCCCTGGCCGGATCGTAGTCGAAGGACGGGAGATTCTCGGCGCGGGCCCAGTGGCCCGGCGGGAACATCGTGTCGGTCACCGAGCCGTACCCGTGCAGGAGATCGCGGACGATGCGATTGCGGTCGATGGCGTGGGCGATGGCCTGACGCACCTGCTTCTTGCTCAGGACGGGATCGTGAAGGTTGAAGCAGATGTACTGATAGGCGCCGCCATGGGAGGTCATGACGTTGAAGTCCGAGTTCTTCTTGAATTGCTCGACCTGGTCGAACGGGATGCTGTTGATCTCGAAATTCACCGTGCCGCGACGCAGCTCGAGCACGCGCGTGGTGGCGTCGGGGATGATTCGCACCGTCACGTTCGGCACGTTCGGCTTTCCGCCGACCCAGCCGTCGAACGCCTGCAGCGTCACGCGCTCATCGGCGCGAAACTCGGTCACCTTGTACGCGCCGGCCAGCACCGGCTGTTTGCCGAACACGTTCGGATCGGCTCCCTGCGGCACGAGCATGAACGGGAAGTTGTCGAAGATGCCGGCGTTCGGCTCTTTCAATTTGATGACGAACGTGTGGTCGTCGGGAGCATCGAACGAGGCCACGGCCGTGTAGCCCGATCGCTTCGGACTGTTGAAGCTCTCGGCCATCATCGAGTCGAACGTGTACTTGAAGTCTTTCGATGTGACCGGCCGCCCGTCCTGGAACTTCGCATTGGGATTGAGGTGGAAGACGATCGTCTTGTCGTCCGGCGTCTCCCACTTTTCGGCGACGTCGCCCGTGAAGTCGCCGGCCGGCGTCAGCTTGATCAGCCCTGACGCCGTCATGTCCCAGATGCGGCCCGAGTAGGTGTCGGTGCCGATGCGGGGATCGAGGTTGGTCGGACTGCCGTCGAAGGCGATCACCAGCCCTTGTGCCTCTCCACCTGCTCCTCCCCCCGCTTTCCTTTCGCCGCCGGCGCAGGCGACGAGCACAACCAGGGAGAGGATGGCCGCCAGATCTCGCCTTCGCATACCGATACTCCTTCCACGCCCGGCGGTTACAAAAGAAGTGCCTGCTATCATGCGCACGCCCGACATGCGTTTGAGTCCTCGGCTGTTCTTCATCCTGCTCTTCCTGGCGTTTCCACTTTGCGGGCAGCAGCGCGTCATCGTACTCGGATTCGACGGGGTCGACGCCCGTCTCGTCGAACAGTGGATGAACGACGGCAAGCTGCCGAACATGGCCCGCCTCCGCGACACGGGGACGTTTCGTCCGCTGCGGCCGACCATTCCCGCGCAGACCCCGGTGTCGTGGTCGACGTTCAGCACCGGAATCGATCCCGGACGCACCGGGATCTTCGATTTCCTCCGCCGCGACCCGAAGACCTACATGCCGGTCTTTGCCGCGTTCGACGAGACGAAAGAAGACTTCCTGCTCGGCGAAGGGAACCCGATCGTGTTCGGCACGGCGGCGGGGATGCTCGCCTTTCTGGTGACGTTCCTGTTTACGCGCCGCCGCCACATGTGGCTGCCGGTTCTCGTCGCTGTGCTGACCATTCCCGGAGTCTTTGCCGCGACGATGAAATACATCCCGTTCACCCGTCCTGGCGTGATCAATCGACGGCAAGGCATTCCGTTCTGGGATGCCGCGGCCAACGCCGGCAAGAAGGCAGTGATCATCCACGTCCCGGTGACGTTCCCCGCCACCGACTTCCACGACGGCCACATGCTCTCCGGCCTCGGCGTTCCCGACATGTCGGGCCGCGTCGGCAAACCGTTCTTCTTCACATCCGAGCTCGACATGCAGCGCTCGGGCTCGAACGAATTCTCGATCGAGGTCGTGCAGCTCGAAGACAACAAGGGCGTGATTCCGACGAAGATCGTGGGGCCGCCGAACAAGCTCTTCAAAACACCCGACTACATCTCGATCCCGATGACGCTCACCGTCGCGAACGATCGCCATTCGGTGCAGATCGAAGTGAGCGATCAGAAATTCACGCTTCGGCCGGGCCAGTGGAGCGACTGGGTCGAGTTCGTCTTTCCGTTCAATCCGCTGATCAAGGTTCACGGCATCAGCCGCTTTCACCTTCTCTCATCGCAGCCGGAAGTGAGGCTGTACCTGTCGCCGATCAATTTCGATCCGCGATCGCTGCCGCCGGGATTCAAGGTGTCCACGCCGGCGCGATGGGCGGCGCAGCTGGCGAAGCAGTTCGGTCTGTACAAGACGATCGGCTGGCAGATCGACACATGGGCGATCTCCGAGGGGTTTGCGGACGAGCAGATGTTCTGGGATGACATGAACTGGACCGTCGCGCAGGACCGGAAGATGTTTGCCGCGCACCTGGCCAGCGACAACGATCTGATCGTCCAGCAGTTCGAGTTTCCCGATCGCGTCGCGCATGTCATGTGGCGGCTGACCGATCCGAAACATCCCGCCTACGACGCCGCGCTCGCCGCGAAATGGGGCGACTCGATCCTCCGCGCGTATCAGCTCATGGACTCGATCGTCGGCGACGCCATGGCGGCCGCGGAGAAGCGGAAGGCCGCGCTGATCGTCGTCTCCGATCACGGCTTCGCCAGCTTCCGCAAATCGGTGAATTACAACACGTGGCTCGTGCTGAACGGCTACATCTCGCTGAAGAGCGGCGTTCAGATCAAGGAGCGCAATCTGGAGATGCTCTTTGGCCAGGGACAGTTCTGGGAGAACGTCGACTGGTCGAAGACCCGCGCCTACGCGATGGGTCTCGGCGAGGTGTACATCAACCTGAAGGGGCGCGAGGCGCAGGGGATCGTGAATCCCGGGGCCGATTACGACGCGTTGAAGAACGAGTTGAAGCGGAAGCTCGTCACCCTGACCGATCCGGAAACGGGCGAGCATCCCGTGCGCCGGGTGCTGGCCCGCGAGGAGATCTACCGCCAGTTCGATCCGAACATGATTCCCGATCTCTTCGTCACCAACAACGACGGCTACCGCGTCTCCTGGCAGACATCCCTCGGCGGCATTCCGAAGGATCTCATCGAGCCGAACAAACACACCTGGAGCGGCGATCACTGCTCGGTCGATCCGGAGATCGTGAAGGGGATTTTCTTTTACAACAAACGGTTGACGACCGCGCGCGCCCCGTATATTGGTGATATCTATCCCACTGTCCTCGGCCTGTTAGGCGTGCGCGCGCCGTACGCACTTGACGGAGTGGAATTGAAGTAGGACACGAGGACACGAGGACTGGCTGTGCATCACCCCGAGTCTTCGAGTCCCCGGTCCTCGCCTCCCATGGATTACAAACGCCTCCTCACCAAAGTCGAAAAAACCCTCGAGCAGATCGAGACCACCGAAGCCACGAGCTCCAACATCGAGCAGTTCGGCGCGACGATCGCTGCGAACTTCCGCGAGGAGCTCGGGATCACCGGCGGCCGCGTCTATGAACAGCGGGGCGATGACACCTACGAGCTCGTCGGCCGCTTCGGTGCCGCGCAGGAGCTCGCGCTCGGCATCACCGTGCCGAAGGAGTACAAGCCGATCGAGCTCGTGCTCGAGAACGGGATCGTGGTCATGGGTCCGAGCGATCCGGGCGTCGATCCGGTTCTCGAACAGAGAATCGGCGCGAACCGTTTCGCCGCCATCTCCGTCGGCGACGAAAACTACATCCTCAGCTTCAACGTCGCGCCCGAGCAGTCGCGCGACGACATCCTCTTCTCGCTGAATCTCGTCCGCTCCGCGATCAACCAGAAGCTCCGCGCAAATCGGTACGAGTCGCTGATCGTCGAGGCCCAGCGCATCCAGCAGTCGATCCTGCCGCAGCGCATTCCCCAATACGCCGGATACGACATCTGGGGCCGCACGGTGCCGGCCGAGATCGTCAGCGGCGACTTCTACGATTTCATTCCCGTCTCCGACAACATTCTCGGCCTGGCGATCGCCGACGGTTCCGGCCACGGACTGCCTGCGGCTCTCGTCGTGCGCGACATCTACATGGGATTGCGCATGGCCACCGACCGCGATTTCAAGATCATCCGCACGGTCGAGAAGCTCAATCACATCATCCACCGCAGCCGTCTGACGACGAAGTTCGTCTCGCTGTTCTACGGAGAGCTGGAGACGGGCGGCATTCTCATTTACACGAACGCCGGCCACAACGCTCCGTTCATCCTTCGCGGAATGCATGTCGAATATCTGAAGCCGACAGGACCGGTACTGGGTCCGACACCCGACGCGACGTACGTGCGCGGATTCGCGCGGCTGCAGGCGGGCGATTTGTTATGCATGTATTCCGATGGCATCATCGAGGCGCATGACCGGCGCGACCGGGAGTTCGGCATGAACCGCCTGCTCGCCATCGTCCGCGGGAACCGCATGCGATCCGCTCAGGAGATCGGGCAGGAGGTGCTGGCCAGGGTGGCGCGGTGGGGGCGGGAAGGGGAAGATGATCGAACGGTGGTGATCGTGAAGGCGGTCTCGGTGTAGCGATGGCGGACGTCCTCTACTTCAACGGCCGGTTCACGACGACGGCCGAGCGCGTGCTCGGCGTCGAGGACCGCGGCTTTCAATTCGGCGACGCGGTGTACGAAGTCTTCAAGTTCCTGCGCCGCCGTCCGATTTTTCTCGCCGATCACTTCCGGCGCATGGAGCGCGGGCTGCAGCAGATCGAGGTCGCCAATCCGTGGGACGAGCCGTCGTTCAACGCCACGGTCGCCGAACTGCTCGAGCGCACCGCATTCGAGGACGGAATCGTCTACATCCAGGTCTCGCGCGGCGAGAGCGAGCGGGCGCATTTCTATCCCGACAACATGAAGCCGACCGCGGTCGCCTACTCCCGGCGATTCACCTTTCCCGACGAGATGAAGAAGGAGCGCGGCATCCGCGTCATCACCACGTCCGATCAGCGCTGGCTGCATTGCGACGTCAAGTCGGTGAACCTGCTGGCGAACGCGCTTGCGAAGAAAAAGGCGCAGCGCGCGAAAGCCGAGGAGGCCTTGCTCGTCGCCGAAGGATCGGTGAGGGAAGGAGCCAGCTCGAGCTTCTTCGCGGTCCACGGCGGGAAGGTCATCACCCATCCGCTCGACGAGCACATTCTTCCGGGAGTGGTCCGCGACCGTGTCATCGGCCTGGCGCTCGGGACGAAGACTGGCGTCGACGAGCGGCCGCTCCGCGAGGCCGAGCTGTTCGATCTCCACGAGGCGTTCATCACCAGCACCACTCAGGGAGTCATGCCGGTCGCGGAGATCGACGGCCGCGTGGTCGGCAACGGCCGCCGCGGCGAGATCACCGAACGACTGCAGCGTCTCCTGGATGATGCCGAGCTTCGCGATGTGACCCGAGGTGAACTCCGAGGTTCTGTGCGGCCGTGATGATGAAGAGGATACCGACCGCGACCGCTCCCACCAGCACCACCTGCACCGCGCGGTCGATCAGTCCGACCGCTCCCCACGTCTGCATCATGTGGTAGGCGAGCAAGGCAATCGCCGCGCACACGTACACCACGCCCAGAACCCCGAGAACGGCATTGCCGGTCCGGGAGCGCACTTGAATGCGCATAGTCTCTCTCCTCTGCAGGAGATGTAATTCTACAGGAAATTCACATCATCCTGAGCCGCGAAGACGGCGAAGGATCTCCGGCTGCGCAACCAGAGATCCATCGCTGCGCTCAGGATGACGGGGAGTCAGTCCCCTCAGGATGACGGGGGAGTCAGTCGCCGGAGATCAGGTCGCCGATGACGTTCCCGGCGATGCCGGCGATGCCCTTGGACTCTTCCTTCCGGCTTCCAATGGCCGCGGCGATGCGGTTGGCGAAGCGGCTGAACGGCATCGTCTGCAGAATGACGTGGCCGGGACCGGTCAACGTGGCGTAGAAGAGACCCTCTCCGCCGAACAGCGCATTCCGAAATCCGCCGACGAACTGGATGTCGTAGGCGACCGTGTCCGCCATGGCCACGATGCAGCCGGTGTCGACGCGCAGTTGCTCGCCGGGCTTGAGGTTGAAATCGAGCATGTTCCCGCCGGCGTGCAGGAACAGCAGACCGTGGCCGGTGTACTTCTGGAGGATGAAGCCTTCGCCACCGAACAACCCAGCGCCGAAACGTTTCGTGAAGGCAACGGAGAGGTCGATGTTGCCGATGCCGCAGAGGAACGCATTCCGCTCGGCCAGCAGCGTGTTGCCCTTCATCTCATATGGGATGATCTTCCCGGCGATGGGATTCGCGAGGGCGATCTCGGCCGTCGCCGACCCGCAGCGGAACGTGCTCATGAACAGCGATTCGCCGGCCAGGAACTTGCGCATCAGTCCCTTCATGAGGCCGCCCTGCATCTTGGCCTGGAATTCGATTCCCGCTCCCATGTAGAGCATCGCTCCCGCTTCGGCGAAGACTTCTTCGCCCTGACGGAGTGTCATCTGGAGTGCCTGCATCACATCGCCGACGATTTTGTAGTCCATGAGTGAATTATCCTTCGGGATTCGGGATTCGGGATTCGGGATTCGGGAAATGCGAACAACGGCCGACCGCACAACGTTGCTGATCGAAGTTCTCGGGGAACTGCACCCCGATTGCTCCCGGACCACTCTCCGCCAGATGCTTCAGGCCAAGCGCGTTCGCGTGAACGGGGAGCTGGAAGTCGACGCGAAGCGGTCGCTCGTCGCCGGTGACGATGTTCAGGTTCTCTCCCGTGCCGAGGCGGTGACGCTCCCGTCGTCGCTCACGCTTCTGCACGAGGACGACGACGTCATCGTGGTGATCAAGGCCAACGGGCTGCTGACCGTGGCCACGGAGCGGGAGCCGGAGGCGAACGCGCAGGCGATGCTCAACGAATATCTGCGGCAGAAGAGCGGCGGGCGCATCCACGTCGTGCACCGGCTCGACCGCGAAACGTCCGGCGTCCTGGTCTTTGCCAAGAACTTCAAGGCCCGCGAGGTGCTCAAGGAGAAGTTTGCCGCGCACGATATCGATCGCATCTACGTCGCCATCGTCGAAGGGACGTTGTCCCCGCCGCACGGCACGATCCAGTCCCACCTGCTGGAGAAGCCGAATCTGCGCATGGAGAGCGTGAAGCGCCATCCGGAGGCAAAATTGTCGATCACGCATTACCGGACGCTCGCGACCTCGGGTCCGTACAGCATGCTGGAGGTGACTCTGGAAACGGGCCGGAAGAACCAGATCCGCGCGCACCTTTCGGAGAAAGGGCACCCGGTCGTCGGTGACCAGTTCTACGGCAGCAAAGTCAACCCTCTCGGCCGCCTCGGATTACACGCACAGCTCCTCGGATTCGATCATCCGGCGACGGGGAGGAGGATGACCTTCACCGCCCCGATGCCGAAGGTATTCCGCCATCTTTTTGGAACGGACCTCGCATCGGGGCGAGCCACGGACCGTTAGTCAATGAAAGGAGTCCCCATGAGACGGAAACCCGTTCAGTACTTCTTCGCCATCTGCATTCTCGCCGCGGCGATGCCGGCGTTCGCCGCGAACAAGGCCCGCGTTTACAACGACGCGACTCGTCTGGCCGTGCTGCTCAACGACGCGCAGACGACGATTACCGTCAGCAGCGACGTGTGGCGAGTCGTGGCCAACGAAGCGAACTCGCTCGCCAATCGCATCTACGGTGCAACCGGCGGCAACGCCACCGCGCGCGGCGCGGCGCGCGATGCCCGCACTCACGTGCGCGCTTTCCGTGATGCCGCGCTGGCAGGTGACGCCGCCGGTGCGCGGACTCACGCCACCGAAGCGATGACGTACGTGACGAAGCTGATCGACTGGTCGGCGCCGAAAAAGAATTAGGGAACCTCTGCACGAGTCGTCCTGAGTCGGCGAAGCGCGACGAAGGATCTCGGGATGCGAAACCGCCTGCGATTTCGAGATCCTTCGCCGTCTTCGCGGCTCAGGATGACGTGAACAACGACTTGCTCAGAGGTTCCTTCGTGGAGGGGGGGTGGCGCACTGTGCCACACGGTCAGACGAAGCTCACCGCCATCTTCGATCCTTCCTCGCGGTAGATCGTGTCGACGAACCGGATCGTGTTCGTCTTGAGCGACATGAACAGCGACGACACGCGGATGCCGCCTCCGAAGTAGCGTACCCCGCGCAGGAGATCGCCGTCGGTCACGCCGGTGGCGCAGAAGATGATGTCGCCGCCCGAAGCCAGTTCGGCGGTGTCGTAAATCTTGTTACTGTCGGTGAATCCCATCGCCTTCAGCCGATCTTCCTGCCACTTCTCGAGCGGCTTGAGGCGGCCCTGCATTCGGCCGTTGAGGCAGCGCATCGCCGCGGCGGTCAGGACGCCCTCGGGCGCGCCCCCGATCCCCATGGCGCCGTGAATTCCCGTGCCGCGCACCGCGGCGGCAATGCCGGCGGAGAGATCGCCGTCGCTGATCAGCTTGATGCGCGCGCCGGCTTCGCGGATCTGCGCGATCAGATCGTGATGGCGATCGCGGTCGAGCACGACGATCACCAGCTCATCGATGTCGCGTTGGAAGGCCTCGGCCATCTGGCTGAGGTTCTCGTGCACCGAATTGTCGAGGGCGACGTGCTCGGCGGCCGTCGGTCCGACGACAAGCTTGTCCATGTAGATGTCGGGTGCGTTGAGGAGGCCGCCCTTCTCCGAGGCGGCGATGACGGCGATGGAGTTCGGCGCGCCGGTCGCGCAGAGATTCGTCCCTTCCAGCGGGTCGACGGCGATGTCGATGTCGGGATAGATTTCGCCCTCGGTCCAGCCGCGGCCGAGGGGCTCGCCAACGTAGAGCATGGGGGCCTTGTCGCGCTCGCCCTCGCCGATGACCACGGTGCCGCGCATCTTGAGCTTGTTCAGCTCCTCGCGCATCGACTCGACCGCCACCTGATCCGAATACTTCCGCTTCCCGTACCCCATCGTGCGCGCTGCGGCGATGGCCGCTTTCTCGGTAGCGCGCATGAATCCCAGTTCGATGCTCGATTCCATAGGCCGCGGAACTCTAGCAGAAATCAAAAAGGTCAACGCGTGACGGCTGCCCGCCGTAATAATCGAGCCATGGAGCGATGGAACCGAGTCGTGCTGATCGCCGGCGTGCTCGCCATCGCGTCGTACGCGGTGTTTCTGCGGCGCAATCTGTCGTTCGCCGCGGGCGGTCCGGATTCCGGCGGCTACATGAACGAAGCGCGTCTCATCGCCGCCGGACGGATGACCCGGCCGGTCGAGCTGGTGCGCGTGTTCGGTCTCGACGATTCATGGCTCGGCTACTTCATGCCGCTGGGGTTCGCGCCTTCGAAGGGGGCAGCGATGCACGCCACGTATCCGCCGGGATTGCCGATGCACCTGGCGCTCGCGGCCCGCATCGGCGGATGGAAACACGCTCCGTTCTACATCGCGCCGCTGGCGGCAATCGGCTGCCTGATCCTGATGGTTGCCGTGGCGACGAGACTCGGTGTGCCGCCGCTGCTCTCCTTCGCCGGCGCGGCGATCCTCGGCGCGCTTCCACCGTTTCTCTGGCATGCCGTGCAGCCGGCGAGCGATGTCCTGGCGACGTTCTGGGCGCTGCTCGCGATCTGGTTTGCGCTCGGCTCGCGCGATCGGCCCTGGTTGGCGATTGCGGCCGGCGTGGCGTTCGCGATCGGCGTGTGGGTACGTCCGACGAACGTGCTGCTCGGATTCCCGCTGCTCTTCGCCGTGCGCATCCGCTGGAAATCGCTCATCAACATCGCTATCGGAGGACTTCCGTTCGCGGTTGCGCTGATGTGGTGGGGTGCACGTCTCTACGGCAGTCCGTTCCGCACGGGCTACGGCGCCATCGATTTCTCATGGGCCGGTGCGATGAGCGCCGCCCCGCAGCACGCCGAGTGGCTCCTGCGCTTCATGTCCGTGCTCATTTTTCCGGCCGGGCTTTTCGTCGTGTTCGATCGCTTCGTCGACGGGTGGACGCGCGCGATGCTGGCCGTCTGGTTCGTCGTTTTTCTCTTCTTCTACTCGCTCTACGGATTCTTCGACGGCTGGCTCTGCGTCCGCTTTCTGTTACCCGCCATTCCGGCGCTGATCATCGGGACGCTGCTGCTCGTCCGCGATCTGTATCGCCTGGGGACCCGCTGGAACAGGCCGGTCGCGGCCGCCATCGCCCTACTGCTCGTCGTGTGGATCGGCTACGCGCCGATCCACTGGACGGGAAAGCTCGGAATTCTGCCGCAGCTGAAGACGATCGAGATCAGCTACCCGCGCTACATCGCCTGGGCCGAGGGACGTTTGCCGAGGCGCGCGGTCATCGTGACGGGCGTTCTCAGCGGCCCCTTCCTCTACTACGCCGACCGTCCCATCGTCCGCTACGACCAGTTGAACGACGACCGCTTCCAGATCCTCCGTGCATACGCCGGAATCCACGATCTGCCGTGGTACGCGGTGATGAGCGATGAGGAAATCGATCTCCAGGGCCTGCGCCAACGCTTCCGCGGCGACTGGCAGCTGGTCGATCACTGGAACGACGTTACGATCTACCGGCTGGAATGAGGGGTTCGGAGTTCGGGGCTCGGGGTTCGGAGGCCCGAAACACGCTTTCGAGCCGCCCGGAAGAAGGAGAAACCGAACCCCGAGCTCCGACCCCCGAACTCCTTGAGGAACCTCGTCATCCTGAGTTGGCGAAGCGCGACGAAGGATCTCAGGATGCGAAACCGCCTGCCATTTCGAGATCCTTCGCCGTCTTCGCGGCTCAGGATGACGTGAACAACCACTTGCGCAGCACTTCCCCAGGGAACCTCTGCGCAACTCGTCATCCTGAGTCGGCGAAGCGCGACGAAGGATCTCAGGATGCGAAGAGGCCTGCGATTTCGAGATCCTTCGCCGTCTTCGCGGCTCAGGATGACGGGAACGACCACTTGCTTAGAGGTTCCTTGAGGGCCTCACTCCACGATGATGGTCATCTTCATGCTGCCGTGTCCCGATCCGCAGTAGTCGTCGCAGATGGCGGAGAACTGTCCGGTCTCCGTCGGCGTGATCGTGACCTGGTCGGGCTGGCCGGGACCGGCGTCGAGGTCGATGCCGAGCGGCTTCACCAGCAGTCCATGCGAGTGGTCGGCTGCCGTCATGCGGATCGTGACCGGCTCACCCTTCTTCAGAGTGATCTGGTTCGGAGTGAACGCGAATCGTTTCGCGGAGATCTCGATGACGCGCGGCGTCATTTCGGCGTGCAGCAGCAGGGTGGCCGCGGCGAGCACGATCGCCGCGATGATGGGCTTCTTCTTCATATGTAACTTCCTTCCTTCAACAGCTGGGTGACGCCCTCGCTGGTTGTGAATTCGCGAACGGTCAGTTCCACGTCCCTCACGCCGATGGGTGAGGGCGCACTGACTGTCCGGATACCGAGGTTCTGGAACGGTTTCGTGGAGTCGAACGGCAGAGGTTTCTTTTCCGCCGTGGAGGGATCGGGAAACGCGAAGATCAGCGATCGCGCGGCGTGATGCTGGGCGTTGCCGAGGGTGGCGTGATTCTCGCGGTGGATGTGGCCGTAGAGCACGGTCACGGCGTCGAACGCCGCGAGGACATTCATGACCTTGTCGCCGTCGCCCGTGAACCACTCCCAGTCCGGCTTGAGATCGAACAGGGGACGATGCGTGAAGACGACGATCGGGGTCGTCTTGCTGTAGCGGGCGAGATCCTTCTTCAGCCAGTCGATCTGCTCGGCACCGACCACCGGTTTGCCGTGCGAGACGTTGTCGATGCCGACGAAGTGCACGCCCTTGTGATCGAACGAATAGTGCGTCTCGCCGAAGTTCTCGCGGAACAGCACGCCCTTGTCGAGCGCGGCGTCGTGCTCGCCGGGAACGTGATAGCGAGTCCCGACGCGCAGTTTCGACGCGATCTCGCGGAATTTCTTCATGCGCTGCGCGTGCTCGGCCGGGTCTTCACTGTCGTGCGTGAGATCGCCGGTGAACAGCACGAGATCGGGTTGCGAATCGAGACCGTTGATCACCTCGACCGCGCGCTCGAAAGCGGCGGTGCCGAGGGGATCGGGAGGTCCTTTGAATCCGACGTGGGTGTCGCTGAGCTGGATGAGTGAGAAGGGACGGGGAGCCTCGCCGTTCATCCGATGGAAGTGGTCGAGGATTCCCGCGCCGGCGCTGCGTGGCATGAACTGCAGAAGCGTCCCGGCGCCGAGCGAGAGCCCGGAGAATCGTAGGAATGATCGCCGATCGATGTTTTTCATGCCCATGTAACTTGGAACGGGGTTTTTTCATCCCGCCGCCCGTTACATCAGGTAGAAATGTTCCGGATGTCCGACCTGTCGTTCGACGATCTGGCCATGCCGCTCCTGCCGGCGCTCCAGAACTACGCCCGCTGGCTGACGAAGAACGTGGCCGAGGCGGAGGACCTGGTGCAGGAGACGTACGTCAAGGGGCGGCGGGGATTCGGCTCGTTCACGCCGGGAACGAACTTCCGTGCGTGGATGTACCGAATTCTGAGGAATACGTTTCTGACCTCGCGCAGCGGCTTGCGCGCGCAGGTGTCGGTCGAAGACGAAGAGATCCCGATCGAGAGTCCGGAGCGCCACCTGATCACCCGCATCGATCACGGCGTCGTGCGCCGCGCGATCGAGGAGCTGCCGGTGATTTTCCGGGAGGTCCTGCTCCTGTCCGACGTCGAGGAGATGTCCTATCGCGAGATTGCGGAGTCGCTGTCGATCCCGATCGGGACGGTGACATCGCGATTGTTGAGGGCGCGAAGAAAGGTACGCGAGGCATTGCAGCGATGAGCGAACACCTGACGGAAGAGATGATCATGCGCATTGCCGATGGCGAGGAGGGCGGCGACGCGCACGTGGCCGAGTGCGCGCGATGCGCTAACGCGCTCGTCGAGGCGATGCAGTTGAAAGGCGCGGTACGCCATGTGATGAGTGGAGCGGCGGGCGTCTGGCCCGCCGGACGGCGGCCGGGAACGGTCGCCGCGACACGCGTCCTCGCCATCGCCGCATCCCTGGCCACCCTCGTTCTCCTCGGCGGAATGGTGATCGGCTCCCGCCGGTCCGCCGCGCGCGAGCTTGTCGACCTGCACACCACGATCGTCGGCAGCGCCAATCCGATCGAGGTCGTCTCGACCGACCGTCACACGGTCAAGCCGTGGTTCGAAGGGAAAGTTCCATTCGCCGTGAACGTGCCGGAGCTTGCGGGAACGCCGTTCCGCCTGGTGGGAGGACGTGTGGCCTTCTGGCGCGGCCGTCCGGTCGCGTACCTGCTGCTGACGAAAGGAGCCCACCGCGTGTCGCTCTTTGTCATGAATGCCGAAGGCGCGCCGCCGATGGGATCGATCGATTCCATGACGCTCGAGTCCTGGAGCGCCGGCGGCCTGCGCTACGTCAGCGTGTCCGATCTGCCGCGCAGCGATGTCGACGCGCTGAAGCGCGCGTTCCAGTGATGTCATTCCGAGCCGCGGAGACGGCGAAGAATCTCGCCGGGCGAGGATCGAGATCCTTCGCTCCGCTCAAAATGACGGAAGTCACTTTTTCGCGGTCTCTTTCTCCCGCTTCGCCGTGGCGTCCCGTTCGGCCTGCGCTGACATCGGCGGGTTGTACGCCGGGACTCCCGTCACCGCTTCGCCGATGATGAGGTTGTGAATGTCGTGCGTTCCCTCGTACGTCTTCACCGACTCGAGATTCATCATGTGGCGGATGACCGGATACTCGTCGCTGACTCCGTTGGCGCCGAGGATGTCGCGCGCCATGCGGGCACACTCGAGGGCGATGTTGACGTTGTTCATCTTGCCCATGGAGACGTGGTGCGGCTTGAGCTTGCCCTGATCCTTCAACCGCCCCATCTGCAGTACGAGCAGTTGTCCCTTGGTGATCTCCGTGATCATCCAGGCCAGCTTGTTCTGCACGAGCTGATGCGACGCGATCGGCTGTCCGCCGAACTGAATACGCGATTTCGAGTACTCCAGCGCCGTGTTGTAGACACTCATGGCCGCGCCGAGCGCGCCCCAGGCGATGCCGTACCGCGCCTGCGTCAGGCACGACAGCGCGTATTTCAGGCCGTTCGTCTCCGGTAGAACATTCTTCTCGGGAATGCGGCAGTCCTCGAAGAAGAGCTGCGATGTCACCGACGCCCGCAGCGAGAACTTGCCCATGTGGTAGGCGGTCGAGAATCCGGGTGTTCCCTTCTCGACGATGAATCCGCGGACCACGCCATCCGTCTTCGCCCAGACCACCGCGACGTCGGCCACGGAGCCGTTCGTGATCCACGCCTTTGCCCCGTTGAGGACCCAGGAGCTCCCGTCGCGCCGCGCGTAAGTCCGCATGCCGCCGGGGTTCGATCCGAAATCGGGCTCGGTCAGGCCGAAGCACCCGATCTTCTCGCCGGCGGCGAGCTTCGGGATCCAGTAATCCTTCTGCTCCTTCGAGCCGAAGCTGTAGATCGGATACATCACCAGCCCCGACTGGACCGAGGCGAAGGATCGCAGTCCGGAGTCGCCCCGCTCGAGCTCCTGCATGATCAGCCCGTACGCGACGTTGTTGAGGCCGGGAAGACCGTACTCGCTGATCGTCGCTCCGAACAGTCCCATCTCCGCCATCTTCGGCACGAGATGCTTCGGGAACTTCTCTTCGCGGTTTGCTTCTTCGATGATCGGGATGACCTCGTCATCGACGAAATCACGAACGGTTTGACGAACCATCAGCTCTTCTTCGGAGAAGAGCGAATCGATTTCCATGTAGTCGACGCCGGGGAAGCTAGGCACGGGTGAGCTCCTTCGAATGGAGCCCCGGCTGAAGCCGGTGCTCGATCGCCGGATCATACAAGAACGTTACCTGCCGACAATGCGCGGGACGTCTTTGCCGCAGGTGGGGCAGATCGAGCCGGAGAGCCAGAGCGCGGCGGCGAGGATCACGACGACCAGCACCATGATTGCGGCGCGTCCTCCGCGCGGAATCGGCCACTCCAGCACGACGGTCTTGCCCACGAGGTCGCCGACGCGCTGCTTCCGTTTCGTGAACGTCGCGAACAGGAATCCGACCAGGTAGAGCCCGATGGCGTCGACGATGCGGAGCGCGTTGCGGATGGCTGTGCCGGCGACCCGTCCGCGACCCTCTTCGATGCCGATGTGCAGCCCCATCGCCGCTTTGCCGAGCGTCGTCATGAACGCGGCTTCGCTGATGAAGTGATAGAGGAACACGGCGAGGACGAATCCGCCGCCGATCGCCAGCGCTCCCCAGAGGATCGAGGCGAATGTGAAGCCGGTCCAGTGGTCAGCGGCCCACGCCGCGACGACCAAAAGGATCGAGAAGATCACCAGCCTGTCGAAGAACAGCGCGATCATGCGATCGCCGACCGAAGCGATCGAAAGCTGCTGCGCTTCAGCACGTGCCGGACGGGCCCTTCCGGAAGCGGGGGCGCCGGCGGCGGCCGGCGCGGCAACCGCGTCGAGCCGCGGCATCGGCTTCTCGCAGACGAAGCACTTCGTCTCTCCCCGGTCGTTGCTGACGCCGCAGTACGGACAGAACATGGACGGTCGGAGATTCTAAGGCTTTCGGGCCGTATACACGATGTGGGCATGCGGGTAACCGAAGTCGACCCGCTTCCACTGGATCGTGATGAACCCGGCCCTGTCGAGCATTTCCGCCATCTGCGCGCGCGTGGGGTTCTCGCCGTAATCTCCCAGGGTCATGCCGAGGAGGTCGGCGATGCGCTCCTGGAGACGGTTCCATTTCGCCTTCAGTGGAGCGCCGGGATCGAGCTCCTTCAGGATGAGCGTTCCGCCCCGGCGCAGCAGCGAGCCGGCACGCTGAAGCAACGCATCGCGTGCAGCGGCGTCGAGGCGGTAGAGAACGTCGTAAATCGTGATGGCATCGAACGAGCCACGGATGCAATCCGCATAACCGGCCACGAATCGGACGCGCGGATGATGATAGGCGAGGAGGGTCTTGCGCAGATCGGGCTCCACCGCCACCACCTCGCGCCCCCGTTCCTCGGCGACCAAGCGGGCGAGCAGACCGTGTCCCGCTCCGATGTCGAGCACGCGCGCGCCCGCCGGCACGAGATCGAGCGTGCGCAGGAACGGCGCGCTCAGAAAGCGGCCGAGGATGTGGGCGCGCTGGGCGGGCGGATGGTGGCGGAACGTGCGGTGGAGCAGCGCCAGCGCTCGCGTAATGCCGATCGGCATGGGGCGCGGATTATAGTTTTCGCAGATTGCGGTCCAGAGAACTGCTCATCGGCGCCGGTGTCCTGGCCATCGTGTCGTGGTTTGCGATGCCGGCGACGCCATGGGAGTTCGACGAGATCCTCTACATGCAGGGCGTGCAGCACTACGACCCTGTCGCGCACCATCCGCCTCCGCCCGGTTATCCGCTGTTCATGCTGGGAGGGAAGATCGCTCGGATCTTCGCGGGGAATCCCTTCCATGCGCTCGTGGCGCTGAACTTCCTCGCCACGATCGCCGGGTTCGCGCTGCTGGCGCTGGCGTTCAGCAGGCTCGCCGACGATGTGCCTTCCGGTGTCGCCGGAGCGCTGCTTTTCTATTTCTCCCCGGCGATGCTGGTGCATTCGACGCTGGCGTTGTCGGATCCGGGTGCGCTGGCGCTGCTCGCGGCGACGCTGTACGTCGCTTCGGCGGCCGGGACGGCCGCCGCTCCACTGGGCGCGTTTGCGGCGCTGGCGATCGGCTGGCGCCCCCAGCTCGCGATCTTCGTCGTTCCGCTGCTGTTCGCGCGCGTCGTGACGATGCGCGAGTGGCGCAAGCGCGGAATGGCCGTTGGCGTCTTCACGATCGTCTGCCTGGCGTGGCTCGTTCCGCTGGCGGTGTCGGTCGGCGGTGTCGACCAGCTCGTGCGGTTCGAGGCGTCGCAAGCCGGATATCTCGCCGAACACGACGCGGACGTCTCGCGCAGCGGCTGGACGGCGCCGATGATCGCGCTGCGATTCATCGCCCATCCGTGGGGAACGAAGGTGATGTCGATTCCGGTGCTGCTGCTCGCCGTGGCCGGAGCCGCTCGTCTCATCCGGCGCCGCGACAGGCGATTTCTGCCTCTGGCGATCGCGTCGCTGCTTTATCTCGCATTCGCGCTGCGGTTCATGGACCCGGCCGATGGTGTGCGCTACGCGCTGCCGTTCGTGCTGGGAACGGCGTTCTTTGCCGGTGTCGGTTTGACGCGGCAACGGGGGGCCGACTCTCAGTCGGCCCCGGCACTGGGCCGGCTGGAGAGCGTGCCATACCTTTTCGCGATCGCCTCCATCATCTACGTCAGCTCGCTGATCTCGCAGCGCGCGGGATCCGAGTCTCCGCCGTTCCGCGCGGCGCGGTTCGCGAACTGGCTCTATCCGCGGAACGCGGTCGTGCTGTACGAGCTGCCGCTCTGGCCTCACGCGCAGGTGTTCTTCGCCAATCGAGAGCGGATGCGGGTGAGCGACGGCCTGGCGCAGTACTTCGATCGTCCTGATATTCCGATGTTCCTTTACGCCGACGGGATGTCCCATGCGCCTGGCGCGCGGACGTTCCGCTGGCAGCCGAGCGACGCCTACTCGAAGCTCACCCGCAATCACTACCGCGTCGTCTCGATCATCGCCATGCCTCCGCAGCGGCGATTCCGTGTCATCCGCGGCGTCTATGTTCCGGAGCGCGAAGCCGACGGCGACGAGTGGCGCTGGCTCGACTCGCCCGCGGAGCTGCAGCTGCCGCACGGGCCGGCGAGGTCGCTCACCGCGCGGGTGGGACTGCCGGTGATCTACCCGCTGGAGGTCAACACATTGACCATCTTCGTGAATGGGACCTCGGCTGGCACGGTCGATCTCCGGCGCGGGAAGCGAGTCGATGTCACGGTCGCCATTCCTGAAGGGGCGCCGCTCGTCCGGTTCGAAGCGGCGCGAGCGTTCGTTCCGGCGCAGGTGCCGGGCAGCCTCAATCGCGATCCGCGGCGGCTGGCGGTGAAACTGTACGACCTCTGGAGCGATCGATGAAGCGGATGCCCATCGCGATCGCCGCGCTGGCCGTCGTGGTCATGACGCTCTTTACGCGGCCGCGGACGTTCTGGCAGGGGGAGGAAGTCCGGTTCGCCCAGGCGCTGCTGACGTTCGATCCTGTGCACCGTCAGCCGGAGCCGCCGGGATATCCGCTGTACGTGGCCATCGGCCGGTTGCTGAACTTCTTTGTCCACGAGCCGTTCACGACGCTGCTTGTCCTCAGCGTGATCGCATGCGGCGCCGGCGCCGTTCTCACCGGTCTCGCCGCCGCGGAACTTCTCGGCAGCGACTCTCTCGGCGCAGCGGCGGTGATCGTCCTCTATTTTTCGCCGGCGATGCTCGTGTTCGCGCCGCTTCCGAATGCGGAGGCGGCCGGCGTCGCGCTGATCGCCGCGGCATTGTTGTGGTCGGGCGTTTTTGCGGGAGCGGCGATTGGTGTGTTGCCGCAAGTTGCGCCGGCGATGCTCGTGTTCTTCAGGCGGCGGCCGAGGACGGCCGCCGCGACACTCGCGCTGATTTTCATCCCGTTTTTCGAGTGGATTCCGCCGTCGTACGTCACGAAGAGCCTCGCCTTGCCGCACGGATTCGCGGTCAAGGAGCTTCTCCTGCGGTTCGTCGCCCATCCGTGGGGTGCGAAGTGGCTTTCGGTTCCGCTGCTGATCGTGGCGGCAATCGGATGCGTGATGACGATTCGCCGCGTGTGGCCCCTGCTCGTTTTCGCGGCCATTCACCTGATCGTCTGTTTCGGTTTCGGCGATCCGCTGGCCGGCGTCGAGCCGGTCATTCCCGCGATGATCGCGGTTGCGATCTTGTTCGCGGCCGCGTTCTCGCGCTGGCCGCGCGTCGCGATCGTCGCCGCAATCGCGTACGCCGCCGGTAGCGTCGTCTATGCGTGGCCGGTGCTCGAACTGCGCCGAGCGAGCCCTTCGCCGCCCGCGCGTGCCATGCGCGATGCGCGACAGTCCCTTCCTCCGCGCGCGGTTCTCATCTGCGATGACGCGATGGAGCCGTGGGGCCGCCTCTCACGTTTCAATATCGCATCCTCCGCCGATTTCGACCGGTACGCCGACGTGCTCGACGTTCCGCTCTATCTGGCGGCCGACGGCAACTCGCACGCCCCCGGCGCGCACGTCTTCTCCTGGCCCGCGAGCGACGCGTACGGAAAGATGGCCACCGAGCGGTACCGCGTCGTGTCGATCGTTCCGCTTCCACCGGCCATGAGATATCGGTCGATGGGCGGCGTGTACGCCTTCGAGCGCACCGCGGATGGAGGCGAGGGGCGGTGGCTGGCCGGCGAGGCGACGATCGCTCTTCCGCGCATCGGCGCCCGCGTCATCCACCTGCGCCTCGGCCTCCCGGTTGACGCGCCGTTCGATCAGAACGTCATCACTGTCGGCGGGACAACGGTCACCGTGCCGCGAGGGCGCTCGGTCGATGTCTCGTTCGCGTCGGCCTCGCCGCTGCGCATCCACGCTGCACAAACGTTCACGTCGCGCCGGGATGGTCGAACGCTATCCGTGCAACTGCTCTTGCTGGAGCAGCGGTAACGTACTATTTGCGGAGCTCGGAGCTCGCGAACCCCGAGCCCCGAATCCCGATGACCAAACCGACCATCTCGCTCGTGATCCCGATGTTCAACGAGGAGGCGAACATCGACCATGCGATCGGCTACGCGGTCGATGCGCTGAAGCAGCACTCGAGCGATTACGAGATCATCATCATCGACGATGCGTCGACCGACGAGTCGCCCGACATCGTCCGACGCGCCATCGAGGGAAACCCGAGGATCCGGCTCATCCGGCACGAGTTCAACTTGAAGCTCGGTGCGTCTCTGCGCACGGGATTCGCGGCGGCGAAGAATGACCTGATCCTCTACATGGACGCCGATCTCCCGTTCGATCCCGACGTCCTCGGCCGCGCCATCCGGGCCATGAACGTCACTCGCGCCGACGTGATCTCCGGGTATCGCTTCGATCGTACGACGGAAGGATTCAAGCGGACGGTGTACACGATCATCTACAACTGGATGATCCGGGTGCTCTTTCACATCTACATCCGCGACATCAACTTTTCGTTCAAGCTGATGAAGCGGGAGGTGCTGCAGGCCATTCAGCTTCGCTCCGAGGGCTCGCTGATCGATGCCGAGCTGATCGTGAAGTCGCGGAATCACGGCTTCTTCATCCAGCAGATCGGACTCGACTACTTCCCGCGAGTCCTCGGCACGTCGCATCTGGCTTCGTCGGCGGTGATCGTGAAGATCTTTCGCGAGCTCATCGCGTTGTTCCCGGAGATGCGAAGAAAGGTGCCACGTGAAGCGCCGGGCCTCTCGCGCGGCGATTCGGCGGCCGAGACAGCCGCCGCTCCACAGTGAAGCGCCTGATCGTCACGGCCGATGACGTCGGTCTCGACCGCGGCATGACCGCGGGGGCCATCCGCGCGCATCGCGAGGGGATCGTCACCGCATGCAGCATCGTCGCGAACGGCCGCGAGTTCGACGACGCGGTGGCGCGCCTGCGCGATACTCCGTCGCTCGAAGCCGGAGTTCACCTCACGCTCGTCGAAGAAGAGTCCCTGACGGGCATCGAGCTGCCGAAGAGCTGGAAGACGTTTTTCCCCGCGTACGTCGCCGGAAGGATCAAGCTGCCGCGGATCATCGACGAGCTCCGCGCGCAGATCGAGAAGGTGCTCGGCACCGGCTTGCGCATCACCCATGTCAACAGCCATCAGCATCTGCATGCCCTGAGGCAGATCTTCGCTGTGGTGCTTCAGCTCTCGAGCCAGTACGAGATCGGCTACGTCCGCCGCGTCCATGATTTCGGCGGCCAGGCCGGCCGCATGCGGCGTGCGGCGGTGAACGTGCTCAACCGGATCGGCCGAACGGCGCCGGGAAACAACGATCGGACGATCGGCGTCATGGAGGCGGGCCATCTCACGCGGATCGAGCCCTTGCTGCAGTACGTCGAAGGCGTGACCGAGCTCGTCACGCATCCCGGCATCGGCGTCGCCGGCTATGCGCAGTGGAACTACGACTGGGAAGGGGAGCTGCGCGCCCTGTGTGATCCGGAGCTGCGCAACACGATCGCGCGGTACTCAATCGAGCTGGCCGTGCCAGGCGCCGTCTGAGCCGGATCAGATGTGCCGGCGCAGCTGATCGAATACGAGCCGACTGGTCCAGTACTCCGTGTGCGCGAGCAGGGGAATCGTCGCTTCTGAACGTGTCCAGCCCGTTGCGGCTCGGAACTGAATCAGGAGCTCCTTCACGTGTCGCGACACCTCGGCGACGCCCGCCCACAGCAGCAGCCTGGCGCCGCAGGCGATGCTCACGACGACGAACGAAGTCGTTACCGCAGTCATTGCCGTCAAAAGCTCGGGTGAAGGCCAGAGGCGGACGCACCACCTCCGATGAACTTGTCGTAGGCGCGTGAGAGCGCGACCGCCCCGATGCAGGTGTTGAGGACGATAAGGACGGCGATCACCGCGAGCACCGTCAACAGAAGCGTTCCGCCGTTGGCGAGGGAAGCGGATCACGTCATTGATCCCGATGTGTTCTGCCGTCAGCGGCGCCCAGTACGCTTCGTAGACGTGGACTTCTCGGGCTGAGCCGCCGCCATCGGTGAGTTGCCGCTCCACTCGGGCGAGCGTCTCGTCACCGATCTGGACGAGCCGCGGCGCGGGGGTTGCCTTCCGCCGCGCCAAGCCCTGGCGGCTCGATCGGTGCGCAGCATCAATCCCGGAGTGACCGGGCACAGCACTTTCCTACCGCCGTATAATCCGCGCCGCTTTGCCGACCACGAAGAAAATCGCCGTCGTTCCCGGAGACGGCATCGGACCCGAGGTCATCGCCGCCGGGATGAAGATCCTCCAGCACCTCAATGACCGGCGGAAGCTCGGTCTCGAGTTCGTGCACTTCGGCTGGAACGCGGACGAGTACCTGCGCACCGGCGTGTCGATGCCGCCCGGCGCGATGGACGACCTCCGCGACAACTACGCGGCCGTGTACCTCGGCGCATTCGGCGATCCACGCATCCCCGACATGAAGCACGCCGCCGATATCCTCCTCGGCATGCGCTTCCAGCTTGACCTCTACGTGAACTACCGGCCGGTCAAGCTGCTGAACGAGAAACTCTCGCCGCTCAAGAACAAGGGGATGAAGGAGATCGACTTCGTCATCTTCCGCGAGAACACCGAGGGCGCGTACGTCGGCATCGGGGGCAACTTCAAGAAGGGAACGGCGGACGAGATCGCTGTGCAGGAAGACGTCTCCACGCGAAAAGGTGTGGAGCGGATCATCCGCTACGCGTTCGAGTTCGCACGGCGGACGAAGCGCAAGTCGGTGTGCATGTCCGACAAGAACAACGTGATGCGCTTCGGCGGCGATCTCTGGGTGCGCACGTTCGAGGACGTGGCCAAGGAGTTTCCCGACATCGAGCACTTCCACATGTTCGTCGACGCGCTGACGATGCAGATGGTGCGTCAGCCGGAGATGTTCAGCGTCATCGTCACGAACAACATGTTCGGCGATATCGTCACCGACCTCGGCGCCGCGCTGCAGGGCGGGCTGGGGATGGCGGGATCGGGAAACATTCATCCCGGCCGGGTCTCGATGTTCGAGCCCATTCACGGCAGCGCGCCGAAGTACACGGGCAAGGACGTCTCGAATCCGCTGGGCGCGATCCTCACGGCCGCGATGATGCTCGACGATCTCGGTTTCCCGGACGAATCCAACGCCATCGAAGCGGCGGTCATCGCCGCGATCCAGGCCGGCGAGACGACGCGCGACATCGGCGGATCGCTGGGAACGAAAGCGGCGGGCGAAGCAGTGTTGAAGCGGTTGTAGGACTCACTGGTTCTTCGCGTACATGACCACCAGCACGATCGCGAGAATCGCCATCGTCAGCAACGTCACCTTCACCCACGAAAACGGCGCCGTGCCCGCGGCTTTTCCGGTGACGCCATTGACGATGTAGCGGTACGCCTTGCTGCCGTACTCGTACGCGGCGATCCAGATCGGAAGCAGTGCGTTCTTGTAGGCGAGTGCCGAGAACGTCGTGTCCACGACGAGGTCGCGGTATGTGTCGCCGGGAATCTGCGAGATGCACTCGCTGCGGATCTCGTTGCTCATCCGCTTTTTCGCGCTCTGGAGCGCCTCCGGCAGATCGATGGCGTTCTCCTCGGCGAGAAAACCCGAGAGGAACGCCGGATCGTACGGTGTCAGCTCGGCCGTCGGGAACGGCTCGATGTCTTTTGCGAGGTACGGCGGCATTCCGTTCGATGCGGGGATTGGGATGTCGTCGAAAAACTTCGTGAGGTTCCCTGACGCCGGTTCCCATCGCGTGCGCTGTTCCTGCCGTTCGACCTGGCGTCCGTTCTCGTAGACCGTGACGGACTCGTAGTAGTGGTAACCGGCGTCTGCGGTCCACCGCGAGTTCGTCGCGGCGTCAAACGTCCAGAACGGTACATAGACGCCCTGCATGGTCGTCAGGCGCGACTTCGAACTGAGGTCGTTGGGCCGCAGCCACAACGACGCGAGCCAGGAGCGGAACTGTCCGATGGCCGTGGTACGGGCGATCTTGAACGCCAGCAGGCCTTCCGGCCTGACGACGTTCGGATTCGGCGGTGCGTCGACGACGGCAGCCGTTCCGCAGAACGCGCAAGAGCTTGCGGCGATGTGAGGATCGAGCGTGGTGTGCGCGCCGCACTTCTTGCAGATGATGACTTTCCGCTCTGCGCCCCATCCGAGGTCGCGCGGGGCGCGGAGCGCGGCGTCGACGCTGTGCTCCTCGATCCTGCCCTGCGGCGTGGCGATCGCCTTCTGGTGTCCGCAGTAAGGGCACTTCAGCATCAGTGCGCCGGGATCCCAGCGCACGTCCGCTCCGCAGCTCTCGCAAGGGAACTTGCGGGCTTTCGCTTCGAGTGGCGCGTTACTCATCGGGGGTCAGAGCTTCGATTCGCCGCTTTTTCTTCACGTTGTAGAAAACCGATGGCAATTCCTCACCTCGTAGAAAATCGGGCTAACCGAAGCTCTGACCCCATCTCATTTCGGGGGCGGAGGCGGCGGCGTCGTGCCGAGGTCGAGGTCCGTGTAGCTGTTGAGCGGAGCCCAGCCGGCTGCGCCAGGCCGCCATGCCTGTGCCGTCGCCGCGATCTGGCCGCCCTGCACCATCGTGCGCAACGCGTCATCGGTGAACGGACCGTACGTCTTGCCGTCGATCGCGATCGACCAGCGGGCGGCGGCGGGTGGGGCGGGTGGGGGTGGGGCGGGTGGGGGTGGGGCGGCGGCGGCGGCCCCCGTCATGGCCTGCCCCATCGTGCCGCCGATGGCGATGCCGGCGCCGAGTCCGGCGCCTGCGCCGGCGAGACCTCCCGGATTCGCGGCCGCGACCTTGATCGCGTCAGCGGTCTGCAGTTGCGTGTACTGCTGCATCCGGTCGCCGAGGACACCGAGCTTGGAACGCTGATCGATGGCCGCTTCGACTTCCTCCGGCAGCGAAATGTTTTCGATGAAGAAGCGCGCCAACTCGAGTCCGTATCCCCCGAACTCCGGCTGCAGGATCTTGATCGCCGTGGCGGAGAGCTCGTCGTAATGCGCCGCCAGGTCGAGCGCCGCGATATGCGCCTCGGCGATCGCATCCGACAGGCGCGACATGATCGTCGAGCGGAGCTGTCCGACGATCTCGTCCGTCGCCATGAGGCCCTGCGTGCCGACGATCGTCTTGAAAAACGTCTTGGCGTCCGAGATCTTCATCGCGTACGTGCCGTACGTGCGAATCCGAATCATTCCGAACTCGGGATCGCGCATCATCACCGGATTCGCCGTGCCCCACTTCAGATCCGTGAACAGTCGCGTGTTGAAGAAGTAGACCTCGGCCTTGAACGGCGACTCGAAGCCGTACTTCCAGCTGCGCAGTTTCGTGAGGATCGGCATGTTCTGCGTGGAGAGCTGATAGCGGCCGGGCGTGAAGAGGTCGGCGGCCTGCCCTTCATTGATGAAGAGCGCGACCTGGTTCTCCCGAACCGTGAGCTGCGCACCCATCTTGATTTCCTGACCGTGGACCGGAAAGCGATAGACGAGCGTGTCCTGCGTGTCATCCAGCCATTGGATGACTTCGATGAATTGAGAACGAATTGCGTCGAACAGACCCATGTCGGACCTCCGTTGGGACGAGGAATTAGTGTACGTTGTTTGGCCCCGGTTGTTCGACGACGGGGTTCGAAGGAGCTACACGTGAAGAGATTTCTGAGCGTTTTTGTCGCCGCCGTCGCCCTGAGCGCGTTTGCCGGCGATGGAATGTGGATGCCGCAGCAGGTGCCGCAACTCGCGCCCGAGCTGCAGAAGATGGGCATCAAAATTGATCCTGTTCAATTATCCGATCTGACGGGCGACCCGCTCGGAGCGGTGATCTCGCTCGGCGGCTGCACGGCGTCGTTCGTCTCGCCGGACGGCCTGATCGTCACGAATCACCACTGCGTCTTCGGATCGGTGCAGTACAACAGCACGCCGCAGCGCGACCTCATCACGAACGGATTTCTGGCGCGCACGCGCGAGGAAGAAGTTCCCGCCGCGCCGGGAACGAAAGTGTGGGTGACGACGAGAATCGCCGACGTCACCGACCGCGTGACGGGAAAGCTGGCCCCCAAACTCTCCGACGCGGACCGCCAGCGGGAAATCGAGCGCCGCCAGAAGAGTCTCGTCGCCGAGTGCGAGAAGCCGGGCGGCCTGCGCTGCCGCGTGGCGTCGTTCTTTGAAGGCTCGCAGTATCTGATGACCACGCAGCTGGAGCTGTCCGAGGTGAAGCTGGTGTACGCGCCGGCGCGCGCGATCGGCGAGTTCGGCGGCGAGGTCGACAACTTCGAGTGGCCGCGTCACACCGGCGACTGGGGTTTTTATCGCGCCTATCAGAACGGGCAGCCGTATCACCCGCAGCACTGGCTCAAGCTTTCGACCGCGGGCGTCAACCGGGATGACCTCGTCATCGTGGCCGGCTATCCCGGCCGCACGTTCCGCTACAAGACCGCCGACGAGGTCCGCAACTACCGCGACTTCGTCTATCCGAACTCGATCCGCTACTTCACGGACGTCATCACGATCCTCGACGACGCCGGAAAGAACAACAAGGCCGTCGCATTGAAGAACACATCGCGGATCAAGAGCTTCGCGAACTCGGTGAAGAACTACACCAGCGTGAACGAGGGGTTCACGAAGGACCGCATCGTCGAGGCACGGCTCGCGCGCGAGGAACAGCTGCGCGCCGCCGGCCTGGGAACCGTACTCGACAGCATCGCGCGCCTCAACGCCGCGAACACCGCCACACAGCAGCGCGACACGATCCTGACCTGGCTCCTCGGCTCGTCGACCGCGGGATTCTTCCGCGACCGCGGATCGGTGATGCTGGCGCAGGCTGGACGCATTCTCCGGCTCGCCCAGGAGCGGCCGAAGAAGGATGCCGATCGCGCCAGCGGTTACCAGCAGCGCGATTTCGAGAACATTCGCCAGGGTTCCGATCGCGCGCAGCGAACCATGGATCCCGAAAGCGACCGGGCGGTGGTGCGCTACTTCCTCGCCGAGGCGGCGAAGCTGCCGCCGTCGCAGCGGATCGAGCCGATCGATCGCGCAGTCGCCGCGGCGGGCGGAATGGGACCGTTCCTCGATCAGCTCTACGGCAACACGAAGATCGGAGATCAGGCCGAGCGCACGAAGATGCTCTCGGAAACGACGCAGCAGCTCGGTGTGCGCAACGACTCGATGCTGAAGTTCGTCGCCTCGCTCCTGCCGATCGAGCGTTCCAACGAAGAGCGCGAAGTGGCGTTCCTGGGGGCGATGTCGCGATTGCGCCCCGGCTACTTCGAGGCGCTGCGAAAGATCGGCGGCGGCAATCTCTACCCGGACGCGAACAGCACGCTGCGAGTGACGTTCGGAACCGTCGAAGGCTACACGCCGAAGGATGCGACGTTCTACACGCCGCAGACGACGCTCGGTGGGGTTCTGCAGAAGGAGACCGGGCAGGAGCCGTTCGCCAGCCCGAAGACGCTTCTCGCGGCCGCCCACGATCCGGCGAAGACCACGCCGTGGTTCGACCCGCAATTGCGCGACGTGCCGGTCAATTTCCTTTCGACCTGCGACACCACCGGCGGCAACTCCGGCTCGCCGACGCTGAACGCCAAGGGTGAGCTCGTCGGGCTGCTCTTCGACGGCAACTATGAGTCGATCGACGCCGACTTTCTCTTCAATCCGGCGATGACGCGATCGATCCACGTCGACACAAATTACATGCTGTGGGTGATGGATGCGGTCGACGGTGCCAAGAACCTGATGAACGAGCTGGGGGTTCCGCCGAAAGTGAAGTGATAGGCTAGCGGGCCTACGTTCCAAGAACGAAAGGAGCCTCACCGATGCGCAAGCTCTCTCTCCTTGCCGTAGGTCTGCTTTTCGTCACATCGTTGTTCGGGCAAAACAATTCGAAGGATCCCACCTGGTGGGACAAGTACCAGTACCTGCTCAACAACGGACCCGACGCCGACAGCGGCACGACGACCTCGGTCGCCTTCGCCGGCAACATCGACGTCTCGAACGAATGCGGTCCCCAAAGCGAGACGTACATCACGATCAACACCGCGAACGCGCGCAATCTCGCCGGCGGGTCGAACGAGATTTTCCGCGATCCGATGCGCGGCTACTGGTCGGCTGACGGAGGAAAGACCTGGGGTGGCGTCGACCTTCCTCTCCCTCCGCCGATCGGGGCGAACGGCATCCGCTTCGGTTCCGATCCAACGCTGGCGTTCGATACGAAAGGCAATCTGTACTACGGCTACATCGTCGTGTTCTTCGGCGCCGGAAACGGCATCAACGGCACGGAGATGGCTGTGGCGAAGTCGACGGACGGCGGCAGGACGTACCCGTCGGTCACGTACTTCTCGTTCGAGGGCGGCGGGAATCACTTCAACGACAAACCGATGATCACGACCGACACCAACGCCGGCAGCGCCTTCAAAGACAACGTTTACATTGCCTGGGACGCGGCCTCCGGCGGATCGACCAGCGGCGGCATCCGCGTCGCTGCATCGCGCGATGGGGGAGCTTCTTTCACCATCACCCGAGCCGACGATCCACAAGGGCCCGGGCAGTCGATCGGTGCGGTTCCGTTCGTTGGCACCAACGGCGAGTTGTATGTCGCGTGGAACGACTACGCCCAGAACACGATCGAGCTCAACCGCTCGTTCGATGGAGGGAAGACCTGGGAGGCGCAGCGCACCGTGGCAAACAAAGTCATTCCGTTCGATGCCGGCATTCCCGCCGAGTTCAATCGCCGCGCGCTGATCTATCCCGCGTGCGACGTCGATCGCAGCAAGAGCTCGCATCGCGGGCGGCTGGTGTGTTCGTGGACGGACACGCTCGACGGCATGACCACCGACATCGTCACCGCCTATTCGGACGACAAGGGAACGACCTGGTCGCGCCCCCAGCCTGCGACGGACCGCCTCCCGTATCTCGCCGACCGTTTCAACCAGTGGTTGTCGGTCGATCCGACGAATGGCGTGGTCAACGTCGCGTTCTATGACACCCGCAACGACACGACCGGCGCGCGTTACGAGACGGACTTCTTCCTGTCGCGCTCCAGCGACGGCGGTGCCACATTCGCGCCGAATCTCCGCGTGACCAACGCGCTGTCGAACGAGCACGACTGCGATGGCGTCTTTCCCTGCCGCAGCATCAACTACGGCAACCAGCAGGGCGACTACGCCGGAGTCGTCGCGTATGGGGGAGTGGCCCATCCGCTGTGGGTGGACAGCCGGGTCAACACGGACGGCATCTCGACAGCGTGTCCGCGCGGGTTGATGGAGGAAGTGTTCACGGCGAGCGTGAAGTGACGGAGCGCCGGCGTCAGCCGGCAAGACGGGGGCCCCGGCTGTGAAGCCGGGGCTCCATACGTGAGTTATAATCCCGCGCCTTAATCGAGACGTGTGGCGCGTTACCTGCCCGTCTTTTCCAACCTGCGCAAGAGGAGCATTGAGCCATGTCAGGCCACAGTAAATGGAGCACCATCAAGCATAAGAAGGGTGCTGCCGACGCGAAGCGCGGCAAGATCTTCACCCGGATCATCAAGGAAATGACCGTCGCCGCCCGCCTCGGCGGTGGTGATCCGAATTCCAATCCCCGCCTTCGCGCGGCCGTGGCCGAAGCCAAGGCCAACAACATGCCGAAGGACAACGTCGAGCGCGCCATCAAGCGCGGTACCGGCGAGCTCGAAGGCGCGACCTACGAGGAAATCACGTACGAAGGTTACGGTCCCGGCGGCGTGGCCCTGATGGTCGAGACCATGACCGACAACAGCAACCGCACCACCCCCGAGATCCGGCACATCTTCGAGAAGCACGGCGGGAACATGGGCACGCCGGGCTCGGTGCGGTTCCAGTTCGAGCGGAAAGGCTACTTCTCGATCGAGAAGAAAGCGGCCGATGAAGACAAGCTGATGGAGATCGCCCTCGAAGCGGGCGCCGACGATCTGCGCACGGACGATCCGGACAGCTACGAGATCTACACCTCCCCGGAGAGCTTCGAGCAGGTCCGGCAGGGGCTGGAGAAGAACAACATCGCCACGATCGAGGCCAAGCTCGGCCAGATTCCGAGCAACTACGTGAAGCTCGACGAGAACAAGGCCAGGCAGATGATGCGTCTCCTGGAGATGCTCGACGATCACGACGACGTGCAGAACGTCTGGTCGAACTTCGACATCCCCGAGGAGTTGCTGGAGACGGCGTGATGCGCAGAAGCCTGCTGGCTCTCGCGCTGTTCACCGCCACCGCACTTCTCGCCGCCCCTCCGGCGAATCTCGTCGTCGAGAACGTTCCCGACTTTCCTCCCGACCTGGTCGAGAAGGTGCGGCCGTATCTCGACTTCCGCACCGCGAACCTCGAGGACTGGAATCCCGTGCGCGCCGAGGCGCTGATCTCGACGCGGTTCGGCGAGGCGACGCAGCTTCACATCGTCAAGATGCCGGGCGGCGCGCGCAAACAGATCACGTTCTTCCGCGACCGCGTGGCCGGGGGCGGTTTCCGCCCGCACGACGGGAACACGATCATCGTGCAGAAGGACATCGGCGGGAACGAGTTCTTCCAGATCTACCGGCTCGATGTTCCCACCGGCGACCTCACGCTGATCACAGACGGGAAGTCGCGCAATCTCGCCAGCGCCTGGTCGCGCGACGGGAAGTGGCTCGCGTACTCCTCGGCGAAGCGGAACGGAAACGACACCGACATCTGGATCGTCGATCCGTCGAATCGGCAGAGCGCGCGGATGGCGATGCAGGTCGAGGGCGGCGGGTGGGAGGCGACGGATTTTTCGCGCGACAACTCGAAAATCCTCGTGACCAACGGGATTTCTGCGAACGAAACGCAGTTGTATCTCGTAGACGTGGCTACCGGAACGAAAACGCTGCTGACGCCCAAGCGCGATGTGCCTGTTGCGTATTCATCCGCCCGCTTCTCGGCGGATGACGGCGATCTCTACTTCACCTCCGATGAAGGATCGGAGTTCCAGCAGCTCGTTCGCATGCATCTGGCCGACGGCTCGAAGCAGGTCATCACCCACGAGAAGTGGGACGTCGACTTCTTCACCCTCGACGAGTCGCGCAAGCGCGTCGCCTACGTCACGAATGAGAACGGCGCGGGCGTTCTGCACGTCATCGACATCAGCGGCCGCGAGCTCCTCCGGCCGAAGCTGCCCTACGCGGTCGTCCGCGACCTTCGCTGGCACCCGAACGGCCACCTCCTCGGATTCAGCATGCAGTCGGCGAAATCGCCGACCGATGTCTATGCGCTCAACGTCGACACCGGGGCGGTGGAGCGCTGGACTGAGAGCGAGACCGGCGGCTTGAATCCGGAGCGCAACGCCGATCCGCAGCTGGTGACGATGAAGAGCTTCGACGGGACGCAGATCTCGGCCTTCGTCTACCGGCCCGAGCCGATGAAGTTCCCCGGCAAGCGCCCGTCGATTCTCATCATCCACGGCGGGCCGGAAGGGCAGACCCAGCCCAATTTTCTCGGCCGGAGCAATTACTGGATCAACGAGCTCGGGATCGCGCTCGTGTACCCGAACGTCCGCGGGTCGACGGGATACGGCAAGACGTACCTGGCCATGGACAACGGCTTCAAGCGCGAAGACACGGTGAAGGACATCGGCACGGTGATCAACTGGATCAAGAGCGATCCGGCACTGGATCCCGATCGCATTGCCGTGTACGGCGGCAGCTACGGCGGTTACATGACGCTGGCCACGATGACGCATTACAACAGTGACCTGCGCGCGGCGGTCGACGTCGTCGGGATCTCGAATTTCCTGACATTCCTGCAGAACACGTCCGGCTACCGGCGCGATCTGCGGCGCGTCGAGTATGGCGACGAGCGCGATCCGAAGATGCACGACTTCCTCCAGCAGATCTCACCGCTGACCAGCGCCTCGAAGATCACCAGGCCGCTGTTCGTGATCGCCGGATTCAACGATCCGCGCGTGCCGTGGACCGAAGGGCAGCAGATCGTGCAGACCGTGCGCGCGAGCGGTGCGCCGGTCTGGTGGCTGATGGCGAAGGACGAGGGTCACGGATTCGCAAAGAGAAGCAATCAGGATTATCAGTTCCTGGCGATGACGGAGTTCTGGGAACAATACCTGCTGCACTAGCTGATCATCATGAGCCGTACGAAATGGATTCTCCTCGTCATCGTTGCCGTGTTCATGGTCATACAGGTCGTCCGGCCTGACCTGACGAACCCGCCCGTCAACCCGCGAAACGCGATCCAGAACGTGCCGCCGAACGTGCAGGCGATCCTGCAGCGCTCCTGCTACGACTGCCATTCGAGTCAGACGCGCTGGCCGTGGTACGCACAGGTCGCGCCGCTGTCGTGGCTGCTCAAGCACGACGTCGACGAAGGGCGCCAGGAACTGTCGTTCTCCGAGTTCGCGACGTACTCGCCGAAGAAAGCCGCGCGAAAGATGCAGAAGGCGTGTGAGGAAGTGAAGGGAGGGGACATGCCGCTGATGCAGTACCTGCCGCTGCATCCGGACGCCAGGCTCTCCGACGCGGACCGTCAGACGCTCTGCACGTGGGCGACGGCCGAGCAACAGCGGCTCGTGGCGGCCCGCTGAGCTTGTTCTCCAACGCGTTGCTGACCGACCTCTACGAGCTGACCATGGCCTTCGGCTATTGGCGCGTCGGGAAGCATCGCGACGAAGCGGTCTTCCATCTGTTCTTTCGCGAGGAGCCGTTCGACGGCGGATACGCGATTGCCGCCGGACTGGCCGATGCGATCCGATATCTCGAATCGCTGCGCTTCAACGGCGACGATCTCGAGTACCTGCGCGCCCAGACCGGCAACGACAGCAAGCCGTTGTTCGCGCCGGAGTTCCTCGATTACCTGAGGAACATGCACCTCACCTGCGACGTCGACGCCGTTCCCGAAGGGACGGTGGTCTTCGCCGGGGAGCCGCTGGTGCGCGTGCGCGGGCCGATCGACCAATCCCAGATCGTCGAGTCGGCGCTGCTGAAGATCATCAACTTCCAGACGCTCGTCGCCACCAAGACCGCGCGCATCGTCTTCGCGGCCAAGGGCGATCCGGTCATCGACTTCGGACTCCGCCGCGCGCAGGGGGATGACGGCGCGATCGCCGCAACGCGCGCCGCGTACATCGGAGGTGCCGACAGCACTTCGAACGTTCTCGCGGGCGCGCAACTCGGCATTCCGACGAAGGGAACGCATGCCCACAGCTGGGTGATGTCGTTCGACAGCGAGCGCGAAGCGTTCGAGGCCTGGGCCGAGGCGCTGCCGAACAACGTGCTGCTGCTGGTCGATACGTACAACACGCTCCATGGTGTGAAGACCGCGATCGAAGTCGGAAAGGAATTGCGCAAACGCGGGCGGGAGTTCATGGGCATCCGCCTCGACTCCGGCGATCTGGCGTATCTGTCGATCGAAGCGCGGAAGATGCTCGACGCCGCCGGCTTCCCGAATGCCTCGATCGCCGCCAGCAACGAGCTCGACGAGCATGTGATCACGAGCCTCAAGGATCAGAACGCGAAGATCAACTTATGGGGCGTCGGCACCCGCCTCATCACCGCCTACGACCAGCCCGCCCTCGGCGGCGTGTACAAGCTGGGCGCGTTGCGGCGCGCCGGCGGGCAGTGGGAGCATCGCATCAAGGTCTCCGAGCAGGCCTCCAAGATCACCACGCCGGGATCGTTGCAGGTGCGGCGTTTCTTCTCCGGCAACGAAGCGGCCGGCGACATGGTCTGGGATGAGCTGATCGGCGATCCGTCGCGAACGATCGTCGATCCGGCCGACCTGACGCGGCGGAAGTCGTTCGCAGGCGATGCGCCTCACGAGGATCTGCTCGTGCCGGTGTTCCGCTCCGGAAAGCGCGTCTACAATCCTCCGTCGCTCGGCGACATCCGCGCCCGGCGCGAGCGCGACTTCGCCCGCTTCCACGATGGCATCAAGCGCTTCGTGAATCCGCATCGATACCCGGTCGGACTGGAGCAGAAACTGTTCGATCTCAGGACGCAGCTCGTTCTGCAGGCGCGCGGCGCGGCAGTGTGAGAACGGCGATCGCCGCGACGACGGCGAGAGCGGCGCCGACGGCAAATGCCGCCCAATGCGAGTAGTGCTCGTAAAGCTCGCCGAAAATCACCGATCCGACCAGCACGCCCATGCCGCTGACGAGGTAATAGATTCCGAAGCTCTTGCCGCGTGCGGCGGCAGGGACGAGATCGGCGATCAGCGCGCGCTCCGCTCCCTCGAAGAACACGAACGGGAGGGCGTAAAAGATGAACAGTGCGAAAAATGACCAGACGCTGCGCGCCGCGGGGAAGAAGAAGTAGGTCACCGCGTAGAGCAGCCATCCGACGGCGATGAGATAGCGCCTCTCGACGCGATCCGAGAGCGCGCCCGCCGGCGTCGAGAGGAGCGACTTCACGACGTGATGCGCCGACCAGAGCAGCGGCAGCATTGCCGTGGACACGCCTGCCGTGTGCGCCTGCAGCAGAAGAAAAGCATCGCTGGAGTTGGCGAGTGAGAAGAGGGCGATGGCGGTGATGACATGCCAGAAAGGGGAGCCGAGTGGAGCGGCGGCTTTCGCCGGACCTGCCACCGGCTGAAGCCGGGACTCCATGCCCCGTTCCGGTTCTTTCAGCGCCACCAGAATCAGCACCACCGCAATCGCTCCAGGAATCACGGCGATGTAGAACATGTGGCGCAACGGGACGCCGAGGCCGCTGAGCAGGAGCGTGGCCAGCAAAGGGCCGGCGACCGCGCCCGTGTGGTCCATCGCCCGGTGAAAGCCGTACGCGCGTCCGCGCTGCTCGGGCGGTGTGACGTCGGAGATCATCGCGTCGCGCGGCGCGGAACGGATCCCTTTGCCGGAACGGTCGATCAGGCGCGCGGTCAGGACGGCGACCCACGACCAGGCTCCGCCGATCAATGCGCGCGATCCCGCCGCCAGCGCATATCCTGTCGCGATCAGTGGCTTCCGATGCCGGGCGCGGTCGGACCACGCGCCCGCTCCATATTTGAGGATCGACGCCAGGGCGTCGGCCGCACCTTCGATGAAACCGACGATCACCGGCGTGGCCCCGAGAGTCGTGGTAATGAACACAGGCAACAGCGGATAGATCATCTCGCTCGCGGAATCGTTCAGCAGAGAGACGAATCCGAGGAGGATGACCTGAGGCTGGAGCTTGCGTGACTGCGGCGCCATGGCTTTAATGTCGCGCGATTCTGAGGAGAGAACGAATGAAGATCAACAAAGTCGGCGTCCTGGGCTGTGGTCTGATGGGATCGGGCATCGCCCAGGTTGCTGCGCAATCCGGATACCAGACCACCGTGGTCGAGGTCGAGCAGAAGCTTCTCGACAAGGGAATCTCCGGCATCGAGAAGAGCCTCGGCAAGTTCGTGGAAAAGGGGAAGATGGCTGCCGCCGACCGTGACGCGTGCCTGTCGCGGCTCAGGGGGTCGACCTCGCTCAAGGATCTGGCCGAGTGCGACATCGTCGTGGAGGCCATCACCGAGAACCCGCAGATCAAGAAAGAAACATACACGGCGATCGACTCGATCGTGAAGAAAAGCGCGATCTTCGCGTCGAACACATCGTCGCTGACGATCACCGAGCTGTCGATGGCCACCGCGCGGCCGAAGCAGTTCGTCGGCCTCCATTTCTTCAATCCCGTTCCGCTCATGAAGCTCGTCGAGGTCGTGCGCACGATCCTGACGACAGACGAGGCATTCAAGACCGCATTCGAGTTCGCCAAGTCCCTCGGCAAGGAGCCGGTCGCGTGCAAGGACAACTCGGGATTCATCGTCAACCGGCTGCTCGTGCCGTACATCCTCGATGCGATTCGCGCGTACGAGGAAGGCGTCGGAACGGTCGAAGACATCGACAAGGCCATGCAGCTCGGCTGCGGATACCCGATGGGTCCGTTCACGCTGCTCGATTTCGTCGGCCTCGACACGACGTACTACATCAGCAAGGTGATGTTCGAGGAATACCACGAGAAGCGTTTCTCGTCGCCGGCTCTGCTCCGCAAGATGGTGCTGGCCGGACGGTTCGGTAGGAAGAGCGGCGCAGGCTTCTACGACTACTCCGGCGAGAAGCCGGTGGCGTTTGATCGGACGTCATCCTGAGCCGCGAAGACAGCGAAGGATCTCGTCGACGAGATCCTTCGCTCCGCTCAGCATGACGGAGGGATGAAGATGACTTACGAAAATCTGAGAACCGAAACCCGCGACAGCATCCTGTTCGTCACAATCGACCGTCCCAAGGTGCTCAACGCGCTCAACGCGAAGACCGTCGAAGAGATTGGGCGCGTGTTCGACGAGGCGCGTGACAATGACACCATCCGCGTGGTGATCGTGACCGGCGCTGGCGAGAAGGCATTCGTCGCCGGCGCGGACATCAACGAGCTGGCGACGCTTTCGCCGATCTCCGGAAAATTCGTTTCCGAGCAGGGCCAGAGCGTCTTCACGCAAATCGAACGCTTCTCGAAACCCGTCATCGCCGCCATCAACGGCTTCGCCCTCGGCGGCGGATGCGAACTGGCGCTGGCCTGTCACATCCGCATCGCCTCGGAGAAGGCCCAGATCGGATTGCCCGAGGTCAGCCTCGGCATCATTCCGGGATATGGCGGAACGCAGCGGATGGCGCGTCTCCTCGGCAAGGGGAAGGCATTCGAGCTCGTCTGTTCCGCCGAGCGGGTCAACGCCGCGGAGGCGGAGCGGATCGGCCTCGTCAACAAGGTCGTCCCCGCCGACCAGCTGATGAGCGCGGCCGAGGAGATGGCGAAGAAGATCGCGTCGAGGTCGCCGGTGGCCGTACGCGCTGCGATCGAGGCCATCAACTCCGGCAGCGACATGCCGCTCGACGAGGGGCAGCTTCTCGAGGCGACGCTTTTCGGTCTCCTGTGCGCGTCCGAGGACATGAAGGAAGGGATGGCTGCGTTCCTGGAGAAGAGGCCGGCGAAGTTTCCGGGGAAGTAATGGAGCCGGCTTCAGCCGGTGCTCCATCGAAGTAAACTGGCCCCAATGGAAGACCTCGAGAGCCTCATTTACGATTGGAACCTCGCTGTCGAGCAGCCGATGCGGCCGGCTCGACGTGTCGAGTTCGACGACGAGACTCTGCGCGACGGTCTGCAGTCGCCTTCCGTCACCGATCCGAAGCTCGACGAGAAGATCCGCATCCTGCATTTCATGAATGCGATCGGCATCGACAACGCCGATATCGGTCTGCCCGGCGCCGGACCGCACGTGCAGAAGACAGTGGAGGCGCTGGCGCGGGAGATCGTCGACAACAAGCTGTCGGTCTATCCGAGCGCCGCGGGCCGCACTCACGAGAACGACATCAAGCCGATCATCGAGATATCCGATCGCGTCGGCATCCGTCTCGAAGCCGATCTTTTCATCGGTTCTTCACCGATCCGCCAGTTCACGGAGGAGTGGGACATCGACTGGATCATCGAGCAGTCGGTGAAAGCGGTGCGCTTCGCGACCGAGCACGACATCCCGGTGATGTACGTGACCGAGGATACGACGCGCGCGAAGCCCGAGGACGTCGAGAAGCTTTACACGGCGGCGATCGATGCCGGAGCGAAACGCATCTGTATCGCCGACACGGTCGGCCACGCCACGCCGTGGGGTACACGCAATCTCGTTCACTTCGTCCGATGTCTCGTGGATCGCCTCAACCCGGCGGTGAAGATCGACTGGCACGGGCATCAGGACCGGGCGCTGGGGATCATCAACTGCATCGCCGCGCTCGAAGCGGGTGCGGATCGCGTTCACGGAACGGCGTCGGGGATCGGCGAGCGCGTGGGAAACACGCCGATCGATTTGCTGATGGTCAACCTGAAGCTGATGGGATGGATCGACAACGACCTGCGGCAGCTCCCCGACTATGTCCGATTCGTGACAACGGCTACGCATGTCCCGATGCCGGACAACTATCCTGTGTTCGGCCGGGATGCCTTCCGCACGGGCACCGGGGTTCACGCGGCCGCGATCATCAAGGCCCGGAAGAAGGGGAGTGAATGGCTGGCGGACCGGGTTTACTCGGGCGTGCCCGCGGGCATGTTCGGACTGCAGCAGGTCATCGAAGTCGGTCCGATGTGCGGTCTTTCGAATGTGATCTACTGGCTGGCGGCTCACGGGTATCCGCAGGAAGAGTCACTGGCCAAGGAGATTTTTCAACTCGCCAAATCAACCAGCAGGGTCCTGACCGACGACGAGCTGAACTCAGCCGTACAACGTTGGCAGGAGAAGAAGCACACGCCTGCCCGAGTGGCGAAATAGGCAGACGCAGCAGACTCAAAATCTGCCGCCCTTCGGGGCATGCCGGTTCGAGTCCGGCCTCGGGCACCAACACTATGCGACGAATCCTGACCGCCGTTCTCTTCCTCTGGGCGACTGCCGCGTTCGGTGTTTGGACTCCGGCAGTGGAGCCCCGGCTTCAGCCGGAGAAACAAACACCGGCTGAAGCCGGTGCTCCATACCGCTATTTCATCCTGACGCCGGCGCGTCTTCTCAACGAGCAGGAGCAGGCGGACCTCGCGTCGCGCGGACTGCTGGTCCAGGGCGCGCTGACGGGCCATCGCTATCTCGTCCGGATGTCGAAGGACGCGACGGTGGCTGACGATGATCCGCGCATCGCGTCGCTCACGCCGCTCACCGCCGACCGGAAGTTGCATCGCTCGGCCGTTCGTGAAGTGGCCAGCGGCAAGCCGGTCGCCCGGCTGTCGATTCTTTTCCAGGACGAGGTGTCATTCGCCGAGGCGAAGGCGGCGATCGAGGCGGCCGGCGGAACGCTCGTCGATCCGCTGCAGACCGGCTTTCAGTTTCCGCGGCGGATCTCCGCGCGCATCGCCTCGACGTCCGTCGCACAGCTTGCGGCGGACGAGCGGGTGCTCGTCGTGTACGGTCCGCTCAACCTTCGCCCGATCGCGCACAATGCGAATTCGGCGTTGTTGTCGAACGTCACCCCGCTCTACACCGATCCGTACAACCTCACCGGCCAGGGAGTGGTGCTGTCGACCTTCGAGCTCGCCGCGGCCGACGCGTCGCATCGAGAATTCGGCGGCCGCCTGATCGTCCACACGCCGTTCAGCGGGAACGCCAGCAGCGACATCGATCACGCAACCCACACCGCCGGAACGATGATCGCCGCCGGAGTCGATCCGAACGCGAAAGGCATGGCGCCATCGGCAACACTGCACGAATACGACGCCAATGACGCAGATGCGTTTCCCGCGTCGGCCTCGAACCTCTCGGCCGTGGCCAGCAACAACTCGTGGGGCTACATCCTCGGCTGGTGCAACACGGGAAAGTGCGCGCCGTGGACCTGGGAAGAGGACACCGAAATCTACTACGGCAACTACGACATGCTCACGAACGCGCCGCTGGACAGGCTGACGCGATCCGAGGGCATTCTCTTCGTCCATTCAGCGGGCAACGACGCGGGGAAGATCGGTCCCGGGTTCGCACCGTTCTCGCACTCGCACCAGGGATTCGATGGAACCATCACCTCCGGCTATTGCTACTCCGTCGATGGCAGCGGCAACGACTGCCCGGCGCCCACGTGCAAGTCGGGGCCGACATTCTGTGAGACCACGAGGCATCCGCAGATCTCGAGCATTCTTCCCGCGCCGTGGGTTTCCGTGGGGCTCACCGCCTCGGCGAAGAACGTGATCGCTGTCGGCGCCGTGGACATCTCCAAGCAGCTTGCGAACTTCAGCTCCCGCGGTCCGGCACGCGACGGCCGTGTGAAGCCGGATCTCGTCGCGCGCGGCATCAACGTCTATTCGACGATTCAGAACAATCAGTACACAGCCGGACCCGTTCCCGGCAATGGCACGTCGATGGCTGCACCCGTGATCACCGGCGTCTCCGCGCTTCTGGTCGAGCAGTGGCGCCGCACGTTCGGCGGGCAGAACCCGACGCCGGCCATCCTCAAAACACTCATGATCGCCACGGCCGAGGATCTCGGGAATCGGGGGCCGGATTACGCATACGGCTTCGGGCTTCTGAACGCGAAGGCGGCGGTCGACACGATCATCGCCGACGGCGGGCAGCAGCGGCGCATCGTGACGAAGCCGGTTGCGACGGGCGACAAGATCGAGATTCCGGTCAGCCTCAGCACGGCCCAGAACCTGCGCGTGGTCCTCGGCTGGAGCGATCCGGAAGTGCTGACGTTCCCGGTCGATTCCGGCGATCCGAACGATCCGGTCGCCGCGGCCACGCTGGTCAACGATCTCGATCTGAAGGTGATCGATGCCAGCGGCAACGACGTTCTGCCGTATGTTCTCGATCCCAAGAATCCGAACGCGGCGGCGACGCATGGGGTCAATCACATCGACAACACCGAAGAGGTGGAGATCGCGGGAGCGCCGGCCGGCACTTACAAGATCGTGGTGACCGGAACGAGCGTCACGGCAAGCTCGCCGCAGACATTCGTGGTCGTCGCGAACGCCGAGCTGGGTGTCACCCAGCAGCCATGCACCGAGCCGTTCGGTCCGACCAGCACACCCGATACGGCGTACGGCAATCTGGTTTCCACGCAGATGATCACCGGCAGGACGTGCCAAACGACCGACGTCGATTACTTCAAGTTCGCGGTCGACCGGCCGGGCCCGGTCAGCGTCACGGTCGCGGCCACCGATACGCCGCTGCGGGTGACGCTCACCAGCGCCGCGACCCAGTCGGTCACCGTCGATGTTCCGGCGGGGACGACGCAGACGATCACGACCCCCTTTACTGGAACGACGGCGACGACGTTCTTCGCCCGGATCGAGCCGACCGGCACGATCGGTGTTTCGGCGCGCTACTCGATCACGCCGTCGTTCTCGTACGCACAGCACGGGCGGCGGCGGGCGGTGAGACGGGCGCATTGAGCGTGGTCTAATCTCGCGCAATGTACAAAACGCTCCTCGTCGAGGAATCTGACGGCGTCCTCACCGTCACGCTCAACCGCCCCGACGTTCACAACGCTTTCAACGATGAGCTGATCGGCGAGGCGATCGAGGTGTTCGCGCGCGCGGGCGATTCGTCGGCGCGAGTCGTCGTTCTTCGCGGCAGCGGGCCGAATTTCTGCGCCGGCGCCGATCTCAACTGGATGTCGCGCATGGTCTCGTACACGCGCGAGGAGAACGTCCGCGATTCGTCGCATCTGGCGAAGATGTACGCGGTCATCAACGAATGTCCGCTGCCGGTCGTGGGGCGGATCACCGGCGCGGCGATCGGCGGCGGAGTGGGACTGGTGGCGGTGTCCGACATCGCCATCGCGGCGCCGCAGGCGAAGTTCGGACTGTCGGAAGTGAAGCTCGGCATCATCCCCGCTGTGATCTCGCCGTACGTGATCGCAAAGATCGGCTCCTCGCATGCGCGGGCTCTTTTTCTCACCGGCGAGCGCTTCGATGCCGAGCGAGCGCAACGCATCGGGCTCATTCATCGCATTGTCGAGGACGTCGATGCGGCGGTTGCGGACGTGGTCGGACAGTTGAAGACGTCAGGGCCTCAGGCCGTGCGGGAATGCAAGAAATTGATCGCCCATGTGGCCTCCCATGAATTGATCGACTCGATTCCTTACACGATCGAGGCGATCGCCACGCGCCGCGTGTCGGAAGAGGGGCAGCAGGGAATGAAGGCATTTCTGGAGAAGAAGAAGGCACCGTGGGCGTAACGAAGGTCCTCGTCGCCAACCGCGGCGAGATCGCCGTGCGCATCGCCCGCGCCTGTCGCGAAGCGCGCATCGCCTCGGTGCTCGCGTTTTCAGAGGCGGATGACACGCGATACGTGCGGCGATTTTTCGACGATGCCGTCCCGTTGTCGTCGTATCTCGACGTCAATGCCGTGATCGACGCGGCGCGCCGCGCCGGTGCAGACGCGATCCATCCCGGTTACGGATTTCTCTCCGAACGGCCGGAGCTCGCCGCCGCCTGCGACGACGCGAAGATCGCCTTCATCGGTCCGAAGGCGAAATCGATCGCGGCCATGGGCTCCAAAGCCGAATCCCGCCGCCTCATGCAGCGCCTCGGCGTCCCGGTCGTTCCCGGCTACGACGGCGAAGATCAGAAAGACGCGACGCTGGCGAACGAAGCAAAGCGCATCGGCTTTCCGGTTCTGATCAAGGCGTCGGCCGGCGGCGGCGGGAAGGGGATGAAGATCGTTCGCGAAGCCGCGGAGCTGCAGGGGCTCATCGAGTCCGCGCGGCGCGAAGCGAAGAAAGCATTCGGCGATGACCGTCTGCTGCTCGAGAAATACATCGAGGAGCCGCGCCACGTCGAGGTGCAGGTCTTCGGCGACTCGCAAGGCGAGATCGTGCATCTCTTCGAACGCGACTGCTCGATCCAGCGGCGGCATCAGAAAGTCGTCGAGGAATCGCCGGCGCCCGATTACTCCGACGAGCTGCGGCAGAAGATGACCGATGCGGCAGTCGCGGCCGCACGGGGCGTCGAGTACGAAAACGCCGGCACGGTCGAGTTCATCGTCACGCCCGACCGGCAGTTCTACTTTCTCGAGATGAACACGCGACTGCAGGTCGAGCATCCGGTGACCGAGCTGGTCACCGGCGTCGACCTCGTGCGTGCGCAGCTCGACGTTGCCGCCGGAAAGCCGCTTCCGTTCCGAGATGTGCATCAACGCGGGCACGCGATCGAGGTCCGCGTCTACGCCGAAGACCCCGACGATCGTTTTCTGCCGCAAACCGGTACGATCGAAGTTCTCTCCGAGCCGTCCGGGCCCGGCGTGCGCGTCGACTCCGGCGTCATGCAGGGGAGCGTTGTCGGCGTGAGCTTCGATCCGATGCTGGCGAAGCTGATCTGTTTCGCGCCGACGCGCGATGCCGCCATCGACCGCCTCGACCGCGCTCTCCGCGACTTCGTCATCCTCGGCGTCACGACGAATGTGTCGTGGTTGCGGCGCGTCGTGACGCATCGTGCCTTCCGCGATGGCAAAGTGAGCACGCGGTTCCTGCAGGATCACGAAGCGGATTTGCAGCGAACCGTTCCCGATGTCGTTCCGATCATCGCCGCAACGCTCGCAGCCGCCGGCGAGGCCCCGCCTCGAACCCTCGCCACCCCGCAACCGGGTGTGCGGTCGGTATGGGACTCCCTCGGCAACTGGGGCCGTTAGTCCCGCCGTCCCAGCCACTCCGGCGCGCGGACGCGTCCCGTGATCCCGCAGAGGATCAGCAGCGTGACGACGTAGGGCGTCGCCAGCAGCAGGTGAAAGGCGATCCCGCGGTTCGCAGCCTGGAGCGCGTACTGCAGCGCCGCGACGATGCCGAAGAGCGCCGTTCCGGCGATGCTCCCGCGCACCGACCAGCGGCCGAAGATCACCACGGAAAGCGCGATGAACCCGCGGCCCGCCGTCATGTTCTCCGCGAATCCGTTCGACAACGCGAGCGCGAGATGTGAGCCCGCGAGTCCGACGAGCACGGCCTCGATCGCCAGGGCGATCCATCGATAGCGTGCTGGCGACCATCTCGCCGCGCGCATCGTTTCAGGATTCTCGCCGGCCGCGCGCAGCCGGAGTCCTCCGCTCGTCCACCAGAGAAACAGCGCGATGGCGATCGGAATGACGATCCAGGCGAGCGGCGTGATCGCGTCGGTGTTGATCCGTGGAACGGGACGCGCCTGCATCTCGCGATACGCGAAGCCCGTGGCGCCGAGAACCAGGAGGTTGATGGCGGTGCCGGTGACGATCTGATCGGCGTTGAGCACGATCACGAACACGCCGAAGAGGAACGCGACGAACGCCGCGGCCATGATGCCGGTGATCACACCGCCGAACGCCGCTCCGAATGCGGCCGCGAGCATCATTCCTTCGATGCCCAGGTTGATGATGCCGCTGCGTTGGACGACGAGCTCTCCCTCGACCGCGAGGAGCAGGGGAGTCGACGCCACGATGGCCAGCGGGATCGAGTGGAGGAGGATCTCAAGCATGGCCTCTCCTCCACGACACCGCGATGATCACGAGAATGGCGACGGCCTGGCCGAACGTCGCGATCGACGCGGAGATGTCGGCGGATCGCTGCAGCTCTCCGGCTCCCGTCGTCAGCGCCGCAAAGAAAAGCGCCGAGGCGATGCTGGCAATCGGATCGAGCTGGCCGAGGAGCGCGACGGCGATTCCCGAGTATCCGTAACCCGCTGCGAAGCGCTCGAAGAGACGGTGCGTGACGCCCAGCAGCTCGATCCCGCCGGCGATGCCGGAGATCGCGCCGGAAATCGCCACGGCCCGCACCAGTTGGGCGCCGACGTGGATTCCGGCATTGCGCGCCGCATCGGGATTGAAACCGGTGGCGCGAAGCCGCAGGCCTTCGGTCGTGCGGTAGAGCAGCCACCAGCTCGCGGCGGCGATGACGATCGCCAGCGGAAATCCGACGTGGACCTGACCGATCGCCGGCAACGCCGACGCGGCCGCGTCGGTCTGCGGGTACTGGCCGCTCGCTTCGCGCAGCGGTCCGTTCACGCACCAGCCGAGGAGGTGGATGGCGATGAAATTGAGGAGGATCGTGGTCAGAACTTCCGGCGCGTTGCGCCACAGCCGCATCGCCGAGGCGATCGACGCCCAGAGCGCGCCGGCGATGGCAGCGGCGATGAGGGCCGGGACGTACCCGAAGGGAGAGGCGATCAGCGCCGCGATCGCGCCCGTGATGAACTGTCCTTCGGCGCCGATGTTCCACGCTCCGGCGCGGAAGGCGATCACCACGCTCAGCCCGGTCAGCAGCAGGGGAACGGATTTGAGGAGCGTTCCTTCGATCGCGAAACGCGATCCGATCGATCCCTCGAACAGCGTGCGCAGAACGAGCGTCGGGGAGTGGCCGAAGGCGGCGGCAGATCCTGCGAGCAACGCGATCGCGCCGAGGCAGGCGAGAACCGGCAGCGCCGCGCGCTTCACGCCACTCCCGCCATCAGTGCCGCGACGCGATCCGATGCTTCCCGCGGCGTCATCCGCTCGCTCAGCCGCCCGCGGTAGATGACGTGAATTCCATCGGCGAGCGCAAACGCTTCATCGAGATCCGAGGTGATGAGAAGGATCGCTGCTCCGGCGGCCGCCGCGATCCGCAGTTGTTCGTGGACGAAGCGCGTCGCTTCGATGTCGAGTCCGCGCGTCGGTTCCGATGCCACGATCACTTCGGGACGCCGGTCGAGCTCGCGCGCGAGGACCACCTTCTGCTGATTGCCGCCCGAGAGCTCACCGGCGAGTTGCAGCGGCCCACGCGCCTTGATGTTGTAGAGGTTGATGAGCCGTTCGGCGCGCACGCGTGCGTCAGCCGGCCGCCATCGCCGCGAGCCGAGGGCGATGTTCTCGGCGATGGTCATCTCCGCGATCAGCGCATCGCGGGTCCGATCCTCGGGGATGAATCCGGAGTTTCGCGCCAGAGCTCGCACGCGCTCCGCCAGCTCGCGTTGTCCGTTGCCCGCGACGCCGACGATGGCCAGGATTTCCGTCGCCTTGAGCGTCAGCGTCCCGAGCACGACCCTCACCCCGGTTTCGCCATGCCCTCTCCCCCGTGCCGGAGAGGGCGGCCGAAGGCCGGGTGAGGGTTCTGCGACCATCGCCTGCGCGATCTCGTCCGCGGTCAATCCCTCCGGCGTGTCGAGTACCACCCGCCCGCGCCGCATCACGACCAGCCGCGACGCCACCTCCATCACCTCGGCGATCTTGTGCGTGATGAAGACGACCGCTGTTCCGGCAGAAGCAAGCTCGCGGATCAGCCGAAAGAGGTCGGCGGATTCGAGCGGGGTGAGCACGGACGTCGGCTCGTCGAGAATCAGCAGCTCCGGTTTGGCGGCAACAGCCTTGATCAGCTCGAGCTTGGCGCGCTCGCCGACGCTGAGATCCGACGCTCGCCGCCTCACGTCCTGAAGATCGATGCCGGTTGCCTCGATCGTCGCTTTGGCTTCGCGCTCGAGCGTCGCCCGCGACGCGAAGCGCAGCCGGCGATCGCCGGCGAGCGCGAGATTCTCGGCGATTGTGAAGTTCGAAACGAGCGCGAAGTGTTGGTGGACGATGCCCGTACGGGGCGGCCGCTCGATCGCGCCGGCATCGGGCTTGATCTCGCCCGCGACCATGCGCATCAGCGTGGTCTTGCCGGCGCCGTTTTCTCCGAGAAGGCCGACGATCTCGCCGCGCTCGATGCGGAGCGAGACGTCGTCGACGGCTACGGTTGGCCCGAACGATTTCTTGATGTGTTCGAGGATGAGCATTCTGGGTCGACCTGCGAAACCTCTGAACAAGTCGTCATCCTGAGTCGGCGAAGCGCGACGAAGGATCTCAGGATGCGAAAACGCCTGCCATTTCGAGATCCTTCGCCGTCTTCGCGGCTCAGGATGACGTGAACAACGACTTGTTCAGAGCTTCCCTAGTGTCCTGTCATCGAGAAATCGATACCCTCTCGCTTGCTCCCGACGGCGATCGCTGCGTTGCGCCTCCTCGACCTGGTCACCACGATGCCTGCGTCGGCGCGCCTTGCGCTCACCGCCGATTGCGGCGCGATCTGGTACCGATTTCCCGATGACAGGACGCTAGAACCCCCGCGGCACCTTCACCGCACCGCTCCGAATGCCCTTCTCGACCCGCTCCACCTCGGCGACAGTCTGCGGCGACATCGTCGCCTTCAGCTTCTCGTTCCAGACCAGCGACACGATGCCCTCGTTCATTCCGAAGTACTGCACGCCCGGTTTGAACTGCTTGTCGCGCACGGTCTCAGCCATTTTCACGAACGCAGAGGGAACGTCGAGCACGGCGGAGGCGACGATCACGTCGGGCGCGAGGTCGTTCTGATTCTTGTTCGATCCGAAGCAGCGGACCTTCCGCTCCGAGCAGGCCTGAAAAACGCCGCGACCGGCCTCGTTGGCCTGGTGGAAGATGAAGTCGCATCCGGCGTTGATCAGCGACAGGGTGGCCAGCCGGGCCGCGCCGAGGTCGTCGAAGTTTCCGGTGTACACCTCTTTGACCTCGAACTTCGGGTTCACCGATTGCGCTCCCGCCTTGAACGCCAGGAACGTCGATGCGATGGACGGCAGGTTGATGCCGCCGACGAGGCCGGCCTTGCCCGTCTTCGACTCGCGCGCGGAGATGACGCCGAGGAGATAGGTGGCCTGCTCGAGCTCGAAGACCATCGGGGCGACGTTTTTCGCGACCGATTTGCCCGACGTCGTGATGAACACCGTATTGGGATACTGCTTGCCCGCCGCGAGCGCGGCATCCTGAAACTCGAAGCCGTGGCCGAAGGCGAGATCGAATCCGCGCGCGCCGTATGAGCGGAACCCTTCTTCGAACTCGGCCGGCGTTTTCGTCTCCTGATGCGAGACCTCCGCGCCGAGCTTCTGCTTGATCCGCTGGAGCCCTTCGTAGGCGATCGCGTTCCAGCCGTTGTCGTTGACGGAGCCCGGCGTGAGAAGGCCGACCTTGAACGGCCTCGGGCCCCGGGGCTCGGGGCTCGGTTGGTTGCAGGCGAATGCCGCGAGTAGGACAAACAGGGCTGCTCGTTTCATCGGAGCGATTCTACTGACAACTGACAACCGAGAACCGGTTGTGATACACCGTCACCCTCATTCGAAGGAGACGGCGATGGACGAGATCGATCGCGACGACGAGGACGATTACGAAGACGAGCAGATCGAGCAGATGATCATCGACAACGGCATTCTCCTGCACAGCCTGGCCACCCTTCTGGTTCGCAAAGGCATCCTGAAGCAGGAAGAGATCGACGCCGAGATGGACCGTCTCTACGATGAGATGGAGAGCTTCGATCAACAGAGCTGAGCCGAGGGAATAGCGAACCGCGAACGCTGTTTGCGCCGTGAGACTCAGCCTCACTTTTTCAAATCCCTGCGACGAGGAATCTGAATGAAGAACATGTTCCGCATCCTGATCGTCAGCACGGTTCTGACGATCATTGCCGGCGCTGCGTTCGCGCAGCTCTCGCCGGAGTATCGCGATTGGGCCAAGGGCCCCGTCCAGTTCATCATGACCGCGGACGAGCAGGCGAAGTTCAGCCAGATCAAGACCGACGCCGATGCGAAGGCGTTCGTCGATCTGTTCTGGGCCCGCCGCGATCCGACGCCCGGAACTCCGCAGAACGAGTACCAGGCTGACTTCGAGCAGCGAGTGAAGTACGCCGACGAGCACTTCAACGAGGGTCGCCGCAAAGGCTCGCTCACCGATCGCGGACGCATCCTCATGCTGCTCAGCGCGCCGAGCCGTATCGAGCGCAGCGGAGCGCAGTCCACCACCGGCGTCGGAATCCCCGGCGAAGGCCGTGGAGCCGACCAGAACATGCCGAAGCAGGTGTGGGTCTACGACAAGCCGCCTGTGAGCCTCGGCCCGGCAGCCTCGCGAATCTCGTTCGTCGACCAGTTCCAGAACGGGATGTGGTCGCTCGAGCGCGGCACGGGCCTCGACGTCATGGACGTGACGCGCCGCGTGCAGCAGGCCACGATCGTCTCGCCGAACCTGACCGAAGCGCCGAAGGCGCAGGCGGCTCCCGCCGCGTCCGCGCAGACCCTTCCGGTGACTCCGCCCGCTCCCTCGACCGCCGCCGGCATCGGCACCATCAAGACGGCGTCGCTGAAGACGGCCATCGATGAGTTCAAAGCCGCGAAGAGCAGTCCGTACAAGTCGATCTCGGTGGGCTACACCGAGCTGCTCTCGCCGACGGGCGAGTTCTTCGTTCCCGTCCAGCTTTATGTCCCGAAGTCCGCGGAATTGACCGCCGCGCAGGTGACGACGTTCTTCGGCACGGTTGAAGATGCGACGGGCAACGCGGTGGCGATGTTCGAGGAGCCGGCGACGCTCTCGACTTCGAATGGCGATCTCTATTTCGACCGCTCGCTCACGAACCTCAAGCCCGGCACCTACAAGGCGATCCTCGGCCTGTCCGACAAGGACGGAAAGCCGGTCGTCATCACCAGCGCGCCGATGGAGCTGAAGGCGCTGGCGAAGGAGGAGACGGCGATCTCCCGTCTCGTGCTCTCCAGCGATGTCCATCAGACCGAGACGGCCGCCGTGGCCGGAGCGCCGTACGCGTTCGGCCGCGTGAAGATCGTCCCGAAGGGCGACCACAACTTCACCAACAAGGACGAGCTCACATATTTCATCGAGATCGTCAATCCCGGCATCGACGAGGCGACGAACATGCCGAAGCTGCAGGTGAAGCTCGAGCTGGTCGGCACCGGAACGAAAGAGAAGCCCGGCCGCACGATCAGCGCGCCGATCACCGACGCCACTCCGCTGCCGCTGACCGGCGCTCCCGGGCCCGGCCAGTACGCGATCATGGCCGGCATTCCTCTCGGCGAGATGAAGACGCCTCTTCCCGCGGGCGATTACACGCTGCGCGTGAAGGTCTACGATCAGGTGAAGAAGCTGAGCTGGACCGCGGAGCAGCCGCTGAAGTTGACGGCTGCGGCGGCGGCGCCGGCGACGACGACGTCGAAGTAGACAACAAGGTCAGGTCATAGGTCTCGGGGGCCTCGTGCCTCAGGCGAGGCAGCCCCCGAGACCCGTGAGCCGAGACCGGGTACCCATGAAATCCTTCCTCCTCGCAGTCCTCACTCTCAGCGTGGCTCTCACGCTCACGGCGCAAACCAAGCCCCGCGAATTCGGCAACGGTCCCGCCAGGTGGCTCATGACCGCGGACGAGCAGAAGGCGTGGCGGAACGTGAAGACGGACGACGAGGCGATCGACTTCATCGATCTTTTCTTCGCGCGACGCGACCCGACGCCGGGCACGCCGCGCAACGAATTCCGGCAGGAATACGAGAACCGCGTCGCCTACGCGGAGAGGGAGTTCAAGGAGGGTTCCACGCGCGGCTCCCTGACCGAGCGTGGCCGCGTCATCGTCGTTCTCGGATTTCCCACGGAGATGGGCAACAAGATGCAGTCGCGGACGGCGGAGTTCACGACCGTGCAGGGTTTCGAACCGGGGGACCCCACCGGTGGCCGCACCATGGCGGCGAAAGATACGTGGACTTACACACACGAAGCGTCCGAGAAATTCGGTATGCCGAAGATCGAGGTCGTGTTCATCTTCGACAGGCTCGGCGAGAGAGCGCGGCGCGATCCGCAGCGCACCGACTTCACCTCCGCGTTACCCGGTGCCATCAAGAGCTACATCGTCTCTCCCGATCTGAAGACGGTTCCGGAGTGGGCGTCCTCGCGCGCGAGCCGGTTGGGTGTCGCGCCCCAGGATCACATCGAGACGGTCGTCACGGTGGAGAAGGTGAGAAAGGGACAGGTCATCGTCGACGCGCCGCGTCCCGTCGCTCTCCCCGCGGGCGCCGGGAAACTGACGCTCGTGAGCGATCCGGCGGTCCTGCAGCCACAGAGCGGAGGGGATCCGTTCGGTGCGCTCGCATCGCTTGCGTCGTTCAAGAGATCACAAGACCTCGGCTGGGCAGCCGAGTATTGCTCGGGTGAGATCGCCGAGAACCCGCCGAGCGTCAAAGTGCAGATCCAGCTCGTGGGTAAGGACGGCACCAGCACGTCGGACCCCGAGGAGTTCGTGCCCGATTCGATCAAGGCCTCGCCGGGGTGCTATCTGCTGCGGGGCAGCGTGCCGCTGACCGATATCGATCCCGGCCCGCACACGCTGAGGGTGAGTATCACCAGCGGTCCGGGGCCGTCGAAGTACAATCTCACGCGCGAGTTCCAGGTGGAGTGAGCCAGATGCCTTTCGCAACCGTATCCGAAGCCGCAGAACTGTATCGTCGCGGAGAGTTCGTCATCATCGTGGATGACGAGGACCGCGAGAACGAGGGGGACCTCTGCATCGCCGCCGAGAAGATCACGCCCGAGGCGGTGAACTTCATGGCACGGTTTGGGCGCGGTCTGATCTGTCTGGCACTCACCGAGGATCGCTGCCGCGAGCTCGACCTGCCGCTGATGGTCGAGCAGAACACCTCGAATTTCGGCACGGCGTTCACGGTGTCGATCGAGGCGCGGGGACGGGTCACGACGGGAATCTCGGCGAAGGACCGTTACGAGACGGTGCAGGTGGCCATCGATCCGAAGACGCGTCCGCAGGATCTGCTGCGGCCCGGCCACGTGTTTCCGCTGCGCGCGAAAAGGGGCGGCGTCCTCAAGCGCGCCGGCCAGACCGAGGCGTCGGTGGATCTGGCCACGATCGCGGGCATGATGCCGGCCGCGGTCATCTGCGAGATCATGAACGAGGACGGCACGATGGCGCGCCTGCCGGATCTGCGTGAGTTCGCGATCCAGCACGGGCTGAAGATCATCTCCGTCGCCGACATCATCAAGTACCGGATGCAGAACGAGAGGCACGTGCACTGCGTGGCTTCTCCGAAGCTGCCGACCGACTACGGCGAGTTCCGCGTCTACGCCTACACCAGCGACATCAACGGCGAGGAGCATGTGGCGCTGGTCATGGGAGACGTCAAGGAAGACGACGACGTGCTCGTCCGCGTGCACTCGTCGTGTCTCACCGGCGACGTCTTCCACTCCAGCCGCTGTGATTGCGGCGACCAGCTCGAGCGCGCGTTCGAGCTGATCGCGGCGGAGAAGAAAGGCGTCGTTCTCTATCTGCTGCAGGAGGGACGGGGGATCGGCCTGATCAACAAGCTCAAGGCGTACGAGCTGCAGGACCAGGGCGACGACACCATCGAAGCGAACGCGAAGCTCGGCTTCGCACCCGACATCCGCGATTACGGCACCGGCTCGCAGATTCTCCGCGACCTCGGCGTCCGCAAGATCCGGCTCATGACGAACAACCCGGCGAAGTACGTCGCCATCGAAGGCTTCGGTCTCGAGATCGTCGAGCGCGTGCCGCTCGAGATCGCCCCGTCATCGACGACGAGGAAGTACCTCGAAGCGAAGAAGAAAAAGCTCGGGCACATCCTGGAACTCGTTTGACCGCGCACACAGGACCCATTCTCGAAGGACGCGGCGACACGGACTACGAGCGGTACGTTCGCGTCCCGGAGCTGCTCGAGCTGCAGAAACCGGTCGACCAGCTCGTCAATCCTGACGAGGCGCTGTTCCAGATCACGCATCAGACGGCGGAATTATGGCTGAAACATCTCGACTACGAGCTGCACCGGATCGCCGGAGCGATCGCCGCCGGGGACGTGACGCTTGCCGCGGGCCTGCTCCATCGGTGCCGCATGCTCCTGGACCTGCTTCGCGAGCAGATCGTGGTCCTGGAGACGATGGCGCCGGCGCACTACCACGAGTTCCGGGTGGGGGCGCTGGGGCGGGGGAGCGGGCAGGAGTCGCCCGGATTCAACCGGATTGTCGAGGCGGGGAAGCTGATCTGGCCGCCGTTCGAGCAATTGCTGCAAAAACGATCGATCACGGTCCTGGAGATCGAGCGGAATCCGCGGGCGCACGAGCCACTGTTCCGTCTCGTCCAGGGACTACTTGACTATGATGAAGCGTTCATGAAGTGGCGCTTCACGCACATGCGCCTGGCCTTCCGGATCATCGGATCGAAGGTTCTGTCGCTGAAAGGTGTACCGGCCGCACAGTTGGAGGCGGGAACGCGCGAACCGTTGTTCCCGGAACTCTGGGAAACGATCAGCGCATTGACGTCCGAATTCAAGCCGAGTTATTGAGGCCCGTCAGTTCTCGGTTTCTTTGCATTCTGCCAAGGTGTCCAACCGAAAGCGGGCGCATCCGTGACATAAAGTTTTTCGGAGTGAAGTTTTTTTCCTAAGATCTCTGGTTTCAGCCAGTACTGAATTGCTTGACGGTGAAAAACGCGATCTGTATATTCGCCAGCCATTGCCTGAAGCAGCGGGCCAGCCGACAGCCTGACACGCCCCGCGGAATCAGTTCGCGATCAACAACCTGGGAGTTCTGATCTAGATGAAAACGAAGTTGTGCCTTCTCGCGGCACTGGCGCTCTCCATCTCGTCGCTGACGAGTTGCAGGAAGGTGGAAGCGCGACTGCAGATTCGCGACGCGAACACCGCCTACAACAAGGAAGACTACAAGACGGCGCTCGAGCACTACACCAAGGCGCGGGAGATCGATCCGAAAGGCTTTCCAGAGCTTTCCCGGATGATCGGTTACTCGCGTATCGGCCTTTACGTTCCGGACGACAAGTCGCCGGCCAACGAGAAGAACGCCGACATCGCCGCGGCCGAGCTCCGCAACTACCTGAAGCGGAAGCCGGACGACCGCATCGCCCGCGAGGCCCTCATCAACCTCTACCTCAACGCGAACCGGACGACCGACGCCATCAACTACTTCCGCGAGTGGTTGAAGGACCATCCCGCCGACATCGAGGCGGTGCGCTCGATCGCCACCCTCTACGCGAAGCAGGGCAATTTCAACGAGTCGCTGAACTGGTACGAGAAGATCACCCTCCTCGACAACAACAACCCCGAAGCGTTCTACATCTATGGTGTGGTCTGCTACGAGAAGGTTGCCAAGAACCCCCCGGCCGATCCGGCCGAGAAGATAGCCATCATCGAGAAGGGCAAGGGCGCGCTGACCCGCGCCATGAACATGAAGCCGGACTACTTCGAGGCAATCGTCTACCTGAACCTTCTGTACCGGCAGGAGGCCCTCGTGGAGACCGATCCGGTCAAGCAGCAGGCCCTCATCGCGCAGGCCGAACAGTTGAAGAACAAGGCCGTGGAGATCATCAAGGCGCGGAAAGCGGCCGCCGGACAAAAAAAGAGCTGATCGAGCATGTTTGAAACCACAGTCGTCGAGTCGCGAAAGCAGAAAATCGGCCTTCAGAAGTTCCTGACGCTTCCGGTCTCGCTGGCGTTGCACGTGATCGTCATCGCCGCCGCGATCTTTGGAGCCATCTGGAGCGTCGATTTCCCGGCCAACTCGCCGGCGCAGGTCGCGCAATACTCTGTTGCCGCCGCGCCCCCGCCCCCGCCACCCCCTCCACCGCCCCCACCCAAGGCCGCAGTCCAGAAGGTCGAAGTCAAGCCGGTGGAGGTCCCCAAGGATGTCCAGAACCTGGCTCCGACCGCCGTCCCTGACACGGTCAAGCCGGTGGAGACGCCGGCCAGCAGCGCCGGCGCCGAAGGCGGCGTCGAGGGTGGCGTCGAAGGCGGTGTGGCCGGTGGCGTCGTCGGCGGGGTCGTCGGCGGAGTCATCACCGATACCGCGCCGAAACCGGAGGCGCCGCTGCGTGTGGGCGGCGACGTCAAGGCGCCCGTGGTCATCACCCGCGTCGAGCCGACGTATCCGGAAGTGGCCCGCAAGGCCCGCATCGCCGGCATCGTCATCGTCGAATGCATCATCGACAAGGGCGGAAACGTCACGAACGTGCAGGTGCTCAAGCCTCTGCCGTTCGGTCTCGACCAGGCCGCCGTCGATGCCGTCAAGCGCTGGAAGTTCAGACCCGGTACGTTGAACGGACAGCCGGTCGACGTCATCTTCAACCTGACCGTCAACTTCAAACTGAACTGAAATCCGTCCGGCTCGCGAGCCGGACCTCGGAGGGAACTGAATCATGGATATGAGTCCTGTAGCACTTTGGAATTCCATGGGAGGCCTCGCCAAAGGCGTCGTCGTCCTCATGGTCCTGATGTCGATCTACTCGATCTGGGTCATGGTGGAGCGTTACATCACCTTCCAGAAAGCGAAGAATCAGTCGCTGAAGCTCCTCGGCGCGCTTTCGAACCTGCTGACCCGCGGTGAGTATCAGCAGGCCATCGACGTGACCAAGAAGTACAAGCAGAGCCATCTGGCGAAGGTCATCTCCGCCGGCCTGCTCGAGTTCGAGGCGGCACGCCGCGACAAGCGCTTCTCCGATCCGGAAGTCGGCGTCGAAGCGGCCCGTCAGGGCATGGACCGCACGGCCATGATCACCGTCGCGGAGCTGAAGGAGAACCTCGGCGTTCTGGCCACGATCGGCGCCACGGCACCGTTCGTCGGACTGTTCGGCACGGTCGTCGGCATCATCAACGCCTTCTCCAAGATGGCCACCTCGGGCGGCGGCATCGCCTCGGTTTCGGCCGGTATCTCCGAAGCGCTCGTCACCACGGCGTTCGGACTGTTCGTCGCCATCCCCGCGGTGTGGGCATACAACTACTTCCAGAACCGCATCGACCGCTTCACGGTCGAGATGTCGAACTCGGGCTCGGAAATGGCCATCTACTTCATGAAGGAAGCTGGAGGCCCGCATGATAAGACATCGATGGCATAGCTCTGTCGGCAAGCTGAGCCATACGGCTCTCAATGCGGACATCAACGTCACGCCGCTCGTCGACGTCTGCCTCGTGCTGCTGATCATCTTCATGGTCGTCACGCCCATGTTGCAGAAAGGCGTGCCGATCAATCTTCCGGTGACCGAGGATCCGGAGAAGACGCCCGATACCGAGAAGCAGCTGCAGATCTCGGTGAAGGCGGACGGTTCGGTCTATCTCGGCTCGAACGTGGTCCGCAAGGACCAGGTGCAGGCCGAGCTGGAGAACATCCATCAGCGCACTCCCGACCGCGAGATCGCCGTCAAAGGCGACAAGCTCGTGAAGTACGGCGACGTTCTCGACGTGCTGAGAGCCTGCCGCGAGGTCGGCTTCAACGACGTCGGTCTCATCTCTCAACCGAAGAAAGCTCCGGCAAATCAGACATAAGGTCTCGACATGCAAGTAGGCGGTAGTGGTTCACTCAGATCGGACATCAACGTCACGCCGCTCGTCGACGTCGTTCTGGTGCTCCTGATCATCTTCATGGTCATCACGCCCGTCGTGCAGATGGGTTACCTCGTCCGCGTTCCGCCGAAGGCGCCCGCGAACCTCCCTCCGTCCGCGATCCAGGATCAGATCGTCCTTCGGCTGCTCTCGGGTAACCGCGTGCTGATCAACAAGGAAGAGATCCCCATCGAGCAGTTCCCAAACCGGATCCGCGACATTCTGCGCGGCAACACCAGCAAGATGGTGTTCTTCTCCGGCGCACGCGACGTCGATTACGAGACGACGATGAAGTTCCTCGATCTGGCGCGCTCCAGCGGATGCAAGAACATCGGCATCATCGTCGAGGACGTCTCGCAGCCGTAGAGAGGACGTAGGGCCGACTCTCAGTCGGCCCGTCCCGCTGAGAGCGGGACCTACGCGGCGGCTTCGGCCGCCGTTTTCCTTTTCAGGAGTCTCTCTTCGATCCGCAGCAGGGCGTCGATCGAGATCCGGCCCGCTCCCATGAGGACCAGCGCGGCGGTGCACGCGAACAGCGACAGCGGCAGCTCGATACCTTTCATGGCCTCGAAAAAGCGATTGGCGCCCGGCTCCGCGCCGTTCAGCGCGTCGGGGAGTTGCACGAGGCCCACGGCTGCTGCCATCGTGCACGCCAGGAGGAAGGCATCGAGACGCGTCAGAAGCCCGGCGATCAGCAGGATCGCGCCGAAGAACTCCGCGTAAGCGGCGATGTATCCGAGGAACGAGGGGATGTGGTAGGCGGGGAGGTCGGCGGCGAAGGCCGCGGGCCCGCCGGATCCGAAGACCTTCGAGTACCCGTGAGGGATGAAGATCAGCCCGGTGGCGATGCGCAGCACGAGCGCAACAATGTCCAGCGCCCGCCTGTTCATGATCGCTTCATCACCCCTCTTGCCTTGTACGTTTCGTTCTATCTTGCCACATTCTGGATCGGCCTCTGGGCACGCCTTCCTTATTTCCAGTGGATCGCGGTGGCCAGTGCCTGCTGCGCCACGGCCGGGACAATCTGGCTCTGGCACGGCGGTCGGTGGGACCTCGGATTGCGCGTTCCGGTGGCCGTCGCCGGGCGCGAGCTGCTCGAAGGACTCGCCGTTGCGCTGCTCCTCATCGGATCCGCCGACGCGATCATCGTCTTGACCACGCCTCTCCGGCACGCCGCGGGACATGGCTTCCCGATCGCGCAAATGGCCACGGTCTTCATTCCGGCGGTCCTGCACGAGGAACTGGTGTTCCGCGGTTATCCATACCAGATCCTCCGCCGGTCGAGGCGATGGATCGCGATCGTTGCATCGTCGCTCGTCTTCGCCGCGTTCCATATGGGCAACTCCGACGTGACGCCGCTCGCGCTGGTGAACATCTTCATCGGCGGGGTCGTGCTCGCCCTGGCTTACGAGCGCCACAAGCGCCTCTGGATGCCGATCGGCCTCCATTTCGGCTGGAACCTCGTGTCCGGCCCGATCCTCGGCTACGAGGTGAGCGGCTTCCCTTCGAGGCAATCGCTGCTTGTGACGATCGTTACCGGCCGGCCGCTGCTGACAGGGGGAGGATTCGGGATTGAGGGGAGCGTGATCATGACCGTCGTGGAGGCTGTTGCCGCGATCCTCTTGTGGAGAACGAGGAATGGTGAACGAGGAACGGTGAACGGTGAATGACCGCGGCGGTGGAATTCACCATTCACCATTCAACATTCACCATTCAGCATTCGCGTTTCTCTCTAGGAGCTTGGATTGAAAGACATTGTCATCGTTAACGGAGCGAGAACCCCCATGGCCGAGTACAACGGCCACTTCAGTGAGACCAGCGCGATTGACCTCGCGGCCATCGCGGCGAAGGAAGCGCTCAGCCGCAGCGGGATCGCGCCCGAGCAGATCGATCACGTCATCGTCGGAAACGCGCTGCAGACATCGGGCGACGCCATCTACGGCGCTCGCCACGTCGGACTGAAAGCGGGCGTGCCGAAACAGGTGCCGGCGCTCACGCTCAACCGCCTGTGCGGATCGGGCATCCAGTCGGTCGTCAACGCCGCCCAGCAGATCGAGCTCGGCGAGTCGAAGACCGTTCTCGCCGGCGGCATGGAGAACATGACGCAGGCGCCGTTCGTCGTGCGCGGCGCGCGCAAGGGCCTTCGCCTCGGACAGACGCCGATGGAAGACTCGTTGATGGTGGCCTTGCTCGACACCTACTCCGGCCTTTACATGGCCCAGACCGCCGAGAACCTCGCGCGCAAGTACAACATTTCGCGCGAACAGCAGGACGAGTTTGCGCTGCGCAGCCAGAAGTGCGCGGCCGAGGCGGTGAAAGCCGGGAAACTGCAGGAAGAGATCGTTCCCGTCCCCGTCGGCAAGAAGGGGGAGAAGATCTGCGCCGACGATCACATGCGTCCCGACACCACGATGGAAGGGCTGGCGAAGCTGAAGCCCGCGTTCTCGAAGGACGGATTCGTCACCGCCGGAAACGCCAGCGGCATCGTCGACGGCGCTGCGATGGTGACGGTCACGACGGCCGACAACCTGAACGGCAAGAAGCCGATCGGCCGCATCGTTTCGTGGGGCATCGCCGGATGCGATCCGGAGATCATGGGCATCGGTCCAGTCCCGGCGGTGAAGATCGCGCTGCAGAAGGCCGGGATGAAGCTCGACGCCATCGATCTGATCGAGATCAACGAGGCGTTCGCCGGCCAGATCCTCGCCGTGGTCAAGGAACTCGGCATCGACATGAACAAGCTCAACGTCAACGGCGGCGCCATCGCCCTCGGCCATCCGCTGGCGGCGTCGGGGACGCGGCTGCTGATCACGCTCCTCTACGAACTCCGCCGCCGCAAGCAGCGCTACGGCATCGCTTCCGCGTGCATCGGAGGAGGACAGGGCATCGCCATGATCGTCGAGTCCGCGGCATGAAGAAATTCCTGGTCCTCGTCCTTCTCGTGGCATGGCCTGCCATGGCCGGCATTTCGGTTCGTCGTTCGCCGTACAGTCCGAGGAAGGTCGATGTGTACATCGTCGGCGAGCGTCTCACCGATGCGATCGGCGCGCTGGAAATCTATCTGCCGAAGCGCGTGGAGATGGTTCTCGGCGACGATCCGGTGGTCACGTATCGCGCGAAGGAAGTGTCGCCGGCCGCTGCGTTGAAAGCGCTTGTAGCCGCGGCGAAGGTCGAGATGACCGAAGAAGAGGAACGCTTCCGGATCCGCAGTCCGGGCGAGCCGACGGTGACGATCGATTTCAAGGACGGCGAGGTGCAGGAGATCCTCAAATCGATGCAGCGCCAGTGCGGGATCAAGAACCTGATGATCGATCCGCAGGTGCAGGGCAAGGGGACATTCATGCTGACCGAAGTCCCGTGCCGGCAGGCGTTCGACGTCGTTCTGCGCACGCTCGGTCTGGCCGCGCAGACGTACTCGAACAACATCGTGCGCGTCGAGGTCTCGAAGCCCTGATGACCCGCCGCCGCGCCCTCAAAATCGCGCTGGTGATCCTGATCGCCGGAATCGTCGTCGGGATCTACTTCTCGCCGCTGCGCCAGCATCTCAATCGGAACGACATCCGCGCCGCGGTCGAACAGTTTCGCGGCCTCTGGTACGGACCGTTGATCTTCATCGCCGCGTACGCGATCTCGTGCGTGTTCGCTCTCCCCGCGAGCGTGTTCATCGTCGCCGCAGGCTTCATCTGGGGCTGGAAGCTCGGCGGGGCCTATGCGCTGCTCGGCGGTCTGATCGGCGGGACGGCGTCGTTCTTCGTGGCGCGCTTTGTCGGGGAAGGATTGCTGACGAGATTTGGCCGTGTCGGGCAGGCCGTGCGGAAACAGGTCGACCATGCCGGCTTCAAATCATTGCTGCTGCTGCGATTTGTTCCCGGCCTGCCGTTTGCGGCCGTGAACTACGGAGCGGGCGTGGCGGGCGTGAAGGTCCCCGATTTCCTGGCCGCGACCGTGATCGGCCTGATTCCCCCGAACTTCGTGTTTGCCTACTGCGCGGACGCGCTTTTCAATGGCACGATGACCGAGGGAGACGCGTTCAAAAGGCTGGCCATCGTCTGTGCGCTGATGATTGCGTTGGTGCTGATCCCAACGCTGATCAAGCGTTTCAAAAGGCCTCAGGCCTCGGGCCTGGGGCCTCAGAAGGTCGGGGAGTCCGAGGCCCGAGGCCTGAGGCCCGAGGCCTGACTGCACCGATCCTTGTGCACCTGGCCCTGACGCCCCCCGTGTTATATTGGCTGACCCGCCGGAGGTCCGGCGGTACCCGGTCATGATCGAGATTCAGGTCCATCCGAGCGACATTCGCCGGCGCGTGCGGTACTTTTTCTTCGACCGCCGCCGCGTCACGCTGGCGATCTGTGCGCTGACCCTGGTCCTCGGCGGGATCATCGGATCGATGGTCGCCGCCCCGACCGTGATCCGGCGTGTCTATAAAACCAACTACCTCCATCAGATGCGCGAGGAGCGCGACATCCAGAAGCAGCGCCTCCGCGAGAACGTCACCCAGATGTCCTCGCTGGAGCGGACGCTCGAGGAACAGCGCGTCCGCATCGAGAAGCTCGTCACCGTCTACGGCCTCGACCGCTCCCTCGGCCAGGGAGGCTTCTCCATCCCCCTGCAAAAGAAGGGTGTTAAGGCCGACGAGCAGCTGGGCGACGCCCACCATCGCGAGAATTCGCTGAAGAGCGCCATGAGGCGGCTGCAGGAGCAGCTCGAGCTTCTCTCGCAGTATGAGAGGGCGAACGCGGAGATGGTTCGGCACACGCCGTCGATCCTCCCGGTCCCGGCCGACCAGTTCGTCCTGACGTCGCCGTTCGGCATGCGCACCTCGCCGTTCACCCGCGCCGCCGATTTCCACAAGGGGCTCGATCTGTCCGCGCCGCGCGGTACACCCGTCTACGTCACCGCTGACGGCGTGGTCACGTTCGCCGGCCGTTATCCATTGCGGCAGAGCGTCAACTGGTGGCGCTTCGGGAACGTCGTGGTCGTGAACCACAACGACCGCTTCATCACGATCTACGGCCACCTCGACACGATCAACGTGAAGAAGGGTCAGCACGTGAAGCAGGGCGAGGTGGTGGCGACCGTCGGCTCGACCGGCTGGAGCACGAACTCGCATCTGCACTACGAGGTCCGCAGTGATCTGGAAGTGGCGGGAACGTACGTGCCGATCGATCCGCGCATTTACATCCTCAACTACGAATGGAACAATGAAGCCTCGCTTCTGATCCGCTCCCGGGCTACCAAGGACTACAGCAATTTCGATCCGCTGCCTCTGGCGTTTGTCGGGCGAAGGAGGGTGTGATGAGTGCAGCCGCCGAACAAAACAACTTCCCCACGATGATCATCCCTCGTGGGACGGAGATCAAACTCAACAACCACGGCCAGCTCTCGATCAAGACTCCGGGCAACCTCGTCATCCAGAATTCCGGCAACTACTCCGAGATCGAATCAACGAACGGCTCGATCCGCATCGAGGAGAACGTGTCCGTCGAGGCCGTGAGCGTCAAAGCCGGCCAGGCCTGCTACATTCAGGGCACTCTCACCGCGTGGAAGGTTCACGCGAAGCGTATCGCCCTCGAAGACCGCGCCAAGGCCTTCATCATGGTGCAGGAGTCGGAGCATCTCGAACTGTCGAAGACGGCCCGGCTCGTCGGCAACTTCGCCAACGAGAAAGAGCTGTACCTGATGATGGGGAAGTTCACCTCGCAGTTGCGCGAGCTGCCGGCGGCCGTGGACATGCACTCGCACGCGCCTCTCGCCGAAACGCGCGCGCCACAGATTCCCTCGACTCCGCCTCCGCCACCGCCGTCGGCACCGGTCAATCCGGCCGCCGATCCCGATCTTCTGCGCGCCGCGCAGGCGATCCTCGAGCGTGAAGTGGCGCGTCCCGATCTCGCTCCCGCCGAATCAGAAGCCGTTCGCGAGGTCCTGTACGGCCTGCGCGAGCGCAATCTGCCGCGTGTCTCGTCCATCTTCCGCGAGGCCTTCGCTGAACTGCGAACGCCGTCGGACTCGCTGAAGAAGGCGTACGAACACCTCGACCGCTACTTCAGTCCGTCGAAGCGATCGACAATGTAGCGGCGGCGCGTTCCGCCCATCAGCACCACCAGGATCATCCCGGCCACGAATCCGCCGATGTGCGCGAAGTAGGCGACACCGCCGACGTCCTGCGCCGCCGGCACGCCGAGCGATCCCACTCCGCTGAACAGTTGCAGCACGAACCAGAAGCCGAGGACGAAGATCGCCGGGATCTCGCGGATGGTGATGAAGAAGAAGATCGGAATCAGCGTGGTCACGCGGGCACGTGGAAAGAGAATCAGATAGCCGCCGAGGACCCCGGCGATGGCGCCGGAGGCGCCGATGGCGGGCATGGTGGAATTCGGATTGGCGAACGCATGTGCCAGCGCCGCGATCACGCCGCACAGCAGGTAGAAAACCGTGTAGCGAAAATGCCCGAGCCGGTCCTCGACGTTGTCGCCGAAAATCCAGAGGTAGAGCATGTTGCCGCCGACGTGCAGAAAGCCGCCGTGCAGAAACATCGAGACGAACATCATCTCCACGCTCGGGATCAGATACCCCGGCACCCACAATCGCTTCGGGATGAAGGCGATGGCGATCAGCGCCCGCTCGAGATTCGGGCCGAGCGAGATCTCCCACAGAAACACCAGCACGTTCAGCGCGACGAGCACGTACGTCACGTAGGGAGTCGATCGCCGGGGATTGTGATCGCTGAGCGGGAGCATGTCGCGGTTACTTCAAACGGCGCGCGGCGGCGGCGGGATCGATGATATCGATAAACACCCCGGTGGCCAGTTCGAAGCCGGCAATCGACGTCAGGCGCGGGAAAAGCTGGATGTAGTAATGCGCCGCGCGGCTCGATGGGAAGTTCACGAACAGCACGTTCATCGACTGGGCGATCGTGCGCGTCGTGCGGATGGCATCCTGCAGTATTGCCGCGAGCGCCTCGATGTCCGCGGAACCGAGCGACGCGAATTCCTGCTGGTGACGCTTCGGGACGATCCACTGCTCGTACGGGAACGAGGATCCGAGGGGCGCGAAGCGAACGAATGCGGCGTTCTCGTCGATCAGGTTTTCGCGAATGCCGCACAACGGACAGTTGGATGCTGCCTCGAACGCCGCGACCTCGCGCGCCACGCGCGGCGGAACGAACGGCAGCGGCGTGACCTGCGAATGGATGTGGGGGAGCGACGCGCCGGACATCTCTCCCTCGTTCTTGAAGAGGGAAACGTACGCGGCACCTGCATGCGCGCGAACCCGATCCACATACACCGCCACCACCTCGGCCGCGTTGTCGAGGCTTTCGAACGTGGCATCGTGGCGATTCGAGTCGACGATCACTTCATGGCCGTCGACGGCCGGATATTTGTTCGGGAAGACGCGGATGCGCCATGGATCTCCGATCTCCACGATCGAGGGCGGAGTCATCGACTCGTTCCCCGGGCAGAACGGGCAGGCGCCGAGGTCATTCCAGTGGCCGAATGCATTCGGCCGGGCCGCGCGCTCCGGCGCATAGACGATCGGCACTCCTGTAACGGGGTGGCGGCGGAAGGCCATCAGCGCGAGCGCTCCAGCCGCGACGCCAGCGCCATCCGCTGCACGATTCCGAGCAGAGCGAAGAGAATCAGGAGGACCGTCATCCAGTCGGCGATGGTCAGGGCCGCATACCGTTGCTCGCTCCAGCCGTTGCTCAGGAGGATGAACGAGACGATCGGAAAGACGATCAGCGCGAGCACGAACTCTCCGCGGCCGACGCTGTCGTAGTTCCGCTGTCCGTACGACGCCTCGATTTGCGTGCCGATGTAGCCGTTCAGCATGATGCCGATGACCGCGAGAATCGTGAGGTCCTGCCCGACCCCGCTGCCGATCATCCAGCCGGCCGCGAGCGCGGAGTCGCTGACACGGTCGAGCACATGATCGAGAAAATCGCCGAAGCGCGTCGCCCTCTGCTGCTCGCGGGCCACGATTCCGTCGAAGGCGTCACACGTGCCGCCGATGGCGATGAACACGATGGCCACGAGGAACCAGCGCGAGTACAGCAAGCCGGCGGCGGTGAGATTGAGCAGCAGGGCGATGATCGAAATCGCGTTCGGCGAAACCGGACAGCGGCGGGCCATCGGCGCCAGCCACCGGGAGAGTCGCTCGCGCCACGGATGCATGCGGAGATCATAGAGATTCGAGATTCGAGATTCGAGACTCGTAGAACCCTCACGTCATCCCGAGCACAGCGAAGGATCTCATGCGGCGCATTCTGAGATCCTTCGCCGCGCTGCGGCTCAGGATGACGTCGTACCCGAACCCCGAACCCCGACCCCCGACCCCCGACCCCCGAACCCCGAATCCCGAACCCCGAACCCCGAATCCCGAATCCCGAACCCCGAACCCCGAATCCCGAACCCCGAACCCCGAACCCCGAATCCCGAACCCCGAACCTCGAACCCCGAACCCCGAACCCCGAATCCCGAACCCCGAACCCCGAACCCCGAACCCCGAACTCCGCATGATTAATCCTCATGCTATTCTGTCGTCGAAAATGGCCGTCTGTTGGCGTTGTCCTAATTGCAACCAAATCAGTTGTGAAGACGACGTGAACTCCGCGGGAAGGCCGCTCGCCTGCGACCACTGCGAGCGACCCTTTCTTCCCCGCGAAACTCAGTGTCCGGTCTGCGACGCTCCCAATCCGTGGGCGCGCCGCGACTCCCTCCACTTCCAGTGCCGGGAGTGCGGCAACACCCAGACCTTCTATTCGGATCGCAGGAGCGCCTAGCCGTTGGCGGTCGTCGGGTCGATCACCGCCCGCACCTGGTGGATGCGCGTGGCCGGGAATCCGCTCTTTTTGGCATGCTCGAGGATCTTGTCCTCGTTCTCCGCCAGATAGACGCAGAACGTCTTGTCGGCCACGACGAACGACTCCTGCCACTGGATACCATCTCCGACCTTGTCGAGGGCGGCGTTCGACGCTTTGGCCACCTGGCAGAAGCCTTCCGCCGTGTTTTTCCCGACTCCCGGGATCTCCCGTTCGATGACGTATCTGTTCATTGCTTCCTCCTGGCCCGCAAGATACGTCCGGAGGGGCTTGCGGTCGAGTGGCAGATATGACATTCTTCATGGTCGATTCTGCCATGAGCCGCGTTTACGAAGCCGTCATCGTCCTCCTCAGCGGGTGCCTCCCGTCCACCTCCATCGCCCCCATGGAGATTCTCGGAACGGCCGGGGTTCTCTGGGACACCTTTCAGGGAGCGCAGGGTGCTCCGCTTTTCCGCGTGCGCGCCGTGTCGATCGACGGCCGTCCGACGCACAACATGATTCCGGTCTCGATCACCCCGGAGTGTTCGATCGGCGATGTGCGCCACGCCGATCTGATCATCGTTCCCGCGGCCGGGTCCGATCTTGGCGAGATCTGCGCGACCAACGCACTGCTCATTCCGTGGCTGCAGAAGTGGTACAGGCGGGGCGCGGCGATCGCAGGCATCTGCACCGGCGTCTCGCTCGTGGCGGAGGCCGGCCTGCTCGATGGGAAGCCGGGCACCAGCCACTGGGCGTTCATTCCCAAATTCCAAGAGCGATATCCGAGCGTCGACTGGCAGCCGGAACGCTTCGTCACCGAGTCCGACAATGTTTTCTGTAGCGGCGGCGTTTACGCGTCGATCGATCTGAGTCTCTATCTCGTCGAGAAGTTCGGCGGCCACAAGATGGCCATGGAGACCGCGAGGGCGCTGCTGCTCGAGACGCCGCGCATGTGGCAGGCCACATACGCGGGCGAGCCGCCGGCCGCCGCGCACAACGACCTTCCCGTGCAAAAGGCTCAGCAATATCTCTTCAAGAACTTTCGCGAGGAGCTGACCGTCGACGATCTCGCCGAGCGCGTCGGCATGAGCCCTCGCAACTTCGCGCGCCGTTTCAAGGCGGCGGCCGGCGACACCCCCCTCGGCTACCTCCACCGGCTCCGCATCAACGCCGCGAAGCATCTCCTCGAAAGCGGCTCGGTCAGCGTTCAGGAGGTTTGCGCCGCCGTCGGCTACGAAGACGTGACGTTCTTCCGCAGGCTCTTCAAGCGTTTCACGGGGGTGCCTCCCCGCGAGTACCGCGTCCGCTTCGGCGCGGCCTGATAGAGTTCGCCATCATGAAGAGAATTGCCGTCGTCCTTTCGGCAGCGCTGCTGTCGGTCTGTCTCCTCGCGCAGCAGACCACCGCGGTCAAGCCTCCGGTCGCAAAGAAGGTTCCGAAGAGCTCCACGATCCACGGAGACACGCGCGTCGACGATTACGCGTGGATCCGCGACAAGAAGAACCCCGAGGTCATCGCGTATCTGCAGGCGGAGAACGCGTACGCGGATGCGGTCATGGCGCCGGACGAGTCATTCCGCAACAAGCTGTACGACGAGATGCTCGGCCGCATCAAGCAGACGGACGTCAACGTTCCGTACCGCAACGGCGCGTGGTTCTACAACTCGCGAACGGAACAGGGAAAGCAATACCCGATCTTCGTCCGGCAGAAGAGCCTCGACGCGCCGGAAGAAGTCGTCCTCGACCTCAACAAGCTCGCCGAAGGACAGAAATTCATGGCCCTCGGCGCCTTCGAGCCGAGCGATGACGGAAGCCTGCTCGCCTACACCACCGATAACACCGGTTATCGCCAGTACACGCTGCATGTGAAGGATCTGCGGACGGGCGAGGTGTTGCCCGATACGGCGCCGCGGGTCAACGACCTGATGTGGGCGAAAGACAACAAGACCCTCCTGTACACGCAGGAGCACGAGGTCACGAAACGGCCGTATCTCCTCTACCGACACGTGCTCGGCGCCACCAATCCCGATCCGGTCGTGTACGAGGAAAAGGACGAGCTCTACAACCTCGGCGCCGATCGCTCGCGCAGCGGCGACTGGATTTTCGTCGGCTCCGACAGCAAGACGACGAGCGAACAGCGAATCATCCCCGCCGCCGATCCGGCCGCGGAGCCGCGCGTGGTTGCGCCGCGGAAAACCGACCACAAGTACTCCATGGAGCATCGCGGCGACCGCTTCTACATCATGACGAACGACACCGGCATCAACTACCGGGTCGTCAGCGCGCCTGTCTCCGATCCGCAGCAGAAGAACTGGACGGAGGTGGTGGCGTATCGCAAGCCGGTGAAGATCGACGCCATCGATGCGTTTGCTGATCACCTCGTGCTCCGCGTCCGCGAAGGAGGGCTCGCGCAGATCGAGGTCGTGGATTTCGCCGATGGGAAGACGACGCGCGTCGCCTTTCCCGAGCCGACATACGCACTGTTCAACGGTCAGAACCGCGACTTCAACACGACGAAGTACCGCTACGTCTATCAGTCGCTGGTGACGCCGAGCTCGACCTACGATTACGACATGAGCGCCAGGACCTCGTCGCTCCTCAAGCGGACCGAGGTGCTGGGAGGGTTCGATCCGGCGAATTACAGGTCGGAACGGATCTGGGCGACGGCGAAAGACGGTGCCAGGGTGCCGATCTCGATCGTCTATCGGAAGAGCGTGAATCCGCACGGGGTCAACCCGCTGTGGCTCACCGCGTATGGATCCTACGGAATCTCTTCGCAGGCCACGTTCAACTCCAGCCGGCTGTCGATGCTCGACCGCGGTGTCGTCTTCGCCATCGCGCACATCCGCGGTGGCGGCGAGATGGGGAAGGAATGGCACGAACAGGGCCGCATGATGACGAAGAAGAACACGTTCACCGACTTCGTCGCCGCGGCGGAGCACCTCGTCAATGAGAAGTACACGTCGAAAGAGAAGCTCGTCATCAGCGGCGGCAGCGCCGGCGGACTGCTCATGGGCGCGGTGACGAACATGCGTCCCGATCTGTTCAAGGCCGTCGTGGCGTACGTGCCGTTCGTCGACGTGATCAACACGATGCTCGATCCCACGCTCCCGCTCACCACGCAGGAGTACATCGAGTGGGGCAATCCGAACGAGAAGCCCGCCTACGTCTACATGAAGAGCTACGACCCGTACTCGAACGTGTCGAAGAAGAGGTATCCGTCGATGCTCGTGCGCACCTCGCTGAACGACAGCCAGGTCGGCTACTGGGAAGGAACGAAGTGGGTGGCCAAACTGCGCGCGAACAAGACCGGCGACAACCCGCTCCTGCTCAAGGTGAACATGGGCGCGGGCCACGGCGGCTCATCGGGACGGTACGACAAGCTTCACGAGGATGCGTGGGACTACGCGTTCATGCTGGAGCAGCTCGGAACCACGCGCTGACGTCATCCTGAGCGCAGCGAAGGATCTCGTTTCGCGCAGACGAGATCCTTCGCCGTCTTCGCCGCTCAGGATGACGTAGAATCTGCGCACCACCGGACAATTGAATCAGGAGGAAGCGATGAGAAGAACCCTTGTCGTTCTGGCGGTCCTCGTCTCCACGCTGTCCGCGGTTGCGCAGCAGCCCGCTGCTCCCGCTCCGCCGCAGTTGACCTGGGTGCGGTTCTACAACGTCGACCGCGCACATACCCGCGACTTCATGGACGTCTTCAACCGGATGAACGTGCCGGTACTCGACAAGCTGCTGACCGACCGGCAGATCGTGAGCTGGGGCCTCACCGTACCGTTCACGATGACAAATCAGGACTGGACGCATTCGCTGTTCATCACCGTCAACAACTGGGCGTCCGGCGATTCATTGATCCGGGCGTTCGACGATGCGGAACGCGCCATGACGCCCGCGGACATGCAGCGCGATCAGGCCACGATGGCCGCGGCGCTCAAAGGCGTCCACGACGTCGTCCTGCGTCACGTGCAGCAGTCGACCTCCCCGCCGGCGCCGAATGCCAAGCCGCCGCAGTACATCCGCGTGTCCTTCTATACGATCAAAGCGGGGCGCAATGACGACGCTGCCGCGATCTTCCGGGAGTACGCGGCCCCGTTCTACACGGAACTGGCCACGCGTGGGGTTATCGGCCCGTGGGGTTTCTCGACGCAGGAGGTCGCGACCGACCCGTCGTTCACGCATGTCGTGTGGTTGTTCCTCGACTCGCTGCAGCGGCTCGACCAGATTCGCGACGCGAGCATGGCGCGCCCGGCAACGGAGAGCAAGACGATGGCGCTCAAGGTGCAGGACGCGTCCGAATCGGAGAAGTACCATTCGGAGATCATGCGGATCGTGCGCATGGGCCAGCCGCCGGCTCCGCCAGCGGCCAGGCGTTAGGGCACCTCTGCACAAGTCGTCATCCTGAGTCGGCGAGCGCGACGAAGGATCTCAGGATGCGAAAACGCGTGCGATTTCGAGATCCTTCGCCGTCTTCGCGGCTCAGGATGACAACAACGACTTGCGCAGAGGTTCCTTAGCCGACGACCCGACGGCGGGAAGAGTGGTAACATTTTTCAACCTGCCACCGAACAGCGAGGGAGGGTGCGATGGGGGAGATCAAGCTGTTCCAGATCTGCTACGAGGGCGATCTCAACGCCGACGTCTCGTTTGCGGTGCGCCACCTGGGCGCGGAACCGAATTTCGATCAGAGCTGGTGCATCTGGCTGAGCGGCGCACGGCATGCCGCACCGCTGATCCGTTACCTGCGTCCGCATCTGACGGCGGATGCGCGGCTGATCGTGGCCTGCACGCAGTTCACGACCCGCCGGGATTTCTTGCTGGTGCGGCACAGCCTCACGCCCGGCGCGAACTACTCCGAGCTGCACGATGCGCTCGACCGCCTCGGCACGGTGGTCGAGCTGCCGTTCGAGTCGATGTTCGTCATCCGGACCGATGATCAGACGGACGTGCAGACCCTCGGCCGCGCGCTTGGCGAGCTCTGCCCTGACGACTCCCTGATGGTCACCGGCATCAGCCACGACTGGGCGTACTGCGAGTCGGGCGTGAGCCGGATGTTCGTGGGCGGGGCGTCCGAGTCGTTCCTGATGCGCTCATTCTGACGGAGTCCCGGCTTCAGCCGGGGGTTCCATTGGCACGGGCTCCGCTTGGTCTCCGCCGGGAGACCACTATGAGACGACTGCTTGTCATCGCTCTTTTCTTCATCGCCACCGCTTCATTCGCAGGTGTCGTGCAGCCTCTCGGGGCGGCGCCGCAGGTCCTGATCCCCGCTGCCGGCAGCACGGCCGGAGCAAACGGGACGTTCTTCCATTCCGACATCAGCATCATCAACCTGGCCACGCACGACCAGGCCGTTCTTCTGCAGTGGCTCCCGCAGGCCGGCACAGGATCGAACATGACGAACACGTTCACCCTGCCGGCGCGCAGCGGAATCCGCTCGGCCGATTTCGTCCACGACTACCTGAACACGACCGGCCTCGGCTCGATCATCATCAGCGGGACGACCGCCGGCGGCGATGCCGATGCCACGGCGACGCTGTACGTGAACTCGCGGATCTGGACGCAGCAGCCGAACACGAACGGCACCACCTCCCAGAGCTTTCCGGCAATTCCTCTGAACACCATCAACACCCAGGTCGCGGCGCTGTTCGCGGTCGGAGGCCCGGACAACTCGGCGAATTACCGTGTCAACGTCGGCATCGTGAACGTCGATCCGAACAACACCCAGACGTTCGTCGTCCAGGTTCCGCAGGCCGGAGGCAACCCGCAGGCATTCATCGTGACGGTTCCCCCGATGTCGATGCAGCAGCTGGCGCTCGGAAACAACACCCAGCCTTCGACGCAGGTGAACATCCAGAACGCGACCGCCACCGCGACGCGGTCGAATCTCTGGACGGCCTACTCGTCGACCGTCGACAACATCACCGGCGACGCCTGGTCGGAGATGGCCGTCGCCGGAACGACGCAGTAAACGTAGGGCCGACTCTCAGTCGGCCGGCCGGCTGGAGAAGCCGGCCGTACGTCAGTGCACGCCGCCCATCAGGCGCCGGATCGGCTTGATGAGGATGGCCAGGATCACCGTCGCCACGGCAACGCTCGCGAACGCCGCGAAGAACACCTCCGAGAACGTGCGGTTCTCCAGGAATCCCGCCGCCCAGCCGGCGACATAGTTGCCCATCGCCGTGGCGAAGAACCAGACGCCCATCATCAGGCCGACGAGACGCGCCGGCGCGAGCTTGGTCACCATGCTCAGGCCGACGGGACTGAGGCATAACTCGCCGATGGCTTGCAGGAAGTAGAGCCCGATGAGCCACATTGCGCTCACCCGCACGTTGCCCCGTTCGAAAATATGCGCCGCGGGAACGATGAGGAGGAACGACAGACAGAGAAATGCGAGACCGAGCGTGAATTTCGCGGGGCTCGATGGTTCGAGACGTCCGAGCTTGATCCACAACCACGCGAAGAGCGGGGAACACGTGATGATGAACAGCGGCTCGACGGACTGGAACCAGCTCGACGGATAGGTCCACCCGAAAATCTGCAGTCGCGTCGCGCGATCGGCGAACAGATTGAGACTCGAACCTGCCTGTTCGAACCCGGCCCAGAACAAGAGCGCGAACAGCGTGAGAATGCCGATCGCCCCGATGCGCATCCAGTCGGCCGTCGTCAGCGGAGCATTGACGTCCTCGGTCCTGGGTCCTCGGTCCTCGGTTTTCTTGACAACTTCGGAGACCGGCGTCAGGTACTTCTTGCCCATGACGTACTGGATGAGGCCTGCCACCATGCCGACGCCGGCGGCCGCGAATCCGATATGCCAATTGATCTTCTGACCGAGCCAGCCGGTGATCAGCGGGGCGATGAACGCTCCGAGGTTGATGCCCATGTAGAAGATGGAGAAGCCGGCGTCGCGGCGCGTGTCGTCGCGCGTGTAGAGCGTTCCGACGATCGTGCTGACGTTCGGCTTCAGCAGTCCGGTCCCGATCACGATCAGGAGCAGCCCGAAATAGAAGAAAGGGAGGCCGGGAACGGCCATGCTGAAGTGGCCGCAGGCGATGATGATCCCGCCGATGAGCACCGCCCGATAGTGGCCGAGGAAGCGGTCGGCGACGAAGCCGCCCGGGATTCCCATCAGGTATACGGCCATCGTGTAGATGCCGTAGATCTGGGCCGCCTTCTTCTCGCCGAAGCCGAGGCCCGGCTGCATCGTCGAGCCGACCATGTAGAGGATGAGCAGGGCCCGCATGCCGTAGTAGCTGAAGCGCTCCCACATCTCGGTGAAGAAGAGCGTGGCCAGTCCGCGGGGATGGCCGAACCACTGTTTCTGATTGGGCGCCATGTCCATCGTGCTCATGTTGGTGCGCATCATAAGATGCTTCGCGCGACATGCTGAGGATTGAAGAGAACATTCCTCTCGCGCCGTTGACCACGATCGGCATCGGCGGGCCGGCGCGTTATTTCATCCGCGGCACGACCGTGGACGAGATCCGCGAGGCCGTCGACTGGTCGGCGCAACACTCACAGCCTCTGTTCATCCTCGGCGGAGGAAGCAATCTGCTGATCTCGGACGGCGGCTTCCCCGGCCTCGTCCTGCAGATCGACCTGCGCGGCATCGTGGTCGAGAGCGAGGACGAATTCGCGACGGTGAAAGTCGCGGCCGCCGAGCCGTGGGACGCGTTCGTGGCCATGGCAGTCGAGCACCGGTGGGCGGGGATCGAATGCCTCTCCGGCATCCCGGGGTCAACCGGCGCGACCCCAATCCAGGACGTCGGCGCGTACGGGCAGGACGTCAGCGAGACCATCATCCGCGTCGAGGTGCTCGACCGCACCACGGGCCTGGTGAAGTCGCTGACGAACTGGGACTGCCGTTTCGGATATCGGACGAGCCTCTTCAAGAACTTCCAACGCGATCGCTACGTCGTCCTCAATGTGACCTTTCGGCTGAAAGTGGGCGGCGATGCGAGCGTTCGCTATCCCGAGCTTCGGCGCTACCTCGATGAGCGCGGCCACTCCGAGCGCGACCTTCGGCTCGTGCGCGATGCGGTGATCGCCATTCGCAAGCGGAAGGGAATGGTCATCGATCCACGCGATCCGGACACGCGCAGCGACGGATCGTTTTTCACGAATCCCGTGCTCAGCGCAGCCGAGCTCGAGCGCTTCCTGAAGAAGAGTGACGCGGCGAGCGCGCCGAGCTTTCCTGCATCCAACGGAACCGTGAAGTTGTCCGCGGCGTGGCTCATCGAGCATGCCGGATTCACCAAGGGGTTCGTGCACGGCAACGTCGGGTTGTCGACGAAGCACACGCTGGCCGTGATCAATCGCGGCGGAGGGACGGCTCGCGAAGTGCGCGAGCTCGTGTCGATGGTGCAGCAGCGTGTGCGCGAGACGTTCGGGGTCGATCTTCACCCTGAGCCGAACTTCATCGGCTTCGAGGAAACGTCATCCTGAGCCGCGAGGCGGCGAAGGATCTCGACGAACGAGATTCTTCGCTTCGCTCCGAATGACGCGGCTCACTGATTTCCGGCGACGACGCGCATGCGCTCGAAGACGATGGCGATCGTCGAGATGTCGACGCTGCGCTCGAGATACTCCCAGACCGCGAGCACGTCTTCGCGGTTCCGGATGGCGTCGGTGGCGATGTTCGTGCCGTCATGCGTGATCGCGTATTTCGCGCGCTGATACCAGCGCTGCGCCTCGAGCGGATCGGCCAACAGCTGTTTGCGGGCATGCTCGATCAGCAGCTGCGTGTCGGGCGGAATGTCGATCTCGGGATGGAGGAGCTTCACGATCGGCCGGCCGCTCTTCTCGGCGATCTTTTGGAGCTCGCGCTTCTTTTTCTTCTCGAGCGACTCGGGATCGGGCGCGATGACGCCGCGATCGAGCAGCCCCTGGAGCGCGACCTCGTACTCGGGCGCCTCGTGCTCGATGCGAAGGCCGGTCGTGTAGAGATATTTCCCCTTCTCGTTCGGCGTCTTCGAGAGATGGCTCCAGATGCACAGCGCCTGGATGCTGACAGCGATGTCGCCGCGCTTGAACCACAACCGCGCCGTCATGCCGAGGCGAAGCGGTTGCGCGTGAGCGACCTGGGCCCCGCGGGTGCTGACGTTGAGAAGTGCCACATCGGCCGAGCCAAACCGCCCCTCGACCGGTTCTGAAAACACGAATCGCTCAGTTTCCCTGAGCTCAGAGACTTCCATGATTAGGACCCCAGACCCGCGTGCATTTTAGCGCGCTTTTCGTGGCTCTTCTTCGACGTAGGGCGCCAGCCTCTGACGAATCGTGTCAGGCACCGGCACCGGCTCGAACTTTCCCCGTCCCACGGTGACGAGGACGTACTGGCCCGTGGCAACAATGGCGTCGGGCGACTCCTTCCGTTTCACCTCGAAATTGAGCCGGATCGACGTTCGCCCGATGTGGCCGAAATACGCCTCGACGACCAGCAGCTCATCGAGCGTGACCGGCTGAAAAAAGTCGCATTCGACGTGCACCCGCGGCAGCCAGATGCCGATCTCCTCGAACAGGGTCTTGTATGCCAGCCCGCACGAGCGGAACAGCTCCACCTCGGCCAGCCCGAAGAAGCGGAGATAGGCCTGGTAGTTGATGATGCCGGCGGCATCGATGTCTTCCCAGCGGACGTATTCGGAGACGGAAAAGCGCATGTTCGGAGTTCGGAGTTCGGAGTTCGGGATTCGGAGTTCGGGATTCGGGATTAGGGATTCGGAGCTCGGAGTTCGGGACTCGGGATTCGGGACGGGGATTGTATGGCCAATCCCGAATCCCGAAGCCCGAATCCCGATAGACTCACGCCATGAAACGACTCGCGATCGTACTGTTCCTGCTCCTGATTGCTGGCGCCGCATTCGCCGCCGACAACCTGATCGTCCTCCGCGCGGCGCGCATGATCGATGCCCGCGGCGATGGCGTCATCTCGCCTGCCGTGATCGTCGTGCGCGGTAACAAGATCGAGAGCGCCGGCGCCTCCGCTGCCATTCCGCAGGGCGCGCAAGTCATCGACCTGGGCGACGCCACGCTGTTGCCTGGGCTGATCGACGTGCACACGCACATCATGCTGCAGGGCGACATCACCTCGGCCGATTACGACGACCAGCTGTTCAAGCAGTCGATGCCGTATCGCGCCCTGCTGGCCTCGCGCGGGGTGAAGATCGCGCTCGAGCATGGGTTCACGGCCATGCGCGACGTCGAGACCGAGGGGGCCATGTACACCGACGTCGACGTGAAGAAGGCGATCAACAACGGCGTGATCCCCGGACCGCGGCTGGAAGTATCAGGCCGGGCGATGTCTGTGACCGGTGGTTACGGCCCCAGCGGCTATGCGCCCGAGATCTCGTTCCCAAAGGGCGTGCAACTTGTCGACGGCGTCGAGAATGCGCGCAAGGCGGTGCGCGAGCAGATTGCCAACGGCGCCGACTGGATCAAGGTCTACGCGGACCGATCGTACTTCGTCGATAAGGACGGGAAGCTCTCCAGCATCCCGACGTTCACCGCGGACGAGATGAAGGCGATCGTCGAGGAAGCGCACCGGCTCCGCCACAAGGTCGCGGCGCACGCGATGGCCCGGCCCGGAATCGAAAACGCGATCAACGCCGGCATCGACACGATCGAGCACGGCATCGCCATTCCCGACGATCTGCTCGACCGCATGAAGGCGCAGGGGATCTTCCTCTGCCCGACGCTGACGGTCACCGAGTATGTCGCGCCCGGCCGTGGTGGAGTGTGGGCGAAGACCATTCCCGATTTTCATCACGATTCGTTCGCTCGCGCGGTGCGCAAAGGCGTGAAGGTCGCTTTGGGCACCGACGTCGGCGGCTTCCCGTGGACCGAGATCAATCAGGCCCGCGAATTCTCGTACGAGACGAAGTACGGGATGACGCCCATGCAGGCCATCAAGTCGGCGACGATCGTCGCCGCGCAGCTCATGGGCTGGGACGACCGAATCGGCACGATCGAGCCGGGCAAACTGGCCGACATCGTCGCCGTTCCCGGAAATCCGCTGAGCGACATTTCGACCATGGAGAAGGTTTCGTTCGTGATGAAGGACGGCAGCGTGGTCAAACGTTAGCCGGTCTGTTAACCAAAACCTCCCCCCGCACGTAGTAGTGGGCAGAGTAGACGGAGGTTTTTCAATGGGTCCCACAGAATTCGTCGCCGATGCGCTGATCCCCCTTGTCGGGCTGGTCATGTCGTTCGTGGCGGTGATCGTGATCGTCGTCATCGTGACGCGGTCTCGGCAGCGGAAGATGGAGATGCAGGTGGAGCTGCAGGCGAAGCTCATCGACAAATTCGGCTCGTCGACGGAGCTCGTCACGTTCCTGCAGTCGGAAACCGGCCGGCGTTTTGTTAATAACGTGCAGACCGGCAACAAGAGCATGGCCCGCGACAAGGTGGCCGGCGGGGTCCGAAGCGGCATCGTCTTCACCGCCATGGGTGTCGGCTTCCTGGCGCTCTGGCCGATCACGGGAACGCGAGGGCTGGCCTGGCCCGGCGTGATGCTCCTCGTGCTCGGGCTGGCCTTCTTCGCCAGCGCGTACGCGACGCTGCGCTTCTCCGACAACCGCCCTGCTGACACGCCTGCTCTTCCGCCGTCGATCGAGAGCTGATGGATCGTCATGACGGCGGAGAGCGTTCTCGTGCCCTCGCCGCTCGCGTTCGCCGAGGAACGAACGAGCGGACGGCCGAATAGACCGATGGACGAGGCCCAGTTCGACGCCTTCTATCGCAAGACGGCGGCCGGCCTCTGGTCCTACATGCATCGGCTGACGGGCGATCCGGCCGTTGCCGACGATCTCGTGCAGAAAGCGTTCTTCCGTTTTCTGCGCGCCAACCCGGCGCTCTCCGGCGACGAGCACATGCGCGCGTGGCTGTACCGCACGGCGACGAACCTGGCCCTCGATCACTTTCGCGAAGTCAAACGTGGAGCGGCGGCCTTCCTCGGCCGCTGGACGACGGGCGAGGCGCCCGTCGCTCCACTGGAATTGCGGCACGATCTCTCGCGCGTCTTCGCGGAGCTCAAGCCGCAGGAGCGCGCGCTGTTGTGGCTCGCGCACGTCGAAGAATCGAATCACGAAGAAATCGGCGAGGCCCTCGGCGTGAAGGCCAAGAGCGTGCGCGTCCTGTTGTTCCGCGCGCGCAAGCGCCTCGCCGAGCTGCTGACGCGCCGTGGCATCGGACCGGAGGCTTTGCGATGAGCGAGCCTTGCCGTCACGAGCCGCAGGTCCGCCGCGCCGCCGCGGAGGATCGCTGGACCGATATGCTGCGCGAACACGTGAAGACTTGTGCCGACTGCGCCGCGGCCGCAGCCGCCGCGCCATTCATGAGCCGGTTCGCGCGGCTCGACGAACGGCAGCGCAAGCTTCCCGATCCGAGCGTCGTCTGGCTGAAAGCGCAGCTGCTGCGCGGCAGCGCCATCGCCGACCGCGCCGCCCGCCCGCTCAGCATCGTTCAGATGATCGCTTACACTGTGGTCGCCGTCGGCTGGGCCTCGGTTCTCACCTGGAAATGGGCCGACCTGCAGCGCTGGCTCCTCGGCTTCACACCGACGCACATCGTCGCCGGCGTCGCCCAGTACTCACCGCTGTCGATGGCGTTTCTGCTGACCGTGGTCGTTCTTGCGACGATGACCGTAATGCTGGCGTTGCACACGATTCTGGCTGAGGACTGAGGCGGAAGGTTCGGGCCGGGCTTCGGCGAGGTTTCGCTCGGGTCATGCCGCACCTTGAACCGCGAAACCGCGCCGAAACCCGCTAGAGGGAACCTCCGCGCAAGTCGTTGTTCCCGTCATCCTGAGCCGCGAAGACGGCGAAGGATCTCGAAATGGCAGGCGTTTTCGCATTCTGAGATCCTTCGTCGCGCTTCGCCGACTCAGGATGACGTGAACATCCAGGTGCAGGTGGCCACGGCAACGAGGGCGGCCACGACGATCGCCGACGATCGCCGCGCTCGCGGCCGGTGCAATCATTGCCCTGCTGACCAGGAACGGACGACGCGCGCCGGCATGACGGCTGGGGAATCTCCGCGCGAGTCGTTGTTCCCGTCATCCTGAGCCGCGAAGACGGCGAAGGATCTCGAAATGGCAGGCGTTTTCGCATTCTGAGATCCTTCGTCGCGCTTCGCCGACTCAGGATGACGACTGCGCAGAGGTTGCCTAGGCAGAGGTTGCCTAGAACGTTCCCCACATCAAAATCCGCTTGTACGTGTAGAAGTACGGCGTTTTTTCGCCGAGGCGCGACAGCAGGCGCGACGAGTACTGCTCGAGGAATCGCGGGTAGCGATCGCCGAGGCGGCGCTCGTAGTCGGTGAGGAGCGTGCCCTTGACCCAATCGATCACGCTGGCCGGCGACGCGAGCTCGTGTCCGTAAACCTGCAGGCGGACGTGCTGGCGTTTGAACCCGATCGCGTAGAGCAGGCTCGCGTACTCCTCGACCCGCAGCATGGGATCGCGCCGCGGCTCGATTCCGAACGAGCGGGCGGTGTCTGCCGCCACGGCGTGCGAGGGATGATCGTCATTCGCCGGCATCTGGATCGCGATCTGCCCGCGCTCGCTGAGGAAGCTCGCCAGCCGCCGCAAGAGCACGGCATGGTCGGGCACCCACTGCAGCGCGGCATTCGAGAAGATCAGATCGAACGGATCATCGGCGACGAAGGCCTCGATGTCACCGCGCTCGAAGCGGAGCATTTTCGCGCCGAATGCATCCGACTTCAGCAGCATCGTCTCCGAATTGTCGATGCCGATCGTCTCTTTCGCGGCGAGATGCTGGTGCAGCTCGCGCGTCAGCTCACCGGTGCCGCATCCGAGGTCGACGATGCGCATGTGCGGACGGTGCTCGAGCAGATTGACGAGATCGCGGAAGGGCTGCTTCCGCTCGTCCTTGAATCGCTCGTACTGCTCGGGATTCCAGCTCACTCGATCATTCCGGCCCTGAGAATGTCCGCGATCTCGCGAACGACCTGCGCCGACTCCTTGCCGAACGGTTCCGGCACTTTGAAGACGACTTCGATCGTAAAGTAACTGAAAAAGATCCGCGTGGTGAGCATGAGAGCGGAGATGGGCGCGACGCCCGGGCGCAAACGGGCCGCGATGCGGCCGAGGGCGCCGTCCTTCGCCAGCGTCTCCTCGAAACGCTTGGCCATCTCGCCGTAGAACCGGCGGACGTGCGAGCCGTCGAACTCCAGCACATCGACGTAGATGAGGATGAAATGGCGCCGGAACTCGCGGATGCTCTCGCGCGCCGCGAGCCCGAGCTCTTCCAGGTTGTCGGGAAACTGGCCGCCGATCAGCGCACGTTGAAACGGGAAGCGGCGCGTATTGGTGAGGTTCAGCAGCTCGTCGAGGAGCGTCTTGAAGATCGCTTCCTTGTCCGGAAAGTGGTGATAGACGTTCCCAGTCGAGATCCCGGCGCCCTCGGCGATGTCACGCACACTCGTGGCGCGGTAGCCGTGGCGTGAAAAAAGATCCAGCGCGGAATCGAGAACCAGGCGCCGGCTTCGCTCCGACTTCTCTCCCCGCTGCACGGCCCAAACAGGCTAGCACACCGATTCGCGGTGACTCGATCTATAATTGCAAAAACCACGGAGGTGCCCCAGCCCGTGGCTCCCGCCATCAACGGTTCCGATACAGCCTGGCTTCTCGTCGCGACCGCGCTCGTTCTGATGATGACTCCCGCCCTCGGCTTCTTCTACGGCGGGATGGTGCGCGCGAAAAACGCTCTCAACACGCTGATGATGAGTTTCTCCGCGCTCGGATTCGTCGGCATCGTGTGGGCGTTCTTCGGCTACTCGGTCGCATTCGGTTCCTCGTCGACCTGGTGCGGCGGCGGCACGTACTTTTTCCTGCGAGGCGTCGGTCTCGGCGCGCAGGGAACGATCCCGCACGTGCTCTTCTTCGCCTACCAGGGAACGTTCGCGATCATCACCGCGGCGCTGATCTCCGGGGCGATCGTCGAGCGGATGCGCTTCGGCCCGTACATCGCCTTCATCGCGCTCTGGTCGCTGATCGTCTACGCGCCGATCGCGCACTGGGTGTGGGGTGGCGGATGGCTGGGGAAGCTCGGCGCGCTCGATTTTGCGGGAGGGACGGTCGTGCACGTCAACGCAGCGGCGGCTGCATTCGTCTGCGCGATCGTGGTCGGCTCGCGAAAGGATTACGCGCGCCAGGCCATCCTGCCGCAGAACGTTCCGTTCACGCTGCTGGGCGCCGGCCTGCTCTGGCTCGGCTGGTTCGGCTTCAACGCCGGAAGCGCGCTCGCCGCGAACGGCACGGCGGCGCTGGCGTTCACGAACACGATGTTCGCGCCGATCGCGACGCTCGTCGTGTGGACGATCCTCGATCTCACGCGGAACAGGAAGGCCACCGCGGTCGGCGCGGCCACCGGCATCGTCGTCGGCCTCGTCGCGATCACGCCGGCGGCCGGCTTCGTCAGTCCGATGGCCGGAATCATCATCGGCGCGGTCGCGGCGTTCCCGAGTTACTTCGCGTTGCTCTACCGCGCCACGACCCGGCTCGACGACTCGCTCGACGTCGTCGCGGCGCATGGAGTGGGCGGAATCACCGGCGCGCTGCTCACCGGCGTCTTCGCGTCGAAGGCATGGAATGCCGGCGGCGGCGATGGTCTCGTCTACGGCAACGCGCGCCAGCTCGGCGTGCAGGCGATCGCAATTCTGGCGACGCTCATCTACAGCGCGATCGGAACGCTGGTCATCGTGAAGGTGATCGGCCTGATCGCGCGGCTGCGCACCGATGCGCGCGAAGAAGGCATGGGCATGGACTTCACGCAGCACGGCGAGGAGGCCTACAGCCGCGGCGAAGGAGCACTGCTTCTGCTGGAGCGAAGAGGTGACGAATGAAGCTCGTGGTGGCGATCATCCGCCCGGACCGGCTCAGCGACGTGCTCGAAGCGTTGTTCCAGGCGAACGTGGCCGGACTGACGATCAGCCGAGTGCAGGGACATGGCGGCGAGACCGAGCGCGTCGAGACCTATCGCGGGACGACCGTGAAGATGGAGCTGAGCGACAAGGTGCGCATCGAGATCGGCGTCTCCGATCATTTCGTGACGACGACGGTGAACGCGATCATCGCCGGCGCGCGCACCGGCGACGTCGGGGACGGCAAGATCTTCGTTCTGCCGGTCGAGCGTGTGGTCCGGATCCGAACCGGTGAAGAAGACCGGGCGGCGGTGACGCCGGTGGGAGTGCCGCCGGATTGACGTGTAAACTCCCGCGCGCTTGCCGGCCCGCCACGACCCCTACGCTTCTCTTCGTATCGGCAACTACCTCCGTCTGATCCTCAGCTACGCCACCTCGACCGTGGCGCGCGAGGGGCAGATCGTCGTCGTCAGCTGGCAGGTCTTCGAGGTCACGCACGACCCGCTGTCGCTCGGCTTCATCGGACTGGCCGAGGCCTTGCCGTTCATCGCGGTGGCGCTGTATGCGGGACACATCGCCGATCGCACGCCGCGGCGGCCGGTGGCGCTCGCCGGAACATTCGGCATGCTGCTCTCGGCGATCGCGCTGCTGCTGTTCACGACGAGCGGCATGACGGCGCGCGGCCACATCTGGCCGATCTACCTCGTGATTTTTCTCAGCGGCATCGCCCGCAGCTTCACCCGTCCGGCGTTCACCGCGCTTTCGGCCGAGCTCGTCCCGCGCGAGATGTACGCGAACGCCATCGCCTGGCGCAGCTCGGTCTGGCAGTTCTCCGCGGTCCTCGGACCGGCGATCGCGGGGCTCGTGTACGGATTCGCCGGCGCCGTCGTCGCTTACGCCGGCGTGACCGTGCTGATGGCCGTGTCGCTCGTGACGCTGTGGCTGATCGCGCACAACGCCAGGCCGCAGGTCAGCGATCAGTCGATCGGCGAGAGTCTCATGGTCGGCATCAGGTTTCTGATGAAGCAGCCCGTGCTGCTCGCGGCCATGTCGCTCGATCTCTTCTCGGTGCTATTCGGCGGCGCAGCAGCACTTCTCCCGATCTTCGCGCACATGCTCGGTGCCGGACCGCAGGGCCTCGGGGTTCTGCGCGCGGCGCCGGCGATCGGATCGTTCGTCACGAGCATCATCGTCGCGCACCGTCCTCCCATGAAACGCACGGGACCGGCGCTGTTTGCGTCGGTGGCGATCTTCGGCGTTTCGATCATCGCGTTCGCACTGTCGCGCAGCTTCATGCTCTCACTCCTGCTGCTGACGATCAGCGGCATGGCCGACAACGTCAGCGTGATCATTCGCGGCACGCTTCTGCAGACGCTCACGCCCGCGGACCTTCTCGGCCGGGTTTCGTCCGTCAACCAGATTTTCATCGGATCCTCGAACGAGATCGGCGCGTTCGAATCGGGCGTCGCGGCACGCCTGATGGGGACCGTTCCCTCGGTCATCTTCGGCGGATGCATGACGCTGCTCGTCGTCGCGGTCACCATGTGGCGTGCGCCGCGGTTGCGGAAGATGGATGTCATCCTGAGCCGCGGCTCGGAGTGACACGATGGGTAGATTTTCTTGACCCTCCGGTTACGCTGATCGGGTGAAGGCAATGCTGCTTCGCGAGCCGCGACGGCGTCTCGATCTGGCCGGGTTGCCGGTGCCGCGAGCCGACGACGGCCAGGTGCTCGTGCGGGTGAAGGTCTGTGCGGTCTGCCGCACCGATCTTCACGTCGTCGACGGCGAGCTGCCCGACGCGAAGCTTCCGCTCGTCGTAGGTCATCAGATCGTCGGACTCGACGAACGGACGGGCAGGCGAGTCGGCGTACCGTGGCTCGGCTGGACGTGCGGTGTCTGCGCGTATTGCACCGGCGGGCGCGAGAACCTCTGCGACCGCGCGCGGTTCACCGGCTACACGATCGACGGCGGTTACGCGGAGTACGCCGTCGCGGACGAGCGATTCTGTTTCTCCATTCCGGAGAGTTACACGGACGAAGAGGCGGCGCCCCTTCTCTGTGCGGGCCTGATCGGCTTCCGCGCGTACCGGATGATCGGCGATGCGAAGCGCATCGGCTTCTATGGTTTCGGTTCCGCGGCGCAGATCCTCGTGCAGCTCGCCCGAGCCGAGGGGCGGGAAGTCTTCGCATTCACGAGACCGGGGGATGCGGCGGCGCAGCAGTTCGCGCGCGACATGGGTGCGGTCTGGACCGGAGATTCCGAGGAGAGACAGAAGCTCGATGCGGCGATCATCTTCGCTCCGGCGGGTGAGCTGGTCGTTGCGGCGCTGAAGAATGTCGGCAAAGGCGGGCGGGTGATCTGCGCCGGGATTCATATGACCGACATCCCGTCGTTTCCGTACGAGCTGTTGTGGGGCGAGCGCTCGGTGCAGTCGGTGGCGAACCTGACCCGTCGCGATGGGGAGGAGTTCTTCGAACGGATCCGCGAGGTGCCGATCCGGACGCGACGCACGCTCTACCCCCTGGAGCGGGCGAACGACGCGCTCGACGACCTCCGTTCCGGACGTCTCACCGGAACGGCCGTGCTGAGGGTCTCCTCATGAAGGGCCGAGGCGCGAGCTGGAATCCGCAGAATCGTTTCGAGGTGCTGGAATACATCCGCGACGACGAGGCGCCGGTCGAGGATGGCGCGCCGCGCACGATCTATCTGCGCGATCCGGCGCGAACGATCATCGCGACCAACGACAGCCCCGACGTCGGCTTCGAGGCCAGCATCAATCCGTATCGCGGTTGCGAGCACGGCTGCATCTACTGCTTCGCCCGTCCGACGCACGAATACCTCGGCATGTCGGCCGGCCTTGATTTCGAGACGAAGATCCTGGTCAAGGAAGATGCGCCGGAGTTGCTGCGCGAAGAATTGAACGCGAAGAGCTGGGAGCCGAAGGTCATCGCCATCAGCGGCGTGACCGATCCGTTCCAGCCGATTGAGCGAAAGCTGGAGATCACCCGCCGCTGCCTGGAAGTGCTCGCGGAGTTCCGGAATCCGGTCGCCATCATCACGAAGAGTCATCTCGTGACGCGGGACATCGATCATCTACGCGAACTGGCCCGGTTCAACGGCGCGCGCGTGTTCGTCTCGTTGACGACGCTCGACCCGAAGCTCGCCAACATCATGGAGCCGCGTGCCGCCACGCCGGAGCTGCGTCTGGCCGCGGTCGAGGCACTGGCATCGGCAGGCGTACCGGTCGGCGTGATGGTGGCGCCGATCGTGCCCGCAATCACCGAGCATGAGATGCCGGCGATTCTCGTCGCGGCGAAAAAGGCCGGGGCCCGATGGGCGGGCAGAGTCGTGCTGCGCCTGCCCTGGGCCGTCGCGCCGCTCTTCGAGCGCTGGCTCGACGAGCATTTCCCCGATCGGAAGGAAAAAGTGCTGAATCGCGTGAGACACCTGCGCGGAGGAAAGCTCTACGACGCGAAGTGGGACATCCGCGGCCGCGGCGAAGGCATCTTCGCCGATCAGATCGAGCAGTTGTTCGATGTGACGTGCCGCAGACTCGGGTTCAACGAGGATGAGTCGGACTTGTCGATTGAGGCGTTTCGCAAGAGGCTCCCGCAGCGAACATTGTTTGAGTAGCCGAATCCCGGAGAACGAAAATGAAAACCCTCTGCACAGGCAAACGCGTCCTGCTCCTCGAGAACGATGGCTGGGAGTACGTCGAGCGCAAGAAGGGCAAGGAAGCCGTTGCCATCGTCGCGGTGACTCATGACGGTCGGGCGATACTCACCGAACAATTCCGGCGTCCCGTGCAGGCGCGGGTGATCGACTGGCCGGCCGGCCTCGTCGGCGACGAGGACGACGCCGGCCCGCAAGAGACGGCGCGGCGTGAATTGAAAGAGGAGACCGGCTACGAGTGCGACTCGGTCGAGCTGCTGGCGCGAGCCACGACGTCACCGGGGATCACGTCCGAGATCGTGACCCTGTACCGGGCGGTGGGGGTGCGGCGGGTGGGAGGGGGCGGCGGGGTGGGTGGGGAGAACATCGAGGTTCATGCCGTGCCGCGGCAGGAGCTCGAGCAGTGGCTGCAGCGACAGCAGGTTGCGGGAAAGCTCATCGACATGAAAGTCTGGGCGGGCCTTCACTTCTGATCTTCCGAAACGCGCAACACGATCTTGCCGAAATGATCGCCGTTCATGTGGCGGTGCGCGTCGGCGACCTGCTCCAGCGAATAGACGTGATCGATCACGGGCCGGATTCTTCCGGCGCGAAGGTCTTCGCCGAACCGCGCCGTGAACGCTTCGACGATCCGCTGCTTCTCCTCGGGCGACCGTGTACGCAGCGTCGAACCGATGATCTGAAGCCGTTTGCCGAGGACGGCGCCGACGTCGATCTCGGCATTCCGCTCGCCGCCCATCGAGCCGATGATGACGACCCGGCCGCCGGTGCGCAGGACCCGCAGATCGCGCGCGAGATACGCGGCACCGATGTGGTCGAGCACGATGTCGATGTCGCGCGCGCGTTCGCTGAAGTCGTCGATGTGGTAGTCGATGGCCTCGTCCGCCCCGTGCCGCATGCAACGCGCGCATTTCGCCGCCGACCCGGCGGTGACGATCACATGCAGGCCGGCGAGCTTCGCCAGGGTGGTTCCCGCCGTTCCGACGCCGCTTCCGCCGCCGTGAATCAGCAATCGCTCTCCCCGTTTGCCGATGCCGAGGATGAAGATGTTGAGGAAGGCGGTGAGGTACACCTCGGGGATGGCGGCCGCTTCTTCGTCGCTGAGTGCGTCTGGAACGTGCATGGCCGATCCGGCATGAACGACGGCCTGCTCCGCGTAGCCGCCGCCCGGCAGCAGCGCCATGGCCCGCTCGCCCGTGCGCCAGCCGAGGACGTTCGAGCCGACTTCGACGACGTGGCCGGCGCATTCGAGGCCGAGAATCTCCGACGCGCCGGGCGGAGGCGGATAGTGGCCTTGCCGTTGAAGGAGATCGGCGCGATTCACGGCCGTTGCTGCGATCGAGATGCGGATGTCGTCGGGACCGAGCTGTGGCGGGGCAACGTCTCCGATTTTCAGAACGGACTCATCGCCGAAGGATTTGAGGAGGACAGCTCGCATCAGGGACCGGTAGTATGTGCGCCGCGCATGACGGACGGCAACAACCTCGCGATTTCCTGTCGCCAGCTTCGCAAGGACTACCCCGACGTGAAGGCGGTCGACGGGCTCGATCTTTTCGTGACCCGCGGCGAATGCTTCGGACTTCTCGGGCCCAACGGGGCCGGGAAAACGACGACGATCGAGATCCTGGAAGGACTGACCAAGCCGGATGGCGGCCAGGTCGAGATTCTCGGCAGGAACTGGCGCGACGACGAACGCGAGCTGCGCGAGCGCATCGGCATCTCGCTCCAGGAAACGCAGCTCAACGAGAAGCTGACCGTGAACGAGACGTTGCGCCTGTTCCGGTCGTTCTACCGCAACGGACCTCGCCCCGAGCAGCTGCTCAGCGACATGTCGCTGGAGGAGAAGCGCGACGCGCGCGTCGGCAAGCTCTCTGGCGGTCAGAAGCAGCGGCTCGCGGTCGCCTGCGCGCTCGTCGGCGACCCCGACATTCTCTTTCTCGACGAGCCGACGACAGGCCTCGATCCGCAAAGCCGCCTGCAGCTGTGGGAAGTCGTGCAGCGATTCCGCTCGAAAGGGGGAACGGTGCTGCTCACGACCCATTACATGGATGAAGCGCAGCGTCTCTGCGACCGCATCGGCATCGTCGATCACGGCCACCTGATCGCTCTCGGCACGCCCAAGGAGCTGATCGCCAGGCTCGAGGCGGCCAACATCATCGAGTTCACGAGCGAGCCGGCGATCGCATCCGATGCGTTCTGCAACATCCATGGATTTCACGGCTGCTCGCGCCGCGGCGAGGGCTGGCAGCTTCGCGTCGATTCGCTCGCGGACGCGGTGCCTCAGCTCATCGGCGTCATCCAGCGGAGCGGTGCGAAGCTGCATACGCTGACGACGCACGAGGCGACGCTCGAGGATCTGTTCGTGTCGCTCACCGGAAGGGAGCTTCGGGATGCTTAGCGCAGATCAGAACGGCGTTCGGCCCGCTCTCATCGAGCTGACGAGCGCGCGAATCAAGGAGTTCCTCCGCGAGACGGAGGCGATCTTCTGGGTGTTCGGATTTCCGCTGCTGCTGACGCTCGGACTCGGATTCGCGTTCCGCGACAAGCCTCCCGACCGCATTCCGATCGGCGTCGTCAGCGGTCCGCAGGCGGCGGCGCAGATGAAAGCGCTCAGCGCTTCACCGGCGCTGCAGGCGCGGGTCTACTCGGAGAAGCAGGGCCGCGAAGCATTGCGGCGCGGGAAGATCTCGCTCCTGATTTCGGATGGAGCGGGTGCTCCATCTCCCGTGTACCGCTTCGATTCCACGCGTCCCGACTCGCGGGCCGCGCGCGTCGAAGCCGATGACGCTCTGCAGGCGGCCGCGGGAAGGCGCAATGCGTTCGCCGCGCATGACGAGCTCGTGCACGAGCAGGGCTCGCGTTACATCGACTTCCTCGTCCCCGGCCTCCTCGGCATGAACCTGATGGGGACGGGGATGTGGGGCATGGGCTTCACGATCGCCAACGCGCGCATGAAGAAGCTGCTCAAGCGGCTGATCGCCACGCCGATGCGCAAGAGCGATTACCTGATCGCGCAGTTTCTCTCGCGGTTGATCTTTCTCGTCATCGAGATCGTCGTGGTGGTCGGTTTCGCCTGGATCGTGTTCGACGTGCGGATCACCGGATCGATTCTGCTGTTCGCGCTGATCTGTCTGCTCGGCGGGATGGCGTTCGCGGCCCTCGGGCTGCTCGTCGCATCGCGGGCCAGGACGCTCGAGGCGGTCAGCGGGCTGATGAACCTGGTGATGATGCCGATGTGGCTCTGCTCGGGCGTGTTCTTTTCTTACGAGCGTTTTCCCGATGCGGCGAAGCCATTGATCCGCGCGCTGCCGCTGACCGCGCTCAATGACGCGCTGCGCGCTGTCATGAACGATGCGGCGACGTTTTCTCAGGTGGGTCCGCAGCTCGCGAACTTAGCTTTTTGGACAGCTCTAACATACGCCGCCGGCTTGCGAATGTTCCGCTGGCAATGAGCAGATCATCGTCCGGCTGCGAGCGTGCTTCGATCAGCGCACCGACGGCGACCTTCAGCCAGTCGGGAACCGGAACCGCACCACTTTCCCAGTCGCGCAGCAGGCGGGCATCGACATTGAGCACCTCGGCCAGCACCGGAACGGTGTAGCCGAGGCTCAATCTTTGTCTGCGAAGGTCGTGGGCTTCCATCGGTATCTTGCTTAGTGCAATCGAGATGCCCTTATATTACGTCAGAAGGAAATAACAAAACCAAGATTGACCTGGCCCTGGTAAAAGTCATGTCCTCCACTGTCATAGCAGCGATAGCAATGGTTATTGTTGTTGTTGTTGCCACCGAGCGACGTGAAATAACCTCGTGTTTCGAGACGGACACCCAGCTGGTTGTTCACCGGCACCTTCACGCCGATTCCCGCCGCGGCGGAGAAGCGGTTGCTCGGGGAGACACCGCTGATGGAAGGATCAAGATTTGCCACTCCGGCGCTGATGATCACGTAGGGCGTCGCTGACCGCGACTGGTTGAACGGGATCATCAGCCCGCCGTGGTAGTACGTGACATGAAAATTGGCGACACGGGTGTCCGGCTGAAACAATCCGCCCCCGCTCGACGTCAGGTCGGTGTCCTGGCGGCTGACCATCAGATCGAGTTTGAGAGGGGTGTTTCCGAGCGGGATCCCGAAGTTGATGCCGTAGTTGGCCGCACTCGAAGACTGGACGTCCTCGCCGAACAGGTCCGTGACGTCGGAGTAGATTGTTCCACCCCAGGTGTAGCCGACGAACGGCGTCAGCTCGAAACGGTTGTCGTAGTTCGGATAACGGTCATAGCGGTCGCGCCGGCCTTGACGCCAGTCCTGCGCGAACAGCATGGATGGGACGGCGAAGAGAATCAGAACCAGACAGAGCTTTCGCATGGAGCCTCCAGTGACATCCGCAAGTTGGACGGCCCTCATGGAAATTTCGTTTAATCGCGCCGATGAAGATTGCGACATGGAATGTTAACGGGATCCGCGCGCGCAACGCCCAGTTCGTGGAATGGGTCGAACGCGAACATCCCGATGTGATCTGCCTGCAGGAGATCAAGGCGGCGATCCCGCAGGTCCCGGAGTCGTGCAACATCGAGGGATACACCTGCTACTGGCACGGCGCCGGCGGTTACTCCGGCGTGGCCATGCATGTGCGCGGCGGCTTCGTCGAGCAGCCGGCCTTCACGCATCCGGAGTTCGATCACGAGACGCGCATCGTTCAGACGCAGATCGGCGACACGGTGTTCGCTTCCGTGTACGTTCCGAACGGCGGAAAGGACTTCGACGCCAAGATGGCGTTCATGCGCTCGCTCGTCACGTATGCCGGCGACATCCACTCACGCGGCCTGAAGCTCGTGCTGTGCGGCGACATGAACATCGCCCGCACCGAACTGGACGTTCATCCGAAGGAGCGCAAGCCGCGTGCAATCGGTCAGCTTCCCGAAGAGCGCGAGCTGCTGGAGACGCTCATCGGCCAGGGGCTCGTCGATGTTGGCCGAAAGCTCTACCCCGACGACGAGAACTACTTCACGTGGTGGGCGCCGTGGCGCAATCTGCGGCAGCGCAACATCGGCTGGCGGCTCGACTACGTTCTGGCCAGCAAGGAGATCGCCGAGCGCGCGATCGCCTGTCCTTCGTATCGTGAGATCGGGACAAGCGACCACGCGCCCGTGGTTGCGACGTTTGCGTAAGTGGAGCGACGCGCGCTCCACGTCAGAAGTGCTTACTCCAGAACGACGAGGACGACGCGGCGGTTCTGCGACCGGCCGGCGCGGTTCTTGTTCGAGGCCACCGGAAGCGTGTCTCCGTACGAGATCGTCGACATGCGGTTGAGCGGCATGTTGAACTGGCGCGCCAGATAGCGTCGCACCGAATCGGCGCGGCGTTGTGCCAGATCTTCGTTGTAGCGCGAACCACCGGTGTCATCGGTGTGACCCTGGATCTCCAGGAACCACGGCGCGTCGAGTGCCTTCACTTTGCCCGCGAATTCCGACAGCGCGTCCTGGGCCTTTTTGTCCAGCTCGTACTTGTCGGTGCCGAACTTCACGCGATCCTCGGTGAAGGCCTGCTCGAAGACGACCTTGCCCTTCGCCAGCACGCCCGCTTCATTGGCGCGCTTCAACGCCTCTTTCGCTTCCTGGCTGAGCTGCCCCAGCGCTGCGTTGGTCTGATCGAGTTTCGAGTCCGTCGCCTTCTGCTTGGTCTGCAGGTCTTCGACCTGCGAAGCGACCGATTCGATCCTCTTGTTCGTATCGGCCTGAGCTTCTGCCACCTTTTTATCGACCGCCGACTGTGTAGCGCAGGCGCCGAGGAACACGGCACACGCAGCCACCGATACTGCACGGAGATACTTCATTGCGAACTCCCTTTCTTTTCAGTTCTGGTCTTTCCGCGCGACGCTGAGCTGGTCAGCGCGGGCGGCTCCGTACCGCGATATCCGGCACGGACCCGAACCACTCTTGCTCTACCGGCAAGCTGAACTGCAATGCGCCGGTACTTTACTTCACCTTTTCCTGTCGGCGAAAAGCCGATCAGATACTGTGCCCGAAGGTCCTTCTGCATCGACTCTACGGCCCTTTCGAGCTGCTCCGGATGCCGGCCGAGGTTGAGCTTGCCGCCGGTGAGAATGGCCACGGCCTCGAGCAGGTCGAGGTCCGAAAGCTCCTCGTACGGAACAGGTTGATGCGGCTTGAGCTCGGCGGGGTCACGGAGCCCCAGCGGGTAGATCGGAATCGAGCTTCCCTCGAAGATGCGGGCCAGTCCTTCACGTGTGGTGCGGGAAGCATTGTCGATGCCGTCCGACAGAAGAATCATCGCCCGCGTCGGGTTTTTGCCGAGCTCGTTTCGATCCGGCATCGTGGCCAGCGCGTCGAAGAACGCCGTTTTTCCGTAAGGCTTTACGTCGAAGAGGGCGCGACGGATGAGGTCGCCGTCCTCGGTGAACGGCACCACCTCGTGCGCCTCCGACTCCGCGAAGACGTACAGGGCGAAATCGTCGCCTTTCTTCTTGTGCGCGAGCAGCGTCGAGACCGCCGCGCGCGCCGCATCCATCTTGCCGGCCAGAGCCATGGAGCCGGAGGCGTCGAGAAGGATCGTGAACGAGACCGGGGCGTTCATCGACTCTTCGAACATGTCCGTCCCGGCGCGCTTGCCGTCGACGTACAGAGCGACGTCGCGCTCCTTCAGGTTCGTGATCGGAGCGCCGTTCCGCGCCAGTGCCGTGAAGGGAATCATCACGTAGCCGACCGAAACGGTCTCGTTGAACGTCTGCGCCGGGGGTTCCTGCGCGCCTGCCGTCGTGGCGAGCGCCAGAAACACGGCAAGCACAGCCTGCCTCATGCGCAGAACGAACAAATAACTGGGGGGTGGTGATTTCCGGCTCAATAGCGCTTCATCGGGACGAAGTCAGGGTCGTCCTGATGACTGCGTTCCCACTTCAGGAAGTCATAGTACCCGCAACGGGGACGGTCCGGATATTCGTGGCACACGCCCGGCCGCGCCTCGTAAACCGTGCACTGGCGCGTCTTCGTGTCGAGGAACATGCAGACGCTCCCGAACACGTCGTCCTTCTGGTGGCGCAATACCTGCTCGCCCTCGACCGTCTTTGTGAAGCGGCGCTCCGCCGTCTCCACGTCGACTTCGAAATGCTTCGCCAGACGGGCCAGGTCTCGTTTGCCGACGATGATCCGGTCGTAACTGCAGCAGTAGGCCGGGCACTTCGAGCAGTCGTAGAGAGGTTTCGGAGATGATCCGTTGTCGTACAAGGACATGAGAGTCGCGAGAGTTTAGAGGATTGCGTCGGAATGATGAAGAGTGTTGCCGGTCTCTTCGCCGGGTTCCTGACCTCCGCCTGCTGCGCGTCCCTGCCGAACCTGCCGCAGAAGCGGACGATCGTCCTTCCCGCTCCGTCCGGCTCGCACCGCGTGCAAGAGTCGAGCGCGGTCTGGCGCGACGAGTCGCGCTCGCGCGACGTGCCGGTCAGGATCTATGCGCCGGCTGATGTGGCCCCTGCCCCCGTCGTCATCTTCTCGCACGGCATCGGCGAAGACCGCGACTCCTACGCCTACCTCGGCCGCGCGCTGGCGGCCAACGGCTTCATGGCCGTTCACGTGACCCACGCCGGCACCGACAAGGCCGTTCTCCGGCAGGGTTACTGGAAGCTGTACCGGGCGACGAAGAAACCGGAGAACTGGCGCAGCCGCCCGCTCGACATCACCTTCGTTCTCGACAAATTGAGCGAGCGCCATGACGTCGACATGACGCGGGTGGCGGTGGCCGGCCATTCCGCCGGCGCGTTCACGGCCTTCGCACTCGCCGGAGCCCGCGCGCCGAACGGTGAGATGCTCCTTGACCGCCGCGTGCGCGTGATCGTTCCGATGTCCGCGCCGCGATTCGAAGGCATCTCTTACGAGGAGATCGCCGTTCCCGCGCTCAACATCACCGGAACGTGCGACTCGAGCATCATCTATCGCACACGGCAACGTCACCGGCGGATTCCGTTCGAGCAGACTGGCAGCCCGCATCAGTACCTCGTCACGATCGAAGGCGTGAATCACGACGTGTTCTCGAATGCGACCGATCCTCATCATGCTGTGATCGTCAGGCTGACGATCTCCTTCCTGCGCGCGTGGCTGCTCGACGATGGTGAGGCGTTAGCGTGGTTCGACGACGCGGGGACCGCAGAGGTGGAGAACGACCGGCTGACCGTGGAGCGGCGCGCGCCCTCGCGCGCCGGCGGCGGCCGAGGACGGCCGCCGCTCCACACTGTGCGATGATTTCCGCCCAATGGACCACGCCGTCCCGCTCGTGCGGGCGTATCTCCAACTCAACGGCGATTTCACGTCCGCGGAATGTCGCATCGTGGCCGGCGCCGGGCCCAGCGGCTCCCGGACCATCACGGACATCGACATTCTCGCGTTCCGTTTCCCGAGCGGACTGCCGTCGGCGCCCGGTCGGAAGACCCCGCAAGGTCTCGATATCCGCGAAGTCGATGAAAGTCTCGGCATTCCCCTCGACTGGATCGACATGATCGTCGGCGAAGTGAAAGAGGGTAAGGCTGGGATCGACTCCGGCGTCCGCGATCCCAGGCTACGTCGTGCCCCTCGCGGCGTTCGGCGCCTTTCCTCCCCGCTCCGAAGTCCCGCCGTGCCGCATCATCTCCCTCGGACACGTGCTCGAGTTTCGGCAGCGCTACGTGCGCAAGCACTGGCACATGCCGCGTCACCTTCAGTTCAAGGGTCCCGCGTTCGGATTTCCGATGACCATGGAGAAGGCGCGCCGCGGTGGTGCCGGAGGCCGCGGTGAAAAGGGCGTCGAGGTCGTGCCGGCGGCAGGGGAGCAACGCCCGCGAAATCAGCACAGGAGACGTCAATGAAGATTTCCCGTCGATCGTTTGCGCGAAAGACTCTCGTGGCCGCGGCCGCGGCGGCGGTCATGCCGGTCAGCGCCGCCGAGGTCGGCAGCGTCGCGCAGAACCCCGAGGTTGAAGCCAGAGTGCAGTGGATCGTCGCCAAGTACGGCGCGCACCTGAACGAGACGGAGCGCGCGGATGTGCGGCGCATTGTCAGCGGAGGCCAGGCGGGCGTCGACACGATGCGCAAGTACGCGCTCGACAACGGCAACGGGCCCGCGGAGCCATTCCGCATCTATCGAAAGGCGCCGAAGCGATGATCAGCGAAGACGTTCTGTACCTCACCGTCCGTGAGCTCGGCGATCGCATTCGTGCGCACAAGCTCTCGCCGGTCGATCTGGCGGAGGCGTATCTCGCGCGCAGCGAGAAGCTCGGCCCGCGGCTGAATGCCTACGCCACGCTGACGCGCGACCGCGCTCTGCGCGAAGCGCGCGCCGCGGAGAAGGAGATCGGCGCTGGGAAGTATCGCGGTCCGCTTCACGGCATTCCGTACGCGGCGAAGGATCTCCTCGCCGCGAAGGGTTATCCCACGACGTGGGGCGCCCGCCCGTACGCCGGTCAGACATTCGATTCCGACGCGAACGTCATCCGCAGGCTGGAGAAGGCGGGAGCGATCCTCATCGGCAAGGCGGCGATGATCGAGCTCGCCGGCGGCATGGGCTACCGGTTCGGCACCGCGTCGATCAGCGGCGGCGCAAAGAATCCGTGGAACGAAACCTGTTGGACCTGCGGATCCTCGAGCGGTTCAGGCGCGATCACGGCGGCCGCGCTGGCCGCGTTCGCCATCGGAACGGAAACGTGGGGATCGATCATCTGTCCGTCGACGTACTGCGGAGTGTCGGGACTGCGGCCGACGTTCGGACGCGTCGGGCGCGGCGGAGCGATGGCTCTGTCGTACACGATGGACAAGATCGGTCCGATGGCGCGCAGCGCGAACGATTGCGGACTGATTCTCGAAGCACTGGCGGCGCACGACGGCGACGATGCCATGTCGTTGCCGGAACATGACGCTGCATTCAAGTTCATGGAGCGCCGGACATCTGAAGCCGGTGCTCCACTGAAAATCGGGTGGGTGACGAACGCATGGAAGGACGTTCAGCCGGACGTCGACGCGATCACGAAGAACGCTCGCGCAGTTCTGGAGAGAGCGGGCGCGAAAATCGTCGACGTCGAGCTGCCGGACGGTCCATGGGAAGTGGCCGCGGGTGTGACCATCTCGGTCGAAGGCGCATCCGCATTCGACACGCTGATCGAATCCGGCCGCGTTTCCGAGCTCACCGATCCTCTCAGCCGCATCGGGGGATTCATCAACGCAACCATTCCCGGGGCCGACTACGTGCGCGCTCAGCGGATTCGCTCGATTCTGCAGCGCAGGATCGATGCGCTCTTCGACAACGTCGACGTCATCTCCGCGGCGTCGCTTCCGATCGCGGCGACGTCGATGGACACGAACCTCGAGACCGATCTCGCCTTCGCCGATCCCCTCGGTGGCATCGGCAATTTCTGTGGGCTCCCGGCGATCAGCGTTCCCTCTGGATTCACGTCGAAGAATCTTCCCACGGGAATTCAATTCATCGGACGCGTTCTCGATGACGACAAGGTGCTGGCGGCCGCGAATCTCTTTCAGTCGAAGACGGACTGGCACCGGCGACGGCCGCCGATCGGATGAGAGGTGAGATGAGCAGCGGCGAGGTGCGGTCGACGGTCCGCCGCGAGCTCTGGGGCGGCATTGCCGCGATGCTCGTCGCCTTTCCTTCGGCGATCGCGTTCGGCGTGGCGATCTTCACCGCGGCGTCGCCGTCGCTGGCCGGCCCCGGAGCGCTGGCCGGGATCGTCGGAGCCGCCGCGCTGGGGATCGTCGCGCCGCTGGTGAGCCGCAACGCCGGGTTCATCACCGCACCTTGCGCTCCCGCTGCCGCGGTCATGTCCGGACTGGCCGCGCAGCTCGCTCATCAGGGGCATTTGTCGTTCGGCCGCCTGTTTGTCCTGCTCACGGTGACCGCACTGGTCGCCGGCGCGCTGCAGGTCGCCTACGGCGCGCTCCGTCTCGGCCGGATCATCAAGTACATCCCTTACCAGGTGGTGACCGGTTACCTGTCGGGAGTCGCGGTCATCATCGCCACAGCGCAGATTCCGAAGCTTCTCGGCGTGCGCGGCGGTGTGACCCTGAGCGAAGCAGTCATCGCGCCGCGGAGCTGGAGCTGGCCGGGCATTCTCGTCGGACTGATCACCATCGCCATCATGACGGCCGCGCCGCGCCTGACCAAAGCGGTTCCCGGATCGATCCTCGGCTTCGCCGGCGGCATCGGAGCGTACTTCGCAATCGCCGTCGTTCGTCCCGAGCTGTGGAGGCTCGAGGGAAACCCTCTGATCGTCGGCCCGGTCCGCGCCGGGAGCGCGTTCTTCGGAACGGCATCGTTGCGTCTCGGCGCGCTGTCGACCTTCGTGATTGCCGACGTCAGCTTGATCATCTGGGCCGCGCTGACGCTGTCGGTGCTGTTGTCGGTCGATACGTTGAAGACCGGCGTCGTTCTCGACGAGCTGACTCGAACGCGCCACAACTCCAATCGCGAGCTGATCGGGCAGGGCGTGGCGAACATCACCTCCGCGCTGGCCGGCGGCGTGCCGGGAGCCGCAGCCATGGGACCGACGCTGATCAACGTGACCAGCGGCGGCCGTTCGCCGTGGAGCGGCGTCGTCGAAGGATTCGTCATCGTGGTGGGCTTCCTGGCCGTGGGGCAGCTGATGGCGTGGGTGCCGCTGGCGGCACTCGCCGGAATTCTGCTCGTCGTGGCGTGGCGGATGTTCGACCGGTCGATGTTCCGGCTGCTGCTCGTGCCGGGGGCGCGGCTCGATTTCGTCGTGATCGCGGCGGTGATCGTAGTGGCGGAAACGGTAGGACTCATCCAGGCATCTCTGGTCGGCGTCTGTCTGGCCATCCTCCTGTTCATCCGCAACCAGATTCGCGGCTCGGTCATCCTGCACAGAGCAGATCTGCGGGAGATGCGCTCGAAGCACCGCCGCACGCCGGAGGAGATGCGCATCCTGGACGATCGCGGAGGCGACGGGCTCTTCGTCCAGCTCAAAGGCGACCTGTTCTTCGGGACGACCGATCAGCTGTTCACGGAGTTGGAGCGCGATCTCGCCGAGCGGCGTTTCATTCTGTTCGACCTGCGGCGCATCGAGTCGATGGACTACACGGCCGCGCACCTGCTCGCGCAAATGCAGGAGCGTCTGCGCGAGCGGAACGGGCAGCTCCTGTTCAGCGGGATTCCTTCCACATTGCCGCTGCCGCAGGACCTCGATGATTACCTGCGCCAGCTCGGTGTCATGAGGGCGGGTGGGCCGTCGGTATTCGCGACGCGCGACAGCGCGCTGCAATGGATGGAAGAGCGGATTCTACAGTCCGCCGGTTGGACGCCACCGGAATCGAAGCCGCCGCTCGAGCTCGCCCAGATCGAGCTCTTCCAGGGCCTGGCGCCGGAAGCGCTTCGAGACATCGAAATGTCGATCGAGCGAAGATCGGTGGCCGCCGGCACGACGATCTTCTCCATCGGAGACACCGGAGACGAGATCTTCATCGTGCGAAGCGGCCGCGTGGCCATCCTTCTGCCGCTCGAAGGGGGACAGCACCACCATCTGGCCAGCCTCGCCCGCGGTCAGTTCTTCGGTGAAATGGCGTTTCTCGACCGAGGAGTCCGATCCGCGGCGGCGGAGGCGGTGACGAATGCGGAGTTGTTCGCCATGCCGCGTTCGGCGTTCGATCGAGTGACGAGCCGCGACCGCGCGCTTGCCAGCCAGATCCTCGAGCATCTCGCGCTGGCGCTCGCCGCGCGATTGCGGATCACCGACTCGGAGCTGCGCGCGCTGGAGGAGCGGTAATAACGAGGCTTTGCGCGATGCGATGCTGACCTTCACTCCGCTGTACTGATCCCGCACCGCGGCCCTCTACCTCGGCGAAAGAATCTGGACGTCGACCCGTTGGCCGAGCTTGAGCGGCGAGGGTTCGGCGAGCGCGATCTTCACGAGTAACACTCGCGTATCGATGGGCCTGGACGGATCCTGCGGCTTGAGCCGGCGGCTGATCACGGTGTCGGGAATCTCCTCGATCGTCCCGCGCCAGGTATCGTCGAAGCCTTCGGCGCTGATCTTCACAGGCGCGCCGAGCTTCACGCGGACAATGTCGAATTCGTCGACCTCGGCTTCCACGCGAGTGCGGGAGAGATTGGCCAGCGTGACGATCGGCTGACCGCTCTCGATCCGTTCACCCTTCTCGACGTTGCGCGAGACGACCGTCCCGTCGATCGGTGCCTTGACGACGGTCTTCGCCAGCATCGCCGTCAGTCGGTTCACTTCGGCGATGGCCGAGGCGCGGCGGGCGCGCGCGGCATCGAGATCGCGATCCGCCTTCTCCCAGGCCTGCTTCGATCCCACGGCCTGCTCCCACAGGTTGCGCGTGCGGGCGCTCTCCACCTCGAACAGGCGGATGTCTGCATCCGCTTCGGCCACGCGGGCCTGCGACTCGCGGAGCGCGGCGCGCGTGTCGTCCGCGCGAATCACGGCGATGACGTCGCCGCGATGAACGACGTCCTTTTCGTAAACCGCGAGACGGTCGACGGTTCCATCCGCATCGCTGGCGACGGTCACTTGCGCATCGGGATAAGCGACGAGACGCCCCTCGGCCACGATGCGCGCCGGCTCGCTGTGCGGTGCCGCCGGCCGCGGCGGCGCGGTTCGGGCGCGATTCGCGCCAACCTGCGCGACCGTCGCGGCAAGGAGAACGATTCCAATCACGGGAAAGAGAAACCGGGTCATGCCTTCCTCCAACTACGCGGCGAGCCGCCCGTCGTGAATCTTCACGACGCGGTCTGCCACATTGCGCACCTTCGGATCGTGCGTAACGATCACCAGCGCGCGCTCTTCTTTCTTGGCAAGGTTTCGAAACATATCCAGGATCTGCGTGCCCACCGCCGAGTCGAGGTTTGCCGTCGGCTCGTCGGCGAGAAGAATGGGAGCGCTTCCGGCGAGCGCGCGGGCAATGGCGACGCGCTGCTTCTGGCCGCCGCTCAGATCGCGCGGCAGAAAATCCTTCCGCTCGCCGAGGCCGACCGCTTCGATCACCCGTGCCGCTTCGGCGCGCCCGGCCGTCCCGCGCACTCCCTTCACGTTCAGCGCGTATTCGACGTTCTCGATCGCCGAAAGCGAAGGGAAGAGATTGAACTGCTGAAAGACGAAGCCGAGCGAGCGCCGCCGGGTTTCGGCGAGCGCGCGCGGATCGTGGTCCACGCGCGCGCCGTCGATCGTGACCTCACCGCGGCTCGCCGTCAGGATGCATCCGAGGATCGAGAGGAACGTCGTCTTGCCCGATCCGGATGGCCCTTCCAGCGCCACGATCTCTCCGCGCTCGGCCGCGAAGTCGATCCCTCGCAGCACCGGCACTGTCTCACGTCCCTCGGTGAAAGTCTTTTCGATGTTTCTTGCTTCGAGAATGGCCATGATTCACGTCCTGAACACGAGCGCCGGATCGATGGCCGCCACTTTGCGGAACGACACCATTGCCGCGGCGAGGCAGAGAACGATCGAGCCGGCGAACACGATTGCGAACAGAGCATTCGGGATGATCAGCTTCAGATCGGCGCGGGCCATCAGCGGTCCGATGGCCAGCGCCTGCAGCGCGCCGAGAGCAAAGCCGGCCACCGCGGCGATCGAGGCCTGCTTGGCGAGCATCGCGTAGATCCGGCCGTTGCCGCCGCCGATCGCTTTGACCGTGCCGAATTCCTTGATGTGCTCCATCGTCGACGTGTACAGCGTCTGTGCCACGACCACGATGCCGACGAGGCATCCGAGGAACACCGTCAGGTACATGTTGAGGCCGAGTCCCGTGCTGTCGATCCAGTACCGCCGCGAGCGCTGCGCCCACTCGGCTTTCGTGAAGACGTCGTTGTACGGAAGCCGGCGCTGCAACTCCGCGGCGACGCGTGCTCGATCCGCTCCGGGCGCGAGCTTCACCAGGATGTAGGTGGTGTTGCCGCGGAGAGTGCTCGGGTTGAGGCTCTGGGCGAGCCGGTAGTCCATGAACGTCAGCGGCGTCGTGGTGAAGGACTTGTCGCCGATCGTTCTTCCGATGATCTTCAGCCGGCGCCCGAGGATCTCGCGGTATTCGCCGGTCTGGAAAGGCCCCCAGCGCTTCGTCGCCGAGTCGTCGACGATGACGTACCCGCCGCGCCGGAGATCTTCCACGTTCCCTTCGACGATGTTCTGAGGGAAATTCCACTTCGTGAAGTCTTCCAGCGCGTAGATCTCCGTTCCCTCTTCTGCGCCGTTGGGCAGGGTGACGTTGAAGAACGCGACGATCAGGTTGTCGGCGCGCGCAACTCCCGGCACGGAGCGCACCCGTTTGACCTGCGTCTCCGGAAAGGCATGCGCGAAGTCGACGTTCGGCGTGTGATGCGATGTGACCCAGAGATCGGCGTCGATCTGCCCGATGGTCAACGAGGCGTTGTCCATCAGACCGAGAAACAGACCGGCCTGGACGAAGACCAGCGTGACGGCGAACGCCACTCCGGAAACGGTGATGAGAAAGCGCACCTTGTCGTGCAGGAGGCTCCTGGTGGCGAGATCGACGGACATGACTACCTCGAGAGGCCTTCGACCAGGACGTCGATCATCGCCGTCGTGCGTTTTTCGAGCGAACGCCATTCGACCCAGTCGTCGTTCTTCTTGGCGATGTGGAGGGAGATGACGCCGTGCACGCCGGCCCAGATCGTCTGCGCGACGAGCTCGACGTCCTTGTATTCCGGCTTGAATCGCTTCTGCGCGATCGCCTGCGTGACGATCGTTTTCAGAAATGCGTAGGCGTCCTCCTCGGGATTCCCGCGCTTGAGCGGGTCGGGCTCGATCCGCGGATGCGGAGTCATGAACATCAGGCGGTAGTGGTTCGGATGCGTGACTCCGAACTGGAGATAGGCGCGTCCTGTCGCCCGCAGCTTCTCGATAGGATCGGAAATTTTCTCCATCGATGCGAACTGGCCGGCGAGGGTGAGGAAATCGTGCTCACACAACTCCTTGAGCAGGGTTTCCTTGTCCCGGAAGTGAAAGTAGATCGCCGTGGGGGAGTACTCGATGTTCTCGGCGATCCGGCGCATGGTGACCGCCTCGTAACCCTCGGCGGCAAAAAGATCTCTGGCCGCGTCGAGGATTTTCGTTCGGATCTCTTCGCGCTCGCGCTCTCGACGTTCTCTCGGTCCCAAACCATGCCTCCCAAACTTAACAGCGTTAAGTTAAGTTGCACAGTTCAAGAAGTCAACGGCGAAAAGTGGAAAGTGCGCTGACGATCAGTCCGTCAGCGTCTTCATCAGGTCATTGACCTCGTCGTAGACGTGGCGAACCGATCGCTCGATGTTGCGCGTGGTGTCGTCCGGAAAGCGGCGCTGCGTCCCGATCATGTCGAGAATCTCATCGGTGGCGAACAAGATGTCGCCAAGACGATCGAGCACACGCTCGCTGAGGGGCAACTGCACCGCGACGACGGGATCGAATTCAAGAGATTTGTATGACACTCAACCGAGGAGTGATTTTATTGCCGCGATCCCTACCCTCGATTACGTCCAGTTGTGCGGTTCGACACAGGGATGACGAATTTTTCCGCGGTGTGCGTCGCCGAAAACCGCGCGACCTTCACATCGACGAGACCGGCAGATCTGCCGGCGGCCATCACGTCGCTCTCCGAAATGGCGGTGATGCCCTTCGGCCTGACGACCCACAGCGAGCCATCGGAGGCGAGCGACTTGCGGATCGCGGAAAACCGCAGAAGGTCTTCTTTGCGATCGACGACAAAGAAGATGATGTCGCTGTTCGGGCGCATGCGCATGCTGACGTCCGCGCCACGACGGTTGAGCTCGTCGAGGAATGACCGTGGGAGATCTCCGGCGATCGAAATCTTCTGACCCGCTTTGATCCCCAGCTTGTCCGTCAACGATTTCGGATTCCGGATCTTGTCGGCCCACTTCCGCGCGTCCCTGCCAATCGCCAGCGATAACGTGTGAGAGCCCCACGCGATGCGCAGGTGATCGTCACCGGCTTCGATTGTCTTGATCTCGCGGAACGGAATCGTGAGCCGGAACGGGGCGCGCACGATCAACTCATCGGTTTCCAGGAGTGCTTTCGCTTCCCCGGTCCGGCCGTCGAGCTCGACACGGCACTTTGCCTCGCTTCCCATGGATTCGCATATTCTACGCAGCCATGAAACGAGCTTTTGCACTCACGATTGCAGTCCTCGCCGCGCTGGCGATCGCCGCGGCGAAGAAGACGAGCGATGTTCCCCCGGCGGTCGAGCGGGCCAAGACGCTCTTCCGCGCGGACGCGATTGCGGCGCATGACAAGTTTCTGGCCAGCGATTTGCTGGAAGGCCGCGGACCCGGCACGCGCGGCGATGCGCTCGCCGAGGAGTACATCGCGACGGAGCTTCAGTCGTACGGACTGAAGCCCGGCGGCGACAACGGAACGTACTTTCAGAAGGTCCCGCTGATCGGCGTCACGTACGATCCGGCGAAGTCGTCGATCGCATTCACGCGCGATGGCGCGACGGTCGCCGGCCCCCTGAAGTACCTCGACGAGTTCGTTGCTGCCGATGCGTCGCAGACTCCGTCAAGCACGCTCGACTCCGACGTGATCTTCGTCGGCCACGGCGTCGTGGCGCCGGAGTATCGCTGGGACGACTACAAAGGCGTCGACGTTCGCGGCAAAACGCTGGTCATGCTTGTCGACGACCCGCCTGCGAGCGCCAGCGAGCCCGATCTGTTCAAAGGCCGCGCGCGCACGTACTACGGCCGATGGACGTACAAGTACGAGATCGGTGCGGCGAAGGGCGCGCTCGGCGTCATCCTGATCCACACCGACGAAGCGGCCGGATACGGATGGCAGGTCGTGCGCAACTCGTGGGGACGGGAGCAGGACTTCATCGGCCTCAAGCCCGGACAGCCTGCGCTCCACCTCGAATCGTGGATCACCGGCAAAGTCGCCAATGATCTCTTCCGCGCCGCCGGACAGGACCTCGCCGCGCTCACGAAAGCGGCTGCATCGCGCGACTTTCGTCCCCTGCCGCTCGGCGTGAGACTCACCGGTACGATCACCAGCACGCTGCGCCCGTTCGACACGCGCAACGTTGTGGCCAGGCTCGAAGGAAGCGATCCCAAACTGCGCAGCGAAGCCGTTCTCTACAGCGCTCACCACGATCACCTCGGCATCGGGACGCCCGACAGCACGGGCGATCGCATCTACAACGGCGCGGTCGACAACGCCAGCGGCACGGCTCTTCTCCTGGAGATGGCGCGCGTCTGGGCGAACACGAGACCGGCGCCGAAGCGCACCGTCCTCTTCAACTCCGTCGCCGCCGAGGAGCAGGGACTCCTCGGATCGGAGTGGTTCGGCGAGAACCCCACGATGGCAGCTGGCAAGATCGCCCTGGCCATCAACTACGACGGCCTCTTCGAATTCGGAAAAGTCGGAAGCGTGACCATGCTCGGCGTCGAGCGGATGTCGTTCGATCCGACCGCGGAGCGCGTCGCGAAGGCGATGAACCTGAAGATCGTTCCCGATCAGGATCCCGAACAAGGTCATTACTACCGCTCGGATCACTTCAGTTTCGCGAAGGCCGGCATCCCGGCGTTCTCGATCAGCCAGGGTCACGACATCCTCGGCAAGCCCGCCGATTACGGCCGCAAGCTCGCCGACGAGTATCGGGCGAAGCATTACCACCAGCCGAGCGATGAGTTCGATCCGAATTGGGACTGGTCGTCGGCGGTGCAGTTGGGACAGTTCGGGTTCTGGCTCGGCTGGGACGCGGCGAACGCGGCGCAGATGCCGAACTGGAAACCGGGCGACGAGTTCCGCGCGGCGCGCGACAGGAGCCTCGCTCACTAGACAGGGAACCTCTGCGCAAGTCGTTGTTCACGTCATCCCGAGCCGCGAAGACGGCGAAGGATCTCGACATCGCACGTTTTCGCGTCCTGAGATCCTTCGTCGCGCTTCGCCGACTCAGGATGACGACTTGCGCGGAGGTTCTTTTGGCGGAGCGACGCGCGTGCTCTCGCCTCGAGCGTAGGCGCGGGGACGCGGCGGGGACACGGCGGGCTGACCGGATCACGCAGTGCCGCTGCGAAACCCGCCGAAACCCGGCCGAGTCCCCACCGAGTCCATCACCTCAACAACCACCAGCCGCCCACGCCCGCCCAGGCCAGAAACGCGAAGTTGATCGCGATCAGGCGCCACAAGAAGGCCTGATCGCGATTTGACTCGCGGACGTAGATCCGCCACGCGAGCAGATTGGCGAGCGAGGCGATGATCGTTCCGCATCCGCCGGCGTTCACTCCGAACAGCAGCGGGCGCCAGTGTGGCTCGGCAAACGGCGTCATCAGAACCGTGGCCGGCACGTTCGAGATGATCTGCGACAGCAGGATCGAAATGAAGTAGGTGCTGCCGCGGAGCAACCCGCCGAGATCGAACGACCGCAGCCCTTCGACGACGATGAAGGCAAAGAAGAACAGCGGCACGATCGACAGGTCGATCTGAAAGAGGCGGCGCCGCAGGACGAACGCTCCGCCGATGGCGGCGGCCACTGCCGCGATCCACGCCGGTGCGACGCGCGCGATCTCCAGCAGCACGAGCAGAAAGCAGACCGTTCCGACGATCGCTTCCACGCGGTCGCGCGGCGGCAGCTCGACACGCGCAGCCTCGATCCTGCGCGAACGGCGGAGCAGGAAGATCGCGATCAGCAGGCCGCAGGCATTCCAGGCCACGAACGGAAGCATCGTGCCGACGAAGTGCGCGGCGCTCCAGCCGGAGCGGTGGTAGATGAACAGATTCTGCGGATTGCCGAGGGGCGTGAGGCAGCCCAGGAGATTCGTGGCGATCAGTTGCAGGATGATCTCGTCCTCGACGTCGAAGTCGGAGATGCGTCCGGCGATCACCGTGAACGGGATGACGACGAACAGCGCGACGTCGTTCGTGACCAGCGCGGCCAGCGCTCCGGAGACGACGATCATCACCGCCGCGAACGGCCGTGTCTCGTTGAACCGCGCCACCGTCCGCTCGACCAGGAGATCGAGATAGCCCGACTGGCGGAGGATCTCGACCGTGATCAGGAGCGCGAACAGGACGAGCAGGACGTCGTAGTCGATCGCCCGCGCGGCGCGGTGCAGCGAGAGGCGGCCGCTGACCAGAAAGCCAGCGGCCGCCGCCGCGGTGCCAAGGACGAGCAGCTGCTCGCGGAGGAAACGGCCGAGAGTTTTCAGATCGTCATCCTGAGCGAAGCGAAGGATCTCCGCTCAGGATGACATGAGTTGGTTACGGCGCCACGTCCGGCTGCGCCGGCACGAGGATCGAATCACCCGAGATGTTGTCGTTCACCGCGCCATAGCCGAGGACCGGCAGCGTCGAGTCGAAGCTCACCGTCAACGCGGCGGCGTTGCTCAGATCGACACCGGTGAAGTAGCCGGTGATCGCGTTCTGTTGCTGGGAAAGCCCCGCCAGTGTGACGGTCGTGGTGGCGAGCGAGGTGCCGGCCGCATCGCGAAGCGTCAGGTTGACGGTCGCCGATCCCTGGTTCGGATTGAAGAAGCCGATGTTCGTGCGGAAGCCGCTCGGGTTCGCGGCATCACGGTTCTTGTTCAAGAGGCCCGGGATGACTCCGCGGGACAGGGCATTGGCGATCGTGATCGCCGGCACGAACTGACCGAACGTTCCGCGAGAGGGCGTCGCGCCGCGCTGATCGTTGTAGATGTTCGACGTGACTGCGAGCTGCGTGTTGCTGGTGATGCGCAGCGCGCCGGTGCTGCCGGGCGAGTTCAGACCGGCCGCGCCGGTGACGTCATCGAGCACGGCCTCGCCACGCGGGGCGATCTCGAGCGTCTTCGACGACACGGCGTTTGTGTTTCCGCCGGCGCCCGACACGAGGTACTCAACGAGCGCGACGGCTTTCGTCGTGAACGACGGATTGAAAACGCGTGCGTCCGTGACGAACTTGTCCCCGGCGCCCGTGGTGACGTTGCCGGCGATCGAGACGAGATACTCCTTTGCCGGCTGGAGTTGGCCGCGGATCTCGCCGCCGCCGAACGCCGTCGTGTGGACGTTGACATAGTAGAGTTGCGGATTGGTCTTGATGTCAGTCGCGAGCGCCGCATCGGTGACCTGAATCGTGCCCTTCACTCGGCCGTTGCTGAAGGCGGACGCGCTGGTGGCGAAGTTCACCTTCACTCCAGCGTTTTGTCCGGCCGGAATCGGGCCGTGAATGTGCGAGAGCGTCGGATTCTGCAGCGATCCGATATTCACCTCGTAGGTAACGAGGTTGTTGCCGTCGATCGTCACGAACGCCGAGCCGACCGCGGTGCTGCTGTTTGCCGGCACCTCATTCGTTCCGCGAAGCTCCGCGAAGAACAACGTGGAATCCGTCTGGGCTTGAGCGGCAGCAGTAACCAGGAACAATAGGAACAAGAAACTTAGAGAGCGTTTAGTCATAAATCCTCCTCTTTCCGGTGGAGGGGGAGAATACACTAGTTGTCCCTTGTAAAAGTGGTGATTCCAGTCACAAAGTGGCGATTTGCTTGCACTTCGGCGCAGCGGAGGTTTTTCCTCGCATGAAACGGTTTTCTCTCATCGTTTTCGTCTCTCTCCTCGCCACCCCTCTCTTCTCCGCGGACCGCTTCTTCGACCTCACCGGCTGGGCCACCTGGGTCAAACCGCAGAGCAACAACACGTTCAACTCCACGAACGCCAACCAGCCCTTCGACATCAATTTCGAAGGAAAGCTCGGCTACGGCGCGGGCCTGAACGTGTTTCTCGGCGACACGTGGTCGGTCGCCTTCGATGCATCAGAGGTGAAGCCCGACGCCCGCTACGGATTCCCCGGCGCCACGCTCAATCAGGGGAGCATCAAGATGATCCCGATCACCGGTGTGCTGCAGTGGCACCTGATTCCGAAAGGCTTCATCGACCCGTACCTCGGCGCCGGAGCCGCGTACGTGATCTTCGACAATCTGCAGAACGTGAACGACGTCGGCCACGTCGGCGTCAACCAGATCAACTTCAAGGACGACGCGGGATTCGTCGTCAACGGAGGTCTCGGATTCAACTTCTCTCCGCGGGTCGGGATCACGGCAGATGTGAAGTACGTGCCGTTGAAAGCATCCGCGACCGCGGTGTTCGCCACCGGACCGAATCAGTCACAGAAGATCAAGATCAATCCCGTGATCGCGTCGGCGGGGCTGACGCTGCACTTTTGACGTGGCCTGAGGCAGGGGATCCTTCGCCGCCTTCGCGGCTCAGGATGAACAAGTCGTTGTTCACGTCATCCTGAGCCGCGAAGACGGCGAAGGATCTCGAAAGTTCACGTCATCCTGAGTCGGCGAAGACGGCGAAGGATCTGGAAATCGCAGGCGTTTTCGCATCCTGAGATCCTTCGTCGCGCTTCGCCGACTCAGGATGACGACTTGTTCAGAGCTTCCCTGAGCGTCCGCCACGCTCAGGACGCGGGTGGAGCGACGTGCGGATCGCCATCATCGCCGCGCCTTCGACGGGTGTGCTTCGCGGAGGCGCGAGCGTGGCCTGCGGTGCTTCGCGGTGCACGGCCTCGCGCATCGGTCCGAGGAGCAGCTCTTCGGCGTTGAACGCTCCGCCGACGTAGGCGACGGGGAACGCTGACGCCGTAAGGTTCAATCTGCGGCCGACGGCGAGGACGCATTCGGCGAGATCGCCTGCCGCGCGCTCGAGAATCTCCTTCGCCACGTCGTCGCCGAGTTTCGCGGCCTCGATGACCAGCTTGCCGTAGCGGGCGATGTCGTCCGCGTGGGTCGTCGTCGCATACACGAATCGCGGCAGATCCTCGGGGCTGCACATGTCGTAGTCGTAGCAGAGCAGTTCGGTCATCTTCGTTTTGCGCCCGCGCCCGTCGTGCGCGCGCACGATCGCGGAAAGGCCGTCGCGGCCGAGTGCGTAGCCGCTCCCTTCGTCGCCGATCGTGGGGCCCCATCCGCCCGCCCGCGCCTCTTCGCCGGCCTCGTTGCGTCCGAACGCCACGGAGCCCGTTCCCGAGATGATGACGATGCCGCTGCCGAAACCGACCGCGCCGGTGAGTGCGATGCGCGCGTCGTTGTCGACGATGAAGTTGCCGCGCGGAAAGAAGATTCGCAGCGAGTCGATGACGCGCTGGCGGTGCGCGGGATGGTCGGCGCCCGCGATTCCGCAGTACGCGTACTCGATCTGGCGAATGGCCATGCCCGCTTCGACGAGCGCGATGTTGACGGCGCGCTCGATGTTGCGCGTGGCCGTTTCGATTCCGACGCGCAGGTGATTGGAAGGGCCGGCGATGCCGCGGCCCAGCGGCTGGGCATCCTGATCAATGACGAGCGCTGCCGTCTTCGACGCTCCGCCGTCGACGCCAAGGTAGTAGGTGGTAGTCATGCCGAGCGCGTCAGACGGTGCGCAACTTGCAGCTTGGATTGCGCTGTGGGCCGCTCCAGTCCCGGGGCTGCCGCACTCAGCAATGGAGGAAAGATCCGATGAAACGCAATCAGGTTCTCACTGTATTGGCGATGACGCTCGTCGCCCTCTCGCTTCTGGCGACCAGCGCATGCAAGAGCAGTGGCATGGCCATGACCTCGCGTGGCCAGCTGTTCAAGATCAATATCCAGCATCCGAGTGACCTGCCCGAAGCGGCCGAAGACAATCTCGACATCACGATCAGCAACCGCGGCGTCAACAACATCAAGGACATTCTCGTCGACATCGAGCTTCCGTCGCAGCTCATCGTGCTCGACCAGACAGCCGACCGCGGTATCAACGTGATGCATGATCCAGGCTCGAACGTGTATCACTTCACGCTCGGCAACGTCCAGCCCGGGGAAAACGCGAGCGTTCGCTTCCACGTGCGTACCGCTTTCGGCACCATGCGCGAGACGGGCAGCGTGAAGGTCACGGCCTGGCAGCGCGACCTTCCGGGCGACAAGCTCATTGAGACCGCGGTCATCAAGCTCCGGGGCTAGCGGATGCGCATCCGCCCTGGCCCGGGCATGCAAGAGGACCAGGGAACCTCTGAACAAGCCGTCATCCTGAGTCGGCGAAGCGGGACGAAGGATCTCAGGATGCGAAACGCCTCCGATTTCGAGATCCTTCGCCGCCTTCGCGGCTCAGGATGACGTGAACAACGACTTGTGCAGAGCTTTCCAAGTGGAGCGGCGGCCGTCCGAGGCCGCCGCCTACCTCGCCGCCTCGGTCTCCTCGACGATCTCGGTCTTCGGCATCTGCGTCTGCACCACGACCCAGCGCACGCGGAAGCCCTCGGCTTCGATGACCTGAATCGAGAGATCGCCGAGCTGCACGCGATCGCCGGGAGCCACCTCCCTCCCGATCTGCGCCGCCACATAGCCGCCGATCGTCTCCTCGGGCGGCTCTCCGACGTCGACTTTCAGACGATCGGCGAGATCTTCGATCAGGTAGTCGCCGCGCACGCGATAACGGCCGTTGCCGAGCGGCTCGATCTCCGGCCGCTCGCGGTCGAACTCGTCCTGAATCTGCCCGAACAGCTCCTCGGTGATGTTCTCGAGCGAGACGATGCCGGAAGCGCCGCCGTACTCGTCGAGCACCACCGCCATGTGCGTCTTGTGCTCGATGAACTGCGACAGCAGCGCTTCGACCGTGCTGTTCTCGGGAACAAAGAGGACGTCACGCTTCAGCTCCGGCAAAGTCCTTCCCGGACCCCGCAGTTGCGCGAGCAACAGGTCTTTCACGTGAATCAGTCCGATCGTCCGATCGAGCGTGCCCTCGCAAAGCGGATAACGGGTGTGGCGCGTGGTGCGAATCGTCTCCAGGTTTTCTTCGATCGAGCGCGTCGTGGACAGCACGACGACATCCGTGCGCGGAACCATGATCTGCCGCGCCGTGCGCTTCGAGAACTGGAAGACGCCTTCGATGATCTCGCGGTTCTCTTCCGACAACACGCCCGCTTTCTCCGAACGCGTCAGGATCAGCCGCAGTTCTTCCTGTGAGTGCGCGACCTCCGTGTCGGTGGCAGGCTTGATTCCGATCGCGCTGAGCACCACGCGCGAGCTGTGGTTGAGAAACCAGATCGCCGGGAACATCAGGAGGTAGAAGATCCGCAGCACGTACGCGGTCCACAGCGCGGTGCCGACGGGCTTGTCGATGGCGACGTACTTCGGTCCCAGCTCGCCGAAGACGATATGCAGGACGGTGATGGAGACGAAGGCGATCGCCGCGGCGATCGAATGCGACACCGCCGGGTTGAATGCGCCGAATCCGCTGATGTAAGGCCGGATCAGCGACTCGAACGCCGGCTCGCCGACCCAGCCGAGGGCCAGCGACATCAGCGTGACGCCGAGCTGGGTCGCGGAAAGGTAGCTGTCGAGACGCTTGACGATCCTTCGCGCCATCCGGGCCCGGTTGCTGCCGCCGGCCGCCAGCTCGGCGAGCTGGGTCGGGCGCACCTTCACGATCGCGAATTCCGCCGCGACGAAAACGCCGTTCACCAGGATGAACAGCAGGGCGAGGATCAAGTACCAGGTCGGCATGGGCGTGAAGCGGGGTTCTCATTCTATCGAAGCGGCGGAAGCGGTCACTTCGTCGAGCGTTTTCCAGAATCGAGGGTAGGACTTCGACACGACCTGCTCGTTTGCGATCGTTACGCCGCCTCGAGCTAACCCGCTGATTGCAAATGACATGGCGATCCGGTGATCGTTGTGTGTATCGACGGTCGCCGCGTCAGCGCTCCACCCGGGGTGGATGAGCAACGAGTCAGGGCGCTCTTCGACTGACACGCCCAGTATTCGAAGCTCCGACGAGATGGTTGTCAGCCGGTCGGACTCCTTGACTCGCAGGTTCGCGACATTCGTGATCTCGACGTCGGAGGAGGCGAGAGGCGCGATCGCGGCGAGAGTGGGCACGATGTCGGGAGTGGCATTACAGTCGAATGTGCCGCCGCGAAGACGGTCGGGTCCGGTGACGGTGATTGCCTCGCTCACTCGCACGTCGCACCCCATCGCCTTCAGGATGTCGAGGAACCCCGCGTCACCTTGCGCAGTGGGACTGGCCAGGCCCTGAACGTGAACCGTGCCCCGCGTCGCCGCGGCTGCTGCGAACCAATACGATGCGGACGAGTAGTCCCCTTCGACGCGGTATTCGGGCAGCGCGAGCCGCGCCGCGCGAACAGAAATTGCGTTGCCGCGCCGTTCGACCCGGGCCCCGAACGTGTCGAGGATGTCGGCCGTGATGTCGATGTACGGTCCCGATGCGAGGGAGGAGATGTGCAGCCGGATTCCGTCGGGCAGCGTCGCCCCCCCGAGCATCAGCGCGGACACGAACTGGCTCGAGGTCTCCGCGGAGATCGACACGTTGAAGCCGCCTCGCATCCGCTTCCCGCGAATCCGCAAAGGCGGATAACCCTCTTTCTCGACGTACTCGACCTCGGCTCCGATGCTCATCAGCACATCGACGAGATCGCCGATCGGCCGGCTGTGCATCCGCTGCTCCCCGTGCAGAAGGAAGCGGCCGGGCGTGAAGGCGAGCCAGCCGGTGAAGAAGCGCATGGCCGTGCCGGCGTTCCCGACGAAGATCGGCACTTCATTCGCCGACATCGTCTTGCGCTCGCCGATCTGCACGCCGCTCGGGATCGATCCGCTGACGTCGAATCCGATCGCGCGCAACGCCTCGAGCGCGTAGCGCGTGTCATCGGCATCGAGACAATTCCGGATCGTCGTGGTTCCTTCCGTCATCGCGGCGAGGAGAAGGGCGCGGACGGAGTAGGACTTGGACGGCGGAGCCGTCACGGTTGCGTTGATTGGGCCGACGTTGGTGATGTTCTTCACAACTCCAGCCGCAGTCCGTCATACGCCAGTCGCACGCTGGCCGGGAGCGTCGCCTCGAACGAATGGTGATCGACCTCGTGCGTGAGATGGATCAGATACGTCATTCGAGCACCGATCTTCTCCGCGCAGTCCACGGCTTCATTGACCGTGAAGTGTGTCGGATGCGGCGGAGCAGGGCGCAGGCCATCCAGGGCCAGGATCTGGACGCCTTCGAGCAGGCGCATCGATGAGTCGGGGATTCCGTTCGTGTCCGTGATGTACGCGAAGTCGCCGATGCGGAACCCGAAGATCGTCCAGTCGCCGTGCTCCACCGGGATCGGAACAATCCCGATCCCCTCGTACGCGAACGGCCCGTCGACTTCCTGCAGATCGAGTTGCGGTTTCCCGCCCCCGTACTGCGATTCGTTCCAGATGTAGCTGAAGGCGCGGCGGATGGCTTTCGCCGTCTTCGGGCTGGCGAAGGCGGCAATCGACTCGCGCTGCCGGAAGTTGAACGGCCGGATGTCGTCGAGGCCCATCATGTGATCGGCGTGCGAATGCGTGAAGAGGATGAAATCGAGCCGCGGGATAGGATCGCGGAGCAGCTGCAGGCGCAGGTCGGGCGTCGTGTCGATCAGCCCGAACTTGTCGTTGATCTCGATCTTCACTGACTGCCGGAGCCGTTTGTTTTTCGCGCTCTCGGACGTGCAGACGCGGCAGCGGCACCCGACCACGGGAACGCCGGTGGAAGTTCCGGAGCCGAGGAAGGTCACGATCATCAGATCACCACGAAGGAGAACTCGCCGGTCGTGGGGTCGATCTCCATCGCCTCGCCGGTCTCGTACCACGGCGGGAGGATGGCGATCGACGCGCGGCCGTTGCCGGGCATCACCAGCTTCTGGTGGAAATGCCCGAACACGACGTCTGTGAATCCTTCGGCGCCGCGCCTTCGGCCATACGCTTCCATCAGCTCGACCGGCAGCCGGCTCTTGTGCTTGAAATTCGTTTTCGCCAGGCGCTTCTCGACATCGTCGACGAATCGCCGCGCCAGCCGCTTCGGAATCAGCTCCAGCCCGAGTCTGGTCACGGGATTCTTCGAGACGCGCCGCCAGAAGCGATACGGCCAGTCGCGGTCGTTGATCATGTCGCCGTGCACGATGAGGTACTTCCTGTCGCCGGCGCGAATCTCGTACTCGACGCCGATGTCCGTGACTGCGTTCTCCACGAATGATCCCTCGAGGAAGAAATCGCGATTGCCCTCGACGTAGTGAATGGCGATGCCGGATTCGACAAGCTCGCGGAATTTTTTCATCACTCTCTCGACGGGCGCGGTGAAAAATTTGTGATGAGCGATGAGGTAGTGGAACAGATCGCCGTTGAGGTAAAGCGCTTTCGGCCTCAGGGCGGCCAGGCGGTCCAGCCAGCCATTGATCGGCTTCTCGTCGCCGTCGGCGAGACCGATATGCGAGTCGCCGATCACGATGATGCGGCCGGGCGGAACGGAGCTCATAGGGCGGTATTCAGGCCTGCGCGCGGATTGGCCGCGTAGTGCGATTCGATCTTCTGCACGGCGTCCATCGCGTCGCCGGGCAGATTTCGCGGCACGGTGATCACCACTTTGTAGTAGTGGTCGCCGCTCCTGGTCTTCTTTCTCACGCCTTTGCCGGTCAGGCGGAATGTCTGTCCGCCCTGGGTCCCGGCAGGAATGCGCGCGCGAACGGGGCCGTGGATCGTCGGGACGTCGATCTCCGATCCGCGGACCGCTTCGCCGATCGTGATCGGAAGCTCGATGTGGATGTCATCGCCGCGACGCTCGAAAAACGGGTGCGGCTTCACGTGAACGAGCAGGTGCAGATCGCCGGCCGGCCCGCCCATCGGGCCGGGCTGCCCCTTGCCGCGGATGCGCAGGCGCTGTCCGTCGGAAACGCCTTCGGGAATCTTCACCTTCACCGTGCTGCCGTCCTCATAGCGGAGCTCGATCGTGGTTCCGAGGATGGCGTCGCGGAAGCCGATGGTCGTCTCGGATTCGATGTCGCCGCCGCGCTGCGGCTGAGCTTCGAATCCGCCGCCGGTCGCGCCGCCGAACAGATCGCCGAAGATGTCGCTGAAATCGACCGTGCGGCTGCGCGTTCCCCGCCGCCCGCGCGCCCCACCCGCGCCCATGAACTGCGAGAAGTCGAAGCCGGCGAACGGATTCGCCCCGCCCGGCCCGAAGGCCTCGCTGCCGAGGCGGTCGTACTGGTCGCGCTTCTCCTGATCGCTCAGCACGGCGTACGCCTCGGAGATCTCCTTGAACTTGTTCTCCGCGTCCTTGTTCCCCTTGTTCTTGTCCGGGTGGTACTTCTTCGCGAGGGTCCGGTACGCCTTCTTGATCTCAGCCTCGTTCGCCGTTTTCTTGACGCCGAGGATTTCGTAGTAGTCCTTTCGGGCCATGCCTTGGACGTTGTAGCACACGTCATCCTGAGCCGCGGAGACGGCGAAGGGTCTCCGGATGCGCGGGTTGAGATCCTTCGCTCCGCTCAGGATGGCGCGGCTCGACACCTTGCATCTCATCGAAAGTGGTCAGACACTTGCTATCGCGATTGGTGGTAGAAGAGGCTCGATGTACGGTTCGCTCGCGCGACGCAACGTCCTCACCATGATCCTGGCCGGCGGGATGGGCGAGCGCCTGTATCCGCTGACCCGCGACCGCGCCAAGCCCGCCGTTCCGTTCGGCGGCCGGTATCGCATCGTCGACTTCGTCATCAACAATTTCATCAATTCAGGCTTCTTCAAGATCAAGGTGCTCACTCAGTTCAAGTCGACATCGTTGATCGAGCACATCACCCGCACCTGGCGGCTGGTGCCGGAGATCGGCCAGTACGTCGACGTCGTTCCGGCACAGATGCGCAAGGGACCGTTCTGGTTCCGCGGGACAGCCGATGCCGTCTACCAGAACCTCGAGCTGATCTTCGACGAGAGGCCCGACCTCGTCTGTGTGTTCGGCGGCGACCACATCTACAAGATGGATGTGAATCAGATGCTGCAGGAGCACCTCGCGAACGACGCCGATCTGACCATCGCCACGATCCCGGTGCCGCTGAGCGAAGCGCATCACTTCGGGATCGTCGAGATCGACGACGATTTCAAGGTTACGGGCTTCGTGGAGAAGCCGAAAGCGGGGGCGAAGACGATTCCCGGACGGCCGGACATGGTTCTGGCCTCGATGGGCAACTACATCTTCAACACGCGTGTGATGATCGATGTGCTGCAGCGCAACGCCCTGCGCGATTCGGCTCACGATTTCGGCAAAGAGATCATCCCCGACATGTACACGCGGATGAAGGTCTACGCCTACGACTTCGCGAAGAACTACATTCCGGGCGAAGAGGGGCACAACCGCGGGTACTGGCGGGACGTGGGAACGGTCGATGCGTATTTCGAGGCGTCGATGGACCTCGTGTCGGTCACGCCGGCGTTCAATCTTTACAACCCGCTGTGGCCGATCGTCTCCGCGCCGATGAACCTGCCGCCGGCGAAATTCGTGTTTGCCGATTCGAAGTCGCAGAGGATCGGGATCGCCACCGACTCGCTCGTCTCCGACGGCGCGATCATCTCCGGCGGCACGATCAACCGCTGCGTGCTGCATCCGCGCGTGCGCATCCACTCGTACTCCGACGTCGACGAGTCGATCCTGATGGACGGCGTCGAGGTCGGCAGGCACTCGCGCATCCGCCGGGCCATCATCGACAAGGGTGTGAAGATCCCGGCCGGGACCACGATCGGATACGATCTGGAAGTGGACCGGCAGCGGTTCACCGTCACCGAGTCGGGCATCGTCGTGGTGCCGAAGGGTGCCGAGATCGAAGAGCACGCGCCGGCGGCGCAAGAGGTATGACAGTTCGCAACGATGGCCGAGCGCCGGATCAACTCCGGCCGGTCGTGATTCATCCGAATTTCACCAAGCACGCGGAAGGCTCGGTGCTGATCGAGGTCGGCGATACGCGCGTCGTCTGTACGGCGTCCGTCCAGGAGAAAGTGCCTCCGTTTCTCTACCGCACCGGCCGCGGGTGGATCACCGCCGAGTACGGCATGCTCCCGCGCGCGACGACCGAACGCACCGAGCGCGAGGCGGCCAAGGGCAAGCAGGGCGGCCGGACGATGGAGATTCAGCGCCTCATCGGACGTTCGCTTCGAGCAGCCGTGAATCCGGAAATGCTCGGCGAGCGGACGATCTGGATCGACTGCGACGTGCTCCAGGCCGACGGAGGCACGCGTACGGCCTCGATCACCGGCTCGTACGTCGCGCTGGTCATGGCTCTGGGACGCATGTACGTCGACGGAAACCTGCCGAGCTGGCCGGTCAACGAATTCATCGCCGCGGTGTCGGTCGGAATGATCGGCGGCGTCCCGATGCTCGACCTCAATTACGAAGAGGATTCGAAGGCAGGCGTCGACATGAACGTCGTGGCCACGGAAAAGGGACGCTTCATCGAATTGCAGGGCACCGGCGAGTCGGCCACGTTCTCCGAGGAGGAGATGAAGGCGATGATCGCGTTGGCGAAGAGCGGCATCGCCCAACTCGTCGGCAAGCAGCGCGAAATCCTCGGACCGCTGCTGGTGCGCGTCGACGAAAAGGCGCGCGAGCGCCTGAACCGCAAGTTCCGGTGACGATGTCATTCTGAGCGCCGAAGAGCGCAAAGAATCTGGGACGGAGCGCGGAGCCGGATCGACGACGACAGTGACGCCGTCGTATCGGCGCGCGGCGATCTACCGGGTCATCAGCGCAAAGAAGCCGAGACGCGCCCGCGCCGGCGGGCGCAGTACACGCTGGAGTCGCGGAAGAAGCTCAAGTAAGCCGCCACAGCTTGAGGATTCCATCCTCGCCGCTCGTCGCCAGCCATTTCCCGTCGGCGCTGAACGCCACCGATCGAACGTCATCCGCATGTCCGGCCAGCTTCTGCTGCGGCGCGCCGTCCCGCACGCGCCAGAGCCGCACCGTCACGCCGTTGCCGCCGATGAGCCAGTGCCCGAAGATCTGCTTCCACACCGTTCCCACCGCGCCGAGCTCGCGGCCGGCGCTGGCAAGCCAGGTTCCATCGGGACTGAACGCGACGCTGTAAACGTGCTCCGATCCGGTGAGCGTGGCCAGCAGCGCGCCGTCGCGAACACGCCAGATGCGCACCGTCGAGTCGTCGCTGCCGCTGCCGATCAGCCGCGAATCGGGACTGATGGCCAGACCGACGACGGCCTGCCTGTTCCCTGACAGCGTGCGGATGAGTTTCCCGTTGTCGGCACGCCACAACCTGATCGTCTTGTCGAAGCTGCTGCTGGCGAGAAACTTTCCGTCGGGGCTGAAGGCGACGCGCCAGACGTTCAGCGTATGACCGGTCAGCGTCTGCAGCAGTGCGCCGTCGCTCATGCGCCAGACTCTGATCGTCTTGTCCTCGCCCGCGCTGGCGAGCCGCTGTCCGTCGGGACTGAATGAAACCGACCACACGACGCCACCGTGTCCGCGCAATGTTCGCGCCGGCGCGCCGTCGCTCACGCGCCAGATCCGAACCGTGCGGTCGTAGCCGCCGCTGGCGATCCATTGCCCATCCGGACTGAATGCGATCGAGGTCGCGCCGTCCGGATGCGTGATCCTGCGCGCGATTCTGCCGTTCGATACGCGCCAGAGATCGATGACGCCGTCCGCGGTGCACGAGGCGAGAATGCTCGAGTCGGGGCTGAACACCGCCTGGCGGCCCGGCGCGGGATGCGTGAACGTCCGGTACAGCCCTGCGTGGATCGATGGATTGATCGTGAGAGCGAGGGAAAGGAAGAGCGTGGCGAGCATTGCTGCTCGTTTACGTGCGGCGAACGATCGGGTTCACGATCAGCGCGACGATTGTCGCAATCGACACCCACAATCCCGCCCAGAACGTCATCGGTGAATACCAGACGTGCACGTCGTTGGTTCCGGGCGGCACGACGAATCCCAGGAACGTGCCGTTGAGGCGAAGCGGCTCGACGCTCTTTCCGTTGCGCGTCACTTTCCAGCCCGGCCACCAGGGAATGCTGCTGACCACCATCGTGTAACGCGGCGCCTGCACGCGCATGTGGAAGTCGGTGCCGCTCGCGCTGATGATTTGCATCGTGGCGTTGGGCGAGCTCTTCGGCCGTGGCGCGAGCAGATCGAGCCGCTCCTGATCGTTCTCGACCGGCAGGCTCTTCAGCAGGGCGGTGTCGTTCCAGGCCCGATGTGTCTGCAGGAGCTGCACGTATCGATCGTTCTCGAACTCGAGGATGACGTTCGGCACCGTGAAGAAGCGCGGCAGGACGTCGTGATTCTCGAAGATCCGTCCATCGCGTCCCTCGTAAACGAGGCCATAGCGCTGTGGATCGCGCAGATCGCCGCGCGGCGTCGTCACCACGTACTTCACGTTGAGGAAGTTCAGCACCGTCGTCGACACATCGACCCACTTCGGAAAGTAATCCTCCGTGTCGTAGCCGGTGAGCACGCGCAGCATGCCGAGGTAGCGGCCGTTGGCCATGGGATCGTGGGCGCGGATGTCTTCGAATCCATAGACGGCGGGTGTGTTCGGAAAAAACAGCGGACCTGTGGCGACGATACGGAACGGCGCGGTGCCGGGCGTCTTCGCGTCCAGCTGCTGCAGTTTCTCGATCAGAGGCGTCGTCGGATACATCTGATCGGCGCTGACGGTCGGGTTCCAGCCCTTCGACGCGCTCCACACCTCGGCGACGATCGCAGCCAGGAGAGCCATCGTGGCGATGTCGCGGGATCGCGGGGCCGCCGCGATCGCGGCAATCGCCAGCACGATCAGGCTCGGGATCAGCGTGAGAAGCGCGGTGTCACGGGCGGCGGGATACGGATAGAGAACCGCATAGAACAACACGAGCAGAACGATGCTGAAGATCCCGATTCCGGCGAGCACCGGCAACGGTTCGCGCCGCAGCAGATCGATCGCAGCGGCCGTCTGAACGGCAAGCAGGAAACAAAGGATCAGGCGCAGGCGCGCGTTCGCCGCGAGTTTGAACACGAGATGAAACAGCTGGCTGATGCCCGGCCAGCCCAGAACGATCCCAAGCACCACGAGCGTGGCGATGACGAAGAAAGCCTCGCGCGATCGCCAGTCCCGCTTTCGCACGACGTGAATCGCGAGCGCAAACCACGCCGCGATGCCGAGCGCTCCGGCGAAACCGGTCATCGACTCCGCGGCGACCGACTTCGACCACGGCTTCTCGAAGGGAACCTCACCGAAGAAATGAGGCTGGACCAGCAGGACGACCGAGGCCCAGTCGGAGTAGTAGCCGATGAGGTTCGGGCTCGACTGCAGTTCGCTGTATCTCCTCGACTTCGTCAGCGCCTCGCCGAACGGCGCCAGGAACGGCGCGGCGAGCAGCGCGGCGATTCCCAGCGCCGCGCCAAGCGTAAAGAAGAAGCGCCAGTCGGCACGGCGCTCGACGAAGACCAGCCACAACACGTACAGCAGTGAGATGAAGAAGATGTGTGCGACGGTCTCCGGATGTCCGCCGAAGATCATCACCGTCCACAGCGCGGCAGCGAACACAAAACGCGGATACGTGCGGCGCTCGGCAAGCAGATCGATCAGGTAGAGCGCGGCGGGAACGAACACCGCGACCGTCGCGAGCGGGAAATGCAGCCAGACGATGATGAAGCTGCAGAACGCGAAGCAGACCGCGCCGGCGGCGCTGGCGATCTCCGAATAGCGCCGGCGGCAGAACAGGAACGTGAACGTCAGCGCGATCAGGAGCTTCATCGCCGCCTCGGCAGCGAGACTCTGGCCCAGCGTCAGCGGCAGCGCGATCAGGCGGATCGGCGAGAACGCCGAGCTCTGGGCGTTCGCCATGAGCGGATATCCCGATCCGGAGAGGCTGTTCCACAGCGGGATGTGGCCGCTCCGCCAGGCCTCGCGCACCTGATGCGCCCACGGGACGATCTGCAGCGTCAGGTCATTGATCTCCGGATTGAGCGGATGGTGATTGCGCACCACGAACGCCCACGGCGCGAGCGTCCGGAGATAGTCGACGGGAAGGTTGACGGCGTCGCTGGTCAGCGGACGCCAGAGAAAGATCGCCACGAGCAGATAAAACAGCGCCGCGATGCGCCACGGCAGGTCAATGCGGGCACGGCGCGCGATCCAGACCGCGATCGCGTAGACGGCGCCCACGTACAGCCAGGTGGCATTGAACACGGGCGCGGATCATAAACGAGTGGGGCGGCGGCCGTCCTCGGCCGCCGGCGCGCGAGGGCGCGCGCCGCTCCACCGCTACCGCGACATCAGGATAATCGTCTTGTTGACGACCTGCGACGTCGTCACGTCGAAGTACGGCCGCTGAACCGTGACTCGTGGCCGGTTGGGGCGTGCGGCGATCTCCGCCGCCTTGTACGTGCCGGTCGCTTTCGACACGTCCGTCTTCATGTTCATCTTTGCCAGAAGCTGCTCGATCGATTTCGCGTCGGCGCCGAGATCACCGCCCCGGAAGTACGCCGGCGGGTTCTTGGAGCTGAGATTGTCGGGAGCGACGCTGACGTAGCCGTACGACTTCGCGTAGAAGTTCGCGACGTCTTCGACCGAGGCATCCGTGTCGTAGACCGCGATGGGGGGCGGCTCCTCATTCGGCTTCAGCACCTTGTGCGCCTGCCGGGTCGCCTCGGTGATCTGCCCGAGGTATCGCGAGCCCGGATAGATGATGAAGCTGAACGTCTCCGGTTCGCTGTATTCGTCTTCCTTGCTGCATCCGGCGGCGAACGCGATCAGGATCAGAACAAGAACGCCGCTGATGAGTTGTAAGCGCTTCACCGTGTGGAGGCCTCCGTGTCGAAATCGACGGGCGACCTTATCATACGGGCCGCGGTCCGGCAGCGTTGAGGCCGAGGTATTGGTGGAGGCTCTTGCCGACCGTCTCCTCGAACCGTTGCGAGAACGACTTGATCGCTCCAGCAGGCTCATCGAGAAAGATCCGCTCGACCCGGAACAGCGGGACGAACATTGTGATGAGCTCGAGGTCCTGATCGTCGTCGCGGGCGATCTGGTGAATCCAGTCGTCGAACGAATCGAGGTTGATGGCCCGGACCGTCACCCCCGCCGCCGACAGCGCGGCCAGTACACCGAAGAATTTCTCCTTCGGATTCACCAGGTTGATGATCACGAGCGACGATTCCGGAAACCCTTCGATCACTTCGTCTTCTCGCTCAATTCGATGAGCACGCCGTTGCCGGCGGCAGGATGAAGAAACGCCACGCGGCATCCGTGCGCGCCCGGAACCGGCGCCTCGTTGATGAGCCGGAACCCGGCAGCCTTCAGCCGGGCCAGATGCTCGTCGAGATTGTCGACGCGGAGGCAGATGTGGTGGATGCCTTCACCGCGCTTCTCGATGAATCTGGCGACCGGTGACTCGGGCGACAGCGGCTCCAGCAGCTCGAGATTTGCGTCGCCCACGGAGAGAAACGCGGTTTTCACGCCCTGGGTCTCGACGTTCTCGACGTGATCGACCGCGAGCCCGAGAGTCTTGTAGATGTTGGCCGCATCGATGGAGCGGACGGCGATGCCGATGTGGTCGAGGACCGGTTTCTTCATACCCCGCGAGTCTCCGCTCCCCAGATGTGTTTGTGCAACTGTGTCTGAAAACGCGCCGGAACGCGGTCGGCGAGCATCCATTCGGCCAGAGCCTTCATGTCCATCTCACCCCAGACCGGCGACAGGAGGACGGTCCAGCGATCGAGGTGACGTTCGGCGATGACCTCCTTCGCCCATTCGTAGTCGGCGCGGTCCGCGATCACGAATTTGATCTCCCCCTCGGGGCCGAGATGATCGAGGTTCGACCAGAGATTCTTCTCGACCTCTCCTGAGCCGGGGCATTTCACGTCGAGGATGATCTTCGCGCGCTTGTCGACGGGGCTGATGTCGATCGAGCCCGACGTTTCGATCAGGACCTCGTATCCGTCCTGGCACAGGCGCGCGATCAGATCGAATGCTTCCTTCTGCGCCAGCGGCTCGCCGCCGGTGATCTCGACGAGCTTCGTGCCGTAACTCTTCACGCGGTCGAGGACGTCGTCGAGCGACATCTTCTCGCCGCCGGTGAACGTGTACTCCGAATCGCACCAGCGGCAACGCAGATTGCACCCCGTCAGGCGGACGAACACGCACGGCCGTCCGGCGTGGGACGACTCGCCCTGAATCGAATGGAAGATCTCAGTGATGCGCATAGCCAGGTCAGAAGGCAGAAGGAAGAAGGCAGAAGTGGGCCTCGATCATTTCTGCCTTCTGCCTTCCGCCTTCTGCCTTTGGTACACCGTCGGATCTGCCACGCCCGCCTCTTCGAATCCGCGCCTCCGCAGGATGCACGAGTCGCAATGTCCGCACGCCCACCCTTCGGAATCAGGGTCGTAGCACGAATGCGTGATCCCGTAGTCGACGCCGAGCTCCACCCCGCGGCGAATGATCTGCGCCTTCGTCAGCTGAATCAGCGGCGCGACGAGGCGCGGCTCCTTTTTCTCGATCCCGCTGCGCGTTCCCTTGAGGATGACCTGCTGGAAGGCATCGATGAACTCCGGCCGGCAGTCGGGATAGCCGCTGTAGTCGACCGCGTTCACTCCGATCCAGATCTCCTCCGCCTCTCGCGCCTCGGCGAACCCGAGGGCGAGCGAGAGGAAGATGGTGTTGCGCGCGGGAACGTAGGTGATCGGGATGCCCGGCGCGCCGACCGAATCTTTCGGGACTTCGATCTCGCTCGTCAGAGCGCTCGCGCCGAACACGCGCAGATCGAGGGGATAGACGACATGTTCCGCGGCACCGAGGAACTTGGCGACGCGGCGGGCGGCATCGAGCTCGATCCGGTGCCGCTGACCGTAAACAAAGGAGATGGCGTGGCAGGCACGCCCCTCGCTGCGGGCAATGGCCAGGACCGTCGCGGAGTCGAGCCCGCCCGAGAGGAGGATGACGGCGCGCATCGGTCGGCTATGCTACCCCGCCTATGACCGAGTTCAGCGTCTACGAGATCCTCAACCGCAAGCGTCGCGGCGGGCCGCTGGAACCGCGCGAGATCGAGACCTTCATCGACCGCTACACGCGCGGCCAGATCGCCGACTACCAGATGAGTGCACTGCTGATGGCCATCGCCATCAACGGCATGACCAGCAGCGAGATGGCCACGCTGACGCAGTCGATGCTTCGTTCCGGCGAGCAGTGGCACCTGCGCGACCAGTACGACTTCATCGCCGACAAGCACTCGACCGGCGGCGTCGGCGACAAGGTCTCGCTGGTCCTCTCGCCATGGGTGGCCGCATGCGGAATCAAGATCGGGATGCTCTCCGGCCGCGGCCTCGGGCACACGGGCGGCACGCTCGACAAGCTGGAAGCGATTCCGCGATTCAACGCCCGGCTTTCGCGGAAAGAATTCGATCGGACCGTCGCCGAGGCGGGGTGTGTGATCTCGACGTCGACCGAGGGGATCGCGCCGGCGGACAAGAAAATCTATGCGTTGCGCGACGTCACCGGCACCGTCGAGTCGTTGCCGCTGATCACGGCTTCGATCATGTCGAAGAAGCTGGCCATGGGCGCATCGGCACTGATTCTCGACGTGAAGACGGGCAGCGGAGCGTTCATGCGCAAGTACGAGGATTCGAAGGCGCTGGCGAAGAGCCTCATCGCCGCGGCCGAGGGTTCCGGAACGCACGTCGAGGCGCTCATTACCGACATGGATCGCCCTCTCGGCGTCGCCGCGGGCAACGCCAACGAGATCATCGAGACGATCGAGGTCCTGAAAGGCCACGGTCCGCGGGACGTCGAAGAGGTCACGCGCGCGCAGGCGGAGCGCCTGCTGATGATGTCGGGAAAGTACGACGAGAAGTCGTCGCGAGCGAAGCTCGATGACACGCTCCGCTCCGGTGCCGCGCTCGAGCAGGCGCGCAAATGGATCGCCGCGCAGGGCGGCGATGCCGGTATCGTCGACGACTACAAGCGGCTTCCGCAGCCGCGCGAGACCGTGGAGGTGCGCGCGCCGCGCAGCGGTTACATCGCGCACATCGACACCTATCAGGCCGGCATGTTCACCGTGGACCTCGGAGCGGGCCGCAAGAAAGCCGACGACGAGATCGACTACGCCGCCGGGATCATGTTCGACCGCAACGCCGGCGATCCGGTGAAGAGCGGCGAGGTGATCGCACGCATTCAGCTCGGCCGCGCGAAACGGGACGCGGATGAGCTGCGCACACGATTCCTCTCATTCGTGGAACTCAGCGATCAGCCGCCGAAAGCGCGGCCGATGGTGCACGAACACCTGTCTTGAGGGATGAGGGGTGAGGGATGACGTTGAGCGGCTTCGTGACTGCACCGAGGCGTTCGCGCTGCGCGTCATCAAATGGTCACCGCTCTTCCCAAGACCTCGCAAGTCGTCATCCTGAGTCGGCGAAGCGCGACGAAGGATCTCAGGATGCGAAAACGCCTGCCATTTCGAGATCCTTCGCCGTCTTCGCGGCTCAGGAACAACAGCCAGCGCCGCTTGATCGATCACGATCGCGCGGACTCGACCACGCTATGCTTTCTTGATGACCCTCACGAAGATCATCAAGTCGTCATCCTGAAGTCGGCGAAGCGCGACGAAGGATCTCAGGATGCGAAAACGCCTGCCATTTCGAGATCCTTCGCCGTCTTCGCGGCTCAGGATGACGTGAACAACGACGTGTGCAGAGGTTTCTCATCCCTCATCCCTCATCCCTCATCCCTAATCCCTCATCCCTCATCCCTCATCCCTCATCCCTCATCCCTCATCCCTCATCCCTCATCCCTCGATATACTCCCCGCTCGGAGGAGACAACGCATGCTGAGAAAATCTCTGCTTGTTGCTGTGGCCCTGGCGCTGATGATTGCGGCCGTTTCAATCGCTGCTGTGAACACGTATCAGGTGACCGGTCCGGTCCTCGCCGTGACGGCGGATTCCATCACCGTCCAGAAGGGGAAGGACAAGTGGGAGCTTGCTCGTGATGCGAATACGAAAGTCACCGGCGACCTCAAAGTCGGCTCCAAAGTGACAATCGAATACCGGATGATCGCCACCAGTGTCGACGTGAAGGCGGAGAAAGCGCCTGCGAAGAAGAAATAGGACTGATGACCAGGCGGCGCTCCATCGTCATCGTTTGTGATTCTCTGGGCGTCGGGGAGCTCCCTGACTCCCGCGACTTCGGCGACGAGGGGGCCAACACCCTCGGTCACGTTCTCCGCGATCAGCATCCGAGGCTTCCGACGCTGACCAGGCTTGGCCTGCTGCACACGCTGCCGCAGCCGGCGGCATCCGAGCAGCCGCAGAGCGCTTACGGACGGATGGCCGAGCTGAGCGCGGGGAAAGACACGACGACGGGGCACTGGGAAATGATGGGTCTCATCGTCGAGGATCCGTTCCGCACATATCCGAACGGCTTTCCGCGCGAGGTCATCGAAGAGTACGAACGCCGCATCGGCCGGAAGACGCTCGGCAACAAGCCTGCCTCCGGGACGGTGATCCTCGACGAATTGGGCGAGGAGCACATGCGGACCGGGTGGCCGATCGTTTACACCTCGGCCGACTCGGTGTTCCAGGTTGCCGCGCATGAGGAAGTGATTCCGGTCGAAGAGTTGTGGCGCATTTGTGCGATCGCGCGCGTGCTGATGCGCGGCGAGCACAACATCGGCCGCATCATCGCCCGCCCATTCGTCGGACCGGGGAAGGGCCACTTCAAGCGGACGGCGAACCGGAAGGACTTCTCGGTGCGCCCGACTGGAGAGACGGTCGTCGAACGCGCTTCGAAATCGGGCAAGCATGTGATCGGGCTCGGAAAGATCGCCGACATCTTCGACCGCGTCGGCATCGGCACCGAGATCCGCACGGAATCGAACTCCGACGGCATGCGCAAGACCATCGATCTGATCCGGCAATCCGACGCCGATTTCATCTTCACGAACCTCGTCGACTTCGATTCGAAGTACGGCCACCGGAACGACGCGCCCGGTTATGCCAGGGCGCTCGAGACATTCGACGGCGAGCTGGCGGCGCTCCTCGAATCGATGAGAGCGGACGACCTGCTGTTCATCACTGCGGATCACGGTTGCGATCCAACGGACATCTCGACCGACCACACGCGTGAGTACGTGCCCCTGCTCGTGGCCGGCCCTTCCGTCAAGTCCGGGCTGCACCTCGGCACACGCCGGACCTTCGCTGATCTCGGCGCCACGATTTGCGATTACCTCGGGATCCCGGCCGCGGGCCTCGCCGGCACCAGCGTCCTGCCCCAGCTCGGAGCTCGTCAATGAAAAGAGCACTTCCCTTCATCGTTCTCGGCTTGGCCACGCTCGCTTACGCCGACATTCCGGTTCAGCGAGTCGCCGACGATGCGAAAGTCATCGACCGCGTCGCCGAGGCAGCGAAGAAAGATCTGCCACAGAACCTGCTGAAGCGAATCGTGAACGAGGACATCGAGGCTCTTCGCGGCAAACGGGCGGATGGCACCTACGACTTCGCCACGTTCGAGCGGCTGGAGGCGTCGCGATCGACCGAGTCGTATTCGGTGCAGCCGCGAAAGAACGACGCGATCGAACGTTTCGAGATCAAGGGCGCGTTCGTCTACCGCCTGCTGATCGAGTCGCCGACCCGCCGCATGCTCGTGACGAAGAACCGGCGGGTGAACATCGATCACGTCGAGATCGAGTACGTCCCGATGAACAACTCGTCGCCGAAAATTCAGAACATCAAGGTCGAGGAGTGGCTCGAGCCTGGGGGTGTTCACCCGGTCGATTTCCCGGAAGTGGCGCGGCAGGCGACCGTGCGCGTGTACGCGAAGGCCGATCCGGCCGCCGGCTACGGAAACATCGACATGACGCTGATCAAGGCGAAGGTCGTCGACAACGCCGACAGCCCGTATGCGGACGCCGTCGCCAGCGCGAAGGCGATTCTCCGGGCCGTAGACAACGCCGACATCCCGTCGATCCGGGCCATGGCCGCGCGGATGCACGACGATCTGGCGCCGATGGTCGCTCCTCCGCCGAGTGTGGCGCCGCCGACACCCGCGGCGACGGTCGCGGTCCGTCCCACACTGCCGCTTCCCGCCGTAACCCCTTCCGCCACACCCGCCCCCGCCCTCCAGCCGACGCCAAACGTCGAGGTTTACATGGAGTTGCAGTCGATCGAGGACCTCTTGACGGGAACGGACGCCGAAAAACGCGAAGGTCTCGACCGATTGCACCAGCTTCTGAGGCGCCTCCGGCCTCACTGAAGTCACGTTTCGGGGTGACTCAAGGCACTGTCAGCGCAGGCGATAATCGGCGACCCTGTGCGTGACGCCGCTCACCAAAAATCACCACTGTTGAGTCAGCTCTTGTCAGATTTTGTCGGTTTGACCGGCACTTTCGGGTGGCGTAGAATGCCGCTCCCTCAGTTGCACCCTTCTGATTTTCCGAAAGGAGTCAAATGCCAGCGATCAAAATGGGTTTTAAGGTCGGCGAAAAACTCGTATACCCGAACCACGGTGTGACCGTTGTCGAGCAGATCGGCCAGTCCCCAGTCTTCGGAACGGATGATACGTACTACCACCTCAGGCTTCTCGCGAACAATTCGCGCCTGATGGTGCCGATCGGGAATTGCGACCGGGTGGGTCTCCGCCGCCTGTATCAGCAGAAAGAGATCAAAGGGCTTCTCTCCCTGCTCGAGCAGCGCGTGGCGAAGAGCCACACCGATTGGAAGGGCCGCTATCGCGAGAACCTGGAGAAGATGAAGACCGGGCGTCTCGAGGATGTGGCCGAAGTGCTGAAGAACCTCAACGAAGTGTCGAAGAAGAAGAGCCTCTCCTTCCGCGAGAAGAAGATGTATGACCGGGCCAAGTACCTGATCGTCTCGGAAGTGGCGATCGTCAAGGGAATCCCGGAGATGGAAGCGGAGAAGGTGATCGAGAAGGCGCTCGACAAGTCGCTCGCGACCGGGCACTAGACACATCGGAAGAATTCGTTGGAAACGCCGCCCGCCGGGCGGCGTTTCTTTTTGTGCTACCGTCAAACCATGTCCCAGCCCCGCCTTCCCGAGTGGATTCGCGAGAAGAAGATCAACCTCGAGAGTCTGCGCGAGATCAAGACGCTGCTGCGCGAGAAGGCGCTCCATTCGGTCTGTGAATCGCTGGCGTGTCCCAACCGCTCGGAATGCTTCTCCCGCGGCACGGCGACGTTCATGATCCTCGGCGACGTCTGCACGCGGTCCTGCGGCTTCTGCAACGTGACCACCGGCCGGCCTTACGCGCCGCCCTCGCCCGAGGAACCGCGTTCCGTCGCTGAAGCGGCGCGGCGGATGGGTCTGCGGCACGTCGTGGTGACGTGCGTGACGCGCGACGACCTGCGCGACGGAGGTGCGGCGCAATTCGCGGCCACGATCGGCGAGCTTCGGAGCGCGCTGCCCGAAGCCGCGGTCGAGGTCCTGACCTCTGATTTCCGCGGCAACATGGAGTCGGTGCGCACGGTCATCGACGCCAGGCCCGATTATTTCAATCACAACGTCGAGACGGTGCCGAGCCTGTACGATTTCGTGCGGCCCGGCTCGCGGTTCGAGCGCTCGATCGCGGTGTTGCGTGAAGCAAAACGTCTCGACCGGTCGATCACCACGAAATCCGGCCTGATGCTCGGCCTCGGCGAACGGCGCGACGAAGTCATCGATGTCCTCCTCCGCCTTCGCGATGCCGGCGTCCAGATCGTGACGATCGGCCAGTACCTGCAGCCGAAGAGGGAAAAACTCGACGTCGTCGAATACGTCCATCCGTCGGTGTTCGACGAATACCGGCGCGCCGGCGAGGAGATGGGATTTTCGGCGGTGTTCTCGGGCCCCTTCGTTCGGAGCTCATACATGGCCGATGCGGTGGCGCAGGTTGCCACGTCAGCATGAGGTTGCCACGTCATCCTGAGCGAAGCGAAGGATCTCGTCGACGAGATGCTTCGCTTCGCTCGGCATGACGGAAATCGATCTCTACCTCGACTACCTCACGGTCGAGAAAGGTCTCGCCAAGAACACCCTGTCGTCCTACGCCACGGACCTTCGCCGCTTTGGCGACCATCTGGCGGAGAAGAAGATCGCGCTCGAATCTGTCGAGCGCATCGACATCGTCCGCTACTTTCAGATGCTGCGCGGCGCAGGAATCTCGGCTCGCTCGGTGGCGCGGGCGCTGGCGGCAATCCGTGGCATGTTCCGCTTTCTCGTTGCCGAGAAGCATCTCCAGCACGATCCGACGGAAAACCTGGAGAATCCGAAGCTCTGGACCACGCTGCCGAAAAGCCTGCAGCCGGAAGAGGTCGAGGCGCTGCTTCGCGCGCCCGCCCGGACCACTGCCGAGGGACTGCGCGATGCGGCGATGCTGGAGTTGCTCTATGCGACTGGTCTCCGTGTCTCGGAGCTGATTCACGTCAAGATCGAGGACCTGGTCATGGACGCCGGCTTTCTCCGGACATTCGGCAAGGGCTCGAAGGAACGGATCGTCCCGTTCGGCGACGCTGCCCGCGACGCCATGGTCGCGTACATGGAGCGAGGCCGGCCGGAGCTGGTCAAACAGGCCGATCCGCATCTGTTCCTCTCGAGGCGTGGCCGTCCGATGTCGCGGCAGTCGTTCTGGATGAAGATCGTCCGCTACGCGCGGCAGGCCGGAATCAGCTCACACATTTCGCCGCACGTTCTGCGGCATTCGTTCGCCACGCACCTGCTGGAGAACGGTGCGGACCTCCGATCCGTCCAAATGATGCTTGGACACTCAGATATCTCAACGACGCAGATCTACACGCACGTTTCGCGGGCGCGGCTGCGGAAGATGTACGACCAGTTTCATCCGCGGGCATAAAGGGTTGCCGGTTCTCAGTTCTCGGTTCTCAGCAGTGATGAAAGTCGTCCTTCCCCTGATGGTTGCGCTCTGCCTCGCCGTTCCGGCGGGTGCGAGCATTGCCGTCTTCACCGACGGCCGGGCCATGAAGATCGACGCGTACAGGGTCGACGAGGACACGATCCGGCTGACTCTCAAGGGCGGCGGCGCGATTTCGCTGCCGATCCAGCGCATCGACCGGATCGTTGACGACGAGGTCGCCACTCCGGAAGTCGTGGCCGAGGTGAAGAAGATCGTCGAGGAAGGCGTGTTTCCGAGGCGGTCGTGGCGGTACTCCGAATCGAGCAAGCCGCTATTCAAGACGAAATTCGACAAGCTGATCGACGAGGCCGCGCGCCATTTCGACGTCGACGCCGCGCTCATCTCCGCGGTCATCAAGGCGGAGTCGGACTACAACCCTCGCGAGATCTCCAACAAAGGTGCACGCGGACTGATGCAGCTCATGCCTTCGACCGCGCTGCGGTTCGGCGTCACCAACTCGTTTGACCCGGTGGCGAACGTGTACGGCGGAACGCGCTACCTGCGCTGGCTGCTGCAGACGTTCGAGGGCAACGCCGATCTGGCTGTGGCCGCGTACAACGCCGGCGAAGGGAACGTCTGGAAGTACAACGGCGTGCCCCCGTTCCGCGAGACGCTGGCGTACATCCGGCGGATTGCGAAGCATGTCCGTCGCCATGGAGCCCCGGCTTCAGCCGGGGTCATGGGAGCGGCGGAAGCCGGTGCTCCATCAAACGGCGGCGGGCTCCGATAGCTCGATCACCTGCTGCACCGCCGTCCGGAACTGTTCAAACCTGAGCACCATCACCGTACGATCGTCGTCGGCGGGACGTGTGCCGGAGTGCTTCGCCACCGCGTTCAGGATCTCGTCGCGGATCGCCGACGGCGAGCGGTCGCTCTGCCGCGCCAGCAGCGCCTCCAGGTGATCGAATCCGAGCGGGTCTCCGTTCTCGTTCTGCGCCTCGATGATGCCGTCCGAAAGGTAGACGACGGCGTCGCCTTCGCGCAGATCGAGGCTGACCGTGTGCGTGGTGATCGCCTCGCGGACGCCGAGCGGCAGCGAGGGCGACTCGATCGCGATCGGTGCCGCCTGCCCGTCGCGCAGCAGGTACGGATAGAGATGGCCGGCATTCGTGTGGCGGATGCCTCCACCTTCGAGATCGAAGATCGTGAAGGCCAGCGTCATGAACGCCCGCCGCTCCGTCGAGCGATAGACGAGCTGGTTGAGCCGCTCGAACAGCGACTCCTCGTCGGCGCCTTCGTCGACGAGCGTGGTGATCGCCGCCTTGACCATCGCCATGACCAGACCGGTGGAGAGGCCGTGTCCGGAAACGTCGCCGATGGCTACGGCCAGCCGCGATTTGTCGAGGTTGAACACGTCGTAGTAGTCGCCCCCGATCGACGCCGTCGGCTCGAAATGCGCGGAGAACGACACGCCCTTGAACTGCGGGCCTTCTTTCGGCAGCAGGTTGCGCTGGATCGTCGCCGCGATGGCGATCTCGCTCTGCAGGCGCTCCTTTTCCGCGACTCCAGCGAGAAGCGAGGCGATCGACTCGGTCATCCGGTCGAACGACTGCGCCATCTCGCCGAGCTGGTTGTGCGGCTTCATGCGGATGCGGTACGAGAAGTCGCCGCGCTCCACCGCCTTCGTGCCTTTCTCGATGCGGTTGACCGCGCGCGAGATGGAGAAGATCAGCACCGCCGCGAACAGCACCGCGAACATGTAGATGACCATCAGCAGCACCACGAGCGAGAGGATCACGTTCCGCAGGATCGTGACGTAACGCGTCGCCAGCGCACCGAAGTAGAACTGGAAGAGATTGCTGATCGGATTGAGGATGAACGTGACCAGGTGGTGCTCCCGGTCCGTCTTGCCGCTCTCCCATTCCGTGAGGCTGGTCAAATCTGCCCAGAGGATCCGGCTGAACGACCAGCGGCGGAGCAGGTCCTTGAGCCCCTCGTCCGTTTCGAGATCGTAGTTTTCGTCGGCCTGGCCTTTGGCCTGCACAGCGGCCTTCGTCGGCTGATACCTTCCCCTGTCGTAGGTGATGATCATCCCGTCGCGTTCCTCGAGCGCGCGCGCCCAATGCGTGTCGAGCGGCTGGATGAAGACGACGCTGCGCTTCTCGTCGGGGAACTGCCGGGAGCAGACCAGCAGCGGATTCTTGTCACGCCAGACCATGCCGCTGAACGTCGTCTGGCGCAGCCAGTCGGGGAGATCGTCGCCGGAGTGGTCATCGGTATCGTGAATCTCGAGCGAGGGGAGGGCATCGGCCGGTTTCTTTCCCCTCAGCTCGTACTCCAGGGCCCACGATTCCATCTGCCCGAGCGTGGCCTGCCGCTCCCCGCGCAGAGCGGCGTGGCTCATGACCCCGCCGATCATGTAGCTGACCGCCAGGAGCAGGATTGTCATGAGGATGAACGGCAGGACGCCGATCATCACATAGCTGAGGAACAACCTTCGCCCGACGCGCCAGAAGAGCTTGCGCATCGTCCAGCGGATCGCCACCGCCAGCCAGAAGAGGGTGATCCCGATGAGGGTGACCCAGGCGAAGAACGTCAGGAACGTGAAAAGTGCCGTGTTTACGTGGAACCGGTGCAGGATCGGCTGGAGGTTCCGGTAGGCGATGATCACACCGAGGGCGATCGCCCAGACGATGAACGTCCGGCGGCCGGCATGCTGGCGCGGTGGCTGCGGCTCGGTGATGGTCATGCCTGAGGTATTGGCGAACACGCTCGTTTACCCGCAAAATGAGCGTATGTCTGCATATACGCAGAATCGGCTTTCCGGTTCAAGTCTGATTCTCTCCGCACTGTTCGTCGTTTTTCTCACCGCGCACCCGGCTTCGGCCGCGTGTATCAACAAATTCACGCACCGCGACAAGGGTCCGCAGCACACGATCACCCTTTTGACGGGCAAGCTGACGTTTCAGGACGCGCAGGCGCTCGCGGTTGCCATTCGCGACAAGAAGGCTCAGCCGCTCGAGTGGGTCGACACAAAGGGGAAGACCATCGCCACGCAATTCGGCGAGCTGAAGGTCATCCGCCCGATGCCGGTCTCGTGTGACGCGACCCCTTCAGGCGTGATCATGTCGGCGAGCTTCGCCACGGTTCAGACGCCGACGGAGAAGATCCGCATCAAGTTCGATTCGAAGTTGACCGTGGAGTTCGAGGAGCAGGCCGAATAGGCCTACCGGTTTTTCCACACCGGTTTCCGCTTCTCCATGAACGCGCTCAGCCCCTCGGCTGCGTCGCCGGTCTTCATCAGCTCTTCGAGATAGAGCCGTTCGACGGCGGCGAGGCGCTCTTCGAAATCGGCGCTCTGCGCGAGGCGGAATGCTTTCTTCGCCAGCCGCAGCGAAGAGGCACTCTGTTTGTAGAGGCGTTCCAGCCACCGTTCGCACTGGACGTCGAACTCGGTTCCGGTGAAGACCGCGTTGACGAGGCCGAGGTGTTCGGCGGTCACGCCATCGATGGTCTCCCCGCCGAGAAGCAGCTCGAGGCCTCTCCGCGGCGACAGCTGGCGCGAGAGCTGGTAAGCGGCGACCGGCGGAAAGACGCCGAGGTTGATCTCGGGCTGGCCGAATTTGGCGCGCTCGCCGGCGAGGACGAAGTCGCAGGCCAGGGCCAGCTCGCATCCGCCGCCCAAGGCAGCGCCGCGGACGCAGGCGACGGTCGCGATGTCGAGGCGCGACAGCAGCCGGAAGCAGTCGTGAAATCGCGCCAGCATGGTGGCCACGCGATCGGCGGTGTGGTCGTGCACGCTTGCGCCGGCGGAGAATCCGCGGTCGCCGGTCGAGGTGATGATCAGACAATGACGATCGTTCTGCACGCGCGAGATGGCGTCGCGAAGCTCCTCGAGCATGGCGATGTCGAGGATGTGCAACGGCGGATCGTTCAGCGCAATGCGATACGCGTGATCGTCCGTCGAGAAAAGGATCTTGCTCATGGCAGTGCTCTCCGCTTGTGGGGGACCGGCTTCGGGCCTCGCGACCAGATCTCGAGCGAATAGTCGGTCAGGATCAGCAGCCGCCCCGAAGAGAGGGTCATCGAACGAATCGTTCCCGGGACCGCGATCGGATCTCCGGCGGCCCACTGCGGGACAGCATACGTCTCCACCGCGGCGGAGCGGCCTGTGATCGCCGCACAACCGGAATCGATCAGCATGTGGGCGTTCGTTGCGGGCGTGCGCGCCCCGAGCTGCTCGCCGGTTTTTGTGAGTGTGGTCTCGTTGAACGTATAGACCTTGTCGCCGAGCGCGTAGATCGTTCCCGGGGTGGCCGCGATCGAAACCGCGCCGGCGTCATTGGCGCGGGTGGCAAGCGCCGCCGGATGCAGAGGATCAGTCAGATCGTACGTTCGGATTTCGGCCGGAAGGTCGAAGAGCGCGTAAGCGCGCGTGCCGCTCGTCGCCACATCGACGATGCCGCCGTTGATGCTCGCTGACCGCACCAGCGATTGCGGATCGAGAACGACCGTCCGCTTCTCGCATCCGGTCGCAGTCGTGCATCCGCGGGAAAACGAAACCCACGGCGCTCCCGCGGCCGCGGCGACAGCGATCGGAGTAACGTCCGTTCCTTCATCGAGCGCTTTCGATCGCAGTTGTGCGCCTTCCGAGCTGTACTCGGTGACGACGTCGCTGCTCGACAGCGTGAAGAGCATGAAGTCCGAGGCGGCGATGTCGATCGTCCCCGGCGCGGAGATGGAAGAGATCCAGCGCGGCGCGTTCGACGTCGCCACGTCATACACGTCGACGATCCGGCCGTCGAACAGGTACAGCCGCCCGCGCCCGGCTGCGGCTTTCTTGTAGTAGGCGTTTCCGCCGATGCGCGCGAGGACCGAAGGCTGCGCGGTGGCCGAGGTGTAGTCGACCGAGGCGATGCCGAGCGACGTCGCCACAGCGGCGACTGTCAGGTCCGGGTTTGTATCGATCGCCGCGATGTCGCCGGGAACGACGAACTCTCTCTCGAGACGCCCGCTGGCGATGTCCCAGATCCTGACCGTGCTCTGCTCCGCGAGAGCGATGACTTTGCCGTTCGCGATCTGCAGGGCGGAGACGATCGAGCTGTTCGATCCCGGCACGACCGTCTGCGACGACGACGCGAAATCGATCAGCGTCACTCCCCGGAACGTGAAAACCGCCGCGGTCGAACCGTTGAGCGCGAGTGCGGTGGCAACCCCGGGAACCGTCACGTTCACCGGAGCGGCATTGAGATCCGTCCCGCTCCAGTAATGAACGATGGTGCTGTCGCCGGTTGACTCGACCGCGGCTTTCCCGCGATCGGATTGCGCGAGCAGCGTCAGCGGGCCCGAGGAGCTCGCCACGCGGACAGGCGTCGCCGTCTGCTGCGACATGTCCGCCGTCCAGAGAGTTCCGTCTGACAGCAGCGCCGTTGCCGTCGTCCCGTTGAGGACAGCGCTGCTGAATCCCGTGCGGAACAGAGCGCTCGAGATCGGCACTGGAATCGTCGAATTCAGTGTCCACAACGTCAGCGTCGCGGCCGAGGACGTGAGCAGGAATCCGGTCGCGCCATCCTGAACGATCGACGTCTCCGTCGTGTCCCACTGACGGGCCACGACGAGGTTGCCCGACGCCTGTCGCGTCATTTCCTGGATCCCGCCGCCCACCCTGCCTTCGTAAAACGCCGTCGGTAGCGCCACCACGGAGCTTGCCGCGCCGATCCCGAACGATCGCAACGGAAACGGGGCGTGAAACCCGGAGACGTCGTACGTCGTCAGTCCGGTGTCGCCGCCGCCGACATACAGCCGTCCTCCCGCCGTCTGCAGCGCGGTGACGCGATTGATCGTGCCGGCGCTCGGAATCAGTTCGGCGTCGAACAACTCGATGTAGTTCAGCGGCAGCGTGGCGTCGATCGCGCGAAGCTGGCGGTCGGCCCCGGCAACGAACACGATGTTCGATCCCATGTCCGCTAGCGACCGCCCCGGATACGGAAACGTGCCCAGGCTCGTCAGCGCGGAGCCGGCGCCGTTGAATACTTCGGTGCGCAGTCCGTCCGAAACGTAGAGCCGCGATCCCGCGACTTCGAGCGCGCTGGCGCGGGCAAGAGTGGCAATCGTGCCTGACTTCTGCGGCGAGTTGGGAACGGCGATCGAAAAGACTTCCACCGTGCCATCGCCGTCAGCCACATACAGCAGGGAGCCGGCTGCTGCCAGCGCCGAGGCGCCGGGATTGCTCGTCGGGAAAGTGGCTAAAGATGGTTCGAACGTCAGCGGATCGATCTCCACGACTCCCGTTGCGGTCGCGGCGAACAGTGCAGTCGGTCGCAGAAGAAGATCGCTGACAGCGCCGAGCGGGATCACGCGTGCAATCTGCAGCGTCGAACCGGTGCGGCGTACCACAGCGACGCCGTTCGTTCCGCCGGCGTACGCGGTGCCGTTCGATGCGCGGACCACGCTGGTGAGGCCGGGGATCCCGATCGACGCCACGAGCCGGGGCGGATCCGTGGAGCGGTCGAAGAGCTGCACGCCATAGCCGGTCGCGGCCCAGAGATCGTTGTTGTCGATCGAGAGATCGAGAATCGACGCGCGGAACGGCGCGCTGAATTGCGGCTTGTAATCGCACTGGGCGAACGCGGTGGCGGTGATGAGAAAGGTCGTGAGAAGTCCGAGTTTGATCATGGTCGTAGGTCGCAGGTCGTGGGTCGTGGTTCACGGGGGCATTCGGGCGATGCGGCCCCGGTGACCTACGACCCACGACCCACGACCTGCAGCGCTTTGGCAACATACGAAGGATGCGGCACATCCTCCATCTGCGATGGATCGATCCATTCGTACGCATCATCGTCGCGGATCGTGTCGCGCAGACGGCCGGAATAGACCCTGAACGCGATGCGGCGATTGGTGATGGTGTGGCGAAACGTGGCCAGCAGTTCCCCCGCACTGACGCGAAGCGGCGAGCCGGCGAGCAGGGAGGTGTCGCCGTGAGGCAGGTGCATCATCGCCGTCATCAGCGCTCCTGATTCGCGGCGCATCAGCACGCGGCCGCGTTGATCCCTGACGATGTAGAGCGCCACGTTCATCTCGTGCGTTGCCGCTTTCTCCTTGCTACGCGGCAGGGACTCGGTCCGTTTGTTCGCGAACGCGAAGCAATGGCCGCGCAGCGGACACGATCGGCATTCGGGATTTCTCGGCTTGCAGACGAGCGCGCCGATCTCCATCAGACCCTGGTTGAAGTCGCGCGGTTGTCCGCATGCATCGACCAGCCGCTGAGATTCGGCCCACGCTCCACGCATCAGCGCAGGCGATCCGAGCGGCTCGTCGATCCCGGCAAGCCGCGACAGGATTCGGGCGATGTTGCCGTCGACGATCGGCGCGCGGCGATTGAAGGCGATCGATGCGATCGCGCCTGCCGTGTAGCGGCCGACGCCCGGAATCCGCGACAGCTCCTCGACCTGATCCGAGAGCACCCCGCCGTTCCCGACGACGTGTCGTGCCCCATCGCGGAGCATCCGCGCCCGCCGGTAGTAGCCGAGGCCCGACCAGGAGGCGAGGACGGAGCGGTCGGAGGCTTTTGCGAGCGATGCAACGTCCGGAAATCGGGTCAGAAAGCGCTCGTAATACCGCAGCACCACCTCCATCCTGGTCTGCTGCAGCATCACCTCGGACACCCAGACCTGGTAGGGATCGTACGTCCGCCGCCACGGGAGTGGCCGCTGATGCGCGGCGAACCACGCTTCGACGGCTGCAACGACGCGGCGTGCGGAGCGAACTGGCAAATCGCTTGTATTGTAGTATTCCCGCTTACGAGGACCGTCGATGAGCGATCAGGTTTCGGCGCAACAGCCGGACGCTGAGCAGGGCAAATACGTCTACTGCATCATCAAAACAGATACGCCGCGCGAGTTCGGAAACGTCGGCATCGGCGGCCGCGGCGATCGCGTCTACACGGTCCAGCACAAGGAGTTCTGCGCGGTCGTGTCGAACTGTCCGCTCATCGTTTTCGACCCGACGCGCGAGAACGCGCTCGCTCACGAACATGTGAACGAGCTGGTGATGAAAGACTTCACCGTTCTGCCGATGAGCTTCGGCACCGTCTTCCGGACCGAAGACGACATCAGGGCGTTTCTGAAGGGGACGTACGAGGCGCTGAGCGACGTCCTGCAGAAGATGGAAGGGAAGATCGAGTTCGGTCTCAAGGTGAACTGGGACAAGGACCAGGTAGTGAAGGAGATCGAGAACGAGAACGAGGAGATCCGCCGCCTGAAAGAGGAGATCGCGTCGAACACGACAACGTCGACGTACTTCTCGCGCATGCAGCTCGGGCGCGTGGTCGAATCGGCGCTGCAGGCGAAGGCGGACGCGTACGTGAGCGAGATCTACGAGGCCCTGCGCGAGGCGGCCATCGCCTCGCGGTCGAACAAGCCGATCGGCGACAAGATGATCATGAACGCCGCATTCCTCGTCGAGCGCGAGAAGACACGGGCGTTCGACGATCAGATCTCCGATATCGCAAAGAAATACGAGAACAAATTATCGTTCCTATATACGGGGCCGTGGCCGCCGTACAACTTCGTGAATATCAGGCTGAAACTGGAGAGAGCGGAGAGATGACTCCCCGCGTCCCCTGACATGGCCTTCCTACTCGACGACGTCCTCCTCTTCCCGATCAAGGGACCCATCTCCGGCATCCGTTGGGTCATGAAACAGATCCAGACGATGGCCGACGAGGAGCTGCTCAACGATCAGCCGTGGAAGGAGCGCCTCATCGAGTTGCAGATGTTGCTCGAGGTGGGCGACATCAGCGAGGCCGATTACGCCAGCCAGGAGGCGGAGGTGTTCCAGGCACTGCGCGACATCCGCGGGCGCCGCGAGCAGATGGCCCGCGACGCCGCCGCGGCACGAGGCGAGGACGAGGAGCCGGGCATCGGCATCTACACCGGATACGGCGAGTGACGTGCAGCTCGTCGCGGCGTTCGATTCCCTGGCAACCCGCCGCGTAGTCCTTTTCGGCGGGAAGGGCGGTGTCGGAAAGACGACCCTCTCCACCATCGCCGCGTTGCACTACGCGCAAACGCGCAAAGTGATCCTCTTCTCGACTGATCCAGCGTCCAATCTCGAGACCCTCGTAACCACGCAACGGCGAAACCTCGCCACCGAGTCGCTGGACGCGAAACAGCTGTACGCGAAGTTCCTGGAAACGAATCTCCAGAGCCTCCTCGAAATCGGCGACCGCGGTACCTATCTCGACCGCGACGAGCTGCGGCGCTTCTTCGAGCTCTCCCTTCCCGGCGTCGACGAGCTGATGGCCTGGATGCGCATCGGCGAGCTCGCTGAACGGAACGAAGAGGCCATCGTTGTCGTCGACACCGCGCCGACCGGACACACCGTGCGCATGCTCGACGCCGCGAAACACTTTCGCCAGTTCGCCGAGGCGCTCGATGCGCTGGAGGAAAAACATCGCGGCATGGTCCGGCAACTCACGCGCCGCAGCGTGCGCGATGCGATCGACGACTACATCTCGCGGTTCGACGACGACGCGCGCCGCAGACGCGAGCTGCTGACGAGCCGCGACACCGCCGGCTTCATTCCGGTTGTTCTCTCTGAGCCGTGGGTCGTCGATCAGACGATTCGCCTCGTCGCCGAGGTGCGCGAAGACGGGATCGATGTGCCGTTCGTGATCCTGAATCGCGCCGTTCTCGATCCGGACTGCGCTCGCGATCGCGCGCTGCAGAAACGGGATGGGGAGGCGCGAAAGCGGGTGGGCGTGACGGTGATCGATGCGCCGCGGTCCTGTGTGCCGTTGGATTCGCTCGAAGCGCTCGAGGCCTACCCCTCACCCGGCCTCCGGCCACCCTCTCCCCGCGGCGCGGGGAGAGGGAAGGCCGAGGGGCCACTGCGACACACGGCCAAGCTTCTCTTCCTGGCCGGCAAAGGCGGTGTGGGCAAAACCACCTGCGCGGCATCGATCGCGCTCCAGCTCGCGAAGGCCAACCCGGCCAAGCGCTACACGACCATTTCCGTCGATCCGGCGCACGCGTTGCGCGATGTCTTCGCTGCCGAGGCGCCGCCGGAGAACCTGGCGATCGAGATCATCGACACACGCGCCAAATGGACACACCTGCGCGAAACCCTCGGCGACGAGATCGAGCGCGCCGTCGCCTCGATCACGCCGGGCAATTTCACGGTCGCCTACGACGGCGAGGCGATGCGAAGACTCATCGACATCGCCCCGCCCGGCGCGGACGAGCTGTTCGCTGTGTCGCGCCTCTCGGAGCTCGCGGCGGATGAGTCGCAGGCCATGGTCATCGTCGATACCGCCCCAACCGGGCACTTCCTGCGCCTGCTCGAGCTGCCGAAGACCGCCGGCGACTGGGTCCGCGAATTCATCCGCATCCTTCTGCGCTACCGCCAGCTCGTCCCGCCCGGCTCCCTCGGAGAGGAGCTGGTGAGCGCCTCGCGCGCGATGCACACGCTCGACGAGGCGTTGCACTCCGATCGCAGCAGCGTCATTGTCGTGACGAGGCCGGACAAAATCGTGATCGCCGAGACAAACCGTCTGATCGACGAACTGCAGAGCCGGAAGATCGGCGTCAGCGCCGTCATCGCGAACTACCTGACTCCGGCGAACGACTGCAAATGCGATCAGTCGATTCGCGCGCACGAGCTCGAGTCGATCCGGGGCCTGAGGCCTGGGGCCCGAGGCCTGATCGTCATCGAGCGCCGAGACGCGCCGCCCACGGCACTGGCGGACCTTGCAGCCCTGTTCCGCGTTGCGTCAGACTGACGGCATGGTTGCCGGATTCTGGCTGTACGCGATCGGCCGCGCCGGCCATGCGCTCCCCGAGCGCGTGGAGGCGGTCGACGGATCGTCAAACGTGGAGATCGTCACGGAAGGGCCGCTCTGCGCGTTCTGCACGCCGGTCGACCTGCGCGCGTATTCGCAGCAGGCGGTCGACTCGCATTCCGGCGACCTCGAATGGCTCGGCGCGATCGGATATCGCCACCAGGCGGTGATGCAATCGCTGATGACCGGCGGCACGGTCATCCCGCTGCGGGCGTTCACGCTGTTCGGGAGCCGGCCGATGATCGAGGCCCAGCTTCGCAGCGGCCGCGATCAATTCCTCAAGGTCCTGGAGCGGCTCGACGGCAAGCAGGAATGGACGCTGCGCATCGAGTTCGAGCCGCAGCGCTGGAACGATGCCCTCGTCTCGCGGGTGGGTTCGCTGCGTGCAATTGCTGGCGAGATGGAGTCGGCTGCCCCCGGGAAAGCATTCCTGCTGAAGAAGAAGCTCGACGAGGAGCGCAGGAAGGCATCGCGCGATGCCGAGCTGCAGGTCGTTTCCGAGATCGAGAAAGAGATCCTGACCAAGCTCGCCTGCGAGACGGTCGCCGAATCGCGGCAGCAGCGCGAAGGCGCGTTCCCGCAGATCAACGTCCTGCTGAACCGCGATGAAGACTTCCGCCTGCAGGAGCTGCATCGCGATCTCTCCGACCGCTACGCGGGCGACGGCATCACTCTTGCCGTTTCCGGTCCCTGGCCGCCGTACACGTTCGCGAGTGTGAGCAATGCCTGAACCGGAGCGGGACCTGTCGCTGCTCGAAGCGCTCGATCATCTCCTCGACCGGGGAGTCGTGATCGCCGGCGAAGCCGTCATCTCCATCGCCGACGTCGACCTCCTCTACCTCGGCCTCAACGTCGTGCTGGCGAACGTCGATACCATCATCCGCGTCGGCAAGCAGCCGCGATGAAGTCGGTCGCCATCGGTCTCCATCTCCGCGCGGAAGACGTCGAAGGAATCGCGGAGGCGACCGCGGCATCGGGCCTCATCGTCAGCGGCCTCTCGCTTCCCGATGACCAGCCCCTCGGCGACCGCGATCTCCTGCTGCGCATCGCCGATGTCCGCGCCAGACTCCTCGAGCGCGCGACGTTCATCGCCGTCCGCTACGGCTTCACGTTCCGCTCGGCCGCGGACGCCGGGGCGAAGATCGCGGCCAACGCGCAGCGATGGTGCAAGATCCTGGAGGAGAACCGCACGCGCGTCGAGCTGACGCTGAAAGTTGTCGCCGACGTTGGGCCGGCTCTGAGTCGGCCCGGGCCGGCTGGAGAGCCGGCCCTCCGTCGGTCGGGAGCCGATTACCTGCGTGCGCTGTACGCGGCGAAGAACGCCGCCTCCATCGACGATCGCTTCCGCCACGCCGTCGAGGAACGCCTGGGCCGTCTCTGCGCGGCTCAGCGATGGATCACGCGCGATGCGTCGTCGATCGAGTTTGCCGGCCTTGTCGAGCGCGACCGGCTCGACGCGGTGGCGCAGGCCGGCGAGGCGCTCAAGCGCGACCATCCCGGCGTACCATTTCTCCTCTCCGCGCCATGGCCGCTGGAGGTCTTTGCCGATGTTGATCGCCAATGACGAAGAAGCGCTGCGCCAGTCGCTGACCTTCACCGAGTCGACGATCCCGGAGCGCATTTCCGCCGATCCGGACGTCGTCGAGAACGGTCTGGCCCGCCTCGTGCTCTCCATCATCGAGCTCGTCCGGAAACTGCTGGAGAAACAGGCCCTCCGGCGCATGGACGCCGGCAATCTGTCCGAGGAGGAGATCGAGCGGCTGGGGATGGCGCTGATGAAGCTCGAAGAGAAGATGGGGGAGTTGAAGAGGGTGTTCGGGCTGGAGGACGACGATTTGAATTTGTCGCTGGGGCCGATCAGGACGCTGGAGTAGATGGTCCCCATGTCCCCGCGTCCATTTGTGGTACTTTCTCGCGGCATTCAAGCAATCGGAGAAACAAGTGGCGGACGGTGATCGACCGGTAATGCGGCAGCCGCAGGGGCTTGTCGACATCCTCGACAAGATCCTGGACAAGGGTTTGGTCGTCGCGGGCGACATCAAGGTGTCGCTGGCGAACGTGGAGCTGCTGACGATCCAGTTGCGGCTGGTGATCTGCTCGGTCGACAAGGCCGAGGCCATCGGCATCAACTGGTGGAGGTCCGACCGGTTCTTTTCGGCGGACGCGCAGAAGGCGCTGCCCAGCGCCGATGAATTCAACGCGCTGAAGGCGCGCATCCAGCAACTCGAAAACCAACTCAGCACCCGCGGCACGGCGGGGAAGGCGGGAGAGCGGAAAGGGAGGTAGACGATGGCAGTTGAACGCGCCCCGGGCGGTTCTTCACTGATCGATGTACTCGATCGAATTCTCGACAAAGGCATCGTCGTCGACGCGTGGGTCAGGATCTCGCTCGTCGGCATCGACCTGATCACCGTCGAGGCTCGCGTCGTCATCGCGTCGATCGACACGTATCTGAAGTACGCGGAAGCGGTCGGCATCACGCCGATGGTTGCCCGTCCGGCCATTGGACCGGGCGAGGGCGGTGGAATGCCCATCGGCGGCGCTGCACCGGTCACGTCGAAGGTTGGCCGATAGCGAAGACGAACGTGCCCGGCTCGATGCGCTGGCCCGGGCCCTGATCCATCGCTTCCAAAGCGTGCTGGCCGGCATTCAGCCGCACGCCGAGGTGATCAAGCGCGCCGGCAAGAACAACGAACGGATCCTCGGAGCGGCGACGCAGATCGAGATCGCGTTGCGCCGCGCCCGGTCGATGATGTCGGAGGTCTCCGAGTTGTCGCGGCCGGCAGCGCTCGACATCGAGCCATTCGAAGTCACCGGCTGGTTCGACATGCTGCGGCGTGATGTGCAGCCACTTCTGACGAATCCGCTTCAGCTCACGTTCGAAGCCGCTCCCGATCTGGTCGTCTCCGGCGACCGCGAGGAGCTGACGCGCGCGGTCGTCAATCTCGTGAACAACGCCGCCGAGTCGATGCCGCAGGGTGGCGCGATCGCCGTGACCGCCCGCGCGGTTGCGGACGGAATCGAAGTGGCCATCGCCGACGACGGCACAGGCATCGCCGAGGAGATCCTCCCGCACATCTTCGAGCCGCTGTTCACGACCAGGCGCAACGCGTCGGGCCTCGGGCTCGCGGTCGTTCAGCGGATCGTCGAAGGGCACGGCGGCACCGTGCGCATCGAGAGCGAAACGGGCGTGGGGACGACGGTTACATTGGTGGTGCGGCGCCCTTGACCCGCTGATCGAGCCAGTCGAGCACCGTCGCGTACCACAGCTTCGAGTTCTGCGGCTTCAGCACCCAGTGTCCCTCGTCAGGGAAGTAGAGCAGCTTCGACGGGATGCCTTTCCGCTGCAGCGCGGTGAAGAGCTGCAGCACCTGATCGACGGGCACGCGGAAGTCGAGCTCTCCCTGCACGACGAGCGTCGGCGTCTTGAAGTTCTTTGCGTACCGGTGAGGCGACCACTTCTCGTATTGCTCCGGGTTGTCCCACGGCGTCCCTTTGAACTCCCACTCGGGAAACCAAAGCTCTTCGGTCACGCGTATTCGGACTCGAGGTTGTAGACGCCGTCATGCGAGACGAGCGCTTTGAATCGATCGGTGTGGCCGAGGATCCAGTCGATCATGTAGCCGCCGTAGGAGGCGCCGGCGGCACCGATGTGATCCGCATCGACGTACGGCAACGCCGCGAACTTGTCGACGCCGTTCATGATGTCGACGTACGGCCGCCCGCCCCAGTCGCCGGAGATCTGTTCGACGAACTGCTGCCCGAAGCCCGTGGAGCCGCGCGGATTCGGCATGAAGATGACGTAGCCGTGCGCCGCGAACATCAACGCGTTCCAGCGATAGGTCCAGCCGTTGTTCCACGCGCCCTGCGGTCCGCCGTGGATCAGGACGATGGCCGGATATTTCTTCGTCTTGTCGAATGCGGGCGGGAAAACGATCCAGCCCTGGATCGGTGTGTTGTCGGCGCCGTTCCAGTGGAAATTTTCGAAGCTGCCGAGGTTCAGCGTCGCCACGAGGGAGTCGTTCTCATGGGTGAGGCGTGTGGCAGCGCCGGCGGCACGCGCATAGATCTCGTTCGGCCGCATCAGGGTGGCGAGATCGAAGTAGATCGTCTTGCCGTCGCCGCTCACTGCTAGCGCGCTCGCCGAACCGCCGGAGTGGATCTTCATGTATTTGCCGCTGTCGATCTTTAGTTCGTAAATCGGCTCTTCGGCCGCTTCGTCGGCGGTGAAGTAGATCGTCTTGCTGTCGGGCGACCACGTGAACGACTCGATCCAGTTGGGGAACTCCTGCGCGATGCGCGTGTGCGTGCCTTTCGCGCGGTCGTAGAGCCACAACTCCCAGAGATCGGACTCGTATCCGGGCCGCATCTGCGAGCGATAGGCGATCCAGCGGCCGTCGGGTGAGTACTTCGGCGAGGTGTCGGCGCCGCGGCGCGTGGTGATCCTCTTCGATTCGCCACCGGCGACAGGCACGATGAACAGATCGGAGTTGGTCGAGATCGCCGGCTGCTCGTCCGTGTTCCGAGCGAAGACGAGCTCGCGCCCGTCGGGCGAGATGTCGAATTCGTCGCCGCCGCCGAGGGAGAAGGGCGGAGCATCGAACGCGCCGGGGGTGAGGTCGCGCGGCGCGCCTGTGAGCGGGTAGAGCACGATGTGCGATCGAGTCGGCTCCTGCCAGGCCGTCCAGTGACGATAAAGCAAGCTGGTAATGATGCGTCCTTTTGATGGCTGTTTTACGGCGGCCGAGGTTTTGTCCTTGACGCATTGCCGGTCGACGCCGCAGTCGGGGTCGATGTCGGAGACCAGAAGGAGGCCCGAGCCGTCCGGCATCCACTTCACGCTCGCCGCGCCGCCCTGCAGATCGGTCAGCTTGCGCGACGTGTTGGCGGCGACGTCGTAGAGCCAGAGCTGCTTGGCTCCGCCATCGCGGTTCGAGACGTAGGCGATGGTCTTCCCATCGGGCGACCATGCCGGACCTTCGTCCTGCTTCACGCCGTCGGTGATCTTTCGCGATTCGCCGCCGGCAGACGGGACGAGGTAGATCGCGCTGTGCCGGTAATTCGCCGGCAGGTCGATCGTGCTCGCGTCGTACGCGATCCACTTTCCGTCCGGCGACACCTGCGGCGCGCCGATGCGGCGGAACGCCATCATGTCCTCGAAGTTGAAGGGATGCGTCTGCGCGAATGCGGCCGAGGCAACGAAGAATGCCGCAAGCGCAATCCTGAATCCTGAATCCCGAATCTCGTTTTCATCGTATGTATCCCAAGCTCCTCAGGCTCTGGTAGTACTCGTCGTTCAGCTTTGGTCGCTCTTCGCTTCGAATTCGGTTGCCGTACGAAGCGATTCGCGATGTGACCGAGTGGCCCGGCATCTCCTTCGACGCCGGGAAGCCCGCAAGATCGCACAGCAGGGGAGCGATGTCGAACGCCGAGTCCGGTTGTTTGTCGATCGGAAGCGTTGCCGCGACGACCGCGCGGCCGCTCTGCGATTCTCCCGGCATCCCCGCCAGAAGAACGTCGTAGCCGCGATGACGCAACTCGCGGACCAGTGCGAGAACGCCGTCGAGCGCGCGGATGGACATGGCCAGGCGCGCGGCTGGATCTCCGGCGGCGCGATTGAGAATGACGTCAAGGGCCGGCAGGTAGACCGTCGCGAATCGAGGATGCCCCTCGTCGATGCCCTGAAGAAACCGCCGGATCGCGCCGGAGTCGACCGCCAGGGCGTCACCATGCGCGGCGGAGAAGATCGACTCCTGGCCGACCGAGGTGAGCGCGCCGCTTCTGAGGTCGGGAGCGGTCCACCAGTTGACGGCCAGCGACGGCACGCCGCGTCCCGCGAAAATCTCCCAGACGAAATCGCGGCGCCGGATCGTCGGCGGCAGCGGCAGCCGCTTGCCGGCGTGGCGCAGCACGACGTCCGCGCGCGAGACGCTCTGAAGGATGTGCGCTCCGCCGGCGAGCTGCACGCCCTCGAGCGCGTGCACTCCGTGCAGCGAGGCCGGTACTCCAGTCCCGACCGAGGCCCAGCGCTCGGTCGTCGATGTGCCGGCAATTCGAGGAACCGCGGCGGCCGATTGGAACTCACCGGCGAGATCGGGCCGCGACCGGAGAATTGCATCGGACAGTCCGTCCACGGCGATCAGGGCGACGTGGCGCTGCATCGGAGTCGTCACCACCTGCAGCGGCGGCCCCTCGTGCCGCTCCGGAGCGGCATACGCGGGGACCAGCAGCAGCGCGATCAGCACTGCCGCGCCAGCGCCGAGCGGAATCGTGCGCGGCTTCTGATGAATGGCCGGAATGCGCTTCAGCTCGTAGATGGTGAACGACAGCAACGCCGCGGAGACGACGATCGACGAAACGACGAACAGGATCACCGCCAGTGCACCGCCTGCGAGCAGCTCCGGCCGCGAGGCGGGAACGTCGAATTCGAACCACCAGAGCGCGAGCGGCACGATCAGCAGCGCGCTCGCGACGATCGAGACGATGAGCAGTCCGCGCGAGGTGTCGATCGGCAGCTCCGGGCGGATCTTCATCAGCAGTGCGACCGCCACCACGAGCGCAAACGCGATCACGAACCACGCCGCCGCGTAGATCACGAACATCTCCAGCGTCTCGACGGCGCTCACCGGATGATTGCGCACGATCATGATTGCCACGCAGGGCAAGGCCGCAAACACCGCCATGAGAAGCGCCGCTTTCGCCGCCACCGTAGCGAGCTCAGCCCAGAACGTGCGCGAGCTCCACGGGTCGAGCGCGAACCACCGTTCGATGCCGTGACTCAGATATCCGCGCTGCCGAAGCTGTTCGCGGAGTCCCTCGACGTTCGTCACGCGCGGATCGTACTTCGTTCGACGCCGGAATGACGTGACCGCCAATTGGTTCTACATACGCAGGTCCTTGATGGAATCAGCAGCATCCGAACCGAAGAAGCGGACGCTCTCCCGAGCGATCTCCGGCTTTCTTCTGCTCGTCGGCCTGGCGCTGCTGAAGCTCAAGGCGCTGGCGATCCTGCTCATCGAAAAGTTCCGGCTCCTGCTCGTCAACCCGTTCGAAGGCTTTGGCGCGATGCAGTTCGGCGTCGCTGCCGGGTCGATCGTCGTCACGATCGCCGCCTACGCCACGAAGTTCCGGTTCGGGCTCGTCGTCGGATTCGTACTGGTCACCCTGATTCACGAGATTGGTCACGCCGTCGCCATCCGGGCCAAAGGCCTTCGCGCCGGCTTCATGGTCTTCATCCCGTTCATCGGCGGGGCGGTGACGCTCAAGGACCAGCCGCGCTCCGCGTACGACGACGCCCAGATCGGCCTGGCCGGTCCGATCGCCGGCACCGCCGCGTCGCTGATCTCGCTCCAGATCTTCAAGTGGACCGGCAATCCGCTCTACCTGCTGATCGCCCTGGCCGGTTTCATCCTCAACATGATCAACCTCGTCCCCCTCGGCCTTCTCGACGGCGGACGCATCTCCGCCGCGGTGACGAAGTGGATGTGGGTTTTCGGCGGGGCGATCCTGACGTACAAGGTGTTCAAGCAGCCGAACCCGCTGCTGATCCTGATCCTGGTGTTAGCCGTGTTCCAGGTCTATGCCTCGATCCTGCGGGAAAAGGAAGGCTCGTTTTACGAGATCAGCGGAGCGCAGCGCGCCGCGATCGCGGTGGCGTATTTCTCGCTGGTAATTTTTCTTGGACACCAGACGTTTCTGGCCATCGACCGGGTCGCCTCGCTGGCCCGGTGATACTCTTACCGGCCGCTGTATGAACCTTTATCTCGTTTTGGCCATCGCGCTCGGCGCAATTTCCGGAGTCGTCGAGGCTCCGGTGATGCGACCCGTGGAGGTCGTACGCCGTGACGTGCGTGCCGAGCAGCGCGTCCGGAAGATGCGGCGCGCGGTCGTTGGTCGCAGGTCATCGGTCGTCGGGCCTCTGAGCCCCACGACCTACGACCGACGACCGACGACCATCCTCAACGCCGCCCCCCGCGCCCCAGCATTCGCGTAGAGCGCCTTTCTCTCCGCACGTTCATCGCTGGGGTACCTCCATGATTGACAAAGTTCTAACCACCATTTTTGGCTCGAAGCACGAGCGCGACGTCAAGCGGATGCAGCCGATCGTCGCAGAGATCAACAGCCTCGAGCCCGGCATCAGCCGCATGACCGACGCGCAGCTGCGCGAAAAAACGGCTGAATTTCGCGAGCGTCTTCGTCCCGTCGTCGAACGCCTCGACGCGGTGAAGAAAGAGATCCCGCGCGACGAGAACGCCGTCAGCGCGGCAAAGGCCGACCTCCAGGCGGCCCTCGACGATCTTCTTCCGGAAGCATTCGCGGTCTGCCGCGAGGCGGCGAAGCGGACGCTCAACATGCGCCACTTCGACGTGCAGCTCATGGGCGGCATCGTCCTTCACCGCGGAAAGATCTCCGAGATGAAGACGGGCGAGGGCAAGACGCTCGTGGCCACGCTTCCGGTCTACCTCAACGCGCTGACGGGACGCGGCGTCCACGTCGTCACGGTCAACGACTACCTCGCTCGCCGCGACTCCGATTGGATGGGCAAGGTCTACAAATTCCTCGGCCTGTCGGTCGGCGTGATCCAGAACCCGCACGGTGACAAGGAGCGGCAGGAGGCCTACCGCTGCGACGTCACCTACGGAACGAACAACGAGTTCGGCTTCGACTACCTGCGCGACAACATGAAGTTCGATCTCGAGTCGATGGTGCAGCGAGATCACGTCTATGCGATCGTCGACGAGGTCGACTCGATCCTCATCGACGAGGCGCGCACGCCGCTGATCATCAGCGGCCCGTCGGAGGAATCGGTCGACAAGTACTACCGCGTCGACAAGATCGTTCCGCGGTTGAAGAAAGATGCCGATTACCAGGTCGATGAGAAACAGCACACGGCCGTTCTTACGGAGGATGGTGTGCTCCACGCCGAGAAACTCCTCGGCGTTGAGAACCTCTACGACCCGGCGAACATGGAGGTCCTGCACGGCGTCACGCAGGCTGTCCGTGCGCATGCGCTCTACAAGCGCGACGTCGAGTACCTCGTCAAGGACGGCGAGGTCATCATCATCGACGAGTTCACCGGACGCCTGATGCCCGGCCGCCGGTGGAGCGACGGTCTGCACCAGGCGGTCGAGGCGAAGGAGAACGTGCGCATCGAGGCCGAGAACCAGACGCTGGCCACGATCACGTTCCAGAACCTCTTCCGCATGTACGAGAAGCTGGCCGGAATGACCGGAACCGCCGATACCGAGGCGGCGGAGTTCGATTCGATCTACAAGCTCGAGGTCGTCGTCATCCCGCCGAACAAGCCGATGATCCGCGGGGACATGGCCGATCTCGTCTATCGCACCGAGCGCGAGAAGTTCGAGGCCATCGCGAAAGAGATCAAGGAGCTGCAGACGAAGGGTCAGCCGACGCTCGTCGGCACGATCTCGGTCGAGAAGTCAGAGCAGCTCTCGTCGACCTTGAAGAGGCAGGGCGTCCAGCACGTCGTGCTGAACGCGAAGTATCACGAGAAGGAAGCGGAGATCGTGGCGCAGGCCGGCCGCAAAGGCGCGGTCACCATCGCCACGAACATGGCCGGCCGCGGCACCGACATTCTCCTCGGCGGGAACTGGGAGTTCGCCGCCGCGCAGAAGACGAAGGAGATCACCGATCCGATGCAGAAGCAGCTGCTCGAGCGCGAGCTGAGCGAGCAGTGGCAGCAGGACCACGTGGAAGTCGTCCGCCTCGGCGGGCTGCACATCCTGGGAACGGAGCGCCACGAGTCGCGGCGCATCGACAATCAGCTACGCGGACGATCGGGCCGTCAGGGCGATCCCGGCTCATCGCGCTTCTACCTGTCGCTCGAAGACGACTTGATGCGCATCTTCGGATCCGACCGCATCTCCGGCCTGATGCAGCGCCTGGGGATGGAAGAAGGCGTGCCGATCGAGCACGGCATGGTCACGCGGGCGATCGAGCGCGCGCAGAAGCAGGTCGAAGGCCGCAACTTCGAAGCGCGCAAACACCTCCTCGAATACGACGACGTGATGAACAAACAGCGCGAATCGATCTACACGCTGCGCCGCTCCATCCTCGAAGGGCGGGAAGGGAAGGAGTACATCCTCAACGCCGCCGACGAGATCGTCGAGTTCGTCGTCCAAAGCCATATCCCCGAGGATGCCCGGGAGCATCCGAATGAAGCGGAGATGAACGCGGAGCTCTTCGACTTCTTCGGAATCGATCTCGCCAGCGCGGGCGCCGATCTCAATGCCATGCGCACCGACGAGATCAAGGAGAAGATCGTCGAGGCCGTCAACAAGCGGTACGAGGAGAAGGAGAAGCAGGTCGGCTCCGACGTCATGCGTCTCCACGAGAAGTACCTCCTCCTGCAGGTCATCGATCAGCAGTGGAAAGACCACCTGCTGATGATCGACCACCTCAAGGAAGGCATCGGCCTGCGCGGCTACGGCCAGCGCGATCCGCTGATCGAGTACAAGAAGGAGTCGTTCGATCTCTTCCAGGAAATGATGGAGCGCATCCAGGACCGCGTGGTGAAGTATCTCTGGAAGATCGACGTCGTGGTCGAGCGCGAAGGGGAACAGCAGCGGCCGCAACGTCAGCGCGCCCCTCAGCCGCCGAAACAGCAGCCGATGTTCCTCTCCGGCGGGCAGTCAGGCCCGCAGACCGTCAAACGGAAGGAAGAGAAGGTCGGGCGCAACGATCCCTGCCCGTGCGGCAGCGGCAAGAAGTACAAGAAATGCCATGGAGCCGCGGCGTAACGGAGCACCGGGTTCAGCCGGCGCTCCCATGAACATCCTCGGAATCAGCGCCTACTACCACGACAGCGCCGCGGCGCTCATCCGCGACGGCGAGATCGTGGCGGCTGCACAGGAAGAGCGGTTCACTCGCAAGAAGGGCGATCACAGGTTTCCGAGTCAGTCGCTGGCCTACGTTCTGAAAGCCGGCGGCTTGCGCTCAATCAACGACGCCGACTACCTCGTCTTCTATGACAAGCCGCTCCTGAAGTTCGAGCGCCTGCTCAGCACGTACGTCGCGTACGCGCCGAGCGGCGTCCGCTCGTTCATCAAAGCGATGCCGCTTTGGCTGAAGGAAAAGCTGCACATGCCGCGCGAGATCCGGAAGCTCACCGGATACAACGGCAGGATCCTCTTCACGCAGCATCACGAGGCGCACGCGGCGAGCGCGTTCTACCCGTCGCCGTTCGACGAGGCGGCGATCATCTGCTTCGATGGAGTGGGCGAATGGGCCACGACGAGTCTGTGGATCGGTCAAGGCTATCGCATCGAGCCCGTGAAGGAGATCCGCTTCCCGCACTCCCTCGGCCTTCTGTACTCGGCATTCACGTACTACACGGGATTCAAAGTGAATTCCGGCGAATACAAGGTGATGGGACTGGCGCCGTACGGGCAGCCGAAGTTCGCCGATGCGATCCGCAAGCATCTGATCGAGATTCACGACGACGGGTCGTTCCGCATGCATCTCGAGTACTTCAACTACGCGCAGGGACTGACGATGACGAACGAGCGTTTCCATCGTCTGTTCGGCGGCTCGCCGCGCGAGCCGGAGACGATGCTCACGCAGCGCGATCTCGATCTCGCCGCGAGCATCCAGGAAGTCACCGAAGAGGTGATGCTCAAGATCGCCCGCAACGCCGCGCGCGAGACCGGGCAGCGCAATCTCTGCATGGCCGGCGGCGTGGCCCTCAACTGCGTGGGCAACGGCAAGATCCTGCGCGACCGCTCGTTCGACGACATCTGGATCCAGCCGGCGGCGGGGGATGCGGGCGGGGCGGTGGGGGCGGGGCTGGCGGCGTGGAACATGTATGGAGCACCGGCTTCTGCCGGTGGGGCCCGGCGAAAGGCGCTCGATTTGGACGCTCAGAACGGCTCCTACCTCGGACCCGGTTTTTCGCAGAGTGAGATCGAGTCGTTCCTTCGCGATCAATCCGCTCCGTACACGATCGTCGACGACGCGCAGCTGCTTCCGCGCCTCGCACGATTCATCGCCGATGGCAAAGTGATCGGCTGGTTCAGCGGGCGGATGGAGTTCGGTCCGCGCGCGCTCGGGGCGCGATCGATCATCGGCGACGCGCGCAATCCCGAGATGCAGAAGCGCATGAACCTGAAGATCAAGTTCCGCGAGTCCTTCCGGCCGTTCGCGCCGGCGGTTCTCGCCGAGCGCGTTCACGAGTGGTTCGATCTCGACCGGCCAAGCCCGTACATGCTCCTGGTCGCCGATGTGAAGAAAGAGCACCAGATCCCGATGACCGACGAGCAGCAGAGGCTCTTCGGCATCGACAAGCTGAACGTGAAGCGGTCGTCGATTCCGGCGGTCACGCACGTCGACTACTCGGCGCGCGTGCAGACCGTCCATCGCCAGACCAACCCGCGCTTTCACAGCCTCATCTCGGAATTTCACGGGCTCACCGGTTGTCCGGTCGTCGTGAACACGTCATTCAATGTCCGCGGCGAGCCGATCGTCTGCACGCCCGCGGACGCGTATCAATGTTTCATGAACACCGACATCGACGTCCTGGTCCTCGAGAACGCGCTTCTGATGAAGGAAGACCAGCCGCGCGCGGCGAGCGGAGCGAAACGTGACTTCGAGCTTGATTGAGAGCGGGGCACCGGCGCGGAAGCAGCTCGTGACCTTCGGGATCACCATGGCCGCGGCGTTCGTCGTTCTCGCGCTCCTGCGCCTCTGGCGGCGGGGCGCGGACGGCCTGGCCATCGCCGTGTTCATCGTCGCCGCGCTCTTCGCCCTCGCCACGCTCGCTCCCGGCATCCTCGCTCCGGTTTACCGGTGGTGGATGCGTTTCGCCGAGGCGCTGGGATGGATCAACACGCGCGTGCTTCTGATCCTCATCTTCTATCTCGTGGTCACGCCACTCGGCCTGATCATGCGCATCGCCCGGCGTTCGCCGCTCGATACCGCGCAAAAGGATTCCTACTGGACACCGGCGGCCCGAAGCTCGTACGGTGATCGCCACTACGAGAAACAGTTCTGATGTTTGACCTGGCCAAAGAGTTCTACCAGTACATTCGCGAACGGAAGAAGCTCTGGATGCTGCCGCTCGTGTTCATCCTGCTGCTGCTCTCCGGGATCATCACGCTGACCGCCGGCTCGGCGCTGGCGCCGTTCATCTATTCATTGTTCTGAACGACACGTCATCCTGAGCCGCGAAGGCGGCGAAGGATCTCGACTTGCGACGCTGTTCGCATCCTGAGATCCTTCGCTCCGCTCAGGATGACGAAATCACGCACAGCGATTTTTCTCGTCGCGTTCCTCGCCATCTCCATCGGCATCGCTTTCGCCGCCGGCGAGATCTTTGTCCGCGCTCTCGGCAAGTACGACGCGGACGGCACGTTCTACTTTCGCGGCCGTCCGATTCCGCCGTTCGCGCTTCCCGTCCGCAACGCGAAGCAGCTCATCGACGAATACCTCCGCGACCAGACCGGCTACATGGCCTACGACGCGGACCTCGGATGGACGAATCGTCCCGGCTCCTGCACGCGCGACAAAAAATATTGCGCGAACAGCGCCGGCCTTCGCTCCGATCGTGAGTTCACGAAGGCGATTCCGCCCGGAACGCTGCGGATCTCGCTGTTCGGCGACTCGTTCATTCACGGCCACGATGTCGATCTGGCCGGCAGCCTCGCGCCGCGGCTCGAGAAAGCGCTGGCCGCGCGCGGAACGAAAGCGGAGGCGCTGAACTTCGGCGTCGGCGGCTTCGGGATCGATCAGGCCTACATCCGCTACTCGCGCGAAGGCTCGCGTTTCGACACGGACATCATCGTCGAGGGGCTGCAGTTCGAGAACGTGGCCAGGCACCTGATGGTGTTCCGGCTGATCGCGTATCCGCAATCGAAGATCCCGTTCTCCAAACCGCGCTTCTACTTCGAAGGTCCGTCTCTGCTCGTCGCCAACAAGCCGACGATTCCGCCGCGGCGCGTGCCGGAAGAGCTGGCGCACTTCGATCGCTCACCATTGCGACGGCTGGAGTTCTACTACACCGACAAATACCGGCCGTACTGGTGGCGGCACAGCAAGCTGCTCGCGGTCATCGCCGAATTCAGACGCAAGCCCGACGAGACAGTCGACATTCTCAAGCCCGGAGGCGAAGGTGTTCAGCTCACGCTGGCCATCCTCGACCGCTTCAAGAACGACGCGCGCGTCACCGGCAAACCGTTCCTTCTCGTCTATCTTCCGCTGAAGGAAAATCTCGCCGCGCAGCTCCGTGGCGCGCGCGATCCGTGGCAGCCACTCGTCGACCTGTTCCGTAAAGACTTCACGATCGTCGATCCGACGCCGCGGCTTCTGGCGCTCGCTCGCGAAAAAGGTGTGGACGCGGTCGCTCCGGGGCACTATTCAGCGGAAGGGAACAAAGCGGTGGCCGAAGCACTTGCCGATGTCATTGCAAACCGAGGCTCGAGGCCCGAGGCCCGAGGACAGAAAGATGGGAATCGATAAAACGATCGGCTTCATCGGCGCGGGAAACATGGCCGAGGCCATGATCCGCGGATTGTTGCGGGGAGGCGACTTCGCGATTGCGCAAATCGCCGCTTCCGGACCGCGCGAGGAGCGCATGCGCGAGCTGCGCGACACGTACGGCATCTACGCCACCACGGACAATCGCGTGCCCGCGGCCTCGGAGATCGTGGTGCTCTCGGTGAAGCCGCAGATCCTGGGGCGCGTTCTCGATGAAGTGGGCGGGACGATCAGTCCCGACGCGCTGGTGATCTCGATCGCCGCCGGAGTTCCGGTCGCCGCCATTTCCATGCGGCTCGCCGGCGGAACGCGTGTCGTGCGCGCCATGCCGAACACCCCCGCGCTCGTCGACGCCGCTGCCACCGCGATCGCTCGAGGGGAATACGCGCGCGACTCCGATATCGAAGACGCCAAGCGCATCTTCGACGCCATCGGCACGACGGTCGTGCTCGACGAGTCGTTGATGGATGCGGTGACGGGCCTTTCGGGCTCGGGACCGGCGTATGTCTTTCTGATCCTCGAGGCCTTGAGCGACGCCGGCGTGAAGGTCGGCCTCTCCCGTCGCACCGCTCAGCTGCTCGCCGCGCAGACGGTCCTCGGATCGGCGAAGCTGCTGCTCGAGACGAACGAGCATCCCGGAATGCTGAAGGACATGGTCACCTCGCCCGGCGGAACGGCCATCACCGGATTGCACACCCTCGAGCATGGAGGCCTGCGCACGACGCTGATGAACGCCGTGGAAGCGGCGACGCGGCGCGCGCGCGAGCTCGGCGAAGCCATGCTGAAGAAGTGACCGAGCCCCTCGCCGCGGTCGAGACCGAGCTGAACGAGGCGACGGAGCGCGCGCGACGCCTGGTCGACAGCACTCCCGGCCGCATGTTCACCGTGCGTCCGACGCTCACCCAGTGGTCCGCGGCGGAATGCCTCGCCCATCTCAGCGTCAGCAGCGAGTTGTTCCTTCCCGTCCTGCGGCGCTCGATTGACGACGCGCACAAACGCCGCATGAAAGCCACCCGTCCGCCGAGGATGGATCTGCTGGGAAGAATTCTGCGCTGGTTTCTCGAGCCGCCGGTGCGCTCGCGGGTGAAGACGACGGCGGCGTTCGTTCCGAAAGCGATCCGGGCGAAGTCGGAGGCCCTGGCTGAATTCTCGCTGCTGCAGTCGCAGCTCATCGATGTCCTGCACTCGGCGGCCGATGTTCCCATGGCGAAGTTGAAGATCGTGTCGCCGTTCGACTCGCGCGTCCGATACAACGTCTTCTCCGCCTTTCGCATCATGGCCGCGCATCAGCGCCGTCATCTGTGGCAGGCCGAGCAGGCGGTCGAGGCGTTGAAGAAGGCGCAGACGATCGAATAGAGGGATACGGGGACACCAGGACACGAGAACACCGGGAAACTGGCGACCATCACTCCTCAGCCCCCGGTCCCCGAGTCCATCAAGATGCCAGCACACTCTCCAGCGTCGCTCTCAATCGATTGAAATCCACCGGATCCGCAATCACCTCATCGGCCCGGAAGTCTGCGCCGCGCTCCGCCGTACCGCTGCTGCTGATCAACACGATCTTCACTCCGGCGGTCTCGCTTCTCGACTTGAGGAGCTGCACGAGCTCGCGGGCGTTCATCTTCGGCATCACGCCTTCGGCGATGACGACGTCGGGTTTCTGTTGTGTCGCAGTGCGCAACCCTTCGAGGCCGTCCGCCGCGGTGAGCACCGAGTAGCCGGCCTGCTCCAGGGAGTGCTTCGTCATCGCACGGATCCCGGCGTCACTGTGGACGATCAGCACAACCTGCCGGGGCGAACCGGAAGGAGCCGGCAGCGGTTGCTCGATCGTCGGCGGGAAGGAGGGGCGCGATGATGTGCGCTGCTGCTGCCACCGTTCCGCGGCCTGCCGGAACCTGTCCCGCTCTTCCTCGAGTTTCTGCTGCAATGCCGTCACGCGTGCGGTAAGGCTCCGCGCCTCGGCGCGCGCTCCTTCTCTCTGCAGCATGGCCTCGCCGAGGTCGGTTTCGTGGTCTTCGGTGAGATGGCCGACGATCTTCTGGAGCTTGTCGTTCCATTCGGCGTCGAGTTTCTCGCGCGCCGCTTTTTCATCGTCGGCTCGCCGGCGCTCCTGCTGGAGATCCGCCTGAGCCTGCGCGGCGCGTGCCTCCGATTCCTGGACCATCTGATGCGCTTTCTGGAGGTTCTCGCCGAACCCCCGCGCCATCTGCTCGGCGTCGGCCTCTCGTTTCGCGGCCTGGGCCTGAAGCTCCTCGATCCTCTTGTTGGCACGCCGCAGCTCGGCCTTGGCCGCTTCTTTCTCGATCAGCGTCTCGCCGGCCGCGGCCTCGTAATCGTTGGTGATGCCGGTGACGACCTTCTGCAGTTTGTCATCGAACTCGCGCGCCATCTGCTCGCGCTCCGCCTGAATCTGCGCGGCCTGCGCGAGCAGCTCCTGGATCTTCTGACTCGCCGAGAGCAGCCCGGCTTTGGCCGCCTCGATCTCGACCTGCGCCTGGCCGGCTTTCTCTTCCGAGTCGCGCGCCGCCATCTCGCGCTGTGCGTGCGCCTCGATCGTGCGGTTGCGCTCTTGCTCGATCTCGCCGGCGAGCCGCTCGAGCTCCTGCCGGATGGTTGCGGCCTCGTCGGCGGTCTTCTGCCTTGCGGCAGCCTCGAACGTGGCGCGGAGAGTCTCGTCCTCGAGAGCCTGTTTCGTGCGTTGGAGCTCGAGCGCGTCTTCTTCGTTCTGCAGCTGCGCCGCGGAAAGCTGCGAGCGAAGCCGGGCGAGCTCGCGCTCCGCCGCGGTGGCCCGCTCTTCCGCCGCTTTGGCCCCGTCCCGGGCTTCTTTCGCTTCGCGTTGATAGTTTGTCGAGACTTCCGCCGTCCGCTGCAGCGTTCCGCGCGCGGCCGTCTCCAGTTGTGTGCGCAGCTTCGTCTCGCGGTCGGCGCGCGCGTGCTCTTCGCTGAGCGATGCGAGCGTCCGGTCGAGCTCCCGCTGCAGCGCATTCATCCTGGCCGTCGCCGCCTCGACGCGCTTCTGCGCTTCGGCGGCAATTGCGTCTTTTCGCGCCGTCAGTTCCGCGACGCTCTTCTGGGATGTGTCCGAGAGCTGCTTTGCCTCAGTGAGCGCGGCCTCATGTTTCGCGGAGAGGTCGGCGATCGCTTTCTGGAGCGACGCCTGACCCGCGACCTCGAGCTGCTCGCGCATCGCCGTCTCGCGGGCGGCACGGGTGCTCTCTTCCTCGAGTCTGCGCCGCGCCGCCTCGAGCTCCTGCTGCGCGGATGCCGCGCGCGTCTCGGCATCCTGCAAACGCTTCGCGGCGACTTCGATCTCCCGCCGGGCCACAGCCCAGCGCCCGTTCTGCTCGCCGATCGTGTGACGGAGCGTCTCGATGTCGTTCGTCAGCTTCGCCACGCTGGCCTCGGCTGCCACGTTGGCCTCGGCTCGCAGCGCGGCTTCGTCATCGGCGCGCGCATGCGCCGCGGCGAGCTGACGGGTCAGGTCCTCGACGCGCGGGTCGTCGCGGAGGATGTTGACTGCCGGAAGCGGCGTCACCGAAGGGAGAAGCGGCGGATCGGGGGCTTTCGCCAGCATGGCCCGCGGCCGCACGGGAATCTTCACCGCGCGGGTGGCGATCGCCAGCGCGACCGCGACGGTCAGCGGGACGACGGCGCTCATCGACGGCACGATTCGCACCGGCGAGAACATCCAGTCGTAGAGAATCACGGCAACGATCGCGGTCGTGACGCCGAGGAGTGCGCTGCTCAACCAGGCGACGACGAAAACGGAGATCAGGTAGGCGTAAAACGGCTCATAGCGCGGATACAGGCCCGTCAGGATGCTGTTGACGCCGGTGGCGATCGAGAGGAACGCTCCCGCCCGCGCCGCCTGCAATAAACCGTTACGCCACTTCCGCGAAGTCGCGGATCTCCCTGGCATCGGACCTTCCTGGGGGAAGCTGAGCGCTATGGTAGCAGCTAGGGAAGCTCTGAACTGGTCGTTGTTCACGTCATCCTGAGCCGCGAAGACGGCGAAGGATCTCGAAATGGCAGACGTTTTCGCATCCTGAGATCCTTCGTCGCGCTTCGCCGACTCAGGATGACGACTTGTTCAGAGCTTCCTAGGCGTTCGAAGCCGAACGGGCCGTGTGCGCGCGGCGCTGCATCCAGGTCATCAGCCAGTAGAGGAGGCCGATGACGACGGCGAACCCGATGAGCCAAAGCGACTTGCTCTGCAGCGCGTGACGGAGCGCGTCGGGATCTTTCATCAATGCCGGCTGGTCGCCGAGAACCTTCATGCCGAACCACGCCAGAGCGCCGTTGAAGAGACCCGCGCCGAGGACGGTCATCAGCGAGAACTTTTTGAAGTTCATGTGAAAGAGGCCGGCCGGGATCGAGATCAGGTGGCGAACCGCGGGCAGAAGCCGTGCGACGAAGATTCCGCCGGCGCCGTAGACGGCGAACCAGTCATCGGCCTTCGCCAGCCGCGCGTGCGAGAGGTGCACGTACTTGCCGTAGCGCTCGAAGATCGGGCGGCCGAGCTTCCAGGCAATCCAGTAGCTGGCCGCGGAACCTGCCCACGAACCGAGCGTCGCCACGATGATGACGGCCGGCAGATTCAGTTTTCCCTGCGACGCCCAGTACGCCGCGGGGGGCATGACGACCTCGGCCGGAATGGGAAGAGCGGTGCTCTCGAGGGCCATCATCACGAAGATGCCGAGATAGCCCCAGTCGAGGACGAACTGCATCCATGCTGCGAAAAGTTGGTGGATCATCGGTGGCTGAACACGCTCAAAGAGCGCGCCATCCTAACCGAAGTCTGCCGCGCGTGTTGCGCTGTCGCTACTTTTCCGGACGCGCCTGAAGGTCACGCAGCTCAGTCAACGCATTCGCGTTGTCAGGGTTGAGCTCGAGCGACTTCCGGTAATCGATCTCGGCAAATTCTGTTTGCCCGTCCGCGCTGCATGCGTCCGAGAATCCCTCGGATCACGCGAGACCGCAAGCGTTTCTACGGGAGGAAGAATCGGCGATCGGCGGCGTCCAACTCGAGCTCGAACGCGTGTTAGCATCGGACCACGTGCACTACGACGTTGTCATCCTCGGCGGCGCGTTCAGCGGCGCGTCCGCGGCGATCCTCCTCCGGCGCGACGCTCCTCAGCTGCGCGTCCTGATCGTCGAGAAAGCCGCGGCCTTCGACGCGAAGGTCGGCGAGGCCACCACCGAGATGTCGGCGATGTTTCTCACGCGCCGGCTGGCGATGTGGCACCACCTCGAAGCCGAGCAACTGCCGAAGGAAGGGCTGCGCTACTGGTTCTCGAATGAGAAGGTCACCGGACACGCGAACGCCAGCGAGAGCGGGGGATTCATCCGCAGCGCCGTTCCGGCATTCCAGCTTCGCCGCGATGCGCTCGACGAGCATCTGCTCGCCACGGCCGTTGCCGAGGGCGCCGAGCTGCTTCGACCGGCCAGAGCGCTCGATGTCGAGACCGGCGAATTCATGAACAAACTGAATATCGAGGCTGCCGGCGAAACGCGCGAGATCACCTGCCGCTGGCTCCTCGACGCTTCCGGACGCGCATGCTTCCTCGGCCGGAAACTGGAGCTGATCGATCGCAACGACGAACATCCCACGGCCGCGATCTGGTGTCGCTGGAAAAACGTCCGGCATATCGACGACGTTGCCGCGCGCGAAGGAATGCTCGCCACGGGCAACGTCTCTTCACGACGCCTGGCCACGAATCACTACATGGGCCTCGGCTACTGGATCTGGGTGATTCCGCTCGGCAACGGCGAGACCAGTATCGGAGTCGTGTTCGACAAGCGCCTCGTCGATCTCCATCACAGCAAGAATCGCGAAGAAGATTTCGTCGCCTTTCTGAAAGCGATCCCGGCGCTCGCGGAATTGATCGACGGCGCGGAGCCGCGCTTCGAAGATCTCCGTTTCTACTCGCACCTGCCGTACGTGACGCGGAAGTACATGGATCAGGGATGGGCACTGCTCGGCGACGCGGCGGCATTTCTCGATCCGTACTACTCGCCCGGACTTGATCACGCGGCATTCTCGGCAGAGGCGACGGTCGAGATCATCAAGATGGATGCGATGGGAAAAGACATCGCGAAGCGCATCGAGGAACACAACACGACGTTCCTCCGCTCGTACCATCGTTTCTTCCGCGCCATCTACAAGGACAAGTACTACTACATGGGAGAGTCCGATCTGCTCTCCGCGTCATTTCTCATCGACACCGCGCAGTACTACATCTTCGTCGTCACGCCCGCTTACCGGATCCTGAAGAAATTTCATTGGATGCCGGTCCTTGGGCCGAAGCCGGCGTTCATCAGCTATCACCTGATGGCCTTCTACAACAAGCGGTTCAAATCGATGGCGCTGGCGCGGCGCGCGGCCGGAGAGGCGGGCGCCCGCAACAACGGCCGGCGCGTGAAGGCGTATTACAACCTGAACCTCGCGCCTTTCCACATGGCCGCGCGCGGATTCAAATTATGGATGTGGGCGGAGCTGGACAACGTGAGGGTGCAGGTGAAGCGGCTGCTAAAGCAGCGCAAGCGCCAACGCGTCATGCCGAGCGTGAGCGAGGCACCTGGGGAACCTCTGCACAAGTCGTCATCCTGAGTCGGCGAAGCGCGACGAAGGATCTCAGAATGCGAAAACGCCTGCCATTTCGAGATCCTTCGCCGTCTTCGCGGCTCAGGATGACGTGAACGACGACTTGTGCAGAGGTTCCCTGGGAGCGTGGAAGGCGCGGTCAGCGTCCCTCCGTCTCCGCGCGACCGGATATGACGTCCAAACTCGTAATTCCCTTCATCGCAATCGTTCAGATCATCGCTGGCGTGCTTCTGTATCGAGCGTGCGTCGAGAACGATGTTATGAGGTTCGGCGCACCTGTATTCGGTGCGTTCATCGCTCAGGTCGTCGCGATTTCGGATCACCGATCGAGCCTGGGTCCGCCACCCGAGCTCTCGTCGTTGCAACCGTACTGACAGCGTCCGCGTGCTTCGTAACGATGCTGATCGCGTTGAACGTCTACGGCAGCTGAGCCGCCCAGCGCGCGTGCTAGAGCAGCGCAAGCGCCGCGCGCTTGACCTTCCCGCGCTCGTCGACAGGAATTGACTCGATCAGCTTCACGATGCGCGGCACTTTGTGCAGCGACAGGCGCACGCGGCAGAACTCGCGGATCTGTTCGCGGGTGAGATCGGGATCGCCCACGACCGCGGCGGCCACGACTTCGCCGCGCGCACCGGCCGGCTCGCCGTAAACCTTGACCTGGCGCACGCCGTCGATCTGCAGGATCACCTGCTCGACTTCGCGCGGGTTTACTTTCTTCCCCGCGGTGTTGATGAGATCGCTGGCGCGGCCGGTGAGAACAACCTCGCCGTCGTCGCGGATCTCCACGAGGTCGTCGGTGAGGAACCGGCCGTTCTCCAGCGGCTGGAATGTGTTCTCGTCGGCGAGGTGTCCGAGGGCGACCGAGGCGCTGCGGACCGTGAGGCGCGCGCCGCCGGCTTCGAGGTCGACCCCGCTCATCGCCGCGCCGACGCTTCCGCGCTCGACGGCTGCGCCGGCGCGGTCGTAGGTGATGCCGCCGCACTCGCTGCATCCATAGAAAGAATGGATGTCGATTCCGTAGCGCTCGCGGAACCGGCGTGACGTCGAGCCCGGCAGCGGCGCTCCGGCGGAGATGAATGTTCGCACCGTCTCGAACTCGCCGTGGCCGCGCGGAATCGATGCGAGGTGTTCGAACACCATCGGAATCAGCGGAGCAACGGTGCAGGCGAAGTGATTGCTCAGATCGAGGATCGACTGCGGCAGATAATCGTTGGAGATCACGACCGCTGTTCCCTGCACCACGAGCGGCGTGACGAGATTCGAAAAGCCGTACGAGTGCGAGAACGGAATCGCGCCGAGGTTGCGGTCGTGCGGAGCGATCTGCATCGTGGAGCAGATGTTCTCGCAGTCGGCGATCAGGTTGGCCTCGCTGGCGACGATGCCTTTCGGTTTCCCTGTCGATCCCGACGTGAGCTTGATCAGGCGGGCGTCGCGGGGCAACGGCAGGCGGTGAGCTCCTGGTCGGGTGTTGATGGCGATCGAAGGCGATGATCGCTCGGGTCTGTAGAGGAGGCCCTTGATCCCGAAGTGGCCGAGGATGGACGCGACCTCGGTTTCAGGTGCGTCGCGATCGATCGGAACCATGATCAGGCCGAGCTTCAGCACCGCCAGCCAGGTGGCAACGAAGTCGACCGAGTTCGGGATCTGGAGCGCGAGCCCGTCTCCGGGGAGCAGTCCGGCGGCGGTCAGTTTCGCGGCAATCTCATCGGCCCGCGCCAGAAGTTCCGGTCGCGACGTCACGTGGCCGGTGGCCCCGTCGATCAAAGCCGCGGAATGCGGGGCTGCCGCCGCCAATGAGACAAATCGCTCTAGCATGAAGCGATTGCGAGAATAGCGACCGTTTTCGCAAAACGTCAAGTAACTCTGGTTAAAATCCGAAAGCCCATGCGCGACATCATCGTCATCGGGGGCGGTCCCGCCGGATCGACCGCCGCCACGCTCCTGGCCGGCCACGGTTTCTCGGTTCTCCTGCTCGAACGCGAGCGTTTTCCGCGCTTTCAGATCGGCGAATCCCTCCTCCCTTACAACAATGACCTTTTCGACCGCCTCGGAGTCAGGGATCAGCTGCGGCGCGGCGATTTCTTTCCGAAGTACGGCGCGTCCTTCATCACGGGCGACGGAAAGATCGGCACCACGTTTCGCTTCGATCAGAATCTTCCCGAGCAGTACCAAAGCGCGTTTCAGGTGAAGCGCGCGCAATTCGACGAGCTGCTGCTGCGCAATGCCGCGAGATCGGGCGTGGAAATCCGCGAGGGAACTGCCGTCGCCTCCGTCGATCTCGCCGATCCCGCGCGGGCGGTCGTGCAGACCGCCACGGGTGAGCGCCATGAAGCCCGCTTCGTGCTCGACGCCAGCGGTCACGGCGCGCTCCTCGGCAATCGGATCGGGGAGAAGGAAGACGTCGCGTCGCTGACGAAGGTTGCGTTCTTCGGGCACTACCGCGGAGTGCCGCGGCCGGACGGCCGCGATGCCGGCAACACGGCGATCGTCGTTCTCCAGAACGCGTGGCTCTGGTTGATTCCCGTCAACGAGGAGCTGACGAGCGTCGGACTGGTCGTCGACCGCGATCACGTCTTGGGCTGCGGTCTCGAGCCGGAGGAGCTGCTCAACCGCACGATCGCGGCGACGCCGTGGGTCGCGGAGCGGATGCACAACGCCGAGCGCGTCACTCAGGTCTACGCGCGGCGTGATTTCTCGTATCGGATGAACAAGATCGTGGGAGAGAACTACGCCCTCATCGGCGATGCGGCCGGGTTCCTCGACCCGATCTTCTCCACCGGCGTGTTCATCGCCATGAAGTCGGCCGAGATGGCCGCGACAGCGGTGGAGCAGAAGCTGCGGCGGGGGAGCACGCGCCTCCTGAAGCGTTACGAGCGCGAGGTCACGGACGCCCTGAGCAAGTACTTCCGCTTCATCACGAACTTCTACCGCCGCGAGTTTCTCGAGGTTTTTCTGCAGCCCAGCCCGCGTTTCGGCCTGCTGCCGGTGATCGTCGGGGTTCTGGCCGGAAACGTCTTCGCCACGCGGAGCAACCGTCTCAAGCTGGCGTTGTTCTTCTCGCTCGTCGCCATTCAGAAGCGGCGGAAGGTCATCGCTCCGCCGATCGTGTGGGACACGCTGCCGGCCGCCGCATCTGTGTGACAATGGAGCCACTTCCTATGACCACTGACCTCAGAAGAAAGCTCAAAGAGCTGCTCATCGAACGGCTGAAATTCGAAGACATGACGCCGGATGACATTCCGGACGACGAGCCGCTGTTCGGCGGCGGGCTCGGGCTCGACTCCATCGACGCGCTGGAGATCGTGGTGATGCTGGAAAGCGAATTCGGCATCAAGGTGAAGAACGAGACGAGCGCGCGCGACTCGTTCAAATCGATCTCGACGCTCGCGAACTACGTCGAGCAGAAGCTGGCGCAGGAACTACCGCAAGCGTGATTGGTCGACCCACGACCATGACTTGGCTTTCATCACTCCCTCATCAAATCCCTTTCCGCGCGGCGTCATCCCTGATCCGCAAGGATGAAAGAACCATCGAAGGCAAATTTCTCTGGACGGCCGATGACACGATGACGCCGGAGATCATGATCGTGGAAGCGATGGCGCAGTTCGCGGGCGGGCTGGTGTTCGAGGCCCAGGGATTCCTGTCCGGCATCGATGCCTGCGAGGTCACGCGCGGGATCGAGCCGGGCGACGTCGTGATCTGCCGCGTCAGCGTCGACGCCGACTTCGGGCGGATCTTTCGTTTCACGGGAACGGCTTCCGTCGATGGAGTAGAAGTGGCCAGAGGCCGGTTTTATCTGGCGTCCCCGGATGCGCACGCCTGACCTCAAGACCCGCATCGCCGTGACCGGTGCCGGCATCATCTGCTCGATCGGGCGGAACAAAGAGGAAGTGTGGCGCTCGATCGTGGAGTCGCGCGCGGGGATCCGGAAGATGACGCGTTTTCCGGGCGAAACGTTTCCGACCGACATCGCGGCCGAGGTGAATGGTGCGGTCGAGACGATGCTGCCGCTGGCGAAGCGGGATGCGCGGCGGATGTCGCGCACCGATCGGCTGGCCATCATCGCCGCGAACGAAGCGATCGGACAGGCGAATGCAGCGTCGAAGCCGCTGCCGCTGGAGAACGCGATCGTATCGACCGGCACGTCGACCGGCGGCTTGCTGGAAGGGGAGGAGTACTTCTTCCACCGCATCGTCGTCGGACGGAGGCGCGCTGCAGCTTCGCGAGTTCTGCAGCAGCCGACTTCCGGACCTTCCGATGCCGTTGCGCGCGCCTTCAAACTCGGCGGCGGCGTCGTCTCGAATGCGACCGCATGCGCATCCGCCGGCGCGGCAATCGGCATGGCCGCCGATTACCTCCGTTCCCGTCACGCTGACGTCGCGATTGCGGGCGGCAGCGATGCGCTCTGCCGCCTGACCTACAGCGGATTCAACGTGCTGCAGGCCGTCGACCCTCAGCCCTGCTCGCCGTTCGGTGCCGAGCGAAAAGGGATCACGCTCGGCGAGGGCGCCGCGTACCTCGTCCTGGAGCGATGGGACGATGCCGTCGAGCGAGGGGCGACGATCCTGGCGGAGTTCTGCGGATACGGCGCGTCGTGTGACGCCCATCATCCCACCGCGCCGATCGAGGATGGCCGTGGTGCCGAGTCGGCGATGCGCGGGGCGCTCAAGGAAGGCGGCGAGCTTCGCGTCGACTACGTCAACGCACACGGGACGGGCACGCTGCTCAACGATTCCGCGGAAACGAAGGCCATCATCTCGGCCGTCGGAACGGAAGTTCCCGTCTCCTCGAGCAAGTCGTACTTCGGACACACCCTCGGCGCCGCGGGAGCGGTCGAAGCGGTGGTCACGGTGCTGTCGATTCTTCATCAGACCGCGCCGCCGACGCTGCGGCTCGATACGGCCGCCGCGGACTGCACGCTCGACTACATACCGCATACGCCCCGGCCGATGCCGATGTCGGCGGCCCTGTCGAACACGTTCGGCTTCGGAGGCTCGAACGTGTCGCTGATGTTCAGGCGAGCATGAGCCGTGTCGCGATCACCGGAATCGGCGTGATCGCACCGGGCGCCGTCGGCATCGACGCCTTCCGCACGCTGCTCAACTCGGGACGAACCGGCATCGGCGAGATCGATCGCTTCGACACGGCCGGTCTGGGCGCGCACAAGGCGGCGCTGGTCCTGAACTTCACGCCAAAGGATTTCATCTCGCCGATGAAGATGCGACGGATGAATGCGCTGTCGCGATTCGGCGTGGCGGCGGCGAAGCTGGCGGCCGAGGATCGCGGCGGCGCGGCGTTTCCGGCAGGCATGGGCGTGGCCATCGGCACGTCGTTCGGCCCGGTGCAGACGTCGGTCGACTACATGAAGGAGTATGTCGAGAAAGGGGCCGCGCTCGCGCCCCCGCAGCTTTTCGCCGAATCGGTGGCGAATGCGCCGGGAAGCCACATCGCGATCGAGAACGGCTTGCGCGGCTTCAACGTGACGGTCACGCAGCGCGAGTCATCGGCGCTGGCCGCGGCGATGTACGCGGCCACGCAGGTCGCGAAGGGCAACGTTCCCGGCGCGCTGATCGGTGGTGTCGAAGAAGTCAACGAGATGATCTTCAGCGTTCTCGATCGCGTCGGCGCATTGGCGCATGCGAACGGAACGGTCGACGAACAGTCGCGCCCCTTCGACCGCCGTCGCAACGGCATCGTCCTCGGCGAAGGAAGCTTCGTTGCCGCAATCGAAGCCGAACCGGCGAGACAACCGTACGCGTACATCGCCGGATTCGGCATCGCCCGCGATACGACGGCGACCATCTCCGACTGGGGCACCGGGCACGAGGCGGTCGTCAAAGCGATGCGCGCGGCGATCAGCGACGCGGACATCGAACTGTCGATGGTGGATGCGATCTACGGGTCGGGCAATGGCGGCAAGCCCGCCGACCGGCTCGAGTACCGCGCCATCTCCGCCCTGTTCGGCGATCGCGTTCCGCCGGTGGTGGCGACGAAAGGATATTTCGGCGAATACGCCGCGGGTGGAGGATTGCAGATCGCGTCCGCGGCGCTGGCCATGTACGACCAGAATCTCCACGCGTCAGCGGGATTCGAGAGCGGCGACGACGAGATGCAGATCGAGATCAATCGCCAGGCCCGCGGGACGGCGCTCGATCACATCCTGGTCAATTCTCTTTCCGCCGGCGGCGGAATCGTCAGCATGGTCCTGGCGAGGGAAGGGGAATGACGGCGCGCTTCGCGGCGATCATCCCCGCCTACAACGCCGCAACGCTGGTCGAGCCGGTGATCCGCGGCGCTCGAGAGCAGATCGAGACGGTGGTCGTCGTCGACGATGGATCGCGCGACGGGACGGGAGACGTCGCCCGGAGCGCCGGCGCACTGGTCCTGACGCACGAGGTGAACCGCGGGAAGGGAGCGGCGCTGAAGACCGCGTTCCGCTGGGCTTGCGAGCAGAACCTCGAAGGCGTCGTGACGCTCGACGCGGACGGGCAGCACAAGGCTCACGAGATCCCGAAGTTCCTGGAGTGCTACGAGAAGACCGGCGCCGATCTGATCATCGGCGGCCGCGCGCATCTCTTCGGCGGGATGCTTCCGCGCCGCCGCACGGCCAATCGTTTCTCCGCCTGGACCATCAGCATCGCATCGGGCACGGGCATCACCGACTCGCAGAGCGGCTTCCGCTTCTACTCATCGCGCCTGATCCGCGCGGTGAAGCTGCGCTCGAACGGTTTTGCCATGGAGAGCGAAGTCATCGTGCGCGCCGGCCGCGGCGGCTTCAAAGTGGTGACCACGCCGATCGAGCTCGGATTCGTCGACGGCGTCGCCACGAGCCACTACAAACCGCTGCTCGACACGATGCGCATCGCCGGATTCGTGTTCCTGACGTATGTGGAGTGCATGGCGGAGAGGCGCGCTTCAGCGCGCCATTCGGCGGCCTGAAGGCCGCCGCTCCACCGAGGGAACCTCTGCGCAAGCCGTTGTTTCCGTCATCCTGAGCCGCGAAGACGGCGAAGGATCTCGAAATGGCAGGGGTTTTCGCATCCTGAGATCCTTCGTCGCGCTTCGCCGACTCAGGATGACGACTGCGCAAGTCGTTGTTCCCGTCATCCTGAGCCGCGAAGACGGCGAAGGATCTCGAAATGGCAGGGGTTTTCGCATCCTGAGATCCTTCGTCGCGCTTCGCCGACTTCAGGATGACGACTTGTGCAGAGGTTCCCTGATCGTATTTCACACGTAGGGCCCACTCTCCAGTGGGCCCGGGGCCGACTGAGAGTCGGCCCTACGTTATGGCAGGCGGTTTCTCCTGAGATCCTTCGTCGCGCTTCGCCGACTCAGGATGACGGCTTGTTCAGAGTCTCCCTAGTGGCCATTCCAGGACCCTAGTGCGGCGCGGCAGCGCTGGGCGCCAGATCGGCCTGCGATAGCGGCTTCCGCGGCATCATCTCCGCACGGTTCGCCGCTTCCCACACGAACGTGGCGATGACCGTGGCGGCCTGCATCAGATCCTCTTTCTGCAGCCGCTCGTACGTATCCTCGTTCGTGTGATGCGTGCGCGTGTCGTATTCGATCTGGTCCTGGATGAATTGAAATCCGGGCAGTCCAACCTCGTCGAATGACACGTGGTCGGTGCTTCCGGTGTTGCGCATGGTCACCGTCGTGACGCCGAGATCGCGAAGCGGCTCGATCCACGTTTCGAAGAGAGGGCCGACGGCGGCATTGCTCTGTCCGTAGATGCCGCGAATCTTTCCCGTGCCGTTGTCGAGATTGAAGTACGCGGAGAGTCTCGCGTGCTCGGGCTTGAGCTCGAGGGGCGTCTTCTCCGTCCGCAGGAACGAAGGCAGCGCGCGCTGTTCGGGATCCTTCGGCTCGGCCCGTTTTCCGAAGTGCTGCGCAACGTAAGCGCGCGATCCGAGGAGGCCCTGCTCTTCGCCGCTCCAGAGGGCGATGCGGATGGTCCGCTTCGGAGCGATTCCGATGGCCTTGAGGATGCGCACCGCTTCCATCGTGGCCGCGACTCCCGCTCCGTTGTCGGTTCCGCCGGTGCCGGCGTGCCACGAATCGAGATGCGCGCCGAGCATGACCACTTCGCCTTTCTTGTCGGTGCCGGGGATCTCGGCGATGGTGTTGTAGGCGTTCGGATCCTGATCGTAGAACGTGGTGTGGAAGTCGAGCTCGAGCTCGACGTCCTTTCCGGCGTCGAGCAGTCGCGCGATGCGATCGTAGTGCTCGGCCGCCATCGTCACCATCGGCACTCCCTGCGGCTCGTCGGTCCTCTGCGATCCCGACTGCTGCACGATCATCGTGCCGAAGTCGCCGCGCCCTTCCTCGATCGCCGCACTGATCTTCTCGTCCTGGAGGAATTGCGCGAGCTCGCGCCGGAATCGTCGTCGCCGCGCTGCTTCTTCAGGCGTGAATCGCGCGCGGGGGGCGATGTCGTACTGCTCGAGATTCTCGAGCTCCTTCGTGTCGTAGCGGCGAAAATCAGGATTCTCGTGGGTCCGAGGCGCTGCCGGAGCGCTGAGCATCACGATCTTTCCGGCCAGTTTTCCCTTCGCCTTCTGCAGATCTTCGGTGGTTTCCAGTTTCATCTTCACGGGCTTGCCGCGAACGGGGCCGTTCGTTCCCGGCGACCAGGCCTTCGGCAGCGCGATGAGCTGGACGGTGTCCGGCGTGATCATGCGGACGGAGCACGATTCGTAGCTCCATCCCCGGCCGAACGGGCCCCAGCTCTCCAGATGGGCATTGGCCAGTCCGAATTCAGTGAGCTTGTCGCGCGTCCACTCGTTGGCTCGCTTCATGTTCGGCGAACCGGTGAGCCGAGCGCCGATGCCGTCCAACAGTCCTGAGGCGATCTCCATGACCTTGGAGTTGCGCAGCCCTTCCTGCCGGATGCGGGTCTGCATCATGAGGTCGGGGGAATCTGCAGCCTGCGCGATCGAGGCTGCGAACACGATCAGAGCGAGTGTTTTCTTCATCGTTCTCCTCTTGGGGCCTAACTCGTTTTCGCGAACAGTTTCTCCAACATTTCCTGAGGGGTGTAGATGCGCGTGTCGCCGAATTCGCTCGGCTTCCGCGTCTTCATGGTGAAGAGTGCGCGCTGAGAGATGTAATCGAAATTCGCGGAATAGTCATCATTCTTCTTCTGCTCGAACATCGTCTTCAGGACGTTGAGCTGCCGGGCAAGATGATCCTCGGGTTCCAGAACCGGGGCGTGCGAGGCGGAACGCTTCTTCTTCGGCGTCTCCAGACCGATGGCCATGGCGCGGATGTCTTCGAGCTCCTTCGCCACGCGATCGCTCTTCTTTTTCTTTTCGTGCGGCAGGATCAGGGCGGGGCGGCGCTCGCGGTTCGCGCGATGGACGGCTTCGCTCTGCGTGATCCATCCGAGGTTCGTAATGCCGACGTGTGCGGAGACGTTGCGCGTGAGGTTGTCGATGAACGGCTTGACGGCCGTGTCGAAGGAGTCCTCGACGCCGTTGAACAGATTGAGCACGTAGTAGACGCGGAACTCATCGACGGTCTGCTGCACGGCGCGGGTGATCGGATGCTCGGCGCCGAGGTTCTGCACAAGATCGAGGGCGAACGCGTCCAGATTGGGGACCTTCGCGTCGTAGACATCCTCGACGGTGTCGATCAGATCGTTGGCGAGGCGGAAGAAGTCGATCCCGCCGCTGGCCGTGGCGAAAAACGGCGACTCCTTGCTGAAGATCAGGCGCAGCTTGCGGAACAGAATCGCCTTCACGATGTCCGAGGCGGCGAGCGTCGCGCTCGGCAGGTGAGGCGTGAAGATCAGGATCCCGGAGTTGGAGAACGGGAGGAAATCGATCACGTTGGCGTCGAGGCCGGCGCGCATGTCGAGGATGACGATGTCGGCGGGCAGCTCGTTGATCGCCGAGATCAGCCGCTGCTTGTGCGCGGGGCCGAAGTTCGTGATCTCGTCGATCAGGTGCAGCGGCGCGGCGACGAACGCGAAATTGCCGAATTGGTGCTGCGGGTCGAGCCGGTCATCGAGGGTGGTCAGGCAGTTCGCCAGCGATTCGCCGCGGCGGAAGAAATGGTAGAGGTCCTTCTCGATGGGGACGTCGATGGCATTGCGGATGGCCGAGGTGCCGGTGTCGAGGTCGACCAGGATCGTGCGGCCGTGTCTCGACAGGGCCAGGGCGAAATTGACGGCGAATGTCGTCTTCCCGACCCCGCCCTTCCCGGACGAGATGGGGATGATCCGTTTGATCGGCACGGCGCACAACGTACAACAAAATCGGGTAACTGCTAGAATCCGGGCAAAATGCAGCCCGCTCTGTTCCGTAAGCTCTCGCTGTTCGCGGAGCTCGACGACCGCGAGCTGGCTTCCTTGGCCGGGGTCGCCAAAACTCGGCGGTACGCGAAAGACGACGTCATCTTCCACGCCGATGAGAGCGGCGATGTCTTCTGCGTCATCCGCGAAGGCAAGGTGAAGGTGACGATGATCTCGCCCGAAGGGAAGGAGATCATCCTGTCGATGATGGGGCCGGGCGATTTCTTCGGGGAAATGGCTCTGCTCGACGACGCGCCCCGCTCGGCCACGGTGGTGGCCGTGGAGCCGCTCGAAGTGGTCACCATCTATCGCAACGACTTTCTGGAGATCCTGCGCGAGAACTTCTCGATCACGCTGAAAGTCATGGCCGAGCTGTCGCGCCGCGTTCGCAAGATGTCGAATCGCATCGAGTCGCTGGCGACGATGGACGTCTACGGCCGCCTGGCGCGCTATTTTCTCGATCTCGCTCAGTCGCAGGGGAAGGAACTGGAGAACGGCTTCGTTGCGGTCACCCGTCCGACGCACCAGGCCATTGCCAATACCATCGGAACGTCGCGCGAGACCGTCTCGCGCCTGATCCACGATCTGATGCGGCAGAACCTGTTGCTCTCCGAAGGGAAGACTGTCTATCTCTCCAAGACCGCGCTGGAACAGTTCCGCGCCGAAGAGTAGATGCAGGTCGGCATGACCGCATGCTCACGATCCCAAACCTTCTGACTCTCCTCCGCCTGTTCATGGTGCCGTTTTTTCTGGCGGCGTCATTCCAGCGGATGTACACGGCCGCGTTCGTTCTGTTCGTCACGGCGGCGCTGACCGACATCCTCGACGGCATGATCGCCCGCCGCTTCAACCAGCGCTCCCGCCTCGGCGCTCTGCTCGATCCGGCGGCCGACAAGACGATCATGGTCTCCGGCTACATCTTCTACACGTTCGCGCCGAATCTTCCGGTGGTGACGTTGCCGGGATGGCTGACATTCGTCGTTCTGATTCGCGACTTCGCGATTCTGCTGGTCGCGTACCTGCTCTACACGCGGGTCCGCGTGAAGCGCTTCCCGCCGTCGATGGCCGGCAAGACGTCGACGGTTCTTCAGGCCGTGACGCTCGGCACCGCGATCGGAGTGAACGCCTTCGTTCCCGGGCTCCTGTGGCTGGCGCACGTCCTGTTTCATCTGGCGCTCGTCGTCACTCTCTATTCATCGTGGGATTACTTGCGGCGGGGTGAGCGTTTGCTGTACGACGGATTGGCGGCCGCGCACCTTGACGGAGCAGGCATCGCCTCCTAGAATCCGCGCCTCTTGCCTCCGTAGCTCAATTGGTAGAGCAGTGGACTCTTAATCCATTGGTTCCAGGTTCGAGTCCTGGCGGGGGCACCATTCCGAGGACTGACCGCACAGTCCTCGTTTTGCATTAGGCTGGGGCGGGGCGAAAGTGGCGGAATTGGCAGACGCGCTGGACTTAGGATCCAGTGGCCTGAGAGCCGTGCGGGTTCGAGTCCCGCCTTTCGCACCAGAAAATCGAAATGTTGAATGTTGAATGTTGAATTCAGCATTTAACATGCAACATTAAACATTCAATATTATGCTCCTAAATTACGAAGACATTTCCCCGATCAAGAAATCCATCGAGGTCGAGATCCCGGCCGATCGCCTCAGCAGCGAGGCGCAGCGCGTCACGAATGAATTCAGCCGCCACGCGAAGCTGCCCGGATTCCGTCCGGGAAAGATCCCAGCGAACGTCGTGCGCTCGCGTTTCGCGAAGGAAATTCAGGAAGAAGTGATGAGCCGGCTCCTGCCGGTGAGCTTCCGCGAGGCCATTGCAGACAAGAACGTCGAGCCGGTCGGCGATCCGGAGCTCGAGCATGTCGACGCGTTCATCGAAGGCGCGCCGGTCAAGTACAAGGCGAACTTCGAGGTCAAGCCGCATTTCGAGCTGAGCGATTACCGCGGGATCGAAGTCGACGATCCGAAGGTGGAAGTGACGGAGAAAGACGTCGACGAGATGATCGAGCGCCTGCGCGAGCAGGCCAGCTCCTACCGTCCGGAGACCGAGCGCGGCCTCGACGACGGCGACTTCGCGGTGATCGACATCGCTTCGACCGCCGAAGGGATGGAGGCGAAGCATGACTCCGGACATTTCAAGATGGGTGAGGAGTCGCCGCTTCCCGAGCTTCACGACGCCTTGCGCGGCAAGAAGCCGGGCGACACCTCGATGGTCGAAAAGGAATATGGCGAAGACGCCAGCAACGAGGCCTTCCGCAACAAGAAGGTCCGCCACGATGTGACGCTGAAAGAGATCCGGGTTCAGGAGAAGCCGGACGTCAACGACGAATTCGCGAAGAGCGTCGGCGGGTGGGAGAGCGTGGCGCAGATGCGCGAGGTGATCGCCGCCGACCTTCGCCGTCATCGCGAGCTCGACATCCTGCGCGCCAAGCGCAATCAGATCGGCGACGCGCTGATCGGGTCGCATCAGTTCGACGTCCCGGAGGCGCTGATCGAAGAGGAGCTCGGGAAGTCCTTGCAGAACTACGCGCGGTATCTGGCATCGCAGGGAATCGATCTCGAGAAGGCCGATCTCGACTGGAAACGGATCGGCGAGGATTTCCGTCCCGAAGCCGTGAAGCGCGTGCAGCGCAGCCTGATCCTCGAGGGCATTGCCCGGAAGGAAGGGATTGCGGTCAGCGACGTCGAGGTCGACGCGGAGATCCGCCGAGCGGCGAACGAGCAGGGACGCGAGTTCGCGGACGTGAAACATCATTTGAAACACGAAGGCGGTTACGAATCGCTGCGAAGCTCGCTGGCGCAGGAGAAGGCCCTGGAGCTGGTACTCAAAGAGGCGAAGCCGCGCGCCGCCTGATCGTTCGTCGAGGTCCGATCCGCGTCAGACGCGGTAGACTCCGCGAGGTGCAGTGAAGGAGACCCGAACCATGGTCCTGATTCCGATGGTGGTCGAGCAGACGTCGCGCGGCGAGCGTGCCTACGACATCTATTCGCGCCTTCTCAAAGACAACGTCATTTTCCTCGGCCAGCCGATCGATGACACCGTCTCGAACCTGATCATCGCCCAGATGCTGTTCCTCGAGGCGGAGAATCCCGAGAAGGACATCTCCATCTACGTCAACTCACCGGGTGGATCGATCACGGCCGGTCTCGCCATCTACGACACGATGCAGTACGTGAAGCCCGACATTGCGACGATCTGCATCGGCCAGGCCGCCTCCATGGCCGCGGTGCTCCTGGCGGCAGGGAAAAAGGGCAAACGCTACGCTCTGCCGAACTCCCGCGTCCTCATCCACCAGCCGTGGATGCAGGGCCTGGGCGGTCAGGCCACGGATATCGACATTCACGCCAAGGACATCCTCCGTCAGCGCCAGCGCCTCAACGAGATCCTGGCCAACCACACCGGACAGGCCATCGACAAGATCGCCCGCGATACCGACCGCGACTACATCCTGCAGGCGGTGGATGCGGTGGAATACGGCATTGTTGACCAGGTGATTGCCAAGCGGGATTAGCGATTTGCCCCTCGTCACAGGGGAATGTCAACCTTGCCGCTTCAGTTGAGTTGAGCGAGAATTCTGGGGAGGATCCAGGCCAGACATGTCGAAAAAGGGGAACAGCGGCGACGTACTGCGTTGTAGCTTCTGCAACAAGAGTCAGCGCGACGTCAAGAAGCTGATCGCCGGACCCACCGTCTACATCTGTGACGAGTGCGTCGACATCTGCCTCGACATCATTGCCGAGGATCGCAAGGACGAGCCGGGCACGATGGAAGGCTCCGGCGCGCTGCCGAAGCCGAAGGAGATCAAGGAGTTCCTCGACCTCTATGTCATCGGCCAGGAGCGGGCCAAGAAAAAGCTCGCCGTCGCGGTCTACAACCACTACAAGCGGATCGACTATCACCAGCGGAACTCGCGGCAGGACGTCGAGCTGCAGAAGTCGAACATCCTGCTGATCGGGCCGACGGGCACCGGCAAGACGCTGCTCGCCCAGACGCTGGCCCGAATGCTCTCCGTGCCGTTCACCATCGTCGACGCCACGACGCTGACCGAAGCCGGTTACGTCGGTGAGGACGTCGAGAACATCATCCTCAAGCTCTACCAGGCCGCCGGGAACGACAAAGAGAAGACCCAGCGCGGCATCGTCTACATCGACGAGGTCGACAAGATCTGCCGCAAAGGCGATAACCCGTCGATCACGCGCGACGTCTCCGGCGAGGGCGTGCAGCAGGCCCTGCTGAAGATCCTCGAGGGAACCGTGGCCAACGTTCCGCCCCAGGGCGGCCGGAAGCACCCGCACCAGGAGTTCATCCAGATCGACACGACGAACATCCTCTTCATCTGCGGAGGCGCGTTCGTCGGTCTGGACCAGGTCATCGAGCGCCGGCTGTCGGAGAAGACGATGGGCTTCGGCGCCAAGATCGCCAGCAAGCGCGATCGCAAGACCGGCGAGCTTCTGGCGCAGGTTCACCCCGAAGACCTCATCAAGTTCGGACTGATCCCCGAGTTCGTCGGCCGTCTGCCTGTGGTGGCGACGCTCAACGAGCTCGACAAGGCTGCGCTGATCGAGATTCTCCGCGAGCCGAAGAACTCGCTGGTGCGTCAGTATCAGACGATCATGGGCTTCGAGAACGTCACCCTGAAGTTCACCGACGACGCCCTCGAGGCGATCGCCGAGGAAGCGCTGAAACGCAACGTCGGGGCGCGCGGGCTGAAGATCATCATCGAAGAGCTGATGCTCGACATCATGTACACGATCCCATCGCAGGACGCGATCAGCGAATGCGTGATCACGCGCGAGGTCGTGCTGAACCGCAGCCAGCCGATTACGCTCTACCGGAAGGCAGGATAGGGAGGGGCCCTCACCCTGCCCTCTCCCGCAGCGGGAGAGGGTGCTGCGAAGCAGCGGGTGAGGGCAGTAGGGAATGCGCCGCTGTTTCTACAGGTAGAGAGACAACCACATGGCAGACGAAACCACGCTCCATCTACCGCTCGTGCCGCTGCGCGACATGGTCGTATTCCCGTCGATGATGGCTCCGTTCGTCGTCGGCCGGCGGGCATCCATCCTCGCGCTCGAAGCGACGCTGGCAACCGCGGACAAGCGGATCTTTCTCGCCACGCAGCGCGACCCGAAGGTCGACGATCCCACGATGGAGGAGATCTACGCGGTCGGCGTCGTCGCCACGGTCGTTCAGAATCTCAAGCTCCCGAACCAGAACGTCAAGGTCATGGTCGAGGGACTCAGCCGCGCCGAGATCGTCGGCTCGTCCGAGGGCGAAGGCTTCATCACCGTCGACGTCCGCGCCATCGACACGAACTATCCCCTGACTCCCGAGGTCTCGCAGTACATGCAGAAGCTCGTGGAGATCTTCGAGCAGTACGCGAAAATGTCGCATCACCTCGCCTTCGAAGGCGTGATGTCGACGCTCAAGCTGGACGAGCCGGACAGGTTCGCCGACACGCTGGCCTCGCACCTTCTGATCACGACCTCCGAGAAGCAGCAGCTTCTCGAGACTCCTTCGCCGTACGAGCGCCTGCAGAAACTGCAGGACTTCCTCGAGATCGAGATCGAAAAGATCAACATCGACAAGCGGATCAACTCCAAAGTGAAGAAGCAGATGGAGCGCGCCCAGAAGGAGTACTACCTCAACGAGAAGATCAAGGCCATCCATCACGAGCTGGGTCGCAAAGACGACCGCTCGGACGAGATCGAAGAGCTCCGCCAGAAGATCGAAGAAGCGGGCATGCCGAAGGAGACCAAGGAGAAGGCAATCCAGGAGCTGAAGAGGCTCGAGGCAATGCCGGGCGTCTCCGCCGAAGCAACGGTCTCACGCAATTATATCGAGTGGCTCGTCTCCGTGCCGTGGAAGAAGTCGACGAAAGAGATCAAGGACATCGATCTCGCCGAAAAGATCCTCAACGAGGACCATTACGGCCTCGAGAAGATCAAGGAGCGCATCCTCGAGTTTCTCGCGGTGCGCCAGCTCGTCAAGCAGCCGAAGGGCACGATCCTCTGCTTCGTCGGTCCTCCGGGCGTCGGCAAGACCTCGCTGGCGAAGTCGATCGCCCGCGCCACCGGACGCAAGTTCGTCCGCTTGTCGCTGGGCGGCGTGCGCGATGAAGCTGAGATCCGCGGCCATCGCCGCACCTACATCGGCGCGTTCCCCGGCCAGATCATCCAGCGCATGAAGAAGGCCGGCACGATCAATCCGGTCTTCCTGCTCGACGAAGTCGACAAGATGGCGATGGATTTCCGCGGCGATCCCTCCGCGGCGCTGCTCGAGGTTCTCGACCCGGAGCAGAACAACACCTTTACGGACCACTACCTCGACGTCGAGTACGACCTCTCCAAGGTCATGTTCATCGCCACCGCGAACGTGGTGCACACGATTCCGGCGCCGCTGAAGGACCGCATGGAGATCATCGCGCTCTCCGGCTACACGCACTTGGAGAAGCTGGCCATCGGGCGGCAGTTCCTCGTGCCGAAGCAGTTGCTGGAGCAGGGTCTCGAGGAGGCGAAGATCAAGTTCGAGGATTCGTCTCTCGAAGAGCTGATCGATTCCTACACCCGCGAGGCAGGCGTTCGCAATCTCGAGCGTGAAGTCGGCTCGATTCTGCGCAAGGTCGCGCGCCAGGTCCTGCAGCACGGCCCCGACTACGAGCTCCGCATCGACCGCCAGAAAGTCCGCGAGCTCCTCGGCAAGGCTAAGTTCCGCTCGCAGCAGATTCACGACAAGGCCGAGATCGGACTGGCAACGGGACTGGCCTGGACGGAAGTCGGCGGCGAGATTCTGTCAACCGAAGTGGCGCTCTCCCGCGGCAAAGGCAACCTGACACTCACCGGAAAACTCGGCGACGTCATGCAGGAGTCGGCGCGCGCGGCCCTGTCGTACGTCCGCTCACGCGCGGAGCTGTTCGGGCTCGATCCCGACTTCCACGCCTCGCTCGACATTCACATCCATGTTCCGGAGGGAGCGATCCCGAAGGATGGACCGTCCGCCGGAATCACGATGGCCACCGCGCTGCTGTCGGCGGTCACGAAAATCCCCGTGCATCGCGATATCGCCATGACCGGCGAGATCACGCTCCGCGGCAAGGTCCTCCCGGTCGGCGGAGTGAAGGACAAGATCCTGGCGGCGGTACGAGCGGGCATCACTCGCGTCGTCCTGCCGGCCGACAACGAGCGCGACCTCGAGGAGATCCCGGCCGACGTCCGCGAGAAGATGGAGTTCCACCTCGTGGAGTCGATGGACGAGGTCGTGGCTGTGGCCCTCGACGGGACGATCGTCCCCCTGGCGGCGAAGGCCAAACTGACCGAGCCGGAAAAGGTGATTGGCTCCGAACCACCCGTAACCCACTGATTGTGGAGCGGCGGCCGTCTCGGCCGCCGTCGCCGCGCCAGGACGCCCGGCGCTCCACTTGACCCCCCGGCAGAATATCTGCACAATCTCGCTCGTTACCAATACAGCCTCAAGTAGTACTCCGTAGCAATCACACCGGCTTTTCTGTAACCGCACAACGAAACGCGACGCCCTCTCCGGCGTCACAGTTACATCAAAAGCCCTGATTTCATTGGACATCAATTCAGTCAGCTTCCATCGGGCGGCGTACAGGCCCGAAGACTTTCCGAGAGATAAGCGGCCGCAATTCGCAATGGTCGGACGTTCCAACGTCGGGAAATCGAGCTTGATCAACGCAGTGGTTAACCGCAGAGCCGTCGCACGAGTCAGCCAGACACCTGGAAAGACACAGGCTGTTCACTTCTACCTTGTGAACGAGCGGTTCTACCTGGTCGACCTGCCCGGTTACGGTTACGCCAAGGTGCCCAAGACGGTCATGCGCTCCTGGGGCGAGCTCGTTCGCGGCTATCTCGACTCCGCCGAAGCGCTGCGGTTGATGTTTCTCCTGCTCGACGTGAGGCGCACGCCGGGTGAGCAGGATCTTCGGATGCACGAGTGGACGGCGTCGGCCGGCATCGAAGAGAAGATCGTGCTGACCAAGAGCGACAAGCTCTCCAATCAACAACTTCTGAAGAGCCGCGCGGCAATTGCGAATGAGCTCGACGTCGATCCGTCGCAGCTCATCGCCGCCTCCGCGGTGACGAGGAAAGGAATCGATGTCATCAGGCGCGAGATGTTTTCGCGTTTGTGAGGGAACACCATGGCTGATCAGGAAATCGAAAACGAAATCACGGCAACGGCAGTCGAAGCGCCCCCGGTAGAGAAACCCGCGCGCAAACCGCGCAAACCGAAGGCGGAGAAGATCGCCTCCGAAGAAGTTCCGGCCGAAGACAACGGCAACGGCAACGGCAGCGTGGCGCCGCCGGCCGCGGTGGCGCAGGCCGACGAGGTCGCCGCCCCCGCACCGGAACCGGAGGAGATCGTCGCCGCACCTGCCGAGGTGCCGAAGAGGGTCGGGCAGCAGCAGGCTGCCGAGACGCTCGACATCCGGATGCTCAAGGAAGTGAAGCTTCCCGACCTGGCGAAGCTCGCCAAGGACCTCGGTGTCGAAAACGCATCGGGCATGCGCAAGCAGGATCTGATCTTCGCCATCCTGCAGGCGCAGACCGAGAAATCGGGCCTGATCTTCTCGGAGGGTGTGCTGGAGTGCCTGCCGGACGGATTCGGATTCCTCCGCGCACCGGAGTACAACTACCTTCCCGGTCCCGACGACATTTACGTTTCGCCGTCGCAGATCCGGCGGTTCGACCTCCGCACCGGCGACACCGTGTCCGGGCAGGTTCGTCCTCCCAAAGAGGGCGAGCGCTACTTCGCGCTGATCAAGGTCGAGGCGGTCAACTTCGAGCATCCCGACGTCGCGCGCGACAAGACCCTCTTCGACAATCTCACGCCGCTCTATCCGGAGCAGCGCGTGAAGCTGGAAGTGCCGACGAACATGTCGTCGCGCGTCCTCGACCTCATCGCTCCGGTCGGCAAAGGCCAGCGCGCCCTCATCGTGGCGGCGCCGAAGACCGGCAAGACGATGCTCCTGCAGTCGATGGCGAACTCCATCACCACGAATCATCCCGAGATCACGCTCATCGTTCTCCTCATCGACGAGCGTCCGGAAGAAGTCACCGACATGCAGCGCTCGGTCAAGGGCGAGGTCATCTCCTCGACGTTCGACGAGCCGGCATCGCGTCACGTGCAGGTTGCGGAGATGGTCATCGAGAAGGCCAAGCGCCTCGTCGAGCACAAGCGCGACGTGGTCATCCTGCTCGACTCGATCACCCGTCTGGCGCGCGCCTACAACACCGTCGTGCCGCCGTCGGGCAAGGTGCTGTCGGGCGGCGTCGACTCCAACGCGCTGCAGCGTCCGAAGCGGTTCTTCGGCGCGGCGCGCAACGTCGAGGAAGGCGGTTCGCTGACCATCGTGGCCACGGCGCTGGTCGACACCGGCTCGCGCATGGACGACGTCATCTTCGAAGAGTTCAAGGGCACGGGCAACATGGAAGTGCACCTCGACCGCAAGCTGATGGAGAAGCGCGTCTTCCCGGCCATCGACATCAACAAGTCGGGCACGCGCAAGGAAGAGCTCCTGCTCGACCGCAACGAGCTCAATCGCATCTGGGTGCTTCGAAAGGTGTTCTCGCCGCTGTCGACCGTCGAGTCGATGGAACTGCTGGTCGAGAAGCTGGAGAAGACCAAGACCAACGCGGAGTTCCTGAACTCGATGAGCTCGATGTGACGCGCGCCGTAGCGCGCGTCATCCTGAGGAGCCGAGCCATGGCCAGGCGACGAAGGATCTCACCGGGCGGCCGAATGGCCGCCCTTTTTTGTTTGTTACCCTGTCTCAACAGATGGCCAAAGCGGCGAAGCGGTCGAGAATCAGGGACTTCCTCTGGCGGCACAGCGCCGGCCTGGCGTTCACGGTCATGGTCCTGTTCGTCGCCTTCATCGGGTTCGTCGGCTACACCTACGTCGTCATCACCAAGAAATTCGACTCGGCGCGGCGCTGGGACCTGCCCAGCCGCGTCTACTCCGACGCCACGCCGATCGTCCCGGGACTGAGCTATCCCCGCTCGCTGCTCGAGCCGAAGCTCAACCACGTCGGCTATCACGAGGTGGCGCAGCACGTCTCGAATCCCGGCGAGTATCGCTATGTCGGGAGCACGCTCGAGATCTATCTGCAGAACTTCGACTATCCGGACATGGAGTTCGGCGCGATGCCGGTGGCCGTCGATTTCGACGGCTCCGAGGTGCGCTCGGTCCGCCGCCTCGATGACAACGTGAGTCTGCGCGGCGTGCGCCTCGAGCCCGAGCTGATCACGTCGATCTTCAACAACGAGATGGAGGACCGGCTCCCGGTCTCGCTCAAGGCGGTTCCGAAAAGCGTCGTCGACGCGATCATCGCCACGGAAGACAGGGGCTTCTATCAGCACGAAGGAATCTCCATCCGCGGCACCATCGGCGCGCTGATGACCGATCTTCGTCAGAAGGCCTGGACGCACGGCGGCTCCACGCTGACGCAGCAACTGGTCAAGAACCTCTATCTGAATCCGGAACGCAATTTCCGGCGCAAGGCGGTCGAGGCGTTGATGGCGTTGCTGCTCGAGGCGCGCTACAGCAAAGACGAGATCCTCGAGGGCTACCTCAACGAGATCTACCTCGGACAGAACGGCGCGGTGCAGATCATCGGAGTCGAGCAGGCCTCGCAGCTCTACTTCGGCAAACACGTGACGTACCTGACGCTGCCGGAAGCGGCGACGCTCGCGGGGATCATCCGCTCGCCGAACGTACTGAATCCGCTGAAGTATCCGGAACGGGCGAAGCCGCGGCGCGACACCGTGCTCAAGCTGATGCTCGACCAGAGGATGATCACGCCCGAGGAGTATCAGGCGGCAGTCGGCTCGCCGCTGACGGTCACGCGGTTCCCGAGGACGTCGCGCAGCGCGCCGTTCTTCGTCGATCTCGTGATGCGCCAGCTGCGGGAGACTTATCCCGAGACACAGCTGAAGACTGAGGGCCTGCGCATCTTCACGACGCTCGACATGATCATGCAGCGGTCGGCCGAGCAGGCGCTCGACAACGGCATTGCCAATCTGACGAAGCAGTACCGCTATCTGCGCACGTCACCGACGCCTCTCGAAGGGGTGATCCTGACGATCCAGCCGGGCACCGGCTACGTGAAGGCGCTGGTCGGCGGACGCAACTACTCGAAGACGCAGTTCAACCGCGCCATTCAGGCGAAGCGGCAGCCGGGTTCGCTTTTCAAGCCGTTCGTTTACGTGACGGCCATGGATCCTTCGCGCGGACAGCTGGCCTATACGCCGGCCACGATCCTCGACGATTCGCCGATCACCGTCCAGGCTGGCAGCACCGAGTGGAAGCCGCAGAATTACGATCTGCGCTTTCACGGGCTGGTGAGCGTGCGCACCGCGCTCGCGCACTCGTACAACATTCCGGCCGTTCGGGCCGCGATCAATGCCGGAGTGCCGAACGTGATCAAGACCGCCACGAAGATCGGCGTCGAGAGCCGTCTCGAGCCCTATCCATCGATGGCTCTCGGCTCGTTCGAGGTCACTCCGCTCGAGATCGCCTATGCCTATTCCGTCTTCGCGAACCTGGGAGTCAAGGCGGAGCCTGTATCGATCCTGGCCGTGGTCACGCGCGACGGAAAGCTGTTGGAGAGCCGCGAGGTGAAGATGAAGCGCGTCGCTCCGGCCAGTGTCTGCTACGTCATGGATGACATGCTCGAGGACGTCCTCCATTACGGAAGCGGAGGGAAGGTGCGGTCGCTGGGATTCACCCGGGAGTTCGCCGGCAAGACCGGGACGACGAGCAACTACCGCGACGCGTGGTTCATCGGCTACTCGCCGCGGATCCTGTCGCTGGTGTGGATCGGATTCGACGACGGCCACAGCGTCCGGCTGGCGGGAGGCGACGCGTGCGTTCCGATCTGGACGGCGCACATGAACCGCATCGCCGGACTCGTGCCGGACGTCGACTGGAAGCGTCCCGACGATGTGGTCACCCGCGAGATCGATCCCGAATCGGGGATGCTGGCCACGCCGTACTGCCCGACCGCGCGCCGCGAGATCTTCGTTTCGGGGACGGAACCCACATCGGTCTGTCCGTTGCATGCGGGGGGCGGTGAGCCCAGTCCTCTCTGGCGCGAAGGTACCTATCCGAGCGATCTACCGGTTGTGGAGGGCACGCCGCCGACCAGCGACCAGCAGCACCCGGCTACCGACGAGCAGAAGCAGCAGGAACAGCGCCGGAAGGAACGGGACAAGGGAATCAAGAGACTGTTGAAGATAATCTTTGGGAATCAATGAACCGGCGATGTTGCTAGCAAGAACCCGATCGAAATTCGAGCAATCGCTCCTCTACGTCGGCGAGATCACCGATCTCGCGGTGCAGACGGTGCAGCAGATGTTTCGCAAGGGGGCGATCGAGCGGTCGCTCGTCGTCGCCCAGTTCGACCAGATTGGCGTCCGCTCACTTTCGATCGTCATCATCACCTCGACGTTCATCGGCATGGTGCTGGCGCTGCAGACCGCGTACTCGCTCGCCGAATTCGGCGGAAAGCTGTTCATCGGCAAAGTCGTGTCGCTGTCGCTCGTCCGCGAGCTGGCGCCGGTGCTGATGTCGCTGATGGTGGGCGGCCGGGTGGGCGCGGGCATCACCGCGGAGCTCGGGACGATGAAAGTCACCGAGCAGATCGACGCGCTGCGCGCGCTGGCGACCAACCCCGTGCGCAAGCTCGTGGTGCCGCGAGTGCTGGCCACGACGCTGATGTTCCCGCTTCTGACGATCGTCTCGTTCTGCCTGGGCATCATGGGCGGACTGGTGATCGCTGTCTTCACCCTGCATCTGGACGCGAACTTCTATCTGCGCAGCGTGATCGATACCGTCAAGTACAACGACCTCGCCTCCGGAATCGGCAAGACGTTTTTCTTCGGGTTCAGTACCGGTCTGATCGCCTGCTACAACGGGCTGCGGACGACCGGAGGCGCCGACGGAGTCGGCCGGGCCACGACGATGACCGTCGTTAGCGGGGCCATCACCGTTTTGATCATGGATTTCTTTCTTACTAAGCTGTTCCTGCTCTCTTTCTGATGACCGAGACTGCCAGCGTCGAACGCCGATCCGAGCCGCGAGGCACGCCCGAGCGACGGCGTCACACCCGTGACGTCTTCGTCGAGCTGCGCGAAGTGTTCAAGGCCTACGGCCCGAAGGAAGTGCTGCGCGGCGCGAGCCTCACGGTCTACCGCGGCGAAGTCCTGGTGATCCTCGGCGGCTCGGGAACGGGAAAGTCGGTGACGCTGCGGCAGATGCTCGGCCTCGAGGTGCCCGACGAAGGCCGGGTCATCGTCGAAGAGGAAGACATCACCGACCTGCCGGAAGAGGAGTTGTACCGCGTCCGGAAGAAATTCGGGATGCTGTTCCAGAGCGGCGCGCTGTTCGATTCGATGAACGTCTTCGAGAACGTGGCGTTTCCACTGCGCGAGCACACCACGATGGCCGAAGAGGAGATCGTGCGTGCGGTGAGGGAGAAGTTGGAGTTGGTGCACCTTCCCAACACGGAGACGGTCATGCCCGTCGATCTCTCCGGCGGCATGCGCAAGCGCGTCGGCCTGGCGCGGTCGATCGTGCTCGATCCGAAGATGATTCTCTACGACGAGCCGACCACCGGCCTCGACCCCATCACGGCCCAGAAGATCAACGAGCTGATCAACGACCTGCAGTCGAAACTGAACGTGACTTCCGTGGTGGTCACGCATGACATCCAGTCCGCATTCTCCATCGGGGATCGCATCGCGTTCCTCAACCAGGGTGTTTTCGAGTGGGTGGGCCCCATCGAGGAGGCCCGGGACACCGACCACCCGATGCTCCGTGAATTTCTGAGATCGTCGGCGGTTGTAGCAGCACAACCAACGAAGTAGTCAGGACCTCTTATGGCAACGAACAAGGAAAAGTCGATTCGCGTCGGTCTGCTCGTGGCAGGCGCGCTGGTCGTGCTGATGACGTTCCTGTTTTTCATCGGCTCCGAGCAGAAGATCTTCGCGCGCAAGAACGAGTACAACGTGCAGCTGGAAAACGTCACCGGCCTGGCCGAGGGGAATCCGGTGCGGATGTCCGGGGTGACCATCGGCGTGATTCACGACATCTTTCTGCCGCACGATCCGAAGCTGAAGAACGTCCGCATCCAGCTCATGGTCGACCGCAAGTACTCCGACCGCATCCGCGGCGACTCGCGCGCGCGGCTGAAGAAGCTCGGGATCCTCACCGGCGACACGTTCATCGAGATCACACCGGGCAGCCCGCGATTCGAAGTCATGGAGCCGGGATCGACCATCCCCGCGCAGAAACAGACCAACGTCGACCAGCTCATCTCCTCGGGTGAGGACCTCGTCGACAACCTCGTACAGATCTCGTATTCGATGAAAAACATCCTGGCGCGCGTCGACCGCGGCGAAGGACTCCTCGGTGAAGTGACGAGCTCTCCGGAAACGAAACAACGGATCACCGACACGCTGCTGACCACGCTCAACAAGACGAACGCGATCCTGCGGCACATCGAGAGCGGCAAGGGCGTCGTCGGCCGGCTCGTGTACGACGACAAGTACGGCGATGAGCTGACCACGTCGCTTGCCGGCGCCGCGTCGTCGCTGCACAAAGTCTCGGCCGATCTCGAGCGCAGTTTCAGCAGCGGACAGGGCGCGATTCCTGCGCTGCTCAGCGATCCGGAAGGAAAGAAGCGCGTCCTCGAGCTCGTCGAGAATCTTCGAGTCGCATCGGCGAATCTGGCCACGTTCAGCGAGACGTTGCAGAACGGGCAAGGCCTCCTGCCGCGACTGCTGAGCGACAAGCCATACGGCGATCAGGCGCTCAACGAGTTCCAGCTTCTCCTGCAGCAACTCAACGATGCGGTCGGGAAGGTCAACAGCGGACAGGGAACGGCAGGCAAGCTCATCGCCGATCCAACCGTTTACGAGTCGATCAACGACATCCTGATCGGCATCAACGAGTCGAAGCTGCTGCGCTGGCTCGTGCGCAACCGCCAGCAGACCGGGATGGAGAAGCGGTACAACGAGCAGAAGAACGTCGCACCCGCTTCGCCGCCTCCGGCCGGTGTGAAGGGGACCGTGGCTCCGGCCAATCCGACCGCCCCGCCGGTCGTACCGCCGACGGTGACCACAACGACGGTCACGACTTCGACGCAGCAGTGATGATGTAGAGCGCGGGTCATCGCGCGGCGACGGCGGCCGGGGACGGCCGCCGCTCCACATCTGCTACGATGCCGCGCCCGGAGGGAGATATTCGTGCAAATCGCTGTCATCGGAACCGGATACGTCGGTCTCGTCACCGGCGCCGGTCTCGCTGATTTCGGCAATGATGTGACCTGCGTCGACATCGACGTCGAGAAGATCGAAGCGCTGCGTCGCGGCGAGATTCCGATTTACGAGCCGGGCCTCGACAAGCTCGTCAGCAAGAACGTCAACGAACGAAGGCTGAGCTTCACGACCGATCTCCCGGCCGCGATTCGCGCGGCGCGGGCGATTTTCATCGCCGTCGGCACCCCGCCGCGGCCCGATGGATCTGCCGACCTGCGTTACGTGGAGTCGGTGGCGAAGTCGATTGCCGAGCACATGAACGGCCCGAAGCTCGTCATTACCAAGTCGACCGTTCCCATCGGCACCGGCCGGATGATCGAGAAGATTCTCAAGGAGATGGCCCCGGCCCATCGCGGGTCGGTCGTGTCCAATCCGGAGTTCTTGCGCGAAGGCTCGGCCATCGAGGATTTCATGCGCCCCGACCGCGTGGTGATCGGCGCGTCGGACGCGGAGTCCGCGGAGCTGATGAAGGAGATCTACGCGCCGCTGCACTCGCTGGAAATTCCGTTCGTCGTGACCAACGTCGAGTCGTCGGAGCTGATCAAGTACGCCTCGAACGGATTCCTGGCCGCAAAGATCACGTTCATCAACGAGATCGCGCAGGTGTGCGAGAGGGTCGGCGGCGACGTTCAGGATGTCGCGCGCGGGATGGGGCTCGACACCCGCATCGGTCCGAAGTTCCTGCAGGCCGGCCCGGGATTCGGCGGCTCCTGCTTCCCGAAGGACACCTCGGCGATGGCCGATATCGCCCGCCGCCATGGCTACGAGTTCCAGATCATGGAAGCCGTGCTGCGCGTCAACGACGATATCAAGCAGCGCATGGTCGCGAAGATCGTCGATGCGGCCGGCGGTTCGGTGAAGGGGAAGACCATCGCCATGCTCGGCCTGGCGTTCAAGCCGGAAACCGACGACATGCGCGATTCTCCGGCAATCCCGATCATCAAAGGCCTGCAGAAGCGAGGGGCGGTCGTCCGCGCCTACGACCCGCAGGCCGTCGAGAATTGCCGCTCCATTTTCGAGAACGTCACCTACTGCGAGGATGCTTACAAGACTGCGAAAGGCGCGGACATCCTCGTGATCGCCACGGAATGGAACGAGTTCCGGGCGCTGAACCTCGAGCGCATCAAGAAGGAAATGCGTCAGGCCGTGATCGTCGATCTTCGCAACGTCTACGATCCGAAGCGCGTGCGCGCCCTCGGGTTCAGCTATACGTCGGTCGGGCGCGCCGATTTCGAGGTGCGCGCGAAGAAGACCGAAGTTCGCAAGAGGAGACGCGCGTAGTGCCGCGAACCCTGATCACGGGTGGCGCGGGCTTTCTCGGATCGCATCTTTGTGACCTGCTCCTCGAGCGCGGCCACGAAGTCATCTGCCTCGACAACTTCATCACCGGCAGCCCACGCAACGTCAAGCATCTGATGGGACGCGAGGGCTTCAGCTTCGTGAAGTACGACGTGACGAATTACATCCACGTCGAGGGTCCTCTCGACTACGTCCTTCATTTCGCATCGCCGGCCAGTCCCATCGATTACCTGGAGAAGCCGATCCAGACGCTGAAAGTCGGCTCCCTCGGCACTCACAAGACGCTCGGTCTGGCCAAGGACAAGAAGGCTCGCTATCTCCTCGCCTCGACGTCCGAGGTGTATGGCGATCCGCTGGTGCATCCGCAGAAGGAGGATTACTGGGGCAACGTGAACCCGGTCGGTCCGCGCGGCGTGTACGACGAGGCGAAGCGGTTCGCCGAAGCGATGACCATGGCCTACCATCGTTTTCACGGAGTGGAGACACGCATCGTCCGCATCTTCAACACGTACGGGGAGCGGATGCGCATCAACGACGGCCGTGTCGTGCCGGCGTTCATCTCTCAGGCTTTGCGCGACGAGCCGCTGACCGTGTTCGGCGACGGATCGCAGACGCGCTCCTTCTGCTACGTCTCCGATCTCGTCGAAGGCATCTTCCGCCTGCTCATGTCCAACGAGACGCTGCCGGTCAATATCGGCAACCCCAACGAGATGACCGTGTTGCAGTTCGCGCAGGAGATCAGGCGGCTGACCGGCACGAAGGCGCAGATCGAGTTCCGGCCTCTGCCGGAGGACGATCCGAAGATCCGCCGGCCGGACATCTCGAAGGCAAAGAGGCTGTTCGACTGGGAGCCGCGGGTGCCGCTGGCAGAAGGCTTGAAGCGCACGATCGAGTACTTCAGGAGCGTGCTGGCATGAAGCGCGTGCTCGCGCGCTCGCGTTCCGGGGTGGCGTGTGGGGCGCGATCAAGATTCCGATCATCGATCGCCAGCGCGGAGGCGCGTACTACGTGCTGGCCATCGTCCTCGGCGCGATCGCGCCGGTGCTCGTGGCCTGGTTCGTCGTCGCGCCGATCAGGCATCACCTGTGGCGGCCGGCTGGAATCCGAAACGGTTGATGATCGGCCCGATCGTCAATGGCGCGTGGGGATTCGGGACGGCACTCTTTGATCGAGTATTCGAGGAGATGAAGTGATTTGGCCCTCTCCCGCGAGTGGGCGAGTGCACTACCGCACGATCGTCTCTTCGCGCCGCGGCCCCGTGGAGATGATCGTGATGGGCGTCTCGGTCTGGTCCTCGATGTAGCGGACGTAATCCTTCGCTTCCTGCGGGAGCTTCTCGTACGAGGTGATTCCCGCGGTCGACGTCCGCCATCCCTTCATCACCTTGTACTCGGGCTGATAGTCGTGGTGTTCGACCGCGAACGCCGGGAACGTCTTCCACGCTGTGCCGCGCACCTTGTACCCGGTGCAGATCGGGATTTCGTCGAATTGATCGAGCACGTCGAGCTTCGTCAGCGCGATGCCGTCGATGCCGTTGAGCATGACCGATGTCCGCAGGACCGCGAGATCGAGCCAGCCCGTGCGGCGCGGCCGGCCTGTGACGGTGCCGAACTCGTTGCCGCGTTTGCGGAGGTGCTCGCCGTGTGCGTCGTTGAGCTCGGTCGGAAATGCGCCGCCGCCCACGCGCGTCGTGTACGCCTTCGAGACGCCGATCACCTGATGGATGTGCTTCGGCGCGACTCCGAGGCCGGTGCAGACGCCGCCGACGACCGTGTTCGACGAGGTCACGAACGGGTATGTGCCGTGATCGACGTCGAGCATCATCCCCTGTGCGCCTTCGAACATCACGGCCTTGCCGGCGCGGATCTGCTCGTTGATCAGCACCGTGCAGTTGGTGATCCGCTTCGCGAGTACTTCGCCGTAATTCATGTAGGTGTTGATGAGCTGCGCCGGATCGAACGTCTCTTTTCCGTAGACGGTTTTCAGGACGGGATTCTTCTCGGTGCAGGCGAACTCGATCTTCTCGCGTAGTGCGTCGGGGTCGAGCAGGTCGGCGATGCGGATTCCGTAGCGGCTGACCTTCGTCTCGTACGCCGGGCCGATGCCGCGTCCGGTCGTGCCGATCTTCATTTTCCCGGCTGCCTCTTCACGCGCCAGATCGAGAGCCTTGTGATAGGGGAGGATCACATGCGCCGACTCGCTGATCTTCAGGTTGTCGTCGATGTGCACTCCCATCCCGCGCAGCTTCTCGATTTCCTCGAGTAATGCCTCGGGGTCGATCACCATCCCGTTGCCGAGGATGCAGAGCTTGTCGCGGTGCAGGATGCCGGAGGGAATCAGCCGCAACGCGAAGTGCTGGTCGGCGAATTTGACCGTGTGCCCGGCGTTGTGTCCCCCCTGATAGCGGGCCACGACGTCGAAGCGCTCGCAGAGGAGATCGACGAGCTTTCCCTTGCCCTCGTCTCCCCATTGCGCTCCGATGACCGCAAGGTTACGAGCTCTCTCCGGCATTGCGGCGCGGAGACTAGCACATTAGGGAAGGTGCGGAACTTGCTGCGGTATAGTTCATGAGAAGGATCGCCGTGATGGACACGCAGGACGCCACAGCTGCTCCCAAGCCCATCTACTCCCCGGTGCCCATACCCGCCGACGCGTTCGTGGAAGGCATTCGCCGCCTGTCCGAGGGCATCATCACCAAGCAGAAGATCTACGACTATCTGGTCGCCTACGAGATCCGCCGCGACGATCTCGAGCGCTACAAACGGTGGGTGCCGGACCGGCACACGCGCAACAAGATCTTCCGCAACGACATGATCGAGGTGATGCTCATCTGCTGGCCCGCCGGAGCGATCACACCGCTGCACACTCACAACGGCCAGCTCGGCTGGATGACGATGATCGAGGGGAAGCTGATCGTCGAGAACTATCGCAAACTCGCGTGCAACAAGCCGGAGAACGAGCAGGTGGTCGGCCTCGACTGCCTGGCCGGCGCGACGCAGATCGAGATGCAGCACCTCCACGATGAGCTGGCGGTTCCCGGTGGCCCGCTCAACACCGTCGACAAGAAGCAGACGATCCACCGCATCATCAATCGAGCCGAATGGCAGCAGCCTGCCGTGAGTATGCACGTCTATTCGCGCCCGATCGACTCGTGCGTCGTGTTCGACCTCGAGAATCAGACGTGTTTCAGGCGGGATCTCAAATACGATAACGAGTAGAAGCGGAGTTCGGAGTTCGGAGTTCGGAGTTCGGAGTTCGGGGTTCCCGTCTCTCCAACCCCGAACCCCGAACCCCGAACCCCGAACCCCGAACCCCGAA
>DATISF010000065.1:0-36082 GCA_035468985.1 Thermoanaerobaculia bacterium
TGTGATGTCTCAGGACGTTGTTCCGTGAGAGGAGTTGTCCATCCGGGCGACTTCGGCGAATCTGAAAGCCTGTGAAACGAACAGATCGCACGGAGGGACCCAGATGGACATCCACAAGAATGCGCGAAGTTGCCCCGCCAGTCGAGCGCTACTGGTAGAACGAGTGTTGAAGCAAGGCGTATCGATGGCCAGGGCCACCGAGGCGATCGGGCTGAGTGAGCGGCGTGGCCGAATCTGGCTGAAGAGATATCGGGAAGAAAGCGCGGCGGGTCTGCTGGATCGGTCGTCGCGTCCGCAGCGGGTGAGACGAACTGCGCAACGGGTGGAGCGCCGCATTGTTCGCTTACGACAAGCGGGCCTTACTTGTCGACTCATCGCCGCGCTCGTCAAACGGAGTCTTTCGACAGTGGCACGAATCGTCCGCCGACATGCGTTATCGCGACTCCATCAACAGGATCAACCACCGGTGATTCGCTACGAGAAGGCTCGCCCCGGAGAGTTGATTCACATCGACACCAAGAAACTGGCCCGAATCCACGGCATTGGTCATCGGATCACGGGTTCACCTCGACGACATCAACACCGCGGCGTCGGCTATGAAGTCGTTCACGTCTGCATCGATGACCACAGCCGCCTCAGTTACGTGGAGATCCTTGCCGATGAGCAGATTCCTTCGGCCGTGGGATTCCTAACCCGAGCGATCGCCTGGTTCGGAGCTCAGGGCATCGCCGTAGAGCGCGTGATGAGCGACAACGGCTCTGCCTATCGTTCAAAGTTGTTTGCTGCCACCTGTCGATCGATCGGTGTGCGGCACATTCGCACCCGGCCCTACACTCCTCGAACGAACGGAAAAGCAGAACGGCTGATTCAGACACTGCTGCGCGAATGGGCCTACCGTTTTCCCTTTCGCTCCTCAGCGCAGCGGCAGGCACTTCTGCACGACTACCTGCACTTCTACAATTACCATCGCAGCCATCGTTCACTCGGTGAGTTGCCGCCGATCAGTCGCCTCGGCCGGAACAACGTGCTGACACCCGACAACTAGGGAAGCTCTGAACGAGTCGTTGTTCACGTCATCCTGAGCCGCGAAGACGGCGAAGGATCTCGAAATGGCAGACGTTTTCGCATCCTGAGGTCCTTCGTCGCGCTTCGCCGACTCAGGATGACGACTTGTTCATGGCTTCCGTAGTCATTCCGAGCCCCAGAAGACGGCGAGGAGTCCGGGAGGGGGGCGGGCGTCACCTCAGCCCGGATTCCTCGCGCTCTGCGGCGCTCGGAATGACTAGAACAGTCCCGACTGCCGCTGCGTGGCCCCGAATTCGTATCCGAGGTGGTCATAGGCGAGCTTGCTGGCCACGCGGCCGCGCGGGGTTCGCTGCAGGAAGCCGATCTGGATCAGGTACGGCTCGTAGAGATCTTCGATCGTGCCGCGATCTTCGGCAATCGATGATCCCAAAGCGTTGAGGCCGACGGGGCCGCCGTTGAAGCGCTCGATGATCGTGACGAGCAGCTTGCGATCGATCTCGTCGAGACCGTAGTCGTCGACTTCGAGCATCCGCAGCGCCTCACGGGCGATCTCCAGATCGATCTTCCCTTCGCGCCGCACCTCGGCATAGTCGCGGACGCGGCGCAGCAGGCGGTTGGCGATGCGCGGCGTGCCTCGCGAACGGCGGGCGATCTCCTTCGACCCCTCGGCGGTGATGGGGATGTTCAGGATCTCCGCCGAGCGGCGAACGATGATCTCCAGCGACTCCGTGTCGTAGAAGTCGAGCCGGTGGACGATCCCGAATCGCGCGCGCAGCGGCGCCGTCAGCAGGCCGGCCCGCGTCGTCGCGCCGATGAGGGTGAAGCGCGGGATCTCCACCTTCAGCGTGCGCGCCGCCGGTCCCTGACCGATGATCACGTCGATGTAGAAGTCCTCCATTGCCGAGTAGAGGACTTCCTCGACAGGTGCAGGAAGGCGGTGGATTTCGTCGATGAACAGCGTGTCGCCGAGCTCGAGGTTGGTGATGATGGCGACGAGGTCTCCCGTCTTCTCCAGCGCCGGTCCGGAGGTCGTGCGGATGCTGGCGTTCATCTCGTTGGCGATGATGTTCGCCAGCGTCGTTTTGCCGAGGCCGGGGGGGCCGAAGAGCAGGACGTGGTCGATCGTCTCGTTGCGCTTCCGGGCCGCGGCGATGGAGATCTCCAGATTCGCCTTCACCTTCTGCTGGCCGATGTACTCGCGGAGGTACCTCGGGCGAAGGGAAAGCTCGGTCTGGAGATCGTCCTCGATCGGGTTCGCGGAAAGAACGCGGGAATCGCTCACTGACAGATTTTCTCACGTCATCCTGAGCGAAGCGAAGGATCTCACGCTGCACATCATGAGATCCTTCGCCGCCTTCGCGGCTCAGGATGACCTTCGGTCAGTCTACGCGGAACGTCGAGTGGCGGCAGCCGGCGCATGCGCGCGCGGGACCGTGACCGTGATGACGGTCCCTTCGCCGACGCGCGACTGAACGTCGATCCTGCCGCCGTGCTCCTGCACGATGCGATAGGAGATGGCCATGCCCAGGCCTGTGCCGCTCGGGAAATTCGTCCGGAACGGTTGAAAGAGCCGCCGCAGGTCTGATTCCGTCATCCCCCGGCCGCTGTCGGCGAACGCGATCCGATAGTCGCCGTCGACCGGTTCGGCACGGACGGTGAGCGTTCCGCCCGTGGGCATCGCCCGAACCGCGTTGAGGGCGATATTCCAGAACACCTGCCGGATCTGATCGGCGTCGCCAAGGATCATGAATGACGGCGGATCGACCTCGCGGCGGATCTGATGATCCTTCCGCAGCTCGGCCGAGTTGGACAGCAGGTCGAGCGTCTCGGAGAGGCTGGCGGCGATATCGAATTCCGCCGTGCGCTTCTCCTGCGGTCTGACGAAGCGGAGGAACTCGGCGATGGTCTTGTTCAGCCGCTCGGACTCGCGGAGGACGATGGTCATGAGCCGCTGCTCCTGGCTGCTCAGCGACTGCGAGTTCTTGAGCACCTGGACCGATCCGGCGATCGCGGCCAGCGGATTGCGGATCTCGTGAGCGATGCCGGCGGAGAGCTCGCCGACGGCGGCCATCCTGTCCTTGAGCCGCAGCTCCGCCTCGAGCTTCTTCATCTCCGTGAGGTCCTGGAAGATCAGCGTGTAGCCGGACGGCGTTCCTTCGAGCGTGTAGAGCGGTGTCAGCGCGAAGCCGATGCTGCGCCGCTCTCCGGCGAGGTCGAACGAGTCGTGCTCGCGCCGGACCAGCTCTCCATGGGCGAGCTGTTCGCGGATCTCGTTCCACTCCTCGCGTGTGGCGAAGCCGATCTCCGTGATGTGGCGGCCGAGAATGGCATGCGGCTGCGCCTGCAGGATCTGACAGCCGGCCGGATTGATGAAGGCGGCCGTTCCATAAGACGTGAGCGTGATCAGGCCGGAAGGGATCGATTCCACGACGTTCTGATTGAGCGCGCGGAGCTCGGCGAGGTTCTGCCGGTTGGCGTCGAGCTCTTCGAACGTCTTCTGCAGCTTCTCGGAGATGATCGAGACCAGCAGCGCCGTGGCGTAGAAGCCGGCGAAGTTCGTGGCCATGTTGAAGTAGAGACGCGACGAGGTCCACGACGTGGGCGCGAACCACGTCTGCTCCGGAAGCGGCAGCACGCCGTAGTACATCAGGTCGCCCAGACCGCCGTAGAGGATGACCGCACCCGAAGCGGCCATCAGTCCGCCGCGCCGGTACAGCATCATCGACGCGGTGATGATGGAGACGAGGTACATGAACGAGAAGGGCGAGTCGAGACCGCCGGTGAAGTAGACGAGCAGCGTCTCCACGACCAGATCTCCGGCGATCTGGATCATCAGGTTGGCCCGGCGCGAGGCGATCACGCGAGCGATGGCGATGTAGGCCAGCGTCAGGACGTACGTCAGCCCGGCGATCAGATAGATGTAGCTGATCGGCAGGATCTCGCGGACGGTGTACTGGATGATGAGCGCCGCGAGCAGCAGCGTCGTCACCACGATGACCCGGATGGCAACGAGCATCCGGGCGTCGGTCGAGGTTTGCGGCATACCTGTGGAGCGGCGGCCGTCCCGGCCGCCGGACGGGGCGCCGCGCGCGGACGCGCGGCGCTCCACTCTTTATCCGACCTGACCGATGAGGGCGAACATCGGCATGTACATGGCGATGACGATGCCGCCGATGGCGACGCCGAGGAATGCGATCAGGACCGGCTCGAGCAGCTTCATCAGCCCGGCCACGGCCGTGTCGACTTCCTCTTCGTAGAATTCGGCGATCTTCGAAAGCATCGTGTCGAGCGCGCCGGTCTGCTCGCCGACGGCGATCATCTGCACGACCATGGTCGGGAACACTTCGGTATCGGCCAGCGGTTCGCTGATGGTCTTGCCTTCCTCGACCGACTTGCGCACGGCCATGATCGAGTCCTCGACGATGGAGTTGCCGGCGGTCTTGGCGGTGATCTGCAGTCCGTCGAGAATCGGGACGCCCGACGAGGTCAGCGTCGCCAGCGTGCGGCAGAAGCGCGCCACGGCGATCTTCCTGAGAAGCATGCCGAGGATGGGAGCCTTCAGCAGCAGGCCATCGAGAACGCGCCTGCCGCGGTACGTCGAGTGGTAGCGGCGGGTGGCGAAGATGGTGAGGAAGATGATGCCCCCCACCAGCCACCAGAAGTCGCCGATGAAATTCGACAGCGCGATGACGACGCGTGTGGGCATCGGCAGCTCGGCGCCGAGTCCTTTGAACAGGGCCGCGAACACCGGGATGACCTTCCAGAGAATGATGGCCACGACGATGATGGCGATGGAGATGACCGCCACCGGGTAGATCATCGCCGACTTGACCTGGCTGTTCAGCTTGACGGCCTTTTCAATGTATGTGGCCAGGCGCTGAAGGATCGTGTCGAGAATACCGCCCGCCTCGCCGGCGGCAACCATGTTCGTGTAGAGATCGTTGAAGACCTTGGGATGCTTGCGCATGGCGTCGGCCAGGCTCGAGCCCGACTCGACGTCCTGTCGGATCTGGATCAGCGCGCGGCGGAAATTCTTGTTCTCCTGCTGCGATCCGAGGATCTCCAGGCACTGAACCAGAGGCAGACCGGCGTCGATCATGACCGAGAACTGGCGCGTGAAGATGGCGATCAGCTGCGGCGGAACCCTGCCGCCGAACTTCGGGACCGCGATCTCCTTCCCCTTCTCCTTGACCGCCGTGACGACGACCTGCTGCCGTCGCATCATGGCGATGACGGCATCTTTCGAGTCGGCCACCAGCACACCGGTCTGGTCCCGCCCTTCCCTCGATCTCCCTTTCCACTCGAATGTCGGCATAACTCCTCCCTAGTTAGCTCGCCCGGCCTACGCCAGACGGCCGCGCGGTCGACGGCGCGGCAGTTCCCTGGAACAAAGCACCGGCTCCGCGAGAGATCATCTCCTGAAGTTCGTCGGGATTCGACGAACGCGAGAGCGCGATCTGCAGCGTGATCAGTTTCTTGAAGTAGAGCGTGGCCAGCGACTGATTGAACGTCTGCATCCCGTACTTGGACTGGCCGGTCTGCATCATCGAGTAAATCTGATGCACCTTGTCTTCACGGATGAGGTTGCGGATCGCGGCGTTGGGGACGAGGATCTCCATGGCCATGACGCGCCCTTTGCCGTTCGCCTTCGGAAGCAGGGCCTGGCACATGATGCCCTCCAGGACGAACGAGAGCTGGGCCCGGATCTGCGGCTGCTGGTGCGAGGGGAAAACGTCGACGATACGGTTGATCGTCTGCGCCGCCGAGTTGGTGTGCAGCGTGCCGAAGGTCAAGTGTCCGGTCTCGGCGATGCGCAGCGCGGACTCGATGGTCTCGAGATCGCGCATCTCGCCGATGAGCACGACGTCGGGATCCTGTCGCAGCGCGCTCTTGAGCGAGTTCGCGAACGAGTGCGTGTCGGCGTGCAGCTCGCGCTGGTTGACGACGCAGTTCTTGTGCTGGTGCAGGAACTCGACCGGGTCCTCGATGGTGATGATGTGCAGGTGCGTCTCGCGATTGATCTTGTCGATCATCGCCGCCAGCGTCGTCGATTTGCCCGAGCCGGTCGGACCGGTCACGAGCACCAGGCCCCGCGGCTTGTTGCAGATCTCCTCGACGACCGGCGGCAGCCCCAGCTCCTTGAATCCGAGGATCTCGTACGGGATCTGCCGGTAGACCGCCGCCGTGGCGCCGCGCTGGTTGAAGATGTTGGCGCGGAATCGGGCCAGACCCTTGATGCCGAACGAGAGGTCGAGCTCGAGGTCCTCTTCAAAGCGGTGCTTCTGCGCGTCGGTCAGGACCGAGTAGGCGAGTTGTTTCGTCTCCGGAGCGGTGAGGGCCGGCATGTCCAGCGGGACAAGCTTGCCGTCGATGCGGACCTGCGGAGGAGAGTTGGTGGTGATGTGCAGGTCGGAGCCGCCACGCTCGACCATGGTCTTCAACAGTTGATGCAGAGTGACCGACATTTGCTTTTTCTCCGGGCTACAGAACGGTTTCCCGAACGACTTCCTCGATTGTCGTGATTCCGTCCTTGATTTTAATCAAACCGGAACGGCGCAGACTAATCATTCCGGACTCCGCCGCCTTCTTCTTGATGTCGATGGCGGTACCCCCGGCCAGGATCAGGTCGCGTAGATCGTCGTCGATGGTCATGACCTCGACGAGGCCGACCCGGCCTTTGTAGCCTGTGTTGTTGCACTTATCGCAGCCGCGGCCCTTGTAGACGGTGAACGTCCCAACCTCTTCCTTCTTGAAGCCGAGGTTCAAGAGCGCCTGCGCGCTCATCTCGACGGGCTCTTTACATGCCTGGCAGATGCGGCGCGCCAGACGCTGCGCGGCGATCAGCTGCACGGAAGTGGCGACAAGAAACGGCTCGATGCCCATGTTCATCAGACGGTTGATCGTCGACGGGGCATCGTTGGTGTGCAGAGTCGAGAGGACCAGATGGCCGGTCAGCGCGGCCTTGATGGCGATCTCCGCCGTTTCGAAGTCGCGGATCTCGCCGACGAGGATGATGTTCGGATCCTGCCGCAGGAATGACCGCAGCGTCGCCGCGAAGTTCAGGCCGATCGATTCCTTCATCTGGACCTGATTGATGCCGGGCAGGTTGAACTCCACGGGGTCTTCGGCGGTCATGATGTTCACTTCGGGCGAGTTGACCTTCGCCAGCGCCGAGTAAAGCGTATTGGTCTTGCCCGAGCCTGTGGGCCCGGTCACAAGAACCATTCCCCACGGTTTGAAAATCGCCTCTTCGAACTTCGCCAGCGACTCCGGCTCGAAGCCGAGCTTGGTCATGTCCAGGCGGAGGTTGTCCTTGTCGAGAAGACGCATGACGATCTTCTCGCCGAAGAGCGTCGGGAGCACGGAGACGCGGAAGTCGAGCTCCTTGTTCTTGTCGTTGAGCTTCATCTTCAGCTTGATGCGTCCGTCCTGCGGAAGACGCTTCTCGGAGATGTCGAGCTTCGACAGAATCTTCATGCGCGAAGTGATGGCGTCGCGCAGCTTGAGCGGCGGATTCATGATCTCGTACAGCGTGCCGTCGATGCGGAACCGCACGCGGTACTCTTTCTCGTAAGGCTCGATGTGAATGTCCGACGCGCCGCGCTTGATCGCATCGGTCAGAATCAGGTTGCACAGCTTCACCACCGGCGCTTCTTCCGCACCCTCGGCCAGCGCTTCGACGTCGAGCTCTTCCTCGTCCTCCAGCACCTCGAGATCCGACGCTTCGGCCTGCTGGAGATCCTCCATGACCTTCTTCAGCTCGAGCGACGACGTCGTGCCGTAGTAGCTGTCGATGGCGGCCTTGATCCCGAGCTCGGAGGCCACCACCGGCTCGACGTTGTAGCCGGTCATGAACTTGATGTCGTCCATGGCGAAGACGTTCGTCGGGTCGGCCATGGCGATGGTGATCGTCGCGCCGGTCTTGTTGACCGGAAGGATGTTGTACTTGCGGGCCACGTCCGCCGGGATCAGCTTGATGACGCTGGGATCGATTTCAAAATGGGAGAGGTTGATCGACGGAACACCGAACTGCTGCGAAAGGCATTCGGTGATGTCTTCTTCCGAGACGAATCCGAGCTTGATGAGGGTCTCACCGAGCTTTCCGCCGGTCTCCTTCTGCACCTTGAGTGCTTCTTTGAGCTGCTCCTGCGAGATAAGACTCGCTTTCGTCAGCAGTTCACCGAGGCGAACGCTCATGTCTGTCTAGACTCCGTTCCGGACCGGTTTCCTACCGCCACCAAAGCGGCTGCCGCACACCCTCTTCTGTGACCCGGAGAGACGTCGGATCCGTAGAGCGAGGCGAGTGTACCATCCACGGGGAAAACGCCCTGAGGCGCAGTGCAGTTATTTTAAACCCTGTCAGGGCCTTGCGCCATTCCGGGAAGCCTACTGGCCGGCGCGCGTGGAGGGCTCGGTCGAGTCGACGCCGCTCGTCACCCGCCGGAGGGACGCGGTGATCGATCCGATCCTGACGTCGGACCGGATTCGGACCGGCAAATGCCGGGCATCGTCCGAGTACCAGATCAACAGGCGCGTCTGTTCGTCGCGGAACACGCCCGCCTGCGCCTCCATCTTCGGCTCAACCACGACGGTGTGAAACGTGCCGGCCGGAGTGTCGATCGTCTCGCGGTTCACGACCTCGGCGCGGACTGTGTAGATCCGCCCGTCGGCGATGATCGTGAATTCGTGTGTGCGGCCCGGCGTGAGATCGAGCAACCGGATGTAGTAGATCAGCGAGAGCGGATCGAACACCGGCCGCGGCACGGCGATCGATTTCCCTTTCCGGTAGGCGACGTTCTTCGCTTCGTCGATGACCGTGAGTTCGTCCTTCCGCTTGCCGCGTTCATCGAGGACCTTGTGGTACTCGATCGTGCTGAAGTCGCTCTGATCGACGATCGATTCGATCTCATCGCGAACGCGAAAGAATCGCGAGAAGAACGTTCCCGATTTTCCGACCGACGTCATGCGCAGACGATCCTCGCCGATCGGCGCCACGGTCATGCGTGCCTCTCCGCCGGAAATGCGCGACCAGGAGAGATCGAAGTCGAGCGTCTCGCCGGCGAGATACGTTTCTTTCAACGTCGCGCCGCAGAGCTCGGCAGCGATGAGAAACACAACCGCGAAGACGAGCCGCTTCACGACGCCAGCACTTCCTCGATCTTCCTCACCACGTCATCGACGGCGATCGCCTCCATCGTGTTCGCCGGCCGGATCACGCGCTGGAGCTGGCTGTATGGCCCGTTGCGGCGCGGGTCGGTCGGCCCGTAAAGCCCGACCACTCTCGCCCCGAGAGCGTCGGCCAGATGCAGAGGACCCGTGTCGCCACCGATCACGATCTCCGCGTGCTGCAGGATGAATGCAAGCTCGCGGAGATCGGTCGGCGGAGCGAGAACGCCGCCGATGGCGCGGGCGAGATCGATCTCGCCGGGCCCCCACACGACGACCGCGCGCTCGCCGTAGTGCCTGACCAGCTGCCGAAAGTGATCGAAGGGCCAGAGCTTCTCCAGGCGGCCTGCGCCGGGAAGAAGAACGATCTTGTGCGTGAGCTCGCTCAGGCGATTTTGCGGATCCTGCGGAAAGGCAGACCAACTCGGTCTCGGCGGCGTTTCGGCGGGGTTTCGGAGGAGCGCGGCGGCGAGTTGGAGGTTCCAGCCGACGACGTGCTTCGTCTGATCCACTTTGATTTTTCGGTTGTAAAAGAACGCCGCCGGTTTTTCCCGCACTGCTTCGCGCGCGAAGCCATAGCGGAGCGGAGCCGCGCCTCTGGCGATGAGCGCCGACTTGATCAGACCTTGAAAATCGACGACGACATCGAAGCCGCGAGCGGCGCGGCGCGTTTCCCCGATCGCGCTCAGCGACCAACGCTTGAGCTGCACTGGAATCGGAGCGACGCCGGCGACGATCCGCACGAGCTCCGCGTACGGCTTCTCCACGATCCAGCTCACGTCGTACCAGTCGCGTAACGACAGCACGGCCGGAATCGTGTGGACCACATCTCCGAGCGCGGAGAGCCGGATGACCAGGAGGCGCGTCACGAGCGGCGCATTCTCTCGAGAATTGCCGTCGTGGAGTGGTCTTTCGGATCTCCCACAATGACCACCTTCCCGCCGTTTGCGCGAACGACATCGCCCTCGGGCACCGACTCGGGAGTGTAGTCGGTTCCCTTGCAGTGAACGTCGGGCTTGAGCAGTTGCAGCAGCCGCGACGGGCTGTCCTCGTGGAAGATCGTGACGTACGTGACGCCGCGGATCGCCGAGATCAGCTCGGCGCGTTCCCGCTCCACCATCACCGGCCTCCCCTCCCCTTTGATCGTGCGCACCGAGGCGTCGCCGTTTACGCCGACGATGAGAACGTCCGCCGTCGCTGCCGCGCCCTGCAGATAGCGAACGTGCCCGACGTGAAGCACATCGAAGCATCCGTTCGCGAAGGCGATCGATTTCCCGCGCCGGCGCTCGGAGTCGACGGCCTGCAGGATTTCGCGTTCGTCGAGGATGGGGGCGTTCATGGTCGGGACTCGGGAACACGAGGACGCGCGGACTCGCGGTGCATCACTCTCGAACCTCGAGTCCTCGCCTCCCGCTTCATTTCAATTCCTCATCCCTCTCGATGGCATGCTTCAGCTCTTCATTCGACACCGTTGCCGTTCCCATCTTCATCACCACGATGCCGCCGGCGTAGTTCGCGAGCTTTGCCGCTTCGGCGTACGAGGCGCCCGCGGCGAGGGCCAGCGTGAACGTGGCGATGACCGTATCGCCGGCACCGGTGACATCGGCAACCTGATCGGTTCCGTAAACGGGGATGAACAGCGGCTCCTTTACGGCGCCTTCGAACAGGGCCATGCCGCGGCTGCCGCGCGTGATGAGGATCGCTTCGCAATCGAGGCTCTGTTGCAGGGTCTCGGCCACGAAACGAACGTTGTCGCCGTTGTCCTCTTCCCACAGCGACATGCCCGCAGCCGCGGCCGCCTCCTCTTCGTTCGGCGTTGCCGCGCTGACGTCGGGATACCTGAGCAGGTTGTAACGCGAGTCGAGCGTCACCGGCTTTCCTTTCGAGAAACCGGTGAGGTTGCCGGCCAGTGAAGGCGTCACCACGCCATATCCGTAGTCGCTGATGAGCGCGGCGTGGCAGATGGACATCTGATCGCGGAGCAGCCACGCGAACTGATTCGACTCCTCTTCGGACAGTTCGACCTCATCCTCGATGTCGTAGCGGACGATCTGCTGGCGCGATGCGTGCGGCATGCCGCCGAGAATGCGCACCTTGGTCGGAGTCTTGTAGCGATCGACGCGGAGAACGCCGCTGCAGTCGATCCCCTGCGACGTCAGCTTCTCGATCAGCGTCCGCCCCTCGGCATCATTGCCGAGGACGGAGACAGGGATCGGAAGACCGCCGAGAGAAAGAATATTGTTGATGGCGTTGCCCGCGCCGCCGAGGAGAATGTCGTCGCGGTATTGACGGAGGATGAGGACGGGTGCTTCGCGCGAGATCCGCTTCGGCGTGCCGTACACGAAGCGGTCGGCGACGATGTCTCCGTACACGACGATGAGCTTTCCACGCATCGCCTCAGTGAGTTGCAGCAAGCGGTCTCGACCGAACACGGTTCTCGAAGAATAATTGAAAATTGAAGATTGAAAATTGAAAAAGCTCGAGCTTGTCGAAGGTGAAGACTTTTATTACGAGGGGCCGTTCATGGTCTTCACGGAGAAATACCTTCGCCAGCGCGGTAACTGCTGCCAATCGGGCTGCCGGCACTGCCCTTACGGCTTTCGCCGCGATCAGCGCTCCGACGTCCCTTCCGACACCGGCGCCGACAACTCCGCCGACTGAAGCTCGGTCTTCTCCTCGGATGACAGGACGCTTTCGACGTCGATGAGGAGGTAGACGTCGTTCTCGTGATGCACGACGGCGATGAGCAGCTCGCCGCGGATGCCGCGGATCAGCGGAGGCGGCGGCAGGAGCGCAACGCTCTTCACGTTGAGGATCCGTTTGACCTCGTCGACCTTGAGTCCGATCGGCCCGGCGCTCGTGTCGGTGATCAACACGAGCGGTTTCTTCGATCGCAGAGATTCATCGACTTCCAGGCGGTCGCGAAGATCGATCACGGGGATCACTTCGCTTCGCAGGATCATGATGCCTTCCACGAATGCGGGCGCGGTGGGGACTGGCGTCGACCCGGCGAACGGGATGATCTGCCGCACGGCCATGATGTCGATGACGAAGATCTCGCCGCCGGCGCGAAACGCGATGAGGCGCAGATCCTTTGCTTCCGGCACGCTAGTGGACCCGGAACTTCCGCACTTCCTCGTCGAGACTGCGGATGGCCTCGCTGAGCAGGGTGATGGCCTCGCTCATCTCCGCCGCGGAGGTGCGGTTGCCGTCGGCGATGGTGCGGACCTGCTCCATCGTGTGGACGATCTTCTCGCTTTCGGCCGACTGGTTGGCGGCGACCTGGAAGATCTCGTGGATCATCTCGATCATGCGCTCGGCGGCCGAGGAGATCATCGACGAGCCGGATTTCTGCTCGACCATGGCCTGGCGCACGTACTTCGTGACCTCGCGCATCGACTCGACGGCCTTCATGATGTGATCCGAGCCCTGGCCCTGCTGCGCGGTGGCCGATCCGATCTGCTTGACCATCTCCTGCAGCTGATCGACGGCGCGCGTCACGGTGGCGCTGCCTGAGGCCTGTTCGCGCGTTGCGCTGGCGATCTCTTTCCCCATGCCGGACGCTTTCGTCGCCGAATCGAGAATCTTCGTGAGCGCCTTTCCGGCCTGATGGGAGAGCGACACGCCCTGTTCGACGAGACGCGATCCGCTGGACATCGTCTGCAGCGCGTTCTGCACTTCCTCCTGCACCGCGCCGATCAGGTTTCCGATGTCGCGCGTCGACGACGCCGTGCGCTCGGAGAGCTCGCGGATCTCCGCCGCGACGACGGAGAACCCTTTGCCGTATTCGCCGGCCTGCGCCGCGAGGATGGCGGCATTGAGCGCCAGAAGGTTCGTCTGTTCGGCAACGTCTTCGATCACCGTGAGGATGCGGCCGATGGCGACCGAGCGCTCGCCCAGCCGCGATACGACGGCGTTCGAGGCGGTGACCGACTGGCGGATCTGCTCCATTCCTTCGATCGTCTCGCGGACGGCTTTCATCCCCGACTCCGCGGCATCGGCGACGGCGAGGGTGAGATCGTAGGACCGCTGCGCATTCGTCTCCACCTGGGCGATCGACGCGCTCATCTCCACCATCGATGCGGAGGTCTCGGTCACGAAATTCGTGAGGTAGACGGCGTTCTGATCGACCTCGCTGATCGATGTCACCATCTCGTGGGTTGCCGAAGCGGTCTCCTCGACCGACGACCACAACGTGTCCGTGTGGCGGCTCACCTCTTCCATCGAGGCCACCATCTCCAGCATCGACGATGAAGTTTCTTCTGACGCCGCGGAGAGCGCTTCGACGTTGTCGGTGATCTTGCGGACTCCGCCGTTCAGCTTGTCGATCGAGTGATAGGTCTCGTCGATGATCGAGCGCTGCTCGTCGACGCGGTCGATCACCGTCCGCGATCGCGTGTCGACCGTCTCCGCGACCGACTTCAGCTTCGCCTGCGACTGCACGACGCTGCGCAGCGTTCGTTCCAGGTTGATGGACATGGCGTTGAACACTTCGGCGAGCGATCCGATCTCGTCGCTGGTGACGGCGGTGACGCGCTCGGTGAGATCGCCCTGCGAGATCCGCTGTGCGGACGTGGCCAGTGCCATGACCGGCCGGACGATCCACTGCGACATGAAGTACGCCATCACCAGAGCGAGGGCCAGAGCACCCGCGGAGATGAGGAAGTTCCACCAGCGAAGCTCCGACGCGGCCCGGTCGGCCTCGATGGTGTTCGTCAGCAGTCGGAAGTAACCCTTCGGCTTCGAGGCCTCCCCTTCTGTCTTCTCATAGAAGGGAACCACGAAGAGGTACGTGCCGTCTCCGACCTGGACACCGTCGGCGGCCTTCAGCCCATGCGAGGTGACGGTCAGCGGGACGCTTTTCGTGGTCGAGGCCAGCCGCGTTCCGCTCGCTCCGGTGAAGTCCGCATATTCGATCGACGGATTCCTGCGGAGGTCGGCGATGATGTTCTCGAGGTCATCGTTGAGGCCGAAGATGACGTAGTAGCCGGCCGTGGACTCGACGCTTCGCGCCAGCGCGTGCGTCTGCTCCACCGTCTGGTGGACCATGGCCCGCCGGACCAGCCACTGATGGATGATCAGCACGCCCGCGGCGATGACGAACGTCTGCAGGATGAAGGCGGCGATGAATTTCGAGCGCAGACCTGCGCGGAAAAGGCCCTGGGTCTGCTGATCCGATACGAGCATGGACTCTCCACAGAGTGTAACCGAGGCACGCAGCACCTGTATCATCCCCCCATGCCGCTGATCCGCTGCCCGAAATGTGGGCAGGGTTACGACGTGCCCGGCGTGGTTGCCGTCCGCCTGCCCAACTCGATCGCCACGTGCCATTGCGGCGAGTGGATCTCCGGCAGCAAGGCCGCGGTCCTGGCCCGCCTCCTCAAGCCGGACCAGATCAAGGAAATCGACCTGCAGCCGTATCGGGTCGACGCGGTGATGAACGAGACGTCGCTCGCCCCGCGCAAGGCCGAGCCCGCCGAGACTCCCGCCGCGCCGCGGTCCATCCGCGTCATCGCGCGCGGCGCACACGAGTCGCTCAACTCCGTGTTCACCATCGGCGAACATCCGCTCTGGATCGGGCGCAAGGGATCACACGTCGAGCTGCCGGGGTCGGAGCTCGACATCCGCCACTGCTCGATCGCCGTCCGCGGCACGGACCTCGTCGTCCGCGACGCCGACTCGCACATGGGAACGTTTCTCGACGGCCAGAAAATCAAGCAGGTCGTGATTCCGGACGGAGTTCATCTGCTGCGCGTCGGATCGGCACTGGTCAGCATCGAGCCGACCGACGAAGAGGGGACGTCCGTCGAGCCGGTGGAGCTGAACACGAACGAGTTCCTGGCTGATTCGGCGGAGATCGAGGCGTTCCGCGCCAAGGTCAGAGAACAGGAACCGGAGAAGAAGCGGACGATTCTGGTCTGCATCGACGGGCCGATGAGCGGACAGGAGTTCGAGATCCCGCCGACAGGCCTGATCGTCGGCCGCGAGGGACACGTGCGCGTGAACGACGAGTATCTGTCGCGAAAGCACTTCGAAGTCTTCGCCGAATCCGACGGCACCATCCGCGTCCGCGACCTCGGCAGCCGCAACGGAACGTTCCTCAATACGCTGCCCGCGCACAACACGAAAGTGCAGAACGGCGACGAGATCCGCGCCGGCGTTCACCGCTTCCGCGTCGAGCATCGCGCCTGAGGTATACTCGCGGCCTTCCGGGAGTTATGTCCAAAACCGATCAGCTCGAAGCCGCCGAGCGGGTTCTCCGTTCGCTCTCCGAACCGGACCGCAACGTGATGCAGGCGGTCCTGCGGGACCTCGAGCAGCGCATCGCCGATCTGTCGAAGGAGAACATCGAGCTCCTTGTCCAGAACCGCGTTCTGGCGGAGGTCTCCGCGCGCGACTCGCTGACGGGGCTGTACAACCGCTGGTACGTGCTCGAGAAGATCGAGTCGGAGATCAACCGGTCGCTGCGACACGGATCGCCGATGTCGCTGCTGATGCTCGATCTCGATCACTTCAAGAACGTCAACGACACGTACGGCCACGTGGCCGGCGATCATGTGCTGCAGGTCGTCGCGCGGCTCCTCAAAGAGAGCTGCCGCGTGTACGACGTGCCGGGGCGCTACGGCGGCGAGGAATTCTGTCTGCTGCTGCCGGAGACGACGCTGAAAAGCACTCCCATGGTCGCGGAGCGCATTCGGCATCGTCTCGAGACGACGGAGATGGAAGTGACAGGGGCATCGGTCGTGGTGACCGCGTCGATCGGGATCGCCGGCATCGACAACGAGACTGCCGATCCTGTACTCAGCCCGGGGATGCTCATCGACCGGGCCGACCGCGCGCTGTACGTGGCAAAGAACCAGGGACGCAACCGCATCATGATGTGGGATTCCGAATCGGGCGGCGCGAAACCGCTCGGGACCGAACACTAAAAGGAGAACTCATGCGCTCACCCATCGTTCGTATCGCTTTGATGACATTCTTCGTCGCCGCCGTTGCGCTCGCGGAAGAAAAGCCGCGGCTCGGCGTCGCCGAATTCAGAAATGAAACATCCGCGGGCTGGTGGTACTCCGATGTCGGCCGCGATCTCGCGGGCATGCTCACCAACGAGCTGGCGGGAACGGGCAAGTTTCGCGTCGTGGAACGGTCGAAGCTGTCGGCCGTGATCGATGAGCAGAATCTCGCCGACTCGGGACGCATCAGCAAGAGCACCGGGGCGAAGATCGGCAATCTCACGGGCGCAAAGTACCTCGTGTTCGCCACCGTGTCGGCATTCGATACGAAAACCGCGGGGATGGGCGGGGGCCTGAGCTTCCGCGGAATCAATGTCGGCGGCAAGAAGGAAGACGCGTACATGGCGATCGATCTCCGCGTGGTCGACACGACCACCGGCGAGGTCGAGTACACCCGTACGATCGAGGCGCGGGCGTCGAGCTACGGCATGCACGGCGGCGTCTATCGCGGCGGATTCGGCGGAAATCTCGGCAAGTACGAGAACACACCGACCGGCAAAGCGATCCGCGCCTGCATCATGGAGATCTCCGACTACCTCGGCTGCGTGATGGTGGACAAGGACTCGTGCATGGACGAGTACGCCGCGAAGGAGAAGTCGCGACGGGATAAGACCAAGAAGTCGATCAAGCTCGACTGAGACCTGACAACCGAGAACTGAGATGGGGGCCGGCCGCAAGGCTGGCCCTTTTTTTTGCGTTCGTTTACGCCTACTTACGCTTGACTTTCGCCTGATTACCGCCTATATTGCCCCTGCGAGGTTGGAATGAAGTACGTGACGGAACGCCAGCGCGACATCCTGAACTTCATCAAGGAGTTCCAGAACGAGCACGGCATCGCGCCGACACACCGCGAGATCTGCGACCACTTCGGCTTCTCGTCGTACGGCACGGTGTACAAGCACCTTTCGCTTCTCGAGAAGAAAGGGCTGATCCGGCGCGACTGGAACCAGAAGCGCGGGGTTGAGTTGGTGGAGGATCCGGAGCCCGAGCCGGCCTCGCAGGTTCGTGAGCTGCCGTTGTTCGGATACATCGCGGCGGGTCGGCCGCTCGACGTCGAGGTATCCGCAGAAACCATTGCCGTTCCCGATCATCTGACCACGCGCGGCGAGAACTACGTACTCAAGGTGCGCGGGGACTCGATGATCGATGACGGCATCCTCGACGGCGATCTCGTGATCATCGCCAGCCGGGAGCAGGCCTACAACGGCGAGATGGTCGTCGCGAACGTGAACGGTGAAGTGACGCTGAAGAGGATTTATCGGGAAGGCGAACGTGTCCGCCTGCAGCCGGCGAACTCCACGATGAGCCCGATCTACGCCTCTGCCCGGGATGTCTCGGTGCAGGGCGTGGTCGTCGGATTGATGCGGCGGTTCTGATCGGAAAAAGTGAGGAAGCAATGGACTTGGTCTTGAAATTACGGGAAATCCGCCGGCTCCGCGGTCTCAGCCAGAAAGACGTGGCCCGCATGTCCGGCGTGGGAGAGAAGACCATCAGCTCGTTCGAGACGGGGCAGCGCATCGGCTCGCTCAAGCTCTCGCAGTTGAAGCGAATGCTCAAGGTGTACGGGATGAGCGAGGCCGAGTTCTTCGGCAGCTCGGTGGAGCGGCAGATCGCGCCGTGGGAGCTCGACTCCGACGAGCATGCGGCCGCGCGCGTGGTCGACGAGTTGCGCGCGCTTCCGAAGCCGCTGCAGAAGGCGATGATCGCCAAGTTCCAGCTGATGCTCGAGACCGCCAGCGAGCTCCATCACGTCAAGGACAAACGTCCGAGCTACGTTCGCGAGAATCCCGAGTGGCACATGCTGACGTCGCGGAATTGATTTCGTGGAGCGGCGGCCGTCCCCGGCCGCCGTTCCGTCACTTCGCGCCCAGATCCCCTAAGGAACCTCTGAACAAGTCGTCATCCTGAGTCGGCGAAGCGCGACGAAGGATCTCAGGATCCGAAAACGCCTGCCACTTCGAGATCCTTCGCCGTCTTCGCGGCTCAGGATGACGTGAACAACGACTTGTTCAGAGCTTCCCTAACGCCCTCGCGGTCTTCGCCGCAAACTCCTTCGTCGCCGGCCCCGGAACCGCGCGCATCATGTCCGCCAGCGCCTGATCGGCTTCCCGCTGGCGGCCCAGAAGCCGGTCGATGAGATAGAGATTCGCGTAGGTCTGCCGGTTCGCGGGAAACAGCGCGATCTCCTGCCGGAACTCCGCGATCGCCTCGTCGTAGCGGTTCATCCTTGCCAGGATGTCGCCGCGAGTGAAGTGATAGGACTCGATCGCGCCGAGCTTTTCCCGCTCGATCGCCTCCCCCACCCTCGTGATCACCGGCATGGCGTCGTTCACCCGTCCCTGTTGCGCGTAGATCTGCGCGAGCAGGATCTCCGCCCCGACACGCATCGTCGCGTCGGCGGCGCCGCGCTTCGCTTCCTCTTCCGCGCGGGGAAAATCCTTGCGCGCGAGCGCGATTCGCGCCAGAAGAAGATGCGTCGCCGCCGGATTGCTTTTCTCGCCCAGCCTCGCATGGCCTTCGGCCTCGTCGTACCGCTCGAGATGAAGGAGCGCCGATCCAATCTTCAGGCCGAACTCGCCGGCCAGCTCGGGCGTCGTGGCGATCGCCTTGCGATAGGCAGCGATCGCGTCCTCGTAGCGGCCGGCGGATTCGAGCGAGGTCCCGAGCTCGTTCCAGGCGTCGGTGAAGTGCGGATTCTCGTCGACGATCTTCCGGAACGCGGCGATGGCCTCGTCATACCGGCGGTCGTGCAGCAGCTGCGCCGCTTTCATCATCGCCGCGATCTCGCCGATGCGGTCCTTCGGGTCGGGAAGATTGCCTCCGGCCGACGAAGCCGTCGACGACAGATAGCCGAGCGCAGCGAGCTTCTTCGCCTCCTCGGGATCGACGTGCACCGGCAGCGCGGCGCTGTCGATGTACGCGCCCAGTTCCTGCCGCATCTGCCCGTACGTCCGCCGCTCCTCGGACACCAGGTTCTTCGTCTCCGCCGGATCGCTCCGCATGTCGTACAGCTCCGGCTTCGGCGCCTGGATGAAGTGACTGCGGGAATCGACGAGCGACCGAAGCTCGCTCCACCCGAGGTGGATGCGCGGGTAGAGGGATTCGCTGTAAATACGGCGGTCGCCCGTTTCCTGCGCGAATAGCGACCGGCCGCTCAAGCCGGCGGGAGGAGTGAAACCGAGAAGCTGCGCGATCGTCGGGAAGACGTCGACGAGCGCGACGGGCCTGTCGACGGTCGTGCCGGCTGCCGCCTTGCCCGGCAACTTCACCAGCAGCGGGACGTGAATGTCTTCGCGGTAGACGAAGATCCCGTGCTCGGCCTCGCCGTGCTGATCGAGGCCCTCGCCATGATCGGAAAGGATGAAGATGACGGCGCGGTCATAGATCCGGCGGCGCTTCAACTCGTTCAGAAAACCGCCGACGACGGCATCGGCCGTGGCGATCTCGCCGTCGTAGGAATTCCCATAGCGGCTGCGGAGCATCGGATCCGGCTCGTATGGCGCATGCGGCTCGAAAATGTGAAAGAAGAAGAAGAACGGCTGCGATGCGCGCGGCGCGATCCACTGTTCGGCGATCTCCGCGGTCACGCGGCCGGGCCTCTGCAATGCTCCAACCGCGACGTCCGGGCGGTTCGCGATCGCGTCCTCGTAATAATCGAATGATCGGGCCAGCCCGGAGCTGCCGCGCAGAACAAAGGCCGAGACGGCGGCGCCGCTCTCGTAGCCGTGCTGCTTGAGAAAGGACGGGATCGTGGCGACTTTCGGATCGAGCACATATCCGATGTTGTTCCGCACTCCGTTCCGCGGAGGCAGCAGTCCCGTCAGGATCGAGACGTGTGAAGGCAGCGTCAGCGGAACGTGCGAGTAGGCGCTCGTGAACAGCACCGCGTCCTTGCGAAAAGCGTCGAGGCTCGGCGTCTCCACGCCGCGGTAGCCGAACATCGGAAGGTGATCGGCGCGAAGCGTGTCGATCGAAATGATGATGACCGGCGCGTTCGGATACGTTCCGGCATTCCGCCGCGCGCATGCGGCGGCGATCAGAAGAAACAGGATCACGGTGCGTTTCATGAAGACAAAAAAGCTCCGGCCCTTGCGGACCGGAGCTGAGAGTACTGCGACTGCGAGGAAACCTAAAAGCGAAGACCGAACGACACGCGGTATGTACGCATCGTGGCGTAGTCGGTCGGAGTGCGCGCGTGGCCGAACTTCGAGCTCAGGTTGTAGTTCACGCCCGCAACCGGCGTGTCCTTGAACGGGTTGAAGTCCGCGGCTGCCGTGACCGTCGTGTTGCCGTTGATGACCGCCGCCTGGTTGAAGGCATTGATCAGCTCGGGCTCGACGAACAGCTCGGCGCGGCCGAGGCGCAGCCGGTAGTTGAGCGAGAGGTCGAGAGCGTTGATGTCATCCCAACGATGGCTCCCGCGCCCGCCGATGTAGTAGTTGACCTGTGTCGGAGCGCCGGAGTACTGGCTCACCACCGCGTCGGGCAGATACTGCGCGACCACCGCCGAATCCAGCGGGATCACGGCCGAGAACGGCGTGCCGGAGTCGAAGCGCTCCAGAGCGCTGAACGTGAAGTTGCCGACCCGCGTAGGCAGCGCCCACGTCGCCCAGGCGCGAAGTTTGTGACGCTGGTCCGACGGGAGATAGCCGACCGGATTGTTCTGCGCAAAGGCCTTGTACTCGGGATACTGGAAGTTCGCCTCGGGAACCGGACCGTTGCCGCTGGTCTCGGCCGTGACGTTGCCCTTCAGAGTCGAATACGTGTAGTTGCCGCCGACCTGGAGCCGCTCCGTGAACGGATACGAAGCCTGCACCGTCGCGGAGTTGTACTTCCGCTCCAGACCGCTGTTCGTGGTGAAAATCTGGTTCACGTCGAGCACGTTTCCGAACTGGTCTTCGACCTGACCGGTCGAGGCATCCGTGCGCGTGTCGTAGAAGTTGCCCCACTTGCGGGTCATCACGTCGAGGCGGACGAAGCCGCGACCGAGCTGCGATCCGACGCCCGCGGTGAATTCGTTGACGTCGGGCGACTTGAGCGAACCGAGGATCTGCGTGTTCACGCCCGGAACGCCGCCGAACAGCGGCGCGACCTTGTCCACACCACCGGCAGCCTGGAACCAGTCGTAAACCTTCTGCATGGCCTGGACGGTGGGAAGGCCGGTGATCTCGGGACCGCGATAGCGATAGAAGATGTAGGCGGGATTGCCGCCCGGTGCTGCCAGTCCGCCGACGTTCTCGGCGATCTTCGCGGCGTACTTGGCGTAGCTGGCATTGAAGCGCAGACGGCCGTTGCCGAACAGGTCGTAGGTCGCGCCGACGCGCGGCTCGGTGGTGGAGTCGTTCGCGCGCGTGAAACCGGACGCGTCCTTGCCGTGGTTCTTGTCGTAGCGCACGCCGAGGTTGAAGCTCCAGTGGCTGTTCAGGTCCCACTTGTCGTTCGCATACAGCGAGCGGGTCACCAGGTCGGAGCCCTTCGTCAGCTGGAAGATCGGATACCAGACGATGAAGTCGCCCGGTGCGATGTGCGGCATGAAGACGGCATTCGGTCCGGTGACCGGAGTCTGCTCGCTGAACGTGTACAGGCCGAAGTTGGAGCCCGACTGGAAGTTGTTGGCAATGCGCTGCTCGGCCCAGTTCTGATACCCGCCGATGATGTTGTGGGTACCGAGGCCCTTCGAGGCCAGGTAGTAGGTCAGCTTCGCATCCCAGTACTTGTTGTTGCGCTCTTCGGGACCGCAGGTGCCGCAGAACACGGGCGCGCCGTAGAACGCTCCTTCGTTGAGGTCGTAACCCCACGTGCCGTGCGCGAAATCGGCCTGCGGGCCGCCGCTGTTCTGGAAGGCGAAGAACTTCTTCGACCAGTTCAACTCGCCGAGGAGGTTGTTCGTGAAGATTCCGCTGTAGTGAGCGGTCTTGAAGTTGTTCGGGAGCTCGCGGGACGGATCGATGTTCGAGGACTCGTAGCAGCTGACGAAGCAGATGTTCGTCTGCGGGTTCTTGATGTCGAGGTACGACACGACCAAGCTGTGCTTCGGCGTGATCTGCCCGGTCAGCTTGGCTTCGTAACGCGTGTTCTTGTCGCCGAAGGTGAACGGCGCGTTGTCGGCGCCGAACAGGAACTGGGTCGTCGCCGTCTTCGCATAACGGCCGGCGCCGAAGAACCACAGACGGTCCCGAACGATGCGTCCGCCGAACGTCCCTTCGTAGACCGAATTGATCTTGTCGAGCAGGGGCGTCGTCTGATTCGGAGCGTCCGAGGCCCAGCTCGCGTTGGTCAGCGAGTCGCGGATCGATCCGGAGAACTCGTTGCCGCCTGACTTCGTGATCGAGCTGACCACGCCGCCGGTGAAGCGGCCGTATTCAGCCGAGATCGCGCCGGTCATCACGGTGGTCTCCTGAATCGCGTCCTCGATGAAGAGGTTGTGGATCTGGCTGCGCAGGTTCTCGTTGATGATCGCGCCGTTGACCAGGTACACGCTCTCGTGAGCGGGGGCGCCGGAGATGACCAGCTGTGCGGCGTTCGGGCTGTTGGTCGTGACGTTCGGCGCGAGGTTCGCCTGCGCCTGGAACGTCCGCGGGATCGGCAGGTCCTCGACGAGCTGGTGCGAAACGTTCGTCTGGATTTCCTGCGTCTCCAGAACCGCGGGGGCGCTGGCCGTGACAGTGATCGCTTCCGCGACCGCGGTCAGACGCATCTCAGCGTCCGCGCGTCCCGTCTGTCCGAGACCGAGGTGCGCCGGTTTGCTCACCGACTGCATGCTCTCCATCTCGAAACGGACGGTGTACTGTCCGGGGGGAATTGCCGTGAAATTGTAATTACCGTTCACGTCGGTAACGGCCGTGCGCGCGCCCTGCATCTGCGGTGACGAAATGGTCACAGTGACGCCGGGCAGCGCGTTGCCGTCCATCGTGACGCGGCCGGTCAGGCTCGAAGTGACCTGAGCGAACGCGCCGGTTGCTACCAGAAGAACGGCAGCAAAGAGTGCCCAGAACCGATTCAACTTCATTCATACCTCCTTTGATTTTGGGGAAGTTGCGAGTTACGTCGACTGAATCGCCGCCAACTCGTGCGAAGCCGCGGCCATGCAGCAAAGGCGGCTAAGTAACGGCAAATCAGTGGATTTGTGACGACGTGTTGTCACGCAAATCCAATGCGCCGAATCGGCGACACGGTTTTCCTGAATTCCTGAACTGCAGAGTGTCGTCCCTGGGGCGCGTCAGGGCAGGCGTGCGATGTCACCGCTGCGAGTGATCACGTTGTAAACAATCGTTGCAGTTCGTTCTCCACTTTGTCATGGCAAAACACGAAGCCCTCGGCCAGGGCGCGCTTCGGCAGCGCGCGCTGACCGCCGAGGAGGGCTTCATCCGCCATGTCACCGAACAGGAGGCGCAACGCGAACGCCGGCGCAGGGATCAGGGAAGGCCGGTGCAAGGCCCGGCCGAGTGACCTGGCGAAATCGCGATTGCGGACCGGATCGGGAGCGCTGATGTTGTAGACGCCGCGCACGCCTTCGCCGTCGAGAGCCCATTGGATGGCATCCAATGCATCGTCCCGATCCACCCACGAGAACCACTGGCGCCCGTTTCCGACCGGCCCGCCGGCGCCGATGCGGAACGGCATCGCCATCTTCGGCAACGCCCCGCCGTCTGTGGCCAGGACGACGCCGAAACGGGGAATCACCACACGCGCGGCAGGTTCCGCGCGCTTTGCCGCCTCTTCCCACGCCGCGGTCAGATCGGCGAGAAAGCCGCGGCCTTTTGGTGCACTCTCGTCGAGCGGCTCATCGCTCTCGAAACCGTAATAGCCGACTGCCGACGCGCTGACGAGCGTGCGCTTGCGGGCCGGAGCACGGAGGAGCGCCCAGGCCAGCGCACCGGTCGCATCGACGCGGCTGTCGTGCAGCTTCCGCTTGCGCTCGCTGGTCCAGCGCCCCTCGCCGATGTTCTCGCCCGCGAGATTGACGACCGCGTGTGCATCGTCGATCTCCGCCGTCCACGGTCCGGCGGTTTTCCCGTCCCAACGCACGCCGCGGCCGGCGGTCACCTTCGAGGGATTGCGTGACAGAACCGCAACGTCATCGCCGCGCGCGACGAGGCGGCGCACCAACGGCCCGCCGAGAAACCCGCTGCCGCCCGCGACCACGATCTTCATGGCCCGTCATTGTGGCAAAAAAAAAACGCCGCCGTTTGAGCGAGGACGGCGGCGGAGGAGAGTAGGAGATCGAAATGGTTCTCGCAGCGCTCAAGTCATAGGACGATCGAAGCGGGAAAACGTTACGTCACCGGATGCGCGACCGCGCGACCACCCGTTTCGGATCGGTTGCGTCCGCTTCGCGCTGCAGGCCGGCGAACGCGATCATCGCGGCGTTGTCGGTGCAGTACCTTGTTTCGGGCAGCCGGACGATGAGGCCCCGCCCCCTTCCCCACGCCGCGATCCGTTCCCGGAGCACGCCATTCGCGGCCACCCCGCCCGCCATCACCAGCTCCGTCGGCCTGGGCGGACGCAGCGTTTCCCAAACCGCCTCCAGCCTGTCGAACAGCTGCGCGAACAACGCGTCCTGAAATGTGGCGCAGAAATCGCCGAGGAGTTTCGGATCGCCGTCGGCGCGCACGCCGTACTCGCGGGCGAGGCGGATGGCGCTGGCCTTGATCCCCGAATACGAGAAATCGGGGGATTGATCCTTGAACTGCGGGACGGCGAACGGAAACCGTTTCGTGTCGGAGCTCCCCGCCCGCGCGTGCTGCTCGATCTGCGGTCCGCCGGGGTACGGAAGGCCGACGAATTTCGCGACCTTGTCGAAGGTCTCGCCGATGGCGTCGTCGCGGGTCCGGTTCAACATCGTCGCCTTCCCGTCGAGGACGTCGTAGATCGACGAATGTCCGCCGGAGATCACCAGCGACAGGAACCGTTTCGGCAACGGGATGGCCGGCCCTTCCTTTTGAAGATATGGAGAGAACAGATGCCCTTCGAGGTGGTTGATGGCAACGAGCGGGATGCCGAGGCCGTAGCTCAGGCCCTGGGCGCCGGCGACGCCGACGAGGAGAGCCCCGATCAGACCGGGGCCGGAGGTGACGGCGACCTCCTCGACGTCATTCCAGTTCGCCTTGGCATCGTCGAGCGCACGCTGCACGAGCGGAAACAGGTGCCGCAGATGCTCCCGCGACGCAATCTCCGGCACGACGCCGCCGAACGGCTGGTGCCGCTCGACCTGCGAGGCGATGAGATTCACGCGCACGGTCCCGTCGCGCTCCAGAAGAGCGACGGAGGTCTCATCGCAGGAAGTTTCGATGCCCAGGATCATGGCGCGTGTCATCGAACCTTATAATTCCGCGCCTTAATCCTCATGAAGGAAGAACTCGACAAACGCTACGACCCCAAGACCTTCGAGCAGCGCATTTACGCGTCGTGGGAAACGAACGGCTATTTCACGCCCGATCTCGACCGCGACCGGCCGAAGTTCTCGATCGTCATTCCGCCGCCGAACGTCACCGGCCGCCTGCACATCGGCCACGCGCTCGTCAACACGCTTCAGGACATCACGGTCCGCTGGAAGCGGATGAGCGGCTTCAACACGCTCTGGCTTCCGGGAACGGATCACGCCGGCATCGCCACGCAGATGCTCGTCGACCGCGATCTCGCGAAGCAGGGCATCTCGCGCTTCGACATCGGCCGCGAGAAGTTCCTGGAGAAGGTCTGGGAGTGGAAAGAGAAATACGGCGGCGAGATCCTCGAGCAGCTCAAACGCCTCGGCTGCTCCGCAGACTGGACGCGCTCGCGCTTCACACTCGATGAGGGACTCTCGCGCGCAGTCCGCTACGTCTTCGTGAAGCTTTACGAAGACGGACTGATCTACCGCGGCATCGCCATGGTGAACTGGTGCCCGAACTGCCGCACCGCCATCAGCGACGTCGAGGTCGAGTTCCGCGAGCGCGACGCGAAGCTCTACCACATCGACTATCCGGTCGAAGGTTCGAGCCGCAGGCTGACCGTCGCCACGACACGTCCGGAAACGATGCTCGGCGACACCGGCCTGGCCGTCCATCCGGACGATGAGCGCTACCGCGATGTCGTCGGCAGGTCTGCCATTCTTCCGATTGCCAATCGCCGAATTCGCATCGTCACCGACGCGATCCTCGTCGACCCTGAGTTCGGCACCGGCGTGGTGAAGGTCACGCCCGCTCACGACAAGAACGACTACGAAGCCGGAATGCGCGACGACCTGCCGCAGCTGCAGGTCATCGACGAGACCGGCCACATGACCAGGGACGCCGGGCCGGAATTTGCCGGGCTCGATCGCTTCGAAGCGCGGAAGAAGGTTCTGAAACAGCTCGAGGAGGAAGGTTTCCTCAGCTCCGTTCAGCCGTACCACCACTCCGTCGGAGTTCACGGCAAGTGCGACACGGACATCGAGCCGATGGTCTCGCAGCAATGGTTCGTGAAGATCGATCCGCTGGCGAAGCCCGCGACCGACGTCGTCCGCGACGGGACGATCCAGATCATCCCGCAGTCGTGGGAAGCGACGTACTTCAACTGGATGGAGAACATCCACGACTGGACGATCTCGCGGCAGCTGTGGTGGGGCCATCGGATTCCCGCCTACTACTGCGCGAACAACCACATCAGCGTGGCGATGGAGCCGCCCGAAAAATGTCCGGAGTGCGGCTCGGCCGAGATGCGCCAGGAGACCGACGTGCTCGACACGTGGTTCTCATCCGCACTCTGGCCGTTCTCGACGATGGGCTGGCCCGACGAGACACCCGACTTCAAGATCTTCTATCCGACCGACGTCCTCATCACCGGCTTCGACATCCTTTTCTTCTGGGTGGCGCGCATGATCATGATGGGTCTGCGCTTCACCGGGCGCGCGCCGTTCAGCCAGGTGTTTCTCAACGGCCTGGTCCGCGACGAGCACGGCGAGAAGATGTCGAAGACGAAGGGCAACGTCATCGATCCGCTCGAGGTGATCGACGAAGTCGGCGCCGACGCGTTGCGCTTCACCCTGGCCATCAACGCCTCCGGCCGCGACATCCCCCTCGGCAAGAGCCGCATCCAGGGCTACTCCGCGTTCGTGAACAAGATCTGGAACGCATCCCGCTTCGCGATGATGCATCTCGACATCGATTTGAAGAACGCCGAGGGCATCGATCGTGACAACCTTCACAGCGTCGAGCGATGGATCCTCTCGCGACTGAACGCCGCAACGAAGAGCGTCAACAAATCGCTTTCGACGTTCCGCTTCGACGAAGCGGCGAATGCGATGTACCAGTTCTTCTGGCACGAGTTCTGTGACTGGTATCTCGAAATGGTCAAGCCCGTGCTCCTTGGCAAGCACGGCGACGCCACGGAACAGCGCAAGGCCAAGCGCGTGCTCCTCGAGGTGCTCGATCGCTCGCTGCGCCTCCTCCATCCATTCATGCCATTCGTGACCGAGGAGATCTGGCAAAAGCTCGGAGGAGTCGAGCCGTCGATCATGGTGGCGCCGTATCCGATCGTGGAAGACGTGCTCGACGATCCGGAAGCCGAGCGGCTCATGTCGGCGGTCCAGGCAATGATCACCGCGGTGCGCAACGTGCGCGCCGAGCGCGGATTCACGCCGAAAGATCGCTTCAAGCTCTATCTGCGCGGAAGCGGCGAGCGCGAGTCGAATTTCTTCCGCGCATACGCGTACCTGCTCATCGAGCTGGCCCGTCTCACGGAGGTCGTCGTCGACGGTGAGCCGCCGGCGGGATCCCATCAGGATGTCGTGGCCGGCTTCCACATCGCCATCGAGTTTCCGGAGCGCGTGGTGACGAAGGAGCAGATCGAGCGAACGCGGCGGGAGATCGAGAAGAGCCGCAAGGAGCTGGCCTCGCTCGATGCGAAGCTGGCCAACGAGCAATTCGTGAAGAACGCGCCGGCGGCGGTGGTGCAGCAGGCGCAGGTGAGGCAGTCGGAGCTGAGGCAGCGGTTGGAGAAGTTAGAGCAGAATCAGTGATCGACACGCGCGCGTTGGCCGGCCGCCTTCACACTCTTGAATCGGTGGCCATCATTGCGCGCGTCTCCTCGACCAATCTCGTGGCCCGGCGGATCCTCGACGAATGCCTCGACAACGAGCTCTCGCTGCCGCAGGCCATCATCGTCGCCGGTGAACAGTTCGCCGGACGCGGACGGAACGAACGGCGGTGGTCCTCGCCTGCCGGGAAAGGCATCTACGCAACGACGCTGCTGACGCGTCCCGCAAGTGAGCTCGCGCTCGTCCCGCTCGAGATGGCCAACGCCATCGCCACGTTTCTGCGCGAGCGTTTCGACATCGCCGCCGGGATCAAATGGCCGAACGACGTGCTCGTGAACGGAAAAAAGATCGCCGGGATCCTCATCGAGGCACGCGTGCAGGAGAGTCGCGTGCACCTGCTCATCGGGATCGGAATCAACGTCGAGCCGATGGAAGGTGACGACCGGCCGAATGCGACGTCAATCCGAGAGACGGCGGCCGGCGGTTTCAGCGGCGTCGAGGACGCGACGGTCGCGTTCATCGAGCATCTCGACGCCCGGCTGTCGCGCCGCGTCGACCGCCGGGAGGTGCTCGACGAGTGGCGGCGGCTCACGATCCATAAGGAGGGCGACCGGATCTCGTCGGTGATCGGCGTCCGGACGATCTCCGGAACCTGGCGCGGCATCGACGACCATGGACGCGCGCTGATCCGGACGGACACGGAAGTCATTCCCGTTTCCGCGGGCGACATCATCGTCACGTAGGGCCGGCTCTCAGTCTGCCCCGGGCCGGCTGGAGAGCCGGCCCAACGTAGTAACCTTTAGCCGTGTCCAATCTCCTTGTCGTCGACGTCGGCAACACGAACATCGTTCTCGGCATTTACCGCGACGACGAGCTCGTGAACTCGTGGAGGCTGGCCACCGCGCGCGATCGCACCGCCGACGAGTACGGCATCCTCTCCAAACAACTCATCGACGGCGCGCTGGACGGCGGCCTGGAAGGGGCGATCGTCGGATCGGTCGTTCCCCCGCTCAACACGGCGATGTCGTGGATGATCAACCATTACTTCGGCATCGAGCCGATGTTCGTCGAGCCCGGCGTGAAGACCGGCATCGCCATTCGCGTCGACAATCCGCAGGAGGTCGGTGCCGACCGCATCGTCAACTGCGTTGCGGCGCACGACCGCTTCGGCGGACCGACGATCATCGTCGACTTCGGAACCGCGACGACGTTCGACGTCGTCACGGCCGAGGCGGAGTACGTCGGCGGGGCCATCGCGCCCGGCGTGAACATTTCCGCCGATGCGCTTTTCGCGCGCGCCGCACGGCTGACGCGTGTCGACATCAAGCGGCCTGCACACGTCATCGGTACGAACACCATCGTCAACGTCCAGTCAGGCCTTTACTACGGATACCTCGGCCTCGTGGATGGCATCCTCACGCGGATGAAACGCGAGCTGCCGGATCTGAAACGCGTGATCGCCACGGGCGGCCTCGCTTCGCTCTTCGCCGAAGAGAGCGAGCACATCGACGAGGTGGATCCCGAGCTGACGCTCAAGGGGCTGAAGCTCATCTACGATCGCAATCGCGGAGCGCGCAAGGGTCGCGCGCGATGAGAGTGCGCGTCGCTGCGGCGCTGCTCGCGTTCAGCGTTCCTCTCCACGCCGGCTCCAACATCGTCGCAACCAGCGCTGCCCTCTCCACCGCGTCGCCCTACGCGACGAGCATCGGGCTCACGGTTTTGAAGAATGGCGGCAATGCCATGGATGCCGCCGTGGCGGTGGCGTTCGCGCTCGCCGTCGTTCACCCGCAGGCCGGAAACATCGGCGGAGGAGGGTTCCTCGTCTACTACGACGCGAAGTCGAAAGGCACGTGGGCGCTCGATTTCCGCGAGACCGCTCCGGGTGCCGCGACAGGCGACATGTTTCTCCTTCCCGACGGAAAGGTCAGCCCGGAGATTCGGACGGGACCGAAATCGGCTGCCGTTCCCGGCACCGTTGCCGGACTCGCGACCGCGCATGACCGCTTCGGGTCGAGACCCTGGAAGGAACTGCTCGCACCGGCGATCGCACTGGCCCGCGACGGCTTTCCGGTCGATCGCCGGCTCGCCGCCGATCTCGCGGAAGAGAAAAACGATCGCAAGATCGATGAGATGGCAACAACGAAGGCGATTTTCTTCCCCGACGGCAAGCCGCCCGCCGCGGGAACGAAGCTCGTGCAGGCCGATCTTGCCGCGACGCTGGAGCGCATCGCCGCGAACGGGGAAGCCGGCTTCTACTCCGGCGAGACCGCGACGCGCATGGTCGATTCGATCAAAGCCGCGGGCGGGATCATCTCCGATCGCGATCTCCGCGACTACAAGGCCCTGTGGCGCGCGCCGTTGAAGATCGCATTCGGCGATTACTCGATCTACACGGTCCCGCCGCCGTCGGCCGGCGGGATCGTCCTCGCCGAAGCGCTGAACATTCTGTCGGGATACGACCTCGGCTCGCTCGGCTTCCAAACCGCTCGATCGATTCATCTGGAGGCCGAGGCGGAGCGGCGCGCGGCCATCGATCGCAACCGCTACATCGGCGACCCGGCCACGTCGAGAATCCCGTATCGCGATCTCCTCTCCCCGCAACGCGCGGCGCTGTGGCGTGCGTCGATCGACCTGCAACGCGCCACGCCGACGGTCACATTGACCGAGCCCACCCCGAACATGGCCGAAGGGAAGCACACCACGCACTTCTCGATCGCCGACAAGGCCGGAAACATCGCCTCGCTCACCACCACGCTGAACGAGAACTTCGGTTCGGGCTACGTGGCCGGCGGCTGCGGATTCTTTCTCAACAACTCGATGGACGATTTCTCCGCGGGGAGCGGGAAGGTCAATCGTTACGGAATGGCCCAGAGCAGCGCAAACGCGATCGAGCCCGGAAAACGGATGGTGTCGTCGATGACGCCGCTGATCGTCTTCCGCAAGGACCGCCCGTTCATGGCTCTTGGAACGCGCGGCGGCCCGGCCATTCCGACGACCGTTCTGCAAGTCCTGCTGAACGTCATCGTCTTCAACAAATCTCTGCCCGATGCCGTGGCCGCGCCGCGCTATCACCATCAGGGCATGCCCGAGGACATTTATTACGAGCAGGATGTCGCCCCGAAAGCGCTGATCGACGCGCTCGGAGCGATGGGACACGGCGTGCGCGGCCGCGATTCGATCGGCGATGTCCACGCGGTCCAGTTCACGGGCGGCCGCATCGTCGCGGTGGCGGATCCGCGAAGCGGCGGCGCGGCGGGTGGGTTCTGATGGACGCGCGTGAAATGAAGATCGCCGCGGCGCGCGAGGCGCTCGCCGACGTGCGCTCCGGAATGAAGCTCGGTCTCGGTACCGGCAGCACGGCCGCGGAGCTCGTGCGTCTTCTGGGAGAGGCCTTCCACGAGGGATCTCTGCGCGGCGTCCGATGCACGTCGACATCGGAGCAGACCGCGGAGCTGGCGCGCTCGCTCGGAATCGCGATCCTTCCGCTGGCCGAGGTCGCGCCGCTCGACCTCGCCGTCGACGGTGCCGACGAAATCGATTCGCAGCTGCGCCTCATCAAGGGTCGAGGTGGTGCGCTTCTGCGTGAGAAGATCGTCGAGCAGCAGGCCGCGCGTTTCGTCGTCATCGCCGACGAGTCGAAGCTCGTCAAGAAACTCGGCGAAGGACTGCTGCCCGTCGAAGTCACTCCGTTCGCGCTGGAGGTGCTCGAGCGCCGATTCAGGGAAATGGGACTCGAGCCGGTGCTCCGGATGCGCGACGGCAAGGTGCGCATCACCGACGAACAGCATCGGATCCTCGATGTCCGCGTTCCGCGCGATCAGGATATCGCCGAAGTCGTGGCCCGGATCCGCGAACACGCCGGCGTGGTCGAGACGGGATTCTTTCCGACCGAAGCCACCGAGGCGATCATCGCCAGCCCGAACGGCATTCGGCGGATGAAACGCATGTCATCCTGAACCGCGAAGGATCTCGTTCATCGCACTTTGAGATCCTTCGCTTCGCTCAGGATGACGGGGGCGTCATTCCGCCTCCGCCTTCCGCACAGTGACGTCGAACTTCCACTGATAGTCTTTCCAGTAGAACGAGATCAGCGAGACGAACGGTTTGTTCAGCGGCTTGTTGATCTTCGTCTCGAACAGCGGATACAGCCACGTCGGGCTCGTGTAATGCCAGACCAGCTCCGCGGTGCCGGTGGTCGGCTCGCTCGGATGACGCTGAAAGTTCCGCAGTCCGTCGTAAACCTTCTCCGCGATCTGCGCCCGGTACACCGGGCCGCGCCAGCTCGGCGCCGTTCCCAGGATGCGAAACCCTTTGTCGCTGACGCGGGCCACGACGGACGTGATCACGCCGTCCTGCCGCTGCTCGAGCGTGACCAGGCCCGCTTGGCGGAGATTCTCGAGCGTCCGCAGGGCTCTCTCGTCGTAGTCGTCCTTCGGCGAGGTCGGACTCCACCACACGCGCTGCGGCACCTCGGCGTAGACCGGCTCCTTCTTGAACTGATAGGCGCTGATGATTTCCTGTGCTTTTTGCGCGGTGAGCGGCTCCTTCCGCGCGCACGTGGTCGCGGCGACGACCGTCAGCGCAATCGCGATGAATCGTTGACTCCCCACCATCCGCATGTTATCTCCCGCCCGGTTTGTTCGATCGAACCCTCGATGCTCTCGCAAGGCTCTGCCTCCGGCACAGCAGACAAATCGCCATCGTAGCGACCCTGCTCGCGATCGGCGCGATCGCCGCTGCCACGCGTCTCGCCTTCGACCCCGATCTGTTGAACCTCATCCCCCAGAACAACCAGCAGGTGAACGATTTCCGGCGCGCGCTGCGCGACATGGGCACGATCGACAACCACATCGTCATCGTGCACATCCCGAAAGGGCACGATGTGCACGAGTACGACTCGCTCGTCGAGGAAATCGCCAACGGCTACAAGAAAAGCCGGCTGATCGAGGACGTCAACTACCGGCTGCCGAATCCGCTCGATTTCGTGGACGTCATTCTGCCGCGGGCATTTCTCTTTCTCTCGCCCGAGCAGCTGCCGGAAGTGGCGCAGAAGCTCTCCGATGCCGGCATCCGCGAATCGGTGCAGCGCAATCGGATGCTGCTGCAGACGCCGCAGTCGTTCGCGCTCAAGCAGCTGATCCAGTACGACCCGTTCAATCTCGCGCCGATCTTTCTGAAGAAGTTCCAGGCGGCCAGCGGTGGATTCAACATCGATGCATCGAGCGGCTACTACCTCTCGAACGATCACGAGATGCTGCTGATCCTGACCAAGCCGAGGCGGCCGGCGCAGGACGTGCCGTTCGGAAAGCAGCTCGAGGCCGAGTCGGCGATCATCGAGTCGCGTGCGCTCAAGGATTTCCAGATCACGGCGCCGGCCGGAACTCCGTCGCCCATGATCGAGCACACGGGCGGTTACACGATCGCGATCGGCGACGCCGACCTCATTCGCGGCGACGTCATCATCAACGTCCTCGGCTCCTTCTTCGGGGTGCTGGCCTTGTTCATCTACGGGTTCCGCCGCATGGCCTCGCTCTTCTACGCCGCGTTGCCGATGGCGCTGGCATTGGCGCTGACCTTCGGTGTGGCCGGGCTCGTGTACGGAACGTTGTCGTCGGCGAGCGCCGGATTCGCCGCGCTGCTGGCCGGGCTCGGCATCGATTTCATCACCGTGCTCTACGGACGCTACGTCGGCGAGCGGAACCGCGGCGCGACGATGGCGCACGGCCTCATCGTGGCGATCCGCACGACGATGCCGGGCATCTTCGTGGCCGCGTTGACCACGTCGGCCACGTTCTACGCATTCCTGGCCACGGACTTCCGCGGCATGACCCAGTTGGGATTTCTCACCGGCACGGGAATCCTGTTCTTCCTGCTCTCCGTCGCGTTCCTGCTGCCGGCGCTGATTGTCATCTCGGAACGTCGCAGTGAGCGTCGCGCGCCGAAGCTGTATCTGCACAGCTTCGGATCGGACAAGCTCATCGACCTCTCGATCGCAAAACCGGTGGCCACGATCATCGCCTGGACGGTATTCGTCGTCATCTGCTGCTTGCTCGCCACCCGGCTCCGCTTCAGCGACAACATCCAGGATCTTCGCGCGAAGGGAAACATCGGCGTCATCAACCAGGAGAGAGTGACGCAGAAATTCGGCACGTCGTTCGAGTTCATGATGTACGTAGTCCAGGGCAGGTCGCTCAATGACGTTCTGGAGAAGACGCGCGCCGCGTCGGCTGATCTCGATCCGCTCGTCGCGAACAAGACCATCGCCTCCTACCAGTCGATCTCGACGTTCGTGCCGGCGCGCGACCAGCAGCTCGCCATCATCGGCGAGCTCGATCGCGACCGCTCCGGCGCGTTCGGTTACGACCGCATCGACAAGACGTTCCGCGAAGCACTGGTGACGAACGGTTTCCGCCCCGAGGCGTATGACCGCTACCTGGAAACGTTCCGTCAGACGCTCTCGCCGAAAGAGCCGGTCACGATCTCGAACATCGGCAATGAGGACATCCTGAAACTGACCACGCGTTTCGTGAAGCAGACCGGCGGCGGCTGGATGTCCGTGATTTACGTTTATCCCGTCGGCGGAAGGTGGCCACGCGAAGTTCCGGCCCAACTGCTCGCCGTTCCCGCGCGCCATCCCGGCGACGTGCTCACGGGTGTGAACCTGGTCAGCGGCACACTGCGGCGCATCGTCAAGGCCGACGCCACGCGTTCCACGATCCTGGGCTTCTTCATCGTCCTCGGGATCATGTTCCTCGGTTTCCGCAGCGTGAAGTTCACGCTGCTCGCATTTCTGCCGTTCTTCGCCGGCGCAGCCGGGATGCTCGGGTTGATGGCGCTGTTCAATCTCGAGTTCAACTTCATGAACATATTCGTGGGGCTGATGATCATCAGCTGCGGCACGGATTACGCCGTGTACATGTCACACCGGTTTCTCGAGCATCCGGGAACGTTTCACGAGACCGCGGGCGAAACCGGCAAGGCCGTCGTCATGGCCGCGCTGACGACGATCGTCGGCTACGGATCCTTCGCCCTGTCGCACTATCCGGGCCTTCGATCGATCGGCTATGCTTCGTTCTTCGGGATCGCACTGAGCGGCCTGGCGGCGATCACGCTTCTCCCGGCGATTCTTGTTTTAGGAAGGAACGATGAACACGATTCCTCGAGTGCTCAATGAGCGTGTGATCCGCGGCAGTGGCGTGACGAGCGTGCTGCTGGTGGTTGCGGCGAGCGGGATCATCGCTCTTTCCGCGCAGGTCGCCGTCAACGTACCGTTCACTCCTGTTCCTCTGACGCTGCAGCCGGTCGCCGTGCTGCTCGTCGGCGTGGTCCTCGGATCGAGGCGTGGCGCGGCGGCGGCGATGCTTTATCTGCTCGAAGGCGCGAGCGGAATGCCGGTCTTCGCGCAGGCGCATGGCGGCGCGATCTGGCTGATCGGCCTGACCGCCGGCTATCTCTGGTCCTATCCGTTCGCGGCGTTCGTCGCCGGCCTCCTCTCCGAACGCGATTGGGCGCGCAGCGGAATGTTCGCAGGACTCGCCGTGATCTACGCAGCCGGCTGGTCGTGGCTGGCTGTGCTGACGACACCACAAAACGCGTTCACCGCGGGAGTGGTTCCGTTCATCGGGGCGGACATCGTGAAGATCGCGATTGCGTCGGCCGCTCTGACATGGAGCGGCGGCCGTCTCGGCCGCCGGAACGACGCGCCAGGACGCTTGTCGCTCCCCTAGTGTGGTGAGTCAGAGATACGCAGCATTTCGCTGGTGCCGCTTGCGGCTGAGATGCAAGGAGCGAGGAGGAGGCGATGTGGTGACATCGTTGACGACCAGCGACGCCGCAGATCGGCCGCAACCGGCACCAGCCCGGAGGGTTGCGTATCTCTGACTCA
>DATISF010000066.1:0-28146 GCA_035468985.1 Thermoanaerobaculia bacterium
AGCCTGATGTACCGAACTTGATCATGGCGTCTCCCTGCGGGGGTGCGGAGGTTAGCACACAGGCCTAAGGAACCTCTGCGCAAGTCGTCATCCTGAGTCGGCGAAGCGCGACGAAGGATCGTAGGATGCGAAAACGCGTGCCATTTCGAGATCCTTCGCCGTCTTCGCGGCTCAGGATGACGTTGTGCAGAGCTTCCCTAACGCCTGGGCCCTTGTCCGCTGGCCTGTTTTCCGCAAGCATGTTCAGCAAGTTTTATGTCCGAACGTCCTGTCGTGCTCATCGCTGACGACAACGAAGACGTGGTTCTCCTCCTGCGGACCTATCTGCGGCCGCTCGACTGCGACATCATCGTCGCCGGCGACGGGGAGGAGGCGCTGGCCGTCGCGCAATCGCGGCTGCCGGACGTCGTGCTCCTCGACGTGATGATGCCGAAGCGGAGCGGCTGGGAAGTCTGTCAGGCGCTCAAGAGTGTGCAGCGGACTGCGCATATTCCGGTGGTTCTGATCACGGCCCGTGGTGACGTGAAGGATCGCCTCACCGGCCTTCAGGTCGGCGCGGACGAATACCTGGTCAAACCGTTCGATCGCAACGAGGTCGTCAAGCGCATCCAGGCTCTGCTGAACCGCAAGCGCGGGCCTGCAGCGCCGTCGGAGCAGGTGAGCCGCGCGCTTCTCGAAAACGCGCTGATGGATCGCGCCACCGGCCTGCCGACGGTTCCCGTCGTGCTCGACAAGGTCAAGGAGATGCTCATCGAGCAGGGCGAGATCGGCATCGTCTTCGTCGACATCGAGCAGTTCGAGTCCATCGAAGCGGAATATGGATGGGCCCTGTTCGACGAGTTTCTCCGCCGCGTCGGAGAAGTCCTCGGCCTGGAAGTCCGGGAACGGCTCTCCAAACCGCTGATCGCCTCGAGTCGCGTCGGCGGCTCGAGCTTCTACGTCTTTTACGAGACGCGGGGGCAGGACCTGACCCAGGAGAACGCCGGCGAGGCGATGTCGAACGAGATGCGGGAGAAACTCGTGGCCGCGTTGAGGCAACGCTTTCCGGCGATGCAGCAGGGACAGATCGGATTCTTCGTCGGCATCACCCGACTCGACTACCGGCCGCAGATCCGTCTCGAGCGCCAGATCTACCAGGGGATGCAGATCGCGTCCGACGTGGTCCGCGACGCCGAGCAGCAGCGCAAGAAACAGCTCACGCGCGAGCTGCGCGACATCATCCGCCGCAAGCGGGTGACGACGCTGTTCCAGCCCATCGTCCGCTCCGGGGACTGCGCCGTCTTCGGATACGAGATCCTCACGCGCGGTCCGGCACACTCGTCGTTCCGCAATTCCGACATGCTCTTCTCATTCGCGCGCGAGGCGAAGCTGGCCTGGTCGCTGGAGGCGATCGCGCTCGAATGCGCCCTCCGCCGTCTTCGCGACATCGACCTCGGCGAGCGGAAGTTTCTCCTCAACCTCGAGGCGGAGATGTTCGGCGAGACGGAGTTCCGCATTCACGAGATGGTCAGCTTCTTCGCCGAGCACCGCGGCAACTTCGTCTTCGAGCTCACCGAGCGCGCGGCCATCGAGGACTACGCCGTTTTCCGCGGCCTGCTCGAAGACTTCCGCGACAAAGGCATCGAGATCGCCATCGACGACGCCGGCTCCGGCTACGCCTCGCTCGAGGCGATCGCCTCGCTGTCACCGGACTATCTGAAGGTGACGAAGGGTCTGGTCTCGACGATCGCGGCCGAGCCGATCAAGCAGGATCTGGTGCGGATGCTCGTCGACCTCGCCGGCAAGATCAACGCGAAGACGATCGCCGAGGGCATCGAGACCGTCGAAGAATTCGAGGCCTGCCGCGACCTCGGCATCGATCTGATCCAGGGCTATTACATCGCCTATCCGCATGAGCAGCTGGCCACCGGGGACGCCGAGGTGGCGAAGGCGGTGGTGAAACAGCAGCCCCTCTCCCGGCCTTCGGCCACCCTTTCCCAGCAGCGCGGGGAGAGGGCAGGGTGAGGGGGCGGCTATAATTTCCCCCTCATGCAAATCAACGACGAGCGCAGGCGCGCCGAGCGCCTGCTGCTGATTCCTCCGCTCGCCGGGCGGATCCACGGATGCAGCGTCGCCGTCCACGAGATCGGACTTCTCGGCAGCCGGATCGAACACGAAACGCCGCTGGTCGGCAGCGGGCCGGACCGGTTGACCCTGGTCTGGGATGGTGAGGAGATCACCGTCGACTGCACCATCGCTCACTCCGAGCGCCTGCCCGTCAACGGTGGCGAGCGGTTCGTTTCCGGTCTGAGCTTCAAGATCGGAACGAGCGACGGCCCGAAGCTGCAACGCGTGATCGAGTCGCTGGCCACGCGCGAAGAAGTCGAGCGCCTGAAGAAGATCGTCGAGGCGTCGAAGCTGATCAACTCGACGATCGAAGCGGACACGCTCTTCACTTCGATCCTCGCCGCGGCCACGAACGAGCTCGGCGTCGAGCGCGGCACGCTCTACTTCGTCGACGACGAACGTCACGAGATCTGGTCGAAGGTCGCCGACGGCCTCGACGTCCGCGAGATCCGTCTCCCGATCGGCAAAGGCCTGGCCGGAACCGTGGCCGCGACGGGCGAAGAGGTGATCCTGCACGACGCCTACGCCGATCCGCGCTTCGATCAGAGTCAGGACAAACGCTCCGGTTATCGAACGCGCTCCATGCTGTGCGTCCCCATCCGCAATCGTGCCGGCAAGATCGTCGGCGTGCTGCAACTCCTCAACAAGAAGCAAGGATCGTTCGGCGCGCGCGATCTCGAGTTTCTCGACTCCATCTCCGACCACATGGCCATCGCCATGGAGAACGCCACGCTGCACCGAAACCTGCTCGAGAAGAACCGCATGGAGCAGGAGCTGAAGCTCGGCCGCGAGATCCAGCGCCGCCTGCTCCCGCCTCCGCCGTGCGACATCGCCGACACGCAGCTCTCCGCGCGCAGCGTGCCGTGCTTCGAAGTCGGCGGCGACTACTACGACTTCATCGAATTCGCCGGCGGCGACCTCGGCATCGTCATCGCGGACGTCTCCGGCAAGGGAGTGGCCGCGGCGATGATCATGTCCAGCGTGCAGTCGGCGCTGCGGATGGCCGCGCCGATGGCGGACGATCTCGCCGAACTGATGACCCGCCTCAACGCCCTGCTCTACCGGATGGCCGGCGGCCGCAAGTACGTGACGTTCTTTTTCGGGCGCTACAACCCCGAAAGCGGAGAGCTACGCTACGTGAATGCAGGACACAATCCGCCGTTCGTGATTGCCGATTCGTCCATCGAGCCGCTGATGTCGACGGGCCGGCCGATCGGCATTCTTCCGGAAGCGACGTATCACGAAGCGGTGGCGATGCTTCCCGCGAACGCCACCCTCTTCCTCTACACCGACGGCTTGAACGAGGCGAACAATCCGGATGAGCAGGAGTTCGGGATGGATCGGCTCAAGGAGCTTCTCGCGAAAACGGCGGCCGAGGACATCGAACAGATGCCGGATTCGGTGCTGTCGGCGATCGCCGCGTTCGAGAACGGCGCGCACGCCAGCGACGACAAGACCATCGTCGTCCTTCGGAGAAGCTCGTGAACCGGCTGGCCCGCAAGCCATCGCTCTGGATGAACTTCCTCGGACGCTTTCTTTTCGGCGTCGTCTGGGCCGGCGGGATGTCGGCGTTCACCTGGGTGGTCTGGGTCAAGCGGGACGCCAACACTCCCGTCTTCGTCTGGTTCGTCCTCGGATTCTTCGATCTCCTCGCCATTGGCATCGTGTGGGATCTCGTCGTCCGCTTCTGGCGGACGCTGATGCATCGCCAGCCGGTCGTGGAGATCGACCGGCAGTCGCTCCGCTACGGCGACTCCGCGCAGCTGCATGTCGTCGAGGAGCATCCTGAATCAGTCAAAGAGATCAGCGTCAGGCTCGTGGCCGAGCATTGGCTCACGACAACGAACGGCGGCACGACGATCCGCTCGTACCAGCCCTGCTATGACCAGGAGCTGCTGGCGATCAGTCTCGCGGAAGCGGAGCCGGTCAGCCGCATGCTGCAGATCCGCATTCCGGAAAAGCCTCCCGCCGACGACGCGAAGTGGAAAATCGTCGTGGCCACCATGCTCCGGCAGGGCGGAGTCATCGCCCATCCGTTCCCGATCGACGTCACTCCCACCTCGCCACAGTCGTGACCGCTCCCGCGGGGAGTGCGGGCGCAATCCCGCCGTAAGCGTATAGTTTTTGGACATGTCGGAGATTCGTCAGCGCATTCTGATCGTGGACGACGATCCCGGTGTCGGGGCCGGACTGGAGGAGCTGCTCGAGGAATCGTGGGAGGTCCGGACCGCGACGACCGGAAAGCAGGCCATCGTTGCGTTCGGAGAATTCTCTCCCGACGTCGTGTTGCTCGACCTGCAGCTTCCGGACACCTCGGGCATCGAGCTGCTCCATCAGTTCAAGATGTACTCGGAAGCGGTGGCGGTGATCATGATGTCGGGGATGGGCACGTTCGAGCGGGTCGTGGAGTCGATGAAGCTCGGCGCCGAGACGTTTCTTCAGAAACCCTTCGACTTCGACACCCTCTCGCTCACTCTGCAGACAGTCTCGCGAATCCTGGTCACGCAGCGCGCGCTGGTCGCACTGAGAAGAAATGAGGGGAACAGCCCCGACCGGCTGCCGGGCATCTCTCCCACCATCGAGCATCTGAACGAGCTCCTCGCTCAGGTGGCGGGGGCTCCCTCGCCGATCCTGGTCGAGGGAGAATCGGGAACGGGGAAGGGAGTCCTTGCACGGCTGATTCACAGGCGCTCGCCTCGCGCCCGCGCGCCGTTCCTCGATCTCAACTGCGCCGGCCTCTCGAAAGAGCTGCTCGAATCGGAGCTTTTCGGGCACGAGCGCGGAGCGTTCACCAATGCCATGAACACCAAGCCGGGACTGTTCGAGATCGCCGGCGAGGGAACTCTCTTTCTCGACGAAATCGGCGACATGGAGATGACGGTCCAGGCACGCCTGCTGAAGGCTCTGGAGGAGAAACGGTTTCGCCGCGTCGGCGGCGTGCGCGACCTCAATGCAAACTTTCGACTGGTCGCGGCGACGAATCGCGATCTGAGCGCGGAGGTGTCGGCCGGCCGCTTTCGAGGAGACCTCTACTACCGCCTCAACGTCGTGCGCATTCGCATGCCGCCGCTTCGGGAGCGGATGGAGGATCTCCCCATTCTGGCCGACTTCCTTCTCCGCGCGCTGGCCAAAGAGATCGGCCGCCCCGTGCCTGCCATCAGCCCCCGGGCGTTGAAGAAGCTTTCCGCGTATTCCTGGCCGGGCAACGTGCGTGAGTTGCGCAACGTCCTGGAACGCGCGCTGCTGACGTTGAGCGGGAAGGAAATTCGCAGCGAAGATCTGTTTCTCGAACCGTCTCGGCCTCCTCGAGGAAAGGCGGCCGGCGCAATTCCCACCGCGGAGTGGGAGATTCGGCCGCTCGAGGAAGTGATTGGAGATTACGTCGGTGCAGCAGTCGAGGCCGCGGGCGGCAACGTGCGCAAAGCGTCGCGGCAACTCCAGATCAGCCCCTCGACGCTCTATGCCCGCCTGAAGCAACGCACAACGACAAGCTGAACGCCAATCGCAACAACGCTTACTGCGAATCGGCGTTCATGGACACCGGCCAGGCGTACATGCCCGGCTCGGCTTCGGGCGCCAGAGAGAGCCGAACGTCCATCGAACCTGCCGCGGTGCCCTTCACATAAGGTTGAGCAATCCAGCTTCCACCCGAGCCAAACGATGCGGTGGACGTTCCCCAACTCACACTGGCGCGCGTGAACGGCTTCGCCACAGGCTGAAATTGCACGGTGTAGCCGCGACGAGAATTGCTGCGGACGTGAAACGCGATGGCGCCAGGGACATCGACATATCCCCTGGCAACGTCGGTGGCGGTGATTGCGACCGCGGCCGGTTCCTGGTCGATGGTGAGGATGGTGCGGGCGATGACTTCGACCGTGACGCGCATTTGCTCAGAGTGGGTGGCGGCCTGCAAAGGCTGGCTGGCGAGAGCGGCCAGGATCAGGAGTGCCGAGAGCACTGTCTTTTGCACGCAAACCTTCAGGGCAAGTGGCGTTCCAGGCGTTTCCCCTCTGCAACCGACAATATGCAGGTCTAGAAACCGCCCCCTGTCCAGAAATCGAACGACAAAGCGCTCTGTAGAAATGGCAGCCTGAGGCGCGGTCCTTGCAGTAAAGTCTCCGAACACTGCCACGCCGACCGACCGCTCGCCGACTCGACGCCGCAGCCGAGTCGGCACATGCAACAGAACGCCCAGAGCCAACCTCTCACCATACGCGCCGCCTGGCTATTCATGGCGTTCTGCTTGATCGCGATCGCAATCGGCGCCATCGCCCTCCTGGGGTACGTGCTCGGTAACGCTCCGATTGCATCAGTTGGCGGTGGGAAACCGGTATCCGCTGTCACGGCTCTCGCTTTCATCGTGCTCGGAGCCGGACTTCTTGCGCTGCATCGGGCACCCGCGGGCGTGTCGACGGCGCGCCGTGCCGCCCTTGCTGTTGTGCTCCTTGCGGGAGCGGACCTGCTGACAGCGGCGTTTTCCGCGCACATCGAAGCGTGGCAGGTCTGGGGCACACGCGGCGGCGTGTATCTTCACGCGTTTCCCGTCACCGCGATCCTCATGCTGGCCCTGGGTGTCGCGCTTGTCTTCGCAACCACGCGAAGGGACTTGGACGCCCACCTGATCGCGTCCGCGGTCCTGTTGATCTGCGCCGTCTTTCTCTTCGCATACGTCCTGAAGGTTCAGTTGCTTCTCGACCCCTACAGCCGGGTTGCACCCGTTTTCGCGACGACAGTCGGACTTGCCCTGATCTCGGCAGCCGAGCTGATCGCGCGGCCACGCGGCTGGGTCGTCCCGCTGCTGTCGCGAACATCAACGGGAGTGATGTCCCGAGTCCTGTTGCTGGCGACGTTCATCGTGCCGTACCTGGCAAGCGCTCTCCGCAGCCTGATCGCTGGTATGCGCTGGTACGACTCCGACATGAGTCTGGCGGTGGTGGTCGACGTCGTGGAAGTCTTCGTGAGCGCCGCGGTCGTTCTGGGCACGGGAGTTTTTCTGTACAAACGCGAAAGCGATCGCATGCGCCTGGCGTCGATCGTGGAGTTGTCCGACGATGCGATCATCGCAACGTCGAAGGACGGGGTGATCGAACAGTGGAACGCCGGCGCTGAAAAAGTCTACGGGTACACGGCGGCCGAAGCGCTCGGCCGTCCCGTGACCATGCTCGCACCTCCGGAACTTCAAGGCGAAGCTCCTCTGCTCCTCGAACGAATTCGGCGCGGCGAGCGCATCGATCCGTTCGAGACGATCCGCGTGACCAGAGGAGGCCGCCGCGTCGATGTGCTGTTGAGCGTCTCACCCGTATTGAACGATGAGGGAAGCCCGATCGGGGCATCCTCGATCGCGCATGACGTCACCGATCGCAAGAAGGCTGAGGAAGAAGTTCGCCTCCTGGCGGAGCAGCACGCGGCGATGCTGGCCACATCGACGGATGGTTTCTGGCTGGCCGATCTCGAAGGAAGGCTGCTCGAAGTCAACGACGCTTATTGCCGTATGAGCGGCTACTCGCGTGAGGACCTGCTGGAGATGACGATCGGCGATATCGATGCGATCGAAACAGCGGGAGTGACCGCCAGCCGTATCCGCAACATCGTGGACTCAGGCTTCGCTCGTTTCGAAACGAAACATCGGACGCGGGACAACCGAATCCTCGACATCGAGATCAGCGCCTCGCTATGGCGAGCCGCTGGCCGCATGCTGGTGTTCGCTCGTGACATCACGCAGCGAAATGAGGAACAGAAAGCCCTCCGGAGCAGCCAGGAGCGTTTGCAGCTTGCGCAGAGTGTGGCCGGCATCGGGCTCTTCGACTGGGACATTCGGAACAACCTCACGACGCGCTCCGACGAAATGGCGGTGCTTTACGGTCTTCCGCCCGGCGGCCTCGGGGCAAGGCACGAGGACTGGAGAGAGCGGATCTTCCCTGCCGACCTGCCGGCGGTGGACGCCGCAATCGAGACATCGCTGACCTCGGGCCAGCTCTCTCAATATTTTCGCGTCGTCTGGCCGGATGCCAGCATCCACTGGCTGCGCGCTCGCGGGAAGGTGTTCTTCTCCGATGACGGCAAGCCGATCCGCATGTTGGGCGTGAACATCGACATCACCGAGCGCATGCAGATCGAGGAAGCGCTGGAGAAGAGCGAGAATGCACTCAAAGAAGGCCAGCGCGTCGCGCACGTCGGACACTGGGAATGGTCCGCGTTGACCGGGGCCACCACGTGGTCCGACGAGGTGTATCGGATCCTCGGGATTCCGATCGGCTCCGCGACGCCGAGCTATGAGCTTCTTTTCGGCATCATCGACCAGGACGGCCGGCGCAAGATGGAAGAGGAGATCGCCCGCGCGCTGGGTTCATCCCGCGACCTCGACGGCTTCGTCGACATGGATCTGCCGATCACCACGCCGGCCGGAAAACGAGTGGTGCTCTCCCAGCGCGCCTTCGTCGATCGTGACGGCGTTGGGAACGTGGTGGGATTCCACGGAACCTGCCAGGACATTACGAAACGTGTCGAGATCGAGGAGGCCCTTCGCCACAGCAAGGCGGCACTCGCCGAAGCGCAGCAGATCGCCAAAATCGGAAGTGCGATCGTCTATCCGATAACCGACGAGATCCAGGCGTCCGAAGAGTACTTCCGCATTTTTGATCTCGAGCCGCGGGCAGGCACACCGATCGTTGCGTTCCTGAACCGCGTTCACCCGGAAGACCGCGGCGCGGTCAAGGCCGCCTTGAAGGCGGCCGTCTTGTCCGGGTCGTTCGACGTGGAGTTTCGGATCGTCCGTGGCGATGGCAGCGTCCGGTTTGCCCATGGCATGGCCAGAACGCGAGTCACCAGCGATCGCTTTTCAGGCCTTCTCGGAACCGTCGAGGACGTGACCGAGCGGCAACGAGCCGAAGAGACGCTTCGGCATCGCAACGAGAAGCTGAAGCAGGCCAATCTCGAGCTGGAGCGCTTCAACCGCCTCGCGGTCGGCCGCGAGCTGCGGATGATCGACCTGAAGCGGGAAGTCAACGATCTCCGCGCGCAGTTGGGTCAGCCGGAGCCGTACGTTCTTCCCGAAAACCGCATCAGCTCGATCGAGGGTCGAGAGGATGAGCCATGAGTGTCGTCGATCCGTCTCCCGCCGACGGTCGTGACATCGACGATCTCCGGGACCAAGCCGGCCGCGTGCCCGGCGAGGCCCCATATCGGCTCTTCCTCGAGGCGATGAGCGAGGGCGCCCTGATCCTGGGCGCCGACGGTCGCATCCTGTTCTGTAACCACCGCTTTGCCGCGTTGTTGAACACGCCGGTCGAGGCGATCGTCGGTCAGACCATCGACGCGATCCCCAACTCCGAGGTGAGAACCTGCCTGAACGGACTGCTGGCAACGCCCGGGCCGTGCTGCGATCCCAGAGAGCTCCGGATTGCGGTGGATGGAGACGATCGGATCGTGAGGTTCGAACCGAACCGGCTGAGCTGGGACGCGTGGATGGCGATCCTGGTGACCGATGTGACCGAGAGCCGGGAGCGCGTGGCGGCGCTGGCCAGCAAAGTCGAGGAAGTGCGGGAGTCGCGATTGGCCGCGTTGAACATGATGGAGGACGCAGTCAGCGCAGCTCATGAGCTCGAACGGGCGAACCGCAATCTCGTGCAGCAGATCTCCGCTCGTCGCGAGTCGGAAGAAGCGCAACGGCGGCTGGCCACCGTGGTCGAGCAGGCGTCCGAATTGATCGTCATCACCAACACGGCCGGCGTGATCGAGTATGTGAATCCCGCGTTCGAGAAGGCGACCGGATACACCCAGGCCGAGGTCCTCGGGCAGACGTCGCGGCTTCTGAAAAGCGACAGGCAGGATGCTGCGTTCTACAAAGCGCTCTGGGGTGCAATCACTGCCGGATCGGTCTGGCACGGCCACTTCACCAACCGCCGCAAGGACGGCAGCCTATATGAAGAAGATGCCACGATCTCGCCGGTGCGCGATCGCGACGGGACGATCACCAATTTCGTGGCCATCAAGCGCGATGTCACGGAGGAGCTCGCGTTGGGAGAGCAGCTCCGCCACGCCCAGAAGATCGAAGCCATCGGGACGCTGGCAGGAGGGGTTGCGCACGACTTCAACAATCTGCTGCAGGCGATGCTCTCGATCGTTCAGCTTCTGAAGAGAAAGAGCGACGCGTCGCCGCGCCAGATCGGGCATCTCACCCAATTGGAAAAGACGATCCGGCGCGGCTCTTACCTCACACGACAGCTCCTGCTGTTCGCACGCCGCGAAACCAGCAGGCGGGAACACCTCGACCTCAACAAGATCCTTGGTGACCTCCTTGCGTTCTTTCGCCGCGTGGTGCGAGCCAACATCCGGCTGAGCGTCGAGCCGGCGGCCGTTCCACTCCCGATCAGCGCTGATCACGGACAAATTGATCAGGTCATCATGAATCTTGCGGCCAACGCCATCGATGCGATGCCCGAGGGAGGTGTGCTGTCCATCGCCGCCGGCCGCGACGAACAGACGGCGTGGCTCAAAGTCTCGGATACCGGAACGGGGATTCCCGAGGCGATCCGCGACCGAATCTTCGAGCCGTTCTTCACCACCAAAGAAGTCGGTAAAGGAACGGGGCTTGGTTTGTCGGTCGTGCACGGAATCATCGCTGCTCACGGAGGACGGATTGCCGTCGAGTGTCCCGCGGAAGGGGGAACGACCTTCCGAGTCGAGTTGCCGCTCCAGAATCCCGTCGTGGCAGCCATGACCGCCGCGCCGTCAGAGGACGTGCCGGACGGCCGCGGCGAGCGCGTGCTACTGGTGGAGGATGACGAGGCCGCGCGGGAGGGCTTATTGGGGATTCTCGAGATGCTTGGCTATTCGGTCGTCGCCGTCGGTTCAGGAGAAGAGGCCGCCGGCGTCGAGGGACCGTTTTCCGTCGTGCTGGCCGACTCCATGCTGCCGGGAATGCCCGGAATCGAAGTCATTCGCGGAGCTCGGCAGCGCTGGCCCCACATCAAGGCCATTCTGATGTCAGGCTATGCGGCTCAGGGGGCGATTGATGCCGGGGTCGCAGCCAACGAGTTTCAATTCCTTCAGAAACCGTTCGACACGGCCGATCTCGCCCGGACGTTGCGAGCGGGCCCTTGGTCCTCCGGGACGCTCCGAAGCGTCCACAATCCGGACTGATGTCGAGAATCCATCGGCTCATGAGTCGCCTCTTGCTCCGTAACTGCCTGCGCTGGAGCAAGTTCCATCAAGCCCAATCTGGCAGGCGGATTGATCCTGTTCGATCCCGGGGATAAGGAGAGCAAAGTGACTCTTGCCGCCGTTGTTGCCACAAAGGAATCGCAGTTAGTCCTCATTCTCGATGACGATCTCATGGTCACCGAAGCGTTGGCCGGAGGGCTGGAGCGCGAGGGACGTACGATCGTCACCTGTAACGACCTGGAATTCGCCGAGCTGATGGTGGAACGGTTGAAGCCGTCGCACGTGGTCTCCGACATCCGCTTGTCGGGGCCGTTCGGCTTCGAAGGACTCGACTTCATCCGGTTCGTCCGGCAGCACTCTCCCGCGACACGGGTCATTCTGATGACAGGGGATGCGCCGGATGCGCTGCAGCTCGAGGCGTCCGAGCGCGGCGCGGTGGGATTTCTGCGAAAACCGTTCGATATCGCGGATCTCGATCAGGCCCTGGACCTGTTGTCGTGTTCGGCTTTTTCCTCCCGCTCCTCCGCGGACGCATCGATCATCCGCATGCCTCTGCTGGACGAGATCATCGCCGGCGATTCATTGAAGGCGTTTTTTCAGCCCATCCTGTTGCTGCCGGACGGCGTGGAGCCCATCGGCTTCGAATCCCTCGCCAGGTACCAGGGCAATTCGCTTCTGCGGAATCCGGAGGTGCTCTTTCAATACGCGAAACGAAAGCAACGGGTCGAGGATCTGGAGATGGCCTGCATCAGCAGCACTCTTCGCGCCGGCGCGCGGCTGGCCGCCCGCGGCTCGCTCTTCCTGAACATTCATCCGCAGGCCCTCTCGGGATCGCGAATCCGCGACGTGCTGATCCGGGACTGTGAGCAGAACCAGATTTCTCTCGATCGCATCGTCCTGGAGATCACGGAGCAGGAATCACTGCGTGCAGGGCCACAGCTTTTCGCCAACGTCGAGCACCTGCGCGCTGTCGGCGTCCGCTTCGCGTTCGACGATATGGGAGTGGCCTATTCGCATCTGCCGTTCATCGACAGGCTGCGTCCATCGTTTCTGAAGATCAGTCATGAGTTCGGAACCGACTTCGAGACCGACTCGACGAAGCTGAAGATCATCATGAACCTTCAATCCCTGGCGCGCGATTTCGAATGTGACCTGATTCTGGAAGGAATCGAAACGCATGAAACGGCGGAGATGGCCGCCCGGTTGGGGATCAAATTTGGCCAAGGATTCCTCTTCGGTCGTCCCGCTGATCCTTCAACCTTTGCCTGAAGATGTTCGGAGTCAGCCAGCGCCACTGGCCACGATCGTGACCGCGGCGAAATCGCCCGTCACATTGAGCACCGTGGCGAAGAGATCGGGGATCGCATCCACGGCGATCAATAAGCCGATCGCCTCCGCCGGAAGGCCGATGGCCAGAAACAGCGGCGTGAGCATGATGAACGCTCCGCGCGGAATGCCGGGGACGGCGAACCCCAGGAACACGCCGGCGAAGGCGATGATCGCCAGTTGGCCCGAGCCCAGCGGAATCCCGTAGAACCATCCCGCGAAAAGCGCCCCGACGGTCCACGACAGCGGCGCGGCGATGTGGAATGTCGAAACCGCCACCGGCAGGACGAACCCGGTGACGCGCGGCGGGATCTCCAGCGTGCGCTCGGCGCTCTCCACCATCGACGGAAGCGTGGCGATCGACGAGCTGGAGCTGAACGCGATGATCTGCGGCGGCAGCGCCGCGCGGGCGAATCGGCGCATCGAAGTTCGCGAGGCCAGCGCCACAACCGGATAGAGCAGCAGGATGACGGCGAGATGCGCGATCGAATACGCGACGATGTAGACGCCGATCGCCCCCGCCACCGCCGCTCCGGCATGCGCGGAGAGCGGCAGCAGGAGAGCAAAGACTCCGACCGGTGCGGCGAGAATGATCCACCGCACGAGCGTCAGCAACGCGTCGCCCATGGCCTGAAAGAATCCGACCAGCGTCGCGCGAGTGGGCGCAGGACTGTGTGCGATCGCGAGCGCGAGCAACAGCGTGAAGAGAACCAGCGGCATCATCGCGCCGGTGGCCGCCGCGCCGATCGGATTCGGCGGAAGAAGAGACGGAAGCCAGGCCGCGAACGTCTGTCCTTTTGCGCCCGCCACGACTTCGCCCGCCGCTTCCGCCGCTCCCGCGGGAAGCGGCGGCACCACGCCGCCGTGCTTGGGAACCAATTCGTAGAGCAAAGCGGCAGAGGGAATCACCACGATCGCCACGCCGGCGAGCAGCGCCAGAAACACGGCCAGCGTCCGCCCGCCCAGTCGTCCGACCGATCGCAAATCGGCGGCCGAGGCCACGCCGGTGATGAGAAGCGACATGACCAGCGGGATCACCGTCATCCGGATGGCGTTGACCCATAGCGCTCCGATCGGCGCGATGAAATCGGCGGCGCGAACGAGCGACGCATTTCCCGACAAGGCGATCGCCGTCCCTCCGGCCACGGCGGCAATCACGGCGACGAGAACACGCGTTGGTTCTTTCATCTACATCATCAAGTCGCCGCCGTTGATATCGAACGACGCTCCGGTGATGTACCCCGCCGCCTCGGATGCGGCAAAGCAGATGAGGTCCGCCACTTCGAGCGCCGTTCCGAGCCGGGGAACCGGGTAACTGGCGGCGAGTCTTGCGAGCAGCTCGGGCGAGGCGTTCTCGCGCGTCAGCTCGGTGTCGATCATGCCGGGACAGATGGCGTTCACCGTGATGCCGAACTGGCCAAGCTCTTTCGCGGCTGCGCGCGTGAGTCCGAGGAGTCCCGCTTTCGAGGCCGTGTAGTGAGCGCCGCCGAGGGTGCTGACCGTGCGGCCGGCTGAGGAAGAGAGATTGATGATGCGGCCATAGTGCTGCTTCTTCATCGCCGGAAGCACCGCCTGGATCAGGAGAAATGGCGCGGTCATGTTCACCTCGAGCGCCAGACGCCACTCATCCGCGGTGAGCTTCGGAAAACGGGTCGATCGCGCCAGCGCGGCGTTGTTGACGAGGATGTCGACGCGGCCGAACCGTTCGAGCGTGCGACGAACGAGTTCCTCGGGGACGCCGGGCGCCGCGACGTCTCCCGGCACGGCCAGCGTGCGCTCGCCGATCGATCGGGCCACCGACTCGGCGCGCTCGCGGTCGCGGACGTTCACGGCGACGGCCGCACCGCGCTCGTGAAGGCGCTCCGCAGCCGCCCGTCCCAGTCCTCGCGCCGCTCCCGTGACGATCGCCACCCGTCCGGTGAAATCAGTCATCGCGCGCGGATTCTCTCACGCGCGCGGAAGCGGCCTCACCGTTTGGAATTTGGCGCGGTCTGTGCGATAGGAGAGATCGTCATGGTCTTCTTGGTCGTCAGCCCAAGCGACCGCCGCGAGTTCGGCCGTCAGAATGACGAGATGCCCGTGCGGCCGCTGGTGGATGTCATCCTCTATTGGTTCTGCAGCGTATTCGGCGGTCTGTTCACCGCCGTGGCGTCGATGGCCCTGGTCGTGCGCATGATTCAGAAGGTGGAGTTCGATCGCGTCGAGGCTTTGACGGTGGCCGCGATGCTCGGCCTCGCGCCGCTGATGTTCGCCGTCGCGTACCACTGCTGGCGCAAGCTCAACCACTGAATCACCCCGAGCGGCGAAGACGGCGAGGCGGCGGTCGATTCCCGGTTTCGTGGCGGTCCGCGGCGCTTCGGCTATAATCCGCCCCCGCCCGAGCGGAATCTTCATCACGGGCTGGCCGTTAACGGCCATACCTTCCCAAGGTTTGTGGGGCTGTAGCTCAGTTTGGGAGAGCGCCTGAATCGCACTCAGGAGGTCGACGGTTCGATCCCGTTCAGCTCCACCAATCGAATCAACGACTTACTGACTTGCATCGGTGCACAAAAATCTGTGCAACCGACTACTTTGCGTAGAGCGCGGTCGCCGCTGGCATGTCGCCCGCCGATGCAAGCCGCCGCGGCCAACCGGCCGGGTCGCATTGGCCGGTTCTAACGTAGGAGAAACGACAAATGTCGATCGTGCCTCGTTATTCCGGCACGTCACGACTTGAGAGAGGTACCCAGATCGCGGAGCAACCAAGCTGTGTCGATGCGTCCGACGTCTAGCCTGTCAAACTACGCGACGCGCCACACCGCGACGAGGGCCATGGCAAGACACAACAGCACAAGGATGAGTCTCGACATGGTCGGGATGCCTGCGAGTCCCAGTGTCGCTGCTCGCGGTTCACCCACGACTCCGACGGCTCTCAGGATGTAATCCGCTGGGTGAACCGACGCGGTCACCGAGCCAGAGGCCAAGTCAAATCTCGCCGCGGTGTCGAACGACCCCGCCCAGAATGACGAGCCGCCAGGATTGATGGCGACCGATCCCCATCGGTCCTGATTTGGCAAATCGAATGTCTTGGTCACGCTTCCGGTCGACACGTCCACGATGTCAATCGTTTCCACAGCCGCGACGAGCAGGTTGCCACCGGGCAAGACGCGGATACTGGCAGCTCCGGATCCGGGAAGAGCACTGGTGACGTCCGCCATAAGCGAGTTCGTGCAGACATTGAAGCGCCCGATGCGGTTATGGGCTGCGTAAAACAGCGTGCACTGATCAGACCCAAGATCTATCGACGAAATCCCGGGTCCGCCCACGCGACTGTCTCCGGGAAGAGCGAACGAGCGCAATTGAACGCCGGAAGCGTCGAGCATGACGAGGTTACCGCTCGGAGTGTTCGCGGCGACGTACGCATGACCTGCTGCATCGAATGTCATTGCGCGTGCCGCAAACGGTGGAAGAGTTCCGAAGTCACCGACGTAATTCCCAGCTGGATCAAATACCCTGATCGCATACGATGTAACTGCGTACAAGTTACCGGTTGCATCGAACGCGAAATCGTCGGGAAAGTCATCGACTGCCTCCACCAGACGCTTGTTGAACGACCCGTCGGCATGAAACCAATCGATTCGACTCGTTATGATCACTAGTGTAGGTGTCTGTCCCCCAAGAATCACATCACCAGAAGTAAAGGTGGAGTGACTGGCGCTCGCATTCCTTGACGCGAGAGCGAGAATGACCAGGGCGACGAACGTTCCCAGCCGGTAAAATGCGGGAAGCGCGCGGCGCGGCTGATCGGAAGCGCTACTTGAGCGCATCTCGTAGCTCCTGTACATGCGCACTCTTGATGATTGAGACACCGGCTATGAGCGTCGGATCCGAGTAGATTCGAGCAGGCAGTGACAGTGTTGCGATAGCTTGGTCGAGGCTGGCGCGCAACTCTGCAAGGTGAACGGCCTTCACCACGATGCCGGCTAGCGGAGGCGAATCGGTGAATGATCCCGCCCCCAAACCCGCAGTCGTCCGCACGCAATTGATCGCCGCCCGCAGCTGCTCGACATGTGCCGCACGAATAATGCTGTTGGCGGCCAAGGGCTCGTCATCAAACGGGACGGTCGTTGCTAAGTCGGGAGAACTGTATGCTCCTGGATTCCCGGCAGGATCGAAAGCCCTCACGCGGTAGAGATACGCCACGTTGGGAGAAACACTCACGTCGGAGAATGAATTCGCGGTGATATTTGCGTTGAGCACGGCATAGCCCCCGCTGTCCCGCCTCGATACTTCGTAACGATCCGCGCCGAGCACGGGCGACCATGAGACGCTAACGGATGCAGACCCGTTTGCCGCAGCCTGAACGCCTGTCGGCGCGGCCAAATTCATTCGTGGGTGTGCGTTGTATATAAAAAGCGCAAAGTCCTGATCATTGCAATCCGAGTTTGGGTTCTGGGGGCAGTCGGCATCCGGCACCGCCGACGCCTGGATTCGAGTGGCCTGCACGACGATTGTGAACTGATTGACGCCTGCTACGTTAGGAAAAACGGTTACCAGCTCCGTGTTGTTCTTTGTGTCCACGTCGATCTGGCCACATTGAAACTGAACCGACTCTTCTCCACGATTCGTGTCAATCACATCCAGATGATTTCCGACATACCGTCGACAATCGGTCGAATGGCCCACGTTGACGAACAGATCGAGATCGTTCTGAAGCAGAGTCGCCACGGCACCGGAATCGGCGAGCGCCGGAGGATCGGTCCAAGAGAGTACGACTTTGACAGGCTTTGCCGGGTCATCGACCGCGTAAGTTCCACTCCAAAGCTCGCCTGCGTTCATGAATTTTGGCGTGTCTTGGTTCACGTATTGTCTTGACGGTGTGTGCGAAACGACGTCGACCAGACTCACACGGCCGAAGCCTTGAACAGCATTTGGCAACGCCCCGATTGTGGTGGAGTTTGTCTTGTCCATTCCGCCGCGCATCGAAATGGCGCTACCGACGAGCATAGCCTTCAGCAATGCGGGACTGGCGGCTGATGGGCTGGGCGTGCCACCGAGCGAGGCTGCGAACACGCGGCTCGCGATCAGTGCCGCTCCTGCCCCCATTGGGGAAGAGAAACTCGTCCCCGATACAATGGCATAGTCCGGGTCCGGAAAATGAAGGTAATCCTGTCCATACCGCATGCAACCAGCCGGCGAGGGAACGCTGGTCGACAGCGCGGAGACCACCTGCGTCGCGGGCGCGAAGAGATCAGGTTTGATATATGTATCCCAGCCGTGGCCGCCAGATTGAACGAGCGTCCCATGTTTACTATCGGCCATAATGTTCCGAAACGAGTCAGCATCCGCCGAGGGGTTGAAGCATTGCCGCCATTCAGCTGAATCTCGAACCCCCTCCGCAGCACCGATGGCAATCACATTCTTGGCGGTGGCCGGTGGTGAGACAAGACCGCGGTTAAGCTGATCGGTATCCTCGTGTTGATTCCCAGCGGATGCAGTGAGCGTAACCGGAACCGAACCGAGCCCGGCCAGCCCTTGCGAATCCCGAACGGCTACATCAAAATCACGTGACATCACGGTGTACTTACCGGATGTGCTTACGGAGAGCGTGTATTGGTTGTACGAGTGGTTCTGAACATACGCTCCATGCAAAGTCGCATCGCGGGTCCGGTCGAAGATTGTCTTCGCCAGCCATTCGCCTCCGGTTGAGGATAGGAACTTAGTGGCGACAATGCCAGCCGTCGGCGCGACTCCTGTACCGAGGAAAAAGCCAGTCGTACTCGCCGTCCAATCGCGCTTGGCCGTGCCTGTGCCACTTCCTCCGAAGACTCCGCTCACGAATGTTCCGTGGTACATCCCATCACAAGTGAAACAGATACCCACGTTTTCGCAAACGTTCGGTGGATCGGGAGGAGGTGGTGACGGCGGACAATTTCCTTGAAGGTCTCTTTGAGTCAAGAGAACTGAACCGATCTCCACGCGCCCCGTCAGATCTGGTCGGCTGCCGTCAGCGCCGCTGTCAGCGAGACCGATCTTGAAGTGCTCACCGCTAAGGTTCCCACAAAGGTCACAGGCAGACGAGCCGGTCAACCAAGAGGAATACGTGCCGGGACTCGTCGGGATCAGGTTTCCGGATTGGGCAGTTACGTTGGCGCTAAGCGACATGACCTGACGTTCATCAGAGGCGATGACACGAGGCACTTCATGGACGCCAATGACCAGCGGATTCCTGAGGATCTGCGCGGCGTCCTTCGGCTGCAGATAGCCGAACAAATAATACCCGCTGCGATTTCTCCGCCTTGTTGAGCCACGCAAAATCAGGTTCACTTCGGCAAGCGCGTCTGAAAGGCCTGGCGCTTCGGCGAAGTCGACCAGGACTGGTTGCAAATCGGATTGCAAAGCATCTACCGATGCCGCCTTCAGAAATGGGTGGAAGGGTTCAAGAAATTGGATCAAGCCGTCCTTCGAGAGACCAGCTGCCATCTCGGGCGTCAACGCAAGAAGGTAGCCATTCACGGGGATCGAATCGACGACAATTCCGCCCACCGCGGCGATTGAATCGAGCCACTCTTTGCGAACCGGACCAGTGAACTGCAGAACGTAGAGGCCGTACTTGCCCTTCTCGTAGGGGGCGATGCGCTCTCCCGGGAGACCTGCGAGGCCGAGGCGAGTATCGACGACAGCCCCGGGCAAATTCAGCGTGTCGAATTCATCGTGGAACGAGAGCGTCACCCCAGCTTGCTGCGCTCGCGATATCAACGTGTCACTTGAGGATTTTGGGACGGAGAGCAGTGTAAACGTCTGGTACTCCTCGAGCACCGTCGTGCTGTCGTCGACAATGGTAGCGGCTGCGCTCGCGTTCGGCTGTTTGAAAAGAAGGAGCGCTTTCCTTCCATCGCTGAGGGTGGCCGCCGTGAGATTGGAACCAGCCAACAGCAAGGTAACCGCAAAAAGCCATACCGGTGACGCCCGCATGATGACCTCCATGGGACCGACCGCAACGAGAGTAGGAGCAAGGCTAGGGTAGTTGCCGAAATCCGTCGAGCCGTACTGCCACACATTCGTGTGACGCGTGAGGCTCATGAGCCCTTTCGGTGTTATTTGCATAATTGGCGAGCCAGCAGAGCGTCGTAGCTCGGCGCTAGATTCGAGCGTATCGACCAGTCATGCTGCGGCAACGGTTTCCTGGAAGGCGTCTGTGCGTTCTTTGATGGATGTTAGGAGGACAATCCTCGCCGGACTCAGCACTGAAGCATCGATCGACAGCACGGACTCGAACGACCGGTATTCCGTAGTGTTCTGTCAGCCTCCATGTGAGCCGACCAGTCGTGGTTTCATCGGTGTGGAGGTGTCTTAACGTATTATCGAAATCCTCTGCGGCGCGCTGCATGAATGCTACCGACTACCAAGCGACTATTTTGTACGGACTGTTTGTCTCCGGCCATGTACGGCTACGCCCAACTGATTGAAATCCGGAGGTGTCATGAGACGTCCCGAGACCCGGAAAGAAATCGCACTCAGGAGGTCGACGGTTCGATCCCGTTCAGCTCCACCATAATTAACGATTTCCGGCCGACCAGCTTCGGCGCCTTCATGCGCGAGACGTCATTTGCCATCGGCCCGGCGTTTAGAACTGCCACGAACTGATTAAGGTTGAGCCGTGGCGGTCGGCAAAATGCACGGTTTCGGCGAGGCCCGTGACGAGTGAAATCAGGTACAGGTGACCGAGAGCTTCATCAAAAGAGCGTTCGGTATCGGCTCGCAGATCATCGTCTCCCGGCACATTGGAGTTAGCAGCGGGCGAACGTTAGCGATGGCGTCTGCGTCGCCGGCGAGCATGGCGACGAGTTGCCCCGCCTCAGCGGGCTTGTGAGCCGGAGACCGGCGCTTCGACGTGGTATCCCCCGACAGAGCGAATGTCTGCTCGAGCTCACGCGAATAGGCCGGTGAAAGCGTTCCGGCATCTTTTCCGAAGGCGGCCTGCATTCCCGCCGGCTGCGCCTGCGCCAACGGCACCATCAGAGCGACCGCCAGCGCAAGCGCTCCGTACTTAGTCAGAATCTTCTTCGTGTGGAACTCCTCTACGTAACTTTTCTGTTGGACACCGGACGTAAAGTCTCCGCGTCTCTACCACTGGGCGCGCGCTCTTTGAACCACAATTTCATTTCAAAACGAGTTCACGAATATATTCGGTACCCAAGACTTTTCTGTATCCACTTCGGGCCACTCTGGCCTTGTTCTGACACTCGGTGCTACAGAATTAGACAAAGGCGTCGAGACGCCGCAGCCGCCTTTTTGAAAGTGATCCAGAGAATTATGTCGGGCAGGTCCGGCGATTTTGGAGTGGCACTGAAGACCTTATAGTCGATGATTAGCCCAGCTTTCTTGGTGGCTTCCATGGTCGGTTTCCATGTTGAATTCAGCCAATCGATGTACTCTTCAAAATGCCCGTACTCAACCTGTATGTATGTAGCTAACCTCCGTGACCGGGCCGTCCGTGTGATGGCGCTCATCCTAAGCAAGTGCATTAGGCGAAAGTGAGTAAGCTGCGAGACACATGGATAAGATAATCGTCTTAATCAGTGTTTCTTCTCCTGTTTTGATACATCTCTACTCGGTTCGGTTAGCTGCCACAACAAGAAGGCGTACGTGTCTGCCGCTTCCCGGTCCTTCTGCGCGCGAGTGGAGCCGATGCCATGGCCGGCGTCGTAGTCGACGCGCAGCAGAATGGGTTTTCCGGACGTAGTGGCGGCTTGCAGTCGTGCGGTCATCTTCGCCGGGTGAAAGGGCGCGACGCGCGGATCTGTGACGCCGGTGGTGAGCAGCACGGCGGGATACGCGGTGCCATCTTTCACCGACTGATAACTGTCGATCATCTTGAGCGCCTTGTAACCGGCGGGATCGGCGATGGCGCCCCACTCGGGTTCTTCACCGTAGCCGCTCTGTTCGGCGACATAGCGCAGTGGATTGGACCAGCCGACGCCGTCGATCACGGCGGCGAAGAGACCGGGGCGTTCAGTCATCGCGCGTCCGACGGTGATGCCGCCGGCGGAGCGGCCGCCGATGGCGAGATGCTTCGATGAGGTGTATTTCTTGGCGATGAGTTCCTCGCACACGGCGATGAGATCGCGCCAGGTGTTGGGCTTGTTGGCGAGCTGCCCGGCCTTGTGCCACTCGCGGCCATATTCGCCGCCGCCGCGCACATTGGCGTATCCGACGATGGCGCCGGCATCAACCAGTGCAAGCGTGGGTCCGGCAAATGTGGGCGTGTAAGGAGACAGGCCGTACGAGCCGTAGGCGGAGATCCAGGTTGGGTTGCTACCGTCCTGTTTCATGCCTTTGCGATAAATCAGCGTATAGGGGATCTTGATGCCGTCCTTCGCGGTTGCGAAGAAGCGCTTGGCTTCATAAGCGCTGACATCGATCGCGGGCTTGGGCGCGATCCTCGTCTGCGCAAGATGGCCGGCGAGGTCGACCATCCAAATGCCCGGCGGCGTGAGCCAACCTTGAAGCGATAGCAAGGCGCCGTCTTCATTTGGCGCGGCGAACATGGCGCTCACGGTGCCGTCGAAAGGCAGAGCGATGTCGACGACTTTGCCGTCCTGACTCAAACGCTGCAACCGGCTGATGCCGCCGTCCATGATTTTCAAATAGATCCCGTCACGAGCGCGCGCTGTGCTCTCGATCACGAGCGTCGCCTGTTGCGGGACTACTACCGTTCCGGTAGTGAGGCTCGGCGAAGCGGCCGAAGTCTTGACGATGCGCCCGCGCGGCGAGCCCTTGTTGACCAACAGGTATAAGTCGTTGCCATCGAGTTCAAGATCGGTGACTTCGTCATCGAAGTCGGCGACTGAAACCCATTTGGCCTTGCCCGCAATGACGTCGCTGACCGGTGCGACGAACCATCGGCTCTCGGGTCTTATGTCGGCCAACTGCAGGATCGCGTAGCGCGAGCCGGGCGCGGTGAGGATTGTCGGGATCTGGATCTTGTCGTAATCCACCCCGGCGACCAGATCGCGCCTCATCAGTATCGGATCGGACCCAGGGTCGGTGCCCAATTTGTGGAAGCGGGCTTGGGCGTCCAAGTAACGCTCGGGGGTGGCCACGGCGCCAGTGAGCTGCGTGTAGAAAAATCCGCTGGCATTTTCGAGCCATTGCGGATTGGCGCCTTCGGTATTAGGAATGGTCTCGGGAAGATTTTTGCCGTCGGCGACAGTGAGTATGTGCAGCCGGGAATCTTCACTGCCATCCTTCGACAGGCCGTACGCCACATACTTGCCATCGGGCGAGGCTTGCCACCAGTCGAGCGAGACGTGGCTGTTGGCACTGCTCATGGCGGTGGGATCGACCAGCACGCGATCCGGACCGTTGAGGCCTTGGCGCACGAACAGACTGAAGTTGTCCGCGCCCAAGGGGCGCTGTTGGATGAAGATTAGGCCGCCGGCACGCTGCACGCGCGAGGTCGCCAAGGATTCGCCGGAAAGTTGCTCGATGCGCTTAAGCAGGGGCGCCCGGCCCGGCAGGGCATCGATGATGGCGCGCGTGTGGTCGTTCTGCCCCTTCAGGAACGGCAGCCAATCGGGGTCCTTGCTGTTTTCCATCCAGCGATAGGGATCGCTTACCTTTTCACCGAAGTAGGTGTCTTTCACCACTTCGACGCGCGCGACGGGTGCCGGCGGCACGGCCTTCGAAGCGGTGCCAATTGCCATGAGCTTCATCAGCAGCAGCGAGAGCGACACCGCAGCGGTGGTGCCGGCGAGAAACGTGCGGCGCTCGAGATTCATTTTCATGTTTCGGTACTCTCTCTAATCATCGATACCAATTGCTTGCCGTCGTGTCGGCCTGTTACCAGGTTGCGTTGGATGCGAAGGGTCGTAATCGCATCGGCGGCAGCCATCACCCTGCGGCGCTCCTACTTAGACCGGGCCGGAACCACGCCGTTGACTGCCCCGGATGCTCGTGTTGATCTTCGAGAATCAGCATCACCGCGTCCTGCTTGGGCATGTCTTCTCCGAACAGTGTCACCCGGCATGAGGGAGCAGCGAAGAGCGCTATCAGCGATAGTGCTAAATCCAACCAGCGGTACGCACACCCGTGTCGGACGTGGCCGATACCACTAATATCCGCCGGCTAGGAACCTGCGAATCTGCCTCACCGCGTAATCGACCTTCATGTCGAATGCGCGCTTCCCCAGCTCCGCCGTTGAGCGGCGCGCGTCACCCAGGATTCCGTTTTGTGGACTCTGCGGCCCGAACTGCACCTTGCCATCGACGACGGGATCTCCCACTGCAGAGGAGACCAGATCTCTGCGCACCCATGTGTTGTCCTTGTCGAGATACATCATGATGGAGGTGTCAAAAAGGTAACCGTGGAGGCCGGCTGGATAGCCGTGCTGCGCCAGGTACTGATCGAACGCATCATTGGCGGGCTTATAGCCCTGGTCACAGTAGAACACACGAATTCCGTTTGGCCTGTAGCGTCGGTCGAGCTTCTTGGCGACTTCCTCGTACACCTGCGGCTGGCCGCCACCGTGATCGCCCATCAGAATCACGTTGCGGAAACCGTTGAGGATCGATTCCTCCGTGATGCGCTCGAGGATGGCAGCGAGCAGCTCGTTCGTAATCCCGATGGTACCGGGAAGCGCTTCTGCATCGTTCGGAGTGTAGGGCAACACGGGCATGAAGATCGCGTTGCCGAGTTCTCTCGCGATCGTCTCGACCTGCGCATGCGCAACGAGGTTATGGTAGCCGTTCGCGAGCTGGGGGCCTCGTTGCTCGGTACCGCCGGTGTAGATGAGCGCCGTCGTCTTGCCCGCCGCGAGCGCGGACTTCACTTCCACCCAGGTCATCTTCTCGAACTCCACCAGATCGACCTGCGCAGCGCGCGCAGATCCCGCAGCCAGCATCAGGGAGGCGGTGCCGCCAGCGATCAACATCAGCAAAGAATGCGAAACTGAACCCATGCGCATGTCATTCTCCGTGTCAGCTCTTCATTAAACTCCTTGGTCTTTATAATGGAGAGCGAACACTTCCACAAGTTCATTATTATCAGGATGATAATGCCTCATACGCACGATGCGACCATCCGTTGAGAGGCGGTTTTGAAGTGCTTTGGGAGGCTCCCTTGCTCGATGACGGACGCGCCCTCGTAGGCCGTCCATTGCCGGCGCAGCGGATCGTCTATTCCGGACACCATCGGCTATAACCCGGCAACTGCAGAGGCTGGAGGCTGAATTGGGTGCTGAGTTACTCGACCGCTCAACGAAGCCGCCGCGCCTGAACTCGCTGGCTCCAGGGTGCTGGAGCGAGCGCGAGATAGGTTGCAGCGGACGGAGGGGCTGAGATCTCTTGCGTCGCCCGACGCCGAACCTCACGGCCTCTTGCGCATCGGGCTCGCGCATGCCCTGGCCGAGGGGACGCTGATCGAACCTATTCGGGCGCTGACTGAAAAATATCCAAGGTCCAACTGCGGCTGTTGAGCGGACTTACCGGTGATTGTTCAACCGGCTGTTTGCCGGTGAACTCGACGTTGCTGCCGTATCCGGCCAGAGTGAGGACAAGTGGAACTTGAGAAGGTTTTCCTTTCGGATTTTGACTTGTTGGATCACTGAGGACTGCCGGGAGAGTCCATCTATGCGCTTCAACTTCACTGCGGAGTTTTGTTAGACGGAGCCGCTGAAGCCAGGCCGAGCTCTTCCGCGAAAAAGCTAAGCTCGGCGCCCGTGTTGCCCACGCGCTGACTGAACGAAGAAGTGACACCATGTCCTTCGCCGCGGCGTGTGATCAGCAGGATCGGCCGGGGCGAGGCGTTGGCCTTCTGCAGCGCCGCGGCAAACTTGCTCGACTGCCACGACGCGACGCGCGGATCGTTCTCGGCGGTGATGAGCAGCACGGCCGGATAGGCGGCGCCTGGACGCACGTGCTGCAGGGGCGAGTAGGCGTTGAGCCAGGCGAACTCGGCGGCATTCGTCACGGCGCCGAACTCGTAGGTGCCGTACTCCCCGTTTGGGTAGACCTTTAAGCGCAGCATGTCGTACTCGCCCACGAAGCTAACTAACCACCGCGCGATAATCCGCCGGGTGCTGCGTAAGTGCGGCGCCCATGAGCAGCGCCCCAGCCGAGCGACCGACGATTCCAAGGTGCGCCACGTCGGTCCAGCGAGCATCGATCAGTGCTCGCGCCGCGGCATGCAGGTCATCAAAGCAGTGCTGCCTGTTTGCGCGGTTGCCGTCCGCGTGCCAGCCCTCACCGTATTCGCCACCCCCGCGGATATTGGCCCATGCGTAGACCCCGCCCCGCTCGAGCCAAGCGAGCAGGGAACCGTTGAAAGCCGGCTGCCGCACCCTGCCTTGGAAGCCGTACGCGCTCAGAATCGTTGGGCGTTCTCCATCGCGGCGCGGATCCCCGAGCGCCATCACCGTGATCGGCACACGCACACCACCAGTGGAGGGGGCGTCCAGCCGCCAGGTGTGCACCTGGGAGTAATCCCCTGCCGGTTTGACTTCGAATACCGTCGTGACCCCACCGCTCTCGGCATCGTACTTCACCCAGCGGGGGGGCACCGACCAGCCGCAGTAGCCGATCAACGCCGTCGTGGAGTCTTCGGTGCTGGCAATCGCGTTGATGCCGATGCCGCTTGACGGCAACGGGACAGTGCGTACGAGCACTCCGTCCATGTTGAATTGGCGCACCCGCCAGTCCGGTCCGCGGATTTCCGCGAGCAAAAAGCCCCCCTTGATGGCCGCCACGCCGTTCATTGCCCAGCCCTGCGGTGACACAAGCGCACGGCGGTGCCCGTCGCTGTCGAGTTCCAGAAGCCGCCCGAGGGGTGCATGGCGATAGGACAAGACAAGCAGACGATCGCCCTCCCATGTGGCGCCCCCCCCAGTCTCACTATCGACCGTGCGCACCCGCTCGTTCATCCCGAGCACCTTGCGCCACGTGTGCCCTGATCGCAGATACACGTTTTCGAAGTTCCCATCGCCGTAATAGATGAATGCAGCCGCGTGGCTACCGTGAGCCGAGCTGATCAGCTTGTGTTCGGCAATCGGCGAGGGTGGCTTGCCGAACTCGGCGGTGTCGGCGACGGCTGGCGGGCCGAGAGCATTGTGATACAGCTGCGCGTCGAACTGCTCCCGGGCGACCGGCACGCCGCCCGGCAGCGGCAGGCGCACGTATGTGACACCCTTTCCATCCGCATCCCAGGCGAGCGATGTCGGTGTAGTGCCGCCACCGGCATAGGGCAGGGCGTCTGGCATTACCCGGCCGCTCGACACCTCGACAAAATGGATGGTGGTGTTCTCCGTCCCACCCTCGGCGGTGCCATACGCCACTTGCGTGCCGTCGGGCGAGGGCCAGTAATCGCTGATGGCCGTGTCGCCTTGAACTGCATTCGTGTCGACGATCACTTTGGATTCCCCGTTTGGCCAGGCTTCAGCCACGAGCACGGGCTGCGGCTGCGGAGGGGTTTGTCGCATGTAAAAGAGTACGTTGGCGACGATTTGTGGATTGGAGCGCTGGGTAGATGTCAGGGCGAGCTGACCGACTCGCTTGATGATCGCGCCGTGGTCCCGGAAGCCGCTCATGACGGCGTCCGTGTAGGCATTCTGCGAGTCGATCCACTGTCCAACCGCGGGCGCTCCCGCCTGCTCGAGCCACCGATAGGGGTCATGGACCTGCCTGCCATGATAGTTTTCGACGACGTCATGCTCGGGAGTGGCGGGTGGAACTGGTGGAGACGCGTCGTCTGCGGCTAGCATCAGGGAAAGGCTCACTGTGGCAAGAATCGCCAATCGCATGGGCACGCCTGAAATGTAAGCATAAACATGGCCGATCATACCCACGACCTCCCTCCGAATTCGCGTAATAGCCATTGCCAGAGATCGCGTCCGCAATACGATCGCCCACTTTCGCTTGGGAAACAGGACCGACAGTTCGGGCTTGCTGGTCATGACGCTAACGGGCGTGCGGGCCACAGTGTCCGCCCCTCCAACGCCGCACGCCGATAAGCTCATTGCGAAGTCTATAAATATTGCCGCGCGCTCTCTGAACAAATTTCATTTTAGGAACAAGTTTACGAGTGGACTTCAGTGCCTAGAACTTTTCTGCTTCAAATGCGTCGTAACCATCGCCGAATACATAATGCATTGAACTCCTTGGTCTTTATAATGGAGCACGAACGCTTCACAAGTTCATTATTATCACGCTGATAATGCCATGCACGCACGATGCTACTACCCGTTGAGAGGCGGTTTAAGAAGTGCTCTAGGAGGAGGCTCCCTTGCTCGATGACTTACGCGCCCTCGTAGAGTTCGCCAAGGCCGGGTCCATCGCCGGTGCAGCCGATCGTCTGTTCCGGACGCCCTCTGCGATTACCCGGCAGGTGCAAAGGCTGGAGGCGGCATTGGGTGCCGAGTTGCTCGACCGCTCGGTTAAGCCGCCGCGTCTGAACTCGCTTGGCTCCAGGGTGCTCGAACAAGCGCGAGATCTGCTGCAGCGGACCGAGGCGCTGAAATCTCTCACGTCGAGCGACACCGAACCTCACGGCCTCTTGCGCATCGGGCTCTCGCATGCC
>DATISF010000067.1:0-12457 GCA_035468985.1 Thermoanaerobaculia bacterium
CACCTCGTCCGACTCGCCCGCCATCGCCGCCAGCTCGATCTCGAGCTGCGTGACGCGCCGGTTCGCCTCGTCGAGCTCGACCGGCGAGGACTCGATCTCCATCTTCAGCCGCGACGCCGACTCGTCGACGAGGTCGATCGCCTTGTCCGGGAGCTGGCGGTCGGAGATGTAGCGGTCGGAGAGCACGGCGGCGGCGACGAGCGCGGCGTCGCGGATGCGCACACCGTGGTGCGCCTCGTAGCGCTCCTTCAGGCCGCGGAGGATCGCGATCGTGTCCTCGACCGACGGCTCGCCGACGTACACCGGCTGGAACCGGCGCTCGAGCGCGGCGTCCTTCTCGATGTGCTTCTGGTACTCGTTGAGCGTCGTGGCGCCGATCGCGCGCAGTTCGCCGCGGGCGAGCGCCGGCTTGAGCATGTTCGAGGCGTCCATCGCTCCTTCCGCCGCACCCGCGCCGACGAGCGTGTGCAGCTCGTCGATGAAGAGGACGACGTTGCCTTCGCTCTCCTCGACTTCCTTGATCACGGCCTTCAAACGATCTTCGAATTCGCCGCGGTACTTCGCTCCGGCGATCATGGAGCCGAGGTCGAGGGCGACGACACGCTTGTTATTGAGACCTTCGGGGACGTCGCCTTCGACCACAAGACGCGCCAGTCCTTCGACGATCGCGGTCTTGCCGACGCCCGGCTCGCCGATGAGCACAGGGTTGTTCTTCGTGCGCCGGGAGAGGACCTGGATGACGCGGCGGATCTCCTCGTCGCGGCCGATCACGGGATCGAGCTTGCCGCGACGGGCCAGCGCCGTCAGGTCACGCGCGTAGCGCTCCAGCGCCTGGTATTTGTCTTCGGGATTCTGATCGGTCACGCGCTGCGTGCCGCGAACGGACTGGAGCGCCTTGAGCAGGGCATCGGGAACCGCGCCGTGCCGGGCGAGAATACGCGATGCCGTGGTCTCTTTCGCCTGGGCAATCGCGAGCAGGAAGTGCTCGGTCGACACGTACTCGTCGTTGAACTGCGTCGCGGACTCGAACGCATTGTCGAAGACCTTGCGCAGCGTCGACGAGATCATCGGCTCAGCGGACGCGCCGCCCACCTTGGCGTACTTCGCCACTTCGCCGGCGACTTCCGCCTCGATCGTGGCGGGGTTCAGGCCGAGCTTGTTGAGAATGGGCGTGACGATGCCGCCCTCCTGCCGCAGAAGAGCGAGGAGCAGGTGCTCGGGAGTCAGCTCCGGGTTTCCCGCCCCGCGGGCGAGGTTCTGCCCCTCAGCGATGGCTTCCTGCGCCTTGACCGTAAGCTTATTGAAATTCATTCGGTTGCCTCACATTGAGTCTGCTGGACTCAAGCCCGTAAACAGGCAAATTTTACCTTCCATTCCGTTTGCAAGGCGCGTTCGCGGATGATCCTGTTGCTCGCTGCACTGGCCATCGTCGATCCGGCAACTTACGTCGGAAACGTCTACGGGACCGCTCGGCCGAATGCACTCGTCAGCGTCGGTGACCGCGTTGGCAGGGCCGATGAGAACGGCCGATTCCTGATCAACTCGATTCCGACGCCATACGACGGCCGCGACTACACAGTCGTCGTCGACAACGACGCCTTCACGATTCATGTGCTGCCAGGTGCCACGATGGCAGTCACGCTCGACGCGACCCGCGGTGCATGGCACTACCGCCATGAACTGGCGAATCTCGAATCTCGAATCCCGAATCCCGCATCCGGGAACTTCACTCATCAGGTCTTCTCCACCCGCGAGGGCCTCGTCGGCGGCACCACCGCGAACGGCCACGTCATCGTTCCCAACGATCGATTTGCGGCGCTGCCTTCGCGGCGCGCGCTCTCCTCGAACTTCGGCCACGAGCGCGAGGTGCGCGTCACTACCGCGGTCGCCAGACCATCGTGCCGGTGTGGGACATCGGTCCGTGGAATACGCACGACGATTACTGGAACCCGGCGATCATTCGCGAGACGTTCAAGGATCTGCCGCGCGGGAAGCCGGAGGCCGAGGCAGCGTTCTTCGAGGGCTACAACGGCGGACTCGACGAGCGCGGCCGCGTGGTGCGCACTCCGGCCGGGATCGACCTCGCCGATGGAACGTTCTGGATCGATCTCGGGTTGACGAACAATGATTTTGTCGAGGTCGAATATCTGTGGCTCGACAGCGAGGGTCCGCTCGTGACGAACATCGTCGTCCAGCCCGGCACATTCAACGCTCACGTGAGCGATGCCTCGCCGATCGACGCCGCGGAGTTCTTCGTCGACACGACAGGCGAGCCGGGAACCGGCACGCCGGCGACGGTCGCCGGCAACGTGATCACCGCGACGCTTCCCCCTCTGCCCGCCGGAACGACGCACACGATTTTCGTTCGCGCGCGTGACGCCTACGACAACTGGGGAGCGCTCGCAAGCACCACGATCACCGTCGACCGCGTGCCGTCAAAACGACGGGCCGTACGCCGGTGATAGACTCGAAAACGGAGCAACACCATGACCGCAACTGCATCTCTGCGCGACGTTTCCGCGCAGCCCGCTCTCTTTGAAACGCTGCTCGAGCTGATCCGCCGGACCTCCACGCAGCTCCCCGACGACGTCGTGAACGCCATCACCCTGGCGCGGAAGAACGAGGCCGCGGGATCGAATGCCGACGTCGCGCTCAACGTCATCGGCTGCAACATCGGACTGGCGAAAGAAAGCTCGCTTCCGGTCTGTCAGGACACCGGCACGATCCTCTTCTTCGTGCACACACCGGTCGGCTACGACCAGATCACGTTCCAGGAGACGGCAACCGAAGCAGTGCGCCAGGCCACGAAAGTCGGCTATCTCCGTCAGAACAGCGTCGACAGTGTCACCGGCAAGAACACCGGCGACAACACCGGCCCCGGCTCGCCCGTCTTTCACTTTCACCAGTGGCGAAAGCCGTACGTGGAAGTGAAGCTGATGCTCAAGGGCGGCGGCTGCGAGAACATGAACGCGCAGTACTCCCTCCCTCACCCCGATCTCGGCAACCGCGATCTGAAGGGCGTGGAGAACGCGATCCTCGACTGCATCCTGCAGGCCCAGGGTCAGGGCTGCGGTCCGGGAATCCTCGGCGTCTGCGTCGGCGGAGATCGAGGGACGAGTTACGCGTACGCAAAAGAGCAGCTGCTGCGCACGATGGAAGACCGCAGCCCCGATCCGCAGCTGGCCGAGCTCGAGCAGCGCATCGTGGAGAAGGCGAATCAGTCAGGCATCGGTCCGATGGGATTCGGCGGAAAGACGACGCTGCTCGCCTGCAAGATCGGCAAACAGAACCGGCTGCCGGCGTCGTACTTCGTCAGCATCGCGTACATGTGCTGGGCGTTCCGGAGACGAGGCGCCAACCTCGATCTCGCAGGGAACGCCACGGAATGGCTGTATTGAAGAGGATCTCAGAACTCGGATGTCGGATCCCCCCATCCGAGATCCGAGATCGGAGATCCGGGATCAACTCATGGCAAACATCAAGCTAACCACCCCGATCGACGAAAAAACGATCCGCATGCTCCACACCGGCGACACGGTCAGCATCACGGGCCGCCTTTACACCGGACGTGATGCCGTCCACCATCGCATTCACACCGGCACAAAGCCGCCGGTCGATCTGAAGGGCCAGATCATCTACCACTGCGGTCCGGTGATGGTGAAGGAAGGCGACAAGTGGGTCTGCAAGGCCGCCGGCCCGACCACCAGCTCGCGCGAAGAGCCGTACCAGTGGGAAGTCATGCGCGACTACCGCATCGCCGGCGTGATCGGCAAAGGCGGCATGGGCGAGAAGACCCTGGCGGCGTGCAAGGAGTACGGCGCGGTGTACCTCCACGCGATCGGTGGCGCGGCGCAGGTGTGCGCCAACGCCATCAAGCGCGTCGACGGCGTGGACTGGATGGACCTCGGCTCCCCCGAGGCGATCTGGCACCTGTGGGTCGAGGACTTCATGGCCATCGTGACGATGGACGCGCATGGCCAGTCGCTGCACAAACAGGTGTTCGAGGAATCGCGACAGCGGCTTGCGGCGCTCAAGGCATGATTCTGTCATCCTAGCGATGACATGCGCACCGAACGCGATACCCTCGGTCCTGTCCAGGTTCCCGACGACGCGCTCTACGGCGCGCAGACACAACGCGCGGTCGAGAACTACCCCATCAGCGGCCTGCGCGAGCATCCGGCGTTCATTCGCGCATTCATCTACCTGAAGAAGGCCGCGGCGCTGGCCAACAGCGAGCTGGGAGCGATGGACGAAAAGCTCGCCGCTGCGATCGCAGCGTCGTGCGACGACATTCTCGCGAACGAGGGCGCGTATCGTCAGCACTTCGTCGTCGATGTCTTCCAGGCCGGCGCCGGCACCTCGTTCAACATGAATATGAACGAGGTGCTGGCCAACCTCGCGAACGTGAAGCTCGGAGGACGCATCGGCCAGTACAAGCCGATCCATCCGAACGATCACGTGAACATGGCCCAGTCGACCAACGACGTCGTGCCGGCGGCGATTCGCATCGCGGCGCTGATCCTGCTCGATCAGCTCTTCCCCGCGCTCGATCAGCTCACCGCGGCGTTCGACGAGCGAGGCGATGCCTTCCGTGACGTGATCAAGTCCGGCCGCACACATCTGCAGGATGCGGTGCCGGTCACCCTCGGCCAGGAGTTCAAAGCCTACGCCGCGGCGACGCGCCGCTCGACGCAACTCATGCGCGATGCCGCCCGCGAGCTGCAGGTCCTCGGCATCGGCGGAACAGCAACAGGAACCGGCATCAACACGCCGTTCGGATACCGCTTCGCCGTGGTCCGTTACCTCCGCGATTTCACGGGCCTCGATCTCATCGCCTCTGACGATCTTCGCGAGGCGATGCAATCGTCGCTTCCGGTCGTCGCGGTCTCGGCCGCGTATCGCAACCTCGCCCTCGAGCTGACGCGCATCATGAACGACCTGCGCCTGCTGGCCAGCGGTCCGCAGACGGGCCTCGCCGAAATCATCCTTCCCGCCGTGCAGCCCGGCTCCTCGATCATGCCGGGCAAGGTCAATCCGTCGATGCTCGAGTGCATGAACCAGGTGCTCTTTCACATCATCGGCGCGGACACGGCCATCGCGTACGCGGCGCAGGCGGGACAGCTCGAGCTCAACGTGATGATGCCGCTCATGGCGTTCGAGATCACGTTTTCGATCGAGATCCTGAAAAACTATCTGCCCGTCTTCATCGACAAATGCATCAAAGGGATCGAAGCCGACCGAGCGCGATGCGAGGCGTATTACGTCAGCTCACCGTCGCTGGCCACTGCACTCAATCCAATCATCGGCTACACGGCTGCCGCGGAGATCGCCAAGGAATCGGCGAAAAGCGGCAAGCCCATCCCGGAATTGCTCCGAGAGCGGAAGCTGCTCGACGAGCAGAAAATCCGAGAGATCTTTACGCCGGAATTTCTCGCTGGGCAGGCGGATCGGAAGGCGTAATCCGGAGTTCGGGGTTCGGGATTCGGGATTCGGGATTCGGGATTCGGGGTTCGGAGTTCGGGATTCGGGATTCGGGATTTGACAGCGAACCCCGAACCCCGAACAGCGAACAGCGAACTCCGAACTCCGAACTCCGAACTCCGAACCCCCTTGGCACTGGAACACAAGCCGTCATCCTGAGTCGGCGAAGCGCGACGAAGGATCTCAGGATGCGAAAGCGCCTGCCATTTCGAGATCCTTCGCCGTCTTCGCGGCTCAGGATGACGTGAACGACGTTTGGTGCAAACGACGATTTGTGCCGAGGTTCCCTCTAACCCCCGATGTGCGACATCTCCACTTTCTTCAACCCCACCGTCGCCTCGGAGCGGATCTCCGAATAGCGATCGCCACGCGCGTGCCAGGCCGAACCGATCGCTGCTTCGATCTCCTGATCGGATGCTCCGCCGCGCAACAGCGCGCGAAGATCCTGCCCCTTTCCGGAGAAGAGGCACGTGTACATCTCCCCTTCCGCGGAGAGCCGCGCGCGCGTGCAACTGCCACAGAACGGCCGCGAGACCGAGGTGATGATGCCGATCTCGCCGGCGCCGTCGGCGTAGCGCCAGCGCTGCGCGACTTCGCCGAAATAGTTCGGCGCGATCGGAATCAGCGGCCAGTGTTTCTCGATCCGCTCGCGGATTTCCGCGCCGGTGACGACGTCGTCGATCCGCCAGCCGTTCGTGTTCCCCACGTCCATGTACTCGATGAACCGCACGATCATGCCCGTGCCGCGGAAACGCCGCGCGATCTCATGGAAGCTCGCGTCGTTCCTCCCGCGCATGACGACGACATCGATCTTGATCGGCGACAGCCCCGCTTCATTTGCGGCCTCGATCGCTTCGAGCACGCGCGCCAGCGGCATGTGGACATCGTTGATCTTCCGGAACTCGGCCTCGTCGAGCGTGTCGAGGCTGATGGTGATGCGCTGCAGGCCGGCATCCTTCAGCGCCCGCGCTTTCTGGCGCGTCAGCAGCGAGCCGTTGGTCGTCATGGTGATGTCGTGGATGCCTCCGACATTGGCGAGCATCTCGATCAGGCGCTCGACGTTACGGCGGATGAGCGGCTCGCCGCCGGTCAGGCGGATCTTCTCCACGCCGAGGCGCGCGAACGACTGCGCGACGCGTGCGATCTCCTCGAAGGTCAGCAGCTGGCTGCGCTCCAGAAACGCGAAATCGCGCCCGAACACCTCGCGCGGCATGCAATAGACGCAGCGGAAATTGCAGCGGTCGGTGATCGAGATCCGCAGGTCGTGCAGAGGCCTTCCAAGAGTGTCGACCGAGGGCATGTGAGGGTTGAAACTACGTCGGAGGAAACAAAAACTCCAGAACTTTTCTCACACGTCGGGCCCAGGCCCGCTCGCTGTGATCGCCGCGCCGGTCCTCGACATAGCGGAAGTTCTCGTCGTTCCAGCCCTCGCGCTCCAGCCTGGCTCGAAGCGCCCGGGCCCCGGCGAGTGCCTCCGCCCCCTCCCGCCCGCCCACGTCCACCCACAGGCGCGGGCGGGTGGGCGCGTGGGAGGCGTCGACTTCGCGGAGGATCGACTGGCCGTTCCACCAGACCGATGGCGACATGGCCGCGGCGCGACGGAAGAGATCGGGATGACGGAACGCAAGATGCAGCGAGACGAGCCCGCCGAGGGAGGAGCCACCCGTGGCCGTTTCGCCCGACGTGCGGTAGCCCCTGTCGATCATCGGCTTGAGCTCCTCGATGATCATCCAACCGTAATCTTCGGCTCGCCCTCCAGCATCCTTCTTCGGATCATGGTCGGGCGTGTATTCGTCGATGCGTTCCACCCCGGCGTTGTCGATGCCGACGATGAGCATCGGCGCCGCGGTGCGCTCGCCGATGGCTGCATCCGCGGCTTCGCGCAACCGCCAATGCTGTCCCGGGATGAACGCACGCTCGGGCTCGAACAGATTCTGCCCGTCGTGCATGTAGAGGACGGGATGGCGCTGGTCGCGACGATCGTCATAGCCGGCCGGCACGTACACGACGACATCTCGTGTGTTGCCAAGGATCTTCGACTCAAAACCGCTGATGCGATCGAGGCGGCCGGGGCGGACGGCGGCGCGGCGATTCGGCAGACCCAGTGCGCGCCGAAACGTCGAGCGGAGAGTGTCCATGTCGCGCATCACGCGCTGATCTGGCGATAGCCGCTGCGAAAGTAGACCAGCGGCGCTCCTTCGCGCACATGCGAGCTGACGACTTCGCCGATGAAGATCGAATGGTCGCCGCCCGAGAGCTGCTCGCGGACGCGGCATTCGATCGTGCAGAGCGCGCCGTCGATGAGCGGCACGCCCAGCTCGCCACGCGCCGTCGCGACTCCCGCGAATTTGTCGTCGAGCCTCGACGCAAAGCGATTCGAAATCTCGCCCTGCTCGGCCCCGAGGATGCTCACGCCGAATTTCTTCGCCGCGACGAGCGCGTCGTGCGACTTCACCGATTTCTCGATGCAGACCAGCACGAGCGGCGGATGCAGCGACAGCGAGGCGAATGACGCTACGGTGAGTCCGTACGGTTTGCCTCCGTGCTCCGTCGTTACGATCGTCACCCCGCTCGCGAACTGCGACATCGCCAGCTTGAACTGAGCGTCGTCCACCGTCATGGGGTGCGGAGTATAGCCTCCGCTGCGCTCTTCGCGCTCGAGAGCGCGGCATCGGCGAGAAGGCCTTCGGCCTCGACCCAATCGCCGGCGATGTAAAGCCCGCGAACGGAAGTGGCCGGCCGCGGCCGCGGCGTCTTCGGCGTGGCCAGCGCGTTCGAGACGACCGTCGACGGCAGGAACCGCCGGTTCACGACGAGATCGCGCCACCCGGGCTGCAGCTCGTCCATGAGCGACTCCAGCTCCTGCTCGGCGCCGTCGCCGCTTCCGAACTTCACCGCCTGAACGAGCGCGCCCCCGTGCGGCGTGAGCTGCGCAAACACCGAATGCACGGCGAGGTACAGAGGCCGATCGATGTCGACGACGATCGGCCGCCTGCGATCGGGAAGCTTCGACAACGCGACGCCGAGGCACGCGGCGGTGACCGGCCTCAACTCACGCCACGAACGGGAGAGCTCTGCGTTTCCGACGATCTGGCCGGCGGTCACCGGATCGACGGCGAGCAGCACCGTATCGGCGGCAAGACGCGTCCCCTTCGGCTCGTCCTGCAGTCCGCCGAGCTCCACCGCTCGCACACTGTCGTCGTAAATCACGCGGAGCACCTGTGAGCTCGTGACGAAATTCACTCCTGCGCTCACGGAGTGGCTGTGCAGCGCGTCGACGATCTTCTGCCAGCCCTCATCGATGTATGCGAATCCCTGATTGGCGAGCTTCAGCTGTTGCAGCGCCGGCGCGGCGCTCTGATCGGGATCGGACGAATAGGTCGCAGCGCGCAACACGGCGTCGAACGTCAGACGAAGCCGCGCATCGGAGACGTTCGCATCGAGCCATTCGCGGATGGTGATCCCTGCGAACGGCGCGGGATCGATCCTGCGGATCCGAAACATCAGCCTCGCGGCCTCGAGTTTCGCGGCGGGACTGAGAAGACGGGTGAAGGTCAGCGAAAGCGGAGAGACAGGCAACCGATATCGTTCTCCTCCGGACAACGCCGTCCCCGCCGCCCTCGGCCGGCCGCCCCGAAGCGGGACGCCGAGCTCCCGGAAAATCCGCGCGCCGGCTCCCCGGCGGAGCACCCGGTGCGGTCCGAGGTTGAAGCGGAATCCGTTGCGCAGCTGCGTCGTGGCGCGGCCGCCCAGATGGCGCTCACGCTCGAAAAGGGTCACGGTCACGCCGTTGCGCGCGAGATAAATCGACGCCGCGAGACCGCAGATCCCTCCTCCAACGACGATGACGTTCCTGCTCAAGGGCCCCCGATCGTATCGCAGCCTTCGACGAAAGTTGCTGGAAACGCGAGCGTTCCGCGCGTTTGCAAATGCGTGCTTTTTCGTTAGAATCCACGGAATTCCGTAGTTGGTCGGCTTCCAAATCTTCGAGAAGGTGCGTCATGAAAAAAACCGTCCTGGGTGTGATTCTGCTGCTGTGTGCAACGGTCGGATTTGCGGCGGACAAACCCGCCACGCCCGAGATCACGGCGCCGGCCAACGGGGATGAATGGCTCAAGCTCAGCAGCACCGAAAAGCTCTTCTGGGCGGTGGGCTACTCCCAGGGATATCAGGACGCCCTCGACAAGATCGACGTCACCGCGGGAACGAACTCGCCGTGCGCGGCGATCGCGTCGCGCACTGAGCGTCAGACGTCGACAGCCGGAAAAGTCAGCGGCTTCGAGCTCGTCAGCGGTCTGGAGCGCTTCTACTCCGACCCTGCCAACACCTCGATTCCGATCGGCAGCGCGATCCGCATCTACCTTCTGCAGGCCAGCGGAAAAGATCAGACGACCATCCAGGAGCTGATCGACACCGCCCGGCTGCTCGGCGCGCAGCGCCGGACGACTGCACAGCGGTAGCGACACTCCGTCTCGACACCCTCTCCGCTGAAAGGGCGTAGACTCCCGCCATCAGCTCCGGGAGGCCAACATGCGCAAGGTCAACGCCGCGTTCCGCGTCGTCGCTTTCGTCGCCGTGTTCACCGTGTCCGCGGCAGGACAACAGGCTTCAAAGATCGATCTGCCGGTCGAGCCCGAGCACACGCAGGGCGAGCTCACGCTCGCCGATGCCGCCCGCACCAACAACTATCCCCTCTTCGATGCGCTCTACACCGGGGCTCATGAAGAGGCTCCGGCGTTCGCCGAGCTGCATCGCTTCTGGAAGTGGTCGCTCGAGGATCCGATCGGCGCGTTCTACGGCAAAGAGGCGTACGCACAATTCGCAAGCCGGTATCCCGGCTACGCCGCCTACATCGCCGAGTACGCGATCGTCGACGCTCACGGCAACGTGTTCTACCCCTCCGCGGAAACACGCAGATTCCTTCTGCAGCAGGCGATGAATGGCAACGTGCCGAAGCCGCGGCCGGTGGTGAAGGTCGCGAAGACGAAAGCGCGCGTGACACATCGTGTAGCGGCTGCCGCCCCGGTCGCAGTCGACGCGCGGGACGCGCGTCGCTCCACAGAACCCGTGGCTGCACCCGCCCCGGCCCCCGTCGTCGCTGCCCCAGCACCGCGTCCAACCGAAACGCCGGTCACGCCACCCGCGAATGACGGCTCCGGCCGGGCGTTCGCGCTCATCATCGCCGGCCTGGTCGGTGTTGGCCTGCTGACGCTGATGCTGCGCACTCCGCCGGAAGAGCACAAAACGGCCTGACGCAACCCTGCCGGTCCCGCGCACGTAGAATCCGCCAGTGGCCCGGATCCGCGACTGGTTTGACCTCGGCAAAACGACGATCTCCTCGCTGACGGCGAACGACGTCCAGAATCTCTACGCGCTCGAGTGGCCTGAGACCAAGAAAGCCCTGATCGCCGATCACGAGACCGCGATCCATGGCGAGCGGCGCCGCGTGCGTCGCTGGTTCCGGACCGGCAGCGCCATTCTCTTCGGTCTCGCCAAACGGCTCTCTCCGTTGCGGCGGCTCCTGTTCATCCTGGCGTTCGTCGCGTTCTTCGTCTCCCTGGCCGGCCTGGCCATGAGGATGGAGGAAGTGCCGCTGCGGGCGTTCGTCGAGATCATCGCCACGTTCATGGTCATGACGCTGCTGCTGGCGATGGAGCTGATCGACAAGATCAAGATGCGCGACGAGCTGGTTCTCGCGCGCGAGCTGCAGGCCAGTCTGATTCCGAAGCGCCCGCCCCAGGCTCCTGGCTGGGAGATCGCCGCGTTCAACCACATCGCCAATACCGTCGGCGGCGACATCTACGATTTCATCCCGCTGCCGGACGGTCGCGTGGCCGTGCTGTTCGGCGATGCCTCGGGACACGGCATGGCCGCCGGACTGGTCATGGCCGTGGCGCACGCGGCGTTCCGCACGCAACTCGAGGTCGACCCTTCCCCCGCCGCGATTACCGGGAGCCTGAATCGCATCCTCTGCCGCACCGGCGGAACTCGATCGTTCTTTTCATGCTGCTACGTCCTGCTGTCGCCGAACGGCGAATTCGGGGCCACGCTGGCCGGCCATCCGCCGATTCTGAAAATCGACAGCGCCGGCAAAGTCGTCCACCGCATCGAGCGCGGTGCCTATCCCCTCGGCGTCAAGAGCGGACTGCTGTGGCAGGAATTGCACGGCACGCTCGCACCAGGCGAGCGGCTGTTGCTTCACTCCGACGGATTGACCGAAGCGCGCAACATCACGGACAGCGAATTCGGCGACAACTACGTCGAGGCCATCGCCGGATGGCATCCGGAGGCGTCCGCGCAGGCGCTCGTCGACGAGCTGGTCGCGGAGTGGCGATCGTTCACGACCGGAAAACCGATCGACGACGACATGTCGATCACGGTCATTCGGCGCGCTTGATCGCGGTTGGGCAGATGGCCGGCTGCACCGTGATAGTCACTCCGGGCAGCGCTCTCCAACATGGCCGGACCAGTACGCAGGTCCCTCTGGATCAAGACGGTAACGTCGCCAGCTGGGTACCGCTCAGCAACGTGCACACTGCGTTTCTCTTCACGTCGGGCCTGAAGGTACGCAGAGTTGGGCGGCGCGACTTAGAACAAGAACGTCGACCCAGCAGCGACGCCAGCGATGACTGCGCGGCAGGAGAGAGCCCCGCGCCGCAGCTCGGAGTTGCACCTCAGGGTCTACCGTTTCTTCGCCGGCCGGCCATTCTCGGCGACCGCGGCCTTCACGAGCGCCTTGAACGCGCCCGCGTCGACCTTCTCCCCTTCGTGGATGTCGATCGCCCGTCGCGTGTGGCCTTCCAGGCTGGAATTGAAGAGGCGCGCGGGGTCGGGAAGGCTGGCGCCGCGGGCGAACGTGAGCTTCACCACCTTCGTGTACGTCTCCCCGGTGCAGACGATCCCGTCATGCGACCAGACCGGGACTCCCGCCATCGCGTTCGACGCCTTCCTCCACTTCCGCTCCTCGATCATCTCG
>DATISF010000068.1:0-60737 GCA_035468985.1 Thermoanaerobaculia bacterium
AGGGCCCACTCTCCAGTGGGCCCGGGGCCGACTGAGAGTCGGCCCTACGTGATCGCACGCGTTTTCGCATCCTGAGATCCTTCGTCGCGCTTCGCCGACTCAGGATGACGACTTGTCCGTGGCGCCGAGGTGCGCGTCGCACTCCCGCGAATGATTTTCATTGCTCCTGCGAGACGCGGAGGCCGCAACTCATCGCACCGGACCACTCACGGCAAAGTTTCGCGCGTGCTCGTAGGCGATGCTGCACTGTTCGCGCGTCAACTGCTCCCCGCCGCCGGCCATGAGGTTGTCGATGCCGCCCCATCCGTCGATGAACATCGTGTTTTCCTCTCCCCCCTCGAATCCGAGGACGTGGCCGATCTCGTGAGCGAGGACGTTGTGAACACGCGTCGCCCACATCAACGTTCCGGTCGGGAAGAGTGTGCCAGTGCGCCACGCCTCCGCCACTCGGCCCAACTGCGGATAGTCTTTCGTGATGGCCACGTCGATCGCCGGCTGCGTGTTTCCGGTCTGACGGCGAAGCGCCGCACCCCACCCGCTGATGCAATACGGCATCACCGAAGGTGCCACGCCGGGCGTCACGGAGGAGGGGTTCCGGCACCCGGTGTTGGGCGAGGAAGACGTGCCCGCCGGCACGTCGGAGTCGACGATGCCGAAGCGAACGAGCCGGAACTGAATGTTCTTTCCGTAGCGGCCGCACTGGCTCCAGATGCGATCGGGATCCTGACCGTACCGGTTCTGCTCCTCGCGAACCGACCGCGGATCGTCGAGATGGTCGACCGTCCAATTCCTGTGCAGATCGCGATCGAGCACGAGACCGCTCGACCGGGTCTCCGTCGACGACGATAAGCGGCGGTATACGCCACGGCCATCGATCCACCGCTCGGCCAGCGAGCGGTCCACGTCCGGAAGCGGCGTATTCGGCTCTCGAATGATGGCGATGGCGATCCCGACGACGATCGTGCTCGGATCGAGAACCACGGTTCCGAAGGCCGTGCCGACATCGTTCCACGCCGCTCCGAGAGCCCGCCGCTGCAGGCGTACGTCGACCGGCACACCCGGCTCGAGGATCAGACCGTTGGAATGAAACCGGATCCGTTGCAGGGCGTGTGCTTCGTCCGGAATGCTCCCGGCCGCAGCGACCGACAGCACGCCGTCGGGATTCAGATCATCGCGGAATGTGCGCCCGGTCGTCGTGAGCTTGTGCTCGCTCGCGAACCACGCCTGGTAGTTCGCATTCAACGTCCAGTAGCTTCGAGTCGTCGGCGCCGAGCTGTCGGCGTCTGTCCTGAACATCCATCCCGGCGTGAGATCGAGCACCCCGGTCATCGGCGGGTTCTCGCGATAGGTGGTGACGCGGCGCTCGTCGGAGAGGATCTTCCACTCCAGACCCGTGTGCACGAGCAACGTCGCCGTGCGCTGTTCCTCCGGATCGTCGGGCGGCTCGGTGAGTGCGAGGTCCGACACGTGTCGGGTGAGGTCGAGACGGTTCGGGAGGGTCGCGACCGGCCGGTCGTTCGCTGTTGCCGGGATGTTCGGTCTGCCGATTCCGGGGATGTCCGCGTGCACGGGCGTGCAGGTCGTCGACGGAATCGCGCGCGGTGGAATGGATGCCGAGATGTTGAACCCGCCGGGCATCACGCCGGTGAGCGTCCGCGTTGCGACGAACGTCCCTTTCTGCGCCTTCGACGGATCGACCTGAATCGTCTGCATGTCGCCTTGCGCGACCTTGACGACATGAGGACTGCGGTTGACGACGCTCACGGGGAACGCCGTCGTCAATCCGCTCAGCCCCTCGACCGTGACGGTCATGAGCGTCGTCTGGCCGCTCTTGAGGTTCGTCGTCGGCGCGGAGAGCTTGATGGAAATGTTGTGAAACTCGCACTTCTGCACGACGTCGCGTTTGGTCACCTCGATGTCGGTGACTCCGACGACGTCGGTGGGCGATTTTGCGACGAGCTTGCGCGGCGATTCGGCGAGCACGTCGATGTTCTTTCCGCCGACTTTCACCGAGCTCGTCCCGAAATCGCCGTCGAACGCTCCTTTGATCTCGACCGGTCTGCCCGTCTGACCGGTCGCCGGCACCTGAAATCCAGTCGCCGGCTGCTGCGACGGCGGCACGGCCTTCGCGACCGGCACGCTCACCTTTCCGATCTCCCGTCCGCCGCGGTCGCGGAGAACGAGCGGAATGGCCGCGAGCGCCGCGGCCGGCACGATCCACTTTCCTTTCTGTGACGACGCCGGGGTCTGCTGATCCGCCACCTGCACGACCACTCCGTTCAGCGTGTCCTCGTTCTTCGCCTTCTCGTCCGCTGTCTGCCCCTTCGGCTCGGCGATGACGGTGCCGGAGATCGTGTCGCCGGCGGCCATGTCGTCGGGCAGATTGACGGTAACGGTTCCCTGCAGCGTGTCGAACGTGACGACGTGGAGTCCGTTCGCGGTCTCCACGCTTCCGCTGAGCACGTTCACGTCGCGCGGTGTGCTCGTTGTCTTCAATCCGCTGACCACTTCGCGAATGGCCGACTGCACGGACTCCGGTTCGCCGCTCGCGGCAGCACTCACGGCGTCGAGCGCGGCCACGGCGGACGCAACCTGCTTCTCGGCCTCCGCGGCCTGGCCGCCCTGCGACTCCTCATCGGCAAGATCGAGCGCGCGCCGGGCCTGACGAATTGCGTTGAGCACGGCGGTGTTCTGGGCCGACTTCTCGACGGCGCGGAGCTTGTCGACGAGATCGCCGTACCGGCCTGCAGCATCCGTCTGACCCGCGGCCGTGATCGGGAGAACTGCCGTGCTGATCGCCAGAACCAATGAAATGACACCGCGGCGTGCGCGACGAATCATCAGAGCCTCCTGTTTTCGATGATTCGCACCATACCAAACGGTGCCCGAGCGCCGCAGTGACAGGGGTCAGGTCAGTCGATTCCTCGCTTTCGCGCTGTCGCTGCGATGCCCTGCGCATCCGGGAGTCGCGCCGGCGTGATGAGGCCTCATCGCTACTTCGCCCCCGAAATCTTCCGCAAACGGTCCCTGTACTCCGGGACCTTTTTCTGGACGAGCTGGTAGAGGTCGACGCCGAGAACGATCGTCGGGTCGTCGACACGGACGCCGGCGGTCTTCGATTGCCAGAGAAGTCCCGCTGTCACCGCGCGGTTGTAGTGGCCGATCACGCCCCAGCTCGGCTTGCGATCGGCGTGGATGCCTACCGCTGCAGCGATTCCGAACCAGCGCAAGCCGGCCTCCTTCGGCGGCTGTGCAAAGCGGTACCAGGCGTGGCCGAGGGCCTCGACGGCGATCGATTGATCGGCGCGCAGATCACTCAACGATCGCTTCGTGATCTCAACCGCCACCATGGGATGGGCGATGATCCATTGGTGCGACGGAGGCGGATCGAACCTCGTGGTGATCAGGTGTCCGTTGATGAAGCTCTCCCACGGGAATTGCGCCGGCCCGTGGTTGATGAAGAGGTCCCACTCCTTGTTGATCCGAGCAATCGCGCTCGCCGTTGTCGCAAATGCCGGCTTTTCCATGTCCCGCAGAAGGCGGTACGCGGTGTCGGTGCGGACCTTGAAGTCCTCGACGGCTGCGAGCGGAATGGCCTGGAGTTGCTCATCGCTGACGACGTGCGTTCCCGCGGCGTCGAAGTAGCTGAGCGTCACGGCATCGGCGGCGAAGCGTTCCGGCGTGAATCCGTTCAGCAGGTACTGGCTGGCTCCCTCGGCCGTGCTGGCATCGCTGCCGAGAGCGGCACTCGTCGTGGTGAGCTCGCCCACCGCGGCCGTGAGGTGAAAGTCGAGCGCATCATGCACGCCGCGCGTGATCGGATCGTTCCAGACGCTGTTGGAGTGGAGTCCGGCACGCACTTCCTCGAGCGCGGTGATGTACGTGGCGAAGCGGGAGCGGTCCGGATAGCGTTCGATCGTCTTTGCGAACGACCGCCCGTCGCTGCTGTCGGGCTGCCAGTCTGAATCTCGTGCAGTCTGTGCGAGCGCCTGAACGGCGAACAGCAGGACGACGACGACCGCCGCCCGCTTCATGCAGCCTCCTGCACGGCGCTCGCGTATTGCGCAAACGCCTCGGTGATCACGGCCGTCGTCGGGTTCTCGCCGAGTTTCTGCTTCAGGCTCTCGAAACGCTCGGCGAGCGCAGTGACCTTCTTGGCGAAGTCGAAGGAGCCGCCGATCTGCGGGAAATGGTCCGGGTTGATCGCGGCGTGAGCTTCGTCCGGCGTGATGGCCTTTTGCGTGGTGAGCGCGCGCAGAATCGGGATGTGGACGCGCGGATTCAGCAGGTAATGGCTGACATCATGAATGTTCGGCTGCCAGTAGTGCCGGATGAGCTCATTCTTGTACCGCTGGGGGTCCCACCCTTCAGGGTCGAACATTCGCGGGAACGTGAACGGATCGGCCTCATGCCGGAAATTGAGGTAACGCTGGCAATACGAGTCTGCCTGCCCGCGCTTGCCCGGCCGCACGATGGACTTGTAGACCGGTTGCCCATCCGCATCGTCTGTCTGCAACAGCCGGCTGACGTTGGCGACCATGATGACGTTTTCGAAGCGGAAGTTGGTGGCGATGAACGCATTGGGTTTGCCGCCCAGCGTTTGACGGCTGCCGAGGATATGCAAGGTGTCGTGCATGACGCTGGTGCCGAGACTGTGTGCCAGGACCGAGAGGTTCGTGTCGCCCGCGCCGACGCGCGGGGTGATCGCGGTGACCACGGCGTCCATCACCGCTGCCCTGACTGCTTCGCGATACGTGGGGAAGCAGCGGTAGAGCGCGACGTCCGCCACGTGCGTCCACCAGAAGTTCTTTTCGGTCGCGCCGGCGTTGCTCAACCAGCCGAGCGCGGATCCCAGCGTGTTGTTCGGCAGTGACGTGACGCTCGTGGCATTGGCCTGCCACTGCGTCACGATGTTTCGGAAGACCCTGTCGTAGCTGATCGGGACGAACTCGACCTGTTGCTCGAGGGGGTGCTGCTGAAAGTACACGTAACGCCTGGCCGCGCCCTCGAGGGCTTCGACGGGACCATCGTCGCCGCTGATCCACGAGTCGTCGTGAATCCCCATGCCGTGAACGAGAAGCAACAGGTGCCTGGCCACGGGACCTCCTCCATTCCTGGTACTTGTGAAGGAGGAGTGATTGCGAGACGGACTTCCCTACCGCGTCGCTCGGCTGCAACTGAAAGTCTCCGAATCAGGATCGGGTAGGGCAAACCGCCTCGCCTCTCCCTCCTAACTCGGGTCGTCCTTACGGAAATCAATCAGGGCGGGAGAAAACCGTGGCTACATTTCGAGAGGCATTCATCGAAGAATTCGAGGTCATCGAGGCCGAGCGTCAAGAGGTCAACGGCGGCCAGTCAGAGCGACCGCCGGCGAAGCTCGAGTCGGTCGACGATGCCACCGAGCCGTTCATCACCAGGGCACCTCGCGATCTCGTCGGATTGGCGCTGTCCGGCGGCGGCATCCGCAGCGCGACCTTCAACCTCGGCGTGCTGCAGGGGTTGGCCGAGCGAAACCTTCTTCATCTCTTTGATTACCTCACCACCGTCTCCGGCGGCGGATATATCGGTTCATTCTGGAGCGCGTGGCGCTCGCGCAACCCCGGGGGAACGATCTTCCCGACCGAGAGCGCGCGGTCCGAGCCCGAGTCCATCCGGCACCTTCGGGAGTTCAGCCGGTTTCTGGCTCCGCGCTGGGGCATCTTCGAGATCGAAGGATGGCAGCTCTTCGGCGGCGCGCTTTCCGCCATTCTTCCGGCGCTTGCCGTCGGCGTCTCGGTGCTGGCTCTTCTCATCTGGACCATGCTGGCCATCAGCGCGAACATCATGGGCGGGGATGAGGCGGTCAAAATCTGGGACCAGCCCATTCAATTGTTCGTCGATCTCCACAAATCGGTTTCGTATCTCGACCTCTCGCTGATCGTAACCGGCGTGAGCACCTTCCTCGTCATGTGGCTCTTCGAAAAGGCCACGCGCAGGATTGAGAGTCAAAAAGGAGAAGCAGACTACCGCTGGATCTACTGGTCTTTCGCCATGGTCAGCGTCGCCGTAGCAGTGCAGATGGATTTCTGGTTGCTGCAACCCGTGAAGACGAGGAGCTACTTCGAGATGATGCCGGGCTTCGCGCAGAGCGCCGGCGACTTCATCCCTTTTTTCGCCCCGGCAATCGGCTGGTCAGGCGCGATGCTGCTGCTCATCTTTCTGCGCGCGCTCTTATCGCGGCTCATTGCCGATCCACAACAGGGCTTCTTTCGCGCCGCGGTCGATCGAGTGATTGCGCGGCTGTTGGCGTTGGCCGTGTTCTGGACGGCGATGATCCTTTTCGTCTTCGCGGCATTCATGCTCTGGACGCGACACCCGCTGCTCGTCGGTCTATGGACGACGGTGGTTGGAGCAGGATCGGGCGGCGTCTTCAGCTGGGTTCAAAAACTGCTGTCGCGCCAGCCGAGCCGCGCCCGAGGAGGCCTGCGCGTTTATGTCGAGCGGTACGCGCTGCCGCTTCTGGCCACGACAGCCGTCGTCGCCGCTGCGCTGGGCGTGGCATGCATCGTGTTCACAGTCATCGACCACGACCATGCGGTGATGGGGACTGCGCTCCCACTGGCCATCGTCTTCGTGGCGCTTTTCTTCTACAACCCGAATGAAGTCGGCCTCCACCCGCTGTACCGGTCGCGTCTGAGCCGGGCATACCTCGGGGCATCGAACGTGAACGCCCCGACGGCGGCGAAAAACCGGCAAGCGATCGAGCGGCCAAATGACGATCTGCTCATGAAGGATCTGTTGAAACAGCGGCCCGTTCATCTCGTCTGCTGCACAGCCAACGACCTGGCCGGCGATCACCTCGCCAATCTGAGCCGCGGCGCCCGCAGCTCGACGCTCTCCCGGTTCGGTTTCACGCTCGCCAATCGCTTTCAAAAATGGGAAGAGGCACCCGCCAAAGTCACGCTGGCGACGGCCATGACCGCCTCCGGCGCGGCGTTCAACTCGAACATGGGCTCGCTGTCGATGGATCTCGGCCCGGCCGCGACGTTCCTCATGGCGGTGCTCAACCTTCGCCTCGGGTACTGGTATCACATGACCCGGGCCCGGCACATTTTTCAGGGGTCGGACCTGTTCGTCGAGATGTTCAGCGGCACCGAGTCAGGCGTCGAATCCGAGTCCATTCATCTCTCGGACGGCGGACACTTCGAAAACCTCGCGTTGTACGAGCTCCTGCGCCGCAAGACCCGATACATCCTTGCCTCCGACTGCGGCGCGGATCCGGACTCGGCATTCGACGACCTCGGCAACGCCCTGCGCCGGGCTCGCGAAGACTTCGGCGTGGAGATCGACATCGACATGTCCGTCCTCAAGCCGGACGATAAGGGGATCTCCAGACAGCACGTCGCCATCGGCGACATCAAGTATCTCGGTGGTGATCGCGGCATTCTTCTCCTTTTCAAGCCGGCAATCGTCGGCGATGAGCCGGGCGATGTACTGCAGTACAAGAGCCGAAACGAGAGCTTCCCTCACGAGTCGACCGGCGATCAGTTCTACGACGAGAAACAGTGGGAGTCCTATCGCAAGCTCGGACTTCATACCGCCCACATCGCGTTTCGTTTTCTCAACGAGCGCGACGCACCGGATACGTTCATTGCGTACGACGTCTTCGGAGAGGCGCGGCAAGAGTGGCTGCCGGCACCACCCACGCTTCCGGAGCAACTGATGGCCCGTGCCGCCGAGCTCCAGGCCATCGAGCGCCAGGTCGTGAGCCTGGGGAACATCCCGCTGCTGCGCGATCTCTATCCCGAGCTGCGATGGGAAAAGGGCGGGCAGCATCTGAACGATCTCTCCACCAGAGATCTGGCCAAGCTCGTCCCGCTCTTCAGCCAGGTCCTCCAGCTCATGACCGACGTCTACGTCAGCTGTGACCTGGAGCGCTACTGGAGCCATCCTCTGAACATCGGATGGGTGAACTGGTTCGGACGATGGTCGACGACGCCGGCGTTTCGCGATCTCTGGCCGTTTCTCTCGCCGATGTACAACCCGAAGATGCGCGGTTTCTTCGAGGACCGTCTCGAGCTTCGATCGGCCGGAACGCCGCCCTGGTCCGACGGCGAGGTGGTGCCGCTCACGGGCAACGGCGTCGCGCTCGAGATCTGGAGGGCGATGCACCCCAGCGGCAATCGGGCCCAATACAAGAAGTTGAGTTACCGGGTGAAGATGCACGTGGGGTGGGAGGTCGACGTGGCCATGCTCTTCTACGAATTGGACCAATACGACAGGAAGACATGGACCGAGAAGTGGAATGACCCCGACTTCTTCGTTCCGCCGAGCTTCTGGGGGGCGGGGATCGGTCAGGCCTTCCTGGAGAAGATCGGCCCGGGGGTGGTCCGCATCATTGACGACCCTGCACGGCGCAAGGAAGTGAGCGACACGGTCCAAATGTACACCCAGGCACAGTTTCGAATCGTCGACACGGCAGGCCACACGATCACGATGGAGCGGGGATGATGCCGAACCGCGGCGGCAGTTGATTCAGCCGGCGAATCGGTTTCGTCCTCCTTCAATCCGCACGGCAGGTCTGCCGGAGTTCCTGACGCGCCTCCACGGAAGAGGCGCGGCAATGCTGGCGTCACCACCCCGACTCTCGATGATGTTGCTCCTGTCCGCTCTGGCACTCACCGGCTGCAGACTTACATCCTGACGGGACAGATTCGCGCGTCACTCGCCCGGATGGCACCGGCGTCTGCGAACCGCTCGCTTGTGAATCTCCGAAGCGGTGCCAGGATCTCCCACAAAAGCAACGCAACGTGCCGGTCACCGCCGGCACCACCAGCTCGGACATCGACATCAGTTGTCAGTGCAACTAGAACCTCTGCGCAAGTCGCTGTTCACGTCATCCTGAGCCGCGAAGACGGCGAAGGATCTCGAAATCGCAGGCGTTTTCGCATCCTGAGATCCTTCGTCGCGCTTCGCCGACTCAGGATGACGGCTTGCGCAGAGGTTCTAGTGCCGTGTCATTCCGAGCGCCGCGTGCGTGCTTTCCGCATACGCACTCCTCGGCACCGAACAGGCGGGATGTACCGACCGCGCAGTCCTTCACGGCTGTTGTGGACGCCAACGGCGGCCAGGCCGGGGACGGATCGAAGGGTTTCACTGCTCCAAGGCCGTGTGTCAGGCATGTAAGGACGGCAAGTGCCCGCGCGCAAATCAGCTCTATGACGAGGATTGCAAGGACGGCAGCACGAATGACATCGGCCTATGCGACGTGACGTTCACGCCGGTCGAGTCCTGCAAATGAGGCATCGGTTTCACATCACCATACTCTGACGCGCGCGTTCGGCGGCAGGTACAACTTCTCTCCCGGTTTCACGCCGAACGCGGCGTACCACGCGTCGATGTTGCGCACGGTGGCGGCGCGGTACTGCGCGGGGGCGTGGCCGTCGATCAGGATCTGGCGGCGCTGCGCCTCGGGGCGCTGCTTGTTCCGCCAGACCTGCGCGAATGCGAGAAAGAAACGCTGATCGCCCTTGAAGCCTTGCGCCGCCGGCGCGGCCTTGCCGCCATAGGACGTGCGATAGCCGTCGTACGACGCGGAGATGCCGGCAACATCGGCGATGTTCTCGCTCAGCGTCAGCTCTCCGTTCACGTGCAGGCCCGGCAGCGGCTCATACGCGCTGAACTCCGCGGCCAGCCGGTCGGCCGCCTCCTTGAAATGGGCGAAGTCCTCCGGCGTCCACCAGTTTGCCAGCCGCCCCTCGGCGTCGAACTGGCTCCCCTGATCGTCGAAGCTGTGACTGATCTCGTGACCGAGGACCGTCCCGATCCCGCCGTAGTTGAGGACGCGATCCGCGGCCGCGTCGAAGAACGGGGCGTCGAGGATCGCCGCGGGAAAATTCAGCGCGTTCTGCAGCGGGAGATTCACGGCATTGACGGTCTGCGGCGTCATCCACCACTCGCTCTTGTCGGCCGGCTTGCCGAGACGGGCGACGGCGGTTCGGTAATCGAAAAGCTCGGCGCGCCCGGCGTTCGCCAGTGCCTCGCCGCGATCGACGTCGAGACCGGAGTAGTCGCGCCACTTCTCGGGATAGCCGACACCGATGTAGAGCGTCGCCACCTTCGCCTTCGCTTTCGCACGGGTGGCCGGCGTCATCCAGTCGAGGCGATCGATGCGCTTGCCGAACGCCGCGATGATGTTCTTCACCATCGCCTGCGCCGCCGCCTTCGCCGCGGGCGGGAAGTAACGCTTCACGTACAGCTTGCCGACGGCCTCGCCGAGGGCGGCGTTCGTCGCGGTGACGGCGCGTTTCCAGCGGGCGCGAAGTTCCTTCGCTCCGGTCAGCGCGGTGCCGTAGAAGCGGAAATTCTCGTCGACGAACGCCTTCGGAAGGAGCGGCGCGGCGCGATCGATTGCGCGAAAGGCGAGGTAGTCCTTCCAAACGTCGAGCGGCTCGCTCCCGGCGAGCTTGGCGATGCCCGTCACGCCGTTCGGCTGCCACACCATCAGGTCGTGCTGTCCGGCCAGTCCCGCCGCCTCGAAGAACGCGGGCCAGTCGAGACCGGGTGCTTTCGATGCGAAGTCGGCGAGCGTCCATCGGTTGTTCGCCTTGTGCACATCCTCAGACTCGGTGCGGCTGACGTGTGCCTCGGCGATGCGATGCTCGAGGTCGTAGATCCGCGCGGCCCGCTCCTTCGCCCCGTCGGGGCCGGCGAGCGTCAACACGGCGCCGATGTGATCGCGGTACCTCTGCTGCGTCGCAGTCATCGCGGCATCGGTGCCGAGGTAGTAGTCGCGATCGGGCATGCCGAGGCCGCCCTGCATGAGGTAGGCGGTGTTGATCGACGGATGATCGAAATCCGGCGAGACCCAGATGCCGAACAGGCGGTCGGTATGGAAATTCGTGTTGTTGAGCGCGTCGACGTCGGCGCGCACCTGGCTGCCGGCGATGCGGGCCAGCGCGGTTCTGTCGCCGATCGCGCGGATCGCCGCCAGTTCATCGTCGAGAGGATGGAGACCTTTCGCCTCGATCGCCGCCTCGTCCATGTACGCCGCGTAGTAGTCGGCGATCTTCTGCTCCTCGGAGCCGGCGGCATTCTTTTTCGCCGCCGTGTCGCGGATCAGATCGGCCGTCCGCTTGTCGGCCTTTTCCGCCAGAGTGGCGAAGACGCCCCAGCTCGAGCGGTCGGCAGGGATCTCGGTCGCCTTCACCCACTTTCCGTTCGCGTAGGCGAAGAAATCGTCGCCGGGGCGGACGCTGCGGTCCATGCCCGTTTGATCTAGGCCATGAGGCATCGCGGCACCAAGCAGAAAGAGAGCGGAGGCGAGGAGGACCTTGCGCATCCGCGCATTATCTTCCGGATCGTTTCGAGCCGCGTGCGTGAGCGAGCGGCGCGACGTTTGTCGTAGAGAGCCTGGTCAGACGGCAACCGGCCTCTTCCTCAACGAAACCTTTCAGCCGTTCGCGAGTCATACGAACAGTGAAAGGAGTTGTGCCTATGTTTTCCCGTAAGCAGAAGTTCCCCGTCGGCATGGTCGCGATTGGATTCGGCATCGGCGCGGTTTGCGGCGCCGTGCTCGCTCTCCTCTACGCGCCGTTCGAGGGGAAGAAGATGAAGAAGAAAATCGCCGGCGTCACCGAGAACCTCATCGACAAGGTCGAAGAGACCGTCGACGATGTCCGCTCGACATTTCGCCGCGTGGCCAAGGCATAACGCTCTCCCCAGGAGCATGAACTAGAAGCCCGTGGAAACACGGGCTTTTTTCTTTTCTCGGCCGGCTACTTCCGCGCTCCCGGAACAAAAATCCCCTTCGGGATCATGGCGTGCACTCCCTTGTTTCCATCCACGAGCTCGGTGATCGACAGATCGGCGGCGACGCTGGCGAGCATGTACGCGTCGTCGCGCGAGAGATGCTTCTCGGTCACGAGAAAGTCGATCATCTCGCGCACGGCCATCTTGGCCGCCTCGGTCAGATCCTCGTGCAGTCCCATGGTGATGAAGTGCGTCGGCGTCTCGGCGCGCGGCCAGCGAAGGTGCATGTCCTTCCGCACAATGAGCTGCACGGAACCGGTGAGCGAGGTCTCCAGCGCGGTGATGTCGACCTCTCCGTTCCCCTGCCCGGCGTGTCCATCGCCGATCTCGAACAGCGCGCCCTTTGCATGGATCGGGATGTACAACGTCGTTCCTGCCACGAGCTCTTTGTTGTCGAGATTCCCCGCGTGAATCCACGGCGGCGCGCTGTCGATCCGTCCGACCGCCTCGGGCGGCGCGACGCCCATGCTGCCGAAGAATGGATGCAGCGGAATCTCGATGCCCGGCGCGAACTGCGCGACCATCCGCTTCCGGTCGAGCGGGACGATCTTCATCCGGGCGTAAGGAAAATCGTCCGGCAGAAACCCGCGGCCGGGCCGAAAGCCGTTGTACGCGTACGGGATCGCCAGGTCGATCGAGAGAAGGCGCACTTCCAGCACGTCCCCCGGCTCGGCGCCTTCCACGTAGATCGGACCGGTGAGGATGTGGCCGCCCGGCCCTTTGTCCGTCACCTCGCGAACGATGTCGCGCAGCGACTGCTCGACCTGATCCGCGGGAACGCCCGCTCCCTCCAGGCGTGACGGAGTCGAGGTGAGGAGCGTGTGCGCCTCGACGATGTCACCCGACTTGATCCGCAACACCGGAGTCGTACTCGGATCGTATCGGCCCCAGGTCACTGTCTTCGGCGTGGCCTGAAGAACGTAGTGGGCGGGCTCGGCCGGCTGCGCCTGCGCAACCGCGGCGGTGGCAAGAAAAGCGAGCAACAACTTCACGCGTGACCTCCGTGCGAGCGTCACGTTACCACCACGCGCTCAGCGCTTCACCGCGCGCCGTCGCGCCGGACGGTAAGGTCCGTTGTTGATCAGGACGGATACCGTGTGATCGTCGTTCGCCGTCACGAGGTCCGGACGGCCGTCGCCATTCACGTCGGCGACGTCGAATGAATTCACCGGACCGCCGGCATCGATGGCCAGCCCTTCCGCGAAATCTCCCCTGCCGTCGCCTCGAAACCAGTGAAGAGTCGTGGTCCGGAAATCGCTGACCACGAGATCGGCGTAGCCGTCCCCGTCGAAGTCGGCGACGCGCGCCTCCGTGGGAAACGCGACTTCGTGCGAGATCTGCTTCCGTTCGCGGAACGTCCCGTCGGCATTGGCCAGCGTGACCGAGATTGACCCGGTGTCGCCGGTGTCGATGATGTCGGCAATTCCGTCGCCGTTCACGTCGGCGAAAATACTGTCCAGGTCGAAGCCCGGCCCCGCCGCAATCGTCGCCACGGTGATCGTCCCGCTCCTGTAGCGAAGAAGTCCGAGGTCGCCGGACCGCTGCCCGACGAGGATCTCGAGAGCTCCATTCATCGTGCGCGCGGACGGCGACACGCCATTCGGGAGGCCCGTCTCGAAGGTCGTCTTCGCCGCCAGCGTTCCATCGCCGTTCCCGCGAAACAGATGCACGCGAAGCGGATTGCCCGAACCGAACGAAAGACTGATCACATCCGGCGTTCCGTCCCCGTCGTAGTCGACGACGAGCGACGGGCCGCCGTGCGTCGCGGTTCCGTAGGGCGTGCCTCGATCGAACTCGAGCGGTTGCGTTCCGCGGTACACGTCGATGCCGTTCGACCAGTAGTTCGACGCCAGGATGTCGGGAATGCCGTCGCCATTCAGGTCAGCGACGGCCTCCAGCTTCTCCCCGAAACCGCCCGCCACCGCGCGCTCCGCCGCGAACGTGCCATCTCCTCGATTCGAGAACAGCGAGAACGCCGAGAGCTCATCGACTTGATTTCCCGACGCGATGATCTCCGGAGCTCCGTCTCCATCGAGATCGCGCACCAGCACCACCTGGTCGGCCGTCGATGAGTACCGCACCGGGGGATGGAAACCGCTCAACAGGACAAGCAAGACGAGGCTGCTCATGTCGCTCATCTCTACACGGCGCCGGCAGCCGCGATTTCGTTGTCTACGCAATTGACACGCGACCGTGTCTTTTCGCTCACGCGAAGGTCAACTGGTAATGTGGGTGCACATGTTCTTCGCCGCCACGATCCTTTCCATGATCCTGGCCATGCCGGCGGGCGCGGGTGCGGCACCGGAGCTGCAGCGGGAGATCGAGACGTTCATCGGACATCTGAAGAGCGCGCGGATGGCCGAAGCGTACGGACAGATGTCGGTTGCGGCGAAGCACGATATCGGACGCGCGCAATTCGACGCTTACGTGGCATCGCGGCGCCGCGCTCTCGGCGCGATCGTCGGCGTCGCCAACGTTCACCCGTCCGGCCACGTCGATCCCGAGCCCGGATCGATGGTCTACGAAGCGGACATTCGATTCGAAAAAGCGTCCGCTCAGGCCGGCTTCGTCATGGCGAAGGAAAGCGGCGAGTGGCGCATCCACCGCTTCGTCATCGCCTTGCCGGAGGGCGTCAAGGCCACGCCGGACGTCAGCGAAGCGATGCCGATCGCCAAAGAGTTGCTCGCACTCGCCAAGGCGCAAAACGCCGCCGCGCTCGCCTCGCACATCTCCGAGAAAGACCTCGCCGAGGCGGAGCAGACACCGGAGACCGCGCTCGCGGCGTTCACGATGCTCGACGAACTTCTCGGGCGGCTTCAGAGCTTCACGCTCGACAAGATCGAAACCGACGAGCAGGACTGTGTGACGGTTCGCGGCAACGGCACGTTCGAACACGCGAAAGCGCCTCTGCAGCTGGTGCTGTGCTGGGTCGACGGCGTGTGGCGCCTGCGGCATGCCGAGATCACGGCATTGATGGATCCTCGGCTGCTCGAACGGTCGATCGCGTACATGTTCCACGGCAAAGTCAAAGCCGAGTGTCCTCAGGACGCGGAGTTCCCGGTCGGCGGCAAGATCGTCTGTCGAGTGACCGAGCAAGGTCGCGCGCCGCAGGATGCGACGATTCTCCGTACGACACTGAGCGGCTGGAAGATCGTCGCACTCGAGCCGCCGAAGAAGTGAGCGTTACTTCTCGAACGCTTTCTGCAGCTCGGCGGACGGCATCGCCTTCGCCAGTCCGGTGAACGTCCCCTTCTCCGCCATCTCTTTCGCCGCGCTCATGAATCCGGCCCACGCCGCGCGTGCGAGCGCGCCGCCGACGCTGATCCGGCGAACGCCGATCCGCGCCAGTTCGGCCACGGTGGTGAAATCGTTCCCCACCCCAACGTTCACCGGCTTCGGAGCGACGGCGTCCACGACGCTCTTGATGTCCGCGACGTTGCGGATTCCGGGCGCATAGAGGCAATCGGCGCCGGCTCCGGCGTACGCCTGCAGCCGCCGAATGGTTTCCTTCAAGTCGGGCCGTCCGGTGATGAATCCCTCCGACCGCCCGACGAGGAGAACGCCAGTGCCGCTTTGGTCGATGGCACGGCGCGCCGCGCGGATCCGCTCGACCGCCAGCGTGAAATCGAAAAGCGGATTCGCCGCGTCGCCGGTCGAGTCTTCGATGGAGAGTCCGGCGATCCCGGTCGCCGCCGCCTTCCCGACATTCACCGCCACTCCCTCGGGCGCCACCGCGAAGCCGCCTTCGAAATCGGCGTTCACCGGAACCTTCACCGCGGCGCTCATGGCGCGAAGATGCGCGAGGACCTGATCGAGCGGAACGTGGTTATCGCGGAGCCCGAGCGACCACGCGAATCCCGAGCTCGTCGTCGCCAGAGCGGGAAAACCGAGCTGCTCGAGAAGACGCGCGCTGCCGATGTCCCAGGGGTTCGGAATGACAAAGCATCCCGACTGATGCAGCTGGTGAAAGCGATCGATCACGGACGGCATGCGCGAACTATCGCTCACGATGCGGTGGAGAGCAACGGCCACTCCCCGATTTTCACCGGCGCGTGACGCGTTTCAGCTCGGTGTGCTCGAAGCTCTTCTTGCCGCCATCCTTGCCAGGGACGACGACCGTCTCTCGCTCCGCTACGATGCCGGGCCCGGACCCGAGCCGTACATGCAGGGCATGGTGGAGGCCACCCGCGCGCTCCGGCCATGCGCGGGCTGGCGCGAGGCTTCGATCACCCTGCCTTGCGCGACTTGCTCACGCGCCGGTAGTGCTCCGCCGCCTTCGAGCGGTTGCCGCAAGCGGCCATGCTGCACCAGCGGCGCGTGTGGCTTTTCGTCGTGTCGTAGAACAGAAGGATGCAGCCGCTGCCTTCGCACTGCCGGATGAGCGACAGATCGGCGCCGGCGAGAAACTCCGCCGTCGCACGCGCGATGAGAAACGCCGGTGAAGGCCGGCCGAGAAGTCCTATCTCGATGTGAGGACGGTGGTCGCGAAACCGGACCTCGAGATGCCCCCCCGCGCCCGCAAGCGCGTCGTTGATTCCCTCCACATCGGCGGGACGCAGCGGCTCCCCCGCCGCGAGCCGTAGAAACATCCGCCGCAGCTCCGAGCGCAGCACCTTCGCATCCGCCAGTCCCCGCGTCCGCATTCCCGCGCAGGCCAGACCGCTCGCGGACATCCAGTGAAGCAGATCGGATTCGCCGCCCAGAAGATCCTTCGGCTCCCCGTGCACCACGATCTCGGTGTTCACGAAGTCGAGCGCCGGCGAGCCGCCGAGAAAAAGAAACGGTTCTGTGTCTCTAACCATCATTTCCTATTTTTGCCGTTGACAGTATAACCGTCAATATGCAATTTAGATGGTTACAAACCGTAAGGAGGTTTTGCTTATGTCATTTCCAACTGGTCATATCGGAATCAACGTCACCAACCTGGCCCGCTCCCGCGACTTCTACATCGACGTGTTCGGCCTTCAGGTCCTCGGCGAGTCGAACGGAGAAAAGCCGTTCGCCTTCCTCGGCAAAGGGGCGGACATCGTCTTCACCCTCTGGCAGCAGAGCAAAGGCAGGTTCGACACGAAGACACCCGGCCTGCACCACCTTTCATTCGTCGCGGAGTCGATGGACGCGGTGCGCGCCACGGAATCGCGGCTCAAGAAGAAGGGCGTGAAGTTCACGTATGACACGATCGTGCCCCACGCCGAAGGAATGGACTCGGGCGGAATCTACTTCGAGGATCCCGACGGCGTGCGGCTGGAGATCTTCGCCGCGACCGGCGCCAAAGAGACGGCCGCGCCGGCCGGCGAATTGCCCTCGTGTGGTTTCTTCCTATGAACGGGCGATATCACGACGGCGAGCTGGAAGCGCAGCGGCGCGCCGGAGTTCGTGATCTGGCCGAGCGCGTGGGGCGGATCATCCGCCCCACCATCACCGGCGCGCCGGCGGAGTTCCTCGCCGCCCAGTCGATGGTCATCGTGGCCACGACGCGCCGTGACGGCGTCGTCCATGCATCGGCCCTCGGCGGAGCCCCCGGCTTCGCCCGCGCGACGGGCATCGGGTCGATCGAAGTGCTTCCCGGATCCGGCCATCTCGATACCGTGTTCGGCGATCTCGCCGAAAGCGGCACGTTGGGGATGCTGGCGATCGACTTCGCGACGAGACGGCGGATGCGCGCCAACGGCTACGCCGTCGTCGAGAATGGAACGATCAGACTGTCGACCGCTGAGGTATACGCGAATTGTCCGCAATACATCGTCCGGCGAGAGAATGCTGTCGAGCTCGGAACGGCCCGAAGGCGATCGGCAACATCGCTGAGCGACGCGCAGCAGCGAACCATCGCCTCGGCGAGCACGTTCTTCATCGCCACCGCCCATCCGGACATCGGCGCCGATGTTTCGCACCGTGGCGGCGCACCCGGATTCATCCGCGTCGACGGGAACCGCATCTCCTGGCCCGACTACGCCGGCAACAACATGTTCAACACCGTCGGCAATTTGCTCGTGAACCGGCGCTGCGGACTGCTCTTCATCGATTTCGAGACCGGCGCCACGCTGCAGATCGAGGGGACGGCGTCCATCCAATGGAATGACGAGCGCAGCATCGAAGTGGCGGTTGATCGGTGTTTGGAAACGGAAGGAAATTGATCACCGCCGGCGACGCGAATGTGCGATAGCGTGACGCCGTGCAAACGAAGAAGACCATTGCCATTCTGACCGGCGGCGGCGATGTCCCCGGACTCAATCCCGCGATCCGCGCCATCACCATCCGGGCATCGCGCGAAGGCTTTCGCGTTCTCGGCCTTCGTCGCGGCTGGGCGGGGCTCGTCGATCTCGTTCCCGACGCGCAGGCCGACAATTCCGAGAACGTGCAACCGCTGACCGAGGATCTGGTGAATCGGGCGGCGCGAACGGGCGGGACGTTCTTGCATACATCGAGGACTCGCCCCAGCCACCTGCCGCGGGCGCTCGTCCCTCCGCATCTGCGCGATCGCTACACGGACGAGATCAACGACATCACGCCCGATGTGCTTCGCCACATCGAGTGGCTGGGCATCGACTATCTCATCCCCATCGGCGGCGATGACACGCTCTCCTACGCGCAGCGGCTGCAGCGCGAAGGCGTCAACGTGGTGGCCATTCCGAAGACGATGGACAACGACGTGCCGGGCACCGACTACTGCATCGGCTTCAGCACGTGCGTCACGCGCACCATCGAGCTCGCCCATCGCCTGCGCACCACGGCGGGTTCGCATGAGCGATTCCTGGTGATCGAAGTGTTCGGCCGCTACGCGGGATTCACGGCGCTGCTGCCGACGATGGCCGGCGCGGCGGACCGTTGCGTCATTCCGGAGTATCCGTTCGAGATCGAGCGGCTCACGGAGCTTCTGGTCAGCGATCGCAACCGCCACCCGAGCCGCTACAGCGTCGTCCTCGTTTCCGAAGGAGCGCGGATGCGCCACGAGGACGAGATGTCGTTCGAGAGCGAGGAATCCGACCAGTACGGGCACAAGAAGCTCGGCGGCATCGGCGACAAGATCGCCGCGGTGCTGAAGGAGCGGTCCGCCCACTATAACGACGGCCGTCGCGTCAACGTCGTCAACCAGCGCCTCGGATACATGGTCCGCAGCGGCGATCCCGACGCGCTCGACTCCATCGTGCCGATGGCCTTCGGAAATCTCGCCCTCGATCTCGTCCTGCGCGGCACGTCCGGGCGTCTCATCGCGGTGCGCAACGGGATCTACGACAACCTGCCCCTCGACGTCGTCACCGGCAGGAAGAAAGTCGTCGATGTGGATCGCTACTACAACGCCGACCGGCTTCGTCCCATCTACGACTTCCAGCGGAAGCCGATCTTCATCATGACGAGCGACGAGTAACCGCTACCACCGCATCCGCTCGCGCAGCGAGGTGATGTGCGCGACGTGATGGCGGCCGTGCCACGCGTACATCTGCACGAGCCAGTCCACCGTCACCCGGCCATGATCGGGATGCACGAGGGCGCGCGCGAAGGCCGCATCGTCGAGCGACGTGAGAATCGTCATCCAGCGGCGATGCAGGTTGTCGAGCAGCGCCACCGACACGGCGACCGGCGTGGCGCTCACGTCGGGCAACTTCGACCAGGCGTCCTGGTCGTACGCTTTGATCGTCGGCGCATCCTCGGTCATCGCCCACTTGAGACGCATGAATCCGCCCATGTGCGAATCGGGAACATGATGCACGACCTGGCGGATCGTCCAGCCGCCGTCCCGGTACGGCGTATCGAGCTGCGCGACGTTGAGTCCGTCGATGGCCTTCTGCAACGCCGCGGGCGCATCGGCGATCTGGCGGATCAGCGCCTTCCGCTCCGCGAGCGTGGTCGACGCCTTCGGCTGGAAGGGTCCGACCGGATAGCGTGGATCTTTGCTCATGGATTCAGCGTAAATCGTACACGACGAGTCCAACCATGCATTCTGTTCATCGAATCGATGAAAGAAACAGAAACGTTTCACGAGCCACGCTGGTCTACGATCTCGCGCATGATTCTGAAGAGCACGCTCGCGGCAGCGCTTCTGGCGCTCGCAACCGCATCGTTTGCGCAGGAAGCGACGATGTCGGTCAAGGAATACGATCCGAAATCGACGCTGGTCGTTCCAGAGCATCCCACCCCTCGCTCGAAGTATCCGTTCATCGACGTCCACAATCACCAGGAACACGACGTCGATGCCGCGGAGGCCGCGCAGATCGTCAAGGCCATGGACGCGATGAACATGGCCGTGATGATCAATCTCAGCGGCGGTTCGGGCGAGCTGCTCCGGCGGCGGATGGTGATGCTGCAGGGCCGCTACCCGGGGCGCTTCATGACCTTTGCGAACATCGATTTCACCGGCATCGACGAGCCGGGGTTCGGCGAACGCGCGGCAAAGCAGCTCGAAGCGGACGTCCGCGCCGGCGCCCAGGGCCTCAAGATCTTCAAGAACCTCGGCATGTTCGTCACCGACTCCAAGGGCCAACGCGTGCGCACGGACGATCCGCGCCTCGATCTGATCTGGGAGAAAGCCGGCGAGCTGGGCATTCCCGTTCTGATCCACACCGGTGAGCCGGGGTCGTTCTGGCTGCCGGTCGACCGCCACAACGAGCGCTGGCTCGAGCTCACCGAGCTCCCGCAGCGCCGCCGCTCCGATCCGCGCTTTGCGTCGTTCGAGCAGACGATGGAGGAGCAGCACAACGTCTTCCGCAAGCATCCGCGGACGAAGTTCATCGCCGCGCATCTCGACTGGCTCGGCAACGACCTCGCACGCCTCGGCAAACTGCTCGACGAGATGCCGAACGTCTACACCGAGCTCGCCGCGGTGCTCTACGAGCTCGGCCGGCAGCCGCGTGCCGCGCGCGCGTTCCTGATCAAGTACCAGGATCGCGTGATGATCGGGAAGGACACGTGGGCGCCCGATGAATACCCCGTGTATTTCCGCGTCCTGGAAACGGAAGACGAGTATTTCGACTACTACCGGAAACGCCACGCCTTCTGGAAGATGTACGGCCTCGGCCTCCCGGATGAAGTGTTACGGAAAATCTACTACGAGAACGCGTTGCGATTGCTTCCGCACATCGATCGGAGCCTGTTCCCGAAGTGAATCATGCGTCGCGCAATAGCGCGGCCGGCTCGACGCGTCTCGCGCGCAGCGCCGGAATGAAGCTCGCCACGATCGCCGTCGCGAACAGGACGCTGCAGACCCCGACCGCATACGCGATCCCGAAATCGCCGGCACCGTAAGCGACGAACGACTGGACGTGGCGGACCACGAACGCGATCACGAGCCCGGCGGCGAGCCCGATCGCGACCGATGATGCGGCGCGCCGGAGCAGCTCGGTCGAGATCGTGCCCGGCGTTGCTCCGAACGCCAGCCGCACACCGATCTCGCGCGTGCGCTGCGAGACCGCATACGCGGTGACCGCGTAGATGCCCGTCGTGGCCAGCAGCAGAGCGATGATGGCGAACGACGAGAACAGGTCGGCCTGCAGCCGCTCCGGATCGACGGTACTGTCAACGATCTGCCGCAGCGGTTTCTCGGCCGAGGGCGTGAGATTGCGATCGATCGACCACACCGCGCGACGGACCGGATCGCGCACTGCCGCCGGATCTCCGGCCGTGCGAACCACGATCGACACGTAGATCCATCCGCCCTGCAGATACGGGACGTACAGCGTCGGGCCGACCTCGTTGGTGGTCCCTTCATCGCGAACGTCGGGCGCGATGCCGACGATGGTCAGCCAAGGTTGGGGCGGCGTGCGCCGGATTCGTTTGCCCATTGCGTCCTCGCCCGGCCAGAACCGTTTGGCGAGCGCTTCGCTGACGATTGCGACCGGCGGCGAGTCGAGCTCGTCCTGGTCGTTGAATGCTCTCCCCCGCGTCAGCCGGATCCGCATCGTGTCGAAATACGTTGGAGTGATGCGCCGCATCGCCATCGAAACCAGCTCTGGGAATCGATCGGTCATGGCGAAGGTGCCTGCGCTCTGCCCGCGCGTAAAGAGGTTCGTTGTTACCGCCGCATCCGTGACGCCTGGAATCGCGCGCATGCGGCTGACCAGCTCGCGCACGAATCCCGTCCGATCCTGTTGCGATGCGTATCTCGGCGGCAGGATCAGCTGGGCCGTGAACACGTGATGGGGATCGAATCCGAGATCGACGTGCCGCAGCTGGCGGAATCGATCGACCGCCGCCGTCGCGCCGAGGAGAAGCGGAACGGCGAGAGCGACCTGCGAGATCACGAAGAGCTGCCGCGCACGCGTGCCGCGAATGCTCGACGAAGCGCGCTGGCTTCCCTCGTTGAGAACCGTCGAGAGCGACGTCCTCGCTTCGCGCAACGCCGGAACGATCGAGATCACGATCGTGGTGATGGCGATGACCGCGACCACAAACAGCGGCACGGTCCAGGGACTCTCGACAGATTCGGCGAGCGCCGGCTGATTGCGAAGGAGTACGCGGAGCGCCATCGATGCGAGCAGCCGTCCGGCGATCGCGCCGGCCACGGTGATCACGAGCCCCTCGATGACGCGCAGGCGCATGAGTTGCCAGCGATTTGCGCCGAGGACGAGACGCAACGCCGTGACGCCGCGCTGATCGTTGATCCGAGCGAGCAGGAGATTGGCGACGTTCACGCAGGCAAGCAGCTGAACGAGGAACACGGCGGCGGCGAGGATCAGAAGCGCCGGCCGCTGATCGCCGAACGCAGCTTCGTGCAGCGATTTCACGCGAGCAGATTTGTTCTTCTCGAATTCGGCGAACTCCTTCTGCAGCTGTGACGAGACCCGGCGCAGATCCGTGAGCGCTTGCTTCGCCGAAGCGCCTTGCCTGAGGCGTCCGAAGAGCGTGTAGTTCCACGCTCGCGGATTCGGGATGTGGGAGGGGCTGAGCCCTTCCGGGATGAAGAGATCGGCCGTCACCGTCGGAATCTCGAACGTTCGCGGCAGCACTCCGATGACGGTGTGCGGCCCGCCGTCGACGAAGACGGTCTGCGAGAGCACGTTGCCATTGCCGCCGAAACGCCGCTGCCAGAGTCCGTAGCTGATGATCACGGCGTGCGAGTCCGGCACATCGTCTTCCGGAACGAAGTCGCGCCCGAGGATCGGACGAACGCCGAAGAACCGGAAGATGCCGCCGGAGACCCACGCTCCGTCCACGCTTTCCGGATCTCCCGAACCGGTGAGCGTCATGCCGAGAGGTTTGACCGCCTGCATGTCGCGGAAGGTTGTCGTGCGCGCCTTCCAGTTCACGAACTCGAGATCGCTCGACGGCTCGTCGACTTCGCTGCGGTCCGGTTGAATGTGCGAACTGGAAATCGCGAGAAGTTCCTCCGGCCTCGAGTATCGCAGCGGGCGCAGAAGCGTCCGGCTGATGACCGTGAACACGGCGATGTTCGCGGCGATGGCAACGGCGAGCATCGCCATCGCCAGCAGCGGGACGAACGGCCGCCGGCGCATCGCGGCCAGAACCGCGAAGATTTCGTGACGGAGCAGAGCCGCGCCTTTCCTCACGACGCGCTCTCCAGGCGGGATTCCTGGCGTTCTTCGCCGGCCAGCCGGCCGTCGAACAGCCGGATCTTCCGGTCGGCGTGCTCCGCGTAACGCGCATCATGCGTGACCATGCAGATCGTCGTGCCGTCGTCGTTCAACTCGCGGATGAGATCCATGACGATCGCGCCGTTCTTCGAGTCGAGGTTTCCTGTCGGCTCATCGGCGAGCAGAATCGAGGGCCTGCCCACGATCGCCCGCGCCACCGCCACGCGCTGTTGCTGGCCGCCGGAGAGCTGCGCCGGGTAATGCCGCTTGCGATGGGCCATGCCGACTTGCGCCAGCGACGCCTCCACAGCCGCCTTCCGCTCATCCGATGACATGCCGCGATAGAGCAGCGGCAGAGCCACGTTCTCGCTGACGGTCAGATCGCCGATCAGATTGAAGTTCTGAAAGATGAATCCGATGTTCCGGTTGCGAACGCGCGCCGCTTCGTGCATCGGCAGATCGTGCAGCCTCTCCCCGTCGAGAAGATATGAGCCGCGCGTGGGGCGGTCGAGGAGTCCCAGGATCGAGAGCAGCGTCGATTTCCCGCAGCCGGAAGGGCCGGAGATCGAGACGTACTCCCCCTTCTCGATCGTCAAATCGACCGACGTGAGAACGTGCGTCTCGATCTCGTCGGTCACATAGATTTTGTTCACGTCATGCAGCTCGATCAATGGCTTGGCGGTCATCGGTTCTCCTCAGTTGACGATGCGGATGCGGTCGAAACGGTCGAAGGTGGAGGTATCCGAAAGAACGACGCGGTCTCCCTCGGCGAGGCCGCCGAGAATCTCGATGGCGTTGTACGAGGCCCGGCCGACGCGAATGCGTGTCCGCGCGGCGAACGTGCCGTCCGGCCCGAGACGGAACAGCACCACGCTGCCATTCGGCTCGGCCTGAACGGGACGGCCGACGAAAAGCACGTTGCCGGCGTGGTCGACGTCGATCAACGCGTCGACGGAAAGATCGGGACGCGCGCCGGCAGGCAGATCGCGCGGCAGGCGGACGTCGATCGTCACGCTGCCGTTGCGCACCGCGGGATCGATGCGCATCACCGCGCCTCGTACGATGCCGGTATGCGTGTCGATCTCCACGTTCTGGCCCGACGCGATCCGCGCCGCTTCCACCTGCGCGATCTGGAGCACGGCCTTGAGCGGATACGGGGCGGCGACTTTCGCCAGGATCGTCCCGGCCGTGACCCGCTGACCGGCTTCGACCGAGACCTGCTGCAGCACGCCATCGCGCCCGGCACGAACGTGCAGCGCGTCGACCTGCTGCCGCTTCAGGTCCAGGAGCGTACGCAGCTGGCCGACTCTCGCCCTCGCTGTTCCAAGATCGGCCGGCTGTCCTCGCGACGACAGCTCGAGACGCTTCTCCTCGGCGTCGACACGAACCGCGAGCTGCGCCTCTTTGCCTTGCGAGAACTTCAACATGAGCGGGGAGACGAGACCGGCACGCGCCAGCTCGGCATCGGCGCTGGCGCGAAGGCGGGCCTCTTCGTACTCGGCGCGCGCTGTGGCGGTCGCCGCGCGCTGAATGAGCAGATCGCGCTCGACCTGGATCTCGCGGGCGCGAAGCTCGGCTTCGGCCGCGTTCAGCTGCAGTTCGGCGTCACGCGCGGCCTGCAGCAGCTCGGGATTGCTGATCTCGATCAGAACGGTGTCGGCGCGAACGGTTTCTCCCGCCAGCACGATGACGCGCTCGATGCGCCCGTCGGTCACGGCCGGGATCCACCGGATGTCTTCCGGAACGAGAGTGCCGGATCCGCGGACCTGCTGCCGGAACGCGCCACGCCGAACGGTGTCGATCCACGCCTGCGAGCGGCTCAGCGACGGAAGCGCGGGCTTGAGATAGCAGAAACCGGCCACGCCGACGATGGCGATGCCGCCGGCGATCAGCAGGCGCCGCACATTGCGCCGCCGCTTGCGTTTCGTGCTGTCTTCGCGAACGACATCCATGCCCCGAAGATAGGAGCCGGTCCGCTACAAGACCAGCTCATTGTTTTCATGGGATGCATGCAGAACGGACATGAGCGAGGCATGAACGTGGCGCATGAATTCAATGAAAAGGATGCGTTGGATCATTGCTGCGCACGTTTGTACCGTGACGGTCATGACGACGGAACCGCGGATTGCCGAACACGAAGTCACGCTCGACCCCGACGACTGGGATGCGTTCGCCCAACTCGGGCATCGCATCGTGGACGACGTCATCGCGTACGTTCGCGAAGCGCGCGAGCGGCCGGTGTGGCGGCGCATGCCCGACGACATCAGAAAGTCGTTTCGCGTCTCCGCCCCCATCGAGCCGACGGATGCGTCGGAGGTTTACGACGAGTTCGTGCGCTCGATCCTCCCGTTCGCGCAAGGCAACAATCACCCCCGCTTCTGGGGTTGGGTCAACGGCAGCGGCACACTCCTCGGCGCGTTTTCGGATCTGCTGATCTCCGTGATGAACAGCAACGCCGGGGGATTCGATCACGCGGCCATTCACGTCGAGCAGCAGGTGATCGACTGGCAGAAGGAGCTGATGGGGTTTCCGCCGGCGGCGAGCGGACTTCTCGTCACCGGCGGCTCGGTCGCCAATCTGATCGGCATCTCCGTCGCCCAGAACCATCTCGCCGAGACCGATACCCGCCGTCACGGAATCGATCAACGCGCGCCGATGCGCCTCTACTGCTCCTCCGAAACGCACAGCTCCGTTCTCAGGGCGGCCGGTCTCATCGGAATCGGAACGGACAACGTCGTGAAGATCTCCGTCAACGACGAGTACCGGATCGAGCTCGACGCGCTGCGTGAAGCGATCCGCGCCGACCGCGCCCGTGGATATCGCCCGTTCTGCATCGTCGGAAACGCCGGAACCGTCAATACCGGAGCGACCGATGACCTCGAGGCACTGGCGGCCATTGCGGAGGAGGAGCGGCTATGGCTTCATGTGGACGGCGCGTTCGGCGCGATGACCAGACTCTCTCCCCGTCTCGCTCACATCACGAGCGGCATCAGCCGCGCCGACTCGATCGGCTTCGATCTGCACAAGTGGCTGCACGTTCCGGTCGACGCCGGTTGTGTTCTGATTCGCGATGGCGACGCACATCGTCGTACATTCCAGTACGTGCCTGAATATCTGACGCGCATCTCCGGCGGCATCGCCGCACTCCCTTCCATGCTCAGCGATCTCGGATTCGAGCTCACCCGCCGCGGCCGTGGCATCAAGGTGTGGATGTCGATGCGGGAGCATGGCGTGGCCAGGCTCGGGCAGTCGATCGAGGGGAACGTCCGGCAGGCTCAATACCTCGAGCGGCGGATTCTCGAATCACCCGAGCTCGAGCTGCTCGCGCCCGTTCCCCTCAACATCGTGTGCTTCCGGTATCGCGGATCGTTCCGTGATGACGGTGTGCTGAACGCTCTGAACGAGGAGATCCTCGTCGCGCTGCAGGAGCGCGGAATCGCGGCGCCCTCGTCGACACGATTGCAGTCGCGGTTCGCCCTGCGCGTCTCGATCACGAACCACCGTACAACGTTCGACGACATCGATGCGCTGGTCGATGCAGTCCTGGCCATCGGACGGGAGAGGACAGCATGAGCGACGTCGCCACCATTTCCATCGAGCGAGGCAAGGTCAACGCGCTCAACCGCGAGCTCGTCGAAGAGCTGCGCGCCAGGTTCGCCGCACTGGAAGCGGATCCGGCGGTCAAGGCGATCATCCTCACCGGATCGGGGAAGTTCTTCTCGTTCGGCTGGGACATCCCGGAAATCTTTCCCTGGCCGAAGAACGAGTTCATCGAGTTCGCGCGCACGTTCACGCAGCTCTATCTCTCGATCTTCGAATGTCCGAAGCCGGTCATCGGCTCTCTGAACGGCCACACCGTCGCGGGTGGATGCATGCTCGCCATCGCCTGCGACCGGCGGATCATGGCGGCCGGCAACGCCAAGATCTCGCTGAACGAGCTCGGATTCCGATCGAGCGTTTTCGCCGGCAGTGTCGAGATCCTTCGCTTCCTCACCGGCTCGCGAAACGCGACCGAGATCCTGTATTCGGCAAACCTCTACAGCGGCGATGAAGCGAGCGCCATGGGACTGGTGGACGAGGTGGTCGCCGAAGCGGAGGTGCCCGCGCGCGCAAACGCCGTCGCGTCGGAACTCGCCTCCAAGAGCGGGGCGGCGTTCGCAAACATGAAGCGGCTTCTGCGCGGCCAGATCGCCGACAACATCCGGCGTCTCGAGCCGCAATCGATCGCGGAGTTCGCCGACATCTGGTATTCGGAAGAGACGCGCGAGAGGCTGCGAAAGATCACCATCCGCTGATGGTCAGGCCTGCAGACGCATGAGCGCTCCGAACGTCTGCGCTCCGATCATGAACGAGACAAACGCGACGAGCTCGGCGGTCTCGGCTTCCGAGAATTCTTCGCGCCACACATCGAACTGCGCGTCGGTGACCTCCGCCGCAGGCGATGCCGCTACGGCCGTCGCGAACCCCACGGCCAGCGAAGTCTTCACGTCTGCAGGCGTGCCTTCGGGAGAGCCCAGCGCTTTGCAGGACTCGCATCCCGTTCTCTGCGCGAGCGTTCGCTGCACCTGCTCCTTCAGCTGCGCGGGAAGCAGCGGACTGTCGTAGAAGCGCTGTTCCAGCCTGACCCACGATGCCGCCACCTCCGGCGCGTGGCCGAGGAGACGCTGATCAGGAGTCTCGCCGAATGCGGACGCATGCGGCTCATTTCAACCCTCCGGATAGAACAGGAAGAGAACGCAACCGGAGGAAGACTGCGGAACGTGCGCGCTCCCTGCCGGATTGTGGATGAACGTGCCCGCCGGGTAATCGCGCACGCCATCGTTGAAGATCCCGCTCACCACGTAGACCTCTTCGGGCCCAGGCTCGTGTCGTTCGAGCCCCACCCACTTCGCGCCGGCTTCCATCTCCACGAGTTGCGCCTTCGCTCCGTTCGAGCCCGTCCAGAGCGGCCGCACCCGGAATCCCGGAAAGCGGTCGAGCACCGGAGCAGTGTCCGCGGCAATCCACGTCATGTCGGTCGTCGTCATCGAATCCTCATTCACCGTGCGCGGGCTCGCAGCGATCCCTGCGCCACGGCGATTGGCTCCAGCGTGCGGCCCGGTTGGTACGAAGCGACCATCTTCGTGAACGCCTTCACGTAGACGGGCAGCGGGCGGGCGGCGGCGTGGGCGGCCTTCCAGTTGCGCGAGAAGCCGCGGCGCGTGAGCGGAACTCCGATGACCGCGCCCGATTCGAGAAACGGCCCCACCGCCCACTGCGCGAGCACCGTCACGCCGATGTTCGCCTTCGCCAGCTCGATCATCGCTTCGGTGAGCTGCACCTGGATGTGCCTCTTCGGCTCCAGTCCCGCCGGCCGCATCAGGCGTTCGTAGACATAGTTCCCCTTCAGCGTCGAATACGTCAGCATCGTCTCCTCGGCCAGCTCGGTCGTCTTCACGTACTCCTGCTTCGCGAACCGGTGGTCGGGTCCGACGATGACCAGCATCTCGTCGGAGAAGAGATCCTGCAGCTCGACTCCGCGCGGCGCGCGCTCGGTGGTGACGAAGGCGACGTCGATCGACCCTTCGAGCAGCGCCTCGAACGGGCGCTCGGTGGCGTTCACGTCGATGCGGATCTCCACACCGGGGAACGACTCTTCGAAGTGCTTCATCACGTTCGGAAGCCAGTGGTAGACGGTGTAGCACTCGGTCGTCAGCCGCACCGCGCCGCGCCGATTCGCGGCAAAGAGCCGGAGATCGTCTTCGGTGTGCGCAAGCTCGTCGAGCACCTTGCGGGCGGACTCCAGGACGCGCTCGCCGGCTTCGGTGAGCGTCATCTTCCGGCTCACACGATGGAACAGCTGCGTTCCGAGGCGCTCCTCGAGGTCGAGAAGTTGATGGCTGAGCGCCGATTGCGTCAGATGCAGACGCGTCCCGGCGCGCGTGAGGTTGCCTTCCTCCGCGACAGCGCTGACGAGCTGAAGGTGGCGAACTTCGAGGATCTGCATGCGGCGATTCTACGGTCCGGGAAGCGATGCAGAAAGGTATTTTCCGGCATTCGACCTATGAATTTCGTTCATGGCTCTGATGACAAAGATCTTGTAGCGTCCCGACGCTGCCCGCGCGTAAGCTCGCCGCATGCCGATCACCGACCTGACCACGCCGCTCCTGGCCGACGCCGCACTCCGCCGCGACGCGCTCCTCCGGTTCGCGCCGCCGGGAATCCGCTCCCTGACCGGCGCCAAAATCGCCGGGCGCGCTCTTCCCGTTCGCCACTGCGGAAGCGTCGACGTCTTTCTCGAGGCGATGATCGCCGCCGACCGCGGCGACGTTCTCGTCATCGACAACGGCGGCCGCATGGACGAAGCCTGCGCCGGCGACCTCACCGCACTCGAAGCCCAAGCGCACGGGATCGGCGGCATTGTGATCTGGGGCGTCCACCGCGACTCCGCCGAGTTGCACGACATCGGCTTGCCGATGTTCAGCTACGGGGCATGGCCCTGCGGCCCGGTCCGCCTCGACCCCCGTCCTGCCGATGCCCTGACCTCGGCGCGCTTCGGCGATTTCACCGTCACGCGCGATCACTTCGTGTTCGGCGACGAAGACGGATTGCTGTTCCTCGCCGCCGCGGACGTCGAGTCCCTGATCGAGACCGCAAACGAGATCTCCCGCCGCGAGCGCGCCCAGGCCGAACGCGTGCGCAAGGGCACGACCCTCGCCGATCAGTTCCATTTGCGCGAATACCTCGCGGCGCGCGAGCGGAATCCGCAGTTGACGTTCCGCGCGCATCTGCGCTCGCTTGCGGCCGAGATCGAGGTCTGACCCGGCAGAAGCGGGAACCGGATTTGTTGCGAACGCAACGCCGGGTGAAGGGGGCGATCGCCCTGGACCCCGCGGCGAATCCGTCGTTGAAAGCACTCGCATCCGCCGAAAACGCCTGCAATCACGTAGGGCCGACTCTCAGTCGGCCCCGGGCCCGCCCGCGATGGCGAGATCCTTCGCCGTCCTCGCGGCTCAGGATGACGTGAACAACGACTTGTGCGAGGTTCCAAAGGTGCGACGCTAGCGACGGAGATCCGCGAGGCAACGTGGTCACAGCGGTCGGAAGACTGATCCTTCGACGCTCGCCCTCGGCCTCAACTCGCTCCCGATCTCGACGTACCTCGGCGTCGACTGGATCGGTGCGCTCACGCGCTTGTTCTAGCTCTGCGGAAGTTCCGAGGCGACGCGCCCGCTCCACGCTCCGGCCTTCGCTCGCTGATGTTCGCCAGGTACTCGGCGAGATCTTCGAGGCTGGCGAGATTGTGCACCGGCAGGAAATCGTCGATATACGGTAACGCCGCCTGGATGCCGCGGGTCAGCGGCTCGTACTCCGGCGATCCGAGAAGAGGATTGAGCCAGATCAGCCGGCGGCTGTTGCGCTGGAGGCGCGCGATCTCGGTGCCGAGAACCTCGACGTCACCGCGATCCCAGCCGTCGCTGATGACGAGGGTCAGCGCGCCGTGGCCGAGGACGCGGCGTCCCCAGTCGAAGTTGAAGGAGCGCAGGGCGTCGCCGATGCGCGTGCCACCCGACCAGTCAGGCACGGCGCGCGCGACTTCGCGCAGCGCGCGGTCGAGATCGCGTTCCTTGAGCTGATGCGTGATCCGCGTCAAGCGCGTGCTGAAGACGAATGCCTCGACCTTCTGCTCGAGCGCTTTGGCGAGCCCGTACGTGAACAGCAGAAGCAGCCGCGTGTACCGCTCCATCGATCCGCTGACGTCGGCGATGATGACGAGCGGGCGGGGCTTGATCTTCGGCTCGCGCTCGGCCCAGCGGAAAATCTCGCCGCCGTATTTGAGGTTGCGGCGGAGCGTGCGACGCAGATCGAGGAGCCGCCCGTGACCGGGTCGAAGGCGGCGCGTGCGACGGTCGCGAACGCGCCATACGATCTCCGCGATCAGCCGCTGCACCGCGCTCAGCTCCTCGGCGCTGAGGTCGCCGAAATCCTTCTGCCGCAGAACCTCGCGATCGCTGTACGTCAGCGTGGCCTCGATGATCGGCGGCCGGTCGCTCGGCTTGCCCTCGCCCTCGGTTGCGGAGACCTCTCTTAGCGGCGCCGGGGAAAACTTCGGGCGTTTGAATCGTCGCTGCTCGCCGAGCGCGCGCAGATCGAGTGAAGTGAGCTCGCGGCCGCGGCTGCGCCAGAAGAATTCGAAGGCCTCGTCGAATCGCGGGATGTCTTCGCGCCGCTGCACGAGCAAACCGCGCGCGGCGAAGTAGAAGTCGGAACGGCGGCCGATCTCGACGAACTGCAATGCGGTGACGAGATCGATCATGCTGCCGGGATCGACGTGGAGGCCGAGGAGCCGCAGGATCCTGCCGAACAGAAGAAGATTGTGGAGGAGCGCGCCGCTCATACGCCGGCGCGGACGCGGGAGAGCATCGTCGACGCCGCTTCGCCGCGCACCTTCTCGACGTCATCCTGATATTTCAGAAGGACGCCCAGGGTCTCGTCGACGATCGACTCATCGAGGGCGTCGCGGTCGAGAGCGACGAGAGCCGCGGTCCACTCCAGCGTCTCGGCGACGCCGGGCAGCTTGTACAACTCGGCCTGCCGCAACTCCTGCACGAACGCGGTCACCTGCTTCGCCAGCTGCTCCGGCGCTTCGGGAACTTTGGCCAGCACGATGCTCAGTTCGGCCTCGAACGAGGGGTAGTCGATCCAGTAGTAGAGACAGCGGCGCTTGAGCGCGTCGTGCACTTCGCGCGTGCGATTCGATGTGACGACGACCACCGGCGGCTGCGCGGCCTTGATCGTTCCGATCTCGGGAATGGTGATCTGGAAGTCGGAGAGGATCTCCAGCAGGAACGCTTCGAACTCCTCGTCACTGCGATCGATCTCGTCGATGAGCAGCACCGCCGGCTTGTCGCGTTTCGAGATCGCCTGCAGCAGCGGCCGCTGCAGCAGAAAGTCAGGACCGAACAGTTCCGCCTCGTTCGGACGTTCGCCGCGCGCCTCGAGCAGGCGGATGTGCATCATCTGCCGCGTGTAGTTCCACTCGTACACGGCGTGATGGACGTCCAGACCTTCGTAGCACTGCAGGCGGATCAGCTCCGTGTCGAGCAGATCTGCGAGCACCTTGGCCACTTCCGTCTTACCGACGCCGGCCTCACCCTCCAGGAACAGCGGCCGCCCGAGCTTCAGCGCGAGAAATGTCGTCGTGGCCAGACCGCGGCTGGCGAAGTAGCGGCGCTCGCGGAGAACCTTCTGGAGCTGGTCGATCGATTCGATCATAGGCTCATCGAGTCACCTGCATGAGCGCCCGCTTGGTCATCACCGTGGCCAGGTGCACGCGATACTCGCCCGAGGCGTACGAGTCGCTGAGCGGATTCGGCAGTGCTTCCGCGACCGCTTCCGCGGCGGCGTCGATATCGCCGGGTCCCTTCAGCGCCTTTTCCGCCGCTTTGGCGCGCACCGGATTTGGCGTCACGCCGCCGATCGAGATCCGTACGCTCGAAAACTTCTTGTCGACGAGCGCCGCGACGCCGACGACGGCGAACGACGACGCCGGGTGGCGATGCTTCAGGTAGACCGCTTTCGCGCCGTCGGTTGACGGCACGCTGATCGACGTGAGCAGCTCGCCGGGCTTGAGAGCGGTCGTGAACAGATCGACGAAGAAATCCTCGGCCGCAATCTGGCGAGGCTTTCCATCCGCCGCCGTGAACTTCGCGCCGAGGAGCAGCATGAGGGTCGGGTAGTCGGCGCCGGGATCGGCGTGAGCGACCGAGCCGCCGATCGTGCCGCGATTGCGAACCTGCTGATCACCGATCTGCGCCGCGGTGTCGGCGAGAACGGGACAGAGCTTGCGCACCACTTGAGACGTCGCGATCGCGGCGTGCGTCGTCAGCGCGCCGATCTCCAGCCCCTCGTTCGTCGACTTGATTCCGGAGAGCTCGGGGATTCGGCTGATGTCGACGAGTGCCGCGGGGGACGCAAGCCGGAGCTTCATGGCCGGAATCAGGCTGTGCCCGCCGGCGAGAACGCGTGCGCCTTTGACGTCGCGCAGCAGCTTCACCGCTTCGGCGACGGTTTTCGGACGGTGATACTCGAATGATGCTGCAAACATGGTTCACCTCCTCGCGTCACGGATGGCGCGCCACACTCGTTCCGGAGTGAGCGGCATATTGAGTCTCTTCACGCCGAGGGGCAGGAGCGCGTCGGCAACGGCGTTGTACACCGCCGGCGTCGATGCGATCGTCCCCGTTTCACCGATTCCCTTGACGCCGAGCGGATTGACGCTGGTCGGCGTCTCGGTCATGCCCAGCTCGAATTTCGGGAAGAACTCCGCCTTCGGAACGGCGTAGTCCATCATCGAGCCGCTGAGCAGCTGCCCCTGATCGTCGTACACCGCGCCTTCCCACAACGCCTGGCCGACGCCCTGCACGATGCCGCCGTGAATCTGCCCCTCGACGATCATCGGATTGATGACTCGTCCGCAGTCGTCGACGGCGATGTAGCGCTCGAGCTTCACCTCGCCCGTCTCGACGTCGACTTTCACGACCGCGATGTGCGCGCCGAACGGATAGACGAAGTTCGGCGGATCGAAGAATGAAGAGGCTTCCAGTCCGGGCTCGACTCCCTTGGGCATGTTCCAGGCGACGTTCGCCATCAGCGCCACGTCCTGAATTGTCTTGAACTTGTCGGGCGAGCCCTTGACGAAGAACTTCCCGTCCGCGTACTCGATATCCTCCGGTGCCGCTTCGAGGAGATGCGCGGTGACGAGCTTCGCTTTCTCCTTGATCTTGCCGATCGCCCCCATGAGAGCGCCGCTGCCGACCGCCGTGCTCCGGCTGCCGTAGCTCCCCCATCCCATCGGCGTTCGCTCGGTGTCGCCGTGCGTGATCTCGACGTCATCGACGCCAACGCCGAGCTCGCTGGCGACGATCTGCGCGAACGTCGTCTCCTCGCCCTGACCGTGCGGCGAGATGCCGACCATCACGTTCACTTTGCCCGACGGATGGAAGCGCACGATGGCGCTCTCCCACAATCCGCCGCCGAAGCCGACCGCGCCGGCGACCTGCGACGGACCGAGCCCGCAGATCTCCGCGTACGTGCAGAGGCCGATGCCGATGTACTCGCCTTCTTTCCGCGCTTCGGCCTGCTGCACGCGAAGCTTCGGATAATCGGCCATCTGCAGGGCCTTGTTCAGCGCCGCGTCGTAATTGCCGGTGTCGTACACGATGCCGGTGGCCACGGTGTAACCATCGGTGAACGGCGGGATGAGGTTCTTCCTCCGCACGTCGACAGGGTCCATCTTGAGCTCGTGCGCGAGCAGATCGACGAGACGCTCGACGATGAATATCGCCTCGGGGCGTCCCGCGCCGCGATACGCATCGACCGGCGTGGTGTTGGTGAACACGCCCCACACGTCTTCATGAATCGCTGGGATCTTGTAGACGCCCGACAACATCAGGCCGTGAAGAATCGTCGGGATGCCTGTCGACGCCGTCGAGAGATAGGCGCCGAGGTTTGCCCAGACTTTGGCGCGGAGGCCGAGGATGGTGCCGTCTTTTTTCGCGGCAAGCTCGACGTCCTGGATGTGATCGCGTCCATGGATCGTGGCGCGATAGTTCTCGCTGCGCGTCTCGGTCCATTTCACCGGGCGGTTCACGGCTTTCGATGCGAACACCGTCATCGCCGCTTCGGGATAGTGCGGAATCTTGCTGCCGAATCCGCCGCCGACTTCCGGGGCGATGACGCGGATCTTGTGCTCGGGAATGCCGCTATCGAGCGACAGCAGGAACCGCTCGATGTGCGGATTCTGCGTGGTCGACCAGAGAGTGATCTCGTTCGACGCGCTGGCGTACTGCGCGAGCGCGGCGCGCGGCTCCATCGCGTTCGGGATGAGACGCTGATTGATGATGTGGTCTTTGACGACCACTTCCGCATCACGAAATGCGGCGTCGACGTCACCACCGCTCACTTTCCAGTGGAAGCAGATGTTGTTGGGAACGTCGGCGTGAAGTTGCGGCTCGCCGGTGGTCGTCGCCTTGTACGCATCGACCGTGACCGGCAGCGGTTCGTAATCGACGTCGACCGCATCCGCCGCGTCGCGTGCCTGATAACGATCCTGGGCCACGACGATGGCTACCGCGTTGCCGACGTACCGCACGGTATCGATGGCCATCGCCGGATACGGCGGCGTCTTGGTGTCCGATCCCGGAACGACCCACGCGCACGGGATCGGGCCGAAGCCCGCATCCTTCATCTGCTGTCCGGTGAAGACGCCCAGAACGCCCGGCATCGACGCCGCTTTCTTCGTATCGATGCGTTTGATGTTCGCGTGCGCATACGGCGAGCGCACCACGGACATGTAGACCATTCCCGGAAGCGCGAAGTCATCCGTGTATCGCGCCTGACCGGTGACCAGCCGCGGGTCCTCGCGGCGCTTGATCGCTGAGCCGAAGATTCGCGATGCCATGAGGCCTCCTGGGGGTTCGGAGTTCGGGGTTCGGAGTTCGTCGAAGCGAACCCCGAGCTCCGAACAGCGGACTCCGCAACTACGTCGTTTTCATCCGCGTGGCCGCTTCCTGCACGGCCGCGACGATGTTCTGGTAGCCGGTGCAACGGCAGAGATTCCCCTCGATGCCGTGGCGCACGTCGGCTTCCGTCGGATTCGGATTGCGCTTGAGCAGATCGACAGTCCTCAGGATCATGCCCGGCGTGCAGAACCCGCATTGCAGGCCGTGCTTGTCCCAGAACGCCTGCTGCACGGGATGCAGCTTGCCGTCGGTGGCCAGGCCTTCGATCGTGGTGACGCTGCTGCCGTCCGCCTGAACGGTCAGCACCGTGCACGACTTGACGGCCTGGCCGTCGATGATGACCGTACACGCGCCGCACTGGCTCGTGTCGCATCCGACGTTCGTGCCGGTGAGGCCGAGTGTGTCACGCAGGTAATGGACGAGGAGCAGACGCGGCTCGACCTCGGCAGTCTGCTTCAGGCCATTGATCGTGAGAGAGACGGGGTGCTTCATGCGGACCTCCCTTTGCGCTGGCTGGGAAGAGAGACGCGATGATTTGAGTAGGGCGCGAAAGTACCCCGTCGCGGAATGCGTGTCAATCGCGGGTCAGCGCAGCGCCTCGAAGAGGATCTCCTTCTCGTCGGCCATGCCGCAGACGCCGTCGCGCCTGCAGCGCTCGAGGTCTTCCCGTGATTTCCATTCGGAAAGAATCGTCATCGTCGCCTGGCCGTCATGGTCCTGCCGGAGGACGTAAACCGCCACGTTCCCCGGCGTGTCCCGAAGCATGGGAACGTGTGTCTGCATTGCCGTCGTATACCAGCCGGGGACGTCGCTCACGGGAATCGTCGACGACGTCGTCGCCAGGACGTGATGCCTTCCTTCGGCGACGAACACACGTCGCGACGGCGGAATCGATGCCGTGCAGGACGTCAGCAGGACGATGGCGGCCAGTACGTGCGCTCTCATCGGCGCAGCTCGAAGGACTCCTCGGCGAACCGGCGCGTGACCTCTTCGATTCGAGTACTTTCGAGGTTCATCGCCTCCCGACACTGGTCGAGCGACTGGAAACGGGCGCTGGCGATCTCCCGCACGTGACCCTCCATGGAGCGCTCGATGTCATCAATGTGCGTCATCTCATGAACATAGGTGCGGCTGATCGGCGAGTTCACACCGATGAAGATGTACGGGACGAGCGAGACTGACGGAACCATGCCCCAGCCGCCGGCCTGAGGCACACACTCGCCGGTGAAGCTCGTTCCGACGATTTTCGTGCACCCCTCGGTATGCGGACCGCAACGCACGACCAACAGGTCCGGCGCAGACACGAGCGCGTAACGCGGCTCGGCGATGGTCACGGAGTACGAAGACATTTCATCCGCGCGAGCCGGGAGAACGAATGTCGCGACGAGGGCAGCAAGCAACAGAGATCGGGTGCGCATGATGGGCAGTGTCGTCAGGCCGTCTGAATGACAACAGCGCCATTTCTGCGCGCGTTCGGTGGCCACTTGTATGAATCCGTTAACTTCTCGTTACACGACGGCCCTACGAAGTGGCACCACGCCATTCCGGAACAATGGTCGGTGCCGGAGGACCATTTTGCCGGTACACTGCAGGCCCGTGAAAGAAGCTGGTGGTTATACGGTCGCCGGACTGGCGCTGGACTCTCGTCTGCCGGTGCCTCTTCATCAACAGCTCTACGATCGCGTTCGAAAAGCAATTCTGGAGCGACAGCTTCGAGGAGGGACGCGTCTTCCTTCGACGCGCATGCTCGCCTGCGAGCTGGGCGTCTCGCGAAACACGGTCCTGACCGCGTTCGACCAGCTCATGGCCGAGGGATATCTCGAGGGGAAGGTCGGATCGGGAACGTTCGTGGCGGGAGCGATTCCCGACGAGCTGCTTTCGCTCCGCAATCGCGCAGCGGTCAAGCACGCGAGTCCGCGGCAGCCGCGCCTGTCGAAGCGTGCCGCTGTCCTTCCGGACGTCGCCACGACCGCCAAGCGCCGGCGGCGACGCCCCTTCGAGCCGGGAGTGCCGGCGCTCGATCTCTTTCCCACAAAAGTGTGGGCACGGCTCGTGGCGAGGGAATGGAGCAAAGTCACCGCGGGTTCGCTCGACGCTCTCCTCACCACGGAGCCGGCAGGCTTGCCGCGATTGCGTGAGGCAGTGGCGCGGTATGTCGGCGCGGCACGCGGCGTCTCCTGCGACGCGGCGCAAGTGATCATCACCAGCGGTCTGCAACACGCGCTCGAGATCGCGACACGCGTGCTTCTCGACCCGGGAGAGAAAGTCTGGTTCGAAGATCCCGGTTATCCGGCCGCCCGCGCCACGCTCCGCGCGGTCGACGCCAGCGTCGTGTTCGTTCCCGTCGATGAGGAAGGGATCGACGTCAGGCGGGGAATGGAAAAATGCCCGTCGCCGCGCCTCATCTATGTCACCCCGTCGCATCAATATCCCCTCGGCGTGACGATGTCGGCGGCCCGGCGATTGCAGTTGTTGGAGACCGCGCGCCGCGCGGACGCCTGGATCCTCGAGGACGATTACGATAGCGAGTACCGCCACTTGACCCATCCCGTCCCTTCGATCCAGGGGCTCGACCGAAACGAGCGCGTCATCTACTTCGGGACATTCAGCAAAGTCCTGTTCTCGTCCCTGCGCCTCGGTTATCTCGTCGTCCCGCCGACTCTCGTCGAGACTTTCATTCGGGCACGGGTCCTGGCGGGACGGGCCTCGCCGTCGATCGATCAGGCCGTTGTTGCCGATTTCATCGACGAGGGATTCCTCGACCGTCACATCCGGCGCATGCGGGCTGCCTATCGCGAGCGGCAGGAGGTGCTGCTCGAGGCCGGACGAAGGTATCTCAACGGCCTTCTTGCGATCCGGCCCTCCCATGCCGGAATGCATGTGCTGGGCTGGCTGATCGGAATCGATGATCAGGCGGCGGCACGCGCGGCCGCTGAGTACGAGATCGATGTCACACCTCTGTCGCGCTACTGTGCTGAGGTGCGGCAGCCTGACGGGCTCGTTCTCGGGTATGGGGGCGTGACCCCGCGACAGATCCGCGCCGGTGCGGAAACGCTCGCACGCGCGCTGGAATCCGTTCGCGCGAAGTGATACGACGGACGCATGCGCGTCTTGATCGTGCTCCTCCTCGCAGCCGTCGCATCCGCGAACAATCAGTATCCGGCGGTCTCGCGCGGTTCACGCATCGCATTCGCTTCCGACCGCGACGGCAGGAGCGATCTCCATGTCATGGATGCGGACGGCGGTCATCTCGTCCGTCTGACCCGGACGCCGGAACAGGAAATACCGCCGCTCTGGTCTTCCGACGGCAGAACTCTCCTCTTTGCCGTCGCCGGCAATGACAGCACGATCAGCTCCGCCGATCTGGGAAGAGTTGTCGAGCCGACCGGCAAGGTCACCGACGGCTCTTCGGCCGTCGGGTCGCCTCGCTGCTCGCCGGATCGCAAGACGATCGCGTTCACGGGCCGGGGTGCTGACAATCAACTGCACATCTACCTCATGGACGCCGATGGATCGAATGTTCGGCAACTGACTCAATCGAACCCGCCGGACGGTCAGATGCAGAGCGACCGCAGCGGGCAGTGGGAGATCTGGACCATGAACGCGGACGGAACAGGATTGCGCCAGGTCACGGGCGCGAATCCGCGGTAGCATCTCCCCATGCCAATCCGGGGCGACAGCACGGTCGCGGAAATCGTGGCGGCCTATCCGGCCGCGCCGACGCTCTTCGAAGTCGTCGGGATCGATTACTGTTGCCAGCCTTCGCGCACTCTGCGCGATGCGTGCGCAAGCGCGGCCATGCACCTCGAGGACGTCGTCGAATTTCTCGAGCGCGGCGCCTCCCCTCCCGCGACCGCGGGCCCTGCCGTCGGCGCCGACGCGCGCCTCTCGGACCTGACGAGAGAAATCAAGAGCTTCTACCACCGGCGGGCGCGGATCAGCCTTGCTTCGATGATCTGGGCTGCCCGCGCACTGGCGTCGGCGCACAGCGACAAGATTCCCGTCCTCTGGGACATCCGCAGGAAGATCGAAGAGCTCGCCCACGATCTGATTCCGCACATGATGCGCGAAGAGCGCTATCTGTTCCCGTACATCGACGGAATGGATCTCGGGCGCGTCGAGAACGATGCCGTCGTTCCGCTCTTCGGCACGGTCGAGTATCCGCTGCAGCAGATCCGGCACGACCACTCACACGACGAGCAGGCGCTCGGCGTGCTCCGTGCGCTCACGCAGAACTTCGTCTCGTCCGAAAGCGCCTGCGCGAGGCAGAAGGATCTGTATTCCTCGCTGGCGCAGTTTTCTGCGGATCTCGAAGCGCACATCCGTCTCGAAAACGACGTGCTTTTCCCGCGCGCGGTGGCCATGGAGAAGCAGCTCATCGAAAAGGCGCGCGCCTGATCTGAGAGGTTCGAGCGCCGGCATTTCCTGCCGGCCCCCTGGGCCGGCTGGAGAGCCGGCCCTACGTTGTTACAATCGCCGGCCATGCGGAAACTGGCCATTGCACTCCTCCTCCTGATTGCTCACCACGCGCACGCGCAGAACGTCACTGTCATCCGCGCGGCGCGCCTGATCGACGGAACCGGCGCTGCCCCGATCGCGCCGGCGATGATCGTGGTGACCGGCAACAAGATCACGGCCGTCGGTTCGAGCCTTGCCGTCCCGCGCGGCGCCAGCGTCATCGACGTCGGCGACGCGACGCTGATGCCGGGCCTCATCGATGCGCACGTGCATCTCGTCGGGCGCGAGCTCGGCGAGCCGGGATGGGACACCGAGTCGGTGAAGGACCTCGACGGTTACGGCGCAATCCGCGCGGTCGAGCATGCGGAGAAAACGCTGCTCTCCGGCATCACCACCGTCCGCAACGTCGGCGCGCCGAACTTCAACGATATCGCGCTGCGCCAGGCGATCAACGAAGGCCACGTTCGCGGACCGCGCATGCGCGCGGCCGGTCACGCCATCGGCATCACCGGTGGTCACTGCGATGAGAACGGCTACAAGCCCGGTGTCGCGGAGCTCGGGCCGAGAGACGGCGTGGCGAACGGACCTGAAGAAGTGCGCACCGCGGTCCGCTACCAGGTGAAGTACGGCGCGGACGTGATCAAGACGTGCGCAAGCGGCGGCGTGCTCTCGGAGGGCGACGCCGTCGGTGCGACGCAATACACCTTCGAAGAGCTGAAGGCGCTCGTCGACGAGGCGCGGAAGCTCGACCGCAAGGTTGCCGCGCACGCGCACGGAACCGAGGCGATCAAGATCGCGACGCGTGCCGGTGTGTCATCGATCGAGCACGGCTCGTTCCTCGATGAGGAAGGGGCAAAGCTGATGGCTCAGAACGGGACGTATCTTGTCCCGACGCTCTCGGCGTCCGAGGCGGTGGAGAGTGCGGCGAAGAGCGGGGTCCTGAAGGGCTTGCGCGGCGAGAAAGCGCTTGCGGCCGCGGCTGCCATCCGCAATGCCGTGAAAATCGCCATCGCCAACCATGTGCCGATCGCGATGGGCACCGACTCCGGAGTCGGCAAACACGGCACAAACCCGCATGAGCTCGAACTGATGGTGGCCTGGGGCGGAATGCGTCCGCTCGACGCCATCACCGCCGCCACCATGGGGGGCGCCCGCCTCCTCGGCTGGGACAAGATCATCGGCTCGCTCGAGGCCGGCAAATACGCCGACGTCATCGCCGTGCCGGGCGATCCGTCGCAGGACATCTCCCGGATCAACCACGTGATGTTCGTGATGAAGGATGGGGTCGTCTATCGAAACTCGCGGTGAGCGGCTCCGTATCACTCTGTGGAGAGGATTTCCCGATGCTCACGTTGATGACGCTCTTCGGATTAATGATCGTCGGCGCGATCTGCGTGGCGGCTTTGGTGATGGCCATGGTCGTCTTCAAGGTGGCCATCCACGCCATCTTCTGGCCGTTCAAGCTCCTGCTGCTGCCCTTCATCCTGATGGCCGTGGTGATCAAGGTCGTGCTCGTGATCACGCTGCTCACCGTCATTGCAGCTGTGCTGATCCCGATCGCCATCGTGGTGCTGATGTTTGCCGCACCTTTCATCCTTTTCGGGGCGCTGACCTGAAGCGGGCCGGTTTCTTGCAGCGCGCCGCCTGATGGCGAACCGCAAACGGGCTCTTGTCGTCGATGACGACGAGCCGATCAGGAGAATGCTGGCGAAGGTGGTCGAGAGACAAAACCTCGACGTCGATGTGGCGCGCGACGGGGTGGAGGCAATCGAGCGCCTCGACCACAACGGCTACAGCGTCGTGCTGCTCGATCTGATGATGCCGCGCGTCGACGGATTCGGCGTTCTGCGGCACATGAAAGCCACCCACCCCGAACAGCTGCCGTGCACGATCATCGCCTCGGCCATTCCGGAGAGCGAAGTCGTGAAACGCTTCGACGTCCCCGTCTTCCGCATTCACGCAAAGCCATTCGATCTGCAGACGCTCATCGAAGACATCCAGACCTGCGTGCGCACGGAGCCCCGACCGCAGCTGGCCTAGTCACGTCATCCTGAGCGGCCACGTCATCCTGAGCGGCCACGTCATCGTGCGCGGTCACGTCATCCTGCGCGGCCACGTCATCCTGAGCGGCCACGTCATCCTGCGCGGCCACGTCATCGTGCGCGGTCACGTCATCGTGCGCGGTCACGTCAATCCTGCGCGGTCACGTCATCGTGAGCGGCCACGTCATCCTGAGCGGCTACGTCATCCTGAGCGGAGCGAAGGATCTCATCTTGCGAATTCTGAGATCCTTCGCCGTCTTCGCGGCTCAGGATGACGCCGGTGGCTAGCGTCCGCCGTACTGCTTCTGGTAATAGGCCTTGAACTCCGCGCTGCGCTCCTTGATCGCGCGCCACCACGGCTCGTTCTGCGCGTACCAGCGCACCGTGCGCTCGAGCGCCTCGTCGAAGTCGGTGTGAATCCGGAATCCGAGGTTCTCGAGCTTCGACATGTCGAGCGAGTAGCGGCGGTCGTGGCCCTGGCGGTCGGCCACCGGCATGATCAGCGATTCCGGTTTGCCGAGGAGCTGGAGGATGCGGTGGGTGATCTCGCGGTTCTCGCGCTCGTTGCCGCCGCCGATGTTGTAGGTCTCGCTGTTCGTTCCGCGCTCGATGAGATCGTCGATCGCCGCGCAGTGGTCGGTGACGAACAACCAGTCGCGGACGTTCTTCCCGTCGCCGTAGAGCGGGAGCGGGAGATTGTCGATCGCGTTCGTGACGAAGAGCGGGATGAGCTTTTCCGGATACTGCCACGGGCCGAAGTTGTTCGAGGCGCGCGTGACGATCACCGGCAACCCGTAAGTCTGCGCATAGGCATAGGCCATGCGGTCGCCGCCGGCTTTGGACGCCGAGTATGGATTGCGCGGATTGAGCGGATCGGTCTCGCGGAACGAGCCCTTGTCGATCGACCCGTAGACCTCGTCGGTCGAGATCTGGATGAACCGCCGCAGCTTCGGCGCGTGCTTGCGCGCCTCTTCGAGAAGGACGAGCACTCCGTGCACGTCGGTCTCGATGAAGCTCCCCGCTTCCATCAGGGAACGGTCGACGTGAGTTTCCGCGGCGAAGTTGACCACGACGTCCACTCCGCTGCCGTCGACACCCTTGTAGGCCTCAGCGACGTCGGCGGGATCGGCGATGTCGCCCTGCAGGAATCGGTAGTTCTTTTTCCCCTCGTACTCGGCGAGGTTCTCGCGGATGCCGGCATAGGTGAGCTTGTCGAGGTTGACGACGCGCGCTTCATCACCATATTTCGTGAATAGATAACGGACAAAATTAGAGCCGATGAATCCGGCGCCGCCCGTGACCAGGTATCGCATCGCGGCGCGCATGATACACAATCCGCGCTCCATGCTCCGCAGAGAGCTGAGGGAGCTCTTCCGTCTCGCGCTGCCGCTCGCCGCCGCCCAGGCGGGAACGCAGTTCATGACCATCGTGGACATCGCGGTCCTCGGCCGCTACTCCGCGCGCGACCTGGCCGCCGTGGGGTTCGCGAACTCGTTCTATTTCGGCGTGACCGTGATCGGCATGGGCGCCGTGTTCGGGATCGATCCGCTGATTTCGCAGGCCGTCGGTGCCGGCGACGCGATCCGCGCCCGCCGCGCGCTCTGGCAGGGAATCTGGTTCGCGATCGCGGTCACGGCCGTGCTGACCGTTCCGCTGCTCGCCGGAGCCGTCGTGATGCGGCACGTCGGCGTCGAGCACGAGCTGATCGAGCCCGCCACGCAGTATTTGCTGATCCGGGCCACGGGACTCGGGCCGCTGCTCCTTTTTCTGGTGATCCGCGCGTACCTCCAGGCCCTATCGATCACGCGGCCGATGATCATCGCCATGGTCGCCGCGAACATCATCAACTTCTTCGGCGACATTCTCCTGGTGTTTGGCGCAGGTCCGGTTCCGGCGCTCGGCGCGGCGGGTGCGGCGATGTCGACGGTGGCGGCGTCGCTGATCGAACTGGCCATCGTCGCCATTGCGGTGAAGGCCGTGAGCGTGCCGCCACACAGCGAGAACGTGAGGCGCTGGAACACCGCCGACGTTCTCCGCGCGGCGCGCGTCGGATGGCCGGTGTCGCTGCAGCTCGGCGCCGAGGTCGGGATCTTCGCACTCGTCGGCGTCCTCGCCGCACTCCTCGGCACCGTGCCGCTCGCCGCCCACCAGGTCGTCCTCGGCCTCGCGTCATTCACGTACACGGCCGCCCTCGGAACGGCCAATGCCGGGTCGGTGCGCGTCGGGATTGCGGTCGGATCGCGCAATGTCGCGGCCACGCAGAGAGCCGGCCGCGCGGCGTTCATCGGCGGCGCGGCGATCATGTCGATCGGCGCGCTGACGTTTGCTCTCGCGCCCGGGACGCTGGCGCGGCTCGTGACCAACAAGCCCGAGGTGATCGCCGCCGCCATTCCACTCTTCATCATCGCCGCGCTCTTTCAACTCTCGGATGGACTCCAGGCCGTCGGCTCCGGCGTTCTGCGCGGCGCGGGCGACACGCATTACGGCTTCGTCGCCAATCTCGTCGGACACTGGCTCGTCGGCGCTCCGCTGGCGCTTTACCTCGGATTCAATCGCGGGATGGGAATCGTCGGTTTGTGGTGGGGCCTCTGCGCGGGCCTGACCGCCGTCGCGCTGATGCTCGTCCACCGCTTCGAGCGGCTCTCGGCGTCGCCGATCGTGCCGGTGGCGGAGCGGCACTAGAGGACCTCTGAACAACTCGTCATCCTGAGTCGGCGAAGCGCGACGAAGGATCTCAGGATCCGAAAACGCCTGCCATTTCGAGATCCTTCGCCGTCTTCGCGGCTCAGGATGACGGGAACAACGACTTGTGCAGAGCTTTTCTAGGGGTTCGGTCCGAACGCGCCGTACGGCCTCGAAACAGCGACGAAAAAACACCATCTCCGAGTTTCTCGCCGAGCATCATGTCGAGCTTCCGGTGGCGCTCGCCACCGCTCGAGCCGGCGCACAGCGCTCAGCAGATCGTGATGTGGTACGCGGCGCGGCCGCACGTCGGGCTGTGGATCTTACTCATGGCTCTGCCGTTTGCAACGCTGGTCATCGGCTGGGCCACGCTGCTGCGCAGCTGGAATGCTGACGCTGAGCTGCGGCAGGCCACGCGCCAGACGGTCGTCGCGATCCGCGCACACCTTGCGATGCTGCTGATCGCCGCCGCAACGTTTGCGGCCGCGGCGATCCTGGCCGTCGTCGCCGTGCACGCGCTTTCCGATCGAGCCTACTTGAACGGCGGCGGCTGCATTCGCTTCAGGCATGACGTGTCGAGCCCGTCGCGAAAGAAACCGGCGGCGATCTCGTCGAAGCACGCGCCGTTTGTCCAGGCGTCGAGATCGAACGGGCCGTGGCCGAGATTCGGAATGAGAGCGAACCGGCACTCGGAAAGAACCGAACAGAATCGATATCCCCACTCCGGCGCGGCGACGTTGTCCATCTCGCCGGCGATGACCAGAATCGGCGGACTCGTCTTCAGCGGATCGTAGAAGCCATCGCGCACGCGGTGACGCGGCCAGTTCTCGCACGCGGCCATGTCCTGGCGGACGCGATAGTCGCCGACGAACGTCCCGCTCGTCGCGCCTGGAACGTCGGCAGGATCGATCCGCGACACCGCCTCCGAACAGACGATCGACAGGTTCAACCCCTCGGCAAACCGGGAACTGTCTTTCGGAAAGCTCTCCAGGAGCAGCTGGAGGTTGCCATGCGCCGCGGCGTGGATCAGGAACGGAGTCCGGCGTTGTGCCGCGGCCGTGCCGAGTGAGGAGCGCAGCGCTTCCATGATCGGGCCGCGCCGCTCTCCGAGCGAGCGGAGGAGAGATCGCCAGTCGCCGCGCAGATCGGGATATTTCGTCCTGCAGGTTTCATCGAACTGACACTCGTAGAGCACGAGATCGAGGACACGCTGCCCGTTCGCGGCGTGATAGAGCGGCGCGCGGTAGTCAAGGGGAACAAATCCGACCAGCACGACGCGGTGCACGCGCTCCGGATAACGCTTCAGGTACTCCTGCGCGAGAAAGGTGCCGTAGGACAGAGCCCAGATGTCGATCGACGGATATCCGAGAGCCTCGCGGACGCGGTCGATGTCGTCGGCGGAGTTCTCGGTCGAGTATTGCGTCAGGTCGGCGCGTTTCTTCAGATCGCGAATGCACGCGTTGATCTCGTTCCGCGAGTACATCGCCTGCAGCGGCCCGCGATGTTCGAGCGCCGGGCATCGAAGCGGGTTGGAGCCGCCCGTTCCGCGCTGGTCGAACAGCACGACGTCACGATCCTGGCGATAGAGGCTGCCGGGTCCGAGGTAGAACGCGGCCGCATCCGTGGCAGCAATGCCGGGTCCTCCGTCGACATGGAACAGCGGCGGTGCGCCGGTTCGCGCGTTCCTCGCCTGGACGATCACGACGTTGAGGTCGATCGTCCGGCCCTGGGGATGATCGCGGTTCTCCGGAACCGTCACGGTGCCACAGCGCAGCTCAGGGGTCTTGTCGGGACACGGCCGCGGCGAAAACGGAGGCGCAGCCGCCGATGCGTCAGCGAACAGGGCGCAGATCACCCCGAGAACAAAAGACACATCCATGCGCATGGTCAGATGATGCCATGCTCCCGAAGCAGATCGATGACGGTCTGCCGGTTCGCGCGAAACGACTCCCACACGGAAGCGGACCACGCGTGGATGGCCTTGTCCCGCTCCGGTCCCGCCGGTTGCGCCATCACGTCGGAAGCGGTCATCGAGCCTCGATCAGCCGGAAGCGCGAAGCGCGGCCACTCCCGCGTCTTGCGCCCGAGCTGCATGTGTACCCGTTGCACCTGTCTGCCGGAAACCTGTCGTTCGACATGCAGGTACAGGCCGATCAGCGCGAACGTAATCCCGATCGGCTTCGTGTGCTCATCAGCATGCTGAGCCATGTATGCGTCCACCACGTGCTGGTGAATGAACGAAGGATCGCCATGCGTGAGCGTGTACGCGCAGAGCTCGTTGTAAGCGTCCTGTTCGGAATCCATATCCCTGAACCGATCAGCGGCAAGACCCATATTCTGCTACGCCGCAATGGTCACCGCGTGGCCAAGCTCGGGGGTCACAGGAGCCGCAGCAGGAGCATGAGACCGAGCAGACCGACACCGATGCCCCAGATGATGAACAGCTGGGGACGCGTCCTCCCCCAGGGATTCGGCAGGAACCGGTCGGTGAATCTGTTGATCTCGTTCTGAGCCTCGGCGAGCAGCCGGGCCAGGAAGATGGACGCAACTCCGACGGTGACAAGAACGGCACCGGCCGCGCGATGAAGATTCGAGAAGGCAAGGAGAAGGGCGCTGAGAAACCCCGCTGTGACAGCCATGTAGGCGATGCTCGAAGTCTTCATTCAGCGGTGGAATCGTCTCGGCTCTCAACAGCCGGCTGATCCTTGGCTACTTCGCTCCTGCATTCGCGACTCAGGCTGCCGCTGTCTCCTCAGTAAATCTGCCAGCCCCGCGTCAGGTAATCCGCGAGCGTCAGCACGAACAGCAGCGCGAGCCAGAACAGCGACGCCAGGATCACCACCCATGTCAGTCGCGTGCTGTGAATTACATGCATGAAAAACAGGATCACCAGCGTGGCCTTGATCACCGCGATCGCCAGGGCGATCGGCGTGTTCAGCGCGCCGAGGTCGATGCGCGAGACGCCGACGGTCAGGATGGTGAAGACCATCAGCGCGATGAAGACGCCGAAGTAGACAGGCAGGCTGGTCACATGATGCGTCGGTGCGTGTTCGCTGTACTCGTGTGCGTCGTCCATCGAGCCCTCAATGCAACAGATACAGAAGCGGGAAGAGGAAGATCCAGACGATGTCGACGAAGTGCCAGTACAGGCCCATCACTTCGACGGGGCTGTAGTACTCCGGTCCGAAATCGCCGCGCTGCGCGCGGAAAATCATCCAGAGGAGAAGCCCTGCGCCGATGACCATGTGCAGCGCGTGCAGCCCGGTCATGCCGAAGTAGAAGACCATGAACAACTCTTCGCCCTTCGTCAGCTCGGGATGCGTCTCATCGACATAGGTAAACAGCTTGCCGGGGAACAAGCCTTCGTGAATGTGCTGGCTGTACTCGTATCCCTTCACGCCGATGAACACGCCGCCGAGGGCGAGCGTGAGCAGCAGGAAGACGACGGTCGCTCTGCGGCGGCTCGTCTGCGCCGCCCACACTGCCAGTGCCATCGTCAGCGAGCTGCCGATCAGCACGATCGTGTTCGCCGCGCCGATTTTCCAGTTCTGATGATGCGCTCCGGCGCGGAACGCGCTGTAGTACATCAGCCGGTACACGGCATACGCGCAGAAGAACCCGCCGAAGAACAGGATCTCGGTCGTCAGAAACATCCACATGCCGAGGGTCGAGGCCTCGTGCTGCTGCCCCATATCCTCGAAGTGATGCTGGAGGAACGGGTGGTGAGGATGCTCCTGGACGAAGTCAGACACTCTGCGTCTCCTTCATGGCGACGAGGAACGCGGGATAGTCGTACGCCTCCCACGTGACGACCGGCGTCTCGTGGAAGTTGTCCTTCGGCGGAGGCGAGCTCGTGGCCCACTCCAGCCCGGCGGCGCCCCACGGATTCGGTCCGGCTTTGCGTCCGAATCCCAGCGACCAGAGGAGATAGATCATCGGCAGAACGTAGCCGACGGCGAGCACGGTCGCTCCGGCCGTCGACAGCACGTTGAGCACCTGGAACTCCGGCGCGTACGCGTGATAGCGGCGGGGCATGCCGACGTAGCCGACGACGAACTGCGGGAAGAACGTTAGATTGAATCCGACGAACACCAGCAGCGCCGAGAGCCTGGCCCACCACTCCGGATACATCCGCCCGGTGATCTTCGGCCACCAGTAGTGAATCCCGGCCATGTAGGCCATGACCGTGCCGCCGACCATGATGTAGTGGAAGTGGGCGACGACGAAGTAGCTGTCGGTCACGTGCACGTCGATGCCGAGCGCGGCCAGGAACAGGCCGGTGACGCCGCCGATCGTAAACAGCCCGATGAATCCGAGGACGTACAGCATCGGCGTCTGCCAGGAGACGGAGGCCTTGTACATCGTGGCCGTCCAGTTGAAGACCTTGATGGCCGACGGAACCGCGACGAGCATCGACAGGAACGAGAACACGAGGTTCGCGTACACCGACATCCCGGCCACAAACATGTGGTGCGCCCACACGCAGAAGCTGAGGAACGCGATCGCCAGGGACGAGAACGCCACGAACTTGTAGCCGAAGATCCGTTTTCGCGTGAACGCGGCGACGACTTCGGAGACGACCGCCATGGCCGGCAGCACCATGATGTAGACGGCCGGGTGCGAGTAGAACCAGAACAGATGCTGATACAGCAGCGGATCCCCGCCGAGGCCCGGATCGAAGATGCCGACGCCGAGCGTGCGCTCGATCATGAGAAGCACCAGGGTGATGGCCAGAACCGGTGTGGCCAGAAGCTGCACGATGCTCGTCGCGTAGATCGACCACACGAACAGCGGCAGGCGGAACCACGTCAGTCCCGGCGCGCGCATGCGGTGGATCGTGACGATGAAGTTGAGTCCCGTCAGAATCGACGAGAAGCCCACGATGAATGCGCCCAGAGTCGTGGCGAAGACGTGCGTGTTCGAGTATTGCGTGGAGAACGGCGTGTAGAACGTCCAGCCCGTGTCGACGCCGCCCACCACGATCACCACGACGCCGAACACCGCGCCGATGATGTAGAGGTACCAGCTCAGCAGATTGATCTTCGGAAACGCCAGGTCCTTCGCCCCGAGCATGATCGGCAGGATGAAGTTGCCGAGCGCCGACGGAATGGCCGGGATCAGGAAGAAGAAGATCATCACGATGCCGTGCAGCGTGAAGAGCTTGTTGTAAGTGTCGGAGGTGAACATGTCGCCCTCCGGCGTGAGGAGCTCGAGCCGCAGCAGAAACGCGAAGATGCCGCCGACGAAGAACAGCGCCGTCACGGAGATCAGATAGAGGATGCCGATGCGCTTGTGGTCCCTCGTCAGCAGCCACGAGAAGATCCCGTAGTCGACATTGAGGTAGTTGCGCGAGGCAACCGGTTCGATGAAGCGGACGTCGTGATACGTCTGGCTGGTCATTGCGTTTTGCCCTTAGGTTGTTGTGGAGCGACCGCCGTCACGGCCGCCGGCTTGCTCACGGCACCCGGGACGGGTGCCGCTCCACCGGGTGCCGCTGCGCCGAGCGATCGCACGTACGCGAGCAGCTTCAGCAGATCCTCCTCGTTCACCTGTCCCTGGAACGTCGGCATGACCGGCCCGAAGCCGGCCACGATCTTGGCCTGCGGGTTGAGGATCGATTCGCGGACGTAGTTCTCGTCGGCGACGACGCTGCGCCCGTCGGCGAGTTTCACGGTCTTTCCGAAGACGCCGAGGAGCACCGGACCGCGGCCGGTGGCGTCGCTGGTGTGGCAGGTGTGGCAGGCGTACTTCTGGAACAGCTTCTCGCCCTGCGAGGCAAGCGATCCTTCGGTGCCGCCGGCCAGCCACTTCTGATAATCGGTCGGCTGCATCACCTCGACCCAGCCGATCATCCCGGAGTGCTGCGTGCCGCAGTACTCCGCGCAGAAGATGTGGAAGCGCCCGGTCTTCGTGGCCTGGAACCACATCGTGCGATAGCGGCTGGGCAGAACGTCGGCCTTGATCCGGAAAGCCGGGAACCACAAGCTGTGAATCACATCCTCCGAGGCCATGGTGATGCGCACGGGACGGTTCACCGGAACGTGCAGGGTGTTGATCTCGCGTTGTCCGCCGGCGTGCTCGAACTTCCACATCCACTGACGGCCGGTGGCATAGACGTCGAGCGCGTTGTCCGGAACGCGCTGCTCGTGGAAGTAGAGCAAAGCGCCCCACACGAAGATGCCGAAGAAGATGATCGTGGGGATGACGATCCAGGTGATCTCGAGCGCTTTCGGCGGCTCGTACTCCTGCGCCAGTTCATTGTCCGGACGCCGCCGGTACTTGATGGCGAAGTAGAAGATGACCAGCCAGATCAGCACCGACACCGTGCCGGTGATGATGATCAACGCGATGTAGAGCGCGTCCACCGGTCCGGCGACGGTCGATGCCCTTTCCGGCCAGAGAGGAAAATCGTTAAACATTCCGGCTGCGCCGCTCCTTGCGGACCATGATGAAAATGAACGACGCCAGCACGGCGACGGTCGTGATTCCCCCGGCACGAACGAAATTCATCGCCCGGCGGCTGTAACGGCCGACGGCAGGATCGTAGTGGTAGCAGAGAAGAAGAAACTGATCGGTCAGCTTGCCGACCTTGCCGCCTGACGCCTCGACGACGGCCAGGCGGAGATCGCGCGGCTTGAACTCGAATCCGTAGAAGTAGCGCGACGTGCGCCCGTCCGGCGTGAGGACGAGAATCGCCGCGCCGTGCGCGAACTGGTCGCGCACGCCGTCATAGGCGTACTGGAAACCGACGGCGTCGGCGATGCGATGAATCGACGTGTCGTCGTTCGACGTCAGGAAGTGCCATCCGCTCGCCGCGTCGAGCCGGCCGTAGCGCTTCACGTACTTGTCCTTGAACTCGGCGGCCGTGGAAGGTTTGTCCCTCGGATCGATACTGATCGTGACGATGTCGAATTCGTTGCCGATGTTGTACTTCAGCTCGGTGAGTGCGCTGGTCATTCCCTCGAGCACCATCGGGCAGAGCATCGGGCACCGGAAATACACGAAGTTCAGAAGCACCGGCCGCCCTCGACGGAAGTAATCGCCGAGGCGGACGACGCGCCCGTCTTCGTCGTGCATCATCACGTCGAAAGGAACCTTGGTGCCGAGCTTCTGGGCGATCGAGACTCTGCCGGGGAGCTGCGGCGGAGTCGACGAGGTCTCCCCGTAGGCGACGGTGGAGACGAGAAGGCAGAAGGCGGCGATCCACTTCATGGACGGGCTCCTGGTTTTGATGGCGCACCATTCCCGGCTGAAGCGGGGGCTCCACTTGCCTGCACGGGCAGGCCGCGCTGGAGCGTCACGCGCATCGCCACATCGATCGGCATGTGCACGATGCCCTTCTGCTGATCGACCCACCCGTACGAGGTCAGCGCGCGCTGCTCCGCGCCGCGCATGTCGCCCAGGTCCGTGACCGGCGTGTTGCGATACGGCTGCATCGCTTCGCCCGTCGGCATCTTCCGCGGGAACGGCTGCAGCAGCGGCTGGCTCTTCGGAACGGACATGTCCGCCGGCCGGGCCATCGACGTCATCGTGCCGGTGTTTCTTCGTCTCTCGAAGTTGACGAGGCTTTTGAAGAAGAAAAGCAGCACGAGATGGATGGTCACCGCCGACACGGCGCAGATCACCGCGAAGAGGAAGAGCGCACGGACGCTGACGTCCGATTTCTCATGGTGAGTCTCGGGGTTGATGATGGCTTCGCCGTCCTGCGGATGCTCAGGCATGCGCCGTCAACCTCCCCTCTCGAATCGCTTCCTCGACCCACGTCTCGTGAATCGGGATGATCGTCTGTCCCTTGAGCTGCTTGACGAACGCCCAGAACCAGATCCCGCCGATGCCAACGAACGAGGCGACATTCATCCAGGAGAAGTGGAAGTGCTCGCCGGTCCACGCCGGACCGATCAGCCAGTCGTTGTGGACATAGCGCATGATCAGGATGATCACGGCGACGATGGCGATCGTCTGCGGCCGGTCCTTGATCGTGCGCATCAACAGCATGAAGAACGGCAGGAAGAAGTGAAACAGGATGAGCACGACGGCCAGGTAGCCCCACGCGCCGTGCTCGCGCTTGATGTAGTAGGGCACCTCTTCCTTGATGTTGCCGTACCAGATCAGCAGGAACTGCGAGAACGCCGTATACGCCCAGAACATCACGAACGCCAGCATCAGGTTGCCGAGGTCGCGGAAGTGCATGGGACGGACGATGTCGGCCATCGCTTTGGTCTTCGCCAGCCGCGTCAGGAGGAACGTCACAAACGCGAATGCGGAGAGGCCGCAGCTCACAACGAACGTGATGCCGTACATCGATGAGCTCCACTTCGGCTCCAGCGACATCAGCCAGTCGATGGAGGCGAACGTCAGCGTGAGGACGATCATCGGAAGGCCCGTCGCCGCCCACTTTCGCCGGGACAGCTCCGTCTCCGGCGCGCGGTCCTCGTAGAAGCGGAGTGACAGGACGCGGATGCGCCAGGTCCAGAGGATCCAGAGCGCGAAATAGAAGATCGTGCGGCCGATCCACGGACCGACGCTCAGGTATTTCTGTTGATGCTGCAGGATCGCGTCGTGCGCGACGATGCTCGGGTCGGCCCAGATGTAGATGGACTGCGCGCCGAGCGCGATGGGAATGAACAGGGCGGCCATCACCACCATGGTCCGCGCGCCGGCGCCGAGCGGGCGCCGGATCAGCACGCCCCACTCGCCGCCCGTCGTGTACTGCAGCATCAGCACGGCGAGCGAGCCGGCGGCGATCTCGAACCAGAACATGTAGCTGGGGAGGTAAGCGCGGAAAAACTCCTGCCGGTTGATGGCGAAACCGATCACGCAGGCGATCACACCGAGGATCCCCGCGATGAGCGCCGGCCTCTGAGCGCGGGCGATACCGGTCGACTGGGGCGGATAGCTCGGCTGCTGCGCCGTCGTCATGGCGCTCCTCCACCGACCTTGGCCCGATCCTCGGCCGGCACATCATCGATAGTCGCACCCTGGCTCAGCTGCAGCGCGCGGATGTAGGCGACGATGGCCCAGCGGTCCTGCGGCGGAATCATCGTCTTGTACGACGGCATCGCGCCGAAGCCATTGGTCATCACATCGAAGAAGTGTGCGGTCTTGGCATTGCGCAGGGCCGGGGTGTGGTACGACGGCGGACGCCGGAAGCCGCGCGACGGGATCATGCCGTTGCCGTCGCCGAGCCGGCCGTGGCACTCGGAGCAGTAGATGTCGAACCGCTCATGTCCTCTGGCCATGACTTCGGCCGTGACGGGGAACGGAAATCCGTCGCCGTCCTGGCCATTGATCTTGCCGGTCTCGAGATAGGGATCGAGGCCGATCTCACCGCGCGCGACGGTGCCGGCGATCCGCGGACGCGCTGACATGCCGTCGACGAAGAAATCGCTCGGCTCGAGCGGGTCGTACTTCGGCTGCGCGCCCATTTTCTGGAACGTGGGGCCGTTTCGCTGACAGGCAGCGAGGAGGATGAGCACGAGCACGAACGCCATCCTGAGCGCCGCGGAGCGCGAAGGATCCGGGCGGCGGGAAAGCGCACCCGCCACCCGGATTCCTCGCCGTCGCGGCGGCTCGGAATGACGCTTCGCGTCACCAAGGAACATCAACGATCTCCCGCGGCTCGAGCGTGTCGAGAAAATCACGCACTTCATTGAGATTGAATTTCGGATCGCGCGACTGGATGACCAGGAAGAACTTGTCGCGCGACGCCTGATCGAATCGACGCAGGTTGAAGACGGGGTGATACGGCATCGGCAGGCCGTTGAGCGCCAGCATGCCGAACACCGCGCCGAATGCGGCGACGAGGATCGCGCACTCGAACGTGATCGGGATCCAGGCCGGCCAGCTGTTGAGCGGCCGGCCGCCGATGTTCCACGGATAGCTGATCACGTTCGCGTACCAGCACATGAAGAATCCACCGAGGCCGCCGAGGATGCCCATGGCCAGGACGACGAGGGCGAGCCTCGACTTGCGAAAGCCGATGGCCTCGTCGAGGCCATGAATCGGAAACGGCGAGAAGGCATCGATGTCGATGTAGCCACGCTCGCGCGCAGCAGCTGCGGCGTTGAGCAATGACTGCGGATCGCTGAACTCCGCGATCACGCCGTACAGGCCTTCGACCGGTTTGCCGATGCCGCGCGGTACGAGCGATTCCACTAGTGTCCCTCACCCGCCGCGTGCGCCTGCGCTTCGGGCAGGAGCGTACGCATTTCGAAGATGGCGATCATCGGCAGGAAGCGCAGGAACAGGAACAACAGGCAGAAGAACAGTCCGATCGAGCCGATGAACATGTTCCAGTCCCAGATCGTGCCGTGGTACATGCCCCACGACGACGGCAGGAAGTCGCGGGAAAGGCTGACGGGGATGATGACGAAGCGCTCCAGCCACATGCCGGCGTTGACGAACATGGCCGTCACGAACAGCCAGAACGTGCTCGTGCGCATGCGCTTCACCCACATCATCTGCGGCGCAAGACCGTTGCAGATGATCAGGGCGTAATACATGTGGCGGTACGGCCCGGTCAGCCGCATCTTGACGAGGAACTCCTCGAAGGTGTTGCCGCTGTACCAGCCGAGGAAGAGCTCCATCATGTAGGAGTAGAAGACGATGAGGCCGGTGGCGAGCATGACCTTCCCCATGTTCTCGAGGTGCTTCATGGTGATGAAGTCCTCGAGCTTGAACGCCTTCCGCGCCGGGATGGCCAGCGTGAGCACCATCGCGAATCCGGCGAACACCGCCCCGGCCACGAAATACGGCGGGAAGAACGTCGAGTGCCACCCCGGGATCTGCGCGACCGCGAAGTCGAAGCTGACGATCGTGTGAACCGATAGGACGAGCGGAGTGGAGAGACCGGCCAGCAGCAGGTAGGCGTGCTCGTAGCGGTGCCAGTGCTTCGCCGATCCGCGCCATCCGAGCGCGAACATGCCGTACGCGCGCTTGATCCAGATGTTGGTGGCGCGGTCGCGCAGCGTGGCCAGATCGGGAATCAGCCCGACGTACCAGAAGAGAAGCGAGACGGTCGCGTACGTCGATACCGCGAACACGTCCCACATCAGCGGGCTCCGGAACTGCGGCCAGAGGCCCATCGTGTTCGGGTACGGGAAGAGCCAGAAGTCGTACCAGGGACGGCCCGTGTGCAGCGCGGGATACAACCCCGCCGACGCCACCGCGAACAGCGTCATCGCTTCCGCGAAGCGGTTGATCGAGGTGCGCCACTCCTGACGGAGCAGCAGAAGAATCGCCGAGATGAGCGTTCCGGCGTGACCGATGCCGATCCACCAGACGAAGTTGAGGATGTCGAAGCCCCAGCCGACCGGATGGTTGATGCCCCAGATGCCGACGCCCTTCCAGAGCAGCCAGGTGATGGTGATCATCAGGAGCGTCACGCCGCCCAGCGAGATCAGGAATCCGATCAGCCAGCCGATCGGTGTCTTCTTACGCAGGACGATCGAGCTGATGTGATCGGTGATCGTGGCAAACGAGTGCCCCGGCTCGATCGTCGGCGTGGGAATGAAGCGCGCAGGAATCTTCAGTTCCTGCGTGGTCGGTCTTACTTCGTGAACGGGCCGTGCGTCTTGTGCCATGTCTTAGAAACGGGAATGGTGAATGGTGAATGGTGAATGCTGAATGGTGAATGACGACGACGAGGACGTCCTCAATTCACAATTCACCATTGAACATTCAACATTCACCATCCCGTCATCCCTTGATCTCCGGATTCGGGTTGCGGATCGTCGCCAGGTACGTGGTTCGCGGCCTGGTATTCAATTCCGCCAGCAACGCGTAGTTCGTCGGTTCCTGCTTCAGCTTGGCCACGCGGCTGTTTGGATCGTTCAGATCGCCGAACACGATCGCGTCGGTGGGGCAGGCCTGGGCGCAGGCGGTCGTCACATCGCCGTCGCGTACGCGGCGGTTCTCCTTCTCGGCGGTGATCTTCGCGGCGTTGATACGCTGCACGCAGTACGTGCACTTCTCCATGACTCCGCGCGTGCGGACGGTGACATCGGGATTCCGCATCGGCTTGAGCGCCGGCGTCGTGTAGTCGGAGTAGTGGAAGAAATTGAAGCGCCGCACCTTGTACGGACAGTTGTTCGAGCAGTAGCGGGTGCCGACGCAGCGGTTGTACGTCATGTCGTTGAGGCCGTCGACGCTGTGAGTCGTCGCGCCGACCGGGCACACCGGCTCGCATGGCGCGGTCTCGCACTGCATGCACGGAACGGGCATGTGGTACGTCGCCGGATTCTCGACGTCACCGGTGTAGTAGCGGTCGATGCGCAGCCAGTGCATCTCGCGCTCGCGCACGACTTCTTCCTTGCCGACCACGGCGATGTTGTTCTCGGCCTGGCAGGCCTGCACGCAGCCGTTGCATCCGGTGCAGACCGTCGTGTCGATCACCATCCCCCACGCTTGCTGCTTCGAGTAATCCCACGCCGGATACATCTGCTCTTCGCCGGCTTCCGCGGCCGCCCCACCCTCGTGCTTCTCCTGAGCGAACTCGGGATCGCGCTTGTATTCCTCGAGTGACGCAGCGCGCACGATGCGGCGGTCGCCGACTTCCGGGACGTTCAGCGACTGGTGCTCCTGGGTGCAGGCGATGGGGTACGCGGCGTCGCTGGTGAGCGAGATCCGTGCGCCGCTGCCGCCGTACATCGCGTCGGAGAATCGGAATCGATAGGTGTTGACGCCTTTCCCCTTGTCCGTCGCGACGGCGCCGCCGTGCTCGCGGCCGTAGCCGAAGAAGATCGTGGCCACGCCTTCCGGATGTCCGGGAAGGACCCAAAGCGGAAGGCGCTGCTTCACACCGCGGTAATCGACGTCGACCAGACGCGTGCGGCGCTCGTTGACGAGGCCGTCGCGTTCGTCGTCGCCGTAGTTGATCTGGCGCGCGGTCTGAGGTCCGACCAGCACGACGTTCTCCCACGTGATCTTCGTGATCGGCTTCGGCAGCTCCTGGAGCCAGGAGTTGTTCGCGAAGCGGCCGTCGAAGATCGTCGGGTCGGGGCGAAGCTCCACCTCGATGCCGGTTTCGGGGTTTCGGGGTTTCGCGGTTTGGGGAGCTGCTGTCGCCGTCGCGCCACGTTCCGGCAATGCGCTTCCGGCGATGACTCCGTCGTTCAGCCACTTCCGCCACGTCGCCTCGGTTGCACCCTTGGCGAACCAGTACGCGCGCACGCTCTCGTATGGCGATTGATCGAGTCCGCCGATCACGGCGCCGAGCACTTCCAGCGGCGAGCGACCGTTGTAGAGCGGCGCGATCAGCGGCTGCTGGATCGACACCGTCCCGTCGTGCGCCCGCGCGTCGCCCCAGGTTTCGAGGTAATGCGTCTCCGGAATGTGCCAGTGCACGTGATACGACGTCTCGTCGTAGTCGTGGTTGAGATGCGCGCGGAACGGCACCTTCTCGAGCGCCGCCTGGAAGTTGAAGTCGGACGGCGCGTCGAACACCGGATTGCCGCCGAGCATGATCAGCGCCTGCACGCGGCCGGCGTTCATGTCCGTGACGAGCTCGCGCAGCGACTCGAGGTAATGGACAGGCGCCACCTCCACCGGATCGGTGAACGTGACCGTCGTTCCGTTGTTGCCGAGAGCCTGGTTGACCGCGTGCGCGATCGCGTGGACGACCGGCGGCTGCTCCTCGCCGGCGATGACGATGCTGGCGCCGCGGTTCGCCTGGAGATCTCTGGCCATGGCCGCGATCCACGGCGCCGGTGCCGGATCGCCAAGGAGTGCGCGCGCGATCCCTTCGATCTCGCTCGGCTTCACCGGGAAGCGGTGATCGGCGACGCCTCCGGTCTGGGTCGGCATCGACTCGATCGCGTACAGCCGGTTCATGGTCGTGGTCTGTCCGCGGCGGACGCGACGGCGCGACATGAAATCGCGCGCGTACCGGAGATGCGCGGCTCCTTCGCCGAGAAAATCGGATCCGAGGGAAACGACGACATTGGCTTTGTCGAAGTGATAGATCGGATTGACGTAGCCGCCGAACGCCAGCCGCGCCCCTTCGCGCGCGTTGTCGCCTCCCGCTGCTTCCCATTGATGCCATTTCGATCCCGGATAGAGCGCGAGCACCTGCTGGATCTGCGCTCCGAGAGTCGGCGAGGTGATGCCCTGCGTCAGGATGCGGAAACCGGGACCGTTGGTTTTCGCCGCGGTGATCACCGGCTGGAGGGCGCCGATGAATTCGCTCCACGTCGAGATCTCGCCCAGGTGGCGGACGACCTGCGAGCGTTCCGGATCGTAGAGACCGAGGATCGACGCCTGCATGAACGCGTCGGAAGCGCCGAGCGAAGACGGATGATCGGGATTCCCTTCGATCTTCGTGGGGCGTCCCATGTGGCTCTCGACGAGCACACCCTTCGCGTAGCCGCCGATGGTCATGGCCGAGGCGAAGAAGAGCGGTTTGCCGGGGACGAAGTTCTCCGGCTGATTGACGTACGGAATGAGTTTCTGATCGGGAGCCGTGCACGCGGCCAGTCCGGCCATGGCCACCGACGCGCCCATCAGCTTCACGAAGCTGCGGCGATCGACTCCGTAGTCGAGGGCGAGCGCCTGCTGCGGAAACTCGTCGTGCAGGTAAGCGTCGAACTCGTCGCTGCGCGAGAGCTCCTCGAGGCTGCGCCACTGGGCTCGCTTCGGCTCGTCGCCAACGCGCTTGCGAAAATCGGTGAGAGTGAGCGTCTTCGTCATGGAGTTAGTAGTGGCACGTCGAGCAGTGCGTCATCTTCCGGATGTTGTATTCCTTCACCAGGCGCGGTCCGTCTTCGGCCTGGTTCTTCGACTCGTACGCCAGGTTGAACACCTGATTGCGCGGCCGGACGAACTTCTCCGGCGCAAAGTGGCAGCTCAGGCACCATTGCATCGTCAGCGGTTGCGCCTGGTACATCAGATTCATCTTGTCGACGCGGCCGTGGCACGTCGCGCAGCCGATGCCCTTGGCGACGTGAATGCTGTGGTTGAAATGGACGAAATCGGGCAGACGGTGCACTCGGCTCCATACCAGCGGCTTGCCGGTCGCAAAACTCGCGCGGACTGGTTCGAGCATCGAGGCGTTCGTCCAGATCTGGGCATGACAGTTCATGCACGTCGAGGTCGGCGGGATGCCGGCGAAGTTCGAGGTCTCGACCGACGTGTGGCAGTAGCGGCAATCGATGCCGAGACCGCCGACGTGGTGCTGATGGCTGAACGGCACGATCTGCTCGCGCTCGATGCCCTGATTGGTGAAGTATGGTGAACGGACGATGCCCCCGATGACCCAGAGAATGAATGCGGCAATGAAGATCGCGCCGAAGATCGTGACGCGCGAAATGGTGTTCGCGCTGCGATGAAAAATCTGCGCCATTACCGTCCGTACGATTTCAAAGCGTGAGGGGCAGAGCGTGCTGCCGCGAGAATTGATTCGCCGGGCGCGGGCCACGCCACGGCTTTCGGATCATACCGAAATTTCAGGGTCACGCAACCCATGTAAATTCAGTGACGGTGCGTACGGGTGGTGGTGATTTCGGAGCGGAATGTTGCATCGCGGGGTTCGGGGTTCGGGGTTCGGAGTTCGGAGTTCGGAGGTCGGCGTTCGGAGTTCGGGGTTCGGAGTTCGGGGTTCGGAGTTCGGGGTTCGGAGGTCGGGGTTCGGGTTCGGAGGTCGGGGTTCGGAGGTCGGAGGTCGGAGGTCGGGGTTCGGAGGTCGGAGGTCGGGGTTCGGGTTCGGAGGTCGGGGTTCGGGTTCGGAGGTCGGGGTTCGGGGT
>DATISF010000069.1:0-82058 GCA_035468985.1 Thermoanaerobaculia bacterium
CGAATCCCGAATCCCGAATCCCGAATCCCGAATCCCGAATCCCGAATCCCGAATCCCGAAACCCGAACCCCGAACCCCGAACCCCGAACCCCGAACCCCGAACCCCGAACCCCGAAGATATCACATCTGCTATATTCGATGTTACAGTTGTGCTATGTGGCTGCTGCTGATCCATCAACTCCCTCCCAAGCCCGACTACCTGCGCGCGAAGATCGGGCGGCGTCTGCAGCGCATCGGCGCCCTGACGATCAAGAACACGGTCTATCTGCTCCCCTCCACCGAGCAGACCCTGGAAGACTTCGAATGGACAGCCGCCGAGATCCGCTCCGGCGGCGGCGAGGCGAACGTCTTCGAGGCGCGCTTCGTGGACGGCTTGACCGATGGTGACGCGCAGAAACGGTTCAACGACGCCCGCGACGCCGACTACGCGCCGTTGATCGAGGAGGCCCGCGCCCTCCGCAAAAGGAAGAAGAAGGACGAAGCCGCATGGGCCGCGCTGCGCAACCGTGCCGCCGAGATCGAGCGCATCGACTTCTTCGGAGCACCCAACGGCCAGGCGCTCAGCGCCCTGCTCGACGAAGGACCCTCCGACCATCGCGACGTCCCGCGCCACCTTCGCAACAGGACCTGGGTCACGCGTGCCGGCGTACACGTCGACCGGATCGCCAGCGCCTGGTTCATCCGCCGGTTCATCGATGCCGAGGCGAAGTTCCGGTTCGTGACGGGGAAGAGCCACAAACCGGCGCGCAATGAAATCCGCTTCGACATGTTCGAGGCCGAGTTCACGCACGAGGGAAACCGCTGCACCTTCGAGGTGCTCATGAATCACGTCCGGCCGTCGGACCGGGCGCTTCGCGCCATCGCCGAGATCGTGCACGACATCGACCTGAAGGAAGAGCGCTTCCGGCATGCCGAGGGACACGGGGTGGCGGCGCTGATCGACGGCATCACGCTCGTCCATCGCGACGACGTCGAGCGGATCGCCCGCGCGTCCGACGCCCTCGACGACCTGTATGCCTACTTCCAGCGGAAATAGCTCGCTGCGCGAGTCGCTGGGCCTCGAGCGCAACATCGTCGCCGTTTCCGGCGCCATGCTCCTGCTTTCGCTCGGCGAGAGCCTCTGGCGCAAATTCCTGCCCAAGTATCTGCAGGCGCTCGGCGCGCCGATCCGCGCGGTCGGCCTGTTCGGCAGTGTCGAAGATTTCCTCGACGGCGTTTACCAGTATCCCGGCGGCTGGCTCGGCGACCACCTCGGCCGCCGCAATGCGCTCCTGCTGTTCGTCTCGATCGCACTCGTCGGGTACTGCATCTACGCGCTCGCGCCGTCGTGGCCGTGGGCTCTCGTGGCGCTCGTGTTCGCGATGGCCTGGTCGAGCATGGCCAGTCCGACGCTGTTCGCCGTCGTCGGAGACGCGCTGCCGAAAGAGCGCCGGGCGATCGGATTCACGGTCCAGGCAATCCTGCGGCGTATTCCGATCGTGATCGCTCCGATTCTGGGAGGTCTTCTCATCGCGCGGTCCGGCCTCGTGAGCGGCATGCATGTGCTGTTCATCGTGACGATCGGCCTGGCGGTGGTGACACTGGCGGTCGTTGCGCGCGTGCAGCTCCCGCGGTTGTCGGGGCCTCCGACGAACATCCGAGGGATCTGGCGGTCGTTCCCATCGCCGCTGCGATGGCTTCTTCTATCCGATGTGTTCATCCGAACGTGCGAGGGGCTCGTCGACGAGTTCTCGGTGATCTACGCGATGAACATCATTCACGTCACGGCGCCGCAGTTCGGGATTCTCATCGCCGTGCAGACGATCACGGCGATCCTTGTCTACATTCCGGCCGCGAAGATCGCCGACCGCATCGGCAGGAAGCCGTTCGTGATCGCCACGTTCCTGGCCTTCTCGATGTTCCCGATGGCCATCGCGGCATCATCCAGTTTCCACGCCGCGCTGGGCGCATTCGTGATCGGCGGGCTTCGCGAGATCGGTGAACCCTCGCGGAAAGCGCTGATCGTCGATTTTGCGGAGCCGATGCTCCGCGCGCGCACGGTGGGTTTGTACTATCTGATCCGCAGCGTGGCCATCGCGCCGGCGGCGTTCATCGGCGGTGTGCTATGGGAGATAAGGCCCGCGCTGCCGTTCATCGCCGCGCTGTGCGTCGGTCTCGCCGGAACGGCACTGTTTGCAGTGACCGTCTCTGAGGAGCATGCAGGGTGACGCCGTTCTGCCGGAAGATCTGCTCGAGCGAAAGCGGACAGCTGATCGCCGCTGCGTCGGTCTCCCAGGCCCCGATGGTGTCGGCATCGACGCCGATCTGATGGGCGAGCTGCTCGCGGCTCCAGCCGATTCTCAGCCGGTTGTGACGGATCTCGGAGCCGCTGATCGAATTTCGGTCCACGGACAGAACGTGAGCACGTTCTGCGCCACCGACAAGCCTTTGCGGATTCGGGGTTCGGGATTCGGGGTTCGGGATTCGGGGCTCGGGGTTCGGGATTCGGGGTTCGGGGTTCGGGGCTCGGGGTTCGGGGTTCGGGGCTCGGGATTCGGGATTCGGGATTCGGGAACCGCCACCATCCCGAATCCCGAATCCCGAATCCCGCGATCCATGAATCTAGAATCCATCTGGTACGGCCCGTCGCCCGACCGCACTCCCACGCTGGTCTTTCTCCATGAAGGCCTCGGGTCCGCCACGATGTGGCGCGATTTTCCGCGGCGGCTGTCGGAGGTCACGGGATACGGTGCGCTCGTGTATTCGCGCGCGGGTTATGGATCGTCCGACCCGGCGCCGTTGCCACGGCCGATCCGCTACATGCACGACGAAGCGGCGATGCTTGACGACATCCTCGCGCAGCACGAGATCCGCGAATCGATTCTCATCGGCCACAGCGACGGCGGATCGATCGCGCTGATCTACGCGGGCAACCGGCCAAAGACACCGTTGCGCGCCATGATCCTCGAGGCCCCACATGTCTCCACCGAGCCGGGCGGCCTGGCGAGCATCGCCAGGATGAAGATCGACTACGAGACGACCGGCCTTCGCGAGCGACTGGCGCGCTATCACAAGGATGTCGACAACGCGTTCCGCGGCTGGAACGACGTCTGGCTGCATCCCGACTTCCGCGCGTGGAACATCGAGGAGTATCTCTCCGCGATCCGCGTCCCGATGCTTCTCATCCAGGGCGAAGACGATGAATACGGCACAGGGAAGCAGATCGAAGCGATCGAGGCAGAGGCGCGGGGACCGATCGAAACGCTGCGGGTGCCGAGCTGCGGCCACTCACCGCATCGCGATCAGCCCGAAATCGTCCTGCAAGCGATGATGAACTTCGTGACGAAGGTCTAGTGTCCGGTAATCGAGAAATCGATCCCATCTCGCTTGCTCTCGACGGCGATCGCTGCTAAGGAACCTCTGAACAGGTCGTCATGCTGAGTCGGCGAAGCGCGACGAAGGATCTCAGGATCCGAAAACGCCTGCCATTTCGAGATCCTTCGCCCTCTTCGCCGCTCAGGATGACGTGAACAACGACTTGTTCAGAGCTTCCCTAGTCCCGTCCGCAGCTCACGGCGCGGCCCGCCTGCGCCGCGGGAAACAGCTCGTGAGCCGCGCGCCCATGCGCGCATCGTTCGTCGCGCTTGCCGAACCGCGCCAGACGCAATTGCAGGCGATAGTTGCCCGGATCGATTCTCGCCGCTCGTTCGAGCGAGGCACGATCGCTGCGCGTCGAGTAGATGCCCATGGAAATGAGCTGGGCCGTGCTTCTGCCCGCGCCAAGCGCCGAGAGCACGATGAGCAGCACAATGACGAAGTCCCGAATCCCGAATCCGGAAACCCGATCCCCGCTAGGCATCAATGCCCCCAGCGCCGCGAACACGAGATACGCCGGCGCCGCAAGCAACAGCACCGCGTCGAACAGTCCCGCCACAACCGCCGCGGCAAGAACCGCGAGCAGCGTTGCATCGCGCGAGAACGCGATGCCCAGGAGTGCCACGGCGAGAGCGAGGACGGCGAGAAAACCGCGCTCCGTCGCAAAGGCCACCCAGTCGCTGCTCGGCCAGGGGTTGAACGTCGTGCCGGGCTCGGAGTCGTTCAGAGAAGGGTCGTCGCCGCGCACGCTGCGCGGATACTCCACCGGCCAGTTTCCGGGGCCGACGCCGAACAGCGGATGCATCCCGGCGATCCGCAGCGAACGTTCGTACTGCACGATCCTGCCGCGGCCGCTGCCTTCCTCGTAGTTCGCGACGCCTTTCATCGATTCGAGATACGGATTCTCGCTGCGCCATCGGAGCGCGTTCGGAACCAATAGCGCAAACGCGGCTCCGGCGATGACCGCGATGATCGTGCCGAGGAGCCGCACGTGCATCCGGCCGAACACGAAGAACGCCAGCAGCGCAACCGCCATGGCCAGCCATCCCGCGCGCGAGCGGGAAAGCACCAGCGCCGCCGTCACGATGGCGATGCCGACGCACGTCATCAGATATCCGGAATTTCGCTTCGCCCGGATTCCCGTCAGCAGCAGGAGCGGAATTCCGAACGCACAAACGTGGGCGACGAAATTGCGGTTGCCGAGGGTTCCGCCGGGTGCGCGGCTCGTCGAGAAGACGTGGAGGTGCACGCCATACGCCTGCAGGAGCGACGTCGCCGCTGCCACGACCACCGCCAATGCGATGCCGGCAAGAACCGATTGCTCGAGACCGGCTTCGCGGAGAGCCCGCGCGGTCCAGAAGATCACCACCGCGGACACGCTGAGGAAAAACGCGCGCATGGCCAGCCAGTGGTTCGTCGCGAACAGCGCGGAGATGGCGCTCAGCCCGAGATACGCCAGAAGCAGCGCATCAACCCAGGTGAACGTCAGGCGGCGGATGGCGCCGATCGCCAGCAGTCCGGCGAGTGCCGCGGCGGCGTGCAGGGCAAGATCCTTCGGAACGAAAAAGCGATCGAGCTCGAATGCCGTGTACGTCGATGACGCGAGCACGACCGCGATCGCGCCGATCTGCAGGATCCGCAGGGAGAGCCGTTCCATGAAACGGGAGAATACAAAAATGGCCCCGGGATCCCTTGTCTCCCGGAGCCTTTCTCAGCGCGTTGACATCCACAAGGGGGCATCCGCGCCAAATTTTTGCCTCGGTGACCCATCGCGTCACCTGGCCGGCTTCGTGCGTTGGCATCTGCGATAGAGCATTCGCCCGAAACCGTCGCCTCCGTGACTCATCGCATCACCTTGGCGCCCACGACACCGGTACGTTGACATCTGCGATGAAGCATTCGTACCGACATCGCTGCCTCGTGACTCATCGCGTCACTTTGGCCGGCCCCAGTACGTTGACATCTGCGATGAAGCGTTCGTACTGAAACCGTTGCCTCGTGATCCATCGCATCACTTCGGCCCGACCTGATACGTTGACATCTGCGATGAAGCGTTCGTACCTGATCGGTGCCTCATGACTCATCGCGTCACTCCGGCCGGCCCCAGTACGTTGACATCTGCGATGAAGCGTTCGTACTGAAACCGTTGCCTCATGGCTCATCGCACCACTCGGCCGGCTCCGTGACTTTGACATCTGCGATGAAGCGTCTGTCCCGGAACCGTGCCTCGATGATCTATCGCATCATTCTCGGCAGCTTCAACACGTTGTCATCTGCGATAGAGCGTTCGTGCTGAAGCGAACCTCAAGATAGGTTCGCGCTTCTCGCGAAGCAATGGTTTTCACTGTTACATTTTTCGCCGTTTTCCACACGCTTCCACAGCCTCGTGCACACGATGTTAGGCAAGCGCGGGGAAGATGCTACGCTGCAAGAAAATCGGATGCGCGCGGCTTGATGAACAAATGATGAGAACGCCGATGACTGTCACCGCATACGGTGATGCGCAACCTCGTCCGACGATTCGAACGAGGACAACCTGACGACCATGAGACGTTTCCTCGCACTGTGCTTCCTTGCATTCACGTACTGCTCGACTCCGATTCCTGTCCGGTTCGGAGCTCATCAGAGCACGGCGCCGGTCATCGCCATCTCCAATCCCACATTCATGGAGGGCAACGCGATCGCCGGGCGACGCGCGTTCATCGACGCGCAGTGCATCGACTGTCATCGCGTCGGCGAAGATCCCCGGCTGCCGGCAGGACCGCGCTCGATCGCCGGTCCGCTCCTCGAGGGGATGGACCGCTACGAGGCCCGTGAGCTCGCACGGCGGATCACCAGCCGTGAAGCCGGCTCATCCGAGGAGCTGTTCAACCGCACGATGAAGGACTATGCGCAGCCGATCACCGCGCGGCAGCTGGTCGACATCGTCGCGTACCTTCGCAATCCGAAACGGGCCGCGGCGTGAACCGGTTCGAGCGCTGGCTCTCGGTGTGGGTGGGGCTCTGCATGATCGCAGGGATCCTCATCGGCAGACTCCTGCCGAACGCGATCGACTCGCTGCGGCAGCTCGAGTTCGGATCCGGCAGCCACATCAACATTCCGATCGCCATCCTGATCTGGCTGATGATCTATCCGATGATGCTGAAGATCGACTTCCGGTCGATCGTCAGCGTCGGCCAGAAGCCGCGCGGACTGGTCATCACGCTCTTCGTGAACTGGCTGGTGAAGCCGTTCTCGATGGCGTTCATCGGCTGGCTTTTCTTCCGGCACGTGTTCCGGCCGCTGATCGGACCGGAGCTGGCCAGCGAGTACATCGCCGGCGTGATCATCCTCGCGGCAGCGCCATGCACGGCCATGGTGTTCGTCTGGTCGTATCTCTCGGGTGGCGATCCGGCGTACACGCTCGTGCAGGTCTCGGTCAACGATCTGATCATGCTCGTGGCGTTCGCGCCGATCGTGAAGATGCTGGTGTCGGGCGCGGCGGGACTCGAGGTTCCGTTCCAAGTCCTTCTCACCTCCGTGCTCATCTTCGTCGTCATTCCCCTCGCCCTCGGCGCCCTGAGCCGCGCGATTCTCATTCGCAGGCTCGGCGCGGAGTGGTTCGAAAAGCGATTCCTGGCCCGTTTTGCACCTGTGACGATCGCGGCTCTTCTGGCGACGCTCGTGCTGATCTTCGCGTTCCAGGCGGAGAACATCACCACGCGCTGGTTCCACGTCGTGCTGATCGCGGTGCCGATCCTGCTGCAGGTCTACTTCAACTCCTCGCTGACGTACGGCCTGATGCGGTTGTTCGGCGTGAGATATGAGGTCGCTGCGCCCGGCGCGCTGATCGGCGCGTCGAATTTCTTCGAGCTCGCGGTGGCCACGGCGATCGCGCTCTACGGACCGGGATCCGGCGCCGCGCTGGCAACGGTGGTGGGCGTGCTGGTCGAAGTTCCGGTGATGCTGTCGGTCTGCCGGATGTGCATCGCAACGCGCGGCTGGTTCGAGGCGTCGCACGCACGAATCTGATAGCGCACTTCGGAACGGGCGCTTACTTTTCCGCAGTTCATGATCGATCCTGCGGAGCTCGAAGCGAACGAGCTGGAGTTTCTCAGGCGTCACCGGTCGGCGGTCGCCGAGCTCGGATTCGGAACTCTCTACGTGTCGAGTGACCCGGACGCTCTCTCCTGGAACTTCCTCACGAACGTGAACGCATCCGACGGGCAGCTCGACCTCGCCGGCGCCATCTTTCGCGACTGGCATCGCAGGCCGTGCATCAAGGTGACGCCGTCGTCGAAGCCGGCGGATCTCGCCACCCGTCTCGAGAGCCGCGGCTGGCGCGTCGGCCTGAGTCTCACGCACATGGTTTTCGACGGCCGGGACGGCCGGCGCTCCGCGGACATCACGGTCAGGCTCTGCCGGACCGACGAAGACATCGCGATCTTCTCGGATGTGCAGAGTCGCGGCTTCGGAGCGCCGGAATGGGTGCATTGGGTCCACAAGATCAATCTGATCAACTCGCGCGATCCAGACCAGCACTTCTATCTCGCTGAACGCAATGGACGGCCCGCCGGGGTCTGCCTGCTCCTGACCGCGAGTCTGGTCGGCGGTCTCTACGCCGTCGCGACGTTGCCGGAGGAACGCGGACACGGTGTCGCCGCGGCGCTGCTGGCCAGGGCAATCGAGCACTCCGTCCACTCCGGCAATCGCGTCACGGTGCTCAACACCGCGACCGGCGGCGATGCCGAGCGCGTCTTCGTCCGCCTCGGATTTCAGGCAGTGTTCGATTCGCGCTTCTACACGCCGGCGAGCTAGTGTGGCGACACGCCACACTAGACATAGCGGGTCCAGGCAACGTGGTGCGTGCGCTTGAATGCGTCGTACGCGCGGCATGGCCAGTACAAGGCGACGAGGATCGCCAGCCACACCGCGTACACGACCCCGAGGCCGTAGCCGTAACCGGGAGGAGCGGAATCGCCGCCGGGAAATCCGAGCCACGCGGAGGGCTGTCCATTGATTCGTGCGAGCAGCAGCGCGGCGAGGTGGATGGCGTACAGATGAAGCAGATAGAAGAAGAAGGGTACGCGTCCAAAGACGACGATCGGCTGACTGGAAACGCGGAACCGGTCGAGAAGCGCGAGCGCGATCAGCAGCGGTCCGAGCGTCATCAGCAGGTACTGCAGGGACGGCGGATACTTCGCGAGATTCAACAGCGAGATGAACGTCTTCACTGCTGACGGATAGACGATGAATGGCGCACGGCCGCCGCCCCAACCCTCCGGCGAATTGCCGTAGCTGTTCGTCATGCGCAGCAGCAGGAACAGGAGAGTCGCCGCGGTGCCGCTCCACATCAGAACACGATTGCGAAACTCACTCCGCTCTGCCCAGAGCGGTCCCATCGCATAGCCCAGCATCATCACGGCGCACCAGGGAATCAGCGGAAAGAGCACGAACCATTCGACGCTGCCCATCGACACGGCGCCCGGAACGTGCAGCAGGCGCCACACGGGCTCGAGCACACCGAATCGCGCCGGCGGAATCGCCATCAGCGCATCGTGCCCGGCGATGATGACCGACGCGATCGAGCCGAGGACGACCGGGTGAAGCCGGACACAGCCGGCGAGCACGATCATGCTCCAGCCGAGACACCAGATCACACCGGCGAAGCTGTAGCCGGGTGAGAACTGCCACGCGAACCCGATGATCGTCAGTTCCAGCGCGATCAGCAGAAGGCCGCGCCTGACGAGATGCATCGGCGCGGGTTCACCGCGCCGGCGCGTGCTCAGCGCCGCCGAGACTCCGCCGAGGAAGAAAAAGCCCGGCGCGCACAAATGCGTGACCCATCGCGTGAGAAAGAGGGCCAGCCATGTCTTCTCGATGTTCTCCGGCGCAAACGGGACATTCGTGAAGAAATAGCGGACGTGATCGAGCGCCATCAGAATCATGATCAGCCCGCGGCACCAGTCGATCGCGACGTGCCGCGGCGCGGCGGCCGGAGTCACAGTCATGGCGGCCGAGCGTAGACACACCATGTTGCCGCTCGCTATTGAGAACGTGCGCGGCTGTGTTTGTTACCCTTCGGCCATGAAGATCACGACGCGCGAGCTGCGCCGCACCGACTGGGATGCACTCGAGAAACTCTTCGGCGCGAACGGCGCGTGCGGCGGATGCTGGTGCATGGCCTGGCGATCGCCCTACGCCGGCAAAGCCTACGAGGAGCGGAAGGGCACGAAAAACCGCAACGATTTGCGAAGACGACTGCGCGCCGGGCGTGTGTACGGCGTTCTCGCGTTCGCGGACTCCGAACCGGTGGGCTGGTGCTCGATCGGTCCGCGAGCCGGCTTCCCGAAGCTGCAGCGCAGCCGCGCCCTTCGCACCGTATGGGACGAGGGCACGTGGTCCGTCACGTGCTTCTTCGTCCGCCGGACCCACCGCGGCGAAGGCATCGGCGCGTCGCTGCTTCGCGAAGCGATAGCTGTCGGGCGGCGTCACGGAGCGAGAGCCATCGAGGGCTACCCGGTCCGATCCGATCGCGACAAGCCGCTGCCCGGTCCGTTCGTATGGACAGGCCTTCCGTCGATGTTCGAAGCCGCGGGATTCGCATTGGTGACCACGCCGCCCGCGCGCCCGATCTACGAACTGGTTCTGGCAACGAGCCGCCGGTAAGCCGACGGCGGAACGCGAAACTCACGATGGAACGTCGCGCAGAAATGGCTGTGATCGGAGAAGCCGAGATCGAGGGCCAGGCCGGTCAGATCGCGCGCACCTTCTTCGAGCCGCTGCAACGCCATGCGAAGCCGCAGCGCCGTCTGATAGCGGTGCATCGAGACGCCCGTGATCCTGCGGAACGCACGGGCGAGATGAAAGCGCGATACGCCGGCGCATTCAGCGATCGTCCGCAGCGGCAGCGCCTCGCATGCCCGCGCGGACAGCAACTCCTCGGCTGTGCCGACCGCGCGCTTCATCTTCTCGGACGGAAGCGTGGGCTGCGCGACGTCGGCGTCATCGGCCAACGACGCGATGGTCTGCCAGGCCTGCTCCTCGATTCCGAGGGCATCCGCATGGGGCAATGAAGCGAGAAGCGTCCGCTGCGCGACAAACGCAGCGGGACTGGCGAACACCCGCACCTCGCGGAACGCGTCGCGAAGTTTGCGCGGTACTTCGTCGAATCCCTGCGACGTGAAGCGGAAGACGGTGCACTCGTCGCCTCCGTCCGTCGGATGCTCGACTGTAAACGACCTCCCGGGGCGCAACAGAAATGCATGCACTGGTGACAGCAGCGAGCGCGAGCGCCCCAGCGCAGCCGTGAAGACCCCGCGCCGCACGAACGCGATCTCGTAGCGATCGGTGTGCTCTTCGTGTCCCGCGGGGCCGCGCCGGGCGTGGCAACGATAGTCGCCGATCGACCAGGCGTCGTTCTCGTAGATGACCCGATAGTGGCTGTTGCTCAACTCTTGCGCCGTCCCGCCATGTCAAATCCTACAGCGGCGACGAGCACCGCGCCTTTGATGATGTATTGCGTTGCGTTTTCGACACTGAGCAGCGACATGCCGTTGTCGAGGCTGGCCATCACCAGTGCGCCGAGGAGCGCGCCCGACACCTTCCCTCGCCCGCCCATCAGGCTCGTTCCACCGATCACGCACGCGGCGATGGCATCGAGCTCCATCAGCGTTCCGGCATCGGGCGATGCGCTCCCCACCCGCCCCGTGTGCAGCAGGGAGGCCACTCCTGCCAGCGCACCGAGCAGCGCGAACGCTGCGAGGATGTGACGGCGCGAGTTGATCCCGGAGAGACGAGCCGCATCGGGATTGCTGCCGATCGCGTAAAGATACCGGCCGAATGTCGTGTTCTGCGTCAGGAAATTTCCGGCGATCGCCACCGCCAGCAGGATGATCACCGGAAGCGGCACGCCGCCCTGCGCATTCATCATGGTCATAAAGACGACGATGAGAATCGACGGGATGAGAATGCGCGCTCCGGTCGCCACGCTGCTGGCCATGGTCAGGCCGTAACGGCGCCGCGCACGGTTGCGGCGGATCGTCGACCAGACGACGGACGCGATGGCGATGATCGCCATCGCCCATCCCGACGCCGGCGTCAGCAGCGCCACTCCGATCAATCGGAACACCGGAAGGCGCACGGGGATCGTTTCGCCTTTGCTCAGATAGAGGATGACGCCGCGCCACGCCAGCAGACCGCCAAGGGTCACGATGAAGGAGGGAATGTTGGCGTAGGCGACGAGCGAGCCCTGGAGCGCGCCGACCACCGTGCCGATCACGATCGCCGACGCCAGCGACGGCACCAGCCCCCAACCCTGCGACATCGCCGCGATGCCGCCGGCCAGTCCCACGATCGAGCCGACCGAGAGATCGATCTGACGCGCGACGATGACGAACAGCATCCCCACCGCGAGCACGCCCGTCACCGACATCTGCTTCAGCAGGTTCGCCAGATTGACGGGGTGAAGGAAAAGGCCGTAGGGATAGAGATCGCTGACCGTTCGCCACTGGAAATAGATCCAGATGGCGATGAGCGCGAACACCATCGTGTACGCGCGCAACGCGGCGGTCGACAGGCGCAGACTTCCGACGCGCGTTTCTCCGAGCTCGTTCACTTCGGTCATGCCGCGTGCCCCGTGGCGCAAGCCATCACGCGCTCGGCCGTCGCATCCTCGCGCCGGAATTCGCCGGTGATCCGTCCTTCATGCAGAACGACGACGCGATCGGAAAGCCCGAGGACCTCCGGTAGTTCCGATGAGACGAGCACGATCGCCAGCCCCTGCGACGCCAGCCGGTCGATCTGGACATAGATCTCCTGCTTCGCGCCGACGTCGATCCCGCGCGTCGGCTCGTCGAGAAAGAGAACCTTCGGTTCGGTGAGCAGCCACTTCGCCAGTACGACTTTCTGCTGATTGCCGCCGGAAAGGGTGCCGGCGACAGCGAAGACGGAGCTCGCCTTGATGCGCAGTTCTTTCATCGACCGCTCGCCGGCGACGGTCTCGGCATCGGGATGCGTCACGATACGTCCGGAGATGCGCTTCAGCGCGGCCAGCGTGAGGTTCGCGACGAGGGTTTGATCGAGGAGCAGCCCGTAGCGCTTCCGGTCTTCGGTCACGAAGCCGATTCCGGCGGCGATCGCTTGCGACGGTTCATCGATCGAAACCGCCGATCCGCCGACGAAGAACCGTCCCGACTTCCGTCCGGGATGCGCGCCGAAGATCGCCATCATCAGCTCACTGCGTCCGGCGCCGACCAGACCGGCGATGCCGAGGACCTCGCCGCGGCGCACGGAGAAGCTGACGTCGTCGACGAGGCGTTTGCCCGGGACATTCGGGTCCTCGACGGTGACGTCGCGCGCCTCGAAGATCACATCCTGCGGGTTGTGTGCGACCGCCGGGAAAATGTCGGCGACCTCGCGGCCGACCATGCGGGCGATGACGCGCTGCTTGTCGAGCACCGCCTTCGCATCGGTGCTCACGGCTCGCCCGTCGCGCAGAACCGTGATGCGATCGGCCAGCCGGAACACTTCGCCGAGCTTGTGCGAGATGTAGATGATGCCCGCGCCGCGTTCGCGCAGTCTCTCCAGAATCCCGAACAGAATCTCCGCCTCGGAATCCGTGAGCGCGGCCGTCGGCTCGTCGAGAACGAGAATGCGTGCATCGCGGGCGAGCGCCTTGGAGATCTCGACGAGGTGCTGCTGCCCGATGCCGAGATAGCCAACGGGGATGTGCGGCTCCAACTTCAGCTGCAGTGCATCGAGGACACGTTGCGCGCGGCTGTAGAGATCTTCGGACTGAATGACGCCGAATCGATGCGGCTCGCGGCCGAGAAAGATGTTCTCGGCGATGGAGAATTCGGGGATGAGCGACAACTCCTGATGGACGACGGCGATGCCCGCGTCTTCGGCCTCGCGTACGCCGGGAAAGCGGCGGACTTCACCGCCCATGACGATGTCGCCGTCGTAGGTCCCATCGGGATAGACGCCGCCGAGGATGTTCATCAGCGTCGATTTGCCGGCGCCGTTCTCGCCGACGAGCGCGTGGATCTCGCCCGGATGCAGATCGAACGTCACGCGATCCAGCGCCAGCACTCCCGGAAAGCGCTTGGAGATGCCGCGCATCTCCAAAGGAGGTGCGGTCATGTCAGTGGCCGTAGATGTCTTCCCGCGTGTGGTAGCCGTCCTTGATGATCGTGGAGTCGACGTTGCTCTTGTCGACGACGATGGGCTCGAGGAGGATAGCCGGGACGTCCTTCTTCCCGTTGTTGATCTTGTCGGGAGCGTTGACCGGCTGCTTTCTGGCCAGTTTCACCGCGGCGTCGACCGCGTCGAACGCCAGGGCCTTGATCGGCTTGTAGATGGTCATCGTCTGCGTGCCCTGCACGATCCGCTGCACGGCGTCCTTCTGGGCGTCCTGTCCGGTGACGAGAACCTTTCCGGCCAGCCCCGCGGCTTCGAGCGCCGAGATCGCACCGCCGGCCGTACCGTCGTTCGAGGCCACGATCGCCGCAACCTTGTTCCCCGTCTTCGTCAACGCATCCTCGGTGATCCGCAGAGCCTCCTCGGCCTTCCACTCGCGGGCGAACTGGTCGGAAACGATCCTGATGTCCTTCCGGTCGATGGCCGGCTTGAGCACGTTCATCTGCCCGTTGCGCAGGAGGATGGCGTTGTAATCGGTGGGCGAGCCGCCGATGAGGACGTAGTTGCCTTTCGGGGCGTGCCTGAGCGCGTAGTCCGCCTGCATCTCGCCGATGCGCGTGACCTGATGCGAGATGTACAGGTCGACGTCGGAATTGCGGATCAAGCGGTCGTAAGCGATGACCGGCACGCCTCTGCGGTGCGCGGCTTCAACGATCGATGCGGCGATCTCGCCGTTGTGCGGAGCGACGATCAGGACGTCGACGCCCTTGGCGAGCATGTTGTCGGCCTGCTTGGTCTGCACGGCGTCGTCGCCGTTGGCCACCTGGACGTCGAGGACGGCTCCGATTTCTTTCGCGCGCTGCTCGACGAGCTCCTTGTCGCGCTGCCAGCGCTCTTCCTTCAGCGTGTCCATGGAGAAGCCGATGCGAACCGGCCCGGCGTGCCCCGCCTGCTGCTGACCGCTTCCGGCCGCGGTCTCCTTCGGCGCATTGACACAAGACGCGGACACGAGGAGACAGAGGACACCCAGCACGGCTCGGATCTTCATCGACGACTCCTTCACCGCGGGCGTTCTATCAAAACGCCCGCGGTGAAGTCGATGTTACTTCTTCGAGACGTAGACGATCTTGTTGTCGGTCCGGTAGGTCAAGCCGTTCTCGTCGAGGAGAGTGGCGAAGGCCTGATCCCACGGAACGTTGATCCATCGGACGGTGACCTTTCCTTCGATGCCGTCGTCGACGCGTGTTTCCATGCCGCTGATCTCGCCGAATTTGGCAATGAGATGGCGGAGGTCGGCATCTTTGAGGTCGAGCGAGATCGGCTGACCGGTGTACTTCGTCTTCCGCGGAGCGTCGGCCGGAGTGGGAACGATTCGAACAGACGATTTCTGCACCGTCTGCCCGTCGTGTTCGATTCTCGCTTCGACGATGACGGCCTCATCGCCATCGGGATGGACGTCGAGGACCAGCTCCGCGGAGGGATTGCCGCTGCGGCCGGTTGCCGGTTCGCCTCTGTGGAACATCAGCCTCGAAGAGTTGATCAGCTGCTGCGTGGCGTTGTCGCTGACGTTCGCTTCAACAATGACGAGCTCACCGCTGCGTGTCGCATCGAGGCGGATCGCGTACGGATCGTGCTTCTTCATCGCTCCTTCGGCGAGCGTGGTTCCCGGTATGCCCGAGGCAAGAGTGAAGACCGCCAGTGCTGCAGTGCCGAGGAGCCTGACGCGTCCGGGCGAAGGCGCCAGCGCTTTGAGGTTGGGAAAGTTCATGACGTGGTCGATCCTTTCATTCAACTTCGCTGTTGCCATGCACGACACCCCGGGCAGCCGCGGAACGATCGCGGCATGGCAGAATTTGGTCAAGGCGGCCAGGTAGGTCTCGCGCTCGTCAGCGGATCCCGCGACCACCTCGTCACATGCCCGCTCCCGTTCGATCACCGTGATCCGTTGCGCAATCCAGATCAGCGGGTGGAACCAGAAGAGAGCACAAATCAACGACTCGATTCGGGCCATCAGGTTGTCGTGCCGCACGACATGCGCGCACTCATGGCAGAGGAGCGACTCCAGCTCCTCATCGGAGAGATCGTCGCATCCGCCGGCCGGCAGAACGATCAGAGGGCGGAACACCCGCAGCACGGCAGGCGCTTCGGGAAGGGACGAACGGGCAATGTCGATCGTTGTTCGAGCGCCGACCCGACCCAGCGCGCGCGATAACGCGTTGACTTCGCGCTGCTGCGCCGGAAGAGCGGTCCGTACTGACAACGCCACCACCCTGTGGTTCGCGACGAGGAGGCGGAACACCAGCGCGAGCGCAACCGCTCCCCAGATGACGAGTGCGACGGCTGGCCACAGCCGCGGCGCCACCACAACCATCTGCACAGGAAACGGTGGGGGCACCAGCGGCAGGCGGATGCTCAATGTGTCCGGCGAAGTGCCCTCGAGAAGAGCCCGAAGTGGACGCGCGAACAGAGCCGCTGGAATGACGAACTTCACGATGCCGATCAGGACGAGCGCGAATCGCCCCCCGGCCGTGAGCCTCCGGCGCAGGCTGACGACGAGCAGCAGGACCAGCAGCAGAAACAACGTCGAGGTCCAGAGGTGGGAGGCCGCCGGTGGAATGGAAGCTTGCGCGAATGCCCGGAACGCGTTCATTCCTTCTTCCCCTTCTTCTCCTCGAGAGCCTTGAGGTCCTCGAGTGTCAGCTTGCCGGTTTCCACCAGGCGGGCCACGACCGGCTGCGCCGACCCGCCGAAGAGATCGAGGAAGTCATCGATGATGCGGCGGTAGACCGAGGTGCGGGTGATGAGCGGCTCGAAAAGGAAGGCGTTGCCGATCTTCCGCGTGCGACGGACCGCTTCCTTCTCCTCGAGCCGAGCAAAGATCGTCTGCACGGTCGTGTATGCGGGCCGCTTGCGCTCGTGGATCGCTTCCTGGACCTCGCGGACGGACGCCTCGCCGAGCTCCCAGAGGATGTCCATGATCTCCAGCTCGAACTTGCTGAGGTTGACCTTGACCTTCTTGGTCACGCCTGGCTTCCTCCTAACGGTGTGGTTAGAAATACTACGCTAGTAGTAGTAAATCGTCAAGCCCCTCACGCTACGCTAGAACCGAGCGGATCGCCGGTTGTACGAGCCCGCGAAACACATGGTCGATCTCGGCGGCTGAGAGCGAGCTGTTGTGATCGATCCACCACGTCAACACGGCCATGAGCGTGGCGGCGAGATAGTGGACGAAAAGCTCCGCCGGCAGCTTTGACTTCGACCGCGGCAGCCGCCTGAGCGCGGCGGCGGAGTCGCGGCGGATCTGCTCGGCGACGATATTGTGGATCCGCTGGCGGAGGTGCGGCCAGACCGGACTGTTCACCAGCGCGCGGTACACCTTCCGATAGCCGTGAGCGTGCTCGAACATGGCCTGGCTGAATCCGACGATGTCATCCGGTGACGCCGCAGCGGCGAGCGTCGCCTTCAGGTGTTCCGTCCCCCACATCAGCAGCTCGTCCTTATCCTGAAAATGCGTGTAGAACGTCGAGCGTCCCACGTTGGCGCGATCGAGGACCTGCTGCACGGTGATGTCGGCATAGGGCATCTCCAGGACGAGAGCCATGAGCGCCTCGTGCAGCGACATGCGCGTCTTCTGAATCCGCCGGTCAGCCATCGTGAACAAAAGCGGCCTGAATGTCCGGAACCGCACAAAACCGCGCCGGTTGTCCTGGGCCGCTCATGCACTCCATCGTACTTTCTTTTAGAACATATGTCCATTAGCGGATAAATGTAAGAAAACGGAGGATTGTATGGAACCCCTCATCTTGGTGGACCAGGTGACCAAGGCCTACCGCTCCGGAACGGTCGAGATCCAGGCGCTGCGCAACATCAGCCTGTCGATCGACCGTGGACGGATGGCCTCGATCACCGGCCGCTCCGGAAGCGGAAAGTCGACGCTACTCAACGTTCTCACCGGAATCGACCGCCCCAGCCGTGGCATCGTTCGCATCGCCGGAACGTCGCCCGTATCACTCACGGAGAACGAGCTGGCGGTCTGGCGCGGGCGGACGATCGGCATCGTCTTCCAGTTCTTTCAGCTCCTGCCGACGCTCACGGTTGCCGAGAACGTGATCCTGCCGATGGACTTCTGCAACACATGGCCCGCGGCGGAGCGCAAGGATCGCGCGCTGGCACTGCTGGAACGCGTCGGGATCGCCGAGCAGGCGCAGAAATTTCCATCGTCGCTGTCGGGAGGCCAGCAGCAACGCGCGGCGATTGCGCGCGCGTTGGCCAACGATCCGCCGATTCTGGTCGCCGACGAGCCGACCGGAAATCTCGACTCCAGGACGGCCCGCTCGATCTTCAGCCTCTTTCAGCAGCTCGCCGCCGGCGGAAAGACCATCGTGGTGGTGACTCATGAGACCGAATTCGACGCTGTCTTCGATCAGAGGATCGAGCTCGAGGACGGAACCGTGCTGCGCTCGACAGAACCTCAGGAGAACACATCATGCGCACTCGTTTCCTGAAAGTCCTGCGCGATCTGAAGATCAATCTGGCGAAGAACGCCATGCTGGCCGCCGCGATCATGATCGGCGTTCTCGCGGTCGGAACGATTCTCGGCGCTTACGCCGTCCTCACCCGCGAGATGGCGCGGAACTATCTCGGCACCTCCCCCGCCGAGGCCACGATCAAGGTTCAGGGTGAGATCACGCCGCGGCTGGTGGCCGAGGTCCGGGGGCTCGACGGCGTCTCCATCGCCGAGCGGCACGCGACCCTTCTCGGCCGGATGAAGATTGACCAGGATTGGTTTCCGGCGCTGTTCTTTGTCGTCGATGATTTCCGAGACCTGCGCACCAATCGCTTCACGCGCGTGTCGGGCGCGTGGCCGCCTCCCGAAGGAACGATGCTCATCGAGCGCACCGCGCGCGTGACCATGAAGAGCGATCAGGGCGGATCGGTCATGGTCAAGACGCCGTTCGGTGAGCCGCATCGTGTTCCGGTCTCCGGAATCGTTCACGATCCCGGTCTCGCCCCCGCTTGGCAGGAACAGGAAGGCTACATCTACGTCACGCTCGCCACCGCCCGCTCCCTCGGCGAGCCGATCGGATTCGACGAGTTGCGCGTCCGGTTCAACGATCCGCAAGCCTCGATGCAGCAGATCGAAACCGGGGCGCTGGCGGTGGCCAGGTTCGTGCAAAGCCGCGGAAACGCCGTCCACGAAATCCAGATCCCTCCGCCGCGCAGGCATCCCCATCAGGCGCAGATGGAGGCGATCCTCACGCTCTTCCTCGTGTTCGCGTTTGCGACGCTCGTCCTCAGCGCAATCCTCGTCGCTTCGTCGCTGGCGACATTGATGACGCGCCAGTTGCGCGAGATCGGCGTGATGAAGGCGGTCGGCGCCGATTCGAAGCAGATCGCATCGATGTACCTGCTGTCGCAGGCCATCATCGCCGCGGCGGCGACCGCCGTCGGCGTTCCGCTGAGCAGGCACACGGCCGGGCTCATGATCGGAAAGATCGGCACGATCCTCAATCTGAATATCGTCGACGGCTCGATTCCGTTCTGGGTGACGCTCATTCAGGTTGCCTCCGGACTGCTCGTGCCGCTGCTCGTCGCCGCAATTCCGGTCTGGCGTGGCAGCATCGTCACCGTTCGCGAAGCGCTCGTCAGTTACGGCGTGTCGGACCGTGGAGTGCCGCATCCACCGGCGCGCGTTCCATCGCTCGCGTTGAGGAACGTGTTTCGTCAACGGGGGCGGCTGGTGATGTCATTGGCGCTGCTCGCATCCGGCGGCGCTCTCTTCATGACGGCGCTCAACGTCTCGAAAGCGTGGCAGATCAATCTGGAAAAGATCTCCCGCTTCCGCCATTACGACGTCGAGATCCGGCTCAATCGCCCGCTGCCGTCGGCTCCCACGCTCCATGCGGTCGGCGAGATCGGCGGCGTCAGAAACGCCGAGGCGTGGCAGTCCTTCCCCGCCTCGTTTACGCGGGAAGTTCCTTACGATGTGGCTCACGTTTATCCGGACAAGGGTCACGGCTCATTCATCGTCCTCGGCGTTCCGGACGGTACGCGACTGGTGTCCTTCCCTCTCCTCGCGGGTCGTTGGATCGAAGCGACCGACGCGCCTGAAATCGTGCTCAATCACACCGCACGTGCTCTGGCGCCGCGGCTCGCGATCGGAGGCACGGTGCGACTCAACGTTGACGATCGACCGACCGAATGGAAGCTCGTCGGGTTCGTCGAGGACCTCGGATCGACCGGTGCGACGGCATACGTTCCCGCGAACGCGCTGGCTCACGCGACATCATTCGATCCGGGAACCACGAACATGATCCGCGTCGCGTTCAACGATCGCGGCCTGGGACCGGTGCTCCGAAAGACCAGAGACGTCGAAGCCGCACTGGGTCCCGACGCGCACATCAACATCTCGCTGCCGATGACGCTGATCAAGAACGCGATCGCCGAGCACATGTCCGTGTTGATCTCGTCGCTTCTGGCGTTGTCGGTGCTGATGGCCATCGTCGGCGGGTTCGGCCTGGCGGCAACGATGAGCATGAGCGTTCTCGAGCGGACGCGCGAGCTCGGCGTGATGCGCGCGATCGGTGCGACTCCGGCGGTTACCGCCCGCATCGTCGTCGCGGAAGCGCTCGCCATCTCGGCCATGAGCTTGGGAATTGCGTTTGCCGCCGGCAGTGCAATTTCGTTCTACATGGGACGGCTGATCGGAGCGATGGCGTTCAAGACTCCGCTGCCGATGACGATCTCCGCCACCGGCGTGGCGCTCTGGATCGTGATCCTGGTGATCGGTTCGGCAGCGGCGACCGCACTCCCTGCGCTTCGCGCCAGCCGCTTGACGGTGCGCGAGGCGCTGGCCTACGCCTGAATCTTGAAGTCGTGATTGACCGGCAATTCGCGAATGCGACGGCCGGTCAATCGCGACAACGCGTTGACCACCGCGGGCGCGAACGGACAGACCGTCGGCTCGCCCAGGCCGTGTGGGCGCTCGTCGCTGCTCTCGACGATGTGGGTCTCGATCACCGGCGGCGTGTCCTCGATCATCGCCACAGGAAAATCCGCGTAGTTCGTCTCCACGACCGCCCCGTTCCTCATGGAGATGCCGCTCTTCATGTTGGAAAGCGACCAGAGGATGCCGCTCTCGACCTGCTGTGCGACGCCGAGCGGATTCACGGCCACTCCACAGTCGACGGCGCAAACGACGCGTTCGATCTTGAAGGGACGCTTCTTCAACGAGACGTCGACGATGTACGCGATGCTGGTCCCGGTGTGGAAGACGTTTGCGGCCACACCACGGGCCGCTCCGCCGGCCGCGGTCTTCGGCCAGCCCGAGCGCAACGCCACTTCTTCGAGAACTCTGCGCAGCCGGTTGTCCGGGTTGAGCAGAGCGAGGCGGAGTCGAATCGGATCCTGCTTCGTCTCCTGCGCAATCTCGTCGATGAAGCATTCGCGCGCGAACACCGAAGACGGCGAGAACACCGCGCGCCACGGCCCGATCGGCACCGGCGCATCGACCACCGCGTACGACATCTCCGCCGACGGCATAACGTACGGCGTGTCGGACACCCCCCAAGCGGAATCGCTCAGATACTCGGGATCAGAAAGCTCCTTCGCGGTCGGCTTCGAACGCGCGTTGTGCGGCGTGCTCGCCTTCCGGTGCTCCCACGCAACGACGCTGCCTTTCTCGTCGAAGCCCGCCGAAAGACGATGCGCCGACGCGGCTTGAAAGTAGCCGTGGCGCATGTCGTCCTCACGCGACCAGACCAGCTGCACGGGCTTCCCCTTCACGCGACGCGCGACCTCGACCGCTTCCCGATCGAAATCGACGCCGAGACGCCGTCCGAAGCCGCCTCCCACGAGCGTGACGTGAACCGTGATGGCCGATTCGGGAATACCGAGGATTTCGGCAGCTGCGGTCTGGACCGTGTTCGGGGCCTGCGTCGGCGACCAGATCGTGGCCTTGTGGCCATCGACAAGAGCGGTGCAGTTCACCGGCTCGACCGAAGCATGGGCCGCGAACGGATAGAGATACGTCGCGTCCATCCTGCGGCTCACTTTGTCGAACGCTGTCCTCCCCTCGCCGTCCTTGCGGATCGTGATTCCCGGCGTCTCGACGGCGCGCTGGAGCGCGGCGCGATGCTCGCGATCGTCGAATGATGCGTGAGGGCTCTCCGACCAGATCACGTTCAGCGCGTCACGACCGCGCATCGCGGCCCACGTGTTCGTGGCCACGACCGCGACGCCGCTCGGGATCTGAACGACGTCGACGACATTGGCGACATTCTTTGCCGCGTCCCGATCGAAGGACACCACCGTCGATCCGAACCGCGGAGCACGCGCCACCACCGCGCGCAGCATTCCCGGAACACGCACGTCGAGTCCGTATCGCGCCCGCCCGCACACGATGTCCGGGCCGTCGATGCGCGCAGCCGCGTGGCCGATGATCCGGAACGATTTCCGATCCTTGAGCGACGGCTTCTCCGGAACCGGCTGCTGCGACGCCGCCGGCGCCAGCTCGCCGTAGCCGAGCCGGCGATCGGATCCCGGATCGATCACCATGCCGTCACGCGTGGTCAGCTTCGCCGGATCGAGGTTCCATCGCGCGGCCGCGGCGGCCACGAGCATCATCCGCGCCGTTGCACCAGCCTGACGCAACGGATTCCACAAGCTCATGATGCTGCTGCTTCCGCCGGTGCCGAGCCGGCGAAACTCGGGAGAAGGCGACGCCTGCTCGAGCCGGACAGAATGCAGCGGCACATCGAGCTCCTCCGCCACGATCATCGGTAACGATGTCCGCACGCCCTGCCCCATCTCGGTCTTCCCGACGCGGACCACGACGGTGCCATCCCCACCGATCGACAGCCACGCGTTCGGCTCGAACCGCTTCGGCAGACCTTCGGATGCATCTCCGAAACGGACGCCGAGGACGAGCGCGCCGCCACCCGCGGCAAGAAGTCTGATGAACGAACGGCGATCGGTCTTCACCGGCCACCTCCGTTCTTCGCCGCGGCGAGGGCCGCCTTGCGAATGCGCGGATACGAACCGCACCGGCAGACGTGATCGGAAAGCGATTCATCGATCTGGGCCACGGTCGCGCTCGGGTTGCCGTGCAGCAGCGCCCGAATCTCGAGCATCATTCCCGGCTGGCAATACCCGCACTGCGCGACGTCCTCGTTCAGCCACGCGATCTGGATCGGATGCCTGCCGTCGGATGAGAGTCCTTCGATCGTCGTGTACTTCTTTCCCGCGGTCGCGCCGAATGCGATCTGGCACGAACGAACGGCCACTCCGTTCTCGAGGACCGTACACGCGCCGCAGACGCCGGCACCGCAGCCGTACTTCGTTCCCGTCAGATCGAGGAGATCGCGCAGGACCCAGAGCAGCGGCATCTCATCGTCGGCATCGACGCGATGAACGGTCCCGTTGACCGTGATCACACGCTCAGGCATGCGCTCAAGCTATCTCCGACTGAGTTGCAAGACGCAACAAATCATTGACGAATCTCCCTACGAACGAAGCGGCCGCAGCCCGTGTTGTTCCGTTCATGAACATACTGACCGCTCCCACGAGCCTCGGGAACCGGCCCTATGAAGCCGACGGCACCGCACGATGGACAGACCACGGGCCGGCGCGGCTTCGCCAGCAGGGAATTCTCGCGCGGCTGCACGGCCGCGATCTCGGCGATGTGCCGGCCGCGCCGTACCGCGACTTCGTGCGCCCGCCGGGCGGCATCCGCAATGAGGATCTCATCCTCGATCACGTGCGCACTATCGCTCGCGTGCTCGAGAAGCAGAGCGGCTTCACGCTGATCCTGGGCGGCGACTGCAGCGTGCTCCTCGGCAGTCTCCTCGGACTGTCGCGGGGACGCGACCTCGGACTCGTCTACATCGACGGCCACTCCGACTTCAACACGACAGAGACGACGAAGACCGGCGCCGTGGCCGGGATGGATCTCGCGCTCGCCACCGGCCGCGGATCCTCGGAACTGGCGCGGCTGCGGGGCCCGCACCCGCTCGTCCGCGACGAACACGTCGTGACCGTGGGCGTGCGGGATCACGGCGGACCCTTCCGGGAGGCGAACTTTCCTTCTGCCACGACGGCATCCGAGGTGCTCGATCACGTCGGCGGACGCGAGTTCTTCATCCATCTCGACGTCGACGTGCTCGACCCGTCATTCATGCCGTTCGTCGATTCGCCGGAACCGGGCGGACTCGACCCGGAGGCGCTCACCGCGATTCTCACGCCGCTCGTCCGTCATCCGAACGCCGTCGGCATGGAGATGACGATCTACGACCCCCGGTACGATCATGACAGCCGCGGCGCAGCGACGCTGACCGAGATTCTGGAAAGTGCGTTCGGGGTAAGAGCGCTCAGCTTCACCTGACCGCGTCGTCGCGCAGCAGCCCCGCCGACCCCGGCCTTCGCGGCGGTGGCGCGGCGGCCGGACAACAACTAGGGCACCTCTGAACAAGCCGTCATCCTGAGTCGGCGAAGCGCGACGAAGGATCTCAGGATGCGAAACCGCCTGCCATTTGGAGATCCTTCGCCGTCTTCGCGGCTCAGGATGACGTGAACAACGACTTGCGCAGAGTTCCCTGGCTTCCGTGGCCGCCAACAGTCCCGCCAACCATCCTCAACTTCTTCAACGCACTCTCGCCGGCGAAGAAGGGCAAGGCCTCGGACCGGAATTCAACTCCAGAAGCTGTGCCGCCTGTCATGCCCAGGCATTCGGCGGCACCAGCCCTTCGGTCAACCCTCAGGTTGGGGATGCCACTTCATCGCCGTTCCTGTACGGATCATCATCGGGAAGAACGGGAAAGTGCGCCACGTGCATGTGATCAGTTCATTTCCGGATCAGGCGGTGAGGATCACGGACGTACGGATGCAATGAACATCCAAGCCGTACCTGCGGGACGGGCAGCCGGGTCGAAGTCGAGACGGGGATGATGTTCGGGTCGTTGCAAGCGCGTCCGGAATTGGCATCCCAATGATTAGAACGTAGGGCCGACTCTCAGTCGGCCCTACTCCCGCAGCAGCCCTGCTTCGCAAGTGCCTTCGATCACACGCTGACCGGCCTCGTTCTCGATCCATGAATCGATCGTCAGGCGGTGCTTGGCACGATCGACGGACCGCACGACGAAATGCGCGGTCACGGTCTCGCCGATGGGAACGGGCAGCAGGAAGCGGATCGTTTGCGAGCGGTAGATCGCGCCGGGGCCGGGCAGCAGCATGCCCACCATCGTCGAGAGGATCGAGGCGGTGAGCATTCCGTGCAGAACGCGGCCGCCGAACCGCGTACTTCTCGCGAACTCCTCGTCGACGTGCAGCGGGTTCGTGTCGCCGGTGATCTCGATGAACCGCTGCACGTCGTCTTCCGTGAAAGTCTTGCTGAGGATGACGTGCTGGCCGGGCTCGAAGTCCTCGATGCGCGCGATCACAGTTTGCCGAGGAGAGATTTCCAGCGGGTCCAGGCTTCGTCGCGCGCTTTCTTGTTGCCGGCGTAGGCGTCGCGCATCTTCTGTTCCGCTTCGGCGGCAGGCGGCGGCGCATCGCCCGCGCGCATGAAGCCGTGGCCGGCGCCTTCATAGGTGACGACATCGTAGGACTTGCCGGCGGCCTTCATGAGCTCCTGCGATTTCGGCACCGTGGCATCGACCCGCGCGTCGTTGCCCGCATAGAAGCCGTAGACCGGCGCCTTGATCGCGGCGATCGCTTCGGGCGACTCAGGGCCGGTGCCGTAGAACACGAACGCCGCGACGAGCGACGGCCTGTTCGTTGCGAAGCGGAACGACTGCGTTCCTCCCCAGCAGTACCCGGTGACGGCGACCTTCCCGTTCGCCGCGGGGAGTTTGGCCACATAGTCGGCCACCGCGTTCAGATCAGCGGTGATCTGGTCCGTCGGCAGGTCGCGGATCGCCTTACCGACACCATTCGCCTCGGTGATCGAGCTCGTTCCGCCGCCGTTCGGTCCCATGCCCGACAGCAGATCGGGCGCGATGGCGATGTAACCGGCATCGGCCAGCTCGTCGGCGAGCATCTGGACCCAGTCGGTCATGCCGAAGATCTCGTGGATCACGACCACGGAGGTGGCCTTGTTCTTCACTTCGGGGTAGACGACGAACGCGCTCACCGTGCGGTTGCCCGATTTGACGTTCACCCACTCGCGGTGGCGGGGCGATTTCTCGAGCGCCTGCTTCGCCCAATCCTGGCCGAATGCAGCAGTCGCGAAGACAAGACCGATCAAGAGCAGAGACGTCCTCATGTTTCCTCCGATGGTGGAAATCTTAGGACATGCCGGCTCGCACATGTGTATTCAATTTTGTTTCCGTTCATTGATTTCGCGCCGTGTACCCTGTCCGCGCTGTAACCGCGTCCACGGTTCCCGCACCTAAGTCCCGATGCTTTGTGAGCTCCACCCTCGGGGAGACCTCGAGGACATCATTGAAGTCATGAGCGACGGCGTAGTTGCCGTCGATGAACAGGGACGTATTCTCTTCTGTAACCGGGCGTTGACAGAATTGCTCGGCTGGTCGGAACGAGATCTTGCGGGGAAGGCCTTCCAGCAATACTTCGGCGTTCTGCCGGAGGGGAAGGGTCACACGGTTGCGCCGGCCAGACGCAAGAACGGCACGCGAACACGCATCACGGTCACGCGGTTCGGCCGCCGCCTCTTTCTGATTCGCGACCTCGAGACGGACAGCTACTCCGGAGCCTGGTGGCAGCTCCTCTCCGACGCGGTGGCCACGAAATCCGGCGCGGAGTTCTACTCCTCACTGGTTCAGGAGTTGACGCGCATTCTGCCCGTCGATGCGGCGCTCGTTGCCGACACGGCGGCGGGACGTCCCGGACACGCACAAACGCTCGCGTTCAGCATGGACGGCAGACTGCTCGATTCAACGAGCTATCCGTTGGCCGGCGGGCCGTGCGATGGCGTGGCCCGCGGTGAGTTCTGCTGGTACGAAACGGGCGTGGCAACGCTGTTTCCGCACGCTGAGCTGCTGACGGCCGAACGGATCGAGAGCTACGCCGGCGCGCCGCTCATCGACGCCACAGGATCGACGATCGGCCTTCTGGCGGTGATGAGCCGGAGTCCGTTCCGGCGGAGCCGCTCCGTGGAATCCATTCTTCGGGTGATCGCGCAACGCGTCACGAGCGAACTGGAACGCCAGCACACGGAGCGGGCACTCCGCGAAAGCGAGGAGACCTACCGCGTCCTCACGGAATCCGCCACGGACGGCATCGCCAGCGTCGATGAGGAAGGCACGATCATCTTCGCCAACACGGCCATGGCGCGAATCTTCGGCCGGGAAGTTGCGGAACTGCACGGGCTGAACCTGACCGCATTGATGCCGGAGAGGTCCCGGCAACGATGGGATCGATTCGAGAAGTGCCTGGCCGCATTGCAGCGGAGCGGCGAGTGGAAGACCGTGCGGGCGCTCGGCGCGAGAAACGACGGTCACGAAGTTCTCCTGGAGATCTCGCTCGGAAAATCGTCCGTGCAGGGGAAAACGCAATTCACCGGCATTCTGCGCGACATCACCGAGCGCAGCGAGCGCGAGGGGACGCTGCAGGCCAAAACCCAGCGGCTCGAGCTGATCAACGGCGTGCTCTCCGATCTCGACACGCGGCAGCCTGTCGAAGTCATCGTGGAACGCGTCGTTCGCCGGCTCAACATCGCCTTCCCGGAATATCGCGTTGCATTCGGAACGCTCGGAGCCACCGGCACGCTGACGATGATCGCCTCGGCGGGCCCTGAGAACATGCCGCCCCTGCGCGGCGTGCAGGTCGATCTGTCGCATGTTCCCGACTACATGGATTTGCTGAGCCACGGCAACGTGGTCGTGGCCGAGGACACCACGAGCGACTCACGTCTGCGGGTCCTGACGCGCACGATGAATACCGGCCTGGCCCGCGCTGTGGTCGATGTCCCCGTCGACGACTCGGGCACACTCGCCGGCATTCTCTGTTTTGGTTCACCGTCGCCGCATCGCTGGACCACCGACGAGATCGAGACGCTGGAGGAGATCGCGAAGATCCTCTCGATGGCCATCCACGAATCGCGCATTGAGGCGGAACATCGCGCCGCCGCCGAGCAGGTGCGGCGGAACGAAGAGCGCTACCGCTCCCTCATCGAGTCGGTCCACGCCATCGTCTGGCGCGGCATCGCCGGCGAATCGCGCATCACCTTCGTCAGCAAGGAGGCCGAGTCGATCCTCGGCTATCCGGTCGCGCAGTGGGTCAGCGATCCGATGTTCTGGCCGAATCACCTCCATCCGCATGACCGTGAGCGGGCCCTGTCGGTTTGCAGAACGAAGAAGGGCGCGCAGGGATCGCACGAGCTCGAATACCGGATGATCGCCGCGGACGGCCGTACCGTCTGGCTCCGCGACATCGTCCACGTCGTACCCGACGGACAGGTGTTCGGCGTGATGATCGACGTCTCCGAGCGCAAGAAGCAGGAAGAGCAGCAGGGAATCCTCGAGGACGCGATCCGCCGCGCGGCGGCCGAGTGGCGCATGACGTTCGATGCCGTCCAGACGCCGATCATCGTCACGGACAGCGATCGCAACGTGAGCCGGCTCAATCGTGCCGCGGCGGAGTTGACCGGAAGAAACTACGAGTTCATCGGCAGGCCGCTCGAATCCTTCGACGGGGAGCCGTGGACGACGGCGGCGCGGCTGACCAGAACGGTGATGCAGACCGGAACGCCCGCCTCTGCGGAAGCGCGCGACGGCGGCGGACAGATCTGGGAGGTCAGCGCATCGCCATCGGCGCGGCCCGGCGAAAGCACCTCGCATGTCATCGTGGTGATGTGGGACGTCACCGGCGTGGTCGACCTGCAGGCGTCGCTCCGGCGCAGCGAAGCCATGTCGGCGATGGGCTCTCTCGTGGCCGGCGTCGCGCACGAGGTCAGAAACCCGCTCTTCGGCATCTCCGCGACCATCGATCTCTTCGAAGAGGCCACCGGATCCGAGTACGCCGAGTACGCGACCGTGCTGCGGCGCGAGCTGAATCGCCTGGCCCGGCTCATGACCGATCTCCTCGATTACGGGCGGCCGCAGAGCCTGGAGATGACGCCGATCGATCTTCAGTCGCTGGTGGCCGAGGCGATCGGCGCCTGCCACGCCGAAACGCAGAAGGCTTCGGTGCGCATTGACGTCCACCATGCCGGCAGACTGTCCCAGATCCCGGCCGACGCGCAACGGTTGCGGCGCGTGTTCGTCAACCTGATCGAGAACGCGGTGCAACACTCTCCCGCCGGCGGCGATGTCACGGTGCACCTGCGCGAAGAGGAGTGGGACGATCGCCGCTGGCTGCGCTGCGACGTTGCCGACCGCGGCCCGGGCTTCCGGTCCGAGGACATCTCGCGCGTCTTCGAGCCGTTCTTCACGCGTCGAAAAGGAGGCACCGGCCTCGGACTGTCGATCGTCCATCGCGTCGTCGAGGGACATGGTGGGCTCGTGGAAGCGTCAAATGGCCCTTCCGGAGGGGCAATCGTCAGCGTACGGTTGCCGGTCAAGGATTAGCACGGTCGTGGAAGACATCAAACGGAAGGTGCTCATCATCGAGGATGAAGACGCCGCACGCGTCAGCATGCGCGGATATCTCCGGCTGCGCGGCTTCGATGTCCAAGAGAGCGAGACCATCGAGGAGAGTCTGGCCCTGTTCAACGAGCATCATCCCGACCTCGTGCTCGTCGATTACCTGCTGCCCGACGGCAACGCCCTCGACTTCCTGTCGCGCCTGCGGGCGATCGACGACAGCGTTCCGGTGCTCATCCTCACCGGCCACGGGACGATCGACCTCGCCGTCCGCGCCATCAAGGAAGGGGCCGAGCAGTTCCTGACCAAGCCCGTCGAGCTGCCGGCGCTTCTGGTCATCATCGAACGGGCGCTCGAAAACCGGCGGAACCGGATGCGCCAAGCCGCGGCGCGGCACATCAACCGTGCTCCTTCGCTCGAGTTGTTCATGGGCAGTGATTCGGTCCTCGCCAGGATCTCGGAAGACGCGGAACGCATGCTGGTCAGCAACCGTCCGATTCTGATCACGGGCGAGACCGGGACGGGAAAGACGCTCCTCGCGTCGTGGCTGCATTCGCGCGGGCCGCGTCACGAGGAAGCATTCGTCGACTTGAACTGCGCGGGGTTGTCGCGCGAGTTTCTCGACACCGAGCTGTTCGGACACGAGAAGGGTGCGTTCACCGGTGCAGTCGCCCAGAAGAAGGGCCTGCTGGAGATCGCTCATCGCGGAACGCTCTTTCTCGACGAGATCGGCGACGTCGATCCGCAGGTTCAACCGAAGCTCCTGAAGGTCCTCGAGGAGAAGAAATACCGCCGGATGGGCGACGTCCGCGACCGCTTCGTCGACATCCAGCTGATCGCCGCCACGCATCGCGATCTTGCCGAGCACGTCCGCCAGTCAACGTTCCGCTCCGATCTCTATTTCCGGATCAACACGCTGCCAATCCACATCCCGCCCCTGCGCGAGAGACCCGACGACATCGTGACGCTCGCACGGCATCTGCTGAGCATCTTCGCCACCGAGCTCGGTCGATCGTTCGAGATGACCGGCAGCGCCGAACGCGCCCTGGTGAATTACAGCTGGCCCGGCAACATCCGCGAATTGCGGAACGTGCTCGAACGCGCCGCGCTGCTCAACCAGTCGGGCGTCATCAGCGCCCGCGAGCTGCGTTTCGAGCAGGTCCGCACGCCGTCCATGACGGACAGTGCGGACATGACTCTCGAGGAGCTCGAGAAGATGCACATCATGCGAGTGATCCGCGAATCGAACGGCAAAGTCGATTCCGCGTCGCAGAGGCTGGGCATTCCCAGGAGTACCCTCTATCAGAAGCTGAAGGTGTACGGGATCCAGACCGAACGAAGCTGAAGGCTTGATCGTGATGAGAATGGCGATCGTCGATGACGAGATCTCGATCCGCTTCTCGCTGAAGAAATTCTTCGAGTTGCGCTCGTTCACCGTCGACACCGCGGCCAGCACGGCCGAAGCACGGAAACTCCTCAGCGACGGAATCTACGATGTGGTGATCCTCGACATCCGCCTCGTCCCCGATACCGAGGTCGATGGCCTCGATCTCGTCGGCTGCGTCCGCGCGCATTCGCCGGGAGCCCGGATCATCGTCCTCAGCGGATACCTCTCGCCGCAGACCATCCGGCGCGCGAGGAGCCTTCGCGCCGATCTCATTCTCAGCAAGCCGCAGCCGCTGAATGAGCTCGAGACGGCAATCCGCGCGATCCTCTGACGTTCTCATCCAGAATCCAGAATCGCGATCCGGCTGCTGTAATCCGACGCCCATCGGCCCTCCGTCGAATTTCTAACATTCTGATAACAAACCAGTTACAGAAGCAGCCGAGCTCGGCCGTCCGTGGCGCCGCGCTTGCGATGACCCTCCGTCGATGGAACGAATCCTCATCGTGGACGACGAAGAGGCGCCGTTGTTCGCGATGGCGCAATATTTCACCCAGCTCGGATTGAGCGTCGACTGCGCGCGCGAATTCGAAGAAGCCGAGGCGCTGCTGGCGCACACCTGCTACTCCGCCGTCATCGTCGATCTCCGCTTGTCGGAGCTTCACGGCTCGGAAGGCCTGGAGATCGTGCGCTTCATTCGCACTCGCTGCGACTCGACGCGCGCGATTCTCCTGACCGCATACGCCTCACCAGCGGTCGAGCAGGCGGCCAGGCGCGCCGGCGCCGATCGCCTGCTGCAGAAGCCGATGCCGCTGCAGGAGCTCGCGGCCACGCTCGCGGAGTTGTGGAGAGAGGCATGAGCGACCGGACGCGACTCGACGAAGTTCTCGCGCCGGGCGGCGTCCGCGTCGTCTTTCAGCCGATCTTCGAGGTCATCGGCGACGGGGTTCGTGTTCACTCGCTGGAGTGTCTGTCGCGCGGGCCGAAGGGAACGAGCATGGAGCGCGCCGATGTGCTCTTCGACTATGTCCGACTCAAACGCGAGGAGAGCGCCGTCGACCGTCTGTGCATCGATGTGGCGCTGCGAGAAGCGTCGAATCTGCCGGCCTCGACGCGTTTGAACATCAACGTGCACGCCTCGACCCTCGGCCGCGATCCCGGATTCGTCCGCTTCATGCGCTCCGCGGCAGAGCGCAACGCCATTGCCATGGATCGCGTGGTCGTGGAGATCATCGAACACTCCCCTGCCTGGGACGGCCGCAGTTTTCAGGCCGCGCTCGAGGCTCTTCGTGATGCCGGCGTGGCCATCGCTCTCGACGACGTCGGCATCGGCCACTCGAACTACCGGATGATCCTCGATTGCCGGCCCGAGTACCTGAAGATCGATCGCTATCTGATCTCCGGCATTGCTCAGGACCGCGCGCGGCAGGCCGTGATCGAGTCGATCATCACCCTGGCCCGCAAGCTCGGCGCGCGCGCGGTCGCCGAAGGCGTCGAGCACGTCGAGGACTATTTCGCACTGCGAGCCGTCGGCGTGCACCTGGTCCAGGGCTTTCTGTTTTCCGGCCCGCTCACCGTCCAATCACTGACGAAACGCGACCTGTTCGAAATCCGTCCGGTCGCTTCCTGCAGCATGGCGAACACCGCTTCGCAGAACTGAGGAGATTGATGGCACGCAAGAAGATCCTGCTCGTCGATGACTCACCGACCATCCTGCTCATGGAAAAAATGATTCTCGCGCAGGGTGGTTACGAGCTCGTCGTGGCCGTCGATGGCGAAGACGGCCTGCTCAAGGCACGCGAGCACAATCCAGACCTCATTCTCCTCGACGTGGTGATGCCCGGGAAGAACGGCCTCGAAGTGCTGCAGGCACTCCGTCAGGAAGAAGCGACGCGCTCCGTCCCCGTGATCATGGTCACCACGCGCTCCGAGGCCGACAAGATCGAGGCCGCGTACACGATCGGCTGCGCGGACTACGTCACCAAACCGATCAACGGACTCGAGCTCATCACGAAGGTCACCAACTGTATCGGCGCTTCGCGCTGATTGCCATGAATCACCATCTGGAGGACTCGCCGGCCATGGATTCACAAGAGACGGAGAAACTGCGATCGCTCGCCGAGTCGCTCGAGCGTCAATGTTCAGTCCTGCAGAACGAAGTGGCGCGAGGCAGGGAGATGGCCGCGGACAACGAGGCCATGCGCTGGCTCGTCGAGTTTCTCAACAAGGAGAAGAAGCGGCTGATCGAGCAGCTCGCGGCCACCAGAAATGCGAACCAGCAGCTGCAGCGCGAGCGGGACGAGCTGCGCACCGAGATCGCCGGGATCACCGTGCAGAGCCGCGAGTTCACCGATCGCTACGTGACCGTCGAGCAGCAGAACACCAAGCTCGCGAATCTCTACGTGTCGATGGTCCGTCTTCACTCCTCGCTCGATCCCGCCGAGATCGTGGCCGCCATCCACGAGATCGTGATCAACCTGATCGGTTCCGAGGAGCTGGCGATCTTCGAGGTGGATGACTCCTCCCGGTCGCTGCGGTTGATCAGCAGTTTCGGCGTCGATGCCAACCGGCTGCGCACGGTGCGCATCGGCGAGGGTCCGGTCGGCCGTGCCGCGGAATCGGGACGGCTGCACGTCGTGCGCCACGAGACCTGGAGCGAGGCGATCGAGGCAAGCTTCAGCGCGTTCATCCCCCTTCGCGTGGCCGGATGGATGCGGGGCGCCGTCGTCGTGTTCGGATTGCTCCCGCAGAAAGGATCGCTCGACGTGGCGGACGTCGAGCTCTTCGATTTGATCTCCACGCAGGCCGGACGGGCGCTGTACTTCGCTTCCCTGCACATGGAGCGCGCGGGAGCAGAGGTTCGACGATGACTCTGTATCCGCTGTCCGGTTTTCCTCCCTCACCGAATGGCAGGCCGACCGCGTTTCTTCAGGCCGGTCACATGATCGTCTCCGCGAAGCCGCTCGCGGTCACCACGATCCTCGGCTCCTGCGTTTCGGTCTGCCTGATCGATATCCGCGCGGGCATCGGCGGAATCAACCACTATCTCCTTCCCTACACCGCGCCGGACGGGGGTGCCGGCGCACGCTACGGCAACACGGCCATCCGTCAACTCGTGGACGAAATGAGCGCGGCGGGCGCCTCGCGCGCGCGGCTCGTGGCCTCGGTGTTCGGCGGCGCCATGATGCTGAACACGCCGCCGGACCGCACGCGCGCGCCGCTGGGAGAGCAGAACGCCGACCTTGCCGCGAGCCTCCTCCAGGAGCTGGGCATCGCCATCGAGCAGTTCGACGTCGGCGGCGATCGCGGCCGAAAACTCATCTTCCACACCGACACCGGCTACGCCACCGCGAAGCCGATCTCATCATCGTGACGGAACCGATTCTCAGCGATCAGGACTTCGCGGAGCTCGTCCGCGCATTTCACGGCGAATCGGAGGAGAACCTCGCCCGGATCGAGGAGGTTCTCGTCCAGCTGGAACAGGATCCACGCGACCGCGAGCTGCTCAACGACATCTTCCGCGCGGTCCACACGATCAAGGGCAGCGGCTCGTGCATCGGGTATCGGGCGCTCAGCGCGTTCGCTCACGGATTCGAAGAGCGGTTGCAGGCCCTGCGCAGCGGTGAGCTCGAAGTGTCGCCGGGCCTGATCACGGCGTTGTTGCGCGGCGTCGATGTGCTGCACGGGCTGGCAAAATCGCCGACCGCGGTGACCGACGAGCTGTCGCCACAGCATTACGCGGTGCTGCAGCAGGTCGAGGAAGTCATGGGCGGCGCCACGACAACCGACACACCCCGCTTCGATGGCGCCGCCACGCAGTTGCGGGCCCGCGATACGCGAGCCCTGCGGGTTTCCGCCGGGAAGCTCGACCGCATGGTCGATCTCATCGGCGAGATCGCCGTCGCGCGCGGCCACATCCGGCAGCTCGTCGAGGACGACTCCGATCGCGAGCGAATCCTCGACAGCGTCCGCGATCTCGACCGTCTCAGCGCCGAGCTGCAGGAGGCGGTCATGACTGTCCGCCTCGTTCCGATCGGCCCCGCCCTCCGCTTCATCCACCGCGTCGTGCGCGATCTCGCGGCCCGGGAAGGAAAGCTGGTCGAGGTGAGCGTCGAGGGCGAAGAGGTCGAGCTCGACATGAACCTCGTCGAGCACATCAGGGACCCGCTGACGCACATGGTGCGCAACGCCGTCGATCACGGAATCGAAGATCCGCAGGCGCGCGCCGCCGCCGGAAAGCCCGCGACAGCGCACATCCGCATCTCGGTCGTGCGCGATGCGAGCGGCATCGTCGTGCGCGTCGCCGATGACGGCAAAGGCCTCGATGAATCGAAGATCGCCTCGCGCGCACAGAGCCTGGGAATGGTCACCGACCGTCTCACCCGTTCCGAGATTCAGTCGCTGATCTTCGAACCGGGATTTTCGACCGCCGATGAAGTGAGCGACGTGTCCGGGCGCGGCGTGGGCATGGACATCGTCCGCCGCAATGTCGAGTCGGTCCGCGGATCGGTGTCCATCGAATCCGTCGCCGGCGCCGGGATGACGATCACGATCCGCCTTCCGCTGACGCTTGCGGTCATCGACGGCTTTGCGGTCGGCGCGGCGGACGAGACCTACATCATCCCGATCGACTCGGTGCTGGAGTGCGTCGACTCTCCGGCCGGCATCGATCGGGATTCGCTCTTCGGAATCATGGAACTGCGCGGAGCGGCGCTGCCGTGGGTGCGTCTGCGGCGGCTGTTCGGCATCGACAACATCGCCTCAGCACGCGAGAGCGTCGTCATCGTCCAGAACGAGCGTGGTCGCGCCGGTCTGATCGTCGACAGGCTCTACGGCAGTCAGCAGACGGTCATGAAGCCGCTCAGCCGCTTTCTGTGTCACGTTCCGGGCATCGCCGGGTCGTCGATTCTTGGCAGCGGACGCGTGGCGCTGATCGTCGACGTCTCCGAGCTTCTGCGTCTCGTCTCCACGCATTCCCAATCCACGGAATTTGAAAGGAGTCTGGCTTCATGAAGTTCGTTGCCCTCATCGCCGCGCTGCTCGTCGCAGTTGCGGCTCCCCTGCGCGCGGAAGACGCGCCGAAGGATCCTCAGCCGAAGCCGCTGGCCGGCTGGAACAAGAAGTTTTCGCTTCAATCCGCCGACGGACGCTTCAGGCTGAATCTCGGCGGCCGGCTGCAGGCGTACTACGAAGAATTCGTTCCCGATCACGACAGCAACCGCGTGCAGTTCGGACCGGCATTCGCCGCGAAGCCGCTCTCCGAGGACACGAGTCAGTTCCGCATTCGCCGCGGACGCGTGGCGTTCGACGGCAACGTCTACGATCCGTCGCTGCTGTACGAGGTGCAGATCGAGCTGGCGGGCAGTTCCACCAGTCTCAAGCGCGCGTATTTCAACTGGCATCGGAGCGACGCCCTGCAATTTCGCGCCGGCCGGTTCAAAGCACCGTTCGGACGCCAGCAGCTGGTGTCGATCTTCAAACAGGAGCTGACGGACCGCTCGATCGCGTCGAACGAATTCACCAAAGGCGACGACGACGGCGTCATGCTCTGGGGCACTCCCCTCCACGGCCGTGTCGAGTACTACCTCGGCGTCTTCAACGGCGACGGCCAGAACAAGAACAGCCAGCAGGACAACCGTAACCAGTGGTTCGCGCGCGCGGTCTGGTCGCCACGCGGCAAATTCGCCTATTCGGAAAGCTCACAGGGAGCGCCGGCCACGCCGCAGTGGTCGTTCGGCGTGAACGCCGGCAGGAACGGCGGATGGCTGTTCGATGTGAACGGCAAGTCCGGCGTTCAGGGACCGATGCAGACCTGTACCGCGACCGGTTGCACGGTCGATCACGGTGACGATGCCACGATCGGCTCGGCCGGCGTGGACGCGGCGATGACGTGGAATCGCTTTTCTTCGGTCGCCGAGGCCTTCACGCGAAGCATCGATGCGCGTCAGGCCGGTGTGCGGACCGTGAAGTCGAGAGGCTGGTACGCGCAAAGCGGTTGGTTCGTGCAGCGCGACAAGAGCGAGATCGGTCTCCGTTACAGCGTTCTCGATCTCGATCGCGCTCGCTTCGGCGACCGCTCGATTGAGCGTGCCCTGTTCTTCAACCGTTATGTCCGCGGTCACGACTACAAGGTTCAGACAGAGCTGACCGAAGTGCGGAGTCAGGCAGTGAACGCGGCCGGCGGACCGGCGTCGCTGCGCGACCGCCGCCTCCGTGTCCAGCTGGTCCTGTCGTTCTAGGAGGAGAGCCATGAAACGAGTCATCACCATCACGATCATGATCCTGATCTTCTGCACGTCGCTCGTGTTGGGGCAGGAGACAAAGAAGGCAGCGATCGCACCCGATCTCGACGCCGCGATCCAGAAAGCGGCGAAGGCCATCGAGAAGTGGGGCAAGGATCCCGCTCTCGTTCGCGAAGTCAGAGCCCAGAACGCGCAGAACATGACCCAGCCCGACATCGACCGCATCGACAAGGCATGGATGGACGGCGGCGAGCAGCAGAGGGTGTCTGCACTGCTCGGCAACGCCTGCGCGGCGCGCCTGAAAACGCTCGTCGGCCAGAACCCGGCATTCAGCGAGTCGTTCGTGATGGACGACAAGGGCGCGAACGTCTGCATGACCGAGCGCACGTCCGACTTCTGGCAGGGCGACGAAGCGAAATGGCAGAAGTCATTCGCTGCCGGCAAGGGAGCGGTGTTCATAGACTCGCCGAAGTACGACACGAGCGCGAAAGCGATCCTCGTGCAGGTTTCGGTTCCAGTGATGGATGGCGATCGCGCGATCGGTGCGATCACGGTCGGCGTGAACACGAGCCGGCTCGGCGCGCGGTAACGATCGGAGCAACCATGAAAAGCGGAATTCGCATGCGGCTCCTGGCCGGGTTCATGTCCATCATGATCCTCGGCAGTCTGGCCGTTCTCGTCATCCTGGGCGTTCTCTCGTCGGCCCTGGCCGACCTCGAGCGCATCGTCAGGGTGACCGGCACCATCGCGCGGCAGTCCGTCGAGGTCGAGCGTGACATCACGGCCATGAGCGATTCGATCCGCGGTTACATGCTCGACACCTCCGACGGCTCGGCGAAGGAGAAGATGCGCGCCGCGCGCGAGGCACTGCTCAAGCACAGCGGCGAGATCGAGGAGCTCTCCGACGGCAGGTTGCAGGAACTGGCGCGGCAGCTTTCCGCGGCGAGCAAGGAGAAGATCGCGCCCCTCCAGGACGAGATCATCCGCATTGCCAACGCTTCGGACGTCGAGCAGGCGAAGGCGGTCTACTTCGAGCAGTACCAGCCTGTACAGAAGCAGACCGAAGCCATCGCCGCGTCCATGCAGCAGATCGCCAGTGCACAAATGCTGCAGTCGCTAGAGAGCGCACAGAACGCGCGATCGCGCACGCACGCCGCGGCCTGGACGCTCATCGTCGCGTTCATGGCCAGCGCCATCGGGCTGTCCTTGCTGCTGGCGCGCAATCTCGCCGCGCCGATCGTGCGCATGGCGGGCTCGATGCGCGAAGCGGCCGCCGGCGAGCTCGACGACCTCGTCGAGTTCGACGGCCGCAACGACGAAGTCGGAGATCTCAGCCGGTCGATCAACAGTACCTACGCGTACCTCAATGAGATGGCTTCGATCGCCGGCCGCATCGCCGCGGGTGATCTCAATCTGCACGTGAGGCCGCGCTCGGAGAACGACACCTTCGGCAACGCCTTTGCGGCCATGATCCAGAAACTGGCGCAGGTCCTCACCGAGGTCCGCACCGGCGCGTCGGCGCTGAACGCCGCCGCCGGTCAGGTGTCGTCCAGCTCGCAGACGCTGTCGCTCGGAACCAGCCAGCAGGCCGCGTCCGTCGAGGAGACGACGACGAGCCTCGAGCAGATGAGCGCGTCGATCACGCAGAACGCCGACAACAGCCGCCACATGGAACAGATGGCGGTCAAGGCGACGGGCGACGTCGATGAGAGCGCCCAGGCCGTCCGGCAGTCCGTCGACGCCATGACCAAGATCGCCGAGAAGATCTCCATCATCGAGGAAATTGCCTATCAGACGAATCTCCTGGCGCTCAACGCCGCGATCGAGGCAGCCCGCGCCGGCGAGCACGGACGCGGCTTCGCGGTGGTGGCCACCGAGGTGCGCAAGCTGGCGGAGCGAAGCCAGACCGCGGCCAAGGACATCGGCTCGCTCGCCGGATCGAGCGTCGAGATCGCCATGCGCTCCGGACGTCTGCTCACCGATCTCGTTCCCACGATCCGCAAGACGGCGGACCTGGTGCGCGAAGTCAGCGCGGCATCGCGCGAACAGGCCCAGGGCGTCACGCAGATCAATCAGGCCATGAGCTCCGTCGATCAGGTGACGCAGCGGAACGCCGCGGCGGCCGAAGAGCTCGCCTCGACCGCCGAGGAGATGGCCGCTCAGTCCGACGCGCTCGAGCAGACCATCGCGTTCTTCCGCATCAACAACGACAACGTGATCGCCGCCAAGCAGGTGGCGGGCTCCCCGATCTCGCGGCCGGCGCTCGTCGCCGCGCGCAACCGAGTGGCGGCGGCCGGCGATTACACGAGCTTCTGAGGCCAGGCCATGGCGGAGCAGCAATACCTGTCGTTTTTCGTCGCCGGTGAGGAGTACGCGATCGCCATTCTGCAGGTGACGGAAATCATTGCCGCGCCAGCGATGACGAAAGTGCCGAGCACACCGGAGTGGATTCGCGGCGTGCTCAATCTCCGCGGCGCGGTCGTGCCGGTGATCGACCTCGGCGCGAAGCTCGGCCTCGCCGCCGCCCAGGTCACGCCGCGGACGTGCGTGGTGATCGTGGAAGTGAGGCGCGGCGACGATCTGCTGAAGATCGGCATCATGGCCGATTCCGTCCATCAGGTGATCGGACTCTCCGGCGACCAGATTCAGCCGCCGCCGTCATTCGGGACCAACGTGAAGGTCGAGGAGATCGTCGGCATGGCGCTGCTCGATCACAAGCTCGTGCTGCTGCTCGACGTGGATCGGGTGTTGACCTGGAGCGAGAGCGGCACGGTCGCATCGCTCGCCGGCAGCGAGGTGGCCGCCGAGGCGCAATGATCGGCAACCAGGCCCCTGCCGTCGCACCGGCATCCGTGCGGCCGCTCTCCCCGGCCGAGTTTCTCCACTTCCAGCGGCTGATCTGCGACGCGTCGGGCATCTTCCTTCCCGAAAGCAAGCTGGCGTTGCTGTCGGCTCGCGTCGGCCGGCGGGTCCGGGAGCTCGGATTTCGCGATTTTCCCGGTTATCGCCGCCACGTGATCGAGCGCGGGGAGGAAGAGATGGCGCAACTCCTCGACTGCGTTTGCACGAATGAGACGCATTTCTTCCGCGAGCCGAAGCAGTTCGAGTTTCTGGAGCAGCGCGTGTTCCCCGCGCGGATGGAAGCGGCACGCGAGGGGCGTGGGCCGAAACGCATTCGCGTCTGGAGCGCGGGCTGCGCGACGGGAGAAGAGGCGTATTCGATCGCCATGACGATGGCCGCGTCGCTGCCGCCGGACTGGGAGCGCACGATCCTCGCCACTGATCTCTCGACGCGCGCACTGGCCGTCGCCAGGCAGGCCGAGTGGCGCATCGAGAAGGCATCCGAGATTCCGCGCCAGTACCGCGAGAGATTCATGCTCCGCGGGGTCCGCCGCGCGGAGGGGCGCATGCGGGCGCGCGACGAAATCCGCTCGATGATCGAGCTCGCGCGCGTGAATCTGAGCCGGGACGAGCGTCTTTTCGGTGGGCCGTTCGATCTGATCTTCTGCCGGAACGTTCTCATCTACTTCAGCAGGGAGGCGCGAGCGGCAGCCATCGATCGCCTCCTCCGCCATCTGGCTCCCGGCGGACTCCTCTTCCTCGGTCACGCCGAGAGCCTGGCCGCGGGCGCACACGCGGTTCGCGCCGTCGGGCCGACGGCGTACATGCGAGCCGGCGAGGCGGAGCTTGCCTGAGAAAGTCGACCTGCTCGTCGTCGACGATTCCGCCGTCATGCGCCAGGCCATGGTCGCCATCGGCCGCGGAAAGCGTGATCTATCGGTGCGCGTCGCCGCCGATCCGCTCATCGCTTTCGACCGAATGCGCGAGTCGCGCCCCGATGTGATTCTTCTCGACATCGAGATGCCGCGCATGGACGGCCTCACGTTTCTCCGGCGCGTCATGAGCGAGGATCCGATTCCGGTCATCGTCTGTTCCGCGCTGGCGGGGAACGGGACGGAGGTCGCGATCCGCGCGCTGGAGGAAGGAGCGGTCGACGTCGTCGCCAAGCCGTCGTTCGGCGTGAGCGAGTTCCTGGAACACTCCGCGGTCATGCTTCTGGAGACGATCCGCGCCGCGGCTCGCGCATCGAAGCCGCGCGTGCGCGTGCAGCGCCCGCTGCCGATTCCGCATAAACCGTCCCGGCTTTATGTCACGAGCCGCAAAGTCATTGCGGTCGGGGCGTCGACCGGAGGGACCGAAGCGTTGCGCGAGATCCTGCAGGTGCTGCCCGTCAGCGTGCCCGGACTGGTCATCGTGCAGCACATGCCGGAGGTATTCACTACCCGATTCGCGCAGCGGCTGGACGGCTGTTGCCACATTTCGGTCAAGGAGGCTGAGCACGGCGATCGCGTCGTCAACGGCCGCGCACTGATCGCACCGGGCAATAAGCACATGACCGTCGTGCGCGATGGCGCGGAATACCGCGTGGAAGTGTCCGACGGTCCGCTGCACATGCGCCACAGGCCGAGTGTCGATGTCCTCTTTCACTCCGTCGCCATTGCCGCCGGCCCGAGCGCGACGGGGGTTCTCATGACCGGCATGGGCGCGGACGGCGCAGCCGGCCTTCTCGAGATGCGCCGAAACGGCGCGACGACGGTCGTTCAGGACGAAGAAACGTGCGTCGTCTTCGGCATGCCTCGAGAGGCGCTCGACCTCGGCGCCGCGGATGCGGCGCTGCCACCGAAGGAGATCGCGGAGCTGATCCGGCGTGCATAATCGCGTGCCGCGATGATTCCCGGATTTCTGTACGGCACAGCCTGGAAAGAAGATCGCACCGAGGAGCTGACGCGCCTGGCGATCGAGGCAGGATTTCGCGGCATCGACACGGCGAATCAGCGGCGCCACTACTTCGAGGCCGGCGTCGGTGCGGCGATCGCCGGGGCAATCAAGGACGGGCTCCTCCGCCGCGACGAGTTGTTCCTGCAGACGAAGTTCACGTACATCGACGGCCAGGATCACCGTCTTCCTTACGATCCGCACGCCGATGCGAAGACACAGGTGTACCAGTCGTTCGCCAGCTCGCTCGAGCATCTGCAAGTCGCGACGATCGACTCGTATGTTCTTCACGGACCGTCGCGTCGGCGAGGGCTCGCCGCGGTCGATCTCGAGGTCTGGCGCGCCATGGAGGTGCTCCACGCCTCCGGCAAGACGAATGGCCTCGGCATCAGCAACGTCGCGCTCGATCAGCTCCAGGAGCTCCTGGCGCGCGCTTCGGTCCAGCCGTCGTTCGTGCAGAACCGCTGTTTCGCGCGGCTGGCGTGGGACCGCGATGTGCGCGTCTTCTGCCGCGAACACGGCATCATCTATCAGGGGTTTTCTCTACTGACCGCGAACGTCCGGGAACTGCAGCATCCGGACTTCCGGCGCATCGTTGAAAAGGTACGGAAAACTCCCGCCCAGGTGGCCTTTCGATTTGCCATGCAGATCGGAATTCTGCCGATAACCGGAACGACTGATGCACGCCACATGCGGGAAGATCTTGCGATCCACGACTTCGATCTGAGCGAGGACGACCTCAGCGCCATCGAGCACATTGGATCGTGAACGGGAGGTACTCGATGCGCAACACAGGCATTGCCGCGATTCTCGCATTCCTGATTGCCACGACGGTGCGGGCGAACGACGTCACCGACGGCGTGAACCGTTACGCCGACGATGCCAAGCACCTGGCGCTCGCGCCGCTCCAGTGGGACGCGACGCAATGGACGCGCTTCGGCGATGCCGTGGGAGTCGTCGCCGTCTTCTACGCCGCGGACCAGAAGCTCGCGACCGACGTGCAGCGTCATCGCACGTCATCGACGAACCGCGTCGCCAGAGACATCACCCCGTTCGGGGCGAGCCGGGCCCTCGAGATCTCCACGCTCATGGTCGCGGGTGGCGCGATCCTCCGGAACACGACGTTGAGCGAGGCCGGCCGCGACTCGCTCGAATCGGAAATCTGGGCCGCGGGCATCGTCACGCCGCTGCTGAAGCGGGCTTTCGGCCGGGCACGCCCTATTCAGGAGAGGGGAGCGCACTCGTTTCATCCGTTCTCCAGCACTTACGAGAGCTTTCCGTCCGGGCATGCCACGAATGTCTTCGCATTTGCCACGGCCATCGCCGCCCACTCGGAGGGCTGGATCGTGCCGACAATCGTGTACTCGATGGCCGCGGGTGTGGCCGCTGCGCGCGTCAATGATCGCGCCCATTTCCCTTCCGATGTCGTGGCAGGTGCGCTGATCGGACGGGCGGTGGCCAGAGGGGTCGTCGCCCTGCATCCTCATTCGCGGACGACGTTGAATATTGCGCCCGCAATCGTCGGTCATCGCCCCGCGCTCGTCTTCAGCCTGTGCGCGGCTCGCTAACCTGTTTGGTATTTTGGTACGTATGTACTAAGATACTCAATCGATGAAGACCACCACACGAACCTATACACAACGAATCGAAGCATCACCCGACCACGTCTTTCCCCTCCTCTGCCCCGTCCGCGAGGGGGAATGGCTGGCGGGATGGCGCGACCAGGTCGAGATGATCCATTCCCAGTCCGGCCTGGCCGAGGATGGCTGTGTGTTTCGGACCAGGCCGCGGGGAGAACCGGAGACGGTGTGGATGATCACGCGCCACGATCCTGTGGAGAAGATCGTCGAGTTCGTCCGCTTCACCGCCGGACTCGTGGTGACGCGCCTTTCGATCTCAGTGAAGCCGGCGCCGGATCGATCGAGCTCCGTCGACATCCGCTACACGTTCGTCCCGGTCAGCCCGGCCGGCGCCGACTTCGTCAGCGCGAATTTCCCGCAGGATCGCTTTCAGCGCGACATGGCCTGGTGGGAGGAATCGATGAACCACTGGCTGCGGACGGGAGAGTTGCTCACTGTTCGATGATTTCCACGCGCCGGCATTCTTGCCGCGGCTCGAGTGGCGCAGCAGTCCGAATCGGTGGTGTGAGGGGCGGGCGGCCGCTCCGTCAGGGGCAGGGTTCCTGCTTTTTCGTGGTGAGCTTCGACGCTGCCTTCATCGAAATCCTTACCGTGGCCCGGACGGGCGTGCCGTTCGGCAGAAACATGGTGTACTTCGTCGACACGGAATCGAGCACACCCTTGAAGCCGGGAAGCTCGTTGCTGCCCCAGACGACCTGCACCATCGGGGGCCGCTGCAGATCGGGATCGATCGCCGTCAAGGTTTCGAGCGGTCTGACGTATTTGTCGTAGACACTCTCTTTTGATTCGAAGGTGTCAAACGCCAGATCGAACGAGAGCGATTTCGGATCGCCGCTGGAAAACTCGAGCGTTGGAGCATCGCCTTCGGAATCCCTCCTCGGTTCCCACGTCGCCGGCGCCGTCGTCGTGATCTCCGACGCTTCGAGCAGAAAGACCTGCGACTTTCCCTCCAGCCGGAAGAGCCTGAGCATCGCCGTGGCGTTCTTCTGCGCGAACGCGCCCCCGGCGATCACCAGGATCGCGATCAGGACGACAATGGTCCGCCTGGTCATCGATGACTCCTTCGGCTGTGAGAACAACTGTATCCGAAACATCAGGCTCGCGCAGCAGGCTGACGGGATGCGGCGCACGATCGGCGTCCTCCTTCTGCTCGCTGGGTCCTTCGCATCGATTGCCGGAGGACTGCTTGCCCTTGTCTCGCAACCGCTCTGAACCAATCCGAACGTGAGCACCGCTGCGGAGCTCGAGCCGTACCTCGTCCCGACCTGTGCCCGGATGCTGACGATCAAGGATGGGGCGCCGGTTGTTCCGTGACGAGTGGCAGGTCCCGCCGCGAGCCCGGACGGTTACGCCATCGCCAGCGCCGGGAGAGACGGAATCCGGTAGCGGCCGCATCTGCGCGATGACACGCGTGTGGCGACAACCGATTTCAACGACGATCTCGTTTACGGCAACGGTGAGTTCGTGCGGTCCCGGACAGCGGCCCACATCTCGAAAGAGCGGCTGGGTATCAGTTCGTTCTTTGGCGAGTCTTCATCTCATTCAACGCATTCGTGATGAATTTGACGTTCCGATCGCGCGCGCCGGGCGTAACGATCGTTCGCGCGGCATCGAGGGCTTTCTCGAGTGCCACGCGGGCCCCTCCCGCATCCCCCATGCCCATCAAAGCCTCGGCTTTCGTGCGCAGAAGCCAGCTTCGGCCGAGAGGTCCGGTCACGTGCGCGAGACCTCGGTCGCATGCGGCGATGGCGTCGTCGTAGCGTTTCGCCTCGATCTCCATCTGGGCCACGCGCAGCGAGGCGTTGTAATTGGCGGGCATGACCCGCTCCGATGCGATCAACGCCGGCAGCACGCGCGCCGGATCGCCGAGGATTCCGGCGGCGTCGACGCGGGCGATGTCGAGTGCGCTCCGCTCGTCGTCGCTCGCCGGCGCTGTCGCATCGATCTCGTGCAGCCATCGATCGCCCCATCGCATGACGGTTGCGCGATCTCCTCTTGCGTTCGCTGAGTCCATCAGCGTCTGATAAATCTGGAAACGGTGGTCGCGTAGGATCGACGGTAACGTGACCGCTTCGGCTGCGAGCGGCTCGAGCACCTGCCGTGCACGCTCGGCCCATGCGGCCGTCCCTCCCTGATTCGCACTCATCAATCCAGCTAGTACGACGCGCGCGAACGCCGAATTGCGCGGCATGTGCGGCGCTTCGGCAGCGGCGGCAGCCGCGGACGCAGCCCAGTCGCCGGCAGCCATCAGCGTCCACGCATCCGGGCCGCTCGCTCCGGAGTGCCCGTCGAGAAACACCACGAGCTCGGGAACCGTGAGGCCGCCTGACTGCCGCGCCAGCGCGCGCTCGTTCACCGGATCGATGACGAAGAGCGAAGGTGTGTACGCCACGTTGTGCAGCGTCAGAAAGTGTTTGTTCTCAGGCTTGTCGAAATCGAGCTCGAGCCAGACGAACCGTCCGGCGTACCCGGCGAGACGGGGATCAGTCATCTCCGCTCGCATCAGGCGGCACGAGTATCACCACGGCGCCCAGACGTCCACGAACAGCGGTACGTGCCGCTGAATCGCCTCGGCGCGCGCTTTCGGATAGTTGTCGTGGAGGATCGGCAGATGCGCCGTCGCAATGGTCGAGAGCAACAGGCAGGTGGCGAGATTCATGGCGCGATCGTACGGAGCGAACGGCCCGATCTCCAGATCCGATTTCGACCCGTAGAATAGGCCATTCCGGAGGTCGAGCTTGCGCAAACCACGAGGAGTACTCCTGCCGCCGGTCGCCCGCGGGCGGGTGCGGCGCGGCGATGTGTATCGCGCGCTTCGAGCGGCCATTCTCGAAGGCGTGCTGCGGCCGGGTGAGCGCCTCCCTTCCAGCCGGCAGGCCGCGGCCGACTACGGCGTCTCACGGGGGATGGTGGACGAAGTCTTCGCGCAGCTGAGCGAAGAGGGATTTCTCGATCGCGCCGTCGGACGGGGAACCTTCGTTTCGAGATCGCTCGCTGGGTTGAGCGTGCCCGCGAGACGCGCCGGCCGCAAGCCGCCCGCCGGCCCGTCGCGACGCGGCGCGACGATCGCAGCGAACGCCGCCTGCCGCGAACCGCTGCTGCCCCGTCCCTTCAATGCCGGCACCGCCGACACGAGCGAGTTCCCATGGAAGGTCTGGCAGCGGATGCAGGGACGCGCGCTGCGCGAGCTCGGGGCGTCGGCCTTCGAGTTCGCCGATCCGCGCGGGCTGCCCGAACTTCGCGCCGCATTGGCTCGATATCTCGCGCAATTCCGCGGACTGCGCTGCAGCGCATCGCAAGTGATCGTCTTCAGCAGCGCGCAGCAGGCGCTCTACGCGCTTGCGCTCCTTCTCCTCGATCCCGGCGACGGCGTTTGGATCGAAGATCCCTGCTACCTCGGCGCCCGGGCAGCGTTCGGGATCACCGGCGCGAACATGACGCCGGTGCCGGTCGACGACCAAGGTCTCATCGTCGACGCCGGAATTCGCCGCGCGCGGCGCGCCCGCCTCGCGTATGTCACGCCGCCGCATCAATATCCCACCGGCGTCGCGCTCAGTCTCGACCGGCGGATCGCCCTGCTCGACTGGGCCTCGCGCAACGACTCGTGGATCGTCGAAGACGACTACGACGGCCAGTTCCGCTACGAGGGTCAGCCGCTCACGCCGCTCTACTCGCTCGATCCGCACGGGCGCGTTCTCTACATCGGCACGCTGAACAAGGCGATGTTCGTCTCGCTCCGACTCGCCTATGCCGTGGTGCCGGAGGATCTGGTCGAGCCGCTCGCGAACGTGCGCACGCAGCTCGATGGATTCACTCCGGCCGTGTCGCAGATGGCGATGACCCTGTTCATGGAGGAAGGACATTTCTCCTCGCACCTGCGGAGGGATGCGTAGCGCGTACGGAGCGAAGAGGAAGGAGCTCGTGGAGCGACTGGAACCCGTCAGGTCGCATGGTTGGACCTGGCCCGACAACGGCGCGGGGATGCATCTGCTCCTGCGTCATCGTTCGGGCGCATCCGTGCGTCGCGTGGCCGCGGCGAGCTCTCTCGCTCTGGCGCTGCTCAGCACGTACCGGACAACGCCCTCGCGCGACGACGGCCTGTTCCTCCGATTCGGCGCTCTCGGCATGGCAGCGCTTCGAGCCGGTGCGGAAGAACTGCTCGCCGCCATATCCGCCACGAAACTTCCATAAATCCCCCAAGACTCGCGACCACGCGCAGGCGATATTGATTCGCGTGAACAACTGTTACGATGATCGGCGTCCATTGCAACAACTAGCGGGTCGCGTGCTGATCACGCTGCTGATCATGCTCGCTTCGCGCGCGCAGGCGGAGGTCGCCGCGGCGCGAAAGCCGTGGCATGCCACTGTTCCCGCTCCACGCCCCGGCCTTCCGGCGGTGACGCTCGACCTCGGCTATCCCGGTCCGTACATCCCGGCCGTGAACACGCCGGTCGCCCTCTTCGCCACCGCCTCCGATGTCCCGTTCGACGGCTTCATCGGATTTCACTTTGCCGTGGGCGGGCGGCGGACGATCGACACGCCGGTGATCGCTCGCGCCACCTTGAGACCGCGCCAGCCGTGGACGTTCCAGACGATCGTGACGATGCGCAGGTGGGGCGCTCCTCCGGACAACGGCGCGCGTCCGCGAGAGCTCGTGGTGGAGTGGCGCAACCGCGCGATGGAGATCATCGATTCGCAGAGCGCCGGCACACCGCCGTGGACGACGTTCGGCGACGAGCTGCGGCCTCTCCGCATCATCGAACCGGACGAGCAAACGATCAGCGCACTCGGTGGTGAGGCACACATCGAACGCGCGGATGCCCTGCCGGACCGCAGTCCGCGGCGGCCGAAGATCCGAGGCTCGCCGTGGCGGCGGAACGACGAAAGGCGCGATTGCGGTCGCTGCTCGATTCATTGTGATAATGAGGCGATGCGTGTCGTCTTCGACCGCTTTGCCTTCGACTCCGACCGGCGCGAGCTCCACGATGGCACGCAACCGGTGCATCTCGGACCGAAGGCCTTTCGCCTCCTCGAGATCCTGATCGAGAACTCCCCGCGCGCTCTCGCGAAGCAGGAGCTCTACGAATCCATCTGGCAGGACACGGTCGTCGATGAATCAAATCTGGCCGGATTGATCAACGAGATCCGCACGGCCCTCGGCGACCGCTCGCGGAAGCCTCGCTTCATCCGCACCGTGCACGGATTCGGATACGCGTTCAGCGGCCACGTCAAAGACGAGGCCGCGCAACCCCCGGCCGGTTTCGTGTTCTTTCACGGACGCGAGATTCCGCTGCAGGCGGGAGTCAATGTGCTCGGCCGCGATGCGTCCGCCGACGTGCAGATCGACGACTCAACAGTGTCGCGAAGACACGCGGCGATCGAGATTCGCGCGGACTCCGTGATCCTCAAGGATCTGGAAAGCAAGAACGGGACGTTCCTCGACGGCCACAGGCTCATAGCGCCCGTTCCGCTCCGCGAAGGCCAGACCTTCGTCCTCGGCGACGCGTCGGTCGTCTTCCGGCGATCGCGCGGGCCCGGCTCGACGGTCACCCTCGCCAACGAATAAGATCGCCGCGAGGTGCAGAACATGACGTTCCGGAAGATCGCCACGGCATTCGCAGCGCTCATCATCCTTGGCGCGGGCTCGTCCTACGCCGCAAATGATTTGGCCGACATCCGCGCCGAGATCACCAAACGGCACGATGAGGCGGTCAGGCGTCTGCAGGACTGGATTGCCCTTCCCTCGATCGCGGCGGAAAATCGCAACTACCCGGCAGGCGCCGAGTACATGGCCAAGCTCGCCCGCGACGCGGGATTCCAGCAGTCGACGATCATCAATACGGACGGGAAGCCGGGCGTCTTTGCGACGCTCGACGCCGGAGCGAAGAAGACCGTCGGCCTCTACTTCATGTACGACGTCAAGCAGTTCGATCCGGCCGAGTGGACCTCGCCGCCGCTCGATGCGCGCATCGTCGACAAGCCGGGAATCGGCAAGGCAGTCATGGGACGGGGCGCGGTGAATCAGAAGGGACCGGAGTCGGCGTTGCTGGCGGCGCTGCACGCCATTCGCGGCGCCGGGAAGAAGATGCCGGTGAATCTCGTGCTCGTCGCCGAGGGTGAAGAGGAAATCGGCTCTCCGCACATCGGCCAGATCGTGCACCGGCCCGAGGTGGAGGCGGCACTCCGCAAGACTTCCGGCGTGTTCATGCCGGCAGCGTCGCAGGATCTCGACGGCATTGTCACCGTGAGCCTCGGCGCGAAAGGCGTGATCGAGCTGGAGCTGGTCTCGAGCGGCGAGAAGTGGGGACGCGGCCCGGCGAAGGACATCCATTCTTCACTGAAGGCGATGGTCGACAGCCCGGCGTGGCGCCTGGTCAAGGCGCTCGACACACTGGTGTCGGCGGACGGCAACACGATCACGATCGACAACTATCCGCAGCCGCGGCCGATGACCGCCGAGGAAAAGGCGATGATCGACACGGCGGCGAAGCGGCGCAGCGAAGTGCAGTCGAAAAAATCGCTCAGCGTGCAGCACTGGATCGACGATCTTCCGTGGGAGCAGGCCAATGAACGTCTCGAATCGCAGCCGACGGTGAACATCGAAGGTCTCGTCGGCGGCTACACCGGGCCGGGCGGCAAGACCGTCCTTCCCCATCGTGCCGTGGCGAAGATGGACATGCGCCTCGTTCCCGACATGAAAGTGCCCGAGGCGGTCGCCGCGCTGAAAGCGCATCTCGCCAAGCGCGGCTTCGCCGATCTCGAGGTCAATGTCACCGGCGCGTACAACCCGACGAGCACTCCGGCGAGCGCGCCGCTGATCCAGTCGCAGATTGCCGTCCTCAAACGGGCCGGCATCGATCCCGTGCTCTGGCCGCGCAACGCCGGTTCGTATCCCGGTTACGTCTTCACCGACCCGCCGCTCAGCCTCGCCTCCGGCCATTTCGGCCTCGGCCACGGCAGCGGCGCGCATGCGCCGGACGAGTATTACGTGATCGAGTCGACGAATCCGAGCGTGCAGGGGTACGACGGCGCGGTGATGTCGTTCGTCGAGTATCTGTACGAGCTGGCGAAGTAGGCGACCCGCAAACAACTCCGGTCACCTCTCACCGTTCTGCGGGAAGATAGCGGCGCATGACGACTGACGATCGGCAGCCCTCGAAGACTCTCGGATTCACGACGCTCTTCCTCATCGAGATGTGGGAGAGGTTCGGCTACTACGGCATGACCGCCGTGGTCGTGCTGTTCATGGTGCAGCAGCTCGGATACACGGACGATCGCGCCAATCTCACGTTCGGCGCGTTTGCGGCGCTGGCCTACGCTGTTCCGGCGGTCGGCGGCTGGATCGGGGACAAGCTTCTGGGAAGCCGCCGCACGACCGTCCTCGGCTCGGTCGTCCTGGCCATCGGGTACACGCTGTTGGCGATCCCGAACCGGCCCGAGCTCCTCTTCCCCGCGCGCTCGTTGCGGTCGGCGGCGGCATCTTCAAAGCCAATCCGGCGAACCTGATCTCGAAACTCTATGAAGGCGACGCCGCGAAGATCGACAGCGCCTTCACGATGTACTACATGGCCGTCAACGTCGGCGCCACGGCCTCGCAGCTCGCCACGCCGCTGATCGCCATCAAGTACGGCTGGCACGTGGCATTCGGCATCTGCGCGGCGGGCCTGGTCATCGGCATCATCAATTACCTCGTCATGCGGCGCTATCTCGCGCATGTCGGATCGGAGCCTGATTTCAGGCCGCTCGACATGACGAAGCTCGTCGTGGTGATCGTCGGCATCGCCATCGGGGCGGTTCTCGTGGCGTTCATCATTCAGAACCGGACCGTGGCCCGAGCAATCGTCGTGCTGGCCTTCATCATCATGCTGGCGATCTTCGGAATCATGATGAAGAAGGGGACGGAGCGCGAGCGCAAAGGCCTGGCCGCCGTGCTGGTGCTCACCGCCCAGGGCATGGTGTTCTTCATCTTCTATCAGCAGATGTCGACCTCGCTGACGCTGTTCTCGCTGCGCAACGTCAATCTCGACTTCTATGGCTATCACGTTCCGGCCGGCCAGGTGCAGGCGCTCAACCCGATCTGGGTGTTCCTCCTCAGCCCTCCCCTGGCGTGGCTCTACAACGCGCTCGGCAAAGGAAAGGGAGACTTCCACATCGCCACGAAGTTCGCGATGGGATTCGCCATCCTGAGCCTCGGCTTCTTCGCGTACGGATTCAGTGGAAACTTCGCCGTCAACGGCAAGGTCTCGTTCTGATGGATGATCATCGGCTACGGGCTGCAGTCGCTCGGCGAGCTGCTGATCAGCGGGCTGGGACTGGCGGTGGTGGCGCGGTATGTCGGCCCGGCGCAGCGCGGCTTCCTGATGGGCGTCTGGTTCCTGTCGACCGGCATCTCGCAGTATCTCGGCAGCTACGTCGCCACGTACGCCAGCGTTCCGGAGAACGTGACCAATCCCGTCCAGACGCTGCCGCTTTACACGAATCTCTTCATCAAGCTCGGGATCGTCGCCGTGATCGGAACAGTGATCGCCGCCGCGCTGGTGCCGATGATGAAGCGCCTGTCGGTGGCCAGTCAGACGCCGACGGAGCAGGACGGCCGTGCCTGACGGCGTTCCGGTCGACTGATCGCACGAACCGAAGCCTGTGTCGTTCGCCACATTGTTCGGTCCGTTGTGACTGAATCATTGTGTGTCACAATGCGCCCCGTCCTTCCTCGATCCATGAAATGCCTCGTGTCTGCGGTCGTGGCAGTTCTCTGCGCGAGTGCTGCGCACGCGCAGGCTCCCTACCTCGTCACCGATCTCAACACGTCGTACACGCCGAATGCCGTGTCATCGTCGCCGCGGTATTTCGTGGCGGCCGGATCGACCGTCTTTTTCGCCGGGTCGAGCGATGCCGCCGGCGCGGAGCTGTTCACGACGGACGGAACGACGGTCGACCTCGTGAAGGACATCGTTCCCGGCTCGCTCGGCAGCGGCCCGGCGAATCTCGTCCCGCTGTCGGGTAGCACGGTCATCTTCTCGGCTTCGGACCCGGTGAACGGAAGAGAGCTGTGGAAGAGCGATGGAACCGAGGCCGGCACGGTTCTGGTCAAGGACATCTATGTCGGGGCCCAGACCAGCGGCGCACAGCCGGTGGCCGCGATGTCGGGTCACGTTTTCCTGCTCGCGAGCAGCACGGGGCAGTTGCGGGACGCTTGGGTCACTGACGGCACCGACACGGGAACGAAAAAACTTGTCGACTCGCCGGACGCCCGCGGCTTTTTCGTCCTCGGCGGGTTCATGTACTTCTACTCCGGCACGACCCTGTGGCGAAGCGATGGGACTCCGGAAGGAACGACGGCGGTCCGCACGGATCTGACGATCCGCACGATGACGGTCGCCGGCGGCCACCTGTTTTTCGCCGGCTGGGACTCCGCACATGGTTATGAGCTGTGGATGAGCGACGGAACCGCGGCGGGAACGATCCTGCTGAAGGACATCAACCCCGGCGCCGGCAGCTCGTTCAACACGACGGGCACGTTCTCGCTCGTTCCGGTCGGAGCATCGATCGTCTTCTTCGCCTACGATCCGACGAACGGCTGGTCGTTGTGGCACAGCGACGGCACGCCCGACGGCACGGTCCCGTTCAAGTCGTATCCGGCCTGGTCGAGCAGCGCGATCCCACCGCTCCTCAGCAGTGCCGGCGGGCTGGCGTTCTTCTCCAGCGCCGGCCTGTGGCGCACCGACGGATCGGAGCTCGGCACGATCAAGCTCGGAACGGTCACCGATCCATCGTCGTACGTCGCCGGCACTTCGAAGGTCTTCTTTTTCGGCCGCAACAGCAGCGGTCTGTTTCGGCTCTGGTCGACCGACGGGAGCGATGCAGGCACCACGATCGTCTCGCCGTCTGTCGCCCCCGGATCTCCGACGGAAATCGCCTGGGCCGGCGGACAGCTCTTTTTCTCCGGCTCGGACGGCACAACCGGATCGGAGCCGTGGGTCAGTCATGGGACCGAGGGGGGAACGCATCTCATCGCGAACATGGCGAGCGATCCGCCTGCGTCTTCCAATCCCGATCTTCTGCGCGGAACAACCGGCCGCGTCTTCTTTACGGCGACGAACAGCGGACCGCGCGAGGTGTGGACGAGCGACGGCACCGCCGCCGGCACGATCCCCCTGACCAACTTCCTGGGCGCCAAGACCTTCGGATTTTTCAGCGCCTGGAAGGGAAACCTCTTCTTCACGACAACGGCTTACACGACGACGACCGAGTACAGCCTGTATTTGAGCGATGGAACCGCGGCAGGCACGTCGGAGCTGCAGAAGATCTACGTGTCGTTATTTTTTCCGTCGTCGGGTTACTTCTACTTTACGGCGCCGTCGGACTCGAGCACTTATGGATCCCGGGAGCCCTGGCGTACCGACGGAACGCAGGCGGGCACGATCGATTTGTCGACCGGGACGACATCCAAGCCGTCCGAGCCGTGGGCCTTTGTGGAGCTCGGCGGGCGGGTCTACTTTGAGGCCGGCGATCCGCGCGGGATCTGGCAGACCGACGGTACGCCGGCATCGACGCAGCGCCTGACAACGCACCCGTCGAATTACACTTCGATCAGTGCAGGCATGGTGGCGGCAGCCGGCGCACTCTACTACTCATTGAACTCTTCGCCTTACGGTACGGAGCTCTGGCGCACCGACCCGAATCGACGAAGGACAGACGTCATCGACATCCGGCCGGGAACTCCCAGCTCCACTCCTGATCAACTCACAGCCGCCGGGCCGCTCGTTTTCTTCACCGCGGATGACGGCACGGCGGGACGCGAGGTCTGGCGCAGCGACGGAACCGTGGCGGGCACGTTCATGGTCAGAGACGTGATGCCGGGCACGGGCAGCTCGTCGCCGAGGTCGCTCACGGCAGTGGGAAACCGGTTGTTCTTCGTGGCGAACGACGGTCTCGACGGCTTCGAGCTCTGGACGAGCGACGGAAGCACAGCCGGAACGGAGCTCGTCGCCGATCTCGCGCCGGGTGCCGCATCGTTTTCGCCTGACTCGCTGGTGGCTGCCGACGGTCTTCTGTGGTTCTCCGCCGATGATGGCTCGACGGGTCGCGAGCTCTGGAAGAGCGACGGAACCCCCGGCGGAACACAGCGCGTCGCGGATCTCAATCCCGGCGCGACCGGTTCGGATCCGCGGCAACTCGTCGTGGCGGGCCGCGAACTATTCTTCAACGCGCAGACGTCGCTCGGACGCGAGCTCTGGGCGCTGGCGCTGAATCCGACGGCGTACACCATCGACGACGCCCGCGTTCTCGAGGGCAATACGGGAACGACGCAACTTCACTTCAAAGTCACCCGAAGCGGCGATCTTTCGCAGGCATCGTCGGTCGCCTTCGTCACGTCGGACGGCACTGCCACAGCGGGAGCCGACTACGTTGCCGCCAACGGCACCGTTGTGTTCGCAGCCGGCGCGAGCGAGGCATTCATCGACGTCACAGTCAACGGCGACACGCAGATGGAAGACGACGAGTCGCTCTCCGTAACGATCTCGTCTCCGACGCTCGGCGTGCTCCAGAACAATGTCGCCACCGGCATCATCGAGGAAGATGACCGCTCGGCCGCGCTGTCGATCCAGTACGTGCAGGCCAGCACTTCGTACGACGCCTCCCGCACGTTTGTGGTCACGAACACCGGACCGTCGGACGCGGACGGCGTCACGTTGACGTTCACGGAATCGCCGACCGTCGCAAGCCTCTCGGGAACCGGCTGCTCGCAGAATGGTTACGGCTCGCTTCTCTGCGTCCTCGGTTCATTGGCCGCCGGCGAGAGCCGCACGGTGAGCATCGGCCGTTACACCTCCGGAGGCCTGTACAACAGCGCTTATCCTCCCGGCTACACGATCACGGCCAGCGTGTCGACGCTGACTGCCGAGGCCGACCTCAGCGACAACAGCGTGACGAAAATGGTCTCGAGCGACGGCTCCATGGCCCTGCCGCCGTTCCTCACCTCATCGCTCGCCGCCACACTCGACTATCTCGCCCCCTACACCAGCACAGCCACGCAGACGGTCTCGCTGACATCGTCCAATGCGGCGGTTGCAGTCACGCCCACCAGCGCAACCATTCCGCCCGGCGAGCGTCATACGACGTTCACTCTGCAGCCCGGCGATGTGACCGGCTCGACGAAGCTCACCATTGGCAGTTACGGTCCGTCGCTGAATATCGCCATCGTCGCCTCCAGCTCGGTCGCAAAACTCGACCCCATGATGGTCGTTACTTTGCCGTACTCCACGAAGTACGGTCAGGACGTTCAAATCCCCGCGCGCGTGGCCGCCCGGGCGGCGGATGGCACATACCCGAGCGGCGTTTTGAAACTGCTCGACGACCAGCTGAACATGGTCGATCAACAAACACTCGACGCCACGGCCTCGGTGAAATTCGTCCTCAGCGGCCTGTCAACAGGCTCGCACCAGTACAGTCTCCAATACGACGGCGATTCGCTCTTCACAGCATTGACGGTTCCGATGGGCCTCTTTTACATCAGCCCTTACTACACGTCGATGCGGATCGTCGCCGCGCCGGTGACCTGCGACAACACGGTCGACGTCGCGGTGATCGTATCGACGAGCGATACGACGCAGGCACCCACGGGGAGCATCTCGGTCTCGGCTCTCGATCAGACCGTGCAGGCGACGCTCGTTCCAACCGGTGTGAACGGGACTGCCCAGGCTACGGTTCAACTTCCCATCGGGACCGCCGCCACATATATCTCGGCAACGTACACGCCGACCGGTGCTTTCTCCTCGACCAACACCTCGAGGCAGATCAGCGTCGGATGCGCGTCCTCGATGAACCTGGTCGCCACCGCGACCGCCATCAATCGCGTGATGCTGACGTGGAGCGGCACGGCCTCGACCTACGAGGTCTATCGATATACCTACGACTCTTATTACGCGAACTGGTCATTCCTCGGATATGCCGGAACGACCCAATACCTCGACAGCGCCGTGCTTGCGGGCCGCTCGTACCTCTACCGCGTGCGTCCGACAGGCAGCACCGCGTATTCAGCGCCGGACCTGGCGACCACGGTGATGTTCGCGGACGATCCCATCGTCGCGCAGGTCACATCGGTCAAAGCGACCCACTTCTCAGAGCTTCTCGCCGCCGCGAATAGCGTCCGTCAGCTTGCCGGATTCGCAAACGCGTCCTTCGCGACGCCTCCCGCTGCCGGCGGCCTGGTGAGAGCGACTCCGATTCTCGAACTGCGGGCCGCCATCGCCGAGGCCCGACGCTACCTGGCGCAGCCCGAGGTGACGTACACGGATCCGTCACTCGCAGCCGGGATGCTCATCAAGGCGGCCCACCTCCAGGAACTGCGCAACGCGGTGAAGTAGACTGGGTCGGTCCCGGTCATCGCCATGGTTCGCATGGTCCTCGTCTATCCGCTGAAGATCGGCGCGCTCGCGCTGATCTTCTGGTTTCTCGTTCGCCAACGGCTTCCGCAGACACCCGCCATCGTCGTGGCCATCGTCCTGGCGATCCTGTTTCACATCGCCATCGCGGCCTGGCTGACGAGCCGCCGGCGCCTGGCCGACGCGCGCCTCCTGCAGAACACTCTTCGGGGAGAGGTGCCGCGAGACGGTCAGCGGATCGCCCTGGCCGGAACGATCGAGCCTGAAGGCGAGACGCTGCGAACGCCCTTCGGCGTAGTGCCTTGCGTTCTCTACTCGTACGAGATCTATCGGATGGTGCAATCGCGGAGCTCGTCCTCGTCGTCGACCTCGACCACGACCCGCGTGACCGATTTCTCCGGCGTCGCCCTCGCGCCCTCGGTCATCCGAACGAGCAACGGACGATTCGCGATCTGCGGATTTCCCTACCTCACCGATCCCGTTCGGGAGAGCGGACGCGAGCCCGCGCGACTGGCAAACGCCCGCGATTACATCGCGCGGTCCGAATTTGCGCGCACGATCCCGTTCGCCGGCGAGCTTGCGGCACTCGACCACGCCATGATGACGACCGCAAGGTCTCTTCGCTTCGACTGGCAGATGACAGACGGCGACCGGATCGGCGAAGCCACGCTCCAGGAAGAGTACGTTCCCCCGTCGACACGCATGTGCGCCCTCGGCGTCTACTCCGCCGCAGACAAGGGACTCGTGCCCGGCCGGGGCGCGGAGGAACGCATCCGCCTCATCGCCGGCGAAGGCCCGGACGTCCTGCAGGGACTGACGGGCGGCGCGCGCTACTCGCAGGTGCTTACCGCGGTGATGGTGCTGATCGTTGCCGGCGCGCTCTCGTACATCTTGCTGCGATGAGGTCACGGGAAGAAAGCGCTGCGCCGGCACGGTTCCGTTCGGCATGCGCAAAATCCTCGCTCTGACCACCCTCGTCACGCACATACGCGTCCTCGGCGGCGTCCCGCCGCTTGACGCGACGTGAACGTCTTATTCTGGAGAACGGATGAATTCGAATGAATTCCGGTTCTTTAGCGAATCGGAGAAGCGGTTCCCTGATTGCACGTCCCTGCCAATCGGATTGTTGATCAAATCGCTGTTCGTCAAAGCGCGCCGCCGTTCCTGGGGACGACTCGCCGACCGCAATGCACGTCTCGTATGGACGACCAGTGCGGTCAGCGACGCCGAAGGTCCCACGGCGAATGTGCGCAACTATCTCGACCACTGCACGATCCGCAACATCCTGACGGACGTGGCAGGGGGTCGTAAACTTTCGCGGGCCTGCGAGCTCGGGTGTGGCTACGGCCGAGTCATCATGGTTCTCAAGGAGTTTGCTGACTACGTGACTGGCTTCGAACGGGAGCAGGTGCTTGTTGACGTTGCCAGCGGACTTCTTCCTGAGATTACGTTCCAGCGCGTGGACAGCCTGGCAACCGTCCAAGATGAGCCGTACGACCTGGCGATGATCTGTACAGTCCTGCAGCATCTGACGGATGATGAGGCGCGACGCGTGTGCGAAGCCCTCAAATCGCTGGCAAGGCGCGGTCACGTTCTCATCATTGAGAAAACCGAGCCTTTCCGAATTACAACCAACATCGAGCAGGGATCGCAGTTCATCTCTCGGGACCGTTCTGTACAGACGTACGAGGATTACATGCGGCCGTTCCGGCTCGTGCGTACGTACGAACGGCACGTGGAACCCTCTTATGGGAATCCGAGCCCGGGCACGTGCATGCTGTTTCAGAGTCCGGACTCATCGAACGCTTGAGAGTCCTAATCGGGCCGTCCACATTTGCAGTCGGGGATGCGTCGCCCCTGGTGCGACCGCGCGACTCGGGATCGGACGTCGTTCCGAATCCTCACGGCCGAAAACTCACCGCTGAGGAGATGAAGGCGCTTCTTCCCGGAATCCAGGGTCTGCGCGCCGGTCTCGAGCCGCTGACGCGTGATGTTCTGAAAGGTTCGGAACTGAAAGGTGATCTCGTGTGTGGGAGCAGGTCTCTCGAACGTCGACTTGACCGCGGGCGGCGAGATTGGAATCGCCGTTCGCAACACGCCCGACGCTCCCTCCGACGCGATGGCAGGCTCACGGTGGGAGTCATGATCCTGCTCCTGCGCCGTGTCCCTCAGATGGACAGGGATCTCCACGCGGGAAAATGGAGCAAGCAGATCGGGCGGCAGCTTGCCGGAAAAACGGTGGTCAATTGCGGTTTCGGCCGAATTGGCCGGTGGGAGGCCGAGCTGCTCCGCCCATTCGGCGTTTGTCTTCGGGCCGTTGATCCCTACGCCGGGATCGACTCGGGCGTGCCGGTGCGGTCATTCGAGGAGGCGCTCGCGATCGCGGATGTCATTACGATCCATGTCTCCGGTGAGGAGCAGATTCTTGGCCGACAGGAATTTGACCGCATCAAACGCGGCGCATTCCCTCTGAACGGCAGTCGCGGCATCGTGGTCGACGAGGCAGTCAACAACCTCCTGCGCGCACTCTTTGAAGACCAATGACCGACTACCGAGAGCTGATGTCTGTCGCGGTGAGGGCCGCCGAGGCTGCCGGTGAGTTGCTTCGCACGAACGCGCGGCCGCAGATCATTTCCGACCACGAGCACGACGTGAAGATCGATGCCGACCTCCGAGCCGAGGCAGTGATCATCGACCAGATCCGGCAGCAGTCCGGTGCACCAATCCTGACCGAGGAATCGGGAGACGTTGCGGGGACCTCATCCACGGATCTCCGATGGATCGTTGATCCGCTCGACGGCACGTACAACTATTTTCGGGGGATACCGCTGGCGGCCGTCTCGATCGCCGTGTGGCGTGGCGATTCGCCACTCATCGGGGTCGTCCATGATTTCTTCCGTAACGAGATGTTCAGGGGAGTGGTGGGCGAAGGGGCGTGGCTGAACGACACGCCGATTGGAGTGCGCACCGAAACCAGCACGCGATCATCTGTTCTCTGCACGGGGGTCCCGGCAGCCGACGATTTTTCGGCCGACGCCCTCATTCGCTTCGCGTCCGCCTTTCGAGACTACAAGAAGGTACGATTGGTCGGCAGCGCCGCGCTCTCCCTTGCGTGGCTGGCCGCCGGCCGTGTCGATGAATACCGGGAAAACAACATCAAACTTTGGGACGTCGCCGCGGGTCTCGCTCTCGTGCGTGCGGCCGGCGGTAGCGTCGAAATGACTCCTTCCGATGCACGGCACGCGTGGAAGGTGCGAGCAACCGGTGCCGGCGCGCGAACGTCCTTGCTCTGAGATCGGCCGCCCGCCATGCGTTTACGGGCGGCGCGCGCTACTCGCAGGTGCTTACCGCGGCGATGGTGCTGATCGTTGCCGGCGCGCTCTCGTACATCTTGCTGCGATGAGGTCATGGGTTGCTGCGATGAGGTCACGGGAAGAAAGCGCTGCGCCGGCACGGTTCCGTTCGGCATGCGCAAAATCCTCGCTCTGACCACCCTCGTCATCTTTGTGTTCGGTGATGCGTACGCCACCTGCGGCGGTGGCGGAGGAGGAGGAATGGGTGGGGTCACGCGCGGCGGATTCGGTCCGACGACAACGCAGCCAGCGGACGCCCCACCGCGCGCCTACGTGGTGCCCTGGCGCATTCTCAAGAAAGAGGATGCGCCGCTGACGAATCCCGTCATCGTCTACTGGTTCGCGGCGACGCCGGACGAGATGAACACGAGCGAACTGGTCAGCTCGCGCATGCTGACGCTCTACTCCGCGCAATGCATCGGCATGCAGCTCGTGAAGCCGGACGACAAGGAGACGATCGCCAAGTGGAACGTCGACGGCAAGCAGCCGGTCGCGCTGCTCGTGAGCGCCGGCAAGGAAGTGGCGCGGGCCACCGCCGACAACGGCGCCCTTCACGCCGCGGACGTCGAGAACATGATCCATCACGAGCTTTACCTGCGCCAGGTCGCGCTCGATGAGGATCTTGCGAGCGCGCAGAAGAAAGCCGAATCGGGCGATCGCGACGGCGCCGTCTCCGCGTATCAGAGAGTCTGGGAGCAGCGCTGCCTCGTTCCGGATCGGGGGCGCCAGGCACAGAAGGCCTTGAAGCGCCTCGGCGTCACGGTCAAAGACGCCGCGTTGCGCGCGAGCGATCCGATCGCCACCGCCGCGGTGAACGCGCGAATGACCGAAGCGATGGATCGCGCGCTGGCGGCGGAAATCGCCGGGCAGTACGAGCGCGCGAAGACGCTCTACATCGCAGCCTCGAAGATCGATCCGGCAGACCCTGTTCCCGCCCGTTTCCTCGGCGAGCTTTATCGTCACCAGACCGGCGAGTGGACACTGGCCCGGCAGACGTTCGACCGGCTGCTCACGATGCAGCCCGACCCGCTCTCACGCGCGGTCGCGCTTCACGGCATCGGCAAGATGACCATTCACATGGGTGACTCGGCGAAAGGATTGGAGCTCTTCCACGCGTCGATCGCCGCCTACCCGCTGGCCCTCACCTATCGCAACCTCGCCGTCTACTGGAATTCGGAACGCAATCGCGCCAAAGCCGACGGATACGTGAAGGAAGCGCTCGCGCTCGATCCCGATGATCCGTACAACCTCGTGTTCGCGGCGACGTACATGGCCGACAGCGGCCGCGGCGAGGAAGCTCTCCGCATTGCGAACGCGAATCAGAATCTTCTCAGCGCCTCGTACAACCTCGCAGCGATCTACGCACTCCTCGGCAACAAGGGCAAAGCGATGGAGCTGCTGCACCGGCATTTCTACACGTACGAACGTTATGACGCCGTGCGGGCCAAGGAGATGTGGGAGGCGCGCGTCGACTACGTCTTCGCGTCACTGAAGAATGACCCGGGATTCGTGAAGCTCACGGCGATGGCGCAATAACGACATACAATATCGAGGCCATGAGGATGAAACCGGCAGTGGTCGCGCTTCTTCTGATCGCCACCTTTGCCACGGCGGCCCTGGCGCAGGAATTCGGGCGCGTTTCCGGCGGCGAGGTGGATCTCGCGGTCAAGTCGCCGTCGAAGCTTTCCGGATCGCTGGAGATGGGCCTTCCGTTCTTCTCGGGCAACGGTTCCCGGCGCTACGAGGCCTCGATCGGCGGAACACTCTTGAAGGACCGCCTGTGGTTCTTCGGAACGGCGCAGCAGATGGACCTGAGCGGCTTCGATGCGAAACTGAACGCCGCGGTCGGCGAGCGCCAAAGCCTCGACGCCGCGCTTCATTCCGCACGACCGGCCAACAACACGTCGACCGCGACGCCGAATCTAACGGTTCCCTCGTCGTTCCTGTCCCTTCACTACGCGGGGATCATCTCGAGCAACTCGTTCTTCACCGCGACGTTCTCGCGGAGCTCGGGCTCGCGGACGGCGCTCACCCCTTTCGAGTAGCGTCGCCGCACAGCTCGCGCATCTTGTTCGCGTCGCCTCGCAATACGTTCCCGACGTAGTAATCGAGCATCGACCGGACGAACTTCGGATCGTCCTTCGCGATGAGCGAAGCGGCATCCTTCATCCAGCCATCGATACAGGTCTGCTTCGGCTCCGACGACGCGGCACAGGCGGTGAGATCGCGAAATGACTTGCGGTACGTCTCGAACGCCGGGCGCGACATCGGATCACCGTGACCCGGAATGAGAATCGAGAAGCGGACCTTTGCCAGATCGTCGAGCGCCGCCGACCACCGGGCCGGGCAGGCGGTGTCGAAGAACGGCACGGGCAAAGTCACCAGATCGCCGGAGACGAGAACGCGCGATGCGCGGTCATACAGCCAGAGATCGCCCGCCGTGACCGCATACGACTCGAGGTTCACATCGATCGAGCGGCCGGGGAACCTGACGCTGTGCGAGGTACGGATGATCACATCGGGCGCCAGCGCGTCCGCGCGTTCGATCAGGTGCAGGTCAATCTCGAACGTCTCCTTTTGTGCGGGGTTGCTCTCGTTCTTCAGCGCGTCCTGGAGCTGCGCGTGGTATCGCTTCAGGAATCCCTCGCGCGCTTCCGCGAACGCCGAGCTCGCGTAAATCTTCACCGACGGATACTCGCGCCGCAGCAGCGCGTTGCCTCCGATGTGATCGAGATGCCAGTGCGTGTTCACGATCGTCGTGACCGGCCTGCCGAGGGCGCGGGCGAGATCGACGATCTTGCGGGTGTGGCTCTCGTGACGCCCGGTATCGACGACGAGGAGCCGCCGCTTCCCGCGAAAGATGATCGTGTTCCCGTCCGGCTGCTGGCCCGGGACAAACGAACCGGGAACGAGGATGACGCCGCGTGCGACATCGACGGTGCCGGGAGGCGGAGCGGACGCGGAAGCGATTGCGCTGAAAGCGACGAGCAGAAGTGCCGCGGCCGGCGTGTTCGCTGGCATGTCAGCGAGGTGATACGGCGCGCCGGCGGCGCTGTTTCAGTTCCTGGCGACGCTAACGCCACTCGCCCTGCAATCCGAACGCGGCCCAGTCATGCGGGTTGGACCAGCGCGGCTTACATTGCTGAACGAGCCCAAGTCTAACGCCGCGCGGCGCCTGCGTGTGGCCGGGCGCGCACGCACTTCCGTTCAGCCGGTCTTGCCGTAGGCGTGCAGTTCCGCGTCCGCCCGGCACGGTTCGAGCGAATTCAGTGAACCGCGCCTCTCGAGCGTGACCTCGAAAAACGTGCCGATCGAGCAGCGCATGATGTCCATCGGCCGCATGGACGCGGATCGATCCGCGGCGTCCCTCGCAAACACGTAGTCATAGTCCATCACCGATCCATGTTTTGCTCCCGGGATGGCCAGGACTTCCACGGGCGCCTTCGTCCTCTGCAGGAGCTCGTCGGGCGGCGGCCCGGCGCGCGCAAGGCGGATCCACATGCGCCGCCTGACTCAACCGGCGAAGATGTTCCGCATCCTTCTCATTGCCGTCGATGTTCACGACGGCGTCGATTGCCGGATCGGCGATCGCCGCCTCGCGGATCGCGCCGTATCCGCTGGAATGCCCGATCAAGCCGATCCGGGAAGCGCCGACGACATCGCGATAGAGCATCCGGATGGCACCGATCGCGAACACAATGTCCGCGCCGTAATCGCGGGCCGCGGCAAGGCCGGATTCGAACTGCCTGTCCTCCGACGGTGTGACACCGTCGCCCAACGCAATGTGGCTCATGTAGGCGTGATCCACCCCGCAGACCAAGAAGCCGCGGCTGGCAAGATCCTCGGCCAGGATCGTGGAGTCGGACCGCGACGCCTGCCATCCGTGCGAGATCAGGATCAGAGGAAAGCGTTTGCCGCCGGCGGAGCGTTGAGGATGGCGTTTGTCTCGACCGCGGCGTAACCGGCAGCCTTCTCTTCGTTCATCACTCCGCCAGCCGGGTCGGGCATGGGCCGCTGCGCGGTGTAGGCGGCAAGCCGCAGAATGCAGGGAGCCGCCGGGCCGCGACGCGCGCTCAATGGATACCAGACCTGTACAACGACGTGCCGCCGGATGCGCGGATCGCTGACGGCCGTCTCGCGCCGTGACTCATCGACCAGGTCGATCGTGCTCGTTCCGATTCGATACGGGCCTGCCGGTTTCGGCAGACGAACCGGTGAGCCGGCGTGGAGTTGCGCGGCAACAGCAAGAACGCGCAAGAAAGTCTCTCCTCACCATGTCATCCACAGACGTGCGTGGCGCGGAAACGTTAGATACTGGTGATGGCGCGATGACCGACCAACTCTGGCCTCCCCTTCCCTATGACGCGTGGAAAGACACGTACGCGACACTTCACATGTGGTCGCAGATCGTCGGGAAAGTTGCGCTGGCGCTCGCGCCGCCCATCAATCACAGCTGGGGGATCGCCCTTCACATCACTCCACGCGGTCTGACCACGCGGCCGCTGACTCATGGACGGCGGTCGTTCACGATCGAATTCGATTTCGTAAGCCACGAGCTCGTCATCCAGCCGAATGACGGCGACCGCCGCACGCTGAAGCTCGAGCCGCGCTCCGTCGCCGATTTCTATCGCCATGTGATGGCGGCCCTGCGCGCGATGTCGCTCGCCGTCAAGATCTGGCCCGTTCCCGTCGAGATCCCTGATCCGATCCCGTTCGAGAAGGACACCCGGCATCATTCGTACGATCCCGAATTCGCGAGCCGCTTCTGGCGGATCGTCGTGCAGATCGAGCGCGTGCTGACGGGCACGCGCTGCTCGTTCGTGGGGAAATGCAGTCCGGTGCACTTCTTCTGGGGCAGCTTCGACCTTGCGGTCACGCGATTCTCCGGACGGACCGCGCCGCCGCGCGAAGGTCCCGCATTCATGCGCGAGGCCTATTCGCACGAGGTGATCAGCCACGGTTTCTGGCCCGGCAGCGGCCCCGTCCTCGAGCCGGCGTTCTACGCGTATGCCGTCCCGGAGCCCGCCGGACTGAAGGAGACGCGCATCGAACCGCCGGCCGCCTACTACCATCGCCAGCTCGGCGAGTTCATCCTCCCCTATGAAGCCGTGCGCACCGCGCCGGATCCTGATCGGATGATCGCGTCGTTCGTCGACAGCACCTACGACCGCGCCGCGACGCTCGCGAAGTGGGACCGCGCGGCGCTGGAGCGGCCCCGCGCCCGCCCGTGAGGCCGCCTTCCGTCGCACGCTCGTTCAGGCGAGCACTGGAACTGCCTTCGCGGCCTGGACCTGAATCTCGATCCGGATGTCGTTGCCGACGAGAATTCCGCCCGTCTCCAGCGCCTGGTTCCAGGTGAGACCCCAGTCGCGCCGGTCAATTTTCGCGGTCGCTTCCGCTCCACCCTTGAAATTGCCCCACGGGTCCTTGCCGGAGCCGAGGTAGACGCTGTCGAGGGTGACCTCGATCGATTTGCCGCGGATGGTGAGGTCGCCGGCGATTTTGAACGCGTCGCCCTCTTTCTTCATCGCCCCTTCCACGCGCTTGCTGCGGAAGGTGATCGTCGGGAACTTCTCGACATCGAGGAAGTCGGCCGAACGGAGGTGTGCGTCACGGTCGGCGACGCCGGTGTCGATGCTCGCCGTTGCGATGTCCACATTCACCGTGGAGCGGGCCGGGTTCTGCTCGTCGACTTCGATCGTGCCTTTCACGTCCTTGAAGCGGCCGCGAACCGTCGTGAACATCATGTGTTTGACCGCGAACTCGACTGCCGAGTGCGCCGGGTCGATTTGCCATGTGGTGGTGTTTGCCATGTCTTTTTCTCCTTGATCTGTCATCCCCAACCTATCGTTGACCAGAATATATTCCTCACAACGACTAACGTCAAGAGGAGTATTATGGCCACTCACTCTGTTGCGGGGAGTGAATGGACATGGCCGGCAAACTGAAGCGCGAGATCAAACAGACGAAGCCGTTCTCCAGCCTGCAGGAGGAGGTCGTCCTCTCCATGCTCCGCACCGCCGATCAACTCGCCGTGCCGATGACGGACGTTCTGCGCGAGGCCAACCTCAGCCTTTCGCAGTACAACGTCCTGCGGATCCTGCGCGGAGCCGGCGGCGAGGGCCTCCCCTGCGGCGAGATCTCCGACCGGATGGTTCGCCGCGATCCCGATCTCACCCGCCTGCTCGACCGGCTCGAAACGCGTGGCCTGGTGTCGCGTTCCCGAGGCACGACGGACCGCCGTGTCGTCCGTGCGACGATCACCGGCGAGGGATTGGGCCTGCTCGAGTCCCTCGACGAACGGGTCGGCGCGACGATCAGAAAGACGCTGTCGCACATGCCCAAGGATCGCCTGAACGCGCTCTGCGAGCTGCTCGAAGAAGCGCGCGATCGGCTCTGAGAACTACGCCGGAACTACTTCCACTTCTTGTCGTGACAGCCGTAGCACGACGGCCCGACTTTCCCGCGCAGGTCTTTGCCGTGACACACCACGCATTTCTGCGTCGGGTTGTCGGCTCCCGGCGCGTGCGGGATGCCCTTGTAGACAACGGTGTGCGTCTTCGGCGCTTTCCCTGAGGACTTCGCGGTCGATGTCGCCGCCGTTGTCGATGTCGCCGGCTTTGTCTCCGGCGCCGTCGTCTGCGTCGCGGGTGCCGGCGGCGCGGTGGTCTGTGTCACCGGCGCTTTCGTCGCGGTCGTCTCGGTCGGAGCCGCGGGCGCGGGCGCAGGCGTCTTTGCGGGCTTCGCTGCTTCGGGTGGAGCCTCTTTCTTGGCCGGCGCTTTCGCCGCGGGCTTCGCGGTGGGCGCGGTACTCGTCGCACCCATTGCTGTCGTCGTGGCCATCGTCGTCGTGGCGGTCGTGGCCATGGTGTCCGTGGCCGGTGCCTGCGTGACGGTCTGCGTCACGGTCGTCGACGTCGTCGCCGTGGTCTCGGTCTGCGTCGTTCGATTCTCCTGTTGGCATCCGAGCAGAACCAGAACAAGAAACGCGGGAACAGAAAGTTTGCGGTTCATATGCACCCTCATAACGCAGGTATAGTCCCGGGTACGATGCCGCGTTCCGCACCGTTCCAGCGCATTCTAGTCCCGATGGATTTCTCGGCTTCGGCTCGTGCGGCGACGGTCGTGGCCGGGAATCTGGCGAGACAACTTGATGCCGCGATCCGTTTCGTGACCGTCCTCGATGTCAGTGACCTCCGCGTTGCATTGAAAGCACGCCTGGATCGCTTCGCCACCACCGCCGATCTGCACCGCGAGGTCGAGGAATGGGTCGAGAAACAGTACGCGTCCCTGACCGTGCCTGACGGCGTGACGTCGACGCGCACGATCCGCCGTGGGTTCGCCGACCAGGAGATCCTCGCCGAGATCGCGAAATACCGGCCGCAGCTCGTCGTCATGGGCTCGAGCGGTCTGGCGCGCCGGCTGCCGATCGGCAGCAAAACGGCCGAGGTGCTTCGCCGCAGCAGCGTACCGGTGGTCGTCTGCAGCAAGGCGTGAGTCGCTGATCGGCGCGCGAAAGCGGTACGATTTCCGGAATGGCGGACGAACGGAACCAGAAGGATTCCACTTCATCGATCGTCATGAAGGCGATCGACGCAACCACGTTCAGCGAGCTGCAGGCCTTCACGAAGGATCTGGAGAGCCGTCCGACCGAGCGGCTGCTGCACGACATGGCCGATCTCGTGAAACCATCCGACTCCAAGGCGCAGATCGTCTCGTTCGTGATCGCGACGAAATTTCGTCACGCCGATGCCGATGAGCGCGAGAAGATTCTCGCCAGTCTGCAAACGACGGTCGAGGGCCTGCCGGAGGGCGAGCCACGCGACCGCGTCAACGCCGTCATCGAGCGGCTGCGCACCCGGGAGAGCTGATCGACGCCGATGCCGCTGACCGTTCGCAAGGCGGAACGTCGCGATCTCGACTCCCTCGGCCGCCTCGGCGCCATGCTGATGCGGACGCATTACGCGTTCGACAAGCAGCGCTTTCTGGCGCCCGGACAAGGATCGGAGAGCGGCTACGCCTCGTTCCTCGGCAGCGTTCTCGATTCTCCGGACGATTGCGTGTTCGTTGCCGAACAGGATGGCGCGATCGCCGGCTATGTCTACGCCGCGCTCGAGCCTTTATCGTGGAAGGAACTGCGCGGTCCGGCCGGATTCATCCATGACGTTGCCGTCGCCGAAGAGGCACGGAACTCGGGGATCGGGAAGAAGCTGATGCAGGTCGCGATCGACTGGCTGCGCGAGCGCGGCGCGCCGCGCGTCATCCTCTGGACCGCGGCGCCGAACGACACGGCGCGGTCGCTGTTCCGCCGCCTCGGCTTCCGCGAGACGATGCTCGAGATGACGATGGAGCTGCTCGAGTAGCCGATCGGCTACAATGCTCGAACACCCCACGCATGAAAACTCGCGGAAGACGGCCCATCTTCTCGCCCACGGCTGCGCTCTCGCTGTTGAGCGTGTGCTTGGCGATCCCCCTGGCCGCGCAATCGATCTTCACCGTCGCCGGCGGCGGCTCGACGAACCAGCAGTCGGCGACCGCGGTCACCCTGCGCGATGTTCGCGGCATCGCGGTCGATTCGGCCGGCAACATCTACTTCTCGGAATCTGACGGTCACGTCGTCCAGCGCGTCGATCCGAAGACCGGCCTGATCAGCGTCTACGCAGGCAACGGCGGCGGAACCTTCGGCGGCGACGGCGGACCCGCCGTTCGCGCCGCGCTCAAAGGACCTCGAGGCCTAGCCTTCGACGCGGACGACAACCTCTACATCGCCGATCACGACAACAATCGGATTCGAAAAGTCGACAGGCAGACCGGCACCATCACGACGATCGCCGGAGTCGATACGCCTCCCGGCGGAGGAGACAACGGACCTGCCAGGGACGCGTTCGTGTTCGGTCCGACCGGTGTGACGTGGCACGACGGCAGCCTCTACATCGTCCAGGACCCTTACAACGCGAATGTCGTCCGGAAGATCGATGCCAAAGGCATCATCAGCCTCGTTGCCGGCATTGGCCAGGAGGGATTCAGTGGCGACGGCGGTTTGGCAACGCAAGCTGCACTCGGATCGCCGGGCGGCGTCGCGATCGATGCCAACGGTAACATCTACATCGCCGACAGCTCGAACAATCGCGTGCGCCGGGTCGATGCCACGACCGGAAACATCGAAACCGTCGTCGGCAACGGGCAAAACTCCGACGAAATCGGCGACGGCGGTCCCGGTACCAGCGCGACGCTCTTCTATCCGAGGGCGGTCGCGTTCGACGCGGCTGGAAAGCTGTACATCGCGGACACGTATCACAGCCGCGTGCGCAAGTACGATCCGGTCTCGAAGATCATCACGACAGTCGCCGGCAACGGCGATTACGGCGGCGGCGACGGCAACGTGGCGACGGAAGCCGGCCTTTACGCGACCATGGCCATCGCATTCGATCGTGCTGGAAACCTTTTCGTACAGGATGGCTCGAACTCGAGCATTCGCCGAGTGGACGCCACGACGCAGATCATCACCACGATCGCCGGCGGCGGCACGTTCGTCGGCGACGGCCTGACCGCCACCAGCGCGATTTTGAGCGCGCCCCGAGGACTGGCCCTCGACAAGAGCGGCAATCTGTACATTGCCGACGCGGGTCACACGCTCGTTCGCAAAGTCGACGCGACGACGCACGTGATCTCCACATTTGCCGGCATCGTCAACACGTATTACGGCGACATCCAGGACGGGATGGACGCCACCGCCGCCGCTGTCGGAGGCGTCATGGACGTCGCCGTCAACGACGCCGGCGAGGTGTTCATCGCCAATCCGCACGGCAACAGCATCTTGAAGGTGGATACAGCCGGAAAGATCAGCAAGGTTGCCGGCGGCGGTTCACCGGCTGATGGAATCGGCGACGGAGGCCCGGCCACTGCCGCACAAATTTTCCCACGCGGAATCGGGCTCGACGCTGCGGGCAATCTGTACATCACCGATACCGATGCATACGAAACCATTCCTCACCATCGGATCCGCAGAGTGGATGTTCAGACAAAAGTGATCACGACGATTGCCGGCGGGTCGACGCCCGGCTTCGCCGGCGACGGCGGAGATGCCAAATCGGCGCTGCTCGACAGTCCTGACCAGGCCATCGTCGACGCCACCGGCAACATCTTCATCGCCGACAGCGTAAACGGCGCGATCCGCCGCATCGATGCGAAGACGAACATCATCACGACCTACGCAGGCCGGGGAAATCCTGCGGACGGAATCGGAGACGGTCTGGTTGCGACGAGCGCAGACCTGTATCCGCTGCACATGGCGCTCGATCGCTCGACCGGCGATCTCTACGTCGCCGATATGGTTCATCAGCGGATCCGAAAGATCGACGCCAAGACGCAGATCATCACGACGATCGCCGGCACCGGAGAGAACGGAGGGGACTTCGGCGGTGACAATGGACCCGCCCTCGCCGCGAAGCTGAATCTGAGCGACGAGCTCTCCGGGATCGTGGTCGATCGCGCGGGCAACGTGATTCTCGCGGACACCGTCAACCATCGCGTTCGCGAAGTGTTCGCGTGCACGAACGTCGCGGCACCCGCTCTCAAGAGTCCCGCCAACGGAGCGACAAACGCGCCGACCGCGCCGGCATTGTCGTGGGACGCTCCGGCGGGAGCGTTCCGCTACGACGTCTTCCTGGACACGATTCCGAATCCGGCGCGGCTCGTCGCGTCCGACATCGACAAAACGAGTTTCACGCCGTCGAATCTCGCTCCGAACACCGTCTACTACTGGTCCGTGAAAGCGAAAGGCGACGCCTTCTGCCCGACTGTCTCCACTGCGACGTCGGCAACGCAGTCATTCACGACCGCAGCCGGCCGCTGCGCCGCGGGTCCGTTCGATCTCATCGCGCCCGCGGACGGCGCGACGAACGTCACCGGCGTCGTACTCTCGTGGCAGCCGTCAGCCGGCGCGGCTTCGTATGACGTCTACTTCGGCAACGTGAACCCGCCGCCGTTCCTCAGCAATGTCAACGCCACATCGCTCACGGTGTCTCCGCGCACCGGCACGAACTACTGGACCGTCATCGCTCACGCGTCCTGCGACGCCACGCAGACCGCATCGACGCCCGTTCGCTCGTTCACTCCCGCTTCGACGGGCACCTGCACCGGGAACGCCTCGGTCACGCTGGTCGCTCCTCCCGCGGGCGCAACGGGTGTCGCCAGCAGCGTCGATCTGGCCTGGCGCGCCGACACATGCTCCGGCGCACCGTTCGACGTCTACCTCGGCACGCAGAACGATCCGCCGCTGCTCGCGACGAACGTCTCATCGACGACGCAGCACATCGATTCGCTACTTCCCTCCACGACGTACTACTGGAAGGTCACCGGCAGCAACGTGAACGGCGGCCGAGTTTCGTCGGCGGTGGCCAGCTTCACCACTCGCAGTTGCGTTGCTCCCGAAAAGACGATCATCACATTCGCCCCTGCGAACGCGGTCGGCGCCGGCTCGACCTACACCATCATCTGGCAGACCGCCTCAGGCCTCGATCCGGATGGCGGATATCTCGTCGAGCGCTCGACGTCCCCCACGTTCGCGGTCGTGGAATCGCAGGTGACGCTGTCCGCGGCGGCGAGTTTCATCGCCGGAAATCCCGGCACGTACTACCACCGTGTGCGCGCGCTTCCCTCGTGCGATCCGTCGAAGAGCGCGCCACCGTCGGACGTTGCCCAGGTCGCGGTGACATCGGCGAAGCCGAACGTCGTTTTCACCGTCCAACCAACAGCCGTCGTCAGCGCCCTCGGCGATCGGCTCGAGGACAAGCGCGGATCGTTCACGCTCGAGAACATCGGGTCGGCCGTCGTCAACGTCAGCATCGGCCGGACCGAGATCAACAACTCTCCTCCGTTCTTCACGATCATCGATCCCCTTGGCAACGACGTATTTGTCACGCTCGAGCCTCGCAAGCCGCGCACGTTCGAGATCCGTTACTCCGGCCCGAGCAACACGGTCGCCGGCTCGTATCAGGGAGTCATTCAGGTCGCCGGCGGCGGACTCCCCGTCATTCCCTACGCCTTTGTCGAGCTTCGCGTCGGCGAGGCCGGCGGCGCGGTGCCGCAATTCCTCGTCAACGGTGTTCCATCGGAGTACCTGTCGCTGCCGGGACGCGGCGGAACGACCGACGGAACGGCGACGGTATCGATCCGCAACAACGGCACGACGCCGATGGAACTGGCGTCCGAGGTGGGTCCGGAGGTGTGGCTGGTGCCGGAACGGGGATGGAACGGAACGCCGATCGCTCCGGGTGCGACGCGCACGGTGAATCTCAATACCCGACGGCTGTTTGCGCCGAATGGCTCTCCCCTTCCGCGCTACACGTATTTCACCGTGCGGACGAAAGAGGGAGCGTCGGCGCGGCTCCTGGTCCAGGACAACGATGCGGTCGCTGTGACGCGCGGGCGCACGATCGCGCTCGGCGCTTCGGACCGCTCGTTCATCGTGCCCGAAGTCACGAGTCGCACGACCGGCGGCGGATCCGTGATCGCATCGCGAATCCGGCTGACGAACGCCGGCACGGACGCGGTGACGACAGATCTGATCTTTACACCGGCGGCGACCGACGGATTCGATGCATCGGGCGTGAGGCGCACAGTCGTGGTCGCACCGCCGAATGACGTCGTCACTCTCGTCGATCCGCTGACGCAGTTGATGGGACTGAGCCGGCCCGCGAGCGGCCAACTCGAGATCCGCATTCCGAATCAGCGCCTCGGCCTGATCGCCGTCAACGCTGCAACCGTTTCGATCGACGGCAACGCGTCGGTGACGATGCCTCTGGTCAACCGCCTCGATGGTGCGCGCGGTAGTGAGGTTCAGTCACTGCTCAATGTCGTCGAAGATGCCGCGACGACCACGTCGCTGGTGCTTGCGGAAACCTCGGGTCTCGGCGACACGACCGTCCGCGCAACGCTCTTCGATTCCGCCGGAACGCGGAAGGGTGATTCTTCGATCAGCCTGCGACGATACGGCTATGCGCGCATCGACAACATCGCCGGCACGCTCGGCGGTGGCTCGACTCTCAGTGCGGGCCGGATCGAGCTGGCCGTCACGAGCGGCGCGGGCTCGGTGATCGGCGTGGCGATCGTCCGCGACCGATCGTCCGAATCAGGAGCCTCGTTCGTCAGCACACCGACTGGCGCCGGCGCGGCGGTGGCGCCGATCCTCGGCGCATTTGCGGAGGTCGCGACCGGCATCAAGACAACGGTCGTTCCTGTGATCGGCTCGCCGTCATCGACTGGCGCGGCACCCTCTTACCAGACATCTCTGACCTTGAGTGCGGCAAGCGCGACATCTGTCGACTTCAAGATCGTGCTCAAGAGTCTCACCGGCGGTAACCTCGCTTCGCTCGATCCGATTCGGGTGTCGCCGCTGGTTTCTGTCGTCTTCAATGACGTGATGAAAGATCTGTTCAACCAGCCGTCCGCGGCTCAGGGCAGTCTCTTCATCGACGCGCCCGCCGCGGGAAAGATCTCGGCCGTTCTCCAGTCGGCGGGCAATCCGGCGGCGCATCACGCTCCGTCGTCCGTGATTCCCGTCTCCAGCGTGCTGTCAGAGCTGGTCACGAGCGGGACTGCCTCGATGCAGCGTCCGCTCTTCTTCGATGGCCTCGAGCAATCGACCGACTCGACACGCGGCAGCCGATGGCTGTTGATGCTGAACGAGATCGGCGGCGCCGAAGGACAGGTGCGGGTGCTGCTGTTCGAGGCTGGAAATCGTTCCAGCGCGATCGCGGAGAAGCAGCTCCCCATTCGCCCCTACGAGCAGATGACGCTCGACACGGTCTTCGCCGCCCTCGGACTCGACGCCGCGGACAGGAAGAAGGATCGGACGAACGTCGGCGTGACCGTGATCGCCACGGCAGGATCGGCTCGCGTGACCGCATCCGCGATCTCGATCGACAATCGCACCGGCGACACGAAGGTGTTCCCGCTGACGCCGAGCGTCGGTTCGGCAACGCCCGGCGGCATCAACTTCACCGCTGTTCCCACGGCACCGCCGTCGGGAGGGAAGCGCCGCGCCGTCCGGCACTGACGCGGCGCTTCGCTCACTCACCTCTTTCGCGCCACAAGGATCAGCCGCGGCGAACCGAGCCGGAATGGGTCACGCTCGAGAGACGAGTACGTCCCCTCGATCACAAACCCCGAGGTTTCGAACATTTCTCGCAACTCGGCGACCGTGAACACTGATGTACTGGCTGTCTTCTTCTCGCGTTGATCACCTCGAATGAACGTGTATTCGACGTCGAGGCGGCTCCCGGCGATGTCGTACGACGCGGAGCTGAGAAACAGAATGTCGGCGACTTCCATCCAACGGCGTTGTTGCAGCGCCGGGAGGAGCGACTCGGCGGTCGCGCCCGTATCGAGGACGAACGAGCCGCCGCTCTCGAGCGCGGACGCAACCGCCGCGACGCAATCCTTCGTTCCCGCTCGGCCGATGTATCCGAAACTGTTCCCCATGCAGATCGCGCCGTGGAAGCGCCCACGCCAGGGCAGATCGCGCATGTCACGCCGCTGCCAGTCGACCGCGACGCCCGCCGTCTCCGCCGTTTTTCTCGCCATCGCGAGAAATGCCGGCGAGAGGTCGACGGCGGTCATGCCATAGCCGGCGCGGCTCAGAGGAATCGCATGACGGCCGGCGCCGCAGGCGAGGTCGAGGACTTCCCGTCCGTCAGGCGGCCCGAAGACGGCCTTCAGAAAATCGATGTCATCGCCGGCCGGAGGAGCGGCCGCCGTCCAGAAATCGACGGCCACGCCGTCGAAGAAATCGCGAAACCATTCGTTGTCCACGTGAGTTCTCCATTCTCGTCAGGCGACACGAATGCCACGATCCGCGTCGCGGGCGGATGGGAGGGAGCGGACAACTCAGATGGCGGCGTTTCTCAGAGGCAGGTCCGAGGGGAATTGTACCGCGTCGATGTCTGGCGTGCGGAGTTGACGCGTCGATCGGGCGGACATACTTTATGGATATGACCAACGTCCTGCACCGCACGCCTTTGGTCAGCCGTCCCCGCCTGCATCGCCTCCATCAGCGCTTCTGGGCATCGCAGACCTCGGTCTGAGACCGCCCGAGCGTTGCTTCCCCTGAACCGTGTCTTTCCACGCGTGAGCTACGCCTGTGGGAGGCAGCCCCCGGGTGGCCTTTGCGTCACCCGTGTCGAAGGAGGCTGTCATGGTTGCGTTCATCACGGTTTCACAATTCCTCTGGGCCGTTGCAATCGTGCTCGCGCTTGCCGCGTCCATGGTTGCGGTGCAATCACTGCATCGGATCGGTCCCGACCAGGTCGGGCTGGTCACCAAGCGAGCGTCCTTGCGCCGACTTGCGAACGATGATCCCATCGCGTTCGACGGCGAAGCCGGATACCAGGCCGACTTGCTGATGCCGGGAGTTCGCTGGAAATCGATCCTGCTTTATCGCGTGGAGAAGTTCCCCTGGGCTCAGGTTCCGGCCGGCGAGATCGGTGTGGTCATCGCGCAGGTCGGCCGGCCGCTGCCGATCGGAGCGAAGTCCGCCGTGTACCGCGAAAAATTCGGCGACTTCAGCGACGTACGTGCATTCGTCGAGCACGGCGGACAGAAGGGCGTGCAACGGCCCGTTCTGCCTCCCGGCACTCTCCTGCCGATCCACCCGATCGCCTTCCTCGTGATCACGAAAGAGCGCGTGTTCGGCCGCCCAATCTCGGCGGAACTGCAAGGCCAGCGCGCGTTGTCTCCACGCTCGTTCGGCCTCGACGCCCATCAACTGGATGTCGTCCGGATCGAACCGGAGCGCGATGACGACGGCGAGATCACGGACATGATCGGCATCGTCACGACGTACGAGGGAGATCCGCTGCCGGCCGGCGACATCGCCAATCGCATCGGCGGCTTCTCCGACATCGAGGCGCTGGAGGCCGAAGGATCGCCCGACGCTCGCATCATCGAGGCGGTTCTGGGCAGCAAGAACGACGCCCACAACAACTACCAGGACTTCCAGCGGTTTCTCGACCGCGGCGGCAGGATCGGTCTGCAACACGATCCCCTGCTGTACGGAGGCTACACACTGAATCCATTCCTGGTCAGCGTGGAGAGAGTTTCGATGCTGGTGGTTCAGCAGGGACAGGTTGCGGTCGTCAAGTCTTTCGTGGGACTTCCGACGAAGGACACGTCCGGCAGCGAATTCACGCACGGAAGCCTCGTGCGTCCCGGACATCGCGGAATCTGGCAGGAGGCGCTGCGTACCGGGAAGTACGCGATCAATCCGCGCTGCTATCAGGCCGAGATCGTGCCGACGTCCATCCTTACTCTGAACTGGGCCAACGCCGTATCGCAGGCACACAAGCTCGATGAGCGTCTGCAGCAGATCGAAGCGAAGAGCCGCGAGGGCTTCGTCTTCAAGATCGATCTGCAGGTGCAGATCCATGTTCCCGACACCGAAGCGCCCTATGTGATCTCGATTGTGGGAACGATGAAGAATCTCGTGAACGAGGTGCTGCAGGCAGCGGTTGGCAATCACTTCCGCGACAAACTGCAGAGCATGCCGGCCATCACATTCATCGAGACCCGCCAGGAAGTGCAACAGAAGGCGCTGGCGCACATCAAGGAGCAGTTGTCACAGTACCGCGTCGCCACGAAAGGCGTGTACATTCAGGACGTCGTCCTGCCGGCCGACATGGTCGCGGTGCTCACCCAACGCGAAATTGCCAGCCAGGAGATTGAGACCTTCCAGCGCCAGCAGGAAGCACAACGCGTCCGCATCGAGATGGAGAAAGCGAAGGGGACCGCGGACATGCAGGCCCGTCTCGCACAATCGCAAGTCGGTGTGGACATCAAGACCAATGAGTCTCTGGCGCGAAAGGCGGAGGCGGATGGTGAAGCGGAGTACATCCGCGAAACCGGACGCGCGCGAAGCGCAGAGATCGAGGCGGTTGGTCTCGCGCGCGCAAAAGGCTACGACGCGCAGCAGACCGCCCTCGGCCGCGAGGCCACGGCGATCGTCAATGCCATTGAGGCCCTCGGCCGGATGAGCGGACGCCTCGTGCCGGAGGTCCTGTCGATCAACACCAACGGCGGCGGCACGGGATCGCTCGAAGGCGTGGCATCGACGCTGATGTCGTATTTGCATTCAGCGACATCGAATGATGCGAAACGCGCTCAGGACACACGACACTGAACTTTGCGGCGGCCGCGGATGGATGCGGCCGCCGCATGTTCCCGTGCTGCACGGATCACGCCGGCCGCGCCACACCGCAGAGTGATTGTCCCCACATCGTCGATCACTGCTGCCGATCCATACTGCAGGTTCATCCCTGCCAATGGAGGTGCGCATGCTCGGGAACCATGTCCGGGCCGGGTTTCTTTGCCGGTATTTTGCGTGGGTCGCGCTGTTGCCGTCGCTCGCGTTGGGTGCGACAGTCGAACAACAAGCTCGTTCCGCGCGAAGCGTTGTCGTTGCGGCATGCCGGAACGGTGATGAAGCCCGCGTCGCGCCGGCCCTCGCACGGCGACTGCACGTTCCCGAGGCCCGCCTGAGGAAAGCGCTGCGGCGGCTCAACAACACGGGCGAGGCTCCGAAGCGCTTGTGCGATCTGACGGTCGAGGATCTCGAGCAGATCCTCACCGATGCCGCGCGGTCGAACGAAGGAAAATCAGAGTCGCGCGACGAGTGGATGCGGTTCACGATCGGTGACGAGAAGGGCTCGATCCCACCCGGCGGCCTGGCCCGCGCGCTCGAACAGCGCAAGGCACTGGTGCGGCAATCGGCCGGAGTCCTTCGTCCCGAATCGAACCTGGCCGCGCTTCCTTCCAGCCCTGCCGGTTGGACGAACGTCACCGGCTACGAGCATCCGGTCGGCAGCATCAACGCACTTCTGATTCATCCGACCTCGACCAATACGATGTGGGCGGGCGCGGACGGCGGCGGAATCTGGAAGACGACCGACGGTGGCACCACCTGGCAGGCCGCTGACGACTTCCTGGCCTCGCTCTCTGTATCGTCATTTGCGATGCGCCCCGGCGATCCGTCGACGATCTACGCCGCCACCGGCGCTCAGGGCTCACACACCGGAATGGGAGGCGCCGGCGTGTTCAAATCCACCGACGGCGGGACTCATTGGACTCCGTTGCCTGCGACTGATCCCGCCTCCAACGTGGACTGGCAGTACACATATCAACTTGCCATTCATCCCACGGACTCCACCACGGTGATCGCGGCAACCTACGGCGGCGCATACATCACGACGACCGGCGGTACGAGCTGGACGAAGATTTCCGCGACAACGACGCTGGTGCGCAACGTCGCCATTCATCCTTCGAACGGCAACCTGCGCGTCATCGCCATGGACAACGGCACCGTCAAGATCGCCACGGACGGGTCGACCTACTACCCGTACACGATTGCCACGGTGACAGGTTCGAGCTTTACGCGCATCGCACTCGCACCCTCGAATCAGAACATCATGTACGCGCTGCTCAACAACGGTGGGACGACGCAGATCTACCGTTCATCGACCATGGGAACCTCGTGGACCCCGGTCACGCCGCCGTCCCCGACCTTCTTCCGAGGCTTCCTCAGCTACACCGGTGGGCTGTGGGTCGATCCGACCAACCCGAACCACATCGCGGTTGGGGAGTTATGGTCGGCGGTCACGAGTGATGCGTCCCTTCCCTCGCCGACATGGAGCAGCTTGTGCTGCGGCTGGGCCGATTTTCACGGAATGTTGAGTCACCCCGGTTACAACGGCTCCAGCAACAAGATCGTGTTTTTTTTCGACGACGGAGGACTCTATCGCTGGGCCGATGTGGATACGGTTGCGACCACCCAACCATCGTATCTGACACCGAACGGGATCACGGTGAGTGAGGTCTACTCGGTGGCCGGGCGCGGCGGCAACCTGATCTTCGGAGCGCAGGACGTCGGGGCGCGGATCTTCATGACAACCGCGAGCGACTCAACGCAGAAGTGGCGTTTCACATCCTTTCCGTACACGTTCACTCGACTCTACGGCGACGGTGCCACGGCCGCCGCCGACCGCACGAGCTCCAACATCCTCTACGGTTCGCTGCAGCACCTGACGTTGCAACGCTCACTCGACGGAGGCTCGACGAGCCAGCTCATCTGCCAGGGGATCACGGACATCAATTGTGACCCCATCGCCCATCCGGATCTGCTCGAGGTAGGAAACAACTCAGCATTCATCGCTCCTTTTGTCCTCGATCCGAACAATCAGAGCCGTATGATCGCCGGCGCCAGCTCGTTGTGGCGTTCGAATAACGTGTCGAGCGGAAATCCGCCGACGTGGAGCGTGATTCACACGAATCCCGGCGGCTGTTGTGTTTCGGCGATCGCGGTCGCGCCAACCAACTCGGACGTGATCTGGGTCGCGTATACAACAGGAGCCGTCTTCAAAACCGCCAACGGCACGGCCCCGACGCCGTCATGGACGCAGGTCACGAACGTCCCGGCGGGAAACAAGCTTCGGATCTACATCGACCGCACGAGCTCCAGCCGCGTCTACATCGGTCTGTCGGGCTTCCTCGCCAACCGGCTGGTGATGACACCCGACAATGCCGCGAATTGGTACCCTGTGAGCGGCCTTCCGAGCGCGAGCGTCTTCGCCATCCAGCAGCACCCGAACAACTCCTCATGGTGGTATGTCGGCACCGCGGTCGGGCTCTTCGCGAGCGCGGACGGCGGCACGACGTGGAGCACGACAAACGAGGGCCCGGCAAACGTCCAGGTGCGCGACCTGAACTGGTATTCCGAAACCGGCGCGAGCGCGGTTCTGCTCGTGGGGACGTTCGGCCGCGGCATCTGGCGCGCAACGCTCGATTCTTCCGTCTCCCTTACGGCACCGACCGGACTGATCGCAACGGGAGCGAGCAGCATGGTTTGCGCGCGGCCACCCGATTCAACTGGCGCTTCTGGCGTGACAGATGGCTCGGGAATTCAACCGGCGATCGACTGGCCGCCGTGCAGCACCTCGGTTTCGCTGACTTGGAATCCCGTCGCCGGTGCCACCTACAACATCTACCGGAGCAGCAGCCTCTTCTCCTACGCTCAGGTCGGCACCTCGGCCGGGCCGTCGTACACGGATTCAGCGTCGCCGGGAGTGGCGTATCTGTACATGGTGCGGGCCACGGACGGATCCAACGAGTCACCCAACAGCAATGCCGACCTGGCCACGACCGTCGGATTCTCAGATGCGACTCTCACCGCTGGCATGCCCATCAGGGCGGTGCACATGACGGACCTCCGCTCCGCAATCAACCTCGTGCGCACACTTGCGGCACTTGGCTCTGCCACGCTCACGGACGCGACGCTCGATTCCTCCGTCACGGTCAAGAGGGTCCACCTGACGGAGCTGCGCGACGCGCTCGACGCGGCCAGGGCCACATTGGGCCTGCCGGCGCTCACGTACACCGATTCGACGATCACCGCGCAAAGCACGCCCATCAGGGCGGTGCACATCACCGAGCTTCGGGATGGGGTGAAGTAGGAAACCCTTGGTTCACCGAAAGCGAAATGAGATTCGTCACCGGTACTAGTGATCCAACGCCCAGATTTCCGCGGGTCGGGAGCTGGATTGTGGATCAGTTCCTGTGAGGAGTAGTATCGCCCGGTCGTTACCACTTTGACAGCTGTTTGAGCAGGGTGCCCTACCTACTCAAACGGCCGTGGGCGCCCCTGCCGTCTCTTCATCCGCTGCTGAAAGCGAGGCTGATATGCACCGAAAATTCTGGATCCCTTTGGCGATAGCTCTATGCGCGATCCTGTTCGCCGTCTCGCCGGTTTCCGCACAGGTGTCGCTCGGCAGTGCCCAGAGCTTCGGCGCTCTGGCCGGTTCGACCGTCACCAACACCGGTGCCACGACCGTCAACGGGAACGTTGGTGTGTCTCCCGGCAGTTCGGTCACCGGATTTCCTCCCGGCGTTGTCGTCGGCGGAGCGATCCATGCCGGTGACGCGACTGCTGCCACTGCGCAGTCCGATCTCACCATCGCATACAACGCCGCGGCCGGCACGGCATGCAATGTCGACCTGACCGGCCAGGATCTCGGCGGGCTGACGCTCACGCCGGGCGTCTACTGCTTCTCGTCGTCGGCGGGCCTGACTGGAACACTGACCCTCAACTTTCAGGGCAACCCCAACGCATTTTTCTTGTTCAAGATGGGCAGCACGCTGACCACAGCATCTGCCTCGTCGGTTGTACTGACCAATACCGGCGGTGTGACGTGTCCGCCGAATGTGTACTGGCAGGTGGGGAGTTCCGCGACTCTCGGCACAGGCAGTTCGTTTGCCGGAAACATTCTCGCGCTCACGAGCATCACGATGACCACCGGCACCACATTGAATGGGAGAGCGTTGGCGCGAACTGGTGCCGTGACGCTGGATACGAACACCGTCACGGCGTGTGCTCCCGCGCTCATCTGCCCTGTCATCACGGTGAATCCGGCCACACTGCCGAATGGCTCCGTTGGAACAGCCTACGCCGCGACCGTCACCGCGAGCGGCGGCATCGGACCGTACACCTTCGCCGTGACCAGCGGCGCGTTGCCAGCCGGGCTGGTGCTGAATGCTGCAACGGGTGACATCACCGGGCCGCCGACAACCGCCGGGACCTCCAGTTTCACGATCACCGCGACGGACACGGCCACCGGCTGCCTCGGCAGCCGGGCCTACACAATCGTGATCGCGAGCGCCGCCGCTTGTCCCGTCATCACACTCAGCCCCGCACCTCTGCCGGCAGGATCGATCGGCATCTTTTACAACCAGACCATCACCGCCACCGGCGGCGCGGGTGTCCCTGCCTTCACCATCACTGCCGGCGCACTCCCGCCCGGTCTGGCGCTCAACGCCGCAACCGGTGCCATCACAGGAATCCCGACTGCCGCTGGCCTCTTCAGTTTCACCATCATGGTCACGCAGACCGGTTGCACTGGATCGCTGCCCTACACCATCACCATCGCAGCCGCGGCAGGGCCGCTGTGTGTTAGCCACTGCAATGACGACTCGTGCGACATCGCTGCTGGTAGTGCTCCCGCGGCCACGTTGCTGCTTCCGTACTTCGAGGTTGACCTCGGAGCGGCGGGCACTGGCCGTACGACGGTCTTCAGCGTCACCAACGTCAGTCCGTATGCGCAGATCGCTCACGTCACTCTGTGGACCGACTGGTCATTCCCGGTTCTCGACTTCAACATCTTCCTGACCGGTTATGACGTTCAGCCGATCAACCTTTACGACGTGATCGCGCGCGGCCTCATC
>DATISF010000070.1:0-181674 GCA_035468985.1 Thermoanaerobaculia bacterium
TGGCTGAGATGCAAGGAGCGAGGAGGAGGCGATGTGGTGACATCGTTGACGACGAGCGACGCCGCAGATCGGCCGCAACCGGCACCAGCCCGGAGGGTTGCGGGCAACGAAATGCTGCGTATCTCTGACTCACCACACTAGTGATGCCCGCCCGCGTACCGCTTCTCCCCCACCTCGATGCGGAACGGAAGGATGTTCTGCTTCGGCGGTAGCGGACACGTCGCGAACGGCGTGAACGTGCACGGCGGGTTGTAAGCCTTGTTGAAGTCGACGATCGTGGTGCCGTCCGGGCCGGGATGCTTGGCGTACAGATACCGCCCGGCCGGATAGGTCGCGTCGCGGCTCGTCTGATCCTTGATGATGATGAAGAGGTCCTCTTCACCCTGCTCGTTGATCGGATCGATGCGGTACTCCTTGCCATCGACGGTGAAGACGAGCGCTCCGGGCGAGACTTCGTCGCCGGTCATGCCGAGGACATTCGTGATCGGAACTTTCTTCGGTGGGTTGTAAGGCTCGAACTTCGCGACGATCCGCCACTTCGGGTCGATCGGAAAGTACTCGAGACCTTTGAAGTGGAGGCGGGCATCGCTCTGCGCATCCTTCACGCGGACCGCATAGCGAGGGTCGCGCTTGATGATCTGAAATTGCGCCGAACTCCGTTTCACGACGGTCGGCCCCTTCGGATCGAAATCGTTCAGCAGATCCACCGGCCCCGCCACCGGCTTCCCGTCGATCGTCAGACCGGAGTCCCTCGAAGGCTCGAGCGTCGTCTTGCCGTTCTGCAGAACGACGGTTCCGGCAGGACCGCCGGGAAGCTTGAGCTCGTTACTCCCTTCATGCAGCCAGTCGAGGCCGACCAGCGAGAGCCAGCTATCCTCGGACTGCAGCCGTGCAGCTCGATGCTGACGCCACTGCATGACATCCTTTTCGTAGGCGGCGCGGTCGAACGGCGGCTCGTGACGGCAGGCGATCAGGAAAAGGATGGCGGCAGCCGGGGCGATTCGTTTCACGCGGCGTAGGATACTTCCAGCAACGGTTTCTTAATGTCACACCGGAGTGTCTAAATCATCGTGGCGAATGTCGCCGAGTTTCCGTCAAGGCAGCCCGCGCAGGACGTGAGCGCCCGCTGGACCGAGGAGCGGCAGCTTCTCGATGCCATCCGGGCGGGCGATCGCAGCGCGGCTGAAGAGCTCGTCGAGCGCACGTACTCCGCGGTATTCGCCTCGGTGTTTCGCATGTGTGCCGACAGTGATCTGGCGGCCGACCTGACCCAGGAGACGTATCAGAAAGCATGGGCGGCGCTGCCCGGTTTCGACGGGCGCTCGCAGCTGTTCACATGGCTCTATCGCATCGCATACACGACGTTTCTCAACCACATCCGCCGGCCGCGACGAACGACGTCGATCGACGGGGAGGATGTGCCGGAGGTGCGCGACTGCGCGCCCGGCGCGGACGAGGTGCTGTCGTCGAGCGAGGAGAGCGAGCAGTTGCGGGAAGCCGTGCTTCGTCTTCCCGACGATCTGCGCTTCACCGTGACCGCGCATTTCTGGGGAGGGCTGGCAGTGAAGGAGATCGCTCGCATCGAGAAGATCACGACCGTGGCCATTCGCAAGAGGCTGCATAAGGCGTTCTCGTTGCTGGAAGCGATTCTCAGCGAGGAAGCGACATGAATCAGAAGAGAAAAGCCGAACTGCAGCGAAAGCTGTCGATGACCTCGGTCCCCAGACCGCCCGAGGGATTGCTGGAGCGGATCAAGGCCGACATTCCTCACGACCTGAAGATCGCCGACCGCGAGCGCGAACGGTTCTCGCGATCGACGGCATTCACGATGCGGGTGGCGGCGTCCATCATCCTGTTGATCTCGTCGGTGTACGTGACGGTGCGTCTGATGTCGCGCGCAGACGAGCGCGCGCTTCTCCCGCCCGTGATGGCGCGGAAGGCTGCGCCAACCGCAGAGGTCACAATCGACCTCGCCGAGGCACCGAAGCGCGCCATCCCGCCACCAGCCGCCGCCGCACCGCGCGCCGCTGTCGCGGCACCCGTACCGCAGCAGGTCGCGCAGAACACCGCCCTCGACGAGCGGAAGAAAGAGAGCGGCAACGAGATCGACGAGCAGAAGGATCAGGAGGCGGGCGTGAGCGCCGGAGTGTCCGGCGGTGCGCTGGGAACCGTCGCCGAGACGCGTCCGTACGCGCCCGTCCCACCCGCGGTCGCCGCGGCGGCCGAACCGCCGGCCGAGAGTCAGCGCCAGGCTCAGGAAGCCGCCGCGAAACTCTCCGATCGCCCAGAGAACGTTGGCGTCACGGCATCTGCCCCCGCGGCGATGGCGAAAACCGCGCGAGCGGACAACGTCGCGCCCGCTCCTCCGCACGCGGTGTTCGGGCTCTCGATCGATCCTTCCGCGTTCGAGCGCGTGCGCATGTTGATCGAGCAGGGTCAGCGCCCCACCCCGGGAACGGTCGACGTCGCAGGTGTCGTCAGCTATCTGGCGGGAAGAGTGCGTTCGCACAACGCCGTGAACCTGGAAGTGGAGGGTTCGCGCGCACCGACCACGCCGGGCAAGGTGCTGATCCGCTTCACCGTCGAGACCGCGCACGCCGATGTGCGGCCAGGAACATCGGCGCCCGAGGTTGGCTCCGACGCGAACCTCTCGATCACTCTCAACAGCGACGCGGTGATCTCGCACCGGCTCATCGGAGCGGAAACGCTCAAGGCGCAGTCGACGCTGGTGAAGAATCTCTCGGTCACCGGCGTGGTCGATGTAGAGCTCGATCCAGCCGTCCGGCCTACGACGAGAATCGCCACGCTCCGGCTCCGCTATCGCGCCACAGACGGACAGCTCCACACGATCGACAGGATCGTACGCGCGGCGCAGGTCATGCGCAGCTGGGACTCCGCCTCACACCGGCACCGGCTGGCCACCCTCGGCGCGATCTGGAGCGAGTCGATCAACGGCGGCGCCGCAACCGCGGAGATGGCGCGGCGTGCCGAGCGGCTGGCGACGGAAGCACCCGCCGATGCGCGAGCCCGCGAGCTCGCCACGGCCGCTAGCGCTTTCTTCCGCCTCCAAAATTCCGGACCGACTGGAAGTGGACGTTGAAGTAGTTCGCCGCGGCACGGAGGGCGCGCTGAACCGCCCACTCGTCCTGCGACGACGCCTTCTCGAGCGGCGGCCTCATGTGCGCCGGCAGCTTGCTCCGGCACCGGCGGCAGAGAGCCGCGCCGATCGTCTTGTTGAGGTCGCAGCGCGGGCAACGCGGCTTCCTCGCCAATCCGGCAACTTGTTCTTTCGTCACGGGCGTTCTTTCCTCACGGATTTTTGATTTTCGCACATCGAAGACTTTGTGGCGTGACGTATCGCACAAATTAGAATTACGCGGATATGGGAGAGCGCGTCCAATTTCCTTCGAACGGCCACACCTGCAACGGGTATCTGGCCGGCAAAGGTCCCGCGGTCGTCGTCATTCAGGAATGGTGGGGCCTCGTGCCGCATATCGAGGACGTCGTGGAGCGATTCGCGAAGGAAGGATTCCTCGCCATCGCACCCGATCTCTATCACGGCAAGACCACGACCTCGCCGGACGACGCCGCGAAGATGATGATGGAGCTCGACGCCGACCGCGCCGAACACGAGATCGCCGGCGCCGGCGCCTATCTTCTCCATCGCCCCGAATGCGCGTCGAAAAAATACGCCGTCGTCGGCTTCTGTATGGGCGGAGCGCTCGCGCAGTACACCGCGACGAAGGAAAAGAACGTCGGCGCCGCGACGAGCTTCTACGGAGGATTCCGAAAAGTCGCCATCACCTGGGATCCTCTGTCGGCACCGATTCTGCTGATCTACGGCGAGAACGACACAGGCGTCCCCCTCGAGAAGGTCCGCGAGCTCGAGCAAAAGCTCGTTCAACTCGGAAAGCAGGCCGAGGTGCGGATCTACCCCGGCGCGGAGCACGCGTTCTTCAACGACACGCGCAAGTCTTACAACCCCGCCGCGGCCGCGGACGCCTGGAAACGTACCATCGATTTGTTCCGCCGCCATCTCCGGTAGCACCCCGCGAATCTGACCTACAATCGCCCCGGGAACCATGAGCGAAGTCGTCCTTCAGGGAAGCCTTGCCTCGTTCAAGCTTCCCGAGGTGCTGACGCTGCTGCACAACGCGAAGAAGAGCGGCACGCTGGTCCTCGCGGGCTTCGGGCGCCAGTCCTACGTTCTCTTCAGCCACGGCTCGCTCGTCTACGCCGGATCCGACCAGGAGAAATTCCGCCTCGGCGCTCTGCTGCTGCGCAGGAAGATGATCTCGCGCGAACAGTTGCAGCACATCGACGAGATCATGCGCCGCGACGGCGGCCGATTCGGTCAGATCGCGATCTGGAATGGCATCCTGACCGAAGAGCAGGTGCACGAGTCCCTCAAAGTCCAGGTTTCGGAAGTCGTCTACGACGCCTTCGTCTGGACGGCCGGGACGTTCCGCTTCAACGAAGACCTCCAGCTGCCCGACTACGCCGTGACGATCTCGGTCGATCTGCCGAATCTGATCATGGAGGGAGCGCGGCGAATCGAGGAGTGGGAGCACTGCATCGAGCTTCTGCCCGACGAGAACGTCGTGTTCCACGTCGTCTCGAATCCGAAGGAAGAGAAGATCACGCTCAGCGCCGACGAGTGGAGAATCCTGTTTCTCGTCAACGGCCAGCGGACACTTGGGGAGCTCGTCTCCGAGGCGGAAGACGATCCGCTCAATGTGTATCGCATCATCTACGGGCTTTACGCGAACCGCCTCATCGAACCGATCACACCTCCCACGTCGGCGGACGACACGAGCCGCGGCGACGAGGACTTGCTCGTTTCGACGCAGGACGACACCGTGAAGCAGTCGGTGACCACGTTCAACCCTGATGCGACGATGCGCGAGGGCGTCGGCGACGACACCGACCTGCTCGTCTCGCGCGAGGCCCGCCTCTCCTGGAGCGACGTCGTCAAGCCGGTGGTCGCACAACTCACGATCAGCAATGGCGACGCCGCCGGCCGCGTCATCCCGCTGACCGAGACCGAGTACAACGTCGGCCGCCAGCGCGACAATCACATCCAGCTCTCCGACCTCGGCGTCTCCGGCTATCACGCGCGGATCTTCCGGACGACGGATGGTTACGCGATCGAAGACCTGAAGAGCCGCAACGGGACCTGGATCAACGGCGGACGCATTTTCCACGCGACGCTGCGCGACGGCGATCAGCTCCGCATCGGAGCGACCGACCTTCGCTACGAAGTCATCTTCGAGCCTACGAAGGTGCGGTGAGGCCACGTCATGCTGAGCGCAGCGAAGCACCTCGTCGACGAGATCCTTCGCCGGCTGCGCGGCTCAGGATGACGTGATCCGCGCCGCGCCGCCCATGTCCCGATCGGTTGAGCGTGCGCACGAATCCGGGTTTCGGTTCCTCGTGGAGCGCCGCGCGTCCCGAGCGGCGAACGGCGGCCGGGATGGCCGCCGCTCCACGTTACGCGGTGATTCGCGCCGCACCGCCCATGGACTTGCGCAGCGCTTCCGGAATCACGACCGACCCGTCGGCCTGCTGAAAGTTCTCCAGAATCGCCACGAGCGTGCGGCCAAGGGGAAGGCCCGAGCCGTTGAGCGTGTGCACGAATCCGGTTTTCTTTTCGGAGGTGCGATAGCGGATGTTCGCGCGGCGCGCCTGCCAGTCGAGGAAGTTCGAGCACGACGCGATCTCGCGATAGGTGTCCTGTCCCGGCAGCCACACTTCGATGTCGTACGTTTTCGCGGAAGCCTGGCTCATGTCTCCGCTCGACAGCGTCACCACGCGATAGTGCAGGCCCAGCGCCTGCAGCACCGCCTCGGCATCGCGCGTGAGGCGCTCGTGCTCGTCCCAGGAGCGGTCGGGCATCGCGAACTTCACGAGCTCGACTTTCTCGAACTGATGCTGGCGGATGAGACCGCGCGTGTCGCGTCCCGCCGCTCCCGCTTCGGCGCGAAAACACGGCGTGTAGGCGGTGTAGGAGAGCGTCAGCTTCGAGGCATCGATGAATTCCTCGCGATGCAGGTTCGTCACCGGCACCTCGGCCGTCGGGATGAGGTAGTACGTCTTCTCGCCGGCCACTGCCTTGAAGAGATCCTCTTCGAATTTCGGCAGCTGCCCGGTTCCTTTCATCGAGTCGGCGTTGACCATGAACGGCGGCAGCACTTCGGTGTAACCCTGCTCCGCGTGCAGATCGAGCATGAAGTTCATCAGCGCGCGGTTCAGTTTCGCCGCCATCCCGTACAGGATCGCGAAACGTGCACCGGTGAGTTTCCGGGCACGCTCGAAGTCGAGGATGCCGAGGGCCTCGCCGATGTCCCAGTGCGCTTTCGGAGCAAAGGTGAATTTTGGTTTCTCACCCCAGGTGCGCTCGACGCGGTTGGCGGAATCGTCGGCGCCGATCGGAACCGACTCGTGGATCACGTTCGGGAAGTAGAGCTCGAGATTGTGCAGCTCGTCCTCGATGACGCCGAGGCGTTCGTCGAGCTGTTTGATCTCGTCGCCGACGCGCTTCATGGCCTCGATCTGCGCGGAGGCATCCTGCTTGTTCTTCTTGAGCTGAGCGATTTCCTGCGAGGCTACGTTGCGCTGGTTCTTCAGCGATTCGACGCGAACGATCGTCTGGCGACGTTCGGCGTCGAGGGCGAGGAAGCGATCGATGTCGACGTTCGCGCCGCGGTTCGCCAGCGCGGCGCGGTACTGCTCTACATTTTCACGAAGATAGTCGCGGGCCAGCATGCGCGCGCATCATAACTAATGACGCGCGGCGCGTCGCTTCACGGGGACCTGCGGTGCCACATCGGCGAAATCGCCGGTGAGCACGAGCGCGTAGCCCTGGCGCAGGCCGCTGGTGATCGAGGTGGCATCGACGGAGATCGTGTACGTCCCGGCGGCGGGCGCGTCGATCAGCACGGTCTCCACATTATTGATGCGGTCGCGCTGTCCGGCGTGAATCGCCTCGTTTCCGAAGTGCAAGCCGCCTGATGGTGCCGTCACCCGCAGGTCGAGATCATTCACAAGCTCCGCCGTCGTGTCGCTGGCCGGACGAACGACTCCGGCGGGATCCGTCCAGACAAGAACGGCCTTGAACGGCGTGCCGGCGTGAACGCTGATCTGCGTTTGCACCGATTCGCCTTGCCCGAGGCCGCGGATCGGGGGAGTGTCGACGATCCGAAGCTTCGCCGTGTCGCCGGGGAAGTAGAGCGCGTCGTCGAGAATCGGGAAGCCCCATCCCTGCTCACTCGACGGCGTCGGCTGACTGGCGACATCGGGACCGATGCCGAAGTTGCGGAGAGGGACGCGGCGGGCGGCGGCGATGATCGTCGCCTTCAGCAGCGCGGCGCTCGGCGTGAACGCATTCCCGGGTATGGTGACGCCGGTCGGATAGAAACCGTCCGTGTAGTACTGCCGGACGAGCGCGGCGGCACCGGCGATTGTCGGCGACGCCCATGACGTTCCCGGCTGCGGGGTGATGTCGCATGTGGCCGGGTTCTGATCGAAATCCATGTCGCCGGCCGTGACGTACGCCGGTCCGACGACGTCGGGCTTGATGCGGCCGTCGCGCGCCGGGCCGACGAGACCGCCGGCCACGACGCCGTCATCGCGGCCTGAGGTACCGCGCGTTCCGCCGACCTGCAGCGTGTTCTTCGCGCAACCGGGCGACGACAGCGAGCTCGCCGGCGGCGCACCCTGTCCGGCGTTGCCGGTGTTGAAGACGACGAGCATGTCGGGATGCGTGGAGACGAACGCGTCGATGTCGCGCGCGGCCTGCGAGTAGCTCGCCGTCGACGAGCGGTAATCGCCCCACGAATTCGAGTGAATCCGCGCGCCCTGTTTGTAGGCCTGATCGAGCGCCGGCGTGATGTCGACCGGGCAGCCGATGCCCGGCCGCGCCGTGCACTGATCGACCGGCGAGAGACCGGCATCCTGAACGATCAGCTTCGCGCCCGGCGCGATCGCATCGCCGTAGTCGTGAACGATCGGCGCGCCGCGATCGCCGGCGGCTGATGCCGCGGCGTGCGTCCCGTGATCGCGCTCGACGTAGTCGTACATCGGATGCTCCGCCGGATCGCTGCAGTACGCGGCGCCCGGAAATTGATCGCATGAATAGAGAAAGTCGTACGCGATGACCTTACGCCGTGAAAGATCGATGTTCTCCCACGCCCGCCCGATCGTGGGTGACCCGGTGTTGAACGGCGGACGCGAGTTGTCCGGCTCCGCGAAGTAGCAACTCGTCCAATCGAGACCGGTGTCGAGGACGGAGATGATCTGCCCCTCACCATGAATGCCGTGGTCGAAGATGGGCGTTCCGAACCCAAGCCATCCGCTCTGAAGCGACCGGTAGGAGATCTCGTTGGCGAATGCGGGGGTGGCGCAGACGAGCAGAACTGCGAATAACTTGCGCATGGTCAATGCGGAACGCAGCGCAGACGAGTGGGATTCCGGCCCGCCCTCACCGCTTGACGATGCGGCGGCGCGCGGGACCGGTCGCAGTCGCCTGATGCGGCGCGCTGAATTCGGACGCGTTGCGCGCGACGAAGTCGTGGAAGTCGATCACCTGGTCCGTCGTCCCCGTGATCCACAGGCCGCGGAGATCTCCGTTCACGCGATGGACAAACCGGCCGGTGCTATCGGTGGCGACCGAACCGATGAACCGTTCGCCTTCCGAAACCGGGGCGCTATTCGCATAGAAGTACAGAGTCGCGGAGTAGTCGTAGCCGCTGACGACACCGGTCAACGCGCCCTTCCCGGTCACCACGGTTTGTCCCGAAGCCGGATCGAACGTGGCGGACTCGATCACCGGCGGGCTGAGCGAAAAGCTCGACGCACCGTCCATCCCGATGTCGATCGCCTGATTGTGATTGTGCGCGACGATGTTCTCCAGAATCCGCACACCCGTGCTGTTCCGGTCGATTCCGATTCCGAACCCGCCGTTGAACTTGATGACATTCCCCTCGATCTGACCACCTCGGTACAAGCCGCCCATGTTCGTGATCTGGATGCCGCTCGATCCGTTCGGCACACGGTCGTCGGATTTCGCGGCCAGGCCGATCCGATTGTTCGCGATCGTGAACGGGTCCGTGAAGGTATCGAAGTTGATCCCGTTGCGACCGTTCCCGCTGATCACGTTTCCGGTAATCGTAATCGCGCCTCTCGTAGACGGCGAGGTACTGATGCCGTGCAGCCCGTTCGGGACGGCGTGTGACCCCGTAGGGTCGGTGCCGATGTAATCGCGCTCGATGCTGCCGAGCGCGAGCATGACTCCGTTTTGCGCGAAGCCGCCGATCGCGAGACCGCGCACCTCCAGGAAGCCGGGTGTTCCCACTCCGTCGCAGACTCCGGCACGATCGCCCAGGAGAAACACTTCAGGACCGAGCGGATTGGTGTCGCCGGTGGCCGCGGTTTGCGTTTCACCGTCGATCGTCACGTGGTCGGCGGTGAAAACAGGCAGCGGCGACAGCGGCTCGATCGTGTACCAGCCTTGTGCCGGGACGGGGGGCGGCAAATTGAATGTGATGGAACACGGCGTAAAGACGTCGAATCTCGTGCATTCCGCGTTGATCTCGCTCACAACCTCGCGCAGCGATCCCGGTCCGCTGTCTGCCGTGGATGTGACTTGGAACGGCTTGGCGAAGGCCACATCCTGGGCGACGCTTTCGAACAGGCCATTCGGCGCTTGTCCGAGGTTCACGAGAACCGTTTCCAGCAGGTAGTGCTGGGAGTAACGCGCCGTGATCGCGATCGTGGTGCTGGCATGCGCCTCGATTCCCGGCGTCGTGCAGTGAAGGGTGCCCGGACTGCCGTACGCTGCGTGGACGCACGACCACCCAGGCGCCGCGGTGACGGAAACGGCAGTGCCGGCCCGGTTGAGCGCGATATCCGTGAAGATTTCCTCTGCACGGAGATCCGCCGGATTCGAAACCGTGAACGTCAGCATCCCGTCGTTGTTCGCATCGAGTTGTTCTGGCGCCGAAATCGTCATCGTGACGTGCGGTATCGAGCTGGACGCGGCGGCGGAGCAAACGACGAACAGGAGCGCGAGAACGATGCGCGCGGGCCGATCAGGGCGAATCATGAAAGAGCTCCGGCGCTCATTGTAGTCGGTTTGGCTAGTGCACGAATTTCCGGCGGTTCCGGATGTAGTCCGCCAAGATGTACTCGCCCAGCCGGTCGGGGGACGAGTAGAACGCGCGGCCGCGATTGATCTGCGACAACTGCTCGACGAAATTCACCAGCATCGGATCGGTCGCCAGCATGAACGTGGTGATCGGGATGCCGGCGCGGCGGCAACGGTCGGCTTCTTCGAGCGTGCGGTTCACGATCTTCATGTCCAGTCCGAACGAATTCGTGTAGAGGTGTCCGTTCTCGAACAGCGCGGACGGCTTGCCGTCCGTGATCATGAAGATCTGCTTGTTGTTGTGCTTGCGCCGGCGGAGGATGCGCTGCGCGAGCTCGAGACCCGCCTTCGTGTTCGTGTGATACGGCCCGACCTTCACGTACGGGATCTCGGAGATCGGGACTTCGACCGCTTCGTCGCCGAACAGCAGGACGTCGATCGAGTCCTTCGGATACTTCGTCAGGATCAACTCGGTCAGCGCCAGCGCGACCTTCTTCGCGGGCGTGATGCGATCCTCGCCGTAGAGGATCATCGAGTGGGAGATGTCGATCATGACGACCGTCGCGCAATTCGAGTTGTGCTCCGTCTCGAACACCTCCAGATCCTCCTCGGTGATCTCGATGTGATCGTCGGGGTCGTTGTGCTTCATGGCGTTCTGAAGCGTGCGGATGGAATCGAGCGACATCGGGTCGTCGCCGAACTGATACGGCCGCGTCTCGGTGAGCCGCTCCGTCCCCTGCCCCGCCGTCGGCACCGAGTGATAGCCGGTCAACGATTTCTGCAGGCCGCCGAAGATCTCGTCGAGGGCGTCGCGGCGGATCTGCCGCTCCCCGCCCGCCGCGAGCACGAGATTGCCGTTTGCATCCTTGCCGATCACGTTCTCTTCGGTGAGCCGCGCGAAAAACGCCTCGAGGTCGACGTCCTCGTCGATTAGACCGCGCTCCTGAAGGGCGCGCATCCAGCGCATGGCCTCTTCGACGTCGCCCCCCGTCTGCAGGAGCAGATGATTGAAAAGGCGGCGCAGCCCCATCTCGGCAAGGATCTGGCGGATGAGGTCGGGATCGAGGTAGGAGTAACGCTGTCTCACGCTTTTTTGAGTTTCTCGAGCCACTTGGCGATGCTGGGGTTGTTTGGCAAGTGCTCCTTCGCTTCTTCCAGCGTCGCCACGGCGTCGGCCTGACGATCCAGAACAAGCAGGATCTGTACACGCAATTCGACCAGGGCCTGGTAGAGCGTGAAATCGGTGACCTGCTGGCCGGACATCAATGACAGCGCGCGGTTCACGAACTTGAGCGCCGTTTCCGGTTTGGAGTCGAGCGCATCCGCGGCGAAGCGATGCAGCATCCGCGGCGAGTCGCCGAGGAATGATTTGGCATCGACGAACTGGTTGACAGCCTCGCGGACGAGCGTCTCCTGATCGGGAAACCAGCCGTCCCGGATGATGCGGTCGATTTGACGTGCTAATTCCGTCGGAATCTCGGCGGCCACTTTGACCATGTGGCCCGATTCTAAGGCAGAAGGCAGAGGGCAGAAGGCAGAAGTGACGCATCGGACACTTCTGCCTTCTGCCTTCTTGCTTCTACCTCAACAAATCGTCGATTGTCGCCTGCGAGAGCGGGTGATACGTCGGACGGGCCTTCGCGTAAATCCCCTTCGCCAGCGCCAGTCCCTCGGCCGTCGCGGCGAGCTTCGTGTAGAGCGGCTTGAGGTACTTGCGCCGTCCCTGACTCATGAGGAAGCCCTGCAGCGCCGGATATCCCGGCGCGTAGTGATTGTCGATCGCGCGCTCGAGCCACGCCTCGAGGATCTCGCTATTACCCGTGACTGTGAAATGAAACTGCCCGTCCAGCGTCTCCATCTGCGACGCCGTCAGCGCCGCCGGCAGGCCCCGGATGAAGTGGATCCATTGATGCGTCACCCATCCGCGCGTGTCGAGCGACGACGGCGGCGTGCCGTTGCGCCACGCCTCGATCTGGGCGTCGACTCTGGCGAACCCGTCCGCGCGCGGCTTCGGCGCGTCTGCCGGCAGCCCCGGACCGTGAATCCATGCATCGATGTCGATCGCCTGCACCGGCAGCTCCGCCTTCAGAATCTCGACGAAGCGCTCCGTCGACATCGACTGGAACGCATGCCGATCGAAATACGACCGCAGGAAGCGATCGAACGTCTCGCGTCCGACGGTCTCCTCGATCAGGCGCAGGAACAGCGCGCCTTTCTCGTACGGCACGACGGAAGGTGCGTCGTCCGGATTTCTCCCGATCCAGTGGATCTGCAGGCCCTGATCTTCCGGCGCGATCTCCGCGAGCTCTGTCTGCAGATCGTTGCCGCCGAGGAGGTATTCCATCTCGGAGAACTCGTGGCCGTAGAGTTTCTCGTCGATCCGGCGCTCAATGTAGGTCGTGACCCCTTCGTTCAGCCAGAAGTCGTCCCAGGTCGCATTGGTGACGAGATTTCCCGACCACGAGTGCGCGAGCTCGTGCGCGACGACGGACACCAGCGAACGGTCGCCGGCGATGAGCGTCGGCGTGAGAAACGTGAGCCGCGGGTTTTCCATCCCGCCGTACGGAAAGCTCGGCGGCAGCACGAGAATGTCGTAACGCGACCACCGGTACGGCCCATCCAGCGACTCCACGGCCTCGATCATCTTCGGGATGTCGGCAAATTCGCGATGCGCCTTCTCGATCATCGCCGGCTCGGCGTAAACACCGGTAGTCTTGCTGAACGAACGAAACTCGATGTCGCCGACCGCAAGCGCGAGCAGGTACGCGGGAATCGGTTGCGGCATGTGAAAACGATAGACGCCGCTCGCGTTCTTCTTCCGCGGATTCTCCGCGCTCATGATCGCGACCAGATCCTTCGGCACGCGAATGGTGGCGTCATACGTGAATCGGATCTGCGGCGAATCCTGAATCGGAACCCACGATCGCGCGTTGATCGCCTCGGACTGCGAGAGCAGATAGGGACGCTTCTTCCCCGCGGTCTGCGCGGACTCGAGCCACTGCAACGCGCTGGCCTCGGGATGGGTCTGGTAATCGATCGTCACGACGCGCGTTTTCGGCGTGATGTCGATGATGAGCGGCGTGCCGAGGATCGGGTCGGTCTTGCCGAGTTTGAACGGAGCGCTGACCTTGCGGATCGTCAGATCACGCGTGTCGAGTACGAGCTGTTTCGCTCCCGGCGTGATCTGCAGCTTCGCGGTCCCGATCAGCTTCTTCGCGGCGAAGTCGACGCGGAGGTCGAGATTCAGGTGCTCGACACGGACAAGCTCCGGCTGCGCGTACGAGTGAGGGTCGTGTTTGACGAGTGGGGCACCGGCACTCTTGCCGGTGCTGGCGAGAAGAAGCACAGACAAGAGTGTCTGTGCCGCGCGACTGGTTCTCACTTGACCGTTCGCAGCACGTTGAACTTCATCAGCTCATGGAACGTGATCGTGGAGTCGAGGTCCTCGCGGGCCAGCCGCAGCGCCTGGTGCAGTCCTTCGAGGAGCATCTCCATCCAGAACGCCAACTCTTCCTGGCGAGGGGCCGGCATGTACTTCGCCGCGGTCTCCGACAACTTCGGGACGCGCTTCAGCTCCGCGAAATGCTTCGCGAACGGCGTCTCGTCCGAGAGCGTGATCTTGTTCCCTTCCATGAACCACGCCAGGATCGACTCGTAGTTCGGCTCCTGCCGCTTGTCCTTCGGCGCTTCCTCGCGCGGCGGCGGCTCCTTCTTGGTCTGCTGTCTGCGCCTGCCCGCGAATGCGTCGTCCATGTCGTCCTGGTCGACTTCGTGGCGGCCGCGCTCGTTGCGCGAACCGGCGCGCTCGACCGGCGGGAACTTCTGCTCGAAGAGCTTGGCGACCGCCGTTCCGATCAGCTTGCGGGCGACCACTTCCGCCCCCTGCTGCTCGCCCTCGTACACCATCTCCACTTTTCCGGTGATCGCCGGCAGCACCATGGCCAGGTCGGAGAGGCGCGGGAAAACGTGGCGATCGCCCGTCAGCGCGGCGCGGCGCTCGAGGTTCGATTGCAGCAACTCCAGCGCGGCGATCGTCAGGCGAGCGGAGACGCCGGAAGACTGGTCGACCAGCTCCGATTCGCGCGCGGCGAACGCGATCGACTCGATGAGATCGCGCATGTAAACCGGGATCTCGATCATCGCCGGCGCGTCGCGCTCGGTCCACGCTTCCTGCTCCGTGATCCGCCGTGCGGTCTCGATCTTCTGCGGATAGTGCGTGAGGATCTGCGAGTCGATGCGATCTTTCAGCGGCGTGATGATGTTCCCACGGCTCGTGTAATCCTCGGGATTCGCGCTGAAGACCAGCACGATGTCCATCGGAATCCGCACCGGGAATCCGCGAATCTGCAGATCGCGCTCCTCGAGGATGTTCAGCAGCGCCACCTGAATGCGCGGCGCGAGGTCCGGAAGCTCGTTGATGGCGAAGATACCGCGGTTCGTGCGCGGAATGATGCCGTAGTGGATGACTTCTTCGTCCGCGTACGTCAGCCGCTGGTTGGCGGCCTTGATCGGATCGATGTCCCCGACGAGATCGGCCACGGTGACGTCGGGCGTGGCCAGCTTTTCGCGGTAGCGGTCCTCGCGGCGGATCCACTCGATCGGAAGATCGTCGCCCTTCTCCGTCGCCAGACGGCGGCAGCGCTTGCACGACGGCAGGAACGGCGAATCGTTGATCTCGCATCCGGTGATGATCGGAATCTGCTCGTCCAGCAGCATCGTCAGCGAACGGAGGATGCGCGTCTTGGCCTGACCGCGAAGCCCGAGAAGAATGACGTCGTGCTTCGACAAAATCGCGTTGTGCAGGGCCGGGATGACCGTCCGCTCGTATCCGTGAATGCCGGGGAATACGTTCTCCCCCTTGGCGATCTTGCCGAGAAGATTGGCGCGCATCTCGTCCTTGACGGAGCGGACTTTGTAGCCTGAATTGCGGAGCTCACCGAGGGTGTGGATGGGGGTCATGGAGCGAGCAGGTTAAGCGGGGTGAAGGAACGTTGCAAGCTCGGGATTCGGGATTCGGGATTCGGGATTCGGGAAGTCACGTTTCTCCCCCCGAATCCCGAATCTCGAGTCCCGAATCCCGATTGAATTCGTTCATGGCCCGTTTCAAATCTCCGCGCGCAAACAACAGCAGCGCCTCCACCGATCGCTCCACGGCCCTCTTCACCACCGGCTCTTCGTCCGCCGTGAATTCGCCGAGAACGTAGTCGCGCAGGCGGCCGGTGCTGTCGACGCCGCCGATGCCGATGCGCAGCCGCGCGAACTTCTCGCTGCCGAGGGCGCCCACAATCGAGCGCATCCCGTTGTGCGTGCCGGCGGAACCGCTCGCGCGAATCCGCAGCCTGCCGAGCGGAAGATCGATGTCGTCGTAGACCACGATCAGCTCGTCGAGCGATTCGCAGTACGCATTCAGCAGCAGCCGCACCGCGTCGCCCGAGAGATTCATGTACGTGAGCGGCTTGGCCACGAGCACGCTCCCCCCCGCCACCCTCCCCTCGCCGGTCATGGCGCTCTTCTCGTGCTTGTCGACGCGGATACGGAACTTCGCGGCAAACGCGTCGATCGCCATCCAGCCGACGTTGTGGCGGCTTCCGGCGTACTCAGGTCCCGGATTTCCGAGGCCGACGATCAGCTTCATCTTCTTGGTAGTGTATCGGGTGGAGCCCCGGCTTCGACCGGGAACGCACCGGCTGAAGCCGGCGCTCCATCCTGCTAAGCTAGCCGTCCCTTCCTATGGAGACCCGCCAGCGGATCGTCCTCATCGACGACAACGCCAACGACCTCGCCGTGACCCGCCGCTTTCTCGAGCGCAGCGGCTACTCCGTTCTGACGACACAATCGGGTGACGAGGGGTTGAAGCTCATCGAACAGAACCTTCCCGACGCGATCGTCGTCGACTATCGGATGCCGGTCATGGATGGTTTCGAAGTCACGCGGCGCATCAAAGCCGATCCACGGCTGCAGACCATTCCCGTGCTCATGCTCACCGGAGCCGACTCGGCCGAATCCATCGTCCAGGGTCTCGGAGCGGGAGCGGACGATTACGTGACCAAAGGATCGGCAACGCCAGTCCTTCTGGCGCGCTTGCAGACGCTTCTTCGCGTGAAGGCCTACCAGGATCAGCTCCGCCGCATGAATCAGCAGATGCGGCGCGATCTCGACATGGCCCGCCGGGTGCAGGAGGCGCTCGTGCCGTCCGGCGCGTTCCGGACGCCGCAGGTCGAGATCCGCTCCGCGTACATCCCGAGTGCGGTCCTCTCCGGCGACTTCTACGATTACTTCGCGCTCGACGGGTCGATGTACCTGTTCGTCGCCGACGTCTCGGGTCACGGCCTCCCGGCGGCAATCCTCGTGTCGTTGCTCAAGAGCTACATCCACACCGAGGCGGATCCCGATCGTTCGCTGGCCGAGTTCATGTCGCGGCTGAATGACTTCCTGTTCAGCGTCAGCCTTCCGACGCAGTTCGCGACGGCCCAGGTCTTCCGCTTCGATGGCGACCGCAACGTCGTCTACGCGAACGCGGCGCATCCGGCCTTTCTCCTGCACAAGCCGGCAACGCGTGAGACCCTCACCTTCGAGCAGCCCAGCAATCTGCTCGGCGCCATGCCGCACATGGACTTCGAGGAGCACCGCATCACCGTCTCGCCGGGCGACACACTGTTCGTCTACACCGACGGCCTCACCGACCGCCGCAACGCCAAGGGAGAGTTCTATTCGATCGATCGCGTGGCCCGGCTGCTGGAAAAGTGCAGCGGAGGCGATACCTCAGCCGTTTATGACGCGATCTTCCGCGACGTCACGGGATTCACGGCCACGGAAGACTTTCGCGACGACATCGCATTTGTGGTGTCACGATTCCAATGAGACCAGTCCTCGGCCCTCGGTCCTCGGTCCTCGGTTGTTCCCCACCCCCGCAATCGGCGCGGGTGGGCCCGAGACCTGAGGCCCGAGGCCCGAGGTTTCCGTTCATCACCGCGCTGCTGTTCCTCGTCGCGTCAGCCGCAGCCGCCCAAACACGCCCGATCTTCCCCGCCGACTACAAGCCGAGTCCGTGCGCGCCTCAGAACGTGTGCGAGAGCTTCACCGAAGTGGACTTCCCCTCGGCCGCGCTCCACTTCCTTCTGCGGGAGCTCGACTCATCTTGGAACGAGCAGCATCGCGAGGAGCTCACCTCGGCTGTCCAGCCTTTCTGCACGAAGCGCGCGACTTGCATGGCCACCCCGGGAAACATGTGGTGGTTCTGCAACGACGTTTTCGCGCAGGAGTTGCGCGCGGACTGCGACGCGAAGTTCAAGAATGCCCGCGACAACGAGCAGTGCCACACGTGGATGGACACCTACGCCGCCGGTGTCGATCAGCGCGGCAAAGCGGATTGGGAAGCCGCGCAGGCCTGCGCCAAGGAGAAGATCCCTCCGCCGGCATCGCCGAAAAAATTCGTGTGGTGGTCCGTGCCCGTCACGATTCCTGTCAATTACGCCGGTCCGGTCCAGGTGTTCACGATCGACGCCGACACGCGCGTGCCCGTGCAGGCCGACATCGCGTTCGAAGGGCAGACGCTGTATGCCAGCGATCCGCCGACCGGCAAGCCGACGAGCTATTACCTGTTCACGTGGCCACGGAAGCTGGTGCGCGTGCCGAATGCCGAAGGGCACTCGGATCTCGTTCCCGTGACGATGACGATCAGCGCGGCCGGCTACGAGCCGGTCAGGGCTTCCGTCCCGACGATCGTGCCGAAGATGATCGTTTCGGTGAAACGCGACGGGAAGACGACGACGGTGACGGCCACCGATTCAGTCACCGGCAAACCCGTTGAGGCTCAGGTCTATCTCGGCGACCGGACCATCGGTTTCACCAATCAGCCGATCGAGTTGCCGGCGAAGAGCAAAAGCCAGATCTGGGTGAGATCGCCGTATGACAAGTACAGTGATGTGGTGGTGAAGAACTAAGGCACGCGCCGGCCGTTCACCATGTCGGAAGCCGATCCTCCGAAGATCGATATCGGAACGCAGACCGAGGACGACGTTCAGCGGTTCGTCGAACACGCATTTTCGCCTGACTTCGTTTTTCGCTCACCCCAGCATCTGAAGGGCGGAAAGAACAAAGAGACAACGGACGTGTTCGCGCTCTTCGACGACGTCGCGCTCGCGATCCAGGTCAAAGCTCAGGCTCTGAACGCCGACGGAACACAGGCTGCGGAAGATCGCGACTGGACGAAGCGCAACCTCGACAAGGCCGTCTCCCAAGTGAAAGGAGCGATCCGCACGATCAAGGCGGGTCAGATCGTCCGGCTCGAGAACGACCGCCGCGGGGCCGTGCAGTTCTCGACCGACATGTTCCGCTATGTCTACGGCCTGGTCGTGATCAACCACACCTCCGGTCCGTTCGACGCGCGCGCGCTCGTTCCCCATCTTGCGAACATCGGCCACCCGGTGCACGTCCTTTCCTTCGCCGACTTCTACAACCTTGCGCGCGTGCTCGATACGCCAGTCGACCTGATCGGCTACTTCGAAGTCCGCACACAGATCCTCATCCCGACGTTCAACCCGAAGGTGCACGCAGAACAGCAGGCGTTCGAGTTTTACGTCGACCACTTCGAGGAGCTGACTTCGTTTCAGGCGGAGCTGCACGGCGAGCAGCGATCACCCGATCTCTTCAAAGAGCACGGGGAGATGCTGCGCCGCATCTATCGCGGTGATTCATCGGGTCTCGAGGATTCGTACTTCATCGACAAGATCATCAACTGGACGCATCAGGGCGATGGCTCGTCACTCGCTCCTTTCGAGAACGGCGAACGCGATTACGTCGCGATCGCCACCCATCTCGCGACTCTCGTTCGCCCCCGCCGGGCCTACATCGGCAAAGCGTTCCGCGACGCGATCAAGCGCGCCGGCGAGAGCGAAGAAGATGATTTCGCACAGTTCTCCAGTCAGCGCCGCAGCGACTGCATGCTGTTTCTCGCCAGTCATCGACCGGATGCAGAACGGAAGGAACGCGGCCAGGATCTCTTTCGCCTTCTCTGGTTGCTCAAAGCCACGCGGCAGGTCAAGCGCGCCATGGGCATCGTCACTGAAGCAGGTTTCTGGCGCCTGCGATCGTACGACTTCATTCTTCTCGACGAAGATCCACGGAACGTCACCTCTCGCGCCGACTATGAAGAGGTCAAGCGTCATGGCGAACATCTCTTCGGCACAACGACCCCTGGTTAACGACAGGTCCGGTTCGGGCGGTGGAACGAGTGAGATCCCGAGGCCGAGCGCGCCGCTCCGTCGGCGTCGCTACGACACGTGTGCGCGCGTCGATCGGCGACGGAGTCAAGGCGGCCGGGCGGTGGAGGCCTTGACGCCGTCGCCGATCGACGCAACTCATCGCGTTGCGGCGCCGGCGGAGTGATGTGCGGCGATTGCGACGCGAGCACGAGCAGGCGCGAGGGCGGTGGCAATGCAGCAGCGGGCCGGCCGGCGCTGGGGTGCGGGAGTGGGAAGCGCCGGCCCGGAGCGAGCGCGGCGAGGAGAGAGCGACGAGGCACGGGCGGGTGTGAAGCGAACGCTCGCCGCGCGAAGCGACGCGCGCGCAGACGGCGCCAGCCGGCGAGCACGCGCGGCCCGCGGCCACTCGTGAGGATGGAGATTTGCGCGGGACAGGGCGGTGGACCGTGAGAGCGCGACGGAATGAGTCCGCCTAATCTCGCGCTCGCCGGCGCGGCACCGCACGCACGACTCGCGCGACCACGATGACGAAGCCGCGGTGCCGTGTCCGGCGCAGCGCTAGATTAGGCGGCCCCACGTGCGCAGAACATTCAACGATGAGGAACAGGGCGGTGGAACGTTCGATCCCGCCATGCTTGCGGCGATCGCCGGGTGGGAAGCCGCCGGCGCGGCCGTTGCCCGCACGCACTGTCGCATTCCTGTTCGCGTGCGTTGCAACGGCCGTGTCGGCGGCGTGGGTGGGTGGGTGCTTATCAAAAGCCCTTATCAATCTTGAAGCCGGCGCGTTGGAGGTCATCAATATTGCTTCGATATCGACGCCGCAGATCAGTGCCACACCATGGACAGAACGCAATGGGACTTTCGCTGATGAGGCTGATCGGTGCAGAGGTATTCAGTCGCTCCTCGTGTCCACGTTCGAACGCACGTGCCTGCAGAAGGAACTCCGGCTCACCGTCAGCATATCGATCGATTAAAACCGCGATCGTTCGGTCGCCGGCGAGGTTGTACGCATTTTCGAACGCAGCGCAACACCACTTGATGCGGTCAGCGGTCATTTGTTGATCTTGTCTGTGACGTCTTTAAAGAACTGCGTGATGTACTGAGCCGCCCGCGGATCAAAACGATATTCGATCTGGCGGACGCCTTTCATCTCCGTCACGCTAACCGTGAGCAGCTTAGCCTGTTCAAGTGCCTTGAGAAGCGCTTGCGGAACCTGGCCGGCGAATGTCTTGACACCTTCGCCGCTTCGCGCGGCATTGGCCAACGCCTGTGCACCCTCGCCGGCCGCAGCGGACAGTCCTCGACCGGCCTGAGGCGCCTGCGTTAAGTTCGTGACCAATTCGACCGTTGGGCCACCCGATTGAGCGAGTCTGGTCAGGGTCGCCGTCGAAATTCCTGCAGTTGCCTCGATGCCAATTGCTCTTGCGAGCTGAAGCAGCCCAAACTGTCGAGCGAGGAAAGAGCCACCAGCATCAAGTACGGCGCCCCCACCAAACAAAATACCACCGGCCATGAGAGCCATCTTCGCTCCCGACCACGCTGCTTGTGCCGGTGTTTCCTGCCGCGGTTGGAGTCCGAAATGGTAGAGCTGCAAACGCTCGCGACCGTTCGGGTCCGTGTATTTCAGCGGATTGTTCCCGACGTAGGCGTAACGATTCCACATCTGCGGTTCGTGCATCGCCTCATCCACATCGAGATTTGGATCGACCGATAAGAAGCGGCCCCATGCCGAGCTGTAATACCGCGCGTGCATGTAATCGAAGTACTGCGTATTCGACGAGAAATTCGATGTCGAATCTCGCTCGTGTCCCGTGAACTTGAACGGTTCCTCGCGATCGTAGCCTCGCGCCTGCAGTTGCGCCGGCGATGACAGCTCCGCACCGAACGGTGCGTAATCGTTTTGGGCAATCAGGCCACCCAACGGCCCTGTCGTCAGCCGTGGCGTGCCCAGGTGGTCCAGATGAACGTGCATCTGGCCACCCTCTTCCACCACACGCTGCGCCCCGAGAAGTTTGTCCCCGCGGTAGACGTGATCGCGAATCCATATCCACGGCCAGGTCGGTAGATCCGCCCACTCCTCGTACTCCCGCAGTGCGCGTCCCCCCTCGTCCCGAATCGACCAGATCCACTTCCCCGCCGCACTGTTTCGCACTCCGATTCTCTCGTCCGAGGCCGTATAGACGTACACCTGATCGTCCGCCCCTCCCGACCAGCGCTCGGTCATCATGTCGAACGGGTCGTATCGGTAGTGGAACGTGCCGTCTTCCGTCAGGCTCCCGGCGTCGTACGCGTACTGCACGCCGCTGAACTTGTTCGTTGCGCTGTCGACCGGTAGTTGGATGGTCGTGTTCGTCGTGCTGTTCCAGATATTCGTGATGTTGCCGAATCCGTCGTAATCCCACGTCTCCGTTCGCGTGCCGACCTCAGCCCGCCGTAGCCTCAACAACGAGTCATACTGATAATAACTCGTGATTCCATCACCGTTCGGTCCGATTGAGTAGATGTTGCCCGAGCCATCGTACGAGTAGGCACCCGAATCCCACGTCGGTGGAGTTGCATTCGTTCCACGATTGACCTGACCTTCTGCGGTCAACGCCGGCCCCGCATTCGAAGGTGTCGTCCTTCGCGGCCCGGGGCCGGTGACCGCGAGCTGCAGGTACTTCACTCCCGGATGCTTCCTCCACGCCTCATACGCCGCATCGGGGATGCTCACCACCATCGTCTTGCCCTTACGGTAGTCGATATGACCCCCGAGCTTCGCCTCGTCGGGATCGGGACCGTCAACCCTAAGGACGACGATGTACTGAGAGATGTTCCCGGCGGCATACAAAGGCGGCGCAATCATGAATGAAACCGTGAGAATGAGAAGAGCGACAGCCAAGAGTATTCTTCTGATCATGTTCAACTCTCCTCTCAGTTCGTCCGGGCGCGGAGATCATCAATGATGACTCCTCGAAACAGCGTTACTCCCGGGGTGACGACCGGTTCATTTGGATATGAGGCGGGTGGAGTCACTCCGAGCGCCTGCATCGCTGCATCCATCTGCTGGCGGAGAGCGGTCACATAGATAGCGAGAATGGGACCGTTCACCGCAGGCTGTGGCGTCCCCGCTGGCAACATGCTGCTCCACGACACGCGAGACACTCCCGCCGCGTCGCGCATGTAGTTGATTGCTTCGAGAATCTCGTTGAAATACGACAGTCGGATCACATCACCGGCGACGGGCCCGAAGTTCATCGATGTGACATAGTCGGAATTGCTGTAAGCCGATTGCACTGTCCCCGAAGGACCAACGGCGCGAACGCGATACACATATGCGGCGCCCACCGACACGCTATCCGTGTGGGCCGTTCCACTGACGGGAATGTTCACTGTCTGCGACAAATAGCGCCGCTCGAGCTCATAGCTGACCGCATTGCTCGACGCACTCCATGAGATGTCGATCGCCCCGGTGGATGCGCCGCGCTGCGCGACGAGACCGGACGGACTGGCCACCTGGACCGAGACTGTCGCACCCACCGGATTAGCTCTGCCGCAATCGTTCCACACGTGGACGGTATAGGTCGCCTCCGTGTACATGAAGGGAAGATCAAGCGTTGGACTGTCGTGGCCGACCGGCGTCAAGTCGTTGTACCACTGGTAGTGCATCGGACCGGTTCCGGCGACCGAGACGGTCAACGACGCCCCCGATGTTCCATAAGGAACGGTCATGTTCTGTGGCGGCACCGTGATCGTCGGCGCCGAGCATCCGCTCCATGGCGAAAATGTGATCCGCGCCGGTCGGGCCATGAAATTGGGATCGCGATCGATCGTGTCGACGACTCCGTTGGCGTGGTTGACACTCTTGAGAGACCCACCTGGCCAGTAGAGCAAGTCCGCGACTGTGTGAACGTGATTGAACGACTCATAGACATCAGACGTTATGACCGATGACAGCGCCCCTCGGTCGAACGTCTGCTTGACGATGTCCCAGCTGCTCTGACCGCATGTCGCGCCACCGGCCTGACAGGTCGGATAGTCCACTCGGATGAGCTCCCCGGCATTGTCATAAGCGTATTTTTGGACGAAGGAGCGCAGGAGCGTACCGGATCGTTCGATCGATGTCGTCTTCTGCGTCGCGTGGCCCGCCGAATCGTCGTACTTGTACGTCTCCGTCACGGTCACGTCGTCTACGTCGAGAGCCGGGTGATAGTTGTGACGAACAGCTGAGTGCAGCTTGCCGGCGTCGTGCTCGCCCGGGTTGTTGACGTCCGAAAAATTGAACTCCTTCAGAGGCAGGTACGTGGAGAGATCAAGCCGGTCGTGCCCTTCCACTTTGACGAGGCGCTCGGCTGCGTCGTATGTGTACTTCAGGTCATGCGCCGAATTTCCCGGAATGATCCTGTATCCGGGATGGCCTTTCGCGTCGTATGTTGTGTATGTCACCGTGCCGCTTTCCGGGTGAGTCTCCGAATGAAGGAAACCACGGTTGTCGTACGTGAACGTCCTCGAATTCTGCGTCAGGCCGTTCGGGATGAACAGGTCGACGTCTGTCAAGCGATTGCCCACGTCATACGTGTACTGTGCGGTTGTCGGGAGAGGGGATCCCGTTGCTCCCTGTTGGACTTTGACGAGGCGGCCGAAGGCGTCGTAGTACTCCTTCGTCTGCGCGCCGAGAACCGACTCGGTGCCGCCGACCTGAACGAACGATGATCGCCTGTCAACCAATTGAGCACCGGTGTAGGCGATCGTCGACGTGTGATTATCGGGCGAAATCGTTTGGACCAGCCGCCCCAACGCATCATAGGAGTACTGAGTGCTTGCGGTGGTGTTCTCCGTCTCGGCGTGCGGCTGGAACACGACCGTCTGATGGTCGAGGGCATCGTACTGAGTGTCGCGAACGGTCGTCACTCCATTCGCTTCGTCCACGAACTGCCGAACAACCCGTCCGATGGCATCGTACTGATACTTCGTGTGAAGGGTGCCCGAATCTGTACTCTGTGTGGCCTCTACGAGTGCCGGAGAAAATGGGTTGACTGTGGCAGACGTGTATGTGTAGAGGATTGGAGCGCCACCCGGCGGCGTCATGCTCGTCAACCTTCCCGCGACGTCGTATTGATAGCTCGTCGTCAGACCCGACGAATCGCGGCTCGCAGACGGCAGGCCCGTGTTCGTGTCGATAGTCAGATCGAGGAACGAATGACTCACACCGTCATAGGTCGATTTCTTCCTGATGCCGGCGAAGTACTCGTGGAGGATTTTGTATCTCGGAGTAGCTGTTCCAGTGCAACCCGTGGGCGCACCCCCTCCGTCGCCGCCGGAGTACGACTCCGATCGAACATTTCCGGTATTCCGCGAGCCCAGCAGCTCGGAATCGTAGTCGACTACGACGTCATGCGCGTAGTCGGCGATGGAACCGACTGGATCTCTTACGGTTCTCTGCCGTAACAAGAACCCCGTCGATGGGTCGAAGCAAAACTGCTGTAATGCAGCTCCCGTGAGGCTCGAGCACGCCGTAACAGTCGATTGATTCAGGGAGGACTCGTCCCGCGTGCACTTCTCTGTGTACGTTCCTAGAATCCACGCCGTTCCCGGCGCAGCATAATTTGTGAAGACGGTACGCCCCCTCAGACCGTAATTGAAGTTCGTGATGCTCGATACTTGCTTGAAGTGCCCGTACCCATCGAAAGAACGTTGGTACTCTTCCCTGTAGCAAGTACCACCGCATGTCGGCAGACCTGTAACTTGATCGAAGTCGTCATTGAATTCGTCCCGAGACGCGGTCTCCAGTTTCAGCGGTGCGCCAGCAACGAACTCGAACTTCCGGTATGAAGACCGAAGCAAGCTCGGGCTTGACACCCGGGGAGCGCTGGAGTTCGTGAGGAACGCATTGATGTTGTTGACATCAACTCCAGTCCGGGTCTCAGACGACAATCCTCGGCCTGAGGAGTCAATCACGAACGGACTGATGGGAAGACCGTAATTGTCCCCCTCCCACCCGGCGACCGAATTGTCGAAGCAGCCACCAAGCGTGTGATCCGGAACATAGACTGTGTAGTAAGTGATCGAAGATGTCCGCGATCCATCGGAGTTCGGTGGTGTCGTCACTGCGGCGACCAGCTGGCGCCGGAATTCGACACCGTACACCCACTCGCCAGTGGAGGGGTTCCGAAGATCGCAGGTATCGGCGCCTGCCGGCACCGACACCCGGTGGTCATACTGCCATTCCCCGACAGGGGCGCGGGCCGCGTCGAGGAGCCTGCGGCGGCTCACGCCGAGTTTTGTCTCCCGGTCAGGCCGCGGCTTGCCAGCATCCGGACCGGCGTAGAACGGTCCCTCCGTACCCGAGGAAAGCGGGAACGTGCGATCGGCGTAGTCCCACTCGAGCCAACCCGCGGTCGGCAAATGAAGACCTCGAAGATAGCCGAGGGGATTGGTGCCCGTGGGCAAGGGATAGAGAGTATCGCCCTGATAGAAGGCTTCATATCTTTCGATTTCCGCACCGGAGCTCGGATCCTTCACAACGACACTTGTTAGCACATACACGTAGACGTCGCTCTCGTTCGATATACCTCCGGCTCCTGATTGATCCCACGTCGGCCGCTTGATCGCTCTACGGTCATAGTTCAACTTGTACTGGACAGTCTTGCCTTCAAACGCGGTGAGATCGACAGTGTCCAAAGTCTCCTGATGTTGGGTGACATCGGTACGCAGAATGAAGTGCAGGGTCTGTGTTCTAACGGGCGGCGCCGTCAGATCCCTGTATTGTTTGATGGTCCACGTTTCGCCACCATCCCCATCCGTAGTCTGCTGCACGGTCACTCGGTTGCTGAATCGGTCGTACATCTGCACGAGGCGCCAATTCTCATCACCGGACCCGCCAGAAAGGTCTTGAAATACGTGAACAGTGCCGTCAGGAAATTCGAGATGGCGCTCGTACTGCGTGATACGCCACAAGCGCAGATACGATGACTCACCAACAACCGGCAGAATCGCTCCCTGCGACTCTGCTGCAAATACGTGGTCGTTCCCATCCGGGGACTCATAGACAAACGCCCCGGCGGACTGCGAGTATCCGCAAGTCTGATTTGTTGGGTCCGAAGGGGGGATCAGCCGGCCAAGAGACACCAACCAACCGAGCCCTGCATTCGACCTTGGATCGGGATAGGCGTTCAGAGAGTCCCCACATTGAATCGGTTGGCCGGAGCAACGGATCGCGATCCACGGCGAGCTGTTGTAAACCAGATTCAGCCCATATGAGAGATTGCCATCGACCGCATAATGCTGCCCGATCGGCAGTGTCACGATCAGATTTCCGTTGAACGTGTTGACCTGATCGAGATTTTCCAGATGGTATACGCGGTTGGCATCGAAGCCTTTCTCGACATTCGGATGCTGCTGCGCCGTGAGTACTACGGCGAACGCCAGGACGACGAACGCTGGAATGATTCGCGATCGCATCATCGGCCTCCGATCATCGAATCCACGCGCGACACGAAAACCTGCATCGTGAAGAAGTCGATCGTGGCGAGCACACCGCCGGGACTGAATTCCTTGGGCTTATCACCGAGCACGACGAGCGGCGTCATGTCTGACAAACGCAAAGTGGTCTTTCCGTTCTGGGCGTGATCGCCATCATGAGCGTCACCGTCAATGACCTGCCCGATCCACGCGCCTTTCCCGGGCTGAAAATAAATCGCGTCAATCGAGCCAATGTCGTTCAAGAACTCGTCCAGCGAGCCGCTCGGGCCTTTCTGTAATTGACGCCGCCCCTTGGCCGACCGCATGCGATATCCAGCAGGGCCGGCGACCGTGAACTGGCCATTGGTCACGTCGATGATGACCCAGGCAGATCGCCAGGCAACACCGGGTTTCACGGTGAGCGTCACTTCACCATCTCGATCGTCGTCGTTCACAACGATCGCAGTCCTTTGAAGGATCGCCCCATACCCGTCCGAGTCGAGTCCGACGGAGAAGAAGATCACCGGGCCTCCGCGGACGACACCCTTTGCGGTCACGGAAGTCTGCGTAAACGCGACCTCAGGGCCGCTTTGCTGCGCATTGGCGGATGCACAGCAGGCAAGAATCGCGATGAAAAGGAAGACGAAGCGGAACCAGGTTGTCATAAGCGAAGCTCCTAACATCAGGGTTACTGCAGTGTTAGAAGGACGAGAATTTCGCCGTCGCCTGACGGCAACGGTTCCAGAGCCTTCCCGAGAATGGTCCCCGGCGCGTGCATCCGCCGCCCGCCGAGCTCGATCGGGATGGATTTCATCGCCATCCCCATCCTGCTGCTCGTGACGAGCAGGTCGCCGATCTTGATCGGGGATTCCGTCGCATCGGCCTTCACCCGGACACGGCCGGTGGTGGCGATGAGTGCCTTGCCGGAGCCAGATTCGCCGAGCACGACGCCAGGACGTGCGCTGACGACGCCGGCCACGTGATCGTCATAGGCCGAGCTGCTTTCTCGGACGGTATTGTTGTGGTCTTCATCGAGCACGACGACCGTTCCGGCGGTGAGGTCGGTGGCCGCCGGCACCCATTCCGCGACGTCCTGAAATTTTGCATTGATGCGACCGGCTGAGTTGATGTCGCCCGCGGCAAAGATGGTGCCGTTGACATCGAGTCGCGCACCTGGGACGGTTACGCCGATACCCACATTCCCCAGGCTGTCGATGGTCATGCCGCCTCCAACCGTGTTCTTGATCTCGAACGAGCCATCGGCGGAAAACGCGTTCACGCCTGCGTACCAAGTCCTGAAGACAGAGGTAGCATCCGTTCCGATGAACGTCATCAGAGCGCTTTTCGAAGCGCCGGGTCCGCCGTCGACCCGCACGCGGCCGAGCACGTGCAGTTTGTCGGACGGCGGTCCTCCGATGCCGACGTTCCCACTTGTGTCCAAGTAAAGCTGATACGGGCTGGTGGGCGTATTCGCGGAGATCCGGAGGGGAAGCAAGCCTCCGCTCGCGGCGTAGTTGGCGTCGATCAAGTGCGTGCCCCCTGTCGTTCCGGGAGCAATTCTGATGGCATGGTCGGTACTGGCATTCTCAATCCACAAAGCGCCCTTCAGGTCCAACTTACCGTTCGCCGGGCTGTGCCCGATGCCCAAATTCCCGGCAGTCGTGATGCGCAGCTTCTCCGTTCCGCCGGCGTTGAACACGATGAAGTCGGCAGGATCGCCGCTGCCGTAATAGATCCCTCCTGCCGACGCGCGATAGACGAGCGATTGATCGCCGCCGCCGGCGCGAATCGACCGATCGTTGTCGAGGTACAGGTCGCCTGACGCTACCCTCGTGTTTCCGAACACGACCAGTTTCTGCGCCGGCGCGGTGGTCCCGGTACCGATCCCCACATTGCTATCCGTGCACGTGTTTACTCCGGCCGCCTGACCAGGACACTGCGCCCACTGAGCTACACCGTGGGCTGCGCAGGCCAAGCTCAATAGACCAATCACAACAGCTCGCTTCATGATCTCTCCTTAAATTCAGGGCGCACTCCCCCGTGATCGCTGCTATATAGAGTCGTGCGCCGCATGAGTTCGATTCACGACAACTCTCTATTGAAGCGACAACAGCACGAGAATCTCGCCATCACCCTCTGCAAGCGGCTCGAGCGCTTTCCCGAGAATCGTTCCTGGTCGATGGATTGCAACGTCGCCAAGGTGAACGGGCTCGGAGCGCATCGCCATCCCCGGCTTGTCGCTCGTGACCAACAGATCGCCAACGTCGATCGGGCCACGGCTAGCATCGACGTGCACTCGAACGCGGCCTGACGCCGCGACGAGCATCGTTCCCGGACCGTGTTCGCCGAGCACGATTCCAGGCTGTGCGCTGATTACACCGGCGACGGCAGTGTCATAGGCCCGCCGCGACTCGGTGACGCGATTGCGCGCACCGCGTTCGAGCACGACCACCGTTCCTGCCGCGAAATCCTCGGTCGCCGGGACCCATTCGGCGACATCCTGAAATTTCGCATTGATTCTGCCGCCCGAGTTGATGTCGCCGGCGGCGTAGATGGTGCCGTTTACATCGAGCCGCGCACCAGGGACGATTACGCCGATACCCACATTCCCCAGGCCGTCGATGGTCATCGCCGGGTCGTTCCACACGCTACCGCTGAAGGTGGAAAAGTTCAGGTTTGTCGCACCGGTCGTCGGATTGACCATTTGCGCCCAAACGGCAGCCAGGTACTGGCCGATCGAGCCCTTGAGGGTGAACCCGACTCCTGCCTTGGTGTTTGCGCCGCCGTTTGTGTTCTGAAGGATGAGTCCCATGAGCCCACTACTGGTGATGCCGCCCGCCGTTCCATCAAAAAACGACATTGTCGCGATGGACGTCGGAAGTGCGGGACCGTTCAGCGCGAATCGGCCGCCAGGCTCGAGCTGAATGCCGCCACCACCTGTGTTCTTGATCTCGAACGAGCCATCGGTGGTGGAAAACGCGTTCACACCGGCAAACCAGGTCTTCGAGGCAGAAGCAGCATCCGTCCCGATAAAGGTGGTCAGCGCGCTTCTTGAAACGCCGGCACCGCCGTCGACGCGCACGCGGCCGAACACGTGCAGCTTCTCTGTCGGCGATCCTCCAATGCCGACGTTTCCCGAGCTGTTGATCATCATCGCCGGGTCGTTCCATACGCTGCCGCTATAAGTAGTGAAATTCAGGTTCGTTGCGCCCGTCGTGGCGTCAACCATCTGCGCCCAGACAGCAGCGAGATACTGACCGATCGAGGACTTCAAGCCGAACCCGAGCCCGACCTTCGTGTTGATCGATCCGTTCGTGTTCTGGATGACCGCGCCCACCGCCGAGTTGTTGTAGACGATGCCGCCACTTGCGGACGGGTCGGAGACGGAAGTCGTCAGTTTCCCCAACGTCAACGGCACGCCACCAATGCCGACATTCCCGGCGGTTGTGATGCGCAGCTTCTCCGTTCCGCCGGCGTTGAACACGATGAAGTCGGCAGGATCGCCGCTGCCGTAATAGATTCCGCCTCCTGACGCGCGATAGACAAGTGATTGATCACCGCCGCCGGCGCGAATCGCACGATCGTTGTCGAGATAAAGGTCGCCTGACGCCACTCTCGCGGTTCCGAACACGACCAGTTTCTGCAGCGGCACTGTCGTCGTACCAATCCCCACGTTAGTCGTCGTACATGTGGTCGTTCCGTCCGGTGGGTTCCCACATGCCGCCCACTGAGCGCCTGCCTGCGCCCCAATGGCCAAGCTCAACACAGCAATCACAGCAGTTCGCTTCATTACGTGTCCTCACATTCAGAAATGTGTAGCTCTCTTCTTTCGAGTCTTGTTCACGTTGGAAATGAGAATCGAATGCTCATCTCCGCTCCTCTTGTTGGTCCCCGTCGACACACGTATCCCATCGAGGTACTCCGTCTTGGGTGACTGCCGGCGTTTGAGGGTGGGCTCTCGACGAACGTCCAGCCAACTTAGCGATGGTGAATAGACTCTTGGCTGTCTACGGAGTGATGGCAGTGGGCAAACCCACACCCTCCACCATGAAAAACTTTTGCGCCGGCTGTGGCCGCGCTCAGCTCACCTTGCGCAGCAGCTCCGCCGCCTGCGGTTTTTTCTCGTAGCGAACATCGGAGGCGGCGATCTTCTCGAGATACGTGCGCGCCTGCCGCGGGTCGTTGCGCTTGAGGTGCGAGCGCGCGATCCAGAAGTAGGTATCGACGACGTATTCGTTCTCGCTGAACTTGTGCGTCTGGAGAGCGCGCTCGAAGGTGGCCACGGCATCGTCGAAGCGGCCGCGAATGTAGTGGATGCGCCCGAGGTGCGAGAGGGCGTCGAAGGCGTCGTAGGAATTCTGCTCGACGTTGTCGACCACGCGCCGGTAGTAATCCTCGGCCTTTTCGTAGTCCTTGCGATCGAAGTAGATCGCGCCGCAGAACAGCAGGGCGTTGCGGAAGAAGTACGAGTTGAAGAACGGCTGGCCCGGATCGAACAGGCGCAGCGACTCCTCGAACAGATGGAGCGCTTCGGCATGATCCTGAAGCGCGTAGGAGTTGAGAGCCTTCAGCGCCAGGGCCTGAGCGGTGACGTTGTTGTTCGCCGAGTAGCGCAGCGACTGATCGTGGAGCTCTTTCGCCTTCGCGTAATCGCGCTCCTCATGCGACAGGTGGCCGAGGAGGACGTAGGACTTGTACTTGATGTCGTTCGCTTCGTCGGATTCCTCCGACGCACAGGCTTCGCCGAAGCCTTCACGCGCCCGGGCGATGTCGCCGGCATACAGCGCTGCCACAGCGCGGAAGTAGGTGGCCTCGAGCGAGGTGAGAACCGGCTGCCGCTCGCGGCCGACCTGGTCGATGAACTTCGTCACGAGCTGGGCCAGGATCTTGTTGTCCGAGCTCGGCTCGATGATGAAGTTCTGCAGGTAGACCAGGCGGTTCTCGAGGATGCGCATCATCTCCAGCATGATGGTGATGCGCTGTGAGTCGTCCCCCGTCTCGCGGAGCAGCGAGGCCAGTTGGCGCTGCAAGCCGGCGTAGGTGTCGTCGTATTTGCTTGTGGCGGCGTCGGAGAGCTCGCCGCGTTCGTTCTGCAGTCCCGTTTCGAGCGCCACACGCTGGTCGATGAGATTCCTGATGCGCGCGCTCACGTCGTTGTTCGCCATCGCAAAGCCCCGCCCGGATTCCTCGCCGTCTTCGCGGCTCGGAATGACATCCTATCTCTCCCGCCGTGCAATTGGAGTTCCACCAACCTCGAGCAGACGGAACTCGATCTGGTGGCGATCCTCGTCGATCGACTTGACCTCCACCCGGACGTGGTCGCCGAGGCGGAGCTCGCGGCGGGTGGCGTCGCCGCGCAGCCGGTGCTCGCGCTCGGCGAAGTTCCAGAAATCCCCGCCGATCGTCGCCACCGGCACGAGACCCTGCACGAAGATCTCGTCGAGCTCCACGAACAGGCCGAAGGGAGCGACGCCGGTGATGATGCCGTTGAACTGGTTGCCGACTTTGTCGCGCATGAAAATGACTTTCTTCCACTCCAGCACTTCGCGCTCGGCATCTTCGGCGCGCTTCTCCCGCTCGCTCGATTGCGTCGCGTACACCGGATGCGCGGCTTCGATCTTCGCCAGCCGCTCGCCGTACAGCGGGCCGCGATCGATCAGCTCGGCGAGACGGCGGTGGACGATGAGATCGGGATAGCGGCGGATCGGCGATGTGAAGTGACAGTAGTGCTGCAGCGCCAGGGCGAAGTGTCCGACGCTTTCCTCGGAGTAGAACGCGCGCTTCATCGATCGAAGAATGAGGTTGGTGAGGAATCGGTCCTCCGGAGCTCCGGCGACCGCCTTCAGCACGCGCTGCAACTCGCCCGGACGAATCTCTTCGACATCGCCGCGCAAGGTGAGCTTGAATTCCTTCAGGATCTCGCGAAGGTCCTCGAGCCGCTGCGGGTCGGGCTGCTGGTGCACGCGGTAGAGCCCGGGCTGATTCGAGAGGACGAGCTCCGTGGCCACCACTTCGTTCGCCGCGAGCATGAACTCCTCGATGAGCCGGTGGGCGATGTTCCGCTCGGTCGCACGAATGTTCTCGATGTCTCCGGTCTCGCCGAGGATGACGTCCGCTTCGGGAAGATCGAAGTCGATCGAGCCGCGCGCTTCGCGCCGCGCGCGAAGAATGTTGTAGAGCTCGAGCATCCGTTGGAAGTCGGGGAAGAGATCCCCGTATCTCTCGTGGAGTGACGCGCGTCCCCGCGCGTCGTCGGCCGCCGAGACGGCCGCCGCTCCACCTGTGAGAATCGCGTTCACGTCCGTGTACGTCATCCGCTCCTTCGTGCGGATCACCGACTTGTAGATCTTGTGATCGACGAAGCGGCCGCGTTTGTCGATCTCGATCTCGCAGGAAAACGTCAGGCGGTCGACGCGCGGATTCAGCGAGCAGATGCCGTTGGACAGCCGCTCCGGAAGCATCGGCACCGCCCGTCCCGGAAAGTAGACCGACGTCCCTCGCTCGAATGCCTCCGCATCGAGCTCACTCCCCTCGGTCACGTAGTGAGCGACGTCGGCGATGTGAACGCCGAGAAGGTAGTTGCCTTTCGGAAGCCTCTGCACTTCGACGGCGTCGTCGAAATCCTTCGCCGTCTCGCCGTCGATGGTGACGATGCTGCGCTCGCGCAGGTCGGTGCGCTTGGCGATCTCCGCCGGCGCAACGTCGGTCGGAATGCTCTCCGCGGCGCGCAGGATCTCATCTGGGAAGTTGTGCGGAATGTGGAACTTGCGGATGACGACCTCGATGTCGACGCCGGGCTCGCCGATGAATCCGAGGATTTCGACGATGCGGCCGTGCGCGAGGTGCGAGGCGCGGTCGGGATAACGGTCGATCTCGACGTTGACCATCTGCCCGTCTTTCGCGTTCATCGTGTCGCCGCGGCTGTCGATGACGATGTCGGTGTCGATGCGGAAGTCGTAAGGCACGACGAACGGCTGCACGTCCTTGTCATGAAAACGGCCGACGACGGTCTGGTGCGCGCGGCGCAGAACCCGCGTGACCTCGCCGACGATGAGATCGCGGTTGCGAATTTTCTTGTATTTCGGCTGCTGCTTGTCGGCGCGGACGACGACGAGATCGCCGTCCATCGCCCCTTTCATCGAGCGCCGGTCGATGTAGATGTCGAGCTCGTCGCCGCCGAACAGCGTTCCATATCCATCCGGATGCACGCGGATGCGGCCGGTGTGATACGGCGTGAACTCCAGGAGCGAGTAGCGCTTTCCGCGTACGGGAAGAACGGCTCCGTCACGCTCGAGCTCGCCGACAGCATGCTCGACTTCCTCGCGCGTGGCATCGACACCTTCCAGGCGCTCGTGGATGTCACCGATGGAGAGCAGACGATTGCCGCGCTGCCGGAGCAGGGCGACGATGGCTTCGTGGAGCTCTGATTTTTGAGGAAGCATCTTGGGTCACCGGTGACTGGTCACCGGTCACGGGGGCATTGGTGCGAGGCCCCCGGGACCCGAGACCCGTGACCGGGAACCGATGCTAACGCACCTTGCGTGGTGCGGCGACACGCCGCGCGGAGATCCTGCGCCGAGAGGGACGGATCGATTCGGCGAATCCGTTGAGCATCGTCTGGGTGCGGAGCTTGTTGTGCAGCGTGTTGCGGTGCACGCCGAGCTTTTTCGACGCCTGGGTGACGTTGCCGCGACTCGCCGACATGGCCGCCACGATGTACTTCCCTTCGAATGCCTCGACGGCTTGTTCCAGGGTGATGCCGTTTCCGATCAACTCGCGAATGATTGCATTCAGTCGGTCGTCGATACTCACCATTCGATCCAACCTCGGTTTTTTTTCGTGACGCGTCTTGGAGAGGTGGCGATTCTACTACTCCACTTCGAAGCGTGATCAAGAAAATTTTCTCGCGCGTCTCCGCTTGACAAATCTATTCACTTGAAGTGATGCGGCTGTGATGAAGGTCATGCACATTCCGGCAAAAAAAGTTTTCGGATCATATCGCCAGATGATCTCGTGATGACCTTTCTTCACTTCCACGGCGCGAAACACGCCGGCGCCGAGGAGCTTGGGCTTCTCCACGCCGTCGACGAACACGCGCCAGCCGGGAAAATCCTGCTGGGTGAGCATGGCGATGCCGTCGGTGGGCGCTTCGACGATCGCGCGCGCGTGCCGCGTGTCGATGTAGATCGACGCCGCGGAAATCACCAGGGGCGTTGCGACCTTGTATCGCGCGTCCACCGGCGGCCAGACGAAAAGTGCCGCTCGATCGGGATGATCGATCGATTCCTGCAGCGCCTGGTCGGGCGATGAGAACGACACGGCGCGGCTCCAGAACGTCACCATCGGCGGCGCGCCGCTGTTCCAGTACACCGTGACCGGGCCGACCGACTTGATCGGCCGCAGCGCGAGCGGATGATCCGAAAGGATGAACCCGGCACCGATCAGGTTGAGCAGCTCCTCCCGGCCGCGCGCGATCGCCGCATCGTGAAGACGCAGATAGCGCTCGTTGGCCACCGGCGCCGCGGTCGAGGCATCGAACCGCCGTTGATAGAGATTGAGATAGCCCGCCATCCAGGCTGAGCGGTTCGTGATCGGCTTCTCGTTGATCCGCAGAACCTTCGCGATGCGTCCGATCGAATCGGAGTACGGGACGAGATTCGTGCGGAACGGCGCCATGTCGAACAGCCGCCGCTCGCGAGGAAGAAGATCGGCGAGGATGATCAGGATCAGCACCAGATCGACCCACCGCCGGCTCGGGCGCAGGCGATCCCACCCCATCGCCGCGAGCGCGGCGATCGCCAGCGCGCCGAATGGAACGACGCGCGAGGGATAGCGGAACAGCGTCAGCGGCAGCCGCGCGAAGAGCTCGCCGATGACCGGGAGGCGGTTCCCGGAGGCGACGAGGATGGAGAAGAGGAGAAGGAGAAGCCACGGCGTTCTTCCTCGCCGGAAGACAAGTGCAGCCGCCGCGAGCAGAGCCGCCGGAATGCCGACGTAAATCACGGGAATGAAGTGCTGCGACAGCGCGGGATCGAACAGCGGCGCGGTAAATTTCGGCGGTACGGCGACGCGCAGCCAGTCCGCGGCGCGCATCGACTCGCGGAAGATCTGCTCCGGCGCCAGGCCTGCGGCGCGGTCGCTGCCTCGAATCATTTCCAAAAACGGCAGCAACTGGATCGCTGAAAGGCCGAACGCGCCCGCGCCGGCGATCAGAATCTTCTGCACGTCGCGCACGACGATCACGTACAGCAAAGCCGCGATCGTGGCGAAGAACGGCTCACCGCCGAGAAATGCCATCGCCAGCACGAGCGCGGCGAGCTCAGGCTCGGCTTTCGAGACCGCGCACCAGAGGACGAGCGGCACCCAGGCGAACGTGGCCAGATTGTTCGAGATGTCGACGAGCGAGAGCGTCGGCCCGCAGAACATCACGATCGCCGCGCCCGTCAGCGCTGCGCCGGACGATGCGAAGCGCGCAAAGAGCAGATACGCCCCCCATCCGAGGATCAGGAGATGCAGCGCGAGGTAGAGCATGTAGGCCGTTTCGAACGGCAGCACGATGAACAGCCAGGTCGGCGGATAGAACACGCCCGTCTGCGGATTGGCCAGCCACGGTTCGCCCGAGGCGCTGTATGGATTCCAGTACGGCAGCAGAAACGACCGGATGTGGATGGTCGTGTAGTAGCGGAGCGGCTGGAAGTAGTCGCTGTGATCGCGGAACGTGAACACCTCGCGCTGGATGAGCGCCGGCGCAATGAGCATGGCCACCAGAACGGCGACGAGCACCAGCGCGAAGCGGTGCCGCGCCCACGCGCTCCCGTCATCCTGAGTCGTGGAGACGACGAAGGATCCCGGTTGACGAGATCCTTCGCCCTCGCTCCGCTCCGGCTCAGGATGACGTGGCGTCATGAAACCGGCTGCGCGCAGAAGTCGCTGACGATGCGGCGCATCAGGCGAACGCCCGCGGTGAAAAAGCGGGCCCGGATCCGCTCGTCGTTGGCGTGGACGGTATCGGCATCGTAATAGTTCACCTTGAACGGTGCGATGCCGTACGCCGTGATGCCTTTCGCCCGGAAGAACCGGCTGTCCGAGGTTCCGGCACCGACGATCGCCGCCGCGGATGATCCCGGCTCCGACGCCGTGAGGTCTTTCACCAGCAGGCGGAAGAGATCGGTATCCGTGGGACTCTCCGGCGCGGGCTCTCCGGCGAGGAGCACCTGGACCTCGGCATTCTTCCCCACCGCGTCTTTGACCCGATCGATCATCGCCTGGGACGACGATCCGGGAAGAAGGCGGATGTCGAGATCGCACGTGGCGTTCGCCGGCATCGCGTTCGGAGACGTGCCGCCGCTGAGGTGGGTCAGCGCGATCGTGTCGCGCAGCAGCGCCTTGTATCCGGGCGTGAGGACCTTGTCGATCCTGACCACGTCGAGCGGCTCACCGATGGCACGGAGCACTTCGCCGCGCGCGTCGGTGCGATTCTTCCCGGCCGCGTGAAAGTAACGCGCGACTTCCGGGGTCAGCCGATACGGCGTCTCGATCTTCATCACGCCGTCGAGCGCGCGAACGAGCCGGGCCACCGTCCCACCGTCTTCCGGCGGCGATGCGCTGTGGCCGGCGTAACCTTTCGCGCGCACGCGCAGAAACAGAGGCACTTTCTGCTGCGTCTCGATGCCCCAGAACAGCACCTTGTCGACGACCGTCTCGCCGTATCCACCCTCATTGAGGACATAGCCGACGTTGTCGAACAGCTCCGGGTTCTTGTCGAGCAATTCCTTGCAGCCGCGCAAACCGCCCGCTTCCTCGTCGGCGACGGCGAGATAGACGACGTCGCGCGTCAGCAGCACGTTGCGGCGTTTCAGCTCGATCATGGCCATCAACTCGGCGATGCCGAGCGATTTGATGTCGAGGGCGCCGCGGCCCCAGATGTAGCCGTTGGCCTCCATTCCGGAAAACGGCGGACGCGTCCATTCGCTGGCCACCGGCGGAATCACGTCGATGTGATGAAGGAGCAGCAGGGCCTTCTCTTTCTTTCCGGAGCTGAGCCGCGCGTAGAGCGACTGCCGCTTCGGATCGCTGCCGACGAGCCGGGCCTCGATTCCTTCCTTCGCCAGCAGCTGCTGCAGGAACTTCGCGCCGCTCGTCTCGTTGCCGGGCGGGTTGGACGTATCGATGCGCAGGTACTGCTCGAGCGCATCGATGGCCTCCTGATCCATCGGATCGGCGGCAACGCCCTCCGCTTTCCGGCATTGAAGGGTGAGCGCGAGCGCGCAGGTGAGAATCGCGATCGCCGTGGTCAGCCGTTTGGACAAGGCGGGGAAAGTATAGCTTCGGGGTTCGGGGTTCGGGGTTCGGGGTTCGCGATGTAGGCCTTTGATCATGATGTAGACGGAGAATTGCTTTCTGCGTCCGTCGCGTCGCCACTTCGATTCGACTCTTGGCGCCCTCATGCCACGTCATCCTGAGCCGCGAAGACGGCGAAGGATCTCAAGATGCGAAACTCGAGATCCTTCGCTTCGCTCAGGATGACGTGGTGCGTGTCATGCCTTTGATCATGACTCCGAACCCCGAACCCCGAGCTCCGAACCCCGAGCTCCGAGCTCCTATCCTTTGATCACCCCAATCGGTACGAATCGCGCGACTTTCCTGGCAATCCCCGCGGTGGCCACTACCTCAATCACCGCATCAATGTCCTTGTAGGCTTCCGGCGCTTCTTCGACCAGACCCTTCGCCGATCCCGCTTCGGCGACGATGCCCATCTTCCGCAGGCGTTCGCGGAGCTCGTTGACGTTGACCTCCGTCCGCGCTTTCGTCCGCGACATCACCCGTCCGGCGCCGTGACACGTCGAGCCGAACGTCTGCTGCATCGCCCTCTCCTCGCCGGTCAGCAGATACGACGCCGTTCCCATGCTTCCTGGAATGAGGACAGGTTGTCCGGGGAACGCACGTGTCGCACCTTTGCGGTGAACCACGACTTCCCCGACGTCCGGATACCTCTCCAGCTTGGCCACGTTGTGCGCGACGTCGTAGACGATCTCGATCGCATCGTCGGGCAATTCGTGGTGCCACGCGCGGCGAATGCCGGCCGTGATCAGCTGACGGTTCGCAAACGCGAAGTTCGCCGCCGCGGCCATCGCCGCGAAGTAGCGCTGCCCTTCGCTCGATCGGAACGGCGCACAGGCGAGCTCGCGGTCGGGAACGCTGATGTGATGCTTCGGCATCGCCTTCGTCATCAGGCGCAGAAAATCGGTGGCCACCTGGTGCCCGAGGCCGCGGGAACCGGTGTGAATCTGGATGACGATGCCGTCGCGCTCGATGCCGAAGCGCTGGGCCTGTTCGACGTCGTAGATGGATTCCACGCGATCGATCTCGACGAAGTGATTCCCCGATCCGATCGTGCCGAGCTGATCGTGGCCGCGCTCATGCGCTTCGCTCGAAACGAGCTTCGGATCGGCACCCGATAGGGCGCCGCGCGATTCGATCCGCTCCAGATCGGCGGCCTGGCCATATCCCATCTCCACCGCTCGCGCCGCTCCCTCCCGCAGCACTCGATCCATCTCCTCGGTTTTCAGCTTGAGGTGACCCCCGCGGCCGACGCCGGATGGAACTTCGCGGGCGATCGAATGCGTCAGCGTCTGCAGGAGCGGCTGCACCTGCGCGAACGTCACGCCGGAGCGCAGCAGGCGCACGCCACAATTGATGTCGTATCCGATGCCTCCGGGCGAGATGACTCCGTCATCCGAATCGACGGCCGCCACACCGCCGATCGGAAACCCGTACCCTTCGTGGACGTCCGGCATGGCGATCGCGTACTTGCGAATGCCCGGCAGCGTGGCGACATTCACGAGCTGCTCGAGCGACCGGTCCCGCACGATCGCATCCAGCATCTCCTCCGTCGCATAGACGCGCGCCGGAACGCGCATGTCGCTGCGGTGCGATCGCGGAATCTCCCAAAGGACGTCGGTCAGGCGGGTGAGGTCGGATTTGTGCATCGGAGCTCGGGGTTCGCGGTTCGGAGATCAGATATCAAATACCAGCATTGTCTGCCACGCACCTTCCACGTGACGAACCTCTGCTTCGTGGTAGGTCACAGCCTTGATGTCCTGCTCGAATTGGGCCGGAACCCCGCTCAGTTGCGCGTCGAGCCCCGTCTGAGTCAGACGTACAAAGTTCACGTCCTCGAACGCCACGTGATCGATCTGCGCGCGGGTCAGCACAGCATTGAGAAAGTCGACGAGCAAAGCGGTCAGATCGACGGAATCGATGACGATGTCAGCGCGAACCCCGAGCTCCGAACGCCGAGCGCCGAGCTCCGCACGCATGATCGCAAACATCCCCCGCATGGCATCGCGAAACAGCTCTTCGAGGGACGGCGCGCGCACCCGCAACCGCACGTCGGCGGTGTGCTGAAGGATCTCGAACAACTCAGACCGGCTGGGGAATCGTGAGCTGCACCGCCGGCTCTTCCTTCTGCTCGGCGATGTAGTCCTCGAAGCAGGGGCGGCACCGCGCCTCGTACGTCGAGTCGCCGACCTCCACCTGGGCATCGCCGCCCGACACGCGCTGCGAGTAATGCGCGGCGCCGCGGCAGCGCACGCACACGGCGTGCATCTTCGACACTTCCTCGGCCACGGCAAGAAGGGCCGGCATCGGGCCGAACGGCCGGCGTTTGAAATCCTGATCGAGGCCGGCGGCAATCACCCGGATTCCCGCGTCCGCCAGCTGCATGGTGACGTCGACGATGCCGGGATCGAAGAACTGGACCTCGTCGATGCCGACGACCTGCACGCCGATCTCGACGCGCGCCATGAGCTCGGCACTGGTGGCGACGGCCACCGCTTTGAGCCGCCGGTCGTCCCGCGAGACGACCTCATCGGTCGCGAAGCGATCGTCGAGGAGAGGCTTGAACACCTGAACGCGCTGCCGCGCGATGACCGAGCGCCGCAGTCTGCGGATGAGCTCCTCCGATTTTCCGGAGAACATCCCTCCGGCAATGATTTCGATCCAGCCGCCGCGATAACCGTCCAATTCGGACCCTCCCTAGGTTGATGGAGAAAGAATAGCAGAGCGATCCAGCGGAACGGCGGGGACTGGCAGTGTTGCACCGCCAGTCCTCGTATCCCCGCCATGTCCTGCTATCCTCTTTTCATCCCGTGAAACGTTTCCTCATTCCCTCGCTCCTGCTCGTCGCCGCGGCCCTCTTCGCTCAACCGGTCACGCCACCCCGCATCGGCAAGATCACGATCGAGACCGTCGACGTGTACTCGAACGCCGAGGCACAGCACGGATTCTTCTACCGCACCGCGGATCGGTTGCACATCGAGACGCGCGACTCCGTCGTCCGCAAGTACCTGCTCTTTCGTGAAGGCGACGAATACCGCCCCGAACGGCTGCAGGAGACCGAGCGCAATCTCCGCGGGCAACCGTATCTGAAGTCAGCCACGGTGACGGCGCTGCCGCCGCATGACGGGGTCGTCGACATCGTGGTCACGACGCAGGACGCATGGTCGATCGCGCCGGAGACCCAGGCCGGCAACAAGGGCGGCGCCACCAACTACGGCGCGAGCATCAGCGACACGAACCTTTTCGGCTACGGCAAAGAGGCCGAGGTGAGCTGGAGCAAGGACATCGACAGGACGCGCGTCGGTGTGAACTACATCGATCCGATGCTCTTCGACGGCTACTGGAACGCGCATGTCGCTTACGGGCGGACCTCCGACGGCAACGATCAGCGGCTGGCGGTCCGGAGGCCGTTCTACTCGTTCTCGACGCCGTGGGCGACCGAATTCAGCTTCGCCGGCTTCCGCCGCGACGACAAGATCTACACCGACGGCGTCGTGGCCGAGCGCTTCTCGCACCAGATGAGGAGCGCGGTCGCGAGCTGGGGATGGGCGCTCGATCCCACGGACAGCGTCGCGAACCGAATCGTCGGCGGCGTGCGGTTGTCGCGCGACCGCTTCCTGACGCTCCTGCCGCAGGAGTCGTTCGCACTCCCGTCCGACCGCGAATACCGTTACCTCTTCGCGCGACTGGAGCACGCCGAGAACAGCTTCGTGAAGCTGAACTTCGTCAACAAGGACGTCCGCTACGAAGACTTCAACCTCGGCCGGCAGTATTCGATCGAGGGTGCGGTCTCGCCAAGGATCGCCGGAGCGCCGGTCAACAGCGCGTACGGCAGCATCGCCATCTCCGACGGCGTTGCGGCGGGTCCCACCGCGTTTCTCCTCAACTCCGCCTCGCTGCAGAGCCGCTTCGACGGCGGTGCGCAGAACGCGGTGGCCAGCGGCATGCTGTATGTGGTCAAACGATCGGGAGAGGATCATCCGTCGACGTTCGTCGGCCGCATCGTCCTCAACAACGCCTGGCGACAGGATCCCGAGGATCAGTTCTTCGCCGACGGACTGAACGGCCTGCGCGGATATCGCGCGCACAGTTTCGCCGGATCGCGCTCGCTCATCATCAACGCCGAGCAGCGCTTCTACCTCGGACGCGAGCTGCTGCAGCTCTACTCGCCGGGGCTGGTCGGATTCGTCGACGCCGGAAACGCAACGGACGGCAGCTTCGGAGATCTCATGCGGCTGAAGATCGACGCCGGCATCGGCATCCGCATCGGCCTTCCCCGCACGCCGAAGAATCTGCTGCGCATCGATCTGGCGTACGCGTTCAGCCGCGATCCGCTCGGGCGGAAGGGATTCCTGGTGTCGTTCTCGAGCGGACAGGCGTTTTAGGGAACCTCTGCACAAGTCGTCATCTTGAGTCGGCGAAGCGCGACGAAGGATCTCAGGGGGCGAAAACGCCTGCGATTTCGAGATCCTTCGCCCCTCTCCGCGGCTCAGGATGACGTGAACAACGATTTGTGCAGAGGTTCCTAGTTGATCGAACCGATCACCCGAAAACCTCTGCCAGCCTGGCAATGCCCTCGCGAATCCGCGCGTCCGACTCTTTCGCAAACGTCAGCCTCATCGTGTTCCGGCCCAGGCCATTGACGAAGAACGGGCCGCCGGGGATGTACGCGACTCCGCGGCTGATCGCATCGGGCACTCGCGCCGCGGTATCGATGTCGTCATGCAGCGTCACGAACGTGAATAGGCCGCCATCAGCCGGCGTCCATGTCGCGCGTTTGGCGAAGTTCTGCTGCAGCGCGTCCAACATGATGGTGCGCTTCCGGCGATAGAACGCCCGCACGTTCGCGATCTGTGCCGGAAGTTCCCCTCCTGCGCAGAACTCGTCGACGATCGATTGATCGAGCATGCCCGAGCAGAGATCGGCGGCCTGCTTGGCGATCTCGAGCTTCTCGATGATCGGCGCGGCTCCGAGGATCCAGCCGCAGCGCAGGCCGGGAGCGAGGACTTTCGAGAACGAGCCCAGATCGATGACCCGGCCGGAGGTGTCGCGCGATTTGATCGGAGTGGTATCGGCTCCCTCGACATAGACCAGCTCACCGTACGGATCGTCTTCGATGATGAGGAAGTCGTACTTCTCGGCGATCCGGAGCACCGCCGTGCGCCGCGACTGCGACATCAGCCGCCCCGAGGGGTTCTGAAAATTCGGGATGGTGTAGAGCAGCTTCGGCTTCGTCCGCCGCGCCACCTCGTCGAGCGATTCCGGGACGATGCCGTCGTCGTCCTGCTCGACGCCTTCGAGATTCGCGCTCCGCGCGTAGAACGACGATGTTCCGCCGATGTACGACGGCAGCTCCACGAGAACGGTATCGCCCGGATCGAGAAACGTGTGCGCGATGAGGTCGAGTGCCTGCTGCGAGCCGGTGGTGACGATCACGTCCGACGCCGCGGCCGCGATATGGCGTTCCCGGCAGAGGCCGGCGATGAATTCACACAGACGCGGGAGTCCGCGCGTCGGGCCGTACTGCAGCGCAATGGCTTTCCGCTCGCGAACCACGCGCTCGGCGATCGCTCCGATGCGCTCGGCGGGGAACGTCTCGGGATTCGGAGCTCCGCCGGCGAACGAGATGACGTTCGGGTCGTTCATCAACCGGGCGAACGCGCGGATCGCCGAGGGGCGGAAGTGCGCGGCGTCGTGAGAGAAAAAGCGGTCCAGAGTCACACGCGCGACTCTACCGCCAGCGCCGCGAAGCACGCCAGGAACCAGGAGCCGACGGCCGCGGAAAGGATCGAATTGAGAATCGATCCCGTGAACTGAACCGGCATCAGCATCACATGCGGGCTTGCCTGCTGGCTGAGCGCGCCCATCCATGAGAACGAGCTGAACGCCATCGAGCCCGCGAAGGCCACGACCATCATCACGATGGCCACGACGAGGTGGCGGCCCATGTCCGAACGGAATTCCGCCCACGAGTCGCTCAGGGATTCCAGCGCCCCCGTGCTGCGCGCCAGACAGTCGACGATCGCTTTCTCGGTCCAGATGTTCGTCACGATGATCACGAGGATCGTGAACACGATCGTGACGATGAGGCCGAGACAACCGATCCCGAACGCGGCCGCGGCATTCTCGCGGAGGAGAATCATGGCCGCAAGCACCACCACCATCGGCACGAGCAGAATCAGCCCGGCCACGGACCAGGCGATGTTGTAGATCCAGAACACCGGCCACCAGCCGTCACGTCCGCCGGCGAACCACCGGTCGCCGCTGAAGCAGGCGAACACACCGCGCCCCGCCATGGCCACGGTTCCCGCTTTCCGCTCGCCGTCGACGTAGACGCGGGCATTGCCGGAGACGACGAACGAATGGACGGCGATCACCACCAGGAGCACGATCGAGACGACGACGAGCGCGTACACGAAGACCAACCAGTGCGACGCCAGCGCGCTCAGGATCTCTTCCGCGGCAGCGCCGGGGTCGGACGGCAAGGCGCGGCTGGTCCACAGCGACGTGACGAACGGAACGATGATGGCGATGGCCGACACGATGAAGATGACGACCATCAGAATGCTCTCGCCGATGCGGATGGCCAGCAGCGGCCAGTTGCCGACCATGTTCTCGAAACCGCGGCGGAGGACCTCGGCGATGGTTCGCTTCAAAGCTTGTTGCGGCGGTAGTCGGTGCCGCTCATCGGCACGCGCGTGGCCATCTCGTACAACCGGCTGCGCAGGCGCGCGCCGATCCGATCCGTGAGCGTCTCCTCTTTCCCTTCGGAGCTCTCCGGATAGTTCGTCGTGAAGATGGTCGTCCGCTCCTCGTTGTACCGGGTATTGATCACGTAGTAGAGGATCTCCTGCACGAACGTCGTCGGCTTCTGCGAGCCCAGTTCATCGAGCACCAGCAGGTCCGCTTCGAGCAGCGGACGGAGGAGCTCCGATTTGCTCGGAACCTGATCGGAGTCGAACGACGCCTGGATCTCCTGGATGAGGTCCTGGAAATTGCGGAAGAGAAGCCGCCCCGGCTTGCCGCTGCGGATCACTTCGATGAGCGCGGCGGCCGCGAGGTGCGTCTTCCCCACGCCGCATGGGCCGATCAGCAGGAGTCCCTTCCCCTCCTCGGTGGACGGCCAGAGATCGACGAACTGCTGCACGCGCGTCTTCGCGTTCTTCAGATCGGTCGCACGCTCGATGAACGTGTCGAGCGTGCAATGCGCGTAGCGCTTGGGGATGCTGGCGCTGATCATCCTCTGACGGCGCCGCAGATCGCCCTGGCAATCGCACGGCTCGACGCGCAGGGCATCGCCGGGAAGGGGAATCCATCCGGATCCGTTGCAGCGAGGGCACGTCTTCGGCTCGGACACCTGGATGGACATTGTTCGATGCGAGTCTAGCATCCGGTCCGCCTCCCCGGTTCGCACGCTATAATTTCCGGGGTCCCAAAATGCCCAACGCGTTGGTCACTTACCTGACGCAGCGAGTCGATGCGTCCACGTTCCTGCTGCCTACCGACCTCGGCAGGGCAGTCGACGATCTTTTCCCTCCGCGCGCGGACGCCCTGCTGCCGCAGCCCTACAACATCTATCCGGCCGACGAGACCCAGCCGCCTTCCCTCGGCTTCCCGATCGCCGAGTCCGCGGTCATGAAAGACCTCGACGTCCGGCTCGACCGCTGGTTGATCGAAGAAGTCCCGTGGCAGATCTCGCGCGCGCCGTCGGCGAAGGAAAAAGCACAGATCGCGTTCACCGCCTACCTGGGCCAGCTGATGAAGGTCGCCGAGAACGCCATGACGTCGAATCTGCTGAGCGACTACCACGCCATCTTCTGGCTGGCCCACTCGCTGGACATGGCGAAGCAGTTCTCATCGATCCCGCGCCGGGTCAGCACCGTCGACGTGCAGGCAGGCCGCACACAGGGTGACGCGCTCAAGTACCGGATCTTCGCGAAGTGGTGCACCGATACGCGCGAGCAGATGACGCAGATCGCCGCGAGGTCGGCCTCGATCCTCGACGGCGATGAGCAGCGCGCGCTGCAGTTCTTCCGGCTGCTGCAGGAGGATGTCCTCATCCTGACGGAAGAGTTCGTCGGTCCCGATCTGCGCGAGCTGCGGTCGTTCGTGAACGGCTACGTCCGCCGCGACTTCCAGGCCTTCCGCGACGCCATGGAGCGCCTGCGCACCACCACCGGCGATCTGCTGCAGCGCGACACCGTACTCCGCTCAACGCTGCCGCTGTTCGGGGCGAAAGCCGATCAGGGCGCGACGGTGGCGCTGCTCCTCGACGCGCGCTTCCAGAATTTCCTCTTCGAGCATCCGTCGATCCAGAACGTGTTGAGCCGCGAGGATCGCGAGCAGTTCCAGCTCGTCGGCCGGCGCATCCGCGAGTTCGCCGTCCTCAATCAGCTCCGGCGCGGCATCGTCTGGATGGTCGGCGCGCCCGACGGATCGATCGTCGCCGCCGATCGGCGAAGCGACGTCACGTATTCGCGCTCCACCCGCCCGCTCGACTTCGGCAAGCCGGGCGTCGTCGACCCGGTCATCCATCGTTTCGGCCTGATCTACGACATCTCCAATTTCACGGAAACCCTCGGCATGATCCGGCGCGGCGGCGGACGCGAAGAGGTCAAGTCGTACCGGCAGATGCTGCTGTTCCAGCGCAAGCTGGAGAGCGTCGCCGAGCGTCACCTCCTCCAGTTCGAGAAGTTCCTCGGCGACGGCGCGTTCTATACGACGCGGCGCGCCCTGCGGCTGATCCGCGCGGCAGTGGAGATCCAGCGCTTCTACACGGAGATGAAGAAGAAGGGCTTCGCGTTCAACAAAGGACTGCGCATCGCCCTGAACTACGGCTACTACCGCCTCCTGCCGATGAAAGCGTCGTCGGATGACGCCGAACGCATCACGGAGTTCTACGGACCCGGCATCGTCGAGCTGTCGCGCCTGACGACGGGGAAGGCGAACAAGGAGATCGAGGAAATCGCGTCGTTTCTCATCCAGCACGGCTACGACGCGGAAAAAGTCCGCCAGTTCTTCGCCCCGCTGCAGCGTGGAGTCGACGTCATCGATCACGCCCAGCACGCCCGCGAGTACTACGCGTACGTGAACGCCAACGGGAACCTGATCAACGAAGGCATCGTCGCGTCGATGCCCTTCCTGCAGGAGCTTTCCACGGAGCTGCAGCACGAAGCGCAGCAGCTGCACAAGCTGAAGACCTCGTGGGGAAGCTACATCGGCTTCGCGCCCGCGGTGCCCGGACTGGAATTCATCGGGCTTCGTCTTCTGGGCATGGTGCAGCTGAAAGGGCTCGACAACATCGACGTCGGCGAGATCGTGCCGTTCGCGCCGGGAGAAGCGGAAGCGGCTCCCATCGATTCGACCGAGCCGCTGGTGATCCTGCTCCGTCAGGATTTCCATCAGGAGAAGCGCGCCAGCGTGCTCGCGTCCAACGGACAACGCGCCGAGACGACCACCGAGCGGATGATCTCCTCGGAGCTCGTGATCTGCATCCCGCCCAGCGACCGCGCCGACGATGTCGTCATCGGCGAATGGGATCCGCGATCCGATGACGTCCTTCGCCCCCTGCGTCTTCCACGCGGCGACTTCCAGAAACTCTTCGCGCTGAAGGGCGATCTCACCGCCAGCCTCCTGGCGCTCGACCGCGCGATGGTGCGCGATCTCTACGATCGCCTCGCCGACGACAACCTCTCGCCCGCCTTCCACCTCGCCGACTACCGCCTCAATTACAACTACGAGGCGTATGTGGTTGGTGAAGTGATCGAGAAGTTGTAGTTCGGGGTTCGGGGTTCGGGGTTCGCTGTTCGGAGTTCGCGAACCCGAGCCCCGAACCCCGAGCCCCGACCCCCGAACCCAGCCTCCTGGCGCTCGACCGCGCGATCGTGCGCGATCTCTACGATCGCCTCGCCGACGACAATCCCTCGCCCACCTTCCACCTCGCCGACTACCGCCTCAATTACAACTACGAGGCGTATGTGGTTGGTGAAGTGATCGAGAAGTTGGAGTTCGGGGTTCGGGGTTCGGAGTTCGGAGTTCGCTGTTCGGAGTTCGCTGTTCGGAGTTCGCGAACCCCGAACCCCGAATCCCGAATCCCGAATCCCGAGCAGCGAACCCCGAACTCCGAATCCCGAACTCAGCCTCCTGCGCTCGACCGCGCGATGGTGGGCGATCTCTACGATCGCCTCGCCGACGACAACCTCTCGCCCGCCTTCCACCTCGCCGACTACCGCCTGAATTACAACTACGAGGCGTATGTGGTTGGTGAGGTGATCGAGAAGTTGGAGTTCGGGGTTCGGAGTTCGGAGTTCGGAGTTCGGAGTTCGCGAACCCCGAGCCCCGAACCCCGAACCCCGAATCCCGAATCCCGAATCCCGAACCCAGCCTCCTGCGCTCGACCGCGCGATGGTGGGCGATCTCTACGATCGCCTCGCCGACGACAATCCCTCGCCCGCCTTCCACCTCGCCGACTACCGCCTGAATTACAACTACGAGGCGTATGTGGTTGGTGAGGTGATCGAGAAGTTGGAGTTCGGGGTTCGGAGTTCGGAGTTCGCTGTTCGGAGTTCGCGAACCCGAGCCCCGAACCTAGAACAGCGAACCCCGAACCCCGAGCCCCGAACCCCGAACTCCGAACTCCGAACCCCGAACCCCGAACTCCGAACTCCGCTACCATCAATCCGTGCGCGTCGACTTCGACAAGAAAGAAGTCTCCTGCTCCGTCGGCGACCTCGTCTACGAATCCACCTACCGCCGGATCGGCGTGGAGCGCGGCGACGGCTTCCGGCGGATGTGGATCGGCCAGGACATCCACAGCCGCCGCGCCGAGGAGAGGACGGGAGCGGATCCTTATTACAGGCCGGAGGTTGCGGTCTCGTACGAGACCCGCGTCGGCGACTGGAAAGTCACCGTCACGGGGCGCATCGACGGCCTCTCCGCGAACCCCGAGAAGGCTCTGGTCACGATCGAGGAAGTGAAGTCCCTGCACTTCGATCTGGAGCTCGACGAACTCTACAGGTCGGAGAAATTGCAGCGGCACCTCTATCAGCTGCTGCTGTACGCGTTCTTCCTCACCGCCGCCGAAACGTACCGCGGATTTGACTTCCACCCGCAGCTCGTGCTGATCGACCTCGTCTCCGGCGAGACGAAAGTCGTCGATGCCGACTTCGATCGCGCCAGTGTCGCGAAAACGCTCTCGTCGAGTCTGGAGTCGCTCGTCGAGGAGATCGAGACCGCGCAGGCGCTGCGCGTCGCCAAGCGCGCGTTCGCGGAGACGCTCCCGTTCCCCTACGACCTCGTGCGGCCGTTCCAGCAGGACATCATCGATTCCGTCGCGCGCGCGGTGCGCCAGCGCGAGGCGCTGCTGGTTTCCGCTCCCACCGGCATCGGCAAGACGATCGCCGCGCTCTATCCGGCCGTCCGCGAGTCCCTGCGCGCGGGCAAGAAGCTCTTTTTCCTGACCTCGAAGACACTGCAGCAGGACGCGGCGATCCAGGCGCTGTCGATGCTCAACGACGGCTCGTTCCGCGTCCTGCGCGTGCGCGCCAAACAGAAGATGTGCGCGCACACGCAGATGATCTGTCACGAGGATTTCTGCCCGTACGCCGAGCGCTACTCGGACAAGATGGAGAAGAGCGGCCTCCTTTCACGCATCACGACGGAGATGAGCTACTTCGATCCGGACATCACGTTCGAGCTCGCCAAGTCGACGGAGGTCTGCCCGTTCGAGGTTTCCCTGGAATTGATCGAGCAGGCCGACGTCGTGGTCTGCGACTACAACTACATCTTCGATCCGTACGTCGGCCTCAAGGCCTACCAGCAGGACAACGACTACGGCGACTGCGTGCTCATCGTCGATGAGGCGCACAACCTTGTCGACCGCGGCCGCGGCTACTTCTCACCCGACCTGCACGAAAAGAGTTTCGACGCGATCCGCAACTACCTGACCTCGCGCAACTGCTGGGTGGCGGGATGGGAGGAGTTGCTCGACGAGCTTCGTGCGCATCTTCACGAGCTGGACGATCAGGAAGACGAACCGAGGACCGAGGACCGAGGACCGAGGACAGCAGTTTGCGAGCCTGACATCGACTTCTTCCTCAACCAGCGCGTCGAATGGGAACGCCTGGTCATGGAGTACATCGGATGGAAGATCGAGAACCAGATCGTCGAGGAGGACGATCCGGTCATCGACTTCTACTTCAAGCTCGTGAAGTTCACGAATCTCCTCACCGAAGAGGGAGACGAATTCGCCCATCTCATCGAGAAAACACCGGAGGGGCTGAGGCTGAAGATCTTCTGCAAGGATCCGTCGCGATTCCTGGGCCGGATCTTCGATTCCGCGCACGCCACCATCGCCCTCTCCGCCACCCTCGAGCCCTTCGACTTCTACCGCAAGACTCTCGGCTTTCCGCGGGACCGGACGGTGGAGATCTCGCTGCCGTCGCCGTTTCCGCGACACAACCGCAAGATCGTCGTCGTTCCCGAGGTCGACACGACGTTCAAGAAACGCGCGGACCACTACGACCGGATCGCAACGATGGTCGCGGAGGTTGCCGACGCACACGCCGGAAACGATCTGGCGCTGTTTCCGAGCTACGCGTTCCTGCGCGAGGTCGCCGAGCGCATGCCGCGCGTCGAAAAGAACGTGATGATCCAGCGCTCCGACATGACCGATTACGAGCGCAACGCGATCCTCGACATCCTCCGCGACAAGCCGCGCCGCGGAAACCTGATTCTGGCCGTGTCCGGCGGGATGTACGCGGAAGGGATCGACTACGAGGGCGACATGCTGTCGGGCGTGATGGTCGTCGGCCCCGCGCTGCCGTCCGTCAGTTTTGAGCAGGAGCTGCTCAAGCAGTACTACGACGAGCAGTACGGAGCGGGATTCGAGTTCGCCTATCTGATCCCGGGCATGACGCGCGTGGTGCAGTCGGCAGGACGCGTGATCCGCAGCGAGCGCGATGTCGGCGTGATCGCACTGTTCTGCCGCCGCTTCACGCAGGAGATCTACACGCGCTACTTCCCGTCCGACTGGTACGAGGAGTCGCCGAGGGAGCTGGTGACGAAGAAGCCGGCGGCCGACATTCGCGAGTTTTTTGAAATGAAGAGCGGCGCGCAGATGCGCCTCATCACGTAGGACGCGAGGACTCGGAGGTTCAATGGGTCCCGTCGTCATCCGCTCCCAGGCCTCATTCCTCCTCGGCGCCGCGCGGCGATGCCCGGTCGACAAGACGCTGACCGGCGAGGCCAGGATCGAGGCAGTGCCGATCGATTAGCCCTGCATCGACAGCCGGTCGACGAGCGCTTCGGACAACGTCAGCTCCTCGCGCGCGATCGGCTCGTAATGGCTGGCATCGAAGGTCAGCTTGAATGCGATTCCGTACCTGGTCCGCACGATGCGGTCGTCGATCGCGCGCGTGATCTTCAGGCCGCGCCGGTCGACCTTGATCTCGTCAAAGCGCGCCACGAGATTCTCCGAAATGCTCCTGGCGAGATTCGCGTCGCTGAACAGGCGCTCGACGAGTGCCGCCTCGTCGCTGCGCACCCAGAGCTCCGCGGCCGCCGGCTGATGCGCCTCGACCACCGGCGGGCCGAAAAACGTGAGCGGACGATTGGAGAGGAAACCCGTGAACTTCCGCTTCACGATCAGCCGCGCGTCCGTCCGCGCACCCACTTTCAGGATGACCCGCTGCGGGACACCTTTCTGCCGCGGGTGCCAGGAGAGCTGGACCGGATACGAGCGCCATCTCCCCTTCACGCCGGCCGCGGCCACGAAGACAGTCCGCAGATCGCTCCATCCAGCCGCGGAAGCGAGCGCCGCGAGCAACTGCCGGATGGAAGACGACCTCCGGCTCGTGATCACCACGACCACGATCGCGATCACGGCGGCTGCTGCGATCCCCACGAACACTGCCTGATCTTCGCGCACCGGTCATAAGCTATCGCACATGAAGATGAACACGCTCCTCGAAGAAGCCATCGACTCCTGGACCGACACGCGGGAAGGGCTGATCGAAGAAGTCGAGAACCTTCCTGCCAACCGCTTCGACTTCCGGCCCGCCCCGGAATCGCGCAGCGCGGAGGAGCTCGTGCTGCACATCATGCAGGTCGCGTTGATGGCGACCGGCGAGCTGACCCGCGAGGATACGAACTTTCATCGCCATCCCTGGTTGCGCCTCCTGGCCCTCTATTCGAAGCCGATCGACGGGATCTCCGGAAAACGACAGCTGCGATCCGCTCTCCGGTCGACGTTTCGCGACAGCGTGAAGGCGTTCCGGCGCGCGGGCGACATCCACATGCTGCAGCAGATCGTCCGGTTCGACGGCAATCAGGGGACGCGTCTCCAGTGGCTCCACCACGGGATCAGCCACGAGATGTACCACCGCGGCCAACTCGCTCTGTACGCGCGGCTTCTGGGGAAGACTCCCGCGCTGACGCAGAGGATCCACGGATCATGAATGTGGAGCGGCGTGCTTTGGTGCGCCGCCGCTCCACTCAGACAGAACCTCTGCACAAGTGGTCATCCTGAGTCGGCGAAGCGCGACGAAGGATCGTGAGGATGCGAAAACGCCTGCGATATCGAGATCCTTCGCCGTCTTCGCGGCTCAGGATGACGTGAACAACAGCCGGGGCCGCCGTGACACCGCCGACCGCAAAGCGCGAGGCGCGGAAGCGCCGGGCCGCGAAGCTGGCGCAGCCAGCACCGTGAGGACATCGTGCTGCGGAGCGACATCGAGCGGAAGCGGCTGCTCGTGGAGGCGAAAGCGCAAGGGGCTGATCAGCACGAGCGCGATGATGCCGAGGATCGCGCCGCCGAGGAACCGAGCCCACTGGCGGCGTCCACTGCTCGAGCGGAAGAAACAGGCAAGGCAGCCCGCGATCATCAGGAGGTGCCCCGCGGCACCAACCAGGACCAGCAGCAGGACCGGCCTCGAGATGTGGGCTGTGCTCAGCACGATAAGAAGAGTGTGAAGTGCGGCAGCGATGAAGCCGGTCGCAAAGAGATTCGCGCCGTTCCACAACACGGCGATCGTGAAGCCCGCGCCGAAACCCAAGGCGCTCTCTCGCTGGGCCAGCACCATGACCGTGACGTAGATCAAGGCCTGGAGCGCGTGAAGAACCCAGATCGAGGGATCGAAGAACACCGAGGCTGCCAGGGCAACGACAAACATCGAGGCCCCGACGTGAATCGCGGCGAGCGGCCAGGGTGAGTCCTCGCGGATCAGCGGCACGAGTGTGCTTACGGCCCCGGTGACCGGCTGGTTTCATCTGACTGGTGGCCTAAAGAACCGCTGCACAAGTCGTCATCCTGAGTCGGCGAAGCGCGACGAAGGATCTCAGGATGCGAAACCGCGTGCGATTGCGGGATCCTTCGCCGTCTGCGCGGCTCGGGATGACGTGAACAACGACGTGTGCAGAGGTTCTAAGGTATGAACCCGGAGCGCGGCTCTTCCCGGCTCTGCGGTCCGGCGATCAGTGGGTTCGGCCCGATCCGTTTGGTGGTGGGGTGCTTGGACGCGAAGACCGCAATGAGGTTGAACGGCTCGTTCCCGGCATTGATGAACGTGTGCGGCACCCCGGCCGGCACTTTGGCCACGTATGGCGCCTGAACCGTGAACGTCTTGTCGCCGACCCGATATTGGGCGCTCCCTTTGAGCAGGACATGCGCCTCCTCCACGTCATGCACGTGGAGGCCGGGGCCACCGCCCGGGTGCGTCTCGCTGATGATGAACGAAAGCGACTCGAACCCGTACTGGTCACCGGTCAAACGGTGTGTGAACTCGCCGGGCACGCGGTAATCGTGCTCCAGCTGATCGAAGTTGAAATAAAGGGCGGCGGGGTCGTGCGGCTTCTCCGGCGGGTGGGTGAAGTTTTTGTCCGGCAATTTCTCCTGCGCCACACGTGGGGGTGCGCCGCTGGCCTTTTGAGGAGGAACGGCACAGGCGAAGCTGACGACGGCGATCGATATTGCAGTGACCGCGGTGCAGAACAGAAGTCCCCGAGTCCGCTCACTCATGCCCGATCCATTGCCTCTTCGGTGAGTATAGTCTTGCGATGGCGACACGGCGAGCCGCGGGTTCGCGTCGGGTGCAGCGACGACGAGGTGGGACCCATGCCCTGGAAGCAGCTTCCTGTTCCCTATCGCAGAGAATCAAGCCGGCTCTGCAGCGAGGACGACAAATCGCCTTCCTTTTCCCATATGACGGATGGGCCCTGGCAGAACCTCGCGGCTTGAGCCCCAAGCCATTGTTCGTAAGCCGATGTCTTGATCGTGGCGAACGGCGTCCACTCTGCCTGGCCTCCTTCCCGCACCGGCAAGAACTGGCCGCATAACATGTACTGCTCTTCTCCGCCGGGAGTCATCACGTGCCCAATGCGCACATCACGAAAGCGGACAGCTGATGGGCGGTGAGTATGAAACTCAGTAGCGGCTGATGTAAGCAAGAACTGTTCGACTGGATCGATTGACGATCTCTGCAGTTCAGGAGCAGGGACCTGAGCGGGAATCACCGCCTGGGATTCACTGCGTGCGGCCGGGGCCGTGCTGCAGGCTGCGAGAACCAGTGTGGCAAATAGGATTGGAAAATATCGCATGACTCTCCTTGGATGATAACGGTTCAGCGCTCAGCCGCGCCAACCGCCACGGAAGAGAGGATCGCACTCGCGACAGCCGCGTTGCGGTTGGCGTCGGCGGCAGCGAGTTGGGCCGCACACTCGCGCTCAGAATTGCCGCGCCTTTATCGCGGATCGCAATTGCACCGCGGCCCGGTGGTTCGTGGTGCGGAATCAGGGCTCTACGCCGGATTCCGATCAGCTAAAGTCGCGGACCGGGTTTGATTTAAGAAGTCGTTGCCGTGATCTGTGCGTCCTTGTATCGTATCGCGCATCGTTAACCGCCACGGCCGCCTTCAACAAGTCGGTTGGAGGGAAACGGATGGACAAGCCTCGTATCTTCCTTGGCTCCTCAGGAAAGCAGCAGAAGTTGCTGCAGGCCCTCACGCGCGGTCTCGAAGACGTCGCGCACGTAGAGCCGTGGACGACATCGTTCAATCCTGGGACCACAACGCTGGAGCGCCTCCTTGAGCTCGCGCATGAAGTCGACTTCGCGGCATTCGTGTTCGCTCAGGACGACTGGACGACCAACACTTCTCCGGCTTCCGATCCCACGGGATCCGGCCAGGCTTCTCCGCGAGACAACGTGGTCTTCGAAGCCGGCCTTTTCGGCGGAACTCTCGGAATGCGAAGGACCTTTATCCTTCATGCGAACGGCACGAAGCTTCCCAGCGATCTTCTCGGCCTCACGTGCGTACGGTATGGCGAGGCGAGTACCGCTGCTGAAATACGAGCCGTCAACCAGAAGCTCCGAAAGGCCATCGAGAGCGAGGGCCGTGTCGCTCGCATCGAGGGGCTGTGGTGGCAGTTTTCCCTTACGGAACGCAGCGTGCGGGAGCCCTCCGCAGTGAGCCTCTTGCGCATCTCCCGGAACCGCGAGGGCGCCCTCGAAGTGGCCGGCCGCTCATGGCAAGAGGATGGCAGCCTGTCGGCGAGATACTGGAGCGAGGCGGCGAAGGAGAGAAAGGAGCCTCCGGGCATTTTCTACTATTGGAAGGGAGAACGGCCCAAGCACCCGAACGCGCCGCAGTTGGACGGCACGGGAGAGATCCGGGTCGAGTCTGCCGATCGCGCAGCCGGCTACTTCACTACTCGTTCGGACGCTGACCCGAAAGTCAACGCCCGGACATCGGGCGTCTACTTGCGCGCCAATCCCGAGGACATGAGCATCTTGGACGGACGCGACGATCGGCAACGCGCCGAGTTGATCGCAGAGCGGCTGGTGCACTGGAAGTCGATAACGAACGCGTGAGACTGGGTCATGAAGGGCGGTTCCCGCCGACGCCTTCGCGATCGAGCGGTCTGACGGACGGCCTTGATGCATCTACGGGGAATTGGTCCGGCTATCAGCCTGCCGTTCACCGGCGCGAACCGCGCGCGGAGATGCAGGCACTTGGAGCACAGTAAAGCAGCGGTTCGCGTGCGGTGCAACCGGTTAGTTAGCCGCCGGTTCGCGGCGAGCTCGAGAAGGCGATGTACTCGGTGGCAGCCATCCAGCTCAGGCTCTCCGTTCGCGCATCGCGCTGAAGCGCTTGATGAATGCGGCGCGCGATCTCAAGGACGGCGGCTCCGTACTTGGGCCCACGAAGAAACCGAGGCTTGAAAGACACCACGTGAAGAATGACAAGCCAATGATCAACGAACTGAATGAGTACGTTGACGGTCACTCCGTCGACCTTGCAGTTGAACGACCACCCGTACTCCTCCTCCACCCAAAGTTCCGAATCTGGAAGCGACGGATCAACTCCCTTCAGGAGAACCTCGATCACTTCCCGCCCAGCCGGCTTCTCGGGATCAGGGTCATCGCCGATCCAGCCACCTTCGCTCGGGAACGTTCCCTCGAGTACCAGGTACTGGAGGTCAAGCTGTGGAGTGGGGCTTGGCACGTCTCTTTCGGCGCCTAACGCTTAAAGCGGAGCGGCTTCGGCCCGCTCGCAGCTCGTGCAAGGTAGCCTACAAAGCGGAGGGCCGAAGTCCGCTCGAGCGCCGAGTTAGGCTGCGACTGCCGAAACGACGTCTTCTTGGTGAGCGCACCACCCATGTAAGGCTGGATAAGCTCATTGAACTCGTCGTCGGAGTGGCAGATCTTCTTCTCGCCGGATGGAAGAGTGACCTCACACTGGAACGGTGGCACTTCCCAGTATTTCTTGCCCTCGACCGTGTGCCACACATAGGTTGCGTATTCCTTTCCTTCAAACGCGTCGTATACGGAGCGCGTGGTCCAGATGACCTTGGGATTCGTCTTCGCGTCGGTAAGCGAGGTCGCGACGAAGCAGCGTTTCAGCTCAGGGCTGTAGTGGCTTTCGTAGCCAGCCATGTCTTTCTTTGCAAGGCCCTCGTACTCGAATTCCTTCCTGGCTTGGGCGGAACACTTCGCCTGCAGCTCAAGAGACTCGGACGCAGTTTCCTGAGCTTTGTTCGAATTCAGCTGCTGAACGGCGTGCTCGACCTGTCTCAGGTGCGTAAATTCGCGATTAAGAAGAATCGCGAGAGCAATAACTGCGACACAGAGAATTGCAATGGCGAGCTTCAAGGCAGCCGCATTTTACATCGGCCGGTCACGAGTGTTCGGGCGTCATCCTGGACGACGGTGGGACGAATCCGTGCAATGGCAGCCTAACGTTTTGCCGCTCACCGGCGCCGTGCTTCACACGGCAGGAGCGACACTCGACGATGATACGCCGAGCACGGCAGCGAACGGCACGGCGTCCGGTGCAGCGGCCGAGTTGGACGACGGTTAGTTAGTTTAGTGACCGCCGAACTTTGAGTTTGGAAGATATGTATAGAGAAGAACTTGAGCAACCCCAAGTGGCCCGAACGAACGAATCCAGGAAAGAAGTTTCGAAGTCTCTTCCGGGCCGAGAGTGTCGTCATCTCGCACTGCGCGATACGTGTTGAAGATTCCGACGAACACGACAGCTACGCCAGCGACGAGGATGCTTGGTAGCGCGTCCTCACTGATTACATGGGCGAAAGCGGAGCCCCAAGCGACGAGAACCAGTGTCGCTATCGTTACCCATGCCCACGTTCTCGTCCTTCGTGCGACCACCATGGGTTTCGTCGTCCAACTCGTCATTATGCCGCGCCACCAAGCATCTACCTGTAGACGTAAATCTCTTCCTGTAGATATCTACATCTACTCGTAGATATCTACTCCACCTCCACCCGCCCAACCACCCGCCCCTCCAGGCCGAGGCGGCGCACCGCGGCGCCGCGCATCATCCAGACCTTGCGCTGGGCATTCCAGCACGCGCCGGCCTGCCGGACGCGTTTGCGCAATTCGCTCTCGGCGTAGCCGATCTTCACCATGGAGACCGCTGAGGTCGCGAGCCACGGCGACTCCTTCTCGATCCGCTCGACCGTCTTCCATCGCGTCCGGCTCTCGGTCGTAGCGATGCCGCACGCGCACGAGCCTCTCGCCGTATCGATCGACCCGTTTCTTCGTGCCGTTCGCCCCGGGAGCCAGCGTCAATCTCGTCCTCAGCATCGGCCGAGGCTCCCTCGGTGGATGCGCGATGCCAACGCGGCGCGCGCCGGTGACAGCTGTCGCCGTTTCGATCCCCTGGGCGGTGATAGCATCCACCCGTCCGTCATGAAACGTTGCGTCTCGGTCGTTCTGGCGGGATTCCTCCTGGCGTGCGCCACCGCGCCGCCCAAGCCACAGCAGAAGCCTTCCCCCGCAACAACGTGGCGCGACAGCGTTCTCTACTTCGTCGTTCTCGACCGCTTCGCGGACGGCGATCCGGCGAACAACGTCAGCGTCGACATCGCGCAGAAGGGGACGTTCCACGGCGGCGATCTGGCTGGGCTTCTCCGTCAGATCGACGACATCGCATCGCTCGGCGTGACCGCGCTCTGGATCACGCCGGTCGTGAAGAACATCGACGGATTCGTGACCGGCGCCGGCTTTCCCGACTGGGCCTACCACGGCTACTGGACCGACGACTTCGACCGCCTCGATCCCCGATTCGGAACCGAAGCGCAACTGAAGCAACTCGTCGATGAGTGTCATGCCCGCGGAATCAAGGTCTTGCTCGATGTCGTCTACAACCACGCCGGCTACAACACGCACTATCTCGCCGATCCGAAAACAAAAGCGTGGCTGCGCTCGAACGAGACCGGAAGCTGCGGCAACGACGATGTCACGAGCTGCGTCGCCGGCCTGCCGGACTGGAAAACAGAGCTGCCGGAGGTCGACGAATTCCTCATGGGCGCTCATCTTCCGCTCGCGAAACGCGTCGGCCTCGACGGCTTCCGCCTCGATACGGTCAAGCATGTGCAGCATCCGTTCTGGCAGGAGCATCGCCGCCGCACACGCGCCATTCGCAACGACTTCTTCCTCCTCGGCGAAGTGTGGGGCGGCGACGCGCAGTCGCTCGATCCGTGGTTCGCCGGCGACGAGATGGACGCCGGATTCGACTTCGGATTTCAGGGCAGCGTCATCGCATGGCTCCAGGGCCGCGGACGGACGATCGCCTTCGATCGGTATCTGAAGTCACGCGAAAAAGTGCGCACCGGATATCTGCTGAGCCACTTTCTCTCCTCTCACGACGTGCGCGGCGCGCTCGATCAACTCGACGGCGACAAAGACCTCTTCCGACTCGCGGCGATCCTCGAGTTCACATCGACCGGACTGCCGATGATCTATTACGGCGAGGAGGTCGCACGCCGCGGCGGCGACTGGCCGGAAAACCGGAGCGACATGCCGTGGGGCGACCGCGCCGTCAAGCCGGGGGAGGGCAAACCGCGCGACGAGGCCATGCTCGCCGACTACAAGAAGCTGATCGCCATTCGGAAGGCGCACGTTGCGCTGTCGCGCGGAACACACACGCCCATCTCCACGGACGGCGACCTGCTCGTCTTCTCCCAGCGCGACGAAACCACGGGAGATCAAGTGATTGTCGCCGTCAATCGCGGCACCGCGGAGGCGCCTTTGACCGTGGCCGTCCCATGGCCGGTAACGCAGGTCACGGACTCATGGTACGGCGAGCACTTGAGGGTCGAGGCGGGCACGGTAAGAACCGTGGTCGGACCGAAGGGTGCGCGCATTCTTTCGGAGAAGTGAGGCGATGGCGGGCGTCACATTCAACCATGTCGCGAAACGCTTTGGCGCGGTTTCGGTCATCGAGGACATGAACCTCGACGTCAAGGACCACGAGTTCATGGTGCTCGTCGGTCCGTCCGGCTGCGGAAAGTCGACCGCCTTGCGCATGATCGCCGGCCTCGAGGAGATCTCCGACGGGCGTATCTCGATCGGCGACCGTGTCGTCAATGAGCTGCAGCCGAAGGACCGCGACACGGCCATGGTCTTCCAGAGCTACGCGCTCTATCCGCACATGACCGTGCGGGAGAACATGGAGTTCGGCCTGAGGATCCGCAAGATGCCGAAGGACGAGATCGAGCGCCGCGTCAGCGAGGCGGCGAACATCCTCGGCATCTCGCCCCTGCTGGAGCGCAAGCCGAAGGAGCTCTCCGGTGGCCAGCGCCAGCGCGTTGCGCTCGGCCGCGCCATCGTTCGCAACCCGTCGGTGTTCCTCTTCGACGAGCCGTTGTCGAACCTCGACGCCAAGCTGCGCGTACAGATGCGCGCGGAGATTTCGAAACTCCAGCAGCGGCTCCAGACCACCTGCGTTTACGTGACCCACGATCAGGTCGAAGCGATGACCATGGGCCATCGCATTGCCGTGATGAACGGCGGAAGGATCCAGCAGGTCGGAACGCCCCTGGAGGTCTACGACAAGCCGGCCAGCGTGTTCGTGGCGCAGTTCATCGGCACGCCGCCGATGAACTTCTTCGATGCCACGATCGCCGACGGCGGCTCCCGTCTGGATGCCGGCAAGTTCTCCATTCCCGTGCCGAAAACCCTGCAGCACCTGACCGCGAGCCGCTCCGGCTCGAACGTGCACGTCGGGATCCGCCCGGAGAACATCCTGGAGCCGAGGAAGACGGGCCGCGGCGAGATCGCGCGCGTCAAAGGAGTGGTCGAGATCGTCGAGCCGATCGGCCACGAGGCCATCGTGCACGCGCGCGTCGGCGACTCGTTCTTCGTGGCCGGGTTCGACTCTCACAACATGCCGCACGCCGGCGACACGATCGAGCTGGCGATCGAGCTCGAAGCCTTGCACCTGTTCGATGCACAGACGGAGACGAGACTGGGAGGGTAATCATGAAACGTTCACTGACGCTGCTGATGGCAATGGTGATGACCACTCCGCTCTTCGCACAGACCGAGCTCGTGGTCTGGCATTCGTACCGGGGAGGGGAGAAGGCCGCGTTCGAGAAAGTGGTGGCGAACTACAACGCCTCGCAGAACAAGGTGAAGGTCTCGACTCTGGCCGTTCCGTTCGACGCCTTCGCCGACAAGATCACCGCCGCCGTCCCGCGTGGCAAGGGCCCCGACATCTTCATCTACGCGCAGGACCGCCTCGGCGGATGGATCGAGGCCGGCAACACGATCGAGCCGATCGACTTCTATCTCGACAAGGCCACGACCGATCGCTATCTCCCCTCGACCATGCAGGCCATGGTCTATCGCAAGACCACGTACGGGCTGCCGCTCAATTTCAAGGTCATGACCATGATCTACAACAAGGCGCTCGTGCAGACGCCGCCGAAGACGACGGGAGAGCTCGTGACGCTGGCGAAGAAGCTCACGAACCAGAGCGCCGGCCGCTTCGGCCTCGCTTACTGGTACTCGAACTGGTACTACCACGCGCCGCTCTTCAATGGATTCGGCGGCGGCGTCTTCGACGCGGCCGGCAAGCCGATCGCCAACAACCCCGCAAACGTGAAGTCGATCGAGCTCCTGATGAAGTGGGTGACCAAGGACAAGATCGTTCCTCTCGAGCCCTCCACTGCCCTGATCGGCTCGCTCTTCAACGAAGGGAAGGCGGCGATCGTCTTCAGTGGCCCGTGGTTCCTCGAAGAGGTGTCGCCGAAGATCCAATGGGGTCTGGCGCTCTTGCCGACCATTGACGAAGCAGGCGGCAAGCCGATGAAGCCGTGGATGACGGTCGAAGGCGTCTACATCGCCGCGCCGTCGAAGCACAAGGACGACGCGTTCGATTTCGCGAAGTGGGTCACCGACGTCGGCGCCGCGAAGATCATGGCGCTGGAAGGAAGCCAGAGCCCGGCCATCAAGGCGGTCTACGGCGATCCGCGGGTGGCCGCGGACCCGGTGCTGAAAGCCTTCCGCGCACAGGTCGACAACGCCGTCCCCATGCCGAACGTGCCGGAGATGACCATGATGTGGTCGCCGGTGACGACGGCCATGAACGCGATCGTGCACAAGGCGCTCACGCCGAAGGCGGCGCTGGACATCGCTCAGAAAGACATCACCGCCGCCATCAGCAAGCTGAAGAAATGACGTGAGCAACGCCGCCAAACGGATCGCCCTCGGTCTCCTGATCAGCACCGCCGCAGGCATGCTGACGTTGCACTGGATGATGGGACGCGAGGCGGCTTCGCGGGCGGGGGAGCGCGCGGATGAACGCGCCATGGCACTCGCAAAATCGGCGGCGGCGAGCGTCGGCACTCTGCCGGTCTGGATCAAGAGCCATCCCGAAGTCGAGGCCTATCGCGTCGTCAACATCGACGATCGGACGATCGAGGCAAGCACCTTCCCCGAAGATGCGAAGGAAGGAGCGTCGCCGCGGCGGATGGTCCGATCGGAGAAGCCGCTGTACGACCTCGCGCAGCAGTTTCGCAACGAAGATGAGAAGGCCAACGCGCAGAGTGCCGGCGGCCGCATGCTCGCCGCCGCGGTCACCGCGCATGGCATGGTGCAGATCCGCGTCGCGCCTGTGGCCGCCGGCGTACGCCCGCATTGGTCGCGCGTGCTGTTGTTCATTCTCGCGCCGGTAGTGTTGTTCGTGGCGATCGCGTGGCCGCTCGGGAAACACGATCGCGTTCTTCTCGTCGTCGCATCGCTTCTGCTTCTCGGTGCGATGTTTCTCTATCAGCGTGACGAATGGCCGATGGCGATCCTTCCGCTCGCGCTTCTGATCTTCATCGGCGCGGGAGGGGCGTCGTGGACCGGCCGCACGCTCAAGCGGTATCACCAGGCGTACTTCTATGTGGCGCCGGCGATGGTCGGCATGATCCTCCTGGTCTTCTTCCCGTTCTTCTACGGCATCGCGCTGTCGTTCACGAGCCAGACCGTCTATACGAGCAACAAACCGCTGACCGAGATCTGGAACGGCGTCCAGAACTACAAGGACATCCTCGGCGACATTCACGTGACGAAGGAGACTCCGCGCGGACGTTCCATCGACTATCAGAACTTCTACTGGACGCTCGGATTCACGATCGCCTGGACGATCACCAACGTCGCCATCGGCGTGACGGTCGGACTGTTTCTCGCCCTGATCCTCAACACGAAGACTCTTCGATTCAAACCGGCTTACCGCGTGCTGCTGATCCTGCCTTGGGCGGTTCCGAACTACATCACCGCGCTGATCTGGGCGGGCATGTTCCACCAGCAGTTCGGAGTGATCAACCAGTTCATCCAGATCTTCGGCGGATCGCCCGTGTCGTGGTTCGACAAGCCTTACACGTCGTTCGCGGCGGTGGTGGCGACGAACGGCTGGCTGAGCTTTCCCTTCATGATGGTGGTGTCGCTGGGCGCGCTGCAGTCGATCCCCAACGAGCTGTATGAGGCAGCGCGCGTCGATGGTGCCACGCGCTGGCAGCAGTTCCGGTCGATCACCCTGCCCTCGCTCAAGCCCGCGCTCATTCCGGCGATCATCCTCTCGGTGGTGTGGACGTTCAACATGTTCAACATCATCTATCTGGTGTCGGCGGGTGAGCCGGCCGGATCGACCGAGATCCTGATCACCAAGGCTTACAAGATCGCGTTCGAGCAGTACCGCTACGGCTACGCGGCCGCGTATTCGACGGTGATCTTCGCCATTCTTCTGATCTACGGCGTCTTCCAGAACCGCGTCACGAGGGCGACGGAGTCGATCGCATGAGCAATCGGACCGGCGAGCTTCCGCATCTGCCTCTTCACCTGATCCTGATTCTCTTCACGATCATCACGGTCTACCCGATCCTGTGGGTCTTCACGATCGCGTTCTCGGGAAAGCAGAGTCTGGCCATCGTGAATCTTCCCTCGCGGCCGACCGTGCAGGACAGGATCCGCGCCGTCATGCCGTGGCCGCAGGACATCTCCGTGTCGAACTTCGTGTCGGTCGTGAAGGACCAGCCGTTCGCGCGGTGGGTGTTCAACAGTGTCGTCGTCGCCGCGGCGACGACCGTCGTCGGCGTGGTCATGGCCTGCACGGCCGCGTACGCGTTCTCGCGATTCCGTTTTCCGGGCCGCCGCACCGGGTTGATGTCGTTCCTCGTGTCGCAGATGTTCCCCGGCACGCTCACGCTCATCCCTCTCTACATCATCCTCGTGCAATGGCTCGGCCTCGGCTCGTCGTGGATCGGGCTGATCCTGATCTACGCGACGACGGCCATTCCCTTTTGCGTCTGGATGCTCAAGGGCTACTTCGACACGATTCCGAAGGAGCTGGAGGAATCGGCGCTGATGGATGGCGCGTCGCAGGGAACGATTTTCTTCAAGATCATTCTTCCGCTGGCGAAGCCGGCCGTGGCGGTGACGGCGCTGTTCGCGTTCATGACCGGCTGGAACGAATTCATTCTCGGTGCGACCTTCATGGACAAGGAGCTCATGTACACCGCGCCGGTCGGCCTCCGCTTCTTCGTCGGCGGCTTCTCGCAGCAATGGGGCTACTTTGCGGCCGGGTCGATCCTCGTGGCCATCCCGGTCGTGGTTCTGTTCATGGTTCTGCAGAAGTATCTCGTTTCCGGTCTCACCGCGGGTGCGGTGAAAGGTTGAAGGGCTCACCAAGTAAGGAGGAGACAATGCCAAAGAGGATTTTGATGTTCGCAGCCGTGGCCCTCGTCGTCGCGGGAACGGCGCTCGCGCAGACGGTGTCATTCAAGGATCCCGTCGGCGATGACAACGGCCCGGGCAACTACACGTACCCGACCGATGCCGTCTACAAGCGCGGATCGTTCGACATCACCGCGTTCCAGCTGAAGGTGAACGGTGCCAGGACGGAGGTCTCCGTCACGACCAACTCCAGCCTCGAAGACCCCTGGTCGATGGGCGTGGGGTTCGCCGTGCAGATGGTGTTCGTGTTCATCGACAAGGACGGCAAAGAGGGGAGCGGTTTCACCAAGGTTCCGCCGGGACTGAACTTCGAGTTCGCGCCGGCGAGCGCCTGGGAAAAGATGATCATCATGTCGCCGCAGCAGCCGGCCCGTGTGCGGACCGAGGTGGAGCAGAAGGCGGCGGCGATGAAGGACTCGATCATCATTCCCGCGCGGACGCGCGGCGCGGGCCGCACCATCACCGCCACGATCGACACCAAGGATCTCGGCGAGGGCGACCCCACGACCTGGGGTTATCAGGTCATCATGCAATCCAATGAAGGTTTCCCCGCGGGAACCGACCTGCTCACCCGCAAGGTCAACGAGTTCGAGGGTCAGCATCGTTTCGGCGGCGGCAACGACGGCGACTGCGATCCGCACGTGATGGATCTGCTGGCCGGCGACGCCGTCGGCGACAAGTCGGAAATCGATCTGCAGCACAAGACGCTCGCTTATGAGTGCAACCCCGACGGCACGGCCAAGAAGCTCGCCGTCGTGTCGATGGTGCACGCGAAGAAATAACGACAGACAGAAAGAGGCTGGCGATGTTTCGAAGATATGGCGTCCCGATCATGGCCCTGGTGGCCGTTCTGCTCGCCGCCGGCGCATTCGCGCAACAACAACAGCAGCCGAGCATGTTCGGCATCTCGGGCGTGACCTATACGAAATGGCTCTGGGGAAATCAGCATTACGACGGCAGTCTCTACAACTTCACGACCGTGCCCGGCGAGGGTTACGGCGATAACGGCCAGGGCACCGAGCTGGAGTTGCTCGTGTCCGGCAAGCCGAACAGGTACCTGGAGGTCAGCGGCCGCATCCACTCGCGCTTCAGCCAGAACTTCTGGACCAACTTCGGCGGCTTCGGCAATCCGGCAGGAAAGCCGGGCGGCGACGGAGCCTGCGTCGGCGGCGATTGCGGCGAGGCCGATGCACGCTCCAATCAGTACGTGAAGCTGCGCGGCATGACCATCCGCGTCACGCCGGGCTTCAGTCACCTCGATGCCATCCAGTTCGGATCGACGGACCTGGGCATGTTCGATCCGTTCACGATGGGCAAGATCCGTTACATCGACCGCGACAATCTCGGTGCGCTGATCGCGCAGGGACCGATCGCGCCGGGCCTGCGCTACGACGTGATCCGCATCTCCATGCCCCGCCTGTGGGCCGGGCCGGGATTCAACACCGGTTCGTACACGTCACAGGATGCCGCGTACGGCCTGCAGTTCCGATGGACCGGTTCGCAGATGTTCGACGCCACCCTGGTTGCCGAGAGCGCGCGCGATCTGGAGCTCGATGCCACCGACCGCAACGTCGATAACGGACGACAGCTCAGCGACCGCTACAAGAACGACGTGTTCGGCGTTCGCTTCGGCATTCATCCGTCGAGCGTGTTCGACATCCGCGGCAATTACTATCACTCCAGCTCCGATCCCAACACGGCGATCACGGGCGAGAAGAGCCTCGGCATCTCGGCGTTCTCTCCCGTTCCTGCCGCGAAGTTCACCGACAACGCCTGGAAGCTCGACCTCGACATCAACGATCCGTTCAATGCCGGGCTGTCGTTCAACGTCGAGGCGTTCGACATCGGTTCGGACTACGTGTCGATCCTCGCCGCGCGTCGTGAGTCCGACGTGCTGCTGACCGAGGGTCATGATGGGGCGTTCGCGTTCCCGGGCCCGTCGAATGCGTCCTACGGCGTGTTCGGCGGCAATCCGACGAGGATCGGTTACGCCGGCTGGCAGGGCAACATGCAGCAGGTGGCGACCATCAACGTCGACAACGAGTTCACCGACTTCGACGAGCCGGCCGCGGAAACGGTCATCGGCTGGAAGGGCATCACGCTCGTTCCGAAGTGGCAGAAAGGACCCCTGGAGCTCGCCGGAGAACTGACGCACATCGGCTACAACACGAACTGGCAGGCGTGGGGCGACGCGTCCAAGGCCATCGGCAACACGCCGTATCCGACGTTCGAGAGCGATACCGGCGTCGGCCACAATTTCCGGACTGCCTACTCGCCGTTCCAGGACAAGAAGACGAACATCGGCCTCGTCCGCGGCAAGTACACCGCGAACATCGGCAAGGGCGTCGACTTCCTCGGCAAGATCAAGTTCATCAAGGAGACCGACAAGCGTCTCAATGACGCGCGTTTCCTGCCGTTCCAGACGGGCGACTGCCCGGGCAACGGCCAGCCGTGCAAGAACAGCAAGAATTTCTACTCGTCCGGAAACTCGACCGCGGACATCTACGGCAACCCGCCGGTGATCACGGTCAATGGCGTGACCGGCTATCAGTGGAAGCCGTTCGACAACATCGCCGACGACGATCGCGACCTGAAATACAACATGGTGCAACTCGGCGCCGGGTATCAGCTCACCGACGTCATCTACGGCACGCTGATGTTCGAGAAGTATCGCGCCGATCTGCAGGACGGGAACACGGCTTTCCAGGCCTACCAGCTTCACGAGATGGCCTCGGGCAAGCACGACAAGAACAAGATCATCGTTCTGCTGAAGTACCCGATCGGCGGAGCGGAAGCGGGATTCGACTACGAGTACGCGTTCGGGACGTTCAAGCCGGACTTCGGCGGCGGATTCGTGCCGCAGATCGCCACTGACGACATCTCGAAGAGCAATAGTGTGCCTGTCGCCTCGCTCGGATTCGCCGGCCGCTTCGGCGGCTGGAACAGCCTCGAGAAGCGCGATTTCAAGCAGAATCATCTCAAGGCGTATTTCAAGGTACGGTTCTGACTTCTGTCGGCGCGGGGCGCGTTTGGCGCGCCCCGCGTCAACCGGCAACTCTTAGGACATCAATGCTCAAGACAATCCTTCTTTCTCTGCTGCTGGCGGCACCGATGTTCGCCGCGGACGCGCCGCTCTGGACCATCAACGATCCGCGCGGCGATGACAACGGCGACGGGACGCTGCAATACCCGATGAGTCCCGACTTCGAGCGCGGCGATCTCGACCTGCTCAGCCTCGCCGCGTACGCGGAGGGCGGCGGCACGAAGTTCGTGGCCACGTTCGCGCGCACGATCCGCAAACCGGAGCGCACGACGATCGACGCCATCGGCACGTCGCTCGATCAGGTTGCACACCTCGGCTTCTACACGTTCAACCTCGATATCTACATCGATACCGACCGCGTCGCCGGCTCCGGCAGCAAGGCCACGCTTCCCGGCCGGCTCGCCACGATCGATCCTGCCTCGGCGTGGGAGAGAGTCGTCTGCCTGACGCCCGATCCGACGCTGGCCCGCGCGGAGATGAAGCGCCTTTTCGTGCGCGCGGCGAACCGCAAGGCGCGCGCGGAAAGGAAGCGCGGCGGCATCTCCGACGATCTGCGGCGCACCCTCGAGGCGAACATCGATCAGTACGTCTTCTTCCCGACGAGCGTCCGGGTCTACGGTCCACGCATCGAGTTCTTCGTTCCCAATTCGTTCCTCGGCGGGCCGGCCAGCCCGAAGTGGAGTTATGTCATTGCCGTCTCGGGCGCCGACATCGTGCAGCGCACCGATCAGCAGGGAAAGCTGATGCGAAGCGGCGACAGCGCCGACTCACTGCTGATTCTGCCGGTCACCACGGGCCGTCCGGTCGATCGCTTCGGCGGTGGGCGTGAAGACGATCCGCTCGAGCCGCCTCTCGTCGACATCGTCGTCCCCGCCGGCGCCGATCAGAAGAAGGTGCTGTCGGACTACGATCCGCAGAATGACGTGCTGGTGCAGCTGCCGGGGGTCGTACCCGGAGGATAAGGTGGCGCCAGACCTGGCGAACCTCTGCGCAAGTCGTTGTTCACGTCATCCTGAGGCGAAGAGGGGCGAAGGATCTCGAAATGGCAGGCGTTTTCGCATGCTGAGATCCTTCGTCGCGCTTCGCCGACTCAGGATGACGACGTGCGCACCAGACCTCGCGAACCTCTGCGCAAGTCGTTGTCCACGTCATCCTGAGCCGCGAAGACGGCGAAGGATCTCGAAATGGCAGGCGTTTACGCATTCTGAGATCCTTCGTCGCGCTTCGCCGACTCAGGATGACGATTTGCGCAGAGGTTCCCTGGAATGACGTGCTGGTGCAGCTGCCGGGGAATCGTGCCCGGAGGATAAGGTGGCCACCAGACCTAGCGAACCTCTGCGCAAGTCGTTGTTCACGTCATCCTGAGCCGCGAAGAGGGGCGAAGGATCTCGAAATGGCAGGCGTTTACGCATGCTGAGATCCTTCGTCGCGCTTCGCCGACTCAGGATGACGATTTGCGCAGAGGTTCGCTAGCGAATGCGCCAGATGCCCGTCGCACGCGGCGGCAACGTCAGCGAGCCCGAGGGATCCGCGAGCGTTCCGTCGGTGAAGATCTTCTCGAATCCGGCGTTGGGCACGTTCATCGGTCCGGCGTTGACGAAGCCGTCGGTCACGTTGTGCACGACGAGCACGCGCTCGTTGCCGGCGGTTCGCACGAACGCGAGCACGGATGACGCGGTGTCGAGCACCTCGATCGATCCGTGCATCAGGGCGGAGGAACTGTGCCGCGCGGTGATCAGATCGCGGTAACGCGACCAGAGTGACCCCGGATCGTTTGCTTCGGCGGCGATGTTTTCCTGTTCCCGCCCCGGCGCGTATCCGAACCACGGTGCGCCGGTCGTGAACCCGTTGGCGTTGTCCCACGGCATCGGCGTGCGCTTCGATTCGTCGCCCGACGTCGGCCCGTTCTGCAGCCCAACCTCTTCACCGTAGTAGAGGAAGGGCGCCCCCGGCAGCGTCAGCAGAATCGCCGCCGCATTCTTCATCTTCGACGTGTTGTTGCCGAAGACGGTGGCGAGCCGGACCTGATCGTGATTGGTGAGGAACGGGGCGTCGATGATGCCCTGTGGATACGTTCGCAGAATCTCGCGCAGCTTGTCGGCGATCCCGTTCGCTCTGCCGGCGTTCACCCCTTCGACGATGGCCGCGGCGAGGGGGAAGTCGAAGTTCATGGGCATCTCGTCGCCGCCTTTGATGGCGGCGGTCGATCCGTAGTACGTGGCGATGATCGGCGTATCCGTCCAGTTCTCCGCGACGAGGATCGATTCGGGCTTCGTCTGGCGCACGAACGTGGCGAATTCCTTCAGCAGCGCGTGCGTCTCCGGCGTGTCGGTCTGAGCGGCACCGGGGCCGTCCTCGATCAGGTGGCGCGTCGCGTCGAGCCGGAATCCATCCACGCCCTGCTGCAGCCACAAACGAGCGATGCGCTCCATCTCCCGTCGCACCGCCGGCGTCCGGTAGTTCAGATCGGGCATGCCGGCCCAGAACACCCCGTAGAACCACGCGCCGTTCTTCGGATGCCAGGTGGGATTGCTTCCGCCCCACGGCTGGGTCCATCCCTGATCGGTGCTGCTCCAGACGTACCAGTCGCGCTTCGCGGATGTCGGCGACGACGCGGAGTCGATGAACCACGGGTGTTCGGAGCCGGTGTGGTTCATCACGTAATCGACGATGACGCGGATGCCGCGGTGGTGTGCTTCGCTCAGCAGACGCTGGAAGTCGGCGTTCGAGCCGTAGTCGCGTGCGATCGTCTCGTAATCGACCGTGTCGTAGCCGTGATAGCTCGGCGACTCGAAGACCGGCATCAGCCAGATCGCGTCGATGCCGAGGTCGGTGGAGGTGGCGGGATTGCCGTCGTTGAGGTAGTCGAGTTTCTCGATGAGGCCGTTGAGATCGCCGACGCCGTCTCCGTTCGAATCCTTGAAGCTCCGGACGAAGATCTCGTAGAACACCGCACCGTTGGCCCAATCATGGTTCCACTGCGCGGGTCCGCGTGCCGGAACGGCGCGCCGTTTTGCAGCGAACGCCGTCGAGCTCGAACACGACGCGGCGAGCAGACACGCCAGCGCCATCGAAATGAGGCGCGTCTTCATGGGGCGTTATTCTATGCCGCCGCGGGAATGAGCCTCGCCGGCAAGCACCTTGCGCAAGAGGGAGAGTAAGGCGGGCGAGCCCTCATGGCCAGTTCCCGGAACCAGGTAGAACTTCTTGCGAGGCGCGTCGATGCTGTCGAAATACGCCTTCGCCAGCTCCGGCACGGCGACCAGATCGTCCTGACCCTGAATCATGAGGATCGGAATCGCAAAGCGAGTGCCCAGTGCCGGAAGATCGATCCGCGTGATTGGGCCGGACATGGTCAATCCGACAAAGTGAAGAAAGGAGAAGTCATCCGCCTCGGCGTCTGTGGCTCGCTCCTCGGGCGAGTCGTATTCGGGGCTGCGTGTCAGAACCGGTGGCGCCGCGGTGGCCTTCTTCGCCTGATAGGCTCGCTGCCACTTTCGGAATCGAGGCCACTTCGAAAGCGAGTCCCAGGGTGGCGGACCAATCGCGGTCAAGGCCGCGATCGCTTCCTGATCATCCGAGGCCCGGGCCAATTCCAACACCCGCGCATAGCTTGCCGAGACGTTCTTCTGCCAGTTGACCATCTGCGCTTCGCCGACGTACGCGGAAAACAAATCCGGTCGCGCGTGAACCATATAGATGCCGAGGATCGATCCCCAGGAACCGCCGGCGAGAATGATTTTGCCTTTGTGAAGGTGTCTTGTCAGAAACTCGGCCAGCTCGACGCCATCCTGGACCATTCGCTCGACGGTCATCGTCGGCTCGATCGCGGTCCCGTTCTTTGCATGGGTTCTGCCGGCGCCACGCTGATCCCACTGCACGAGTGTGAAATCCTGATCCCATCCCCGGAACATGCCGTCGGCGTACGGGCTGTACGCGTTTCCCGGTCCGCCGTGCAGGAACAGCACGACCGGATTCCTGCGATTCTGCCCTTTGATCGTGATCCACTGGTCGATGCCGCCGATGGGAACGAACATCTGCTCGCGCACCGGCTGCCGTGCTGAGCGTGCCCGCGCGTCCGCAGGGATCGCCAGGGCGGAGGCCAGGAGTAACGAGCACATCGTCAGGAAGACACTCGGTCCGCTTTTCACTGTGGCCCTCCTTGCGTTCGTGCAACGAAGTACGGGCGGCAGAGCCGAAAGTTCAGAGCCGTTGGCAGGTCGGCGACTGAGGCGCAACAGGGAACCTCTGCGCGAGTGGTCATCCTGAGTCGGCGAAGCCCGACAAAGGATCTCAGGATGCGAAAACGCCTGCGATTTCGAGATCCTTCGCCGTCTTCGCGGCTCAGGATGACGTGAACAACGACTTGCGAAGAGGCTCCTTAGGAGCCGGCCTTGATGGCTGCGAGAACGGTGTTGGCGCTCAGGACGGTCGCGTATTCGCCATTCAGGTTCGCCAGGGACATGGAGTGAACCTCTTTGGCAGACCGGAATGTGCCCGCGAAGTCGGCCTTGCCGAACGTGAACGTACCGTCCGATACGACGATGGTATTGAAGCCGAGGTTTCCGGACACACGAGCAGTTGCCTCGACCGAATTGTTCGTGATGACACCGACGATGACCAGCGGGTCTGCTCCGCGAGCGCGAAGCAGAGCCTCGAGGGACGTGCCGATGAAGGCCGTCGGCACCGATTTCTCGACGATGGTCTCGACAGCAAGAGGTACGAAGCCCGGCTTGAATTCGACACCGGGCTGACCGGGCCGAAATGTGGAAGTCGGCTCCTTCGACACATGGCGCACGTGAATGACAGTCCGACCGGCCTCGCGCCACGCTGCGAGAAGCCTCAGCATGTTCGCTTCCGCGCCGGGATTGTTGCGGACGCTCCAGCTGGGTGGTCAACGGCATTCTGCATGTCGATGACCAGAAGGACGGCAGAGGTGGCGATACGCAATGGTTGAGGTACCTAAAGGGAACTTCTGCGCGAGTGGTGATCCCGAGTCGGCGAAGCGTGACGAAGGATCTCAGGATGCGAAGACGCCTGCGATTTCGAGATCCTTCGCCGTCTTCGCGGCTCAGGATGACGTGAACAACGACCTGCGCAGAGGTTCCCTGATCTGTAACACGCATTCAGCCGCGCGGCCGGTTCCTTGAGCCGCTGCGGGAATGAGCTGTCATCGACCGAGTGCGGAACCCCCGAGCTACGCGGCGGGATCCGTTGCGGCCGTCACGGGCCCCGCACGACGGGAAGTCATCGCGTCGCGCAAGAACGCCGGCGCTTGCCACCGGCCGAGCGAGAACTCGAGACGGAACGGCCGCAGCAGCAGGATCAGCGCTCCGAACATCGTCAGCGAAAAGCTGACCAGACCGTGAATCAGCGCGATGCCGACGTGAAACAGGATGCCGGCGATCAGCAGGGCATGTCGATACTCGTCGCGCGCGAGAAGGCCTGCAAACAGCGAGAACTCGAGCACGATCACGCTCCAGGTCAGGATCGTGACGGACGGCCCGTGAACGAGCGCCGGCATCAGGAACGGCCCCAGCCAATTCGGCGCGCCGAACATCGGATCCGTGAACCAGTAGTAGAGAGCCGTGCCGTTCATCCACTCCGCGACCGCGCACTTGGCGACGGCTGCATGCAGATAGATGATGGCCACCTGAATGCGGATCACAGTCAGAGCCGTAAGGGCGACGAGACGCCGGCTGCTTTCTCCGAGCGAGTCGTCGATCGGGTCGGGCTTCGACCAATGCCACCGCCGTCGATCCATGAGTGTGACCGGAACGAGCAGAAGGGCGATGACCGCGCAGACCTGATCACCTCCGTCGACGAGAATCGCGGAGCTCATGAAGCTGAAGCTGATCCACCAGTGGATGATGCCCGTCAGACGCGGCCGCCACCCTGAGGCGACGGTGGCCAGAAGAACGATGACGATGCCGCGGGCAACATCGAGATGGCCGCTGAGGAGGCAGAAGAGACTGATCCTGCCGGCCAAGCCGTTGCAGATCGGTATCGTGTCGATTCCGAGCGCGGGCCTGAACAGCACGTCTGTGTCGGTGAAGACAAAGGTCAGCAAGGTGCTCGCCGCGATGAGCGTGCGCGCCACGCCGTAAACGTTCGTGCATGGGTCGTTCGCTGTCAGGCCGTCCATCCAGCGATCGATTCGCGTGAGCGTCATGCCTTTCCAGCTCTCCGCACTTCGATGACGACGAACGATGACGGCATGACGACGCTCTCCGCGTTTGCCGACCAGGCCCAGGGAATGGGCTCCTGCCGGACGAGAGCGAGCGTTCCCTCGAGCGTGGGCCGGGGGGACCGGTCGACGATGGGGATGGGGGAGGCGCCGCGAAGGCAGGTCGAAACGGCCTCCGAGCAGCGCCTCCAGGCGTCTTCATCGACTTCATGAAGCAGCATGGCGAGCTCGACCGATTGGGCCCGAGGAAAGCGATCGATGCCGAAGGAATTCGCGGCACTCGAAATGGGCATGTTCCGCAGCTTTCGCCACGTCTGGCCGGACTGCACGAACACGATGAGATCCGGCTCGCGCGGATCGCGAGTGAAGAATCCCCACCCCTCCGGCATGAGCGTCTTGATGCCTCGGTCCTCTCTTGGCTGCAGGGTCAGCGGGTTGTACGGAAGCGCCGTGACCGTGATCGAGAGGAGGGCTCCGCTCCAGAGAACCACGAGACCGGCCAGGAGGACGCGCCTGACGCGCGAACGCCCGGACGCGATCGGATTCATCGACGGCGAGGTCATCATCGATAGGGCGCGTTCGTCCGAACGTCGTGCTGGACTCTGAGGTTCACGGCGATCGAGTTCACGAGCTGCTCGGTGAGAAGTCCCGCGCGATCGTTGAAGATGTCGCTGCGCCCGACGACGAGGACAGCGACGGCCGCGACGAAAACGGCCACGGCGACGACGGCGTAGATGGCCGTTTCGATGTCGACCGTCACGTCCCCGACGGGGTTGTACTCGGCGTCGGCGAACCGGTTCACGGCGACACGATCGAAGTGGTTGTTGAAGTTTCTGTCGATGTCCAGGAATCTGAAGATGTCGAGATGGCTGTTGATGGCGAAGCTGCGGAGCTTGTTGATGTCGGCGTACCTGTTGACGTCGATTTCTCGGTTGAGATCGAAGTCGAGGAACCTGATCCTCGCCGTGTCGAGCTGCGTGATCTTGTAAAGATAGATTTCGCGGTCGATGATGATCTGCCGGTTGAGGTCTTTGAGCACGTCTCGGGTCCCGACGGCCGACGGGAGCTTGCTCCGCAGATCCACCACTTGCGCACTCGACCCGAGGCGCTCTTTGAACCGCTGGTTCTTCGTGTTGTCGAGGAGGGGGGCGACGCCGGGGTTGTTGTCATACAGGATGGACCAGACCAGGCGGCCAGCTTCTTTGAGCTTCGCCAGGACGCGAACCTGGTTGCCGCTCTGGATCTCGGCCTGGAAATCGGTGAAGTAGCTGGCGTCGGCTTTCTTGATCTGCGCGATCAGCTCGTCCTGCAGGTGCCGCACCGCCGCCTTCTGCTTGTCGTTCAGCGCGCTCAAGCCGTAAGCCTCCCGGAGCCGCCTGAGCTCCGGCACTTTGGCCGCGATGTCACCCTCGGCGAAGAAAATGCCACGAAACAGATCCTCGCCGCTGTAGTTCTTGCTGTAGACGATTTTCTTCGGCTGCGCTTCGAGCCGCGAAGCGGGCACAGGCCAGCCAAGCATCATGAGAGTGGTGCAGAGCAGAACTGCAATCGCCGACTGGGATTCACTTGTACGATTCATCGCCATCGTCTGTCCTCCGGCTGGAATGAGTTGTTCCCGTGTCGATGCCGTCGCCCTACGGCGCTGCGACAAGGTCTCAATTGATGCGAGAAATGTAGGACCTTTCGCGGCGAAACGGACGGCGAATACTTGGTGGAGTCTGCGTTTTGTTGGTCGGCTCTGCGATTTGCCGCTCAGTCGCTGTCGGGCATGCCGCTGCAGAGCCGCCGATAATCGCGGGGAGAGAGCCCGAACCTCAGCTTGAAGGCGTGATTGAAGTTGGATGGATCGGGGAAACCGACCGCGAGGCCGATGGAAGAGATCCGTTCGTCAGTCGCGCGGATCTGCTGCGCGGCGTTGGCCAGCCGTTTTTCGAAGATGAACGTCCGGATAGACATGCGAACGTACTGCTTGAACAGGTGCTGCAGATGCGACGTCGACATGTGGACCGCCCCGGCCAGACGCGCCACGTCGACAGGGCGCTGCCATTCTCCCTCCAGCATGGTCAGTACTTTCGCGATCCGTCGGTCCAAGCAATATCACTGATGGAGTAACGGAAGGACTCACTTCCCTACCCGGAGGGCAGAACGCTACTTGGTGCCGACGGATCCGCACGCCACGCACGCCCGGATAGGAACAACGTCCCGAGACGTAACAGGTAGGCCGCCGGCGAAGATCATGAAAGAGATCTTTCAACGAAGACGTGAACCTGTTCGGCAATTGCCAGCGGATTGCCGGCCGGTTCAATGCCGACGGACACATGTCCTTTCGAAACAGGCACGACCAGTTCGTAGAAGTTACCGTATCGGATGATCACCCATTTGGCTCCGCCGCAGTCGATGTTGCCTCGCTGCGTGACGAGCTTCAACAGTGTTGGATTCACGATCAGTTCTTCGTATTTGTCGGACTCCGAACTGCTCGCGCCGTCAAGTCCTGGACGTTGCGCGGAGAGATGCACACCATCCAGGTAAGTGGCTACATATCGGATCTCAGGCGCTAGAGAAAAAAGGCTTTCGATGAGCGATGACACGAGGATGCTCCTGTTCGCTTGGACAAGCTGATGGGCGAATACTCGCCGCGGGCCGTCAGTTCGCCGGCTCGCCGTCCTGCGCAGCGATTCTGCAATCCGACTCGATGAGGTCGGCCAGATAAGTCGCTTCATTCGCACGGGCACGCGCTTCTTCGCGCGCGAACGCAGCGCGGGCCGAGGGCGTGCGGCGCCACAGCTCCGCGCGGCTGCGGCAGATCTCGACACAGCGCCGGCGTTCGTCCGCGACCTGCTTCGTCAGCAGGTCGGCGACTCCGGATGCGAGATCTTCGGGGACAACCGACCGTGCGAGCTCCAGGAACCGGGATGTCACGGTTACACCGTCGCGAACGCCGCGTCGAGGGCCGAAACCAGCTCGTCGATGTCGCTCTTCGTCGCGATCAGCGGCGGGCCGAGGCGGATGACGTTGCCGAACAGGCCGCCTTTGCCGATCAGCACTCCGCGCTTGCGTGTCTCCTCGAAGACCTTCAGCACCGCGCCGGGCGCCGGCTTCTTCGTCTTGCGGTCCTCGACGCACTCGATGGCCTGCATCAGGCCCATGCCGCGCACGTCGCCGATGACTTTGTACTTGTCCTTCAGCGCTTCGAGCTTCTCGCGGAGATAGCCGCCGACGATCTTCGCGTTGCGCGGCAGGTCGTGCTCTTCGATGTAGCGGATCGTCGCCAGCGCCGCGGCGGACGTGACCGGATTCCCGCCGAACGTGGAGAAGGTCAGGCCGGGAAAGGCGCGCGCGATCTCGTCGGTCGTGGCCGTTGCGCCGATCGGCGAGCCGTTGCCCATCCCTTTGGCGAACGTCATCACGTCCGGCACGACGTCCCAATGCTCGATGCCGCACCACTTGTCGCCGGTGCGTCCCCACCCGGTCTGCACTTCGTCGGCGATGAAGAGGCCGCCATAACGCGCCACGATCTCCTTGACGATGCCGAAGTACTCCTTCGGCGGCGTGATGAATCCGCCCACGCCGAGGATCGGCTCGGCGATGAAGCAGGCGATCTTGCCGTCGGTCGTGGTGAGGATGACCTCCTCGACGTCCTGCGCGCACTTCACGCCGCAATCGGGATACGACTGGCCGTACGGGCAGCGATAGCAATACGGCGCCTGGGCGTGATGAATGCCCGCCACCGCGGTTCCGCCGTGACGCCAGGTCGAATGGCCGGCAGCGCTCAGCGCGAGCATCGATCGGCCGTGATACGCGTGGCGGAGCGCAATGATCTCCTGGCGTCCCGTGTAGAGCCGCGCCAGCAGCATCGCCGTCTCGTCCGCCTCGGTGCCACTGTTCGTGAAGAACGTCTTATTGAGGTTGCCCGGCGTGACATCGGCGACCTTCGTCGCCAGATCCGTGATCGCCTTGTTGATGTAGAGCGTGGACGTGTGGCTGACCTTGTCGACCTGCTCGTGAATCGCGCGATTCACATCGGGATTCGCGTGGCCGACGGAAACAGTGAGCACGCCGCCGAAGCAATCGAGGTAGCGGTTTCCCTGGTCGTCCCAGACATGCATCCCTTCGCCGCGCTCGATGACGATCGGCTTCTCGTAGTACGTCGAAGCGGCGGGCCATGCGTGTTTCTTGTACTCGTCGACGACGCTCTTTGTTTTTGGTTCGAGGACGTTGGTCATGGAGTCTCCCTTTGGGTCCGAGGACATCCTTATACCGTCACCGGCTTCTCCGGTCTCGCATACCCTTCCGCGTCTTCCTCTTCATACCCGCCGCGATACTCCATCTGCTCCGGTCTCTTGATCTGCGAGTGCGGGACGATGGCGTTGCGCCGCAGGCCGCGGAAATCTGCGAGCGACTTCCAGCCGCGATGGGCGTTGCGATCGAGGAACTCGGTCATGCCGTTGATCAGGCCCTTCACGACATTCGGCCCGATGGCGTGGTCGAGCATCGCCGCGGTGCAGACCTGCACCGTGCCGCACCCGAGGAGGAAGTAGCTCAGCGCGTGGTCGAAGTTGCTGATGCCGCCGATGCCGGAGAACTCGCGGTCGGGGAACTCCTTCGTCATCTGCGCCATCTTGGCGAGCGACAGCGGCAGGATCGCCGGGCCACCGAGACCGCCGCTGGACACCTGGCCTTCGACGTTCATCTCGAACTCGAGTGTCTGCGGATCGATCAGCGGCAGCGACGGGAACGTATTCGACGACGAGATCGCATCCGCGCCGCCGAGGAATGAGGCGCCGGCCTCCTCGACGATGTTGGCGGTGGCGGGCGTGAGCTTGACCCACACCGGAATCTTCGCCACTTCCTTGACCGCTTTCGTGACCACCGAGCAGAGAACCTTGTCCTTTCCGACGTTCGATCCCATGTCGATGCGGTCCATGTGCGGGCAGGAGAAATTCAGCTCGACCGCGTCGCAACCTTCGTCCTGGCAGGCCTGGGTCAGCTTCTGCCAGTTGTGCAGCTCCTTGTCGTTGCCCGAGCCGGCCATGATCGACGCCACCAGGACCTTGTTCGGATACGCTTTCTTGATTCCGCTCAGCTTTCCGATCCACCAGTCGAGCGGCTTGTCGGAGATCAGCTCCCAGTTCCACGACGCGATCAGGGTCGAGTTCGGCCGCTTGGCCATCGAGAGACGCGAGTCGCCGTTGTCGGCGCGGAGAAACTTGGTCTTCGGTCCCTTGACGTTGACGACGGGATGCAGGCCGATCGTTTTCGTCACGACGCCGCCCCAGCCTGCTTCGAACGCACGCATGATGTTGCTGTCCGATTCGGTCGGCGGGGCAGACGACAGCATGAACGGATTATCGAAACGGATCCCAGTGAAGACTGTCGACAGATCGGCCATGGCGTCCTCTCAGTTTCGGAAGCGGTGAGTGTAGCACCGGCGCTACAATCAGTCGCTTCCGGAGGACCTGATGCCCAGAATCGTCCAGCACGATGACGGTCGTGTGGAGCTTCTCAATCCCGACTCCATCAAAGGCAGCCGTCTTTACAGCCACGACCTCGCACCCGTCCCCGTCGCTGAGCGCAACTGGACGACCTACAACTACGCCGCGCTCTGGATCTCCATGGCCCATTGCATCCCGACGTACATGCTGTCGTCGGGTCTGATCAGCGCCGGGATGAACTGGTGGCAGGCGCTGATCACCATTCTTCTCGGAAACACCATCGTCCTGATCCCGATCCTCCTCAACTCCCATCCCGGAACGAAGTACGGCATCCCGTTCCCGGTGTTCGCGCGGGCGAGCTACGGAACCTATGGATCGAATCTTCCTGCGCTGATGCGTGCGATCGTGGCCTGCGGCTGGTTCGGCATCCAGGCGTGGATCGGCGGCCAGGCGCTGCAGACGTTCTTCGACGCCATCATCCCCGGCTGGCAAAACCTCCTCGGCGGCGGTTTCGGGGGACACACGACGACCGAGTGGCTGTCGTTCGCGATCTTCTGGGGGATGAACATCTACATCATCTATCGCGGCATGAATCTGCTGCGGAAGGTGGAGAACTGGGCCGCGCCGTTCGTGCTGTTCATGACCGCGCTTCTGCTCGGATGGGCGGTCTGGCGCGCGGGCGGACTCGGATATCTCGTGTCGCATCCGGGCAAGCTGCGGACGTGGGCGCAGTTCAAGCCGATCTTCATCCCGTCGCTCACGGCGATGATCGGCTTCTGGGCGACGCTGTCACTGAACATGCCCGACTTCACGCGTTTCGGCCGCAGCCAGCGCGAACAGGCGGTCGGTCAGGTCGTGGCGCTCCCGACCACGATGACCGTCTTCGCGGCGATGGGCGTGATCATCACGTCGGCCGCGGCGGTGATCTATCCGAACGTCAGCATGAACGAGCTTTGGGATCCGGTGAAGCTCGTGGGGCGGTTCACTCAGCCGGTGGTGATCGCCGTGTCGATGTTCACGGTGGTCGTGGCCACGCTGGCGGTCAACATCGCGGCGAATGTCGTGTCGCCCGCGAACGACTTTGCCAACGCGTTCCCGAAGTTCATCTCGTTCCGCACCGGCGGTCTGATCACCGGCGTGGTCGGAATCGTGATGATGCCGTGGCGGCTCCTCGCCGATCCTTCCGGCTACATCTTCGCCTGGCTCCTCGGATACTCGGGTGGTCTGGGATCGATCGCCGGCGTGCTGATCGCCGACTACTGGCTCGTGCGCGACAAGAAACTCGCGCTACCCGATCTCTACCTCGAGAAAGGGGCGTACACGTACGCCGGGGGATGGAACTGGCGCGCGGTCGTGGCCACGCTGGCCGGATGCGCCTTGGCCTGGGGCGGACTGGTGATCCCGGTTCTCAAGCCGCTGTACGACTACGCATGGTTCGTCGGGTTTGGGGTCGCCTTCGTGGTGCATTTCGCGCTCATGAAGGTGGTGGCGCCGAAGTCCGTCATCCTGAGCGAAGCGAAGGATCTCGTTGGCTGAGATCCTTCGCCGTCTGCGCGGCTCAGGATGACGTGGCCATGGATTTCTCAGGATGACGTCGGCATGGATTTCTGAGGATGACGTCGGCACTCGAGCAGTACTGCGCAAAAACCGCAGCGTAACGTCATCCTGAGCCGCGAAGACGGCGAAGGATCTCAGGCAGCGCTGGTCGAGATCCTTCGCGTCGCTCAGGATGACGCTACGGCCAGATCCCTCGAGCCAACGCCACCGTCGACACCCGTTTGATCGCCAGCGCGAATGCCGCGGTCCGCAGGTCGACCGCCACGTGGTGACGGTCCTTGATTTCGATCTGCATCTGCAGCACGGCGTCGGTGGCCGCCTCCATCTTCTCGCGGAGGTGCTCGTTGACGGTCGGCTCGCTCCAGTGCTCGTTCTCGATGTTCTGCACCCATTCGAAGTAGCTGACCGTCACGCCACCCGAGTTCGTGAGGATGTCTGGGAGAACGGGGATGCCGCGCTCGAACAGATTCTTGTCCGCGACCGGCGTGGTCGGACCGTTTGCCGCCTCGGCGATGACCTTGGCCTTCACGCCGCCGACGTTGTCGCCGCGGATCTGGCTCTCGAACGCTGCCGGGATCAGGATGTCGCATTCGAGGTGCAGCAGTTCGTCGTTTGAGATGTTCTTCGTATGCGGCGCCCCGACGACCGAGCCCGTCTTGATCTTGTGAATTTCCACTTCGGCGACGTTGATGCCTTCCGGCGCGACAACGCCGCCTCTTGTGTCGCTGACCGCGATGACGACCGCGCCGGCGTCGGTGAACAGCTTCGCGGCGATCGATCCCGCGTTGCCGAAGCCCTGAATCGCGACGCGAGCACCCTTCAATGTATCGAGCCCCGGCACAGCTCCCTGCTGGATCGCGCGTCCGGTCACGAACAGGCATCCACGCGCGGTCGCTTCGTTCCGTCCGAGTGAGCCGCCCATCCAGACGGGCTTGCCGGTGACGACCGGGAGATTGTTCTTCCCGGGATGCATCATGTCGTACGTGTCGTAGATCCATCCCATCGTCTCGGCGGACGTGTTCACGTCGGGAGCGGGAATGTCGGTGTGCGGACCGATCGTGTCGCCCAGCTCGACGATGAACCGGCGCGTGATCTTGCGCAGCTCGTTCTTCGAGAGCTTCTTCGGATCGCAGATGATGCCGCCCTTCGCGCCGCCGAACGGGATATCGGCGACGGCGCACTTCCACGTCATCCATGCCGCCAGCGCACGGACTTCGTCGCCGTTGACGTAGGGGTGATAGCGGATGCCGCCCTTGCCGGGACCGCGCACCCGAGAGTGGAGCGCGCGATAGCCGGAGAATGTCTCGACCGTCCCGTTGTCGCGCTCGATCGGGAACTCCACCTTGATGAGCCGCGTGCTGCCGCGGAGAAATGTCCGCAGGCCGTCGGGAAGATCGGCGACATATTGCGCAGCGGTGTCGAACTGCTGCTGGGCGATGGAGTATGGATTGAGCTCCTCCGTCAACGCCGGCGGGGCAGAGCGCTGCTCACGGGTGTTACGCACGTCCATGAGATCCTCCTGTCGAGAGGCGCCGACGATAGCACAACGTCATTCCGGACCGCGAAGACGGCGAAGAATCTCGGCCTGCGAACCTGAGATCCTTCGCTGCGCTCGGGATGACGTCGCTCTGCTACACTCCCCAGCCGCGTCCGGGACGTCAAATAACAGGAGTGAAGATGAAACGAGTTGTATTCGTTCTGCTACTGGCGATTGCCTTTCCGTTGCATGCCGTCAACGTCAACGACACGCGTCTTCTCACCGAGCCCGCGGTATCGGCGAAACAGATTGCTTTTGCGTACGCGAACGATCTCTGGATCGCGAACGCCGACGGCAGCGACGTCCGCCGGTTGACGTCGCATCCGGGCGTGGAGTCGCGCCCGCGCTTCTCGCCGGACGGATCGATGATCGCCTTCACCGGCCAGTACGACGGCAATCCTGATGTGTTCGTCGTGCCGAGCACCGGCGGCGTTCCCAAACGTCTCACCTTCCACCCCGGTCCCGACCTCGTCCTCGGATTCACGCCCGATGGATCGTCGGTGCTCTTCACATCGCCCCGCGATGTCTACACGCGCCGATTCGTGCAGCTGTTCACCGTGCCGGTGACCGGCGGCGCTCCGACGAGACTGCCGATTCCGAACGCCGCGAAGGCGACGTTCTCGCCGGACGGGAAAAGGATCGTCTACCAGCCGATCGGCGACGCCTACCTGGAGTGGAAGCACTATCGCGGCGGACAGGCCGCGCGGCTGATGATCTTCGACGTCGCCACGAACGCGACCGAGCAGATTCCGCAGCCCGCCGGCCGCTCGAATGACACCGACCCGATGTGGATCGGCAACAAGATCTACTTCCGTTCCGATCGCGCCGGCGAGTTCAACGTCTTCTCGTACGACCCGGCCACCAAGCAGGTCGAGCAGCTCACCACCTTCACCGACTGGCCCGTGCTCAACGCCTCGGCCGGCGCGGGGAAGATGATCCTCGAGCGCGGCGGCTATCTCTATCTGTTCGATCCGCAGACGCGAAAGGACACGCGGCTGAAAGTCGGTGTCGCCGCGGATCTCGTCGAGTGGCGTCCGCGCTTCGTCAAAGGAGCGAAGTACATCCGCGGCGCGAGCCTCTCGCCGAGCGGCGCCCGCGCTGCGTTCGAATTTCGAGGCGAGATCATCACTGTTCCGATGGAGAAGGGCGACGATCGCAATCTGACCCAGTCGGTGGCAGCGAACGATCGTGGTCCGGAGTGGTCGCCGGATGGGAAGACGATCGCCTGGTTCACCGATGAATCGGGTGAGTACGAGATGCGCATCGGCGCGCAGGACGGGAAGGGGACGCCGAGGAACGTGAAGCTCGAAGGCGCGGGGTTTTATCGCGATGCGCGGTGGTCGCCCGACGGCACCAGGATCAGCTACGTCGACAACTCGTCGTCGGTGTATGTGCTCGACGTCGCCAGCGGCGCATCGTCGAAGATCAGCTCCAACACGATGCAGGGCGGCATCGCCGTGGCATGGTCGCCCGACTCGAAGTGGCTCGCCTACACGAAGAACACAATCCAGAACTTCGACACGATCCAGCTCTACTCGATCGAACAGAAGAAGTCGTTCCCGCTGACCACCGGCCTGGAAGACGCGGGCACGCCGGTCTTCGATCCCAACGGCAAGTACCTCTACTTCACGGTGTCGACGGACGCCGGGCCGCTCGCAGACGGGTTCTCGATGTGGAGCAACGACACGCGCGCCACCAACGCGGTCTATCTCGCCGTGCTGCCGAAGGGAGTCCCTTCGCCGCTGGCGAAAGAGAGCGACGAGGAAGGGAAGAAGAAGGAAGAGTCCGCGGACGAGGAGAAGAAGGTCGAAGACGCGGCGAAAGAGAAAGACAAGGATGAGGAGGCGCCGAAGACTGCTGCGAAGAAGCCGGCCGCTCCGGCGAAGACCGTCGTCGATCTCGACGGCCTCAGTCAGCGCATCCTGGCGATTCCTCTTCCGGCGGCGGGCTACTCGTCGCTGCAGGTCGGGAAGTCCGGTGAGCTGTACTACATCAAGCGCAACGATATCTCGGGCCGCGGGCCGCGCAGGCCGGGGACGCTCCAGCGCTACAGCCTGTCGAAACGGAAGGAAGAGACGCTGCTCGAGAAAGTCGAGGACTTCGAGTTGTCGCGCGATAACAAGCGCGTTCTTCTGAGCCTGCCCGAGGACGCCTATTCGATCGCGGATGTGGGCGAAAAGATCGATGCCGGCAAGCACAAGCTGGCCGTCGACAAGATCGAGGTGAAGATCGATCCGGTCGCCGAGTGGAAGCAGATTTTCGACGAGGCATGGCGCATCAATCGCGATTACTTCTACGACCCGAACATGCACGGCGCGGACTGGAACGCGATGAAGGCGAAGTACTCGCCGATCCTCGCGGACGTCAGCGTGCGGCAGGACCTCACCCGTCTGCTCCAATGGATGTGCAGTGAGCTGATCGTCGGTCATCACCGGCAGTCGGGCGGCGACACCCTCGCCACCGTCGACGCCGTTCCCGGCGGTCTCCTCGGCGCCGACTACAGAATCGAGAACGGGCGGTATCGCTTCGCGAAAGTGTATGGCGGTTTGAACTGGAATCCCGACCTGCGCGCGCCGCTGACCGAGCCGGGTGTCGACGTGAAGGAAGGGGAGTATCTGCTGGCGGTCGACGGCAAGGATCTGCGTCCGCCGGAATCGCTGTATGGCCGGTTCGAGCGGACGGCGGGGCGCATCATCGAGATCACCGTCGGACCGAATGCGGACGGGGCTGGATCACGGACCGTCAAGGTCGTCCCGATCGATGACGAGAGCGCGTTGCGCAATCGCGACTGGGTCGAGCGCAATCTCCGCTATGTCACCGAGAAGACCGGTGGACGCGTCGCCTACGTTTATCTTCCGAACACGGCGGCGCTCGGTTACGAGTACTTCCGCCGCTACTTCTTCCCGCAGGCGGATCGGCAGGCGATCATCCTCGACGAGCGGCACAACGCCGGCGGTCAGGCCGCCGAGTACTACCTCGACATGCTGCGCAAGCCGTTCATGAGTTACTGGGCGCATCGGTATGGCGCCGATCTGCGCACACCGTTGTCGACGATCTTGGGTCCGAAGGTGATGATCATCGACGAGACGGCCGGATCGGGCGGCGATTACCTGCCATGGATGTTCCGCAAATCGAAGATGGGGACGATCGTCGGCCGTCGCACGTGGGGAGGCCTCGTCGGTATCGGCGGATTCCCGGTGCTGATGGACGGCGGCACGATCACCGCCCCGAATTTCGCGATCTGGACGCCCGATGGCGGTTGGGTGGTGGAGAACGAGGGCGTCCCGCCCGACATCGAAGTCGAGCAGACCCCGGCCGCGGTGATCGCCGGTCACGACCCGCAGCTCGACAAGGCCATCGAAGTCGTGCTCAAGCAGTTGGAAGCAAATCCGTCGGCCACGCCGAAGCGGCCGGCGTACCCAAACAAGGTGAAGCAGTTCCAGTAGGGGATGGGGTCAGAGCTTCGTTTCGCCCGTTTTTCTACGCGCGGTAGACAACCGCGGAGGCCGAGGTACCCTCGGTCTCCGCTATGGCAAGGCCGCTTCGTCTCGAATATCCCGGTGCGCTCTTTCATGTCACCGCTCGCGGCAACGAGCGGCGCGACACATTTCGCGACGACGACGATCGCCGGCGCTTTCTCGACTATCTGCGTGAGGCGGTGGAACGGTTCCGCTGGATTGTCACCGCGTACGTCCTGATGCCGAATCACTTCCATCTCGTTGTCGAATTGACGGAGACCACGCTTTCCAGCGGCATGCAGTGGCTCAATGGCGCGTACTCCCAGGCGTTCAATCGTCGCCATGACCGCGTCGGACATCTTTTCCAAGGCCGTTTCAAAGCGCCGCTCATCGAGAAGGAAGCCTATTTTCTGGAAGTCGCGCGATACGTCGTGCTGAACCCGGTCAGAGCGCAGATGATTGCTCGACCCGAGGACTACGCGTGGAGCAGCTACCGCGCGGTCATCGGAGATACGCCCGCGCCGGACTGGCTCGCAACCGACGACCTTCTCGCTCACTTCGGCGACGATCGCGATGTTGCCCGCGCACGTTACCGTGCTTTCGTGAATGACGGAATCTCACTGGCCAGGAATCCGTGGGTCGAGCTCGTCGGACAGATCTACCTCGGAAGCGAATCATGGGTCGAGCGAGTCCGTCAGAAGATCGAGCTCAAGCCGCGATCCGACGCACACCCGCGGGTTCAACGATTGATTGGCCGGCCGGCGATGACCGACATCGTGGCCGCGGTGGCCGAGGCGTTGCGCGTCGCGGAGGACAGCATTCGACGCGCGCGCGGTGGTGCTCCGCGCAAGATCGCGGCTTGGCTCGGATGCCATGAAGGGTTGTTGACCAACAGCGAGATCGCGGCAGGCTTGCGGATGCGGAGCTCAGGGCATGTCACGGGCTTGATCCAACGCTGCGATCAGGAACTCGAGCAGAGCGAGCGGCTTCGACTTTCCATCGATCGCTGCCTCGCTACCCTGCGTAGAAGAACGGGCGAAACGAAGCTCTGACCCCAACCCCCATCCCTACGACATCCAGTTCACGCCGGCTTCCTTGTTCCACTTCGCGGTCATCTTCTTCGACTTCGTCCAGAACTCGATCGATGACTTGCCGGTGATATCGCCGACGCCGAAGCGCGACTCGTTCCAGCCGCCGAAGCCGAACGGCTCGCGCGGCACCGGCACGCCGACGTTCACCCCGACCATCCCCGCGCTGGCGTTCTCCATCACATAGCGGGCCACGCCGCCGCTCTCGGTGAACACAGATGCCGCGTTGCCGTATTTGGAACGATGTTGAACCTGCAGTGCTTCATCGACGTCCTTCGCGCGGATGATGACCATGACCGGCCCGAACACTTCCTCCTGTGCGATGCGCATCTCGGGACGCACGTGGTCAATGAGCGTCGGGCCGACCCAGAATCCCGGTTTTTGAACCCCGCGCCCGTCGACGAGCACCTTCGCGCCCTGCTGCTCCGCCTCGGTGATGTACCGCTCGATGCGTTGCCTGGCCTCCAGCGAGATCACCGGACCGATCTTCAGTCCGCGGGTGATGTTCACCATGCGCTCGATGATGTGGTCGGTCTTGCCGACAGCCATCATCACCGAGGCCGCCATGCAACGCTGGCCGGCGCAACCCGACATCGACGCCACCACATTCGACGAGGTCATGTCCGGCTCCGCATCCGGCATCACGATCAGATGATTCTTCGCGCCGCCCAGTGCCAGCACGCGTTTGAGTGACGCCGTCCCGCGGCGATAAACGATCTTCGCCACACGCGTGGAGCCGACGAACGTGATCGCTTCGATCTCCGGATGGTCGCAGATCGCTTCGACGGTGGCCTGGCCGCCGTTGACCACATTGAACACGCCGTCGGGCAATCCCGCCTCGCGCAACAGCTCCGCGATGCGGATCGAGCTGAGCGGCACCATCTCGCTCGGCTTCAGGATCATGCAGTTGCCGAGGGCAAGGGCGTTGGGGATGGTCCAGTTGGGGACCATGTTGGGGAAGTTGAACGGGACGATCGAGGCCACCACGCCGACCGGAAAGCGCTCCACGCGGCACTCGACGCCGCGGCTCACTTCGAGGATCTCGCCGGCCGTCAGCTGGGGAAGCGAGCAGGCGAACTCGGTCAGCTCGGCGGACTTGAGGACCTCCGCACGAGCCTCGCTGTCGACCTTCCCGTTCTCCTCGGTCACGAGCGCGGTCAGCTCGTCAATGTTCTTCTCGAGCAGCGCCTTGTAGCGGAAGAACACCTGCACGCGATCCTTGATCGTCGTGCCGGACCAGGCCGGGAACGCTTTCCTGGCGGCCTGCACGGCGCGGTCGACATCGCTCGAGCCCGACAGTGGCACGCGGGAGATCACGCTTCCGTCCGCGGGATTGGTGACGTCGAGGTACTGCACACCGTTGCCATCGACGAACTGTCCGCCGATGTAATTGCGCACGTCCGGATACTTCGTCGGGGTGCTCTGTTCGATCACGCTCATGGATGTTCCTCCGGGAGACGGTGAATGTACGCCGAAGCTAGAATCATCGCAATGCGATTCGAATCGAAGCGGGACCTCTGGATCATCGTGCTGCTCCGCGTCTTTCCCCTCGTCGTGCTGGCGATCGTTGCCGTTGCCTGGTATCTGCGGCACGGCGATGTCCGCGGTCCGATCGCCGGGGTGATCGTGGTGATCGGCGTCGAGCTGCTCTTCTTCGAGTCGCTTTTCCGATCGACGTACTACGTGATCGATGGCAGCACTCTGTTGATCCGCAGCTCATTCCTCAGGTGGCGGATTCCGATTGGCGAGATCACGGCGATCACGCCGACGCGCAGCGCGATCTCATCGCCTGCGCTCTCGCTCGACCGGCTCCGGATCGACTACAGCGACACATTCATTCTTGTGTCGCCGGAGAAACAAGGCCAGTTCATCGAGGCGCTCCGCTCTGCAAATCCGGCGATAACCACTATGATTCGCGGCTGATGTCGTTGATCGGAAGCCTCTTCCGCACGAAATCGCTGGACGAGCTGTTCGCCGAGACCCAGGAGGAAGGCCACCAGCTCAAGAAAGCTCTCGGCCCGTGGAACCTCGTGGCCCTCGGCATCGGCGCGATCATCGGCGCGGGCATCTTCGCCACGATCGGCACCGCCGCGGCCGGCGATGCCTCCCGTCCCGGCGCCGGGCCGGCGCTCATGGTCTCGTTCATCCTCACGGCGGTTGTCTGCGCATTCAGCGCGCTCTGCTACGCCGAGTTCGCGTCGATGGTGCCGGTGGCCGGGTCGGCCTACACGTATTCGTACGCCACTCTCGGCGAGCTTGTGGCCTGGATCATCGGCTGGGATCTCACGCTCGAGTACGCGATCGGCAATGTGGCCGTGGCCATCTCGTGGGCGAACTACATGAACACGCTGCTGGAGGGCTTCGGCATCAAGCTCCCTCCGTGGCTGACCATCGACTACGACACCGCCGCGCAGAAGATGCCCGATCTCGTCGCGCACGCGCCACACATCCTCGGGATCCCGATCGTCTTCAACATTCTCGCGGTGGCGATCGTCGCCGTGATCACGATCGTGCTGGTGTGGGGCATCCGCGAGTCGGCGAACTTCAACTTCGGGATGGTGGCCATCAAGCTCGTCGTGCTGGGCTTCTTCGTCCTGGTGTGCTTCAAGTACGTGAAGCCCCCGCACTGGCACCCGTTTGCGCCGAACGGGGTGCACGGGATCATCACCGGCGCTGCGATCGTGTTCTTCGCCTATATCGGTTTCGATGCCGTCTCGACGACGGCGGAAGAGGCACGCAATCCCAAGCGCGACATGCCCATCGGCATCATCGGGTCGCTGATCGTCTGCACGGTGATCTACGCGATCATCGCGGCGGTCTTCACCGGCATGATTCCTTACCGCGACCTGGTGAAAACGCTATCGAGCGAACAGGCCGAGCCGCTGACCCTGGCGATGAAGTACGTGTCGATGCCGAACTGGATGGTGGGGGTGGTCGCGTTCGGCTCGGTCGTCGCGCACACGGCGGTGCTGCTGGTGTTTCAGCTCGGTCAGCCGCGCATCTTCTTCGCCATGTCGCGCGACGGGCTGCTGCCGCCGTTTTTCTCGAAAGTGCATCCGCGGTTCAAGACGCCGCACGTCGGGACGATCATCACCGGCGTGCTCGTGGGCGTGACGGCGATGTTCACCTCGCTCGACGCGATGGTCGATCTGACGAACATCGGAACACTCTTCGCGTTCATTCTCGTGTGCATCGGGATCATGATCCTTCGCGTGCGCGAGCCGAATCGCGAGCGCTCCTTCCGCGTCCCCGGCGGCCCGTTCCTTCTGCCGACCCTCGGCGTGATCTCCTGTCTCGTGCTGGCCGTCTATCTCCCGCCGAAATCGTGGTGGCGGTTCATCGGCTGGCTCGCGGTCGGATTGATCGTGTACGTCACTTATGGTTACCGGCACAGCCGCCTGGGGCGCCCGCACAAAACAGCGGCTCCGGCGCTGGCTCCCGATTTCAATCCGGAGCAGCAGCTGCCGGAGCCCGACGTGCACGACCACAAACCTCCGTCGTCCTGAGCCGCGCGAGACGGCGAGGGATCTCGAGATGCGTGGTCTGAGATTCTTCGCTTCGCTCAGGATGACGTTCGATCTACGCCGCGCTGGCGAGTTTCTTCTTCACTTCCAGCGTGACCTTCTTCGGCTTCGCCTCCTCCTTCTTCGGGATCATCACTTCGATCACGCCGTTCACATAGGCGGCGGTGATCTTTTCGGTGTTCACGTTGGTGGGCAGCGTGAACGAGCGGAGGAACTGACCATAGCTCCGCTCGATGCGGCGGAAGTCCTTCTCCTCGGTCTTGGCTTCGAACTTCCTCTCGCCCTTCAGGGTGAGCACACCGTTCTCGATCTCGACGGTGATGTCTTTCTCCTCCATGCCGGGGATCTCGGCGCGGACAATGTAGTGGTCCTTCGTCTCGAGAATGTCGGCCACCGGCGCCCACTTGGTGGCGAGCATCGGCTCCTCTTCCTTCTCCGTGTACAGGTTGAACAGACGATCCACTTTGTTGCGGAGCGGGATCAGCTCGTCGAACGGGTCAAAACGAGTCAGATTCATAAGTGCCTCCTTTGATCGACTCATGGATTACGTAAGTCCGATTTCCGGCCGAGCGAGTAAATCGGTCACAGGCGTTTGTGATCCGTTGTCCGGAACCGGACAGAGCGTTCGATCGCGGACGGTTCGTTTCACGTAAGTCATTGATTCTACGAGCTGAATTCATGGCACCCCGTTCGCTCAATGCACCGTCCAATGGATCGTCCGATACAGCCGGATGTTCGCCGCCGTCGCCTCGTCCGGCGGGTGGTTCCGGTGGCCATTGGGGCAGCCGCACTGATCTTCTTCTTTGCCGCGACGGTGCAGTTTCTCCGGCCGTCGGCGAAGCGGCGCGACCTGCAGTTCGCGCGCGTCGAGCGCGGATCGGTCGACGCCACGCTGCAGGCGAGCGGCATCCTTGAGCCGGCCTACGAACAGGTCGTCTCGAGTCCCGTCGAAGCGCGCGTTTTGCGGATCGACCGCCGGGCCGGCGACCGCGTTCACATCGGCGACGGAATCGTCACGCTCGACACGGCGGCGACGAAGCTCGATCTCGATCGTCTCGACAGCCAGGTGGCGCAGAAGGAGACCGAGCTCGCGCAGGTGAGGCTGAAGGCCGACGACAACGTGGCGTCGCTGATGTCGCAGCTCGATCAGAAGAAGCTCGACTCGGAGATCCTTCGCTACAAGGCGGAGCAGAACCGGAAGCTTCACACCGAAGGACTTGTCTCGGCGCAGGACGACATGGCGGCGGCGACGGCCTCGAAGAAGAGCGAGATCGAAGTCGCGCAGTTGCACGAGGCCGTCGGCCGGGCGCGGCGCACGGCGTCGGCGGAAGTCGACGCGGCACAGCTCGCGCTGACGACGGCGCGCAAAGAGCGCGATGAATCGCGGCGCCAGCTCCAGCTGGCGATGGCCCAAAGCGATCGCGACGGCGTGCTGACCTGGGTGGTTCCCGATGCCGGAGCGATGGTGCGCAAGGGCGATGTCATCGCGCGCGTCGCCGACCTCTCCGCGTTCCGCGTCTCCGCGACGATCACCGACGGGCACGCCTCGCAGCTCAAGGCGGGGATGCGCGCCCGCGTGCGGCTCGACGACGCCACGGCGGTCATGGGAACGATCTCCAGCGTCGACCCGCGCATCGAGAACGGGCTGGCGAAGTTCTACGTCGAGCTCGACGACCGCACGAACGCGAAGTTCCGCAACAACCTTCGCGTGGACGTCTTCGCCATCACCGGCAGCCGGAGCGGCGTTCTCACCGTGCGCCGCGGCGCGCTCGGCGATTCCTCGCAGAACGCGGCGTTCGTCGTGAAGGACGGCGAGGCGGTGCGCGCGCCGGTGCGATTCGGCCTCGTCGGGCAGGACACGATCGAGATCGCCTCCGGACTGCACGAAGGCGACGAAATCATCATCTCGGACATGAGCGATTACGCAAACGTCAAAACGCTGCGAATCAAAAGGGAGTAACGAATGATCACACTTCGAGACGTGGAAAAGGTCTATCGCACCGACCGCATCGAGACCCTGGCGCTGCACAACATCAATCTGGACATCGCACCCGGCGAGTTCGTTTCGATCATGGGACCGTCGGGCTGCGGCAAGTCGACGCTTCTGAATCTGATCGGACTGCTCGACGCGCCGACCTCCGGCGAGCTCAGCGTCGACGGCCAGGACGTACGACGGCAGAACGACCGCAAGCTCGCGCGCATGCGAAACGAGAAGCTCGGTTTCGTGTTTCAGAGCTTTCATCTCGTTCCCGACCTGACCGTGCTCGACAACGTCGAGATCCCGCTGCTGTATCGCCGGATTCCGGCGGCGGAGCGGCGGAAGCGCGCACTCGGCGCCATCGATCGCGTGGGGCTCGCCTCGCGCGTTCACCACTACCCGACGCAGCTCTCCGGCGGCCAGCAGCAGCGCGTGGCCATCGCCCGCGCGATCGTCGGGCAGCCGCGCATCATCCTCGCCGACGAGCCGACCGGAAATCTCGACAGCCAGATGGGCGACGAGATCATGTCCATCCTCGAGGAGCTCAATCGGCGCGACTCGACGACGGTGGTCATGGTCACGCACGACGAGCGGTTCGCTGCCCGCACCAGCCGCACGGTGCGCCTGTTCGACGGACGGCAGGTGGCGTGATGAACGTCGCCACGATCAAGCTCGCGTTTCGGGTTCTGGCCAGGCGCAAGGTGTTCACGGCCATCTCGCTCGTCGGGATCACGCTCACGCTCGTCGTCCTCGTCGTGGCCACGGCGATTCTCGACAATGCCTTCGCGCCGCATGCTCCGCAATCGCGCCTCGGCCGCACGCTGTTCGTTTCGCATCTTGGCCAATACGGACCGAACATGACCGAGCTCACGAATCCGGGCCGGGGATTTTTGGATGCCACCGTGCGCGGGCTGGAGGGGGCGGAGCGGGTCACGTACTTCACCGATGTCGAGACCGCCGTCGTCTACCAGGGCGGCCGGCGCATGGAAGCACCTCTTCGCAGGGCCGACCCCGAATACTGGCGCGTCTTCGACTTTCGCTTTCTGGAAGGCACACCGTTCACCGCAGCGGACGAGTCGGCGAACCGCTCGATCGTCGTGATCACCGACGAGCTGCGCCAGCAGCTCTTCGGGCATGAGCGTGCGCTCGGCAGATCGATCAACATCGGCGGGCAGATGGTTCTCGTGACCGGCGTCGTACCGCGTGCTTCGGTCGCGCAGATCCTGGCGTTCGGCGATGTCTTCATGCCGCTCGGTCCTCCGACGGATGAAAGCCGTCTGGCGCTGACCGGAAATCTTCTGGCCGGCGTTCTGGCCAAGAGCAGCGACGATATCGTCTCGCTGAAGAAGCAGTTCGCCATGCGCGTGGCCCGCGTTCCGCTCAGCGATCCGAAAGCGTTCAAGGAGATGCGTTCGGGCCTCGACACCCCGTTCGAGATGTTCGCGGACAACGCCACGCACTACCGGTTTGGCGAGCGCGCCGCGGCCGTCATTCGTGCGGTCTTCTTCACGCTCGCGGTCCTGTTCATGACGCTGCCGGCGCTGAATCTGATCACGCTGAATCTGAGCCGGATTCTCGAGCGCGCTCCGGAGGTCGGCGTGCGCAAGGCGTTCGGCGCGCCGAAGCGGATGCTGATTGGGCAGTTCGTCACCGAGAACGTCATCCTGACGCTGCTCGGTGGAGCGATCGCCTTCGGCGCGGCGTTCTTCGTTCTCCGCGCGCTCGAGCGCATCGACCTCATTCCCGGAATCCGCTTCACGCTCAATCTGCAGGTCTTCTTCTACGCGATGCTCATCGCCGGATTCTTCGGCGTGTTCTCCGGCGCATACCCGGCGTGGCGCATGTCGCGTCTCAATCCGGCCGAAGCGCTCCGAGGAGGTGGAATTTGATTCGTCATCTTCTGAAGCTGGTCTGGAGGCGCAAACGCGCCAACTCGCTGCTCATCATCGAGATCTTTGCTTCGTTCCTCGTCGTGTTTGCCGTCAGCACCCTCGCCGCGGCCGCGGTCATGCGCTGGCGCACCCCTCTCGGCTTCGACTATCACAACGTCTGGACGGGGCGGGTCTCCTTTCCGCCTCGGTCGGCGATGCGCGCGGAAGATGCGCCGAGTCAGCGGGCGGCGGTGGAAGCGATGCTTCGCGAGGCGCGAACGCTCGGTCCCGTCGAGAGCGCGGCAGCCGACAGCATGCCGCCTTACGGAACCGGGTCCTGGGTCTCGAGTGTCAGCGTGGATGGCCATCAGCTCGACACGACGCGCGATGACGTGAGCGACGACTACGCGAAGACCATGCGCATCCCCATCCTGCGCGGCCGCTGGTTCTCGCCGGATGACGATGCGTCGGGTGAGAAGCCGATCATCATCGATGCCGACGTCGCCCGCGCGCTATTCGGAAGCGTCGATGCAGCGGTGGGCAAGATGATCGGGTCGGGGGAGAAGGACGATTCGCGCGTCGTCGGCGTGATCGCGCCGTTTCGCATGGGAGGAGAGTTCTCGCCGGAAAAGACGTACATGGCCTTCGACCGCATCTCGCTCTCCGCTCCTGCGAAAGTCAACCCGGAGCACGGCATTCAGGCAGTGGGCGGTTTTGATCGACACGTGCCGCGCTATCTCATGATCCGCGTCCGCCCCGGCACGGCCGCGGACTTCGAAGAGACGCTGATCAAGCGTCTGCACGACGTGGCACCGGAGTATCCGATCCGCATCCAGCACATGGAGCAGACGCGGATCTTCATGAACCGGATTTACGCCGCGCCGGCCGTCGTGCTGGCCATCGTGGCGGCGTTTCTCATCATCATGGTGGCGCTCGGGCTCTCCGGTGTGTTGTGGCAGACCGTGACCCGGCGCACGCGCGAGATCGGCCTGCGGCGCGCCATGGGTGCAACCGGGGGCCAGGTTCACCGGCAGATTCTCGCGGAGGTCGCTCTGATGTCGACCGGCGCGTTGACGGCCGGGGTGATCGTCGTGGCGCAGCTGCCGATCGTGGCGAGCAGCCAGGTCGTCACGCCGGCGTCATTCGCCTTCGGTCTGGCCGTCTCGCTTGCGACCATCTACGCCATCACGTTACTGTGCGGCATGTATCCCAGCTGGCTTGCGGGCCGCGTCCAACCGGCGGAGGCACTGCACTACGAGTGACCGCTCCCATCCTGATCGTCGATGACGACGCGTCGATCACCGCGTCGCTCGGCCTGCTGCTCAAACAGCATGGCTATCGGTCGATGGCCGCACACGATCCCGATGAAGCGCTGACGCTCGTTCGCCGCGAGCGTCCGCGCCTCGTTATCCAGGACATGAATTTCACCCGCCGCACCTCGGGCGAGGAAGGCCTCGAGCTGCTCGGCGCCATCCATGCCGAGGAGCCGAGGATGCCTGTGATTCTGATGACGGCGTGGGGATCGATCTCGCTCGCCGTCGAGGGGATGAAGCGCGGCGCCTCGGACTTCATCACCAAGCCGTGGTCGAACGCCCAGGTGCTGCAGTCGGTTGAGACGGCGCTCGGGCTCGCCGACGTTCGCTCCGCGGCGCAGACGACATCGACCCGGCAGCAACTCGACGAGCGATTCGATTTCTCGAACATCATCGGATCCGATCCGAAGATCGTGCAGCTCCTGGCGCTCGTCGCGCGCGTCGCGCCCACCGATGCCTCCGTGCTTATCACCGGCGAGAGCGGAACGGGCAAGGAGCTGATCGCCGAGGCCATCCACCGCAACAGCCGTCGAAAGGATGCGGCGTTCGTGAAGGTCAACTTGGGCGGCATCTCGTCGACGTTGTTCGAGAGCGAGATGTTCGGGCACGTGCGGGGCGCATTTACCGATGCCCGCCAGGATCGGAAGGGGCGATTCGAGGTGGCGGGCGGCGGGACGATCTTCCTCGACGAGATCGGCGAGCTCGATCCGGCGTCGCAGGTCAAGCTCCTGCGCGTCCTGCAGGACCGCAGCTACGAAGTCCTCGGATCGAGCCGGGCGCGCACGGTCGACGTCCGCATCATCTCGGCGACGAATCGTCATCTCGGCGAGCTCGTGTCCGCCGGCCAATTTCGCGAAGATTTACTGTATCGATTAAATCTCATCAATATTCATGTGCCGCCGCTTCGCGAGCGCCGCGGCGACATCCCCTCCCTCGCGCAGCACTTCCTCGGGATGAGCAATGTCGCGTACGGCACCGAGGTCGAGGGAATCACCCCGCGGGCCATGGCCTGGCTGCAGTCGCAGAACTGGCCTGGGAACATCCGGCAGTTCCGGCAGCTCATCGAGCGCGCTGTTCTGATTCGGAGCGCACGCGAGCTCGACGCGGACGACTTCGCGGCCGTGCGCGACGCCGCTCCGGCGCAACGAAACGGATCCGAGCTTCCGCCGGCCGGTACGATGACGCTCGACGAGATCGAGAAGCAGATGATCGTGAAGTGCCTCCGCGCGTTTGACGGCAATCTCTCCCGAGCCGCCGAGGCCCTGGGGCTCAGCCGCGCGGCGCTCTACCGGCGGCTGGAAAAACACGGGCTGTCGCAGGGATGACTCTCCGCACCAAGATCATCGTTTACTTCGTTGCGCTGCACGTGGTGTTTGCCGCTGCGGCCATCTTCGTCATCCGCGAGAAGCCTCTGCTGCTGTTCGCGATCGAGGCGTTGTTCGTTGTCTCGATTCTGATCAGCGTGCGGGTGGTGCGTGCGCTGTTCGTTCCGCTCGACCTGATCCGATCCGGCGCGGAATTGATCAGCGAGCGCGACTTCACCACGCGTTTCGTCCCGGTGGGACAGCCGGAGATGGACGCTCTGATCGCGATCTACAACGACATGATCGACCGGCTGCGCGATGAGCGACTGGCGCTGGAAGAGCGCCACCAGCTGCTCTCGAAGCTGGTCGCCGAGTCGCCGGCGGGAGTCATCATCTGCGACTTCGAGGGGAACCCCGAGCAGATGAACCCGGCCGCGCAGCGCGTGGCCTCATCCGATTTTCTCGCCGAGATCGCGGCCATGCATCCGGGAGAATCGCTGCTGGTGTCGCGCAACGCCCGGCGCTTTCGCGTGCAGCGCGCCTCGTTTCACGATCGCGGATTCGCGAAAAGCTTTTTTTTGATCGAAGAGCTGACCGAGGAGCTGAGGCTCTCGGAGAAGGCGGCGTACGGGCAGTTGATTCACCTCATGTCGCACGAGGTGAATAACAGCGTGGCGTCGGTGCGCTCGCTGCTCGAGTCGCTCCTCCGCTATCAGCGCGACGTCCGCGGCGAGGACCGCGAAGATTTCGCCGCGGCGATCGACGTGGCCTCGCATCGTATGGAATTGCTGGGGCGATTCATGAGTGGATTCGCGGAGGTGGTGCGCATCCCGCCGCCGCAGCTCGCGCCGGTCGAGCTCGGTGATCTCGTGCGACGTCTGACGACGCTCGTGAAGCCCGATGCGGAAGCGCGCGCGATTCGTCTCACTACGTCGATCGACGCGGAGCGCGTGATCAGCGCGGATGCCGGCCAGCTCGAGCAGGCGCTGCTCAACATCCTTCGAAATGCGATCGAGGCAGCCGGTGAGAACGGCGCCGTCGACGTCACGCTGCGCAACGGGAATCTCACCATCACAGACACAGGTTCGGGGATCACTGAAACGAGCCGGCCAAACCTGTTCACACCCTTCTTCACAACGAAACGTGATGGCCGCGGAATCGGTTTAACCGTCGTTCAGGAAGTCCTTACCAGCCATGGATTCGGGTTTTCGCTCGAAAACAGGCCTTCCGGCGGGGCCCAATTTGTCGTGGAATTCTCGCCTTTTCAGCACATTACGACTAACGTGTGACAAGCGTCACTCGCGGCCGTGACCGACATCCAGGCGGAATAGCGATGTACGGTCCTAGATTATGTGACGTACAGATCGGAGGCGTTATGCCGTCGCCCTACAACCTCGAAGTCGAATACAACTGTAGCGAGTGCCGAGTTCGCGCCGAGCGGTTGTTCTGCAACATGTCGGAAGGGACCGTCGACGCTCTCGACTCCGTGAAGTTCACGGGTCTCTACCCCAAAGGCTCGCTACTCTTTGTCGAGGGTGAGGACCCGCGGGGCATCTTCATTCTCTGTAGCGGACGGGCCAAGCTGACGACCTCGTCGACCGAAGGGAAGACGTTGATCGTCAAGATCGCCGAGCCGGGTGAAGTCCTCGGCGCCAGCGCCACGATCCTCGGCAAGCCGTACGAAGTGTCGGCCGAGACGATCGAGCCGTCGCAGCTGAACTTCGTCAAGCGCGACGACTTTCTCAAGTTCCTCGGCACTCATGCCGAGGCCTGCATGCATACCGCGCAGCAGCTCAGCGAGAAGTATCACTCCGCGCAGCGCGAGATCCGTTCGCTCGGACTCTCGCAGACGACCTCCGAGAAGCTGGCGCGCCTGATCCTCGACTGGTGCGATCGCGGCGGCGAGACGACGACCAAGGGCATTCGCCTCAAGGTCCTGCTCACGCATGAGGAGATCGCGCAGATGATCGGCACCACGCGCGAGACCGTGACGCGCCTGCTCAGCGATTTCAAGCGCAAGAAAGCCATCGATGTGAAGGGCTCGAGCCTGTTCGTCACCAACAAGCCCCTGCTCGAGAACATGGTCAGTGTCTAGCGATTCGAAATTCGACATTCAAGAAAGGCGGGCAGCAAGCCCGCCTTTTTCATTCCTGTCTCGTCACGTTCTCACGTTTGCGTGTAGCAATCATCACATCACCTTGCGGAAGGCGCCGGTAACGTCACGACAAGCGAGGTGACCATCGTGGCCACACAGCTACAGCATCAGACAGCAATGTTAACGACCCCGGTGATCACCGAGACGCTTGCGCCGTTCGAGAAGAACGAAGCGGTCGCGCGCGGCCAGGTTCTTTTCCGCGAAGGGGAGGAACCCCGCGGCCTCTACTTTGTCCATTCCGGTCAGTTGGACCTGCTCTACGCTTCAAGGACCGGCGACACCAAGACCCTGCGGACCGCCGAGGCGGGGCAGATCCTTGGGCTGAGCTGCATCGTTTCGCGGCGCGCTCACGACTGCACCGCGACCGCCAAGACGCCGGTCACGATCGGCTTCATCGAGCAGGCCACGTTCCGGCGGCTCCTGGAAGAGAAGCCGGCGCTCTGGTTCAACATCCTGCAGCTGATCAGCGCGGATGTGAACGCGTGCTGGGACTGCATGCGCTCGCTCGCCGGCGTGGCCCGGTAAGTGGAGCGGCGGCTGTCTCGGCCGCCGACCGCACGTCGTTCCACGAGTGCAATGTGACATCCGTCACCCGGACGTATGACGCGCCGCATGCGCCGTTGTTCGGCCGAGAATTAACTTCAACGACGGAGGAAGCAAGCCCATGTCCGTCGCGGAAGTTCTCAGCCCGGCACCCCATCCGGAGGCCGAGGAGAGCGCCCAATACGCGATGCTGGACGGCAACGAAGCCGTCGCTCGCGTTGCCTACGCCCTGAACGAAGTCATCGCCATCTATCCGATCACGCCGTCCTCGACGATGGGCGAATGGTCCGATTCGTGGTCCGCGGAGAAGGTTCCGAACCTCTGGGGAACCATCCCGTCGGTGATCGAGATGCAGAGCGAAGGCGGCGCCGCGGGCGCAATCCACGGCGCCCTGCAGACCGGCGCGCTCGCGACCACGTTCACGTCGTCGCAGGGCCTGCTGCTCATGATCCCGAACATGTACAAGATCGCCGGGGAGTTGACGCCGGCGGTCATCCACGTCGCCGCGCGCACGCTGGCGACGCACGCGCTGTCGATCTTCGGCGATCACAGCGACGTCATGGCGGTGCGTTCCACCGGCTGGGCCATGCTGGCCTCGGCCAGCGTCCAGGAGGCGCACGATTTCGCGCTCGTCGCGCAGTCGGCCACCCTGCAGTCGCGCATCCCCCTGCTGCATTTCTTCGACGGTTTCCGCACCTCGCACGAGGTCGCGAAGATCGTTGTCCTCACGGACGACCAGATGCGATCTCTGATCGACCTGGATCTCGTGTTCGAACACCGCTCGCGTGCACTCTCGCCTGATCACCCGGTCGTCCGTGGCACCGCGCAGAATCCCGACGTCTTCTTTCAGGCACGCGAGCGTTCGAACCCGTTCTATGACCGTTGTGCGGACATCATCGCCTCGACGTTCGAGCGCCTGGGCCGCGCGACGGGACGCAACTACCTGCCGTACGAGTACTACGGCGGGCCCGATGCCGAGCAGGTGATCGTGCTGATGGGCTCGGGCTGCGAGACCGTCCAGGAGACGGTCGATGTCCTACTCGAGCAGGGCCGCAAGGTCGGTGTACTGAAAGTGCGCATGTACCGGCCGTTCGACATCCGCCGCTTCGTGGCCGCGATTCCGCAGAGCGTGAAGACGCTCGCGGTGCTCGACCGGACCAAAGAGCCGGGAAGCAACGGCGAGCCGCTCTACCTCGACGTCGTCAACGCGCTCTTCGAGTCGCAGCGCCTGATGAAAGTCGTGGGCGGCCGCTACGGCCTGTCGTCGAAGGAATTCACACCGGCGATGGTCAAGGGCGTGTTCGATCACATCGCCCAACGCCATCCGCGCAATCACTTCACGGTCGGCATCGTCGATGATGTGTCGAAGACGAGCATCGACTACGACGCGTCGTTCTCGATCGAGACCAGCGACGTCGTGAGAGCGACGTTCTACGGGCTCGGCTCCGACGGCACCGTCGGCGCCAACAAGAACTCCTGCAAGATCCTCGGCGACAACGGCATGTTCGCGCAGGGCTACTTCGTATACGACTCGAAGAAGTCCGGCGCGGCCACCGTGTCGCACCTCCGTTTCGGCCCGCGGCCGATCCACGCGCCGTACCTGATCACCGAGGCGAATCTCACGGCCTGCCATCAGGCATCGCTGCTCGATCGCTATGACGTGGCGAAGGACCTGATCGCCGGCGGCACGTTCCTGTTCAACGGGAGCGAAGAGCAGATCCCGCCGCGCGTGCTGCGGCAGCTCATCGACAAGAAGGCGCGCCTGTTCGTCATCGACGCGACGAAAGTCGCGCGCGAGAGCGGCATGGGCTCGCGCATCAACACGATCATGCAGGTGTGCTTCTTCAAACTGGCGAACGTGATGCCGGTCGAGGAAGCGCTCGGCGCGATCCGCAAGGCCATCAAGAAGACGTACGGCTCGAAAGGCGAGTCGGTCGTCGAGAAGAATTTGAAGGCCGTCGACAACGCCCTGGCGGCGCTCAAGGAAGTGCCGCTGCCGAGTGTGGCCGCGGCCGTCTCGGCCGCCGAGGCGACGCGCGACACGCGTGTCCCTCCACAACTGGCGATGATGCTCGCCGGCCGCGGCGACGAGCTCCCTGTCAGCGCTCTTCCGTGCGACGGCACCTTTGCGCCGGGCACCACGAAGTACGAGAAGCGCAACATCGCACAGGAAATCCCGGTGTGGGACGTGTCGGGATGCATCCAGTGCGGCAAGTGCGCGATGGTCTGTCCTCACGCGGCCATCCGCATCAAGGTCTACGACCAGGCGCTGACGGAGAGTGCCCCTCCGACATTCAAGTCGCTCAAGCCGATCCACAAGGACTGGGCGGGCTTCGCATACACGATCCAGGTCGCACCCGAGGATTGCACCGGCTGCACGCTGTGCGTCGACATCTGCCCGGCGAAGAGCAAGGCCACGCCGGGACAGAAATCGCTGCACATGTTCCCGCAGGCTCCGTTGCGCGAGCCGGAATCGAAGAACTGGGACTTCTTCCTTACCATCCCGGAGCTCGACCGCAGCAAGATCACTCCGAACCTGATCCGCAGTATCCAGGTCGCGCAGCCCTTGTTCGAGTTTTCGGGCGCATGCACCGGATGCGGCGAGACTCCGTATCTGAAGCTGATGACGCAGCTGTACGGCGATCGCATCGTTGTGGCGAATGCCACCGGCTGCTCGTCGATCTACGGCGGCAATCTTCCGACGACGCCGTGGACGACGAACAATCAGGGCCGCGGTCCGGCCTGGTGCAACTCCCTGTTCGAGGACAACGCCGAATTCGGACTGGGCTTCCGCGTCTCGATCGACAAGCAGCGCGACTTCGCGCTCGAGCTCACACAGAAGCTCGCGCCGGTTCTGGGTGAGTCGCTGGTCGACGCCATCGTGAACTGCGAACAGACCGACGAGGCGGAGATCTTCGAGCAGCGCGAGCGCGTCGAGATCCTGAAGTCTCGCCTCCGCAACCGCATGATCGCCACGAAGATGCAAAAGGCCGACACGACCGACGAACGGCAACTCATGGTTCTTGCCGACTACCTCGTCAAGAAGAGCGTCTGGATCGTTGGAGGCGACGGCTGGGCGTATGACATCGGCTTCGGCGGGCTCGACCACGTGATCGCCAGCGGCCGCAACGTGAACATCCTCGTCCTCGATACCGAGGTGTATTCGAACACGGGCGGGCAGGCATCGAAGGCAACGCCGCGCGCCGCCATCGCCAAGTTCGCCGCGGGCGGCAAAGCCCTCGGCAAGAAGGATCTCGGTCTCATCGCCATGACGTACGGCAACGTCTACGTCGCCAGCATCGCCCTCGGCGCCAAGGACGAGCACACGCTCAAGTCCTTCATCGAGGCCGAGGCCTACGACGGTCCTTCACTGATCATCGCGTATGCGCACTGCATCGCCCACGGCCTCGACATCGCCACCGGCCTGCAGCACCAGAAGGCTATGGTCGACGCCGGGCAGTGGCTGCTGTACCGCTACAACCCCGCGAAGAGGGACAGCGGCGAGAACCCGCTGCAGCTCGACACGAAGAGCCTGAAGATGCCGGTCGAGCAGTTCCTGAAGCTCGAGAATCGCTTCAACCAGCTTCTCAAGGGAGACCCGGAGAATGCGAAGGAGCTGTTCGCGGCAGCGCAGGCCGACGTCGACACGCGCTGGAAGATGTACAGCTACCTCGCGGCCATGAAGTGACGGAAGCGTCATCCTGAGCCGCGCAGACGGCGAAGGACCTCGTCGCCGAGACCCTTCGCTCTGCTCAGGGTGACGTGTTCAGTCTTGGCCGGGGTCCGGAGGGGCGCACAAGCCGGGTCCGATCGCGCCTTCGTTGTAATTGGCGAGAGTCGTCGTGTAAGCGGCGGTAACGCCCGGATCAAGGAAATCTGTGCCCACGACGAGGGCTCCGATCGAGGCGTCGGCGGCGGCAATCGTCGCGTTGACCGCTGAAGGATTGGCGCCATTCGCGATGTTCAGTTTCGCGGCGATCAGCTGGTGAGCGAGTGCGATCAGCCCATTGCCGGAGGCCGGCGTGTTCAGAATCGCAACGAGTTGGTCCACCGTGTACGTGATCGTGCCGAGAGTGAGGCTGCTCACCGGCCAATCGACACAAAGAATCGTCCCAGGGTTGGTGACACACGCCTGCGGATTGTAGGATCGCCAGTAGTTCGGCGGACTGGTGCAGCCGCCCGCGTTCCCACACGGGAGCGTTGAACAGAAGAGGTGATCGGTGAAGTCGCTGCGGTTGATCGTGCTTGTCGCGTGAGCGAATGAGCGGAAAACGTATTCAGTCCCGCAAGAAAGAGCGCCCGTGTTGTTCGTCGACGCGCCGTTGTCGAACAGCAGGTCGCCGATGTTCACCGTGACACACTCACCGGCGGCCAGGTTGTAACGCGAGAGGTTGGCGTTGCCGGAAAACGACGCTTTGCCAAGGCGGGGATCATCGGAGAGGTACCACGCGTTCCCGTTGGACGCGTAATCGGAGGCGGTCATCCACTGAATCGAGAAGCCGGCCGGAGCGCCCGTCGCTCCCGCGCACACGTGCACGTTGATGGAGGCTTGCGTGGCGCCCGCGCAGGTGATCTGCGGCGTGCTGGTCGGGCCTGTCTTGGCCGCCTGGCTGGGTGCGCTGACAAGGATGAGCAGGGTGGCTGTCGCGAGGATCGTGCGCCTGTTCTTCATGATGCATTGCACGATGCGCCGCGAGCGGCTCCGGGGCTATGGGTGTCCTGTCCCGATCGCCGTCGATTGCTTCATCGCGCCCGGGACGAATGTCCCGGCTTATCGGGCCAGGACTGATTCGACCGGCCGTCTCGGCATCGGGCGGCGAACCGGGGACGCATAGCCGATGCGCAACAGCAGCTGGGGCGGCTTCGTCGAGCGCATCATCGACCAAAGCTCCGTGCGCAGGGATGCGACTTCGACCGGCTGATTGAGGAACGAGTACTGGATCTCGAGCTTCGTCAGCAGGAGCAGCAGCCGCTCCAGAGCTTCGCCGGCGCGAATCAGCGACGTGCGGTCGTCGTCCGCGGTGATCACGATCAGACCGGCGGCGTTCTCGGCCAGCTCCTGGTCGTGTTTCGCCTGCGAGGAACCGAGGTCGACGCTGCGCATGAGCCAGGGGCCGAGTGCGGAGATCGGGCCGCGGATCCCGAAAGCGTCGCCGCAGATGCCGTCGCCGGATGAGGTCTCGTTCGGCCGCATCCAGTCGGCCAGCTCGCGCCGGAACTCATCGCTATCCATCAGGATGCGATCTCCCTCAGCGATGAGTTGCGCGACGCGGTTCCGGTCGTGGGGAAGGACGAAGCGGATCGTGTCCGACTGCTCGTCGATGAAGTCGCACAATGTGGCCCGGGCGGCGTCTTCGATCGGGCGGTCGAGGAATTTCTGCCGGTTCGTTCTCCGCACCATGATCGACGTGAAGAGCCGGGTGAGCGAGCTGTCGGGGGAGGAAGTCTCGCGCAATGCGATGCGCGCCACCGGAAGGTTCTCTTCGAGACGCGCCTGGTACTCGACGCTGCTCTCGAATCCGAAGCGGGCGGCGGCGATGCGCAGATTCGTGATCGACGCGCCGACGCTCATGAGCAGCTCGCGGTTCGCTGCATCGATGACGGCGAGGCGTCGCGTGAGATCGGCGTACACCTCGACGCCTTCATCAACGACCTTGAACGACCATGGCTGCGTGTTGTGACCGGAAGGAGCGAGGATCGCGTAACGGAGCAGGAACTCGATCTGCTCGGCGCGGCCCTCCAGCTCGTAGAAGTCGGCTTCGTCGATCTGCCAAGGAGTCGTTCGCGGATCGTACTCGCTCATGCACTGCCTCGGCCCGCCGCCACCTCGGGGACGGTCGAAGCCGCCGCACCGGGCTGGTAATTGCACAGCGGATCGGCGGCGAAAACGTCGCCGGTCATCGCGTACGCACGAGCACGCGACCCGCCGCAGCTCTTGCGGTATTCGCAGCGCGCGCACTTTCCTTTGAGATTCGCTTCATCGCGCAGCGCCGTGAACATGTCGCCGTGGCGATAGAGCGACGTCAGCGGCTCGTAGCGCACATTGCCCGCGGTCATCGGGAGGAACGGGCTGATGCTGACTTCGCCCGTGTGCGTGATGAAGAGGATGTCGTTCTTGCCGAAGTAACGGTAGTGCGGCGCCTCGAACACGCGGATCGGGAACGCAACGCGGTGGCTGATGTCGCGCAACTGTGTGAACACTTCATCGAGCTCGCTGCCGGACAGCAGCTCGCTCTGCTTCGATTCGCCGAACGGCACGAGGAAGTAGATGTTCCAGCGCTGTGCGCCGACGTCGCCGAGAAGCGAGGCGATCGGCGCCAGATCGGCGATGTTCCTGCGGCTGGCGAGCGTGTTGACCTCGACCGGGAGCTCCGCGGTTCGAGCCCACCGGATCGACATCAGCGTCGCCGAAAACTGTCCGGTCAGCCCGCGCACGGCGTCGTGCCGGTCGGGAGCGGAGGAATCGAGCGACACGATGAGGCGCGCCAGTCCGTTCCTCTTCAGTTTCCCGACCGCTGCTCCGGTGAGCAGCGGCGTGCCACTGGCCATCATCGAGGGGGCGATGCCGCGCCGGCGGGCGTAGTCGATGAGCTGGTAGATATCGGTCCGTTCCAGCGGGTCGCCGCCGGTGATCATCAGCTCGTCGGGCTGCAAGGAGACGATCTGATCGATCGTCTTATATGCTTCGTAGGTCGAGAGCTCCACGGGACTGCGGCGCGGAAGCGAGCCCACGGGACAGTGGATGCAGGAGAGCTTGCATGCGCGAGTCAACTCCCACATCACAATCCGGGACCTGGTCACATCCATGGGCTGCTCCTCACATTTCTCTTTACTTGATCACAACACGGCAGCAGGATCGAGCCGATGACTGCTCTCACATCGGCTTGTGACGGCGCGCACGCCCTGGACTCATGACCGATCCCTGCTCACATTCCGATTCCGAGCACCACGTCGTGAACGTGTGCGAGGAAGTCATCCACTATCCGTCCGAGGATTACCCATGCGTCTGTACGGGGCTCTCGGCGGGGGACAAGAAGTCCGCTTGCGAGCGCTGCGGCCATCCGGCCTCGAAGCATCAGAACGTCCGCATCTGCCGTCCGGCGAATGGCGAGTTCTGCGTTTGCCGGACCATCATCGGCTGACGAACGGGCAGGAGGCCGGGGTTCCGCTCTGGGCTGCCTCGCGTTCATGGCAGACCTCGGGCGCGGACCCGATGCGGCAGGGGCCCGGGACGCCATCGATCCAGACCACATCGCCGACGATCTGCATCGTCCCGGCAGCGACGATCTCGGAGATCCGCGTCAGCATCTCTCCCCAGGCGGCGCGGCGCATCCACCGGCGATGCAGCTCGGCATAGGCCAGGAGCATGTCGAGATCGCCGGAGTCGCGCGCGGCGCGCGCCAGCGGCGCGACCGGGTAGGGAGCGCCGAGGAGGAACAGCGGGCCCTCGCCGACTCGCGCGGTGACGAGGTATGCGCTCGTTCGCGTTTCGTTGCGGCCGTCCATGATGGCGTCGCGCACCGCGTGCAGGCTGGCATAAGGCCGGTTGCCGTCTTCATCGCGGATGGTCAGATCGCCGTCGTGAATGGCGATGATGTGCTCGGGGAACGCAGCCAGGAGCGGCTCGGTGATGATGTATTGATATCCGGCGATGATCAGCCAGTCCACGCCGAGCGCGCGCAGGACCTCGGCCGTGTCCATGTCGTATTCGGCGCGTGCATGGAGGTTTCGCAGCGGGAGGCCGCGCTCTTCATGAAAGCGCCGGATCGGCCGCAGGATGAGCGGCACGCCCGCCGCTTCAATGCACTCCTGCTCCGCGATCGACTCCTCGGAACCGATGACGGCAACGATGTGGTAGACGCTGCCCCGGTTCGGTTGCAGAAGCAGATCTCCGATACCCGGCAGAGACTGTGACGTCATCACCGCGATGCGCGGCGCATGATCACCCTGATTCATCGAACTTCAGACGAGCACGCCGCCGTTGAGCCCGGGAACCTCGCTCTCCAGTTCTTCCAGCTCTGTCACGACGTCGCGCGCAATCGGATCCTCACCGGCTTCGGTCAGGAGCACTTCGTAGAGTGCAAGCGTATCGGCCACGTCGGCCGTAGGAATGCGGCGGACCGCGAATCCGGCGTGATCGATGATGTAGTCACCGGGCGCAATCGTATCGGTGAGGCTGTCGAGCTTCACGGTTTTGCGAACGCCCCAGAAATCAACGACCGCCGAATTCCTGGTGATTGTGATGATCTGGCCGGGCACGCCGAGACACATGGTCCACCTCCGCTGATGCAGCGTAAGTCGGGCCCGAAAACGGCCTGATGACCGGCCGCACGTCGGGTTGTGTCGGCGATCACACCTGTGCCGCATCGCGAGCCGCAGCGCGGCTTTGCGCGCAGGACGACATTGGTGCCGGAGGCTCCCATGAGAGTGTGCGACGCAATGACTCCCGCTCCCGCAACCTGCGAGGAGACGACCAGCATCCGGCTCGCCGCGCAGCTGATGCGCGATCACGACTGTGCCGCGATTCCTGTGACCGATTCTGGAAAGCTCGTCGGGATCATCACCGACAGGGATATCGCCTGCCGCGTCGTCGCCGAGCACGCCGACTTCGCAGCGGTGACCGTCGCCGACTGCATGACGCGACCGGTGATCGCCGTCGCCGCTGACGACCCGGTCGAGAAGGCCATCGATCTGATGGAAGAGAACGCCGTACATCACCTGCCGGTCATCCGCGATGACGGCATGCTCGTCGGCATCGTCGCCCAGTCCGACATCGGAAGGCGCATGACGAACCGTGAATTCGGCGCGATGGCGCGCGCGACATCGATCCGCTCGCGGAGGAGGCGGAGCTTCTCGTCGGCGCTGGTGAAGCCCGAAGCCTAACGCTCGTCGGCGGTGGGGCCGTACATGTTCGGCAGCGGCACGTTCTGCAGCCTGAGGTACACGCTCAACTGGCCGCGGTGGTGGATCATGTGGTTCATCACGAACGAGCGGAGCACGTCCGCGCGCGGCCTCGTGAACATGGTCTGCTCGCCGCGCTTGAGGCTCCAGGACTTCATCATCTGTTCATCGCTGATCGACGCGAGCGCCTGCCGGGCAGCCTTGACGTTTCCGTCGAAGAACTCGAGAAGCGTGGCCGTGGTCGTGAATTTCGGCGGACGTTTGAAGCTGACGGCGGCATCGAAGAAATCGGCGGCGGCAATATGCGCGATCCACGTCGGCAGATTCGAGACATGCGTCGCCAGGTCGCCGAGGGAGAATGACTTCTGGTGCGGCTTCCATTCGCCCTCCGCTTCGGGGACGCGCTGCAGCAGTGTGCGCGTGACGGTCATCTCGCGATCGAATTCGGGAAGAAGTGATTGGGCGATGGTCATCAGCGGCTCCAGCTCTGCAACTCGACGATGTTGTCTTCGGGATCGGCGACGTAGCACCACGTGACCTTCGCGCCCGTGGCGACGCTCAGAGTGACGATCTCTCCGATGCTGCGTCCGCCGTGACGCAACACCAGTTCCCGCGCCGCCGCAACGTCGTCGACCGCGAACGCGATGTGCGCGAAGCCCGGCCTGTTCACGGCGGTGGAAGGCCGGTCGGCGAGCTCGTCGTAGTGAAAGATCTCCAGCGTCGGACCATCATCGCCATACCCCGGCAATCGCAGGTGCGATCCTGTGAGATGAGCGTGATGCAGTCCCGTGCCGCGATCGAGATCCGCGCCGCGAAAGTCCCGTTCCGGCGGAACGGGTGTGCAGCCGAAGACCTGCTCGTAGAAACGGGCCAATGCGCGCCAGTCGCGCGCGATGAGGTTGGTGTGGGCGAACTTCATGGTCATGGAACGCCGGCTCCAGCCGGCAGCGACCCCGGCTCGAGCCGGGGCTCCATGCTATCAAGCGGCGGCGGGCTTCTTCTTCCAGGCCACGTAGGGCTTCGCCAGTTGGCGCAGTGTCCAGTTCTTGAGCTGGTACGCGCGGCCGGCGAAGCTCGGCTCGACGAGCGCCGCGGTCTCTTCCGGCTGAACAACGAGCGAGACCTCGATGGGGAGGATCCCGACCGGCAATCCGGCGCGGCGGCAGCTCTCGTGCAGGTAGGCGAAGACTTCCTTCATCGGTTCCGGATCGGGAGGGGGGACGTTCTCCATCTCGCTGCCGATCGTCGGGCGGAAGATGCAGACGGTCGGAAACGCGCCGGCATCGACGATGCGATCGATGCCGCGCTTCGTCGACTCGATCGGCTCGATACCGGCGATGATCTCGCCGGACACGCGGCCGCGGCCGAGCTTGCGCGCGGTGTACTCCATCGCGTCGAAGAATGCCCGCTGTCCGAGGGTCTGCGCCTTGCCGGGGCAGAGGCGTGCGAACACGTCGGGATCTTCGAATTCGTAGCAGAACGAGAAGTGATCGGTTCCCGCGTCGATCAGGGCGTCGTATTCGTAGAAGTTCGCCCACGGCACCGGCACGGCCTGCACGCCGATGAAGCCGCCGACGTGTTTGCGCACCGCTTCGACGTACGGCTCGCACATGCGCAGCCCGTGCATGTGCTCCTTCTCTCCCAGGTCCTCGTAGTGATAGCCGGTGTTGAAGTGCGTGAAGATCGCGCCGGACTCTTCGCGTGCCGCGCGCGCGACCTCGATCACATCCTCGATGCGTTTCCGCGACTCCTCGGCCGTGCCGATGTTCTTGCCCGTCGTGCAGAATTTGCACGCGGCCGAGATCGTCGACGCCCAGTACAGGCATCGCGCCGAAACGTAGATGCCGAGGTAGTTTCCCTGCAGGACGCCGATGCGGCTCATCTCGACGTCGGACGACGTCCGGCGCGAATACCACGCCGGCTCCGGCGGAATCATCACCGCGTACGCATCGCCAGTGCGTGTGTCGACGACCGAAAAGGTCCCGTCCGCTTCCTCGAGCACGAACGGCGAGCTCTTCGCGAACTGCTCGATCACCGGCACGTTGACCCACATCTCCTTCGGTCGTGCCGGGATCACGATCTCCAGTCCGGAGCCGAGTCCGGCTCGTGTGCGCGTGATCCGGCGGCCGACTTCGCCCGCGTGGCAGGAAGGCGCCAGCTGCATGCCGCGGCAGAACAATTCGATCTCGAGTTCGACGGGTTTGAGCACGTTGTGAGTGAATCGCGGCCACCCCACATGATGGTGTGACAACCGACACATGCCGATGTGAGCAGCCTTACCGCTGGGGGTTCGACCGGGATCCATGATCCTTGCAACGACGGAGGATCAGATGCCCAAGCCTCTCAGAAAGAAAAGCACCGCCCCGGCAATCGAAACCGTTTCCCGCGAAGAACTTGTCGGCCGTCTTCGCGGTCAGCTCGCGCAATTCACCGACATCGAAAACTCGATCTGCCGCGTCGCGGCCGAGCGCGGGATCTTCTGTAAAGGTTTCAACCGATACAGTGACGCCGAGCTTCGCGAGCGATACAGTTGGATCGTCGCCAAGCGGCCGGGGATGACGCGCGAGGAGCTCGAGGAGATCGCCAACGACTGGCAGCTCGCGCAGCAGGAAGTCTATGACCTCCCGTTCGCCTGCGACGTGCAGCGGAAGCTGCATGACACCTGCACCGGTTGGAATGATTTCAACAACGAGCAGCTGGCGAAGTTCTATTACCAGCTGACGGGAAAAGAGATTCAGGTCGCTTGACCACGACTGCAACCTATCCTGCACATTTCGAATCCGACGTCGTCCTGCGCAATGGCCGCACGCTTCACATCCGTCCGGTCAAGCCGGAGGATGAGCCGGAGATGCTCGAGTTTTATCGCGGACTGTCGAAGGACAGCTTGTACATGCGGTTCTTCGACGTGCGATCGCCGGAGTCCGCCCTGCGCGATTCGCCGACCAGCGTCGATTACGCCAGCGACTTCGGCGTGGTCGGTGAGCTGGGCGGAGCGATCGCCGGGATCGCTCACTACTTCCGCTCGCGGCGCGATCCGCACGTTGCCGAGGTGGCGTTCGCGATCACGGACAAGTTTCACGGATTCGGAATCGGGACGCACCTGCTGCAGAAGCTCGCGGACATCGGGCGCACGCAGGACATCGACGAGTTCCGTGCCGAGACTCTTCCCGAGAACAGGAAGATGCTCGATGTCTTTCTGCTCTCCGGCTTCGATGTGAAGAGCCGTTCCTCCGACGGCGCCGTGCACGTTTCATTTCCGATCGCCGAAACGGAACTCTTCCAGGACAAGGCGGCGGAGCGGTCGCGAAAGGCTGCCTACGCTTCGATGAAGGCGGTGTTCGAGCCGCACTCGATCGCTGTCATCGGCGCGAGCCGCCGGGCCGGCCAGATCGGCTACGAGATCGTTCACAATCTCCGCAACACCGGTTTCCGCGGATCGCTGTTCGCCGTCAATCCCAATGCCACGGAGATCGACGGCGTTCCGTGCTTCCCCTCCGTTGCAGCCATCAAGGATCCCGTTGACCTCGGCATCATTTCCGTTCCGGCGCCGCAGGTCGAAGGCGTCATCGATGACTGCATCACCAAAGGCGTCGGCGCGGTCGTGGTGATCACGGCCGGCTTCGGCGAGACCGGAGCTGCCGGACGCGAAGCCGAGCGCCGTCTGGTCGACAAGGTGCGGGCCGCCGGCATCCGCATGGTCGGCCCGAACTGTCTCGGCGTCATCAACGCGGACCCGAACGTGAACATGCACGCCACCTTCTCGTCGATCTTCCCGCCGGTCGGCAACGTGGCCATGTCCAGTCAGAGCGGCGCTCTCGGAATCGCCATCCTCGATTACGCGCTCATGCTCAACATCGGCTTCTCGACGTTCGTGTCGGTCGGTAACAAGGCCGATGTCTCCGGCAATGACCTCATCCAGTACTGGGCGGAAGACCCGAACACCGATGTGATGCTGCTGTATCTCGAGAGTTTCGGAAATCCGAAGAAGTTCGGCGAGATCGCGCGCCGCGTCGCCAAGCGCAAACCGATTGCGGTGGTGAAGGCTGGGAGGTCGGTGGCGGGCGCGCGCGCCGCGACATCACACACCGGTGCGCTCGCGACCAGCGATGCCATCGTCGACGATCTCTTCAAACAGGCCGGGATCATCCGCACGAATACACTCGAGGAGCTATTCGACGTCGCTTCCCTTCTGGCGAATCAGCCGAGGCCCCTGGGGCGGCGCGTGGCAATCGTGACGAATGCCGGAGGCCCTGGCATTCTCGCCGCGGATTCCGCCGAGGCCGCGGGACTGGAGCTCGCGCAGCTCACCGAGGAAACCACCAAACAGTTGCGGTCGTATCTGCCGGCGGCCGCCGCGGTCGGAAATCCGGTCGACATGATCGCCAGCGCATCGGCCGATCATTACAAGCGCACCATCCGCCTGCTTCTCGAAGATCCGAACGTCGACACGCTGATGGTCCTCTACATCCCCGTGTTCGCGACGGATGCCGACGCCGTCTCCGCGGTCATTCGCGAGTGCGGCCAGGAGACACACGGCAAGACCATGCTGGCCACGTTCATGAGCGCGCAGCGCAAGCCGGCCGGGCTGATGCCCGTGCCGTCGTTCCCGTTCCCGGAACGCGCCGTCGCCGCGCTCGCGCGCGCCACGGCGTATGCCGAGTGGCGGCGCAGGCCGGTGGGAACGCGCATCCGCTACGAGGACATTGACCGGCCGCAGATGCGCATGATCGTCGACCGCAATCTTGCGGCCGGTGGGGGATGGCTCGACGCGCTCGACGTGCAGTCGCTCCTGCTGGCGATGAACATCCCCGGCGCATTGATCGACAAAGTCGAGAGCGTGTACGACGCCGTGCAGGTCTCGATGCGCATGGGTTTCCCCGTGGTCCTGAAGGCGCTCGGCCCGACGCTGCTCCACAAGACCGAATCGGGTGCGGTGAAGCTGGGACTTCAGGACGAGCGCGAGGTTCGTGAAGCCTACGTGGAGCTGCAGGGAAGACTCGGCGAGCGCATGACCGGTGCGATCGTGCAGCAAATGATCACCGGGGGCGTCGAGGTGATGGTTGGGGCGATGGAAGATCCGACGTTCGGCCACGTCGTCGTCTACGGAGCGGGAGGAACGCTGGTCGAACTGCTCGCCGACATCTCCTTCCGCATTCACCCGCTGACCGACATCGACGCCGACGACATGGTCGACGAGGTCCGTTTCTCGCGGATGCTGCACGGATTCCGTGGATCGAAGCCGGCGGACATCGTTGCGCTGAAGGACATCATGCTGCGCACCTCCGCTCTGCTGGAGATCTGCCCGGAGATCCGCGAGCTCGACATCAATCCGTTGAAGGTGCTCGAACAGGGAGCGCTGGTGGTCGACGCCCGAATCCGCGTCGAGGCCATGAAGCCCGCGCCGCCATCGCGAAGGATCGCGTATTAGACCTTAGAGCCCCAGCTCCCAAGGAACCTCCGCACAAGTCGTTGTTCACGTCATCCTGAGCCGCGAAGACGGCGAAGGATCTCGAAAGCGCAGGCGTTTCGCATCCTGAGATCCTTCGTCGTGCTTCGCCGACTCAGGATGACGACGTGCAGAGGTTCTAGCTCAACATCTCCAGCTCCGCCGCGCTGTCCTGCATCACCCGCGGCAGCCACACATACGGGCCCGCCTGCGCGAATCCCGCGTTTGCGAACTGCCGCCGGTACCACTCGGCCGGCCGGCGGATCAATCCTTCGACGTCCCCGATGATGTCGTCCTCGCCCGTGAGGACTTCGATGAACGCGATGCCCGCGGTCAAGCGCTCCAGATGAGGAAGGCCGCGGCGCAGCTCGCGATCGGCAACGTAGTGCAGCACGTCGGAGCAGACGACGAGATCGAACGACCCACGCAACTTGCGCAGATCGTCGAACGATCCCCTGCTGATGTTGCGCGACTCCCCGAACTCCTCAACGACATAGTCGCTCGCGTCGATCCCGCTGTACTTCGCGTGCCGCCGCAGGACGCGCAGATGCGGGTACCACGCTGCCTCGCCGCAGCCGACGTCGAACACGCTCCCGATCGGCCGGCGAAGAAAATACTCGGCTGCGGCCACGGCCAGCGCCACTTTGCGCCGCACTTCTCCAGGCTCGTGCACACGATGGGCGCGGCTGCGATACCACTTATCGAAATAGGCGCGGTCGTAGCGCTTCAGGAGAGAGTCCGTTTCGGATTGAACTCGCCCGATTCGATGTACTCGGCGGGAATCTTATGGAATTCCGTCACGCCGAGCTTCGCCAGCTCGTCCTCGGACATCTGGTCGGCGAGGATGAGGCCTTCCACCTCGCCGGTGCGCCCCTCCAGCTCCCAGCCGGTCCAGATCTCGGTTTCGCTGTAGGGCCGCAGGGAGATTTTCTGAAGGTAGCGGGCCATTCGAGCCTCGGGCAGAGGTCGATTCTAGCATTGCAGCCGGAAGCGGGCTGTTGCATCCTTATGCAAATGCAGGACGACACGATCCGTACTCGACGACGCGAGGAGCTCCTCGGCAATATCCCTCTTTTCGAATCCCTCACGCCCGAGGATCTGCGCTCGCTCGCGCGGAGGCTCGAGAATATCGAGTATCCGGAAGGCGAAGTGATCTTCCGCCAGGGGGACGAAGGCTCCGCGCTCTTCATCATTGAAGATGGAGCGGTGGAGATCTCCTACGGCGACGGCAAAGCGAAGGTTCTACTTGCCCACCTCTTCGCCGGTCAGTACTTCGGCGAGCTCTCCGTGTTCGACAAGGCGCCGCGCTCGGCGACGGCGACCGCGACGCGTCACTCGCGTCTCGTCCGCCTCGACCGCGATGATCTGGTCGATTTCGTGAACAAGAATCCGTCCGCCGCGCTGCGCATCATCGCCGAGATGAGCGAACGCCTTCGCCAGACCAACGAGCTGATGTCGCGTCAGGTCGCGCGCAACGTCCTCGAGGAAGCGGAGGAGCGGCTGACGTTCGGTCAGCGCATCGCCGATCGCGTGGCCAAGTTCGGAGGCTCGTGGCCGTTCATCGGCCTGTTCGGCGGCGTCATGTTCGTGTGGATGGGCATCAACATCGTCAACCTGGCGAAGTTCGATCCCTATCCGTTCATTCTCCTGAACCTCGCGCTGTCGACGATCGCGGCCATCCAGGCGCCCATCATCATGATGAGTCAGAACCGGCAGGCGTCGAAGGACAAGCTGCTCGCCGAGAACGACTATCAGGTCAACCTGAAAGCCGAGATGGAGATCGGCGCGATGATGCGCGGACAGGCGGAACTTCTGGCCCGTCTGGCCCTGCTCGAGCGGGCGGTGACGCGGCGCGTCGGCGAAGGCACGGACACAGGCCGCCAGCGCGCCCTGACCGAAGCTCCCCCCACGGCGTGAAGCGGATTCTGGGTCTCCTCGTCTTTGCCGCGACGATCGCTCGCGCGGCCGATGCCCCTCCCCAGCAATTCGCCAGCCTCGGCGACTTCCGCCTCGACAGCGGCGACGTGATCCGCAACTGCCGCGTCGGCTATCGCATCGGCGGAAAACTCGCCGCCGACAAATCGAATGTCATCGTCGTCCTGACTTGGTTCGCCGGACGCTCCGCCGATGAATTCGGCTGGATCGGAGAGGGAAGTCTCTTCGACACGACGAAGTACTGCGTGATCGTCATCGACGCCCTCGGCGACGGTGTTTCGTCTTCGCCCTCCAACAGTACCGAACAACCGGGCCCGAAGTTCCCGCGCTTCACGATGCGTGACATGGTCCGCACGCAGCACGAGGTCCTGACCGGTGAGCTGAAACTCGATCACGTCTACGCGGTCGCCGGGCTCTCCATGGGCGGGATGCAGGTATTTCAATGGATCGCCTCGTATCCCGAGTTCATGGACAAGGCGATCTCCATCGTCGGAACTCCGAAGCAGACCTCGAACGACATCCTCCTGTGGCGGACGGAGCTCGATCTGCTCGAGACGATGCACGGTTCGCGCGAGGCCATGCCGACGGTCGTGGCCATCCAGGAGCTGAACCTGCACACGCCGGAGTGGATCGCCAAGAACGTCACCGACGTCGACAAGACGCTCGAGGCGCACCGGAAGAGTCTCGCCGACCGCGATCCGTTCGATTACATGTCGCAGCTGCGCGCGATGATCGGCCATGACATCGACCCGGATTTCCGCCCGCCGCTGAAACCGAAGATGCTCGTCGTGGTCTCGCTGCAGGATCTGATGGTGAATCCGCGGCCGGCGCGCGAGTTCGCGCGTGTGAACAAGACGGCGCTGGTCACGCTCACGGGAGATTGCGGCCACCTCGCATCCGGCTGCGAGCGCGATGTGCTCGTGCGCGAAGTGCAGAGGTTCCTAGTGTGGTGAGTCAGAGATACGCAACCCTCCGGGCTAGTACCGGTTGCGGCCGATCTGCGGCGTCGCTCGTCGTCAACGATGTCACCACATCGCTTCCTCCTCGCTCCTTGCATCTCAGCCGCAAGCGGCACCAGCGAAATGCTGCGTATCTCTGACTCGCCACAACTAGGGAAGCTCTGAACAAGTCGTTGTTCACGTCATCCTGAGCCGCGAAGAGGGGCGAAGGATCTCGAAATCGCAGGCGTTTTCGCATCCTGAGATCCTTCGTCGCGCTTCGCCGACTCAGGATGACGACTTGTGCAGAGGTTCCTAGCTGTCGACCGATAACTTTTCAGCGATCCACGCCGACGTCCCGCCGATGACGTTCGTCACGTCAGTGAATCCGTTTCGGGCGAGCAGGCTCGTGGCTGTCGACGACCGGTAGCCGCCCGCGCAGATCACCGCGACGCGATCCTTCACTTCATCGATGCGCCGCGGCAATTCGCTGAGCGGAATGTTCCGCGCGCCGGGCACATGACCGCCGGCATATTCGGCCGGGCGCCGGACGTCGAGCACCGGAAGCCCGGAGTCGCGCAGATCCGCCGGCGTGATCTGCGGAATCTGTGCCGTTGCATATCCAGCGTTGCACCAGGCCAGGATCCCGCCGTCGAGATAGCCGGTGACGTTCTCCATGCCCACTCGCGCCAGGCGCATCACCGCTTCGCGCGAGCGATCGGAGCCATCAGCCACGATGACCAGATCGTCGTCGGCCGAGAGCAGCGTCCCGCACCACGACGCGTACTGTCCGTCGAGACCGATGTTGACCGCGCCGCCGATGTGACCGGCGCCGAAGGCATCGGCGGCGCGCACATCGAGAACGATCGCCGCTCGATGCAATGCCGCTTTCAGTTCGCGCGGCGAGAGTGGCGGTGCGTTCACGGCCGCGAGCGGCGCCGCGCCGAGGCGGTTGATCTCGGCGTCGCGGGAGAAGTAGGGCGGCGCTTCGGGAAGATCGGTCGTCATCAGCGCGACGAACTCGTCGCGCGTCATCGGGCGCAGCGCGTAGTTCGTCCTGCGCTGCATGCCGATCGTCGAGAACGTTTCCTTCGAAATGTTCCGGCCGCACGCCGATCCCGCTCCATGCGCGGGCCAGACCTCGACCTCGTCGGCAAGCTTCAGCAGCTTCGCGTGCAGCGAGTCGTACATCATCGCTGCCATGGCCTGAGACGTGTAACCCTTTCCGCCGGCGAGGTCGGGCCGTCCGACATCGCCGATGAACAGCGTGTCGCCGGTGAGGACCTTGACTGGGCGGCCGCCATCGACGATCAGCCAGGAGATGCTCTCCGGCGTGTGGCCGGGCGTCTCCATCGCGCGCAGCTCGATCATGCCGAGACGGATCGTGCCGCCGTCGTGGACCGGGCGATGCGGGAACTGCGCCCCTGCCCGCGCGCCGATGACGATTTCCGCGCCGGTGCGCTCGGCGAGCTCGCGATGCCCGCTCACGAAATCGGCGTGCAGGTGCGTCTCGATCACGTAGCGAATTGCCAATCCGCGGCGCTTCGCTTCGGCGATGTACTGCTCGACGTCGCGCTGCGGATCGACGATGGCCGCCTCGCCCGCCGATCCGATCAGGTACGACGCGTGCGCGAGACAGCCGAGGTAGAACTGGTGGAAGTCGAACATAGGGTTGCTCGTGTGTGGTCATGATGAACCGATTGACACGTTCTCCGGACAGCCGTATATTTCGCGGCACACTAACAAACCGACCGGTCGGCCGGTAAACTCGGAGGGAACGATGAAGCTTCGTCCGCGCGCGCTCCTCTGGCTGCTACTCCCGTGTTTTCTTGCAGTTCCGATGATGGCTCAGATCGATAAGGGGTCGATCGAGGCGGTCGCTCTCGATCAGTCGAAGGCGCCGCTGCCCGGCGTCACCGTGACCGTGACCCGTCCGGAGACGGGTTACGAGACAGCCGGCGTGACCGATGGCGGAGGCCTGGCGCGATTCCCGGCGCTCGCCCCTGGCGATTACCAGGTGCAGTTCTCTCTCGAAGGCTTCGCGCCGGTGAAGGAGCAGAGGATCGTCCTTCGCGTCGGAGAGAACGCCAGGCTGGCCGTGACGATGAAAGCGGCGGCGAGCGAGACGATCACGGTCGCCGCGGAAGCGCCGATGGTCGACGTCCACAAGACCGACGCGTCGACCAACATCGTCCCCGAGCAGATCGAGTCGCTGCCGGTCGCCGACCGCCAGTTCGAGCGTCTGGCGTTCATCGCCCCGGGCGTTCAGCGTGAGCGTGGCGGATTCCGATTCATCACCGGCGGTCCGGTCGTCGGATCGGGCGGCAACGCTTCGCAGGCCACGATTCTCGTCAACGGCGTCGACATGACCGATCAGGTGAACGGCCTGTCGCGCGCCCGCTTCTCGCAGGATGCGGTGCGCGAGTTCCGCGTCATCGCCAACCGATTCGATTCGGAGATCGGCGGCTCCGCCGGCGGCGCGCTGTCGATCGTCACGAAATCAGGCACGAATAACCTGCACGGTAATGTATTCGGATTCTTCCGTGACTCCGCCCTGCGCAGCAAGGGTACCCTCGATCTGCAGAAGAACAACGACTACTCGCGGCGCCAGCTCGGATTCACCGCCGGCGGGCCGCTGGTGCGCGACAAGCTCTTCTACTTCGGCTCGCTCGAGCAGATCAACGAGGACAACATCGTCCTCTTTCGCCCGGGTGGCGCGTACGCCGGCCGCGCGGCGGACATCAAGCATCCGTTCGATCAGACCCTGCTCTTCGGCAGCTTCGACATGAACTTCAATGCGCAGATGACCGGCGGCTTCAAAGGCGTCTACGAGAACTACAACGAGGACAACTTCCGCGTCGGCGGCATCGCCGACGAGTCGTACGGCCAGACGCTGGAGCGCCGCAACTGGAACGGCACGTTCGAGCACAACACGTCGGTCTCGAGCAACTCCTCGAACGAGGCGCGGCTGCAGTACGGAACGCGGCGCTTCTTCGAGCCGACGAATTCGAAGGCCGTGGCCGAGTGGTACTCGAGCGGCAACACGCTCCAGACCGGGGGCAACATCCTCGGCGACCTTCTCGGCGACGGCAACACCTGGGAGCTGCGCGACACGTGGCATCAGCATTTCGCGGCCGGCCGGAGCTCGCACGACGTGAAGGCGGGCTTCTCCTATCAGCGCGTCCACGAGCGCTTCCGTCTCGACACGTATCAGTACGGTCTTTTCCTCTACGTCACCGACACGAAGGCGCTGCCGCTCGCGTATGCGTACGGCGTCGGCTCATCGGACGTCAGCACGAGCACGAACCTCTACGGACTCTTCGTCGAGGACTCGTGGCATCCGACGGTCAAGCTCGTCGTCAACGCCGGCCTGCGCTATGACCTCGACACGAACGGCAACAACGCCGGCTTCACCCATCCGCTGATTCCGAATCCGCGCAAGAAGGACACGAACAACTACCAGCCGCGCGTCTCGTTCAGCTACGACATCGTCGGGAACGGCACGAACGTCGTCCGCGGCGGCGTCGGCAAATTCACGGGCCGCTATCTGCTCGTTCCCGCTCTCACCGAACTGCAGCAGAACGGCGTGACCGGCCGCGTGACTTACACCCGTCTCAACGGCGCGCTCTTCGGTCTCCCTCAGCTCGCGCTCGATCCGAACAACCCGACGACGACAGGCATCCCGTCGAAGCCGGCCATCACGCTTCTCGCGCAGAAGCTCGTGGCGCCGGAGGCGACCCAGGCTTCTCTCGGCTACACGCTCAAGCTCGGATCGTCGCGCGTCTTTCTCGACACCGAGGCGATCTACGCCAAGGGGGAGAAGGAGATCGTGGTGCACGACGCCAACTGGAGCGGCAACGCCACGCGCACGCGTCCGTCTGCGCAGTACGACCAGGTCAACGAGTATGCGAATCTCGGTCATTCGAAATACTCGGCGTTCGTGCTCTCGCTGAACGGCAACATGCGCTCGAACGATATCGTCACCGCGTCGGTGACGGTCGCCAACAAGAAAAACATCGCCGACGACTTCAGCCCCGACTTCCCGACCGGCTATCCGAACGATCCCGCCGACATGGAAGCGGAGTACGGCCGCGGGCGCGGTGACGAGCGTTATCGCATCGTGCTGTCCGGCGTCTTCCACCTCCCGCTGGGCTTCATGCTCGCCCCGATCTATGAGTACGGTTCGGGCCAGCCCTGGACGCATCGCCTCGGATACGACTGGAACGGCGACGGCAAGAACTCCGATCGCCCCGCCGGCGTCGGCCGCAACACGTTGGACGGTCCTCCGTTCCGCCAGCTCTCTCTGCGGCTGACGAAGGGCTTCCCGGTCTCAGGGTTCGGCCAGCTCGAAGCGATCGCCGAAGCGTTCAATGTTACCAACGTCACGAATTACGACGTCCAGTCGATCAACGGCGGCGAGTTCCTGAGCGGCCCGACCGCGGCGAATCCGGCCCTGGCCGCCGTGAAGAACCCGCGGTTCGGAACGTTCAGCGCGACGCTGCCGCCGCGCGAGTTCCAGCTCGGATTGCGGTGGGTGTTCTAGCGTGGAGCTCGGTCTCGAGGACAAAGTCGTCATCGTCACCGGTGGGGCGGCGGGTATCGGCCGCGCCACCGCGGCGTCGTTCGCAAAAGAGGGTGCGCGAGTGGTGGTGTGGGACTTGCCGCAGGTCGACGTCACGAAGTCCGATGTCGTCGGACGCGCGACGGAGGATGTGATCGCCAGGCACGGCCGTATCGACGTGCTCGTCAACAACGCCGGAATCCTCCGCGACTCCCAGCTCGTGAAGTGGAAGGATGGCGCGGTCGTCTCCGTGATGGACGAGGCGACCTTCGACGCCGTGATCAACGTCAATCTGAAAGGCGTCTTCCTTTGCGCCCGTGCCGTCGTGCCGCACATGATCAAGGGCGGGGGAGGCGTGATCCTCAACGCCTCGTCGGTCGTCGGCCTGTACGGAAATTTCGGCCAGACGAATTACGCGGCGACGAAGGCGGGCGTCATCAACTTCACGAAAACGTGGTCGCGCGAGCTCGGCAAATACAACATCCGCGTGAACGCGGTCGCGCCGGGATTCATCGCCACGGACATGGTCAGGCAGATGCCGCCGAAAGCCCTGGAGAACATGGTGGCGAAGGTTCCACTTGGAAAAATGGGAGAGCCGGACGACATCGCGAACGCGTACGTGTGGCTGGCGTCCGACGCCGCCAAATACGTTCACGGTGCGGTGTTGTCCGTCGACGGTGGTGTGGTGACCGGCACATGAGCCATCCCAACATCGTGGCCACCGGCGCCTACCTTCCGGAGATCGAGATCACCAACGACATGCTCCGCGCGCGATTCGATGCGAAGGTGCCGGAGTTCGTCGACAAGATGGAGGAGTCGAGCGGAATCAGGAGCCGCTGGTACGCGCCCTCCGGGTGGGCGGCGAGCGATCTCGCGTTGCGCGCCGCGCAGCAGGCGCTGGCTCGTGCGAACAGAAACCCAGAAGACCTCGACCTGATCATCCTCGGGACCGATTCCCCCGACTACATCACGCCGGCGACATCGGTCGTGCTGCAGAACAAGCTCGGAGCGAAGAACGCCGGGACGTTCGATGTCGGCTGCGCGTGTGCATCCTTTCCCACGGCGATCTCCGCCGCTTCCGGCCTGATGTCATCGAATCCGTCGCTGAAGACGGTGCTCGTCGCCGGCGTCTACATGATGCACAAGCTCGCCGCCGAGGACGATCCGATGATCTTCTTCTACGGCGACGGCGCCGGCGCGGCCATTCTCGAGCGCACCGAAGAGCCGGGCTTCATCGCCTCGGCATTCGCGGCGGACGGCTCCTATCACAAGAACTGGCTGATCCCCGCAGGCGGCACCGCCGAGCCGGTGACCGAGCAATCGCTTCGCAGCGGGCGGCACGTCGTGAAAATGTACGATCGCTATCCGCCGGAGATCAACAATGAAGGATGGCCGCGGCTGGTGCGCGCCGTCGCAAAGAACGGCGGATTCGCGGTGGAGGACATCGACTTCGTCATCTTCACGCAAGTGCGCAAGCCGACCATCGAGCTGGTCATGAAGGACCTCGGCCTTCCGATGGAGAAGACGCATACGATCATGGAGCGGCAGGGCTACACGGGATCGGCCTGCATTCCGATGGCTCTCGACGATGCCCTTCGTCAGAAGAAGATCAAGCCGGGCGACCTCGTGGTGATGGTCGGCTCGGGAGTCGGATACAACCAGGCCGCGGCCGCGTTTCGGATGCCGATCGAGGAGACGCGGCTCTATGGCGACTGATCCGGTTGCCGATCTCACGCGCGCGATGCGCCTGTCGCTCGAGACCGCGGGTCTCGCGCGCAAGGAAGACGGCGGCTCGGTGTACTTTGCCGGCGGAGGACGCCCTGGCGCACCGCTCCTCCTTCTCCTTCACGGCACGAACGACCAGGCCGGGACGTGGGCACGCGTCGTTCCGATGCTCACGCGCAAATACCGGCTGATCGTTCCTGATCTCGCCGGACATGGTGACAGCAGGCCGCTGAGCGGGCCGATTCCGATTCCGCTCGTGATCGAGCGGCTCCATCAGATCGTGGAACGCGAGGAGGCACGGGATCTCACGATCGCCGGCAACTCGTTCGGCGCATGGATCGCCATCCTGTACACGCTCGCGCATCCCGATCGCGTTCAGCAGCTCGTTCTGGAATCGGGAGGAGGCCTGTCGCGGCCTCTGGCGGTTCCACTCGTGGCACGCGATCGGAAGACGGCGATGACGATTCTGCGCGCGGTGCACGGTCCGAACTACGTGCCGCAGGAGTGGGTGATCGACGCATTACTCGCCCGTGCCAACGACTCGCCTGCACTTCGATTGACCGAGGCGATGGAGAATCTCGTCGACGCGCGCTTGCCGGAGATCAAGGTGCCGGCGACGCTGGTCTGGGGCGCCAACGACGGTGTTCTGCCGCTGCCGTATGCGGAAGCGCTGCGCGACGGGATCGCCGGCGCGCAGCTGCACGTGATCGAGGATGCCGCGCACATTCCCCATCTTCAGCAGCCGGAGAAGTTTGTCCAATGTTTGACGGCGACCTCTTAGCGGAGCGGGCACGTGTCACGCCCGACAAGATCGCGCTGGTGGCGGTCGAAACCGGCGAGCGGCTGACGTACGCCGATCTGAACGATCGCTCCGAACGCGCCGCCGCCGCGCTCAACGCGGCCGATGTCGCCGTCGGCGACCGCTACGGAATCCTCGCGCACAACTGCGTCGACTTCCTGGCGTTCTTCTTTGCCGCGGCGAAGACCGGCGCGATCGCCGTGCCGCTCTCGACGAGAGCGAGCGCTTACGAGCTCGACGCCATCGTCCGCGACTGCGACATGAAGACGCTCTGGCACGGACCGGAGTTCGCGAAGATCGCGAACAAGCTGCCGGTAGCGGGATACCCGTTGACGCATGGAGTCCCGGCCTCAGCCGTGCGCTCGACACCGGCTGAAGCCGGTGCTCCATCGATCGGCAACGACGAGGATGTCTTCTGTCTTCTCTACACGAGCGGAACCACCGGTCAGCCGAAAGGCGTGATGATCCCGCGCCGCCAGATCACCTTCAACGGCTACAACACCGTCATCAACTGGGGCCTGCGCGACGATGACGTCAGTCCCGTCTTCACGCCGCTCTATCACGCCGGCGGGCTGGCCGCGTTCCTCGTTCCGATCTTCTGCGTCGGTGGAACGATCATTCTGCACAAGGGATTCGATCCCTCGGCCGTGTGGAAAACGATCGAGCGCGAGCGCTGCACGGTCGTCCTCGGCGTTCCGACGATCTGGAAGATGCTCATGGACGCGCCGGAGTTCGCTTCGGCGAACCTCGAATCCGTGCGGTGGTTCATCAGCGGCGGCGCACCGCTTCCCGCGTATCTCATCGCCGCCTATCAACAGCGCGGCGTCGCGTTCAAACAGGGTTATGGGTTGACCGAGGCCGGTGTGAACTGCTTTACGATGACGGTGGACGAGTCGTTCAAGAAGCCCGGCTCGATCGGACGGCCGATGCTGTTCACGGAAGTCCGTCTGCTCGATTCAGAGGGTGACGAAGTCGAAGCGAACGAAGTCGGCGAGATGTTCATCCGCGGGCCGCACGTCAGCCTCGGCTACTGGAAGAATTACGCGGCCACCGCCGAGTCGTATCTCGAGGACGGCTGGTTCCGCACCGGCGATCTCGCCCGTCGCGACGAGGACGGCTTCTTCTACATCGCCGGGCGGCGCAAGGAGATGTTCATCACCGGCGGCGTGAACGTCTATCCGGCCGAGATCGAGGCGGAGCTCGTCGCGCATCCGCTGGTCTCCGACGCCGCGGTCATTCCGGTGGCCGATGCCACGTGGGGTGAAGTCGGCGTCGCGTTCGTTGTCGCCCGCGACGTGACCGCGGAAACGCTCGGCGAATATCTGACGGTGAAGATTTCGAAATACAAAGTGCCGAAGCGGTTCGTGTTCGTCGACGCGCTTCCGCGCACGCCATACGGAAAAGTGGAGAAGGGAAAATTGCGTGACCAGCTATCGTGAGGGGCGGCTCCCGGTGAAACGTCCGGCACAGAAACAGGAAGAGCGCTCCGAGCGCAGCCGCCAGCACATTCTCGATGCGGCGCTGAAGCTCTTCTCGCATCGCGGCTATGGCGCGACGAGCGTCCGCGACATCGCCGAGGCGGCCGGTGTGTCGAAGGGCAACGTCTATCACCACTTCGAGGACAAGGAGACGATCTTCCGGGCGCTGCTCGATCGCTATTTTCAGGCCATGTCCCTTCCCGACTTTCCGTTCAATCGCGCGCTCGGCACGGGGACGTTTCCGGAAAACCTCGAACAGCTCGGGCACGCCGCGCGGGACACGGTGCGCGACTACCGCGAATACGTCGCGCTGATCTACGTCGACGTCGTCGAGTTCGACGGATCACACGTGCGGAAGTTTTACGCGGAGATGGCCGATCGCTTCAACGCCTTCCTCAAGCAGCACGCGATGGAAGAGGAGCTGCGCGGCCGCCTGCAGGAAGGGCTCTCGCCGATCTCGGCGGTCATGCTGGCCACGCGCATCTTCTACAACTACTTCTCGATCGAGATTCTCTTCGGCGTCAAGGATCACTTCGGAAAAGGGACGGACGAGGCCATCCGCGAGATCTCGCGGATCCTGCGACACGGCATGCTGCGGAGCTAGTGTCGGGGCCGAGGACGGCCGCCGCTCCAACTCGGGAACCTGCGCGCAAGTCGTTGTTCACGTCATCCTGAGCCGCGAAGACGGCGAAGGATCTCGAAATGGCACGCGGTTTCGCATCCGGAGATCCTTCGTCGCGCTTCGCCGACTCAGGATGACGGCTTGTTCAGACTAGTTTTCGGTGCGAACTTCCTTGCGCAGCTCCCTGAACCGCGGATCGGACCTCAGGCTGTTCAGATCCTGATCGTTGTCGATGTAGTTCGACAGCTTGAATCCGGCCGAGCGCGCCTTCTGCAGCCACTCCATGGCCGCGTCGGGCTGATTCGAGCGGGCGTAGGCGCAGGCGATGTTGTACATCGTCGTCGAGCCGCGATAGCCGAGGTCGAGAGCGCGCTTGAAGGAGCTGATGCTCTCGGCGTTCTGGCCGGCCTGCAGCGCCGCGTATCCGAGGTTGAACCAGGAGCGGCCGATGTTCGGGTATTTGCGGGTCATGTCGCGGAAGCGCGGCAGGACGTCCACCCAATCGCCTTCGAACAAGCTCCACTTGTGCACAAGGCGCAGATCGTCAGCCATCTGGCGCAGTGCGGCGAACTGCGAGCTCTTGCGAACGTTGTCGATGTCGGGATCGTCATCGAGTTTGTCGGTGTTGTCGAAGCCTTCGTTGATGGCCTTCTCCAGCCACTGTGTGGCGCCGGCCGCGTCGCCCTTACGCGAATACCCGCAGGCGATGTTGTACATCGTGGTCGACGGCTTGAAGTCCTTCGCCAGCGCCTGCTTGAACGCATCGATGCTCCGGTCGTACTGGCGGAGCGCAAGAAGATCGAACCCGGCCGAGAACCATGCCTCACCATCGGGGGAGGGAGCGCGATGGAGCGCGTCGTAGCGGCGGAGCGTCGAATCGAGACGGTCGTCCTTGCGCCGCTCGTGATCGGGCGCTTCGGCCATGACCTGCTTGAACTCCCTCGTTTCCCGGATCGGATCGAAGTCGGAGTCATTGTCGATGTGGTCGTAGTTGTCGAAGCCGGCGGCAATCGCGTCGCGCAGCCACTTGACCGCGTTTGCCGGATCATCGAGCTGCGCGTATCCGCAGGCGATGTTGTACATGGCGTCGTCGACGCGATAACCGTGGGCGATCGACTGCTTGAACGCATCGATCGCCTCGGCGAAATGCTCGGACTGGTGGAAGTCGTATCCGCGCTCGTACCATTCGCGGCCGGTTACGGGCGCGCGCCTGCTGGTCAGCTTGTCGTACTTGGCGAGGAGAACCTCGGATGTGTCGACGAGCTTGTCGAGATCGAAGGAGGCGTGCTGCTTCTCGCTCTTCTCGGCGACGACCGTGACGGTGGACGACGACGGCGGCTGCGGCGCGGCGACCAGTCGAACCGACGCGAAGGGAACGAGCAGCATCAGCGACAGGACCGCGATCGTGGAGACCGTGGTCAGCGAGAAGTGCGCGCGGCGCACGTGCGGCTGCAGGATCGACAGGAGGCGCCCCTCGAGCTGCGAGCGGCGCGACATCGCCAGCGTGACGGAGCGGAACGGATCGACCTGCGGCAGCGCCTTGGCGATCGAGAGCAGATGTTCCGCGTAGTCGGACGGCTTCGTCCCGCTTTCGAGGACGAGATCGTCACAGGCGCGCTCGCACTCGGCACGGCCGAGGCGTTCGAGCGACCACATGAGCGGGTGGAACCAGAACAGGGCCACGGCCGCTTTCGTGACCAGAAGCGTCAGGCCGTCCCAGCGCTTGATGTGCGCGAGCTCGTGGAGGAGAACGACGCGCAGACGTTCAGCCGGCCAATCGATCGACGAGGCAGGGAGGAGCAGAACGGGACGGGCCAGGCCCCACACGACCGGCACGCTCACGCGCTCCGATCGCAGCAGGCGGACGGCGCGCGGCAAACGCAAGTGATCCTGCGCGTGATCGAGCTCGCGCAGCGAGGCGTCGTCGCTGATCTCCTGACTCTGACCCGCGACCACGCCGACGCCGGCGATGCCGACCGCCATCCGGAGGAGCAGCGCGAGCGATGCGGCGGCGATGGCCATCAGCAGGAAGCCCTGCCAGCTCGCTTTCGCCGCGTCGATGCCGCGCGAGAATGCGTCGAGCCTCGATTCCTTCACCACACCCGCCGCTTTGGCGACCGTGATCGCCGCCGCGACCGTGCTGCGCGGCAGCTCATCGTCGTCGCCGGTGGCGCCGATGGTTCTTGCTGGAGCGCCGGCTTTGGCCGGCGGCGGTGCCGCAGAAACGGTGGTGTCACCGGCTGAAGCCGGTGCTCCCTGCGGCGACGGCAGGACGGGCACCCGCCAGGCCGGAACGGCGAGGCCGATGATCGGCAGCGCGATGGCTCCGCAGAGCGCCAGCGTGATGACCATGTGTTTCGTGGCCGCGGAGAGCCGCGGGAAGGCCGCCAGAAGCAGGCGGGCGATGGTCAGGATGAGCGTCGCCTTGACCAGCACGAGCAACGCCGGCATGACGATGCCAAGTGACTGAATGGCGGTTGCGAAGTCGATCATCGACATGTCAGCGTCCCTCCTTCCGAGCTTGTTCGATCAGATTCGATAGACGATCGAGCTCCGCGGAAGTTAGTTGGTCTCTTCTTTCCAGCAATGTGGCCACGACGTCGGCCGCCGAGCCATCGAAGAATGTGGCGAGCAACTGGTCGAGCGCCGATGCCCGCGCTTTCTCACGCGGAACCGTCGGAAGGTAGACGTATCGGGTGCCGTCGTGGTGGTGCCGGACGTGGCCTTTCTGCTCCAGGACGCGGAGCGTGGCCCGCACCGCGGAGTAGCTGGGAGGATCGGACATCCCTTCCATGACTTCACCCGCGGTCGCTTTTCCTTCGCGGAAGAGAATGTTCATCATCTCGCGCTCGCGCCTGCTCAACGTCTCCGATTTCGGCATGCCGGACTCCGCTGCTAGATTTTTAGCACTTCACGCAAAATTAGTCGCAGGTCCGCGCCATGTCAACTGCTACACAGGAATGTGACATATCCAGGGCAGAAGGCAGAGGGCGGAAGGTAGAAATCACATCCGCCTTCCGCCTTCTGACTTCTGCCTTTCACATGTACGATGCGGCCGATTCAGAAGTTGCAAGGAGTTAGCAGATGCCTGGCCCGATTTCCGACTTCATTCAGCGCCATTACCGCCACTTCAACGCCGCCGCCCTCCGGGCCGCGGCCGACGATTACATCCGCCATCTCGACCGCGGGGGAAAGATGCTGGTGACGGTGGCGGGGGCGATGTCGACGGCTGAGCTCGGGATCTCACTGGCGGAGATGATCCGCCGCGACAAGGTGCACGCCATCAGCTGCACCGGGGCGAACCTCGAGGAAGACATCTTCAACCTCGTCGCGCACGACTGTTACGAACGCGTCCCGCACTACCGCTATCTCAGCGCGTTGGACGAGAAGGCATTGCTCGACCGCCACATGAATCGCGTGACCGATACCTGCATCCCGGAAGGGGAGGCCATGCGGCGGATCGAGTCGGCCGTGCTGAGGCACTGGGTGAAGAAGGACCGGGAAAAGAAGAGGCTTTTTCCGCACGAATTTATGTATGAGATTATTCGTGACGGTTCCATCCGCGAGTTCTACCAGATCGATCCAAAGGACTCCTGGATGGTCGCCGCCGCGGAGAAGAACCTGCCGATGTTCGTGCCCGGCTGGGAAGACTCCACGCTCGGCAACATGTACTCGGGGCACTGCATCTCCGGCGACGTGAAGAACGTGCACACCGTGCGGACGGGCATCGAGTCCATGATCGAGCTCGCCGACTACTACACGAAGACCTCCGCGAAATCGTCGATCGGCTTCTTTCAGATCGGCGGCGGCATCGCCGGCGACTTTCCGATCTGCGTGGTCCCGATGCTCCACCAGGACCTGCAGCGCACCAACGTTCCGCTGTGGGGCTATTTCTGCCAGATCAGCGACTCGACCACGAGCTTCGGCTCGTACTCGGGCGCGGTTCCGAACGAGAAGATCACGTGGGGCAAGCTCGGCGTCGACACGCCGTCGCATGTGATCGAGTCGGACGCCGCGATCGTCGTGCCGCTCGTCTTTGCTTACGTTCTGGGATGGTGACGATGAAACGGTTGATGCTGGTTGGCTTTTCACTGATCTTCGCGCTGGCGGTGTGGCCCAACGACCAACGACCAACGAGCGACGACCGCCTTCGAACCGACGTCGGCTTTCTCGCTGCCGACGCCCAGGAGGGCCGCGGCCTCGGCACACAGGGTCTTGCTCGCGCGGCCGACTACCTCGAGAAGCGCATGCGCGCGATCGGGCTCCAGCCGGCGTTCGGCAAGTCGTTCCGGCAGAAGTTCCCCGTGAAGACCGGCGTCTCGCTCGGGCCCAACAACTCGCTCTCCGGCCTCGGCAAAGACGACTGGACGCCGCTCGGCTTCTCCAGCTCCGGCGCGTTCTCCGGCGAGATCGTGTTCGTCGGCTACGGCATCGAGGCTCCGCCGCTGAACTACCGCGAGCTCGAAGGCGTCGATCTCAAGGGCAAGGTCGCCCTGATGCTCCGCTACGAGCCTCAGGAGAAGGATGAAAAATCGGTCTTTGACGGCCGCAAGCCCAGCCGCTGGTCGGCGATGCGCTACAAGGTCCTTCAGGCGCGCGAGCGCGGAGCCGCCGCGGTGATCTTTGCCAACGGTCCGATGCAGGCCGACGAGAAGGATCGCGTTCCGGTCCTGAAAAACGATGGTCCCGAGAGTCCGGCGGGCATTCCGGTTCTGCAGGTGAAGACCGCGGTCGCGCAGAAGTGGGCGGGCGACCTCCTCGAATTCCAGAAAGCCGTCGACGCTGATCTCAAACCTCGCTCGCGCGCAACAGGCATTCGCATCGACGGAAACGTCGACGTCAACGCAACCTTCGCCGATGCCGAGAACCTCGCCGGCATCATTCCCGGCCGCGGGCCGCACGCCGATGAGATCGTCGTCATCGGCGCGCACTACGACCATCTCGGCTACGGCGGCGCGGGATCGATGAAGCCGAACGTGCACGCGATCCACAATGGCGCGGACGACAACGCTTCCGGAACGGCATCGGTCCTGTCGATCGCGGAGCGGCTGCAGAACGAAGTGCGCAAGGCCAAGGACCGGCGCACCGTGCTGGTCATGCTCTTCGCCGCGGAAGAGACAGGCCTCGGCGGTTCGTCGTATTTCGTCGGCCATTCACCACTGCCCATCGCCCGCATGAAGGCGATGGTCAACCTCGACATGGTCGGGATGATGCGCGAGGACAAGCTGATCGTGTTCGGCACCGAGTCCGCCGCGGAGTGGGCCGCCGCGCTGGCGCCGATCATCACGGAGACGAAACTCAATGTGACCGAGAAAGGCGACGGGTACGGTCCGTCCGATCAGACGGCGTTCTACGCGTCGCGCGTTCCGGTGCTTCACCTCTTCACCGGCGCGCACGAGCGCTATCACACGCCCGACGACAAGGCCGACACACTGAATTACGCGGGCATGGAGCGGGTGGTCGTGTTTGCGACGGACGTGATGCGCGACCTCACGCTCGCGAAAACCACGCCGCAGTACGCGCGCGTTTCGGCCGCTCCTGCGCTGGAAGGCGACAGCCGCGGTTACGGCGCGTACCTCGGCACCGTGCCCGACTACGCCGCGATGGAAGCGACGACCGGCGGCGTGAAGCTCGCCGACGTCCGCCCCGGCGGTCCCGCGGACAAAGCAGGCATCCGCGGCGGCGACGTCATCATCCAGATGGCGGGAACGAAAATCGAGAACCTCTACGACATGACCTATGCGCTCCAGGATCACAAGCCGGGGGAGACGGTCGATGTCGTGGTCATGCGCAATGGCGAGCGGGTCACGCTGCGCGCGACGCTGGGCAGCCGCAGCGCGACGCCTCCCGCACAGGAGCCGCCGAAGTCATCGTCGATCACCGCCGGGAAGCCGTTCGACAAGACCTTCGAAGGCGAGAAGCACCTCAAAGACATCCGCCAGCTCACGTTCGGCGGTGAAAACGCCGAGGCCTACTTCAGTCCCGATGGTTCGAAGCTGATCTATCAGGCGCATGAGATGGACGGCACATGCGATCAGCAGTACATCCTCGATCTCAAGACCGGAGAGAACAAGCTCGTCTCCAGCGGGAAGGGGCGGACGACCTGCGGCTACTTCTCGTATCCGAAGGGCGATCGCATCATCTATTCATCGACGGAGGCCGGATCGCCGGAGTGCCCGCCGCCGCCCGACCGATCGCACGGCTACGTGTGGGGCGTCTTTCCGACGTACGACATCTACGTCGCCGATCCGAACGGCGCGAACGCGAAGCGCATCGTCAGCACGCCCGGTTATGACGCCGAGGCGACGTGGTGCCATCAGGGCGGGAAGATCATCATGACGTCGATGCGCGACGGCGATCTCGATCTGTACGAGATGGACGAGAGCGGCAACGTCACCAAGCGCCTGACGAACACTCCCGGATACGACGGCGGTGCGTTCTACAGCGCCGACTGCAAGGAGATCGTGTGGCGCGCGTACCATCCGACCGGCGCGGCGCTCGACGAATACCGCACGCTGCTGGCGAAGAACCTCGTCAAGCCTTCGGTGATGGAGCTGTTCGTCGCCAACGCGGACGGCTCGAACGCGCGCCAGATCACATCCAATGGCGCGGCGAACTTCTGCCCGTACTTCATGCCGGACGGCAAGCACATCATCTTCGCCTCGAACCTCGGCGATCCGCAGGGTCGCGAGTTCGATCTTTTCGTGATCCCGAAGAGCGGTGGCGAGCCGGAGCGCATCACGTTCGCCCCCGGATTCGACGGTTTCCCGGTCTTCAGTCCCGACGGTCAGTGGCTCGTGTGGGGCTCGAATCGTTCGAACCCGACCGGCTACATCACGAATCTGTTCATCGCGAAGTGGGTGGAGTAGCCGGCCTGGCCGGTCAAGAGACCGGCCGCCACACAAAGGACGAATAAGGCGCCGATGGTGATCTCGATCCAGCCGATCGTCTGTGCGCGCGGCGGATCGTGCGCCAGGCCCCACGCCGCGCGGACGAGCAGGACGACCATGGCCACGACCGCAAGCAGGGGAGCGAACGTCGCCACCGCGAATGCCGCGACCACGTGGGCGATGAGCGCCGGCCATGACGATGCCGTCATCTTGCGGGCGCGCTTGAGCAGCGTGCGCACGTAGAGAATCGACGGCAGCGAGCGGGCGATGATGATGCCGGAGAGCGCCAGCGCCGGCAGCATGCGTCCGCCTCCGGCGATGACGATCGCTGCAGCGGTCGACGACATCGCGGCCGCTCCGGCCATCTCCGGAAACATCGCGCGGCTGCGGTTGTACGCGTCGTAGAGCACGATCGTCATCGCGAGCGGGGCGACGAGCCCGAACGGGATGACGAGAATCAGACGACCGGCCGCAATCGCGGCCGCCAGCGCCGCTGCCGCTCCCGTTGCGTACGTGCCGGCAAGCATCCAGCAGTAGCGCGTTCGCGGATACGAGCGTCCGCGCTGCAGATCCTGCAGCGCGCATTTGAGCGGATGCCGGGTGAGAAAGCCGAGGACCGCCGCCAGCGCAACCAACGCTCCGGCGATCGACGGCTTCACCAGCAGTCCGAGGACGAGCGGCTCGAGGAGAAATCCCCAGCCGCCATGTTCATTCGGCAGCGCGAGCGGCCGCAGGGACGGTCGCGTCCGCCGAGCAGCCTCAGTGGCCGCCGCAGGAACAAGTGTGCTGTCCACCATGGGCTCCGAACGCCGGCTTCGTGCCCGCTCCTTCCTCGAGCCTTGCAGCGCGCGGGAAGAGCAGGTTGTTCTCGAGGTGGATGTGACGGTGGAGGTCCTCCTCGAGCTCGGCCAGGCGTTCATACAGAGCGCGGAAGCTGAGGCATGCGTCGTCGGGAAGCTTGTAGTCGGATGTGAATGCGCGCGCCTGGACGAGCAGGTCGCCGACCGCGTCGTGCTCGGCCATCATCATGCGGATTGGATTCTTCACCGTTCCGAAGAAAGGCATCGGCGGCTCTTCACCGTTCGCGGTGGCCGTTTCCAGCTGCTCGACGTACGGGAACAGCACCTGCTCTTCCTTCAGCATGTGCGGCAGCAGGTCCTCGGACATCTGGCTGACGATGGTGCGGACTTCGAGCGTTTCGGGATGGCGCTCGCCGTGTCGTGCGGCGACTTTTTCGGAGAGCAGGCGAAGCGTCTCCAGCGCCTGACGCGTGAACGCGTGGTGCGTATTGACGATGTACTCCTGCAGCTCGCCGAGGCTCTTGCGCTGCAACTCGGCCATGTCGGCCGATCCGCGCGCGTCATTGATCGCGCTCAGCAGCTTGTCGACCGGCACGCCGGCGGTCTGGCACGCTTCGACCACGGACCGGTGTCCGCGGCAGCAGTAATCGATCTGCCATTTCTCCAGAACGGCGATGGCATTGGGCACCTGCAGTGCAAGCTGGCCGATCGTCGTCTTCTCAATGTCGATGTTCATGGGTTCTTCCTCCGCCATGCAGTCTGGCGGGAGGGCGGGCGCGCATCCATGATTTTTGTCATAGAGTCTCGAAAATGCCCATCGAAGTGCCGATTCCCTTCGATTCCATCCCACTGCTGGCCTCGCTAAAAAAGGAAGATCGCGACCTGGTTGCTCCTCTCTGCCGGATCCGCGGATTCGAGAAAGGAGAGACGATCTTCCGCGAAGGCGAGCCTGCCGACCGCATTCATTTCGTCTATCTCGGCCGGGTGAAGATCGTGAAGTCCGCCGGCGAGCGCGACATCATCATCGAGATCCTCGGGCCCGGCGAGCCGGTGGGAGCGGTGGCCGTGTTCGAGCAGCGTCCCTTTCCGGCAACCGCCATTACGCTCGAGCCGAGCAGCATCGTCTCCATCCCCGAACGCGAGTTCTTCGGTTTGATCGAGCGAAGACCCGAGATGATGCGGCACCTGCTCGCCGGTCTCACGTACCGGCTGATGATGGTCAACAAGCGTCTCGCGGACATGACGGGCTCCGCGGAGCATCGCGCGGCACGGCTTTTTCTCACGCTCGCCGATCGCGTGGGCCTGCCGAAGGGCGACGCCGTGACCATCCCGCTGACACTGTCCCGGCAGGAGATTGCGGACCTGATCGGCACGACGCTCGAGACCGCGATCCGGCTGATGAGCCGATGGCAGAAGGACGAGCTCGTCATGACGGAAAAAAGCGGGTTCGTGATCCCGTGTATCACCGAGCTGCGTCAAGTAGTTACGGGGTGAACCATGTCAGGTGACCGCAGTCACTGCCGGGCGACGAGCCGCTCGGCAGTGTGACAGGCATGCAACGCGGTGTATTCACTCCCGTCAGCGCCGCATTTGAATCGCTCGGAATGGCTGTCGCGCTACTCGACAGCAACATGCGCATCATCGACGCCTCGCCGGCGTCACGCGGTCTCCTCGGCGCACCCGATCTGGCCGGCCGCAGCATCTGCGAGTTCGTCGACGTGGAGCCGATCGCCGACCGTCTCGCATCCGGTCACCGGATCACGGCACTCTGCAGGATGATCTCCGGCTCGCCGAACTCGGTGAATGTCATGGCCGCCCCGCTGCCCGAGGGCGCGTTTGACAACGGCGTCCGGTATCTCATCGCGCTGGAGCTGCTCGAGCCGAGCTCACGCTACGCGGCCGTCGAAGAAGCGGAGCGGATCCGGCGGGCGCTGGAAGACCATCGGTGGCGCCGTACCGCGGCAGCGCGGGCGCTCGGAATCAGCCGCGCCACGTTGTGGCGGCGGATGCGCGAGCACGGTCTGCTGTAGCTAGGCGCGTGTGACCGACACTCTCGTGGTCGCCACCGTCGGCGTGCCCGTGTCGTCCCGTGCCTCCGCGCGAATATCGGCTGACACGCCCTGGAACAGCCGCGAATCGGTCACGTCGCGGCGCGGATCGAAGCGATAACGCAGCTGGCCGTTTGCGGGCACGCGTGTCGAGTACCCCATCCGGTTGATCCTCGCCGCGTCGTAGGTCTCGGTCGCGATCTGAATGCCGCCGAAGGCAAATACCGTCGCCGAAACCGAGGTCACGTCGACGGGGCGGCCGCCGGTCTCGCGGACGACGACATCGAACGGGAAGTCATAGGTTTCTCCGTTGACGCGGGTGGCGACCACCGGGTTCGGCACGATCTCGATGCTGATCGCGCCGTGGCCAGCGATCGAGGCGTTATCGACGTCTCCCCGACCGCCGGCACAGAATGAAACCAGAAAAATCAGGAGAAGCAGTGCCGCACGTTTCATGAACGCTATTGAAGCTCTGCACAAGTCGTTGTTCACGTCATCCTGAGCCGCGAAGACGGCGAAGGATCTCGAAATGGCAGGCGTTTTCGGATCCTGAGATCCTTCGTCGCGCTTCGCCGACTCAGGATGACGACTTGTTCAGAGCTTCCCTAGTGCTGCATCGACCCTGCCATCTCGTGCAATGTCACGACTCCGCAGGCGATCCGCGGGCCGGCATTGCCGGTCGGCTGCGTCGTCAGATCGTCGGGATTCGCATGGAGAATCACGGCGTGTCCAACGGCGGACGTCATCCCTTCATGAACGGTGATCGCGCGGGTGTTGAAGTGCGTGTGCACCTCGCCCTTTGCATCGGCCGTGACGTTGCCGAAGTCTCCGGCGTGATGTGACTGCGCATCAGGAGCGGCGTGGGGCATGTTCATCGGATTGAAGTGCCCGCCCGCGGCATTGCCGTTGTCGCCGCAGTCTCCATTGACATGAACGTGGAAGCCGTGCGTGCCGGGTGGCACTCCGCTCAAGTCGATCAGGACGTCGACGCTGCCGTCCCCGAGCTCCTGGAAGTGGACCATCCCGTTTGCGCTCGACCCGCTGGTCGGGCTGAGCATGGCCATTGCAGCCGGGCCCTTCGTATGCGCGCAGCCGACGAGGAAAAGGGAGATCGCGAACAATGCGAGTTTCTTCATCTTCCCTCCAAACTTGATTTGCGCGACGATATCACGCTCGTCAGTGACGTTCATTGAAGGAAAGGGACACACATGAAGCCCATGCTCCCTCGGCTCCTCGCGGCCGTATTGCTCTTCCCCTTCGGGATCGCAGTTGCGCAAACACCTCCGGACGCCACGTCCACCGCACCTCCCGCCTCATCGGGCCCCGGCTTCGACATCGCTGAATGCCAGGCCTGTCACGCCGACACGCTGTTTTCGAATTTCCAGCACACGTTCCACGCGAAGAAGCTCGCGCGGAGCTGCGCTGAGTGCCACGGCGACGTCGCCACGCACGCGAAGATGGAGATGGGCGGCGAGGGGAAGGGGCCGATCATCTCCATGAAGACCATGCCCGTGCAGCAGGTCAACGAAAAGTGCATGAGCTGTCACGACAAGGCCCGTCAGGCCAACTGGCATGGCGGCATTCACGAGCGTCGCGGTCTGACCTGCACCACGTGCCACAGCATCCACGCGTTCCAGTCGCAGCGCGCGCAGCTGAAAACGCCTCGCGCCGCCGAGACCTGCTACACCTGCCATCCGCAGGTGCGCGCGCAGGGGATGCGCCAGAGCCATCATCCCGTGCGCGAAGGGAAACTCGATTGCACCAGTTGCCACGATCCGCATTCGAACGCGCAGCGCGGACTGTTGAAGGCCGATTCGATCAACGAGCTTTGCTACACCTGCCACACCGACAAGCGCGGGCCGTTCCTCTGGGAGCATTCGCCGGTCCGCGAGAACTGCACCACCTGCCACACGCCGCATGGCTCGAACCATGAGCGGCTTCTCGTCGCCAAGCTGCCGTGGCTCTGCCAGCGCTGCCATCTGAGCACGCGCCACCCCGGAACGCTCTACGACGGCCGCAACACGGTGGCTGGCGCGAGCCCGAGCAACCGTGCCATCGAGCACGGCTGCCGCAACTGCCACAACAACATTCACGGCACGAACGCACCGTCCGGGCCGTACTTCGGACGGTAGGAGAGGAGACGATCATGAAACGCCTGGCTCTCATCACGTTGGTGCTGTTCGCCGCCTTTTCGCTGTTCGCGCAGTCGACATCACAAACGCCGCCGGCGCAGCCACCGGCGGGACAGACTCCCGAGAAGACCGAGGCCGCGCCGCCCGCGCCGGCATTCGTTCCGAACCTGTTCGGAAGCTTCTTCAGCGCCGGGCTGCAGGCCAGCAACGAAGACGCGGGGCGCTCCTCGAAATTCGAGGAGTATCGCGACGTGCCGTCCGGCCTGACCGGACCGGCATTCCGCATCTTCAGCGACACGAACGGCAACCCGCTCCTGATCAGCGGCGAGAACATCGCCCAGAACGATCGCCGCTTCTCCGTCTGGGCGGACACGCCCGCTGTACGCGTCGATCTTCTTTACGATCAGATTCCGCACCGCCTCGGCAACAACGCCAAGTCGCCGGAAAAGATCGTGTCGCGCGATGCTCTCGGGATCTCGGACTACATCCAGGGAGCGCTGCAGAACGCGCTGCAGCAGCAGTTCAACACGAACAAGAACGCCATCGCCTTTCCGTTCCTGCGCTCGATCGTCGAGCCGCTCATCAACACTCCGGAAGTGTTCGACCTCGGCTTCGACCGCAAGCGCGCGTTCCTCAACGTCGGACTCTTCCCCGACGCGAAGGTCGATACGACCATCAGTTACTTCCAGGAAAACCGCAGCGGGACGCGCAGTGCCGGTACGTCGTTCGGATTCGGCAACGTCGTCGAGACGCCGGAGCCGGTCGATTACCGCACGCGTGAGGCCGGCGTGCGCATGGAAGTGCCGCTCGACAACCTGATGCTCCGCGGCTCGCTGTCGATCAATCAGTTCGCGAACACCTACTCGAGCTACACGTTCGACAACCCGTTTCGTGTGACCGATTCGACCGATCCGAGCGCCTACACCGGTCCCGCCTCGGGGTCGATCGGAGGCGCGGCGATGGGCAGGCTCGCCCTGCCGCCCGACAACAGCCGCGTGAGCGCGGCCATCGGCGGCATTTACAAAATGCCGATGCATTCGCGGCTGACGGCGGACCTCGCGTTTGGCCAGTTGCGATCCAACGGCGAGCTGATGCCCTACACGACGAACACCGCGATCCAGGCAACCGTGTCCGAGGCGAACGTCTTGCCGGTCGATCGTTTCAACGGCAAGATCAACACGACATCGGCCAACGTGACGTTCACGACGCGTCCGCTCGCGAACCTCAACATCACGGCCCGGTATCGCTACTACGACAACGACAACAACTCGCCGCGCATCGAGTTCCCCGGCTACGTCCGCTTCGACGCCGTTTGGGAGGACATCCCGCGCATCACTGTCCCGTACAGCTGGAAGAACAATCGGGCCGAGGTGCTGGCGTCGTACGACATCGGAACGGGCTATTCGGTCGAGGCGGGATTCCGCAACGATCGCACGAATCGGACCTACCGCGAGGCGAATCGCACCACGGAGAACATCGCTCACATCGCGCTCGATGCGCGACCGGCGACCTGGGTCACGTGGCGCAACAGCCTCGAATTCGGCGACCGCTCGTTTGATGGGTACAACGCCGCGCGTGCCGAAGACGCGACATTCGTCGAACCGGAGCCGGCGGTCAATCCCGAGGGGCTGCGCCGTTTCGACGTCGCCGAGCGCAGCTCGCAGCGCGTCATCAGCATTCTCAGTGTGAATCCGTTCAACGGACCGTTTGACGCGACGCTGGACTTCACGCGCAACTTCGACAACTACTCGAAGCACGCGGAGCTCGGTCTGCTGAAATGGCGCAACCAGACGCTCACGGCCGAGGCAGACTACTCGCCGTCGGAGCGCTGGAGCACGTTCGCCTTCTACAGCCGCGAATACTGGGACGGTTTCCAGCGTGGACGGCAGAGCGGCGCGACACCGTCGACGAACCCGCTCGACAACTGGACCGCGGACAACAGCGACAAGGCGAACTCGTTCGGCGCCGGCTTCACCGTCGGCATCGTGCCGGACAAGGTCGACTTCAATTTCACCGGACGGGTTCAGAACGTGGCCGGCTACGCGAATCTCGATTCGCCGCCGGGAGGCAGCCCCGATGTGGCGTTCGACGTCCCGAACGTCGACGACACGCGTTTGTGGACGCTGCTCGCGCAGGTCAACTACAAGGTGTCCACGCCCTGGACTGTGGCATTCGGCGCCTGGTACGAGCGCTACAAGATCAATGACCTGCTCAACACCGGAACACAGCAGTACTTGCCGGGCGGATTCTTCCTCGCGCCGAACGACCTCGGATATCGCGGCGGTGCGGCGTACGTCAGCTCGACGTATCGGTGGTAGGAGAGTGCGGTGCGCTGGCCGCGGTCAGCGCGCCGCCTCTGTTTCACACTGCACTCCGCTCGCAATGGATCGCCACCTCGCCATTGCCGCGGTTTCGATCCAAGTCGCTCGTCCGCAAACGCTTCGCCGCCACCACCTCCTTCGACGCATCATTGGCTCAGCGCGGCGATGCGTCTGGCCAATGACCCCAGCCAGCTCTCGCCGAGCTGTTGATAGTGCAGCGCCGCCGCCTTCTGGATGGCGTCGGCGAATGACGGATACGGCGACACGAGCTGGGCGAGCTCGCCGATGCGCAGGCCTTTCTTCCGGGCCAGCACGATCGGTTCGATGAGCGTCGATGCATTCGACGCCATCGCGTGCGCGCCGAGAATGCGGCCGCGATCGTCGCAGATGATCTTCAGGAATCCTCTGGTGGCGCGATCCACGACGGCGCGATCGACGTCTTCCATCTCGACCGCGTACGTTCGCGGACCTTCCGTGGCGCCGAGGTGTGCAACTTCGGGATCCGTGTAGAGCGCCCATGGCACGTTGCTGTAATCGACCGGTGACCGGCCGGGGAAGAGCATGTTCCGCACGAGCTTCACCGCCTCGTATGCTGCAACATGCGTGAACTGCAGTCCGCCGTGGATATCGCCGCATGCCCAGATCCGCGGCACCGAAGTCTGGAGATACTTGTTGATGACAACGTAAGAGCGCTCGGTCTTGACGCCGGCGTCCTCGAGGCCGAGATCCTCGATGTTTCCGCGGCGGCCCGAGGCGACGAAGATCTCGTCGACGGCGATCTCGCGCGTCTCGCCGCTCTTGTGCTCGGCCCGCGCGATCTTCCTCGGTCCCTCGCGGCGCACCGACCTGACCGACCAACCGGTGCGAATCTCGATGCCTTCGCCGTTGAGGAGCTCGCGCACGCGCGCGATCACGTCGCGGTTCTCGGTGCCGATGATTTCTTCGCCCATCTCGACGACCGTGACGTCGCATCCGAAGCGCCGAAAGATCTGCGCGAACTCGATGCCGATCGCGCCGCCGCCGAGGATGAGGATCGAGCGCGGGAATTCGTTCTGCTGCAGGAACGAGGCGTGATCGATGAAGCCGCTTTCGGCGAGCCCTTCGACCGGCGGAACGGCGGTTCGCGATCCGGTGGCGACCACGATGTCCTTGGCGATCAGCCGCCGCCCCCCGGCGTCGACCTCGTTGCGCGATACGAGCCGTGCCGGCGCCTCGATGACATCGACTCCGAGGTTGCGGAACTTCTGTGGATCGTCATGCTTCGAGACAGCGCGCTGTGCCTCGCGCATCGAGTCCATGATCGAGCGGGGAGAGACCTTCGGGTCGAACGGCTCCAGGCCGAATGCGCCGGCGTGGCGCATCTGATGAGCAAGCCGTGCCGACGCGACGAGCGCTTTCGTCGGGACGCAGCCGGTCCAGAGGCAGTCGCCGCCGAGTGCGTGCTTCTCGATCAGGGCCACGCGCCGGCCGAGCCGTGCGCACCCCGAGGCGGTGACGAGTCCCGCCGTCCCGCCGCCGATCACGATCACATCGAACTTCTCCGCCATCCCATTACACTCCGCGAATGCTTTTGCGAACTCTACTCGCCCTTGCGCTGACTGTTTCCACTGTCTCGGCAGCCGATTACGATCTCATCATCCGCAACGCGCGCATCGTCGACGGGGCGGGTGCATCGTGGTACCGCGGCGACCTCGCCGTTCGCGGCGACACGATCGCGGCGATCGACCGTCACATCGCCGGAACCGCGACGAGAACGATCGATGCGGGCGATCACGTTCTGGCGCCGGGATTCATCGACCTCCACACGCACGCGCGCCGCGGCATCTTCGAAGTGCCGACGGCGGACAACTACATCCGTCAGGGCGTCACCACGATTTTCGAAGGACCGGACGGCAGCTCGCCGATTCCACTGCGCGATTTCTTCGCGAAGCTCGACCAGACGAAGACGGCTCCGAACATGGCCAGTTTCATCGGGCAGGGGAGCGTCCGCGAAAAGGTGATCGGTACCGCCGATCGCCAGGCGACGGCCGAAGAGATCGAGAAGATGAAGGCGCTCGTGCGTGAGGGGATGCGCGATGGCGCGTTCGGCCTCAGCACCGGCCTGTACTACGTTCCCGGAACCTTCACCCCGACCGAAGAGGTCATCGCACTCGCGGCTGTTGCCGGTGAGATGGGTGGCATTCACATCTCGCATCAGCGCGACGAGACGGCAAAGATCCGCGACAGCGTTCGGGAGACGATCCGCATCGGCGAGGAAGGCCATCTCCCGACACAGGCGACGCACATGAAAGTCCTTGGCGCTCCGAACTGGGGAGCGAGCGCCGACACGATTCGCCTCGTCGATGAAGCACGGGCTCGCGGCGTCGACGTGACCATGGATCAATACCCGTACACCGCGTCGAGCACCTCGCTGCAGGCAGCGTTGTTGCCGGCGTGGTCGCTCGAGGGCGGGCGCGAGGATCTGTTGAAGCGGATCGATGATGCGGCATCGCGGGCGAAGATCCGCGCGACGGTCGTCGATCGCATTCAAAACGAGCGCGGCGGCGGCGATCCGAAGAACATCCAGATCGCGTCGACGGACTTCGATGCTTCCCTGGCCGGGAAGACCCTCGCGGACGTCACGCGATCCCGCGGACTGGAGCCGACCATCGAGAATGCGGCCGATGTGGCGATCGATCTGATCCGCCGCGGCCGCGTCCAGGGGATCTTTCACGCGATGTCAGAGGACGACGTCATCCGCATCCTTCGACACCCGGCGACCATGATCGCCTCGGACGGCGAGGTGCCGGTGTTCGGGAAAAACTCCCCCCATCCGCGGAGCTACGGCACGTTCGTTCGTGTTCTCGGAGTGTACGTTCGAGAAAAGCAGGTGCTCACGCTCGAGGACGCCGTGCGGAAGATGACATCCCTTCCCGCCGGGCGCGTGGGACTGCGCGACCGCGGGCTCCTGCGGCCGGGGATGAAAGCGGATCTCGTGATCTTCGATCCGGCGACAGTCGCCGATCGCGCCACGTACGCGAACCCGCATCAGTATGCGGTCGGTGTCTCCCACGTGGTCGTGAACGGCGTGCTGGTCGTTGACGAGGGGAAGGTCACCGGAGCGCGGCCCGGGCGGGTTCTCCGGCACTGACGGTCAGGGACGAAACTCGATCGTGATGTCCTGCAGCCAGTCGACGGCGTTGGTGTTGATGAGCGCCGGTTCGAACTGCCACTGCTGGGCGGCGAACAATGCGGCCGCGTTCAGGGCCGGGCTGGCCGTCGGCTTCACGAGTCGCACGGCGCGCACGCAACCACCGGCGGTGACCATCGTCTCCACGCCGACGTCGACCGCGGTTCGGGCCACGCCCGCCGGATACGACGGATTGACCTTGCGCGTCGCGCGGGGCACGCGGATGGCGGGCCAGCCGAAAACGCGTTCCGTGGGCATGGAGATCACCCGCGTCTCATCGAAGCAGAGCGGCCCGTTCGGCGCGTGAACGAGCGATACGTTGTCGCTCTGACGCGGCGCGGTGATCAGGAAGTTCTCGACGATCGAGTAGCGCAGCATCATGTCGAGCGCGCGCTTGCAGTTGTCACTGGTATCGACTGCAGAAAGGTCGTGCCAGACGACCAAGCCGTTCTCGTCGACCTTCACTTTTGCAGTGCCGAGCCATCCCTCTTTGCATCCAGTCAGGCTCATGATCGCCGCCGTCATCCCTTGTGGCAGCGTGGAGGGCAGCACGAACGGAGGGATGTCCTGGTTCGAATCCTCCTCGACCTTCCCGAACTGTTCGAGCGCGGTGCTTTTCTCGATGTCGTTCATCAGCTTGAAGACTTTGGAGGGTGCGAAGTAGAGCCGGTCCTGCACGTCTTCGTTGGCGAGCGAGTAGCGGAACTCGACGAAGTTGCGCTGCGGCAGGCCGATGGCGCGGCGAAGCAATTCCACCGATACGATGAGGTCGGCATTGTCGCGCGGGACACGCAACGCGCCGATGGCGTCGCGAAGCCGTGAATCGATCGACGATGCCGCCGATGGCTTCAGCGCGTGCGTGATGAGAAACCAGACCGTGTCCGCGCGAAGCTCGAGATCGGTGGAGGTCAGCGCCGCGATGAGCGTGTCCGTATCGATGAGCAGGCGAGGCTCGCTCTCGGTGACGAACATGAAGGTCTTGAACGCTTCCTTGTCGTTCGCCAGCAGCCGGGCGGCGAAGTTCGCCGCGAGCTGCGGCCGGTTCCACAGCGCGGCGCGAAAGAAGTCCCCGGCGTCGATCTTCCGCTTCTGCATCGAGGCGAAATAGGAATCGACCGCGTCGGCGCCGAGATAGGCCGCGGCGGTTGCCACCGGACCGTCAAGGCGTTTGCTGAATCGATCGCTGATGTAGAAAGCATGGTCGATGTTGCGCTTGCCGCCGAGCAGAATCATCGCTCGCGCCTCCTCCCGAGCCGCTTCGGCGTTCGGCTCGCGGTCGGCGTATGAGCTGATGAGATTCACGAGGCCGGTGAGTCTCCGGACCGTCGCGATCCGTGCGGCGATGGTCCGCAACGCCGGATCATCGGATCGGATCGCGTTCGTGACTGCAGTTTCCACGGCTTTGAGATCGGGCTGCGCGCCAGCGGCCACCAGGTTCCGCACGGCATCCGATTGCGCAAAGCCGGCCGCTCCCAGAAAGAATGCGAGTACGAAACTGCATATCGATGCGCGCATGAAAGAGATGGTAGCGCGATTAAGGGACATACACAGTGACGTGCCGTTCGCGAGGACCATCGAGCTCGATGAAGTAAACGCCCTGCCACGTCCCGAACACCAGCTTTCCGCGCCGGTACGGCCACGACAGCGACGTGCCGATGATCGTCGACAGCAGGTGCGCGTCGGAGTTCCCCTCGCCGTGCTCGAAGCGGACGTTCGGGATCATCGCTCGCAGCGCCTTCGTCAGATCGGCGGGGACGTCGGGGTCGGCATTCTCGTTGACGGAGATCGCGCAGGTCGTGTGCGGAGTGACGATCGTGCAGATGCCGTCGCCGTCGGTCAGCTCTGCGAGCGCGCGCTGGACCTCTTTCGTGATGATCACGATCTGCTCGCGCGACGAGGTCCGAACGGAGAACGTCTTCTCTTTCATCAGCGATTGAACGGAACCTCGTTGATCCAGTGAAAGCCGCGGCTGATCAGTAGGAACTTCGAGAGATCCTTCGATCGCAACGTGATGTCCACCTTACGGTTCGCGTGCGTTCCCCTGAGCGTCAGCAGCCCCGGTTGCGGCTTCGCGTACGCGAAGACCGATTTCTGGGCCGGTTTTTCACGAGGGGCGAGTGTCAGCGTTCGCGCTCGCTCGTCGAGCGTGGCCACGTACGGCTGGCGCGTGTCATCCATGAGCTGAACCCATGCGATGGATTTGCCATGGAAGGTCAGTCTTCTCCATCGGAGTGAGTCGGTGAGCAGGGGAGGGAGGGACGCGCCGTCGGCCGAGAACGCTTCGACGGTCCAGATGCCGTACAGCGGTCCGCCGTCCAGACGAGTGCGAAGCTGTTTGTAAGAAGCGTCGAGCGGAAAACCGAAGAGCGTCAGCATGAACGCCGTCGCCAGGAAAGGTGCGGCTCGCCGGAAGGCGGGGCTGGCGATCACCACCGGCTCCTGGAGCGGTGTGGTCGGGCCATGCAGCACGAAGAAGTCGAGTATCCGGCGCAGGTCGGGGATTACGAGAAACACGCCGTGAAGAAAGAGTCCGCTCGAGTAGAGCTTCACCGGAACGTCGTAGCTGAAATTGAGCATGACGATGTTGGCCAGGACCGCCATCGAGACGAGCGCACCGAGGAGGGCGGTTCGTCGGAAGATGAGGAGGACGCCGCCGGTGACCTCACCGAGGCCGGCGAAGATCGTGTATGCCGCCGAGGCCCCCATGAATGCCCACAGCAATCCCATCGGAGAGGCATCGCCGAACGTCTCGCTCAGGCGGAACGGTGAGTTGGGCGGGAACTGCGCCGGGATGACCTTGTAGGCGCCGTACGTCAACATCGCCGCGGCGAGCGCGAAGCGGACGTACACCCGCAGCCAGGCGTGGAGCGTTTTGTACTCCCGGCGGCGGTCGAACATCGACCAAAGCACGGTCACGATCACCGCGATGGCGGTCTGGCAGAACAGAAGGACGTAGTCGTACGTCCGGTCGCCGCTGCCCGTCGTCTCATGCGCGATCTGCTGCAACCCGAAGAGATGCCGGCCTGCGAACGAGACGATTGCTGCCCACATTGCGTCCAACGGCTCGGTGACGCGCTCGAGCGGCGGGAATGCGTTCAGGGGAAACGGGAGATCGATCAGGACGAACCAAGCCAACGCGAAACGGAAGGCCATCCGTGTGCCGGGTCGCCACGTCTCGTCCGTGGGGAATGTCTCGGAAATCATCGCCGGGAGCATATAATTGCGTCACCAAAATCAGCCCAAAACCATGGCGTTTTACTGCATCCATTGCAGGTCGGAGGTCGACCCCGCGTACAAGGCGTGCCCCTTCTGCGGCGAGGCGATTACCGACTTTCTGCGGCGCTATCTCGAGGCGCCGATCGACGGCAAATACAAGATCCTGGCGCGGCTCGGTGTGGGCGGGATGGGCGAGGTCTACAAGGTCCTGCACGTCCATCTCAACGCCATCCGCGTGATCAAGTTGATGCGCCCGGCGATCGCCGGCGACCGTGGCGCGCACGACCGTTTCCTGCGCGAGGCGCGGCTGGCGACGAAGATCAGCCATCCGAACGTCGCCTCGCTGTTCGACTTCTCGACGCTCGAAGATGGCGCCTGGTACATGGTCTGGGAGTACATCGAGGGGACGAATCTCCACGACCTGATCGAAGAGCGCGGCCCGCTGTCTCCCCGGTACGCGGCGAAGCTGGCCATCCAAGCGCTGACGGGCATCGAGGCGATTCACCGTGCCGGCATCGTGCATCGCGACATCAGCCCGGAGAACCTGATGATCACGCGCGACAGCGGCGGCGACGAGCGCGTGAAAATCATCGACCTCGGCATCGCCAAGCAGTGGGCCGAGGAGACGAAGGACGACAAGACGAAGACCGGGATCTTCGTCGGCAAGTGGAAATACTGCTCGCCGGAACACCTCGGGGTGCTGCCGGCGGGCGAGCGCATCGACGGCCGCGCCGATCTCTATTCCTTCGGCATCGTCATGTACGAGATGGTCACCGGCGTCACGCCGTTCCAGGCGGACACGCCGCACGGCTATCTCGTGCTCCATGCGTCGGAGAAGCCGCGCCCTCTCCGAGAGCTGAATCCGAGCGTGACGGCCTCTCCTGAGCTCGAGGCGATTTTGCAGCGGGCTCTGGAGAAAGATCGCAATCAACGATTCGCCAGCGCCCGCGAATTCGCCGACGCGCTGGAGAGCGTGCTTCCCGCGCTCAGCGATGCGCCCGGCGCACCGCCGCCTCTGCCGCTGGCCACGGAGGCGACCGAAGAACCGACTCGTGTCGTGGGCCGTGTCGATCCGAATGCGCCGACGGTGGCTTCAGTCGCGCAGCCGGAGCTGGCACCGACGGTTCCGGCCACCGAGGTCGCCACGGTGTCGAAGCGGCCGGTCGCTCCATTCATCGCGGCGGCCGTGGCGCTGATTGCAGTCGTGATCGGCGGCGTCTCGATGTTCCGGCGTTCCCACCCGACCCCGGAGATCGCGCAGCCGGCGAAACCGGCCCAGGCCAGCGTGCTGGTGAACGCTCCGGCTCGATTGGCCATCAACGCGTACCCGTGGGCAAACGTGATGAGCATTCGCAACACGCGGACCGGCGCGCCGGTGGAGATCGATGGGCCGCTCGTGACGCCCGCTCCCGTCGATCTGCCGCCCGGCCGGTACGAGGTCACGCTCGCCAACCCGCGTTACAAGGACACGATCACGCGAGTCGTCGACGTGACGGCCGGACAGGACGCGATGCTGAACGTGCAGTTCGCGGACGCGTCGTTGGCGAAGCTGCCGATCCTGGAGGGGCGATGAAGCGCCTGCTCCTGTTCGTGTTGCTGATCGCGCTGCCGGTTGCCGCCGCGCAGGAGAAGTGGTGGGAGGCGTACAACCGCGGAGTCAAAGCGGTCAACGCGAAGAACTACACCGAAGCGGTTGCCGCACTGCAGAAAGCGATGGCGGAGACGCCGGCGGAGAATTCGGCGGCGCGGACGCGCAACGAGATCTTCGTCTACGTGCCGCATTTCTGGCTGGGCATCGCGAAGTTCAATCTTGGCGACGTCGACGGTGCGCTCCGCGAGTGGAAGACATCCGAGGAGCAGGGGGCGATCGAGAAGACGGATTACTACTCGAAGCTGCGCGACTGGGTTTCGCGCGCGCAGGCCGAGAAGCAGCGCGGCGCACAGAATGCCGCGTCGGCTTCGAAAAATGCAGCGGACGCCGCGTTGAGCCGCGCGCTCGCCGGTCAGATGGACGCGCTTTCCTCCGGCGGAGACCGCACGGATATCTACCGCGCCGCGAATCGAAGACTTCAGGAGGCGCTTTCCCTGTTCAACTCGGCCGGAACGGACATCAAGGCCTACGAGCGCGCCGCGGCGACCGCCGGCGACGCGCGGGAGCTGTTCGGGCGCGCCGCCGAAGAAGGGAAGAAGATGAAAGCGGCGCGGCCGGTGATCGTCGCCAAACAACAGCAACCCTCGCCGGTGAAGCCGAGCGTTGCGCCGCCGCCATCGGTGCCGGCGACCCAGACGGCCGCCGCCCCACCGGAACCGGTTCCGGCGTTGCCCGTTCCGACAACGACGACCGTCGCGCAGACCGTGCTCATGCCGAAGGAGGAACCCGTTCTCGTGGCCACCGCGACAACGGCGCCGGCGGCGATCTCCGCGGCTGCGCTGCAACATGCACCGCCCACGCGCGCACAGCTCGAATCGGCGTACCGCGCCTTCGCCGCCGGCGATCTCAGCTCCTCGGAGCGCGCGCTCACATCGATGCTCGACGGGTCGCCGTCGGGTGAGGCTTACCTTCTGCGCGGTTGCGCGCGTTATACGCGAGCCGTGCTCTCCCGGAATTCCGATTCGCTTCTCGCAGCGGCGCGGAGCGATTTCAAGGCGGCACTCAAGCTCAATCGTTCCCTGCGTCTGGACAAAACGGCGTTCTCGCCAAAACTGATTGCGTTCTTCGAGGAAGTGCGCAGAGGGGGATAAACGAATGCGTCACCGGATCACAATTCTCGCCCTGGTCGTCTGCGCGGTCTTCGCAACGCGCTGCTTCGAGATCGAGCAAACCATCGATTTGAAGAAGGACATGTCCGGCACGGCCGGCTTCAAGATGGGCATCGACTTCGAGCCGATGGTCGTCATCATGGCGAACATGCAGCATTCGATGTCGGGCGCCAAAGGTGTGGCCACGAAGAAGGAGATCGACGCCGCCAAAGCCGACTTCCTGAAGCAGCAGAAGGACAAGAAGAAGGATCCCGCGGAAGATCCGAAGAAGATGAAGGCGGAGATGAACAAGAGTCTGCCGAAGGGCATCACTCTGCTCGATGCCAACGTCGACGAGAAGGAGATGAGCGTCACGACGATGTTCCACTTCGCGTTCGACAAACTCGATCATCTCGTCGGCGTGAAGCTGCCGTCGAAGAAGAGCGCCGAGGGCAAAGGCGGCGGCGATCCGACCGAAAAGAACGTGATCGATCAGCCGTTCGAGAGTCTGGAAGTCCTGGACAAGGGCGATACGTTCACGATCCGCACGAAGCCGCAGAACCCGGCCGAGTCCGTCAAGTCGGAGACGTCGAAGGAATCGCCCGGGAAGGTCGATCCGGAGATGGAGAAGATGATGAAGGACGCGTTCAAGAAGATGCGCGTCGCCTACAAGATCACGGCGCCGTTCACTGTCGTCTCCACGAACGCCATGCGCCGCGAAGGCAATACCCTGATCTGGGAGTACGACTACGCGACGTTCGAGAAGATGAGCAAGAGCGGCTCGAAGGTTCCCGAAGGCGTAACCGTCACCTACAAGAGATGACGGGGGTGTAGGGCCGGCCGAACGCCGGCCCTACATCGACCGCAAGTTACTTCGACAGCTCCATGTAGGCTTGCTGCAGGTTCTTGTACGCGGCCTTGAACCGTCCCAGTCCGAGGTCTGACTCGGCCTGCGCAAACATTTTCTGCGCCTGGCCGACGTTCTGGCCGGCTGCCAGCATCGCGTTGATGGCGCTGTTGACGATGTCGCGCGCCAGCTCCAGGTATCCGCCGTTGGCCTTCGGCAGCTGGAACAGAGCGAGCGCCCTCCCTTCGCCGGCCTGCAGATTCAGCTCGATCTGCATGCGGAGGTCGAGATCGCGCTGCGCGTCGCCGCGCTGGTTGACCAGGTTCGTCAGATCGATGGACTTGTTGGTGATCAGGGTCGTTAGGCCGGCCGTGCTCGTGCTCAACGAGCCGGTGATGGAGAGCAGCGCGGCGGCGAGCTGCTGGCCCAGCAGGGTCTGACCGCCGGTGATCTCCGTGTGCCTGTTGGTTGACAACAGTTCGTTCGCGTCGTCAGCCGCGTCCTGCAGGCAGACGCCGAGGAACTCGTAGGCGGCGTAGACGACCTGCGCCGGGATCTTGATCGCCAGGCTCGTTTCGGTGTCCGGCAGCAGACCGATGATCTTGTCGATGAAGAATTTGTAGCGGTTGTAATTCGTGACCGCGGCGCCATCGCCGACCGTTCCGAATGGCGTATGGAATCCCGCGGGCGGACAGGGGATGAGCGGCAACTCGACCTGGCCGAGGGCCGTCCACCAGCTTCCTGCGAGATTCAGCACATCCTGCATCTTCTGGAACATCACCCCCGGTGCGGCGTTGACCACCATGCGGATGGTGATGCCGTCACCGAGATTGATATCGAGGAGGGCGTTGAGGGCCGCCTGGATGGCCTGCCACGCCAGCGAGGGGATGGTCTGCACGAAGTTCCAGATCGAGGTGACCGTGCTGATGATGCCGGCCACGAGTGTATCGACGGTGTTCACGACCGCGGCGATCGCGCTCTCCAGCGCGCTCTTCACCGCGTTGATGGTGTTGTTAAGCGTAGCGGTGGCGAAGTCGACAGCGGCTTGGATCTGGCCGGCCACGGCGTTGATGGCGGTCTCGATGGAATCACAGATCCAGTTGAAGTCGATCGACCCCAGCCCCACGCTTACATCGATCACCGGGATCGTGATGCTTCCCAGGCTGACGACGCAGTCGAGGCTGATGTTCGTGACCATCTGCAGGCGCGAGGACGCGCTTGCCTCAGCGGGCATGGCCGCGGTGACCGAACGGATCATCTCCAGTTTCGGCAGCGTCGCGGCCTGGACGGCCTGGCGGGCGCGCGCGGCGAGCGCCGGTTCGACTTCCGCGCTCGACGCTTCGATGTACGAAAGAGCCTGAGCCCGGAACGACTCCAGCTCCTGAACGCGAGCGGGATCGGGGTTGGGCTGTTGCAGCGCGGTGATGCGCTGCGCGAGGTCCGGCGCGCTCAAGGCTTGGATCATCGCCGGCGCGGTGGTCTTCCACTGTTCGAAGTTGGGCATGCCCTGCTTCAGCAGATAGACCTGTTCCGGCCCGAGGCCGGCGAGTTTCGCGCGGATGTCGCGGGCCTGATCGGGGCTGCCGGCCATCTGCTCGAACGCTCCGGTCAACTCGTGGCGGAACTGCTCGAGCTGATCGCGTTCGGCCGGGGTGAGCGCGGCGACGCGCTCGAGGATCGAGACGCTCTCCTCCAGTTTGCCGAGCTTCTCCGGGGTGATCTGCTCGCGCAACATGAAGAGCGCGTCAGGGCTCGCGGAGGACAGCTGCGCGGCCTGGCCGTCCAGCGTTCCGACGCTCACTGCCTTGCGCGAAGACTCCGGCAGCGCGCTGACGCGCTTCAGAACGTCGGTGACGCGCGCTCGATATTTCTCGAGCTCGACCAGATCGAGCGCCGTGATCGGCCCATGCTTGGCCAGCGCGAGCGCGCCCTGCCGCAGCTCGCGCGGGATGGCGTTCATTGCCGCCGCGCCCTGCTCCCAGCCGCCGGCCCGGGTGACCTGTCTCTGCAGCATCGCCAGCTGCAGCGTAGTGAGTTGCTGGAGCGACTGATCGATCTCGTCGAGTTTCGCCCGGCCGATGCCGAGCTCCTCCAGCTTCGTGTCCGGCAGCAGCTTCAACGTCGCGACGAGCGTGCGCACGTCGTCGCGCATCTTCTCCGCCTTCGGAACGCGGGCGGTGAAATCGGATCCCTCGGCTTCCAGCTTCTTCAGCGTTTCCGCCGGCAGAACCCTGGCCAGCATCTCCGGCGCGCTCTTCCAGTCCGGAACCTCGCGCATGAACTGGCTGAACTCGGCGACCTCGGCATCGCTCAATGAGTCGATCCGGCTCTTGACCGCCGCCATCGCCTCGGGCGACTTCTTGATCGATCCAAGGGCCCCGGGCGCGTTGTCGCTGATGCCGGCGAAGAACGACGTCAGCTCCTTCCGCGTCTGATCCCGTTGCGTCGCCTCGGATGGCGGTGCGGCCGACGCCCACCCGGTCGCCGCGATCAGGAAGAGGATGACGACAAGGGTCAGAAATCGAGCAACTCTCATGATGATTTTCCTCCTGTCAAAGGTTGGTGGCGTGGCCGCTCCCGGCCGCCGGAATCGGATTCCGAGGAGTTACGGATCTACGGAAAGAGAAGGACTCCGAAGGGAACGTAGGGAGTGCCGGCCCGCTTGTCATTCCCCCGGACCAACAGCTGTGACGGGCATTACATCAGGAAGAAATTCAGGCGAGCCGTGGAATGGTGACGAACAATCGGAATATCCGATCAATTCTATTCAAAGATCGAATGAAGCCGATGCAACGGTGAAACGTATATTGAATCGTGAAGATGAGCATTCAAGTGCACGACGATTCATTCACCCCGCTCGGCGAGGACCTCCTCCGCCATGCCGAACAGCGCATCGCCGCTGCGGTGCGCCGCTTTCATGCGGTCTGCTCGGCCAGCGTCACGCTGGCGCGCATGGAGAGCTTCGCCGAGGCATCGATGTGCCGCGTGCGGATCGAGTGGGCGGGCGGCCCGCCGCTCGTGGTGACCCACCGCGATCGCGATTTGAAGAAGGCCATCGACGACGCCGCCGAGACCACCGCGCAGCTCCTCGGCTCGCGGGCACGTTCGGTGAGGGAAGCGCTATGCGCTCCCGCGTGAGACTCGTCGTCCGCACGGTCCTGGCGACCCTCTTCGTCGCCATCGGCATCGCCGGACTGGTCCTGCCGATTCTGCCGGGATGGCTGTTCTTCGGCTTCGCAGCGATGATCCTGTTTCCCGACGCGAAATTCACGCAGAAGACGACGGCCTGGCTGCACCGCCGCTTCCCATGGACGCAACACGTGTTTCGCACCGTTGTTCGCTAAGATCGCGGCGTGGTCTGGTTCAACTACAACCACCTTTATTACTTCTGGACCGTGGCGCGCGAGGGAAGCATCGCCCGGGCGACCGAGAAGCTGAACCTCACACAGCCCACCATCAGCGAACAGCTCAAAACGCTCGAGGAAACCCTCGGCGAGAAACTGTTCGATCGCCGCGGCCGCAAGCTCGTTCTCACCGATGTCGGAAAGATGGTCTACCGGTACGCCGAGGAGATCTTCTCGCTGGGGAGGGAGCTGACGGACGCGATCGAAGACCGGCCGACGGGGCGCCCGCTGCGATTCTCGGTCGGCGTGTCGGACGTGGTGCCGAAGGCGATCGCGCACCGGTTTCTTCTGCCCGTCCTGCAGATGAAGCCGGAGGTGTACCTGATCTGCATCGAGGATCAGCCGTCACGCCTGCTTGCGGAACTGGCGGTCCACGAGCTCGACCTCGTGATCTCTGACGCGCCGAGCAGCGGCACCACGATCCGGCTGTTCAACCATGTCCTGGCCGAGAGCGAGGTTACGCTGTACGCGTCGTCGGCAATCGCCCGCGGTCTGAAACGCGGATTCCCGCAGTCGCTGGACGGTGCGCCCTTCCTCCTGCCGCAGCGTGGGACCGAGCTTCGCCGGCGGCTCGAGCAGTGGTTCGACCGCCACGGCGTGCGTCCCCGAATCGTCGGAGAGTTTCAGGATTCGGCCCTCCTCGACGAGTTCGCACACTCCGGCGCCGGCGTGTTCGCGAGCATCTCCCTGCTCGAACACGACCTGCGCGACGAGCGCGTCGTACCGGTCGGGAGCGTCGACGGAATCCGCGAGTCGTATTACGCGATCTCGCGCGAGCGCAAGATCAAGCACCCGGCGATTGCCGCGGTGCTCGCGGCCGCGGAGGAATGAGCGGAGCGCTGCGCGTCACCGCGCGGCGCCCCGGCGGCCGATGACGGCCGCCGCTCCACTACGCCGCTGCCGACGTCCGCTCGGGCTCTCCGCTGTGAATGCGCATGCTGTAGAACGAGCGATAGACGAACGTCATGGCGATGAGCAGGAACACCGCCGAAAGCACGCGCGTCAGACCTTGCTGGCCGGCTTTCGTCATCTCCACCGCCAGCTCGACCGCGAGCAGGCCGAACAGAGTGGTGAACTTGATGACCGGATTCATGGCCACCGACGAGGTGTCCTTGAACGGATCGCCGACGGTGTCGCCGACGACGGTGGCGGCGTGAAGTGCCGAGCCCTTTTCCTTCAGCTCGACCTCGACGATCTTCTTGGCGTTGTCCCACGCCGCCCCGGCGTTGGCCATGAAGATGGCCTGATAAAGCCCGAACAGCGCGATCGAGATCAGGTAGCCGATGAAGAAGAACGGCTCGAAGCAGGCAAATGACAGCGTCGAGAAGAAGACCACCAGGAAGATGTTGAACATGCCCTTCTGCGCGTACTGCGTGCAGATCTCGACGACCTTCTTCGAGTCCTCCACCGACGCCTTCGCCGCTCCGGCATCGAGATGGATGTTCGCCTTGATGAATTCAACGGCCCGATAGGCGCCGGTGGACACGGCCTGCGTCGCCGCGCCGGTGAACCAGTAGATCACCGCGCCGCCGATGATCAGACCGAGGAGGAACTGCGGATGGAGAAGCGAAAGCTTGTCCATGTCGACGGTGAGTCCGCTCGTGAGCATGACGATGATCGAGAAGATCATCGTCGTCGCACCGACAACAGCCGTGCCGATCAGGACGGGTTTCGCCGTGGCTTTGAATGTATTGCCGGCGCCGTCGTTGGCCTCGAGGAACTCTTTTCCCTGCGCGAATGCCGGACGGAATCCGAAGGAGCTGTGGATCTCCTCTTCGATTCCGGGGATCGTCTCGATCGTCGAGAGCTCGAACACCGACTGCGCGTTGTCCGTCACCGGACCATACGAGTCGACGGCGATCGTCACCGGTCCCATGCCGAGGAATCCGAACGCGACGAGGCCGAACGCGAAGACGGCGGGAGCGATCATCAGCCCGCCGGGGAACTGGCTGCTGATCCATGAGGCGATGCCCATGAGCAAAACGATGGCCAGTCCCATCCAGTACGCGCTGAAGTTTCCGGCCACGAAGCCGGAGAGGATGTTCAGCGACGCGCCACCTTCGCGCGATGCGATGACGACTTCCTTCACGTGACGCGACTCGGTGGAGGTGAAGACTTTGACCAGCTCGGGGATGACGGCGCCGGCCAGCGTGCCGCAGGTGATGATCGTCGACAGCTTCCACCACAGCGACGAGTCGCCGCCGACGGTGGGAATCAGCAGATACGACGCCAGATATGTGAAGCCGATGGAGATGACCGACGTGAGCCAGATGAGCGTCGTCAGCGGTGCCTCGAAGTTGAACGAGTCCGCGTTGCCGTAGCGCGCTCGCGCGAAGATCTGATTGATGAAGTACGAAACCGCGGCGGTGATGATCATGATCACGCGCATGGCGAAGATCCAGACCAGAAGCTGCGTCTGCACGGTGGGAGTGGTGACCGCGAGAAGGATGAAGGTGATGAGTGCGACGCCGGTGACGCCGTAGGTCTCGAATCCGTCGGCTGTGGGGCCGACCGAGTCGCCGGCGTTGTCACCGGTGCAGTCGGCGATGACGCCCGGGTTGCGGGCGTCGTCTTCCTTGATGTTGAACACGATCTTCATCAGATCCGAGCCGATGTCGGCGATCTTCGTGAAGATGCCGCCGGCGATGCGAAGGGCCGCCGCGCCCAGCGACTCGCCGATGGCGAATCCGATGAAACACGGGCCGGCGTAGTCGCGGGGAACCCACAGCAGAATGGCCAGCATGATCACGAGCTCGATCGAGATCAATAGCATGCCGATGGACATGCCCGACTTCAGCGGAATCGAATAGGTCGGATACGGCTTTCCTGCGAGCGACGCGAACGCGGTTCGCGAATTCGCGAACGTGTTCACGCGAATTCCGAACCAGGCCACGCCGTAGCTGCCAAGGATGCCGACGACCGAGAACAGGATGATCACGGCGACGCGCACCGGCTCGAAATGGCGCAGGACGCCGAAGTACACGACCATGATGATGGCGATGAAGACCCACAGGTAGGCGATGAACTTCCCCTGGGTGATGAGGTACGTCTTGCACGTTTCGTAGATCAGCTCGGAGATCTCGCGCATCGATTTGTGCACGGGAAGGTTCTTGAGCTGAACGTAGATGACGAGACCGAACAGCAGCCCGAGGAAGCAGACGACCAGGCCGGCCGTGAGCAGCGCCTGCCCGGTGACGCCGAGGAACGAGACGCTCCTCAGATCGGGAAGAACGAGACTGGCTTCCGTTCTCGCCTCGGTGGGATGCGCGGCCGGTCGCGACTCCACGTGAGCGACGTCGGGGTTGGACGAGGGATGGGACTCCTGCGCCATCGCGATGGTGGCGGTCGCGAGAACCGTAACCATCGCGACGAGCAGAGCGCGCACGATCCAGGACTTCATGGTGCCTCCGTGTTTTTGGGGTAAAGAACCGCCGAGAACCGCTGGTCGGCGGCCGAAAGGGCGCGCGGATTCTAGCCGATTGTCTTGACGGAGGCCATCCCCTCGCGGGATAAGACGCCTCATGCTGCCCCTGATCCTGGCGGCGGTTCTCATCCATCCGGTCCGGTCGTTCACGGTGGCCGCGGACAGCACTCCCGGCCGGGTCTCGTTCGCTCACGACGACCAGTACGAGTACCTGGCCACTCCCGTCGGCCTGATGCGCAGCCGCCGCCTCGCCGATCCGGCCGAACCGGCGGAGGTGGTCGCGTTCGACGGACGCCGCGTCAACGACGTCGCCTCCAACGGCCGCTTCCTCTACGTTCTCCTTGGCAACGGGATTTTCGGCACGTCGCCCGACTCGACGTTGCTGCGATCGGGCGACCATGGACACACGTTCTCGCCGATCGATACAAGACTGGCGGAGTGTCGTGGCGCGCGTTGCGAGTATCTCGTCGGCCATCACGTCGAGATCGCCGGCGGACGAGTGGTCGTCGAGCTCGGTGGCAACGTGCTGGTCACGCCCGATGAGGGACTGCATTGGTACCAGCTTTACGGGTCAGTGACGAAGGGTGTGCCGGATCTGCAGATTTGTCCCGTCGTCTTCACCGTCGGCGGTTCCACCCTCTACCTCGGCGGTGAGTGCCCGCTGGACTCGGGGTGGATCGGCGGCGGAACTCTGACCGCCGACGGGTTATCGTGGCTCTCGCCTCCGACGCGTGTGGTGCCGCATCTCGATCTCGGGAACCGGAATGTGCAGTTCATCCGCGTGGGAAGTGACATGTTCGCGGGGATCGAAGGGGCGCTGATTCGCGGCACCTCGTTCACGATCTTTTACGATCTTGGTGCGCAGCGATACCCCTATATTCGCCAGTTTGTGGAGTGGTCGAAGAATCCCTTCATCCGGCTGGCCGGAGGCTTCGACAAGGTTGACGAGAGCGGCTTTCTCGCATTTTCCGGTGGTCCGGGCCCGGGCGCGCTTCCGCCGGACATTCTGCCGTTCCTGCCGATCGTGTGGGAAGACGTTTCAGCGGCTCTTCCGGCCGGCACGACGAACGTAGCGATGCTTGCGGAAGCGGCTGACGGAACGTTGCTGATCGCGACGCAGAACGGGTGGCGGTACACGGTCGGGACGATCGAGCTCACCTCGTCATCCTCGAAGCGCCGTGCGGCTCGCCACTGATCAGTCGAGCGGCAGCTTCAGGATCTCGACGTCGTGCAGCCGCTCGCGCGGCCAGATCTTGTGGTGCTCGTCGAACGCGCGGAGCTGAGGATTGGCGAGAAAGTAGAAAACACCGTTCGCGATCACGCCGGTGGTCGGTTCATCGAATTTCGGATTGCCGGCTTCGAGCACCTCGATCCGGGTGACGGCGGTGCGATCGGCGTCGAGATGGATTCGGATGAGCCGTGGCCGGCCGACGCCGTTCTGGATTCCGATCAGGTCGCCGCGATACCAGGTGAGCCCGTCGATGCCGCTGAGCGTCTCGTTGTCGGGGATGTCGAGCTGCGTGATGGTCCGGCTGCGCAGGTCAACGCGAGAGAGGCCGTCGAAGTCAGCGACGTAGAGATAGGGCTCTCCTTCCGCGAGCGCGATGCCGTTCGGGAACGTGAACGTGTCCGGCGGGATCCAGGTCTCGATCGAATCGGATCCGAAGCGGACGCGCATGATGGCGCCGCGGTCTGTGTCGGTGATCAGAGCGGAGCCGTCGTCGAGCAGGACGAGGTCGTTCAAGAGCGAGGGATCCTTGGCGCCGCCGGTGACGACCTTCGTTGACAGGCTCCCGCTTCGCAAGTCGTAGGCATAGATCGACGACTGCCCCTCGGCTGCGCCGGAGCTCGCCGTCATCTCCGGGGCGGCGCTGGAAACGACCCACAACATGCGCCGGACAGGATCGACCTTCATCCCCAGAGTTCCGAACAGTTCGTCCTGTGCGGACGTGACGAAATCCGACGATTTACCTTGTGGTGTTACCTTCACTACTTTTCGTAAATGAATACTGCTCACATAAAAATCGCCGGTCACGGAATCCCAGGCCATGCCTTCCGGAATCAGATCGGGTTGGTGGATGACGAACGCCGCGCTGCTCCGGACGACATGCGGCTCGCGACCGTTGAGCCGCGCGGCGATGGCGCGGTACTCGCGGGAGGAGCGGGAGCGGAGGAAGTCGTGATCATTGACCCCGTGCGTCCAGCCGAGGCGATCGAGCTCGCCGAGCCATTTGAGGGACTCGGCGGTGTCGCCGGTGCGGTCGAGGTATTGCGCGAGAACGTAGATGCGCGCGCCGTCGGTCGGGTCCGCGGCCACGGCGTTGCGCAGCTGCTCGATCGTCGTGCGTGTCTGATCGTCGATCGGCTCGGGAGGCGGCGGCGCGGTCGCACAAGCCGTGGCGAGAAGGAACAGGACGAGCACGCGCCGCATCATGGAGAGTATGACGCGGCGCGCGCTTCCAGTGTTACGCGGGATTCTGTGTTGCGCGAATGTGGATCTCCACGCGCCGGTTCAGCTGCCGTCCTTCCGGCGTGGAATTCGAATCCTTCGGCCTCGTCTCGCCGTAGCCGGCCGCGGTGACGCTGCGGCTGGGGACGCCGCTGTCGACGAGGAAGTCGCGTACCGAGCCCGCCCGGCGCTCCGACAGGCTCTGGTTGTAGTCGGTCGTGCCGCTCGAATCGGTATGACCTTCGACGTCGATGATCTCGTCGGGATACCGGCGGATGTTGTCGGCGAGATCGCGCAGCGTCGTACGAGATTCCGGCCGCAGCGCCGCCGAATCGAGATCGAACAGGATGTCGCTCGTCAGGCGGACGTCGATCTGTCCTTCCGAGGGGCGCGTGACTTCCACGCCCTGGATCTGACGGAGCTCCTGCTCCTGCTTGTCCATCCGGTGGCCGATTGCCGCGCCGACGGCGGCGCCTGCTGCCGCGCCGACGACCGCACCGGTCCTGTTGTCCCCGCTCTGATTGCCGATCACCGCACCGGCGACCGCGCCGGCCGCCGCGCCAATTCCGGCGCCGCGCTTGGCCTTGACGTTCGGATCGGATGTCGCGCAGGCAAGTAGGAACGAGGTTGCAAAGAGAAGAACAGCTGCTTTTCGAATCATCACTCCTCCAACTTCGGGCAAAAGAAAAGGACGCCCGTCTCCGAGCGTCCCATTCTCATTCACGATCGGTACCCGCGGCGGTCAGGCCGCATTGGCTTTGATGTGAATCTCGACGCGGCGGTTCAGCTGGCGGCCGCTGGCGGTGCTGTTCGAAGCACGCGGCTGCGATTCGCCGTAGCCGATCTCGTCGATGCGCGAGCTGCGCACGCCGAGGCTTTCGAGATAGGTCCCAACCGAACCGGCACGACGCTCGGAAAGACGCTTGTTGTATGCGGCTGTGCCGATGGAGTCGGTGTGACCTTCAACACGAATGGTCGTGTCGGGGTACTTCTGAAACACGTCGGCCATCTCCCGGAGCGACGATTTCGATGCGCCGCGGAGCGCCGCGGAGTCGAAGTCGAACAGCACTTCGTTCTTCACGGTCACCTTGAGCTCATCATCGCTGACGCGCTGCACGTTGACGCCTTCGATCTGCCGGAGCTCTTTCTCCTGCTTGTCCATCATCGCGCCGACGATTGCGCCGGTCGCTGCACCGACGACGCCGCCGATCACTGCACCGCGCGTCGCGTTACCGCTGCCGCGGTTGTTCCCGAGCACCCCGCCGACGATGGCGCCGGCCACGCCGCCGACCGCGGCGCCCTTCTTCGCCTTCGCGTGGTTGTCGGTTTGTGCAAACGCCACCGGGGCCACGAGCAACAGAACCAGAATGCTGGCGATGAACTGTTTCATTGTTTTCCTCCTGAACCTTTCCATGCGGGCGCCCCTTTGCGCCCAGGCGACTGACTGGTCTCTCATTGGGCAACGCAGGTGCCACTATCAAAAGAAATGCCTAATCCTGACCGGCTGAGCTCGGCGTAAATCCATGTAAGATGCCGTCGTGAACGGAGTCCGTAGCCTCGAGCTCGTCATTCGTAATCTATTGAAAGAGAATGACTTGTCGTTTCGAGACTTCATGGAGCTAGCGCTCTACCATCCGGAACTCGGTTATTACGCGAAGCGCGCTCGGCCGGAAGCCGACTACACCACTTCGCCCCGCCTGAGCCCGCTGTTCGCCGCTACTTTGGGCAGCCTCGTCCGTGAATTTTCGAGCCGCGCAGGCGACGGACTGTCCACGGTTGTGGACGTGGGCTGCGGTGACGGTTCGCTCCTCCTGGAACTGTCCTCGGTCCTCGGTCCTCGGTCCTCGGTTGAATTCTTCGGAGTGGACCGCTCGCTGGATCGCGTCAGCGACGAGGCTCGGGCAAAGCCGGCGCTGCACTTTGTTCGCTCGATCGAGGAAGTTCCCCGGCTTGGGGCTCACCTGATTGTCGCGAACGAGCTGTTCGATGCCTTTCCGTTCGCGCGTCTCGTGCAACGCGACGAGCATCTGCACCAGTTGTGGGTGACGGAGCGCGAGGGAGAGATCGATTGGACCGAGCACGAGGCGCCCGGGCCGTACGAGGATTACTTCGCGGCGCGCGGCATCGGGCTCGAGGACGGCCAGTTCGCCGACATCTCGCTCGACTGGGAGGCGTACTACCTCGATCTCTGCCGGTCCGTGTTGCGGGGTCTGATCGTCACGTTCGACTACGGCTTCCCGCAGGAGCAGCTGTTCCGATCGCGAATCCGGCGCTTCGGAACCGCGGCGTCGTATCGCGCGCAGCGGGTGACGCGCGATCTTCTCGCCTCGCCGGGCGAGCAGGACATCACCGCGCACATCAATTTCACCGATCTGATCGCCGCGGGAGAACGCTCCGGGTTCACCACCCTCTTTTTCGACCGGCAGGCAAAATTTCTCCTCGCCCTTGGGGCCGCCGATCATCCGCTGATCCGGACCGAACCGGCCTCCACGGAAGATCTCGAGCGCAAGGAAAACGCACGGAGGCTCATTCTCCCCGACGGAATCGGCGAAGAGATCCGGGTCCTGGTGCAAGGGAGAGGCGTGCCCGCGGAAGGGTGGTCGTTCCAGAAGAAACTCTATTGAAGATAAGCAATTGACTCTGCGCACCCCGTGTTTACAATACCGGCGGTCTTTTTCTTCACACCGACCTTTGCATGGCGAACTATTCAGTACTGCTGGTTGCCGTACTCATCGTCCTCTCCGTTCCGGTCCTGACGCTTTTCATCATCACCCCCCTGATTCGCGCCTCCCGCGCGAATAAGGTAAAGCTCGAACCGTACGAGTGCGGAGTACCGGCCACCTCTCTGGCGTTCGATCACCGTTTCTCTGTGCGGTACTTCCTCATCGCGGTGTTGTTCATCGTCTTCGATGTGGAGACGGTTTTCCTCTTTCCGTGGGCGATCCGGTTCAAGCAGCTCGGCTGGTTCGGAGCCGTCGAGATGGCAGTGTTTCTGGCGATTCTCCTGATCGGCTACTTCTACGCCTGGAAGAGGAAGGTCCTCACATGGGTCTGATCGAGAACCGCTTCGACTCGAACGTCCTCACGACCACCGTCGACAAATTCTTCAATTGGGCCCGCAAGTCATCGCTCTGGCCGATGCAGTTCGGGCTGGCCTGCTGCGCGATCGAGATGATGGCCGTGCTCGATCCGCGTCACGACATGGCCCGGTTCGGCGCCGAGGTGTTCCGGGCTACGCCGAGGCAGGCGGATCTGATGATCGTGTCCGGCACGGTGACCGAGAAGATGGCTCCCATCGTCCGCCGGCTGTGGGATCAGATGCCCGAGCCGAAGTGGGTCATCGCCATGGGCTCGTGCGCGACCTGCGGCGGACCTTACGACACCTACGCGGTCACGCAGGGAGTGGACCGCCTCATTCCGGTCGACGTCTACATCCCCGGATGTCCTCCGCGCCCCGAAGCATTGCTCTGGGGGCTGATGGAGCTTCAGAAGAAGATCGACCGGATGCACGTGCTGCGCAAAGGCGGCGAAGCGTACGACTTCGCGCGTGCCGCTGTCCGCGACTCCATTCGTCCGACGCATGAGGGTCCGGCGCTGCGCGCCGAGCAGGCCGCGCAGCTGAAGCCGGCGCCGATCTCGGGTGTGAAGCGCGAACCGGCTCCGCCGAAACTGAAGCCTGCGCCTGCGCCGAAACCGGCGGCCGAGACGGCCGCCGCTCCACGGGAAACCGCAACTGCAGTCATGGAACCCCCGGCGGCCGAACCCGAGGCGCAGCCCGCGGCCACACCGGGCGTCGCGTTCCACAAAGACACTCTCACGCTCCCCGAGCGGATGCAGATCGCCGACGAGATGGGCGGCGGGCTGGAGACGAAGATGTTCGCGGCGATGGCGCAGACAGACTGCAGTGCCTGCGGCTGGGACTGCGAAGGCTACGCGCACGCGCTGGCGACCGGCGAGACGAAAGACATCTCGCTGTGCACCCCCGGCGAGGCCGAGACCCTCGAAATGCTCAAGAAGCTGATGAGCGAGGCGGGGAAGGAGCTCGAGGGCGGATAGATGAGCGAGACGCCCCACACTCCGCCGCCGAAACCTGCCGCACCGGCAGGACCGCCGAAGCGCGACCCGAGCGACATCAAACGCGATCCGCTCGTGGTCATCCCCGTGTCGCGCGCGTGGGACGCGGTGGTCGACGCGAAGGAATTCGCCGGAGAGATCACGCTGATCGTCGCGCCCGACCGCATCGTGGAGCTGTGCCGCGCGTTCAAGGACGAAGGATTCAACTACCTCGTCGACCTCACGGGCGTCGATTACTCGAAGTATCCCGCCCACACCGCTCTCCGGTTCGCCGTCACGTACACGCTCTACTCGTTCAAGAAGAACCAGCGCGTGCGGCTCCGCGTCTTCACCGACGAGGCGACTGCGGTTCCATCCGTCACCTCCGTCTGGAAGACGGCCAACTGGCACGAGCGCGAGACCTTCGACATGCTGGGCATCCGCTTCGAGGGTCATCCGAACCTCGAGCGCATCCTGATGTGGGAAGGGTTCAACGGACATCCGCTGCGCAAGGACTTTCCGTTGCGCGGCATCGATACCGGCGCGCGCATCTACCCGGAAGTGTTTCCGGCCGGCGGCGGACCGAAGGCTGGCTCGACGGGGAAGGATGTCAAGGACGTCAACATCTACCAGGGCGAGTGGAAGGAATACGGCACCTGGCCGCCGGCGCAGATCGCCGGACAGCGCGCCGCCGCGGGCAAGCAGCAGCCGCCCGCGCCGGAGCTCGCCGCCGTCGTCGCAGAAACGGCAAAGCCGACGCAGGAAGCGCCGTGGCACAACCCCGATCTGGCGATGACCGATCGGATGAAGCTCGCGGATAAGGGAGCGCTGAAGGACAAGTTGTTCGCGGCCATGGCCCAGACCGACTGCACGGCCTGCGGCTGGGACTGCGAAGGCTACGCGAGCGCGATCGCGACCGGTGAGACGAAGGACCTTTCCCTCTGTGTACCGGGTGAGGCGGAAACCGAATCGATGCTCAATAAGCTCGTGACCGAGGCAGGAAAGTAATGTTCGACGTTCACGAAATGGAAGTGAACTTCGGCCCTCAGCATCCGTCGACGCACGGCGTGCTGCGGGTCCTGCTCAAAGTCGACGGCGAGCGCATCATCGAGGCCAAGCCGGTGATCGGCTATCTCCATCGCGGGACGGAAAAGCTGTTCGAGAACATGGCCTACCCGCAATGCGTCCCTCACACCGATCGCATGGACTACGTCGCCTCGGCCACCAACAACCTCGGGTTCGTGGAGGCCGTCGAGAAGCTCATGGGCATCACGGCGCAGATTCCGAGGCGCGCCCAGATCATCCGCGTCATGCTCTCGGAGCTGCAGCGCATCTCGTCGCATCTGCTGTGGCTGGCCACGCACGCGATCGACATCGGCGCGATGACGCCGTTCTTCTACTGCTTCCGCGAACGCGAAGAGGTCCTTGACCTCTTCGAGTCCTATTGCGGCGCGCGGCTGACGCTGAACTGCATGCGCATCGGCGGACTGCCCGACGATCTTCCGCCCGGCTGGCTCGAAGGGCTGCAGCGTTTCACGGACAAATTCGACGCCGCGGTCGACGAATATGAATCCCTGCTCACGAACAATCGCATCTGGAAGCGCCGCACGATCGGGGTCGGCGTGCTTTCGCCCGAGGATGCCATCGACTGGGGCATCACCGGACCGCCGCTGCGCGGATCGGGCGTGGAGTGGGATCTCCGCCGCGCGCAGCCGTACGAGTGCTATCCCGAGCTGGAGTTCGAGATCCCCGTCGGCAAGAACGGCGACACATATGATCGCTATCTCGTGCGGATGGAAGAGATGCGGCAGGCGAACCGGATCCTCAAGCAGTGCATCCCGATGATCGCCACCACGAACGCCGGCGACATCAAAGCGAAGATCTCGCGCGTCGTGCGCCCGCCGGAAGGCGAGGTCTATCACTCCATCGAGTCACCGAAGGGTGAGCTCGGGTACTACATCATCTCCGATGGAAAATCGCAGAACGCCTATCGCTGCCACGTGCGGCCGCCGTCGTTCGTGAATCTGCAGGCCTTGCCGGCGATGGCGCGGGGACACCTTGTTTCGGATCTCGTGGCTCTGATCGGGACCATCGATATCGTTCTCGGTGAGGTGGATCGATGAACACGGGAATGGTGAGTGTTGAATGTTTAATGGTGAATGGTGAATGGCTGCCGTCTCAATTCAACATTCACCATTCAACATTGAGCATTCAACATTCCCGTGGAAGGGCGGCGGCCCCATGAATCCCTGGATGCACTATCTGGTCTGGCCGCTGGTGAAGTTCCTGGTGGCATTCGCCATCGTCCAGGGGATCGTCGCGGCGATGACCTACATCGAGCGGCGGCTGCTCGGGTTCATGCAGGCGCGGCTCGGTCCCAATCGCGTCGGGCCTCACGGCCTGTTTCAGATCATCGCCGACCCGATGAAGCTCCTGCTCAAGGAAGACATCGTTCCCTCGAGCGCCGAGAAAGTCGCGTACTTCCTCGGTCCGATGCTCCCGCTGCTGCCGGCGTTCGTGGTGTTCTGCCTGATTCCGTTCGGACCGCCGCCGACCTACATCGCCGCGCGGGTCAACGTCGGATTGCTGCTGATCCTCGCGCTGACGTCGACCGCGGTGTACGGCATCATCCTCGGCGGGTGGGCCTCCAACAACAAGTATTCATTGATGGGCGGCCTTCGCTCGGCGGCGCAGATGGTCTCGTACGAAGTGCCGTTCGGACTGTCGATCGTCGGCGTGCTCATGCTGTCGCAGTCGCTCGATCTCGTGAAGATCGTCGAGTATCAGGAGCACAACATCTGGAACGTGTTCCCGCAGGCGATCGCCTGCTTCATTTTTCTCGTGGCCATGAACGCGGAGAACAACCGCGTTCCGTTCGACCTGCCGGAGGCGGAATCCGAGCTCGTGGCCGGATTCCACACCGAGTACTCCGGGATGAAGTTCGCCTTCTTCATGCTCGGTGAGTATTCGATGATGCTCGTGAACTCCTGCCTGATCGTCAGCCTCTACTTCGGAGGGTGGACGCTGGGCGGCGTCGTGAACGGACACCAGATCGGCCTCACCACCACGGTCCTCAAGTCGTGGGGCGTCCTCGGCGGCATCATCGGTGCGCTGATCTTCAGCGGGAAAGTCATGACCTTCATGCTGATCTACGTCTGGTTCCGCGCGACGTTCCCGCGCTTCCGCTTCGATCAGCTGATGGATCTCGGATGGAAGTGGCTGATCCCGCTCGCACTCGTGAATATCTTCGTGACCGGGATTCTCGTTCTCGCCGGAGCCGAGTGGTTGCTCTCGGTCTTCGGCGCAATCGTCATCATCGCTGCAGCTGCACTGGTGATTCGCGGGCCGAAAGTGGCGCCGCGGCAGGTGATTCATGCAAGTCCAGTATCCCAAGCCTGATTGGACCGACCGGTTCCTTCTGCTCGACCTTCTCGAAGGTCTGAAGACGACGTTCAAGGAGCTCTGGAAGCCGAAGGTCACGATCCGTTATCCGGAGGAGCGGCTCGAGCCCGCCGACCGCTTCCGAGGCATGTTCCGCTTTTCGTACGACCGCTGCATCGCCTGTAAGCTCTGCGCGGCGGCCTGCCCGATCGACATCATCTATATCGACGTCCACGATGAGATGCGCGAAGTCGACGGCAAACAGAAGAAGATGAAGGTCCTCGACCGCTACGACATCGACGTGAAGCGCTGTATGTTCTGCGCGCTCTGCGAAGAGGCCTGTCCGACCAAGCCGAAATCGATCTGGCTGACCTCGAAGACGTACGAGCTGGCCAGCTATGACCGCAACGATCTCTACTTCAACATGCAGGAGCTCGAGTACTGGGATGACAAGCCGCAGTACACGGGCCTGCCGGAGGAAGAGGAGCGGCCGCAGATCGAGGAAGGACGGAAGATGATCAGCGGGGGAACCGAGTGACGCGAAGCGTCATCCTGAGCCGCGTAGACGGCGAAGAATCTGGGCGCTGGCGAAGAACTCCGCCGCACAGATCCTCCGCCCTCTTCGGCGCTCCGGATGACGTGAGGGGAGAATCTCTCTCATGGATGCATTGACGTCGAGCATGCCGTTCCTGGTGTTCTTCATCGTCGGAACGGTGGCCGTCGCGTCGTCGATCCTCGTCATCTCGATGCGCAACCCGGTGCACTCGGCGTTGTTCCTTCTCCTGACGTTCCTCTGCGTCGCCGTCCTGTTCGTGATCAAGTCCGCAGAGTTCGTGGCCGCGGTGCAGATTCTCGTGTACGCCGGCGGAATCATGGTGCTGTTCCTGTTCGTCGTGATGCTGATCAACGTGCGTCACCTTCCGGAGGAGCGCGTGCTCGCGCAGTTCTGGAAGGGCGGCGTGGCCGTTGGCCTCGGATTGCTGATCCTCTTCGCCGCGGTCGTCCGGCCCGGCGTTTACCACGATCCGACCGGGACGCCGAAAGACCTTCGCTCGACCAAGACGTACCGGACCAAGCGGATCCACAACGCCGACGGCACGATCACGCGCAAGCGCGTCGCCAGCAAAACCGTCGTCGGAAATTCCGAGGCGGTGGGGATGGCGCTTTATCAGGAGTATCTGGTGCCGTTCGAGGTGGCGTCCCTGTTCCTGCTCGTGGCCATGGTCGGGGCGATCGTCATCGGCAAGCGCGAGCTCTCCGCTCTCGAGGAAGAAACAGCGCCGCAGTTCATTCTGGACAAGGTCGAGACCGAGCATGACGTGAAGGAGGCGGTCAATGCATAGCCCTTACGTCACCCTGAGGAACGCAGCGACGAAGGGTCTCCTGAGACGCGGCACCGGTCATGCCTCGTGGACGCGGTCATCGCTGCGTCTCAGTCGATCCTTCGCTTCGCTCAGGGTGAACGATACGGAGGCACTCAATGCCTGAGGCGGTTCCGAGCACACAGGCCTACCTGATGCTCTCGGCGACGCTGTTCGCCGTCGGACTGATCGGCGTGGTCATCCGCCGCAACATGATCACCGTGCTCATGGCCATCGAGCTGATGCTCAACGCCGTGAACATCAACCTCGTTGCGTTCGCTCACCGCCTGTCTTCGCTGGAAGGGCAGGTGTTCGCGATCTTCGTCATCACCATCGCGGCCGGCGAGGCGGCGGTCGGACTGGCCATCATCATTCAGTTGTACCGGCTCAAGAGCACGATCAACGTCGATGAAGCGAGGACGCTGAATGGGTAGCGCGCTCGTGGCCGTCGTCCTTCTTCCGGCGCTCGGGGCGCTGATCAACGGACTGCGTGCCTCGAACAGACCTCTCGTTCACAAGAGCCGGTCCCTCACGAACATGATTGCCGTCGGCGCCACGGCGCTTTCCGCGCTCGTCGCCACGTTCCTCGTCGTGATCCCGTACATGAGCCATGGGACCGAGGCGCCGCTCGAGTTCACGTACTACACGTGGATTCCGTCAGGACTCGGCGTCGTCGGCAACCAGGTCGCGAACTTTGTCGTGAACGTCGCCTTTCGCGTCGATCCGCTCTCCTGCGCGATGCTGATGGTCGTCACGTGGGTCGGATTCCTGATCCACGTGTACGCGACCGGCTACATGGCCCATGAAGAGAGCGGCTATACGCGCTTCTTCACCTACTTGAATCTCTTCATGTTCATGATGCTGGTGCTCGTCCTCGGGGCGAACTACCTCGTCATGTTCGTCGGGTGGGAAGGCGTCGGCCTCTGCTCGTACCTTCTCATCGGCTTCTACTACGACAAGAATTTCGCCGCTGACGCGGGAAAGAAAGCGTTCATCGTCAACCGCATCGGCGACTTCGGATTCATCCTCGGTCTCTTCCTGATCTTCAATACGTTCGGGACCGCCGACTACTCGAAAGTGTTTGCGCTGGCATCGGCGCACGGCGGGCAATACGCGGGAGTGGCGACGGCGATCTGCCTGCTGCTCTTCGTCGGCGCCTGCGGTAAGTCCGCGCAGGTCCCGCTGTACGTCTGGCTGCCGGATGCGATGGCCGGCCCGACACCCGTCTCCGCTCTGATCCATGCCGCGACGATGGTGACCGCGGGCGTGTACATGGTCGTGCGTTCGAATGTGCTGTTCCGCCTCTCGCCGACGGCGATGGCGGTCGTGGCCATCGTCGGCGCGATCACCGCGATTTTCGCGGCAACGATCGGCATCGCCCAGAACGACATCAAGAAAGTCCTCGCGTATTCGACGGTCTCGCAGCTCGGCTACATGTTCGTGGCCGCGGGCGTCGGCGCGTTCACCGCGGCGATCTTCCACGTCATGACGCACGCGTTCTTCAAAGCCTGCCTCTTCCTCGGCGCCGGCTCCGTGATTCACGGCGTCGGCGGCGAGCAGGACATGCGCAAGATGGGCGGGCTGCGCAAGTACATGCCGCGCACGCACTGGACAATGCTCGTGGCGACCATTGCGATCGCCGGCATTCCGCCGCTCGCCGGATTCTTCTCGAAGGACGAGATCCTCGCCGGCGCGTTCGCCTATTCGAAGTTCCTCTGGCTGATGGGCTTCGTCACCGCGGGCCTGACCGCGTTCTACATGTTCCGGCTCTACTTCATGACGTTCCGGGGCTCATATCGCGGAGCTGTCGTCGAGGGCATCGAATCGTCCGAGCCGGAGCACGCCGGACATCCGCTGATCCCCGATCAGCACCATCTCGATGAGGGTGACGAGCATCTGGACAAGGCTCACGGCCATCGCGAGCATGCGCACGCGCCGCACGAGTCTCCTCTCAGCATGACGGGCGTCCTGGCCATCCTGGCCATCCTGTCGATCATCGGCGGGTTCGTCGGCCTGCCCGCGGCGCTCGGCGGACCGCATCCGACGCTCTTCCAGCGCTGGCTCGAGCCGGTGCTGCTGCCCATCGATGGCCACCAATTCCATTTCCACGAAGCATCGCTGGCGATGGAGTGGGCGCTGATGATCGTGTCGGTTGCGATCGCGATCGCCGGCATCTGGGTCGCGCGCACGCTGTACTTCAGCAGGCCCGCGGTGCCGGACGCGGCCGAGGCAAGGCTCGGAGTCGTCTACCGCATTCTCGCGAACAAGTACTACGTCGATGAGTTGTACGACGCCACGGCGGTGCGGGGCACTCTGCTGGTGGCGGCGGTCTTCTCGTGGATCGACGCGAACATCGTCGATGGTCTGGTGAACCTGACGCGGTACATCACGGTCGTGGTGTTCGGGTACGGGTCGAATCTGTTCGACAAGTACGTCGTCGACGGAGCGGTGAACGGGGTGGCGTGGACGGCCAAGAGCGGCTCGGCCATGTTGCGCCGGGCTCAGACCGGTCTGGTTCAGAACTACGCACTGGTCATGGGCGGCGGAGTGGTGCTGCTCGCGGCGGTTTATCTGTTCATGAAGCCTTAGGAGTACGAGCTCGAATGGGCATTCTCAACATCGTCACCTACATCCCGCTCGTCGGAGCGATCGTCATTCTGTTTTTCCTTCGCCGCGAGCAACCGAAGGCCATCCGTTACACGGCCACGGCTGTTGCGGCGATCGACTTCCTGGCCTCGCTCGTCCTCTGGTTCAACTTCGATCCGCACGCCACCGGCAACGCCATGTGGCAGTTTCGGGAGACGTACCACTGGATTCCGGCGCTGGGCGTGAAGTACGACTTCGGCATCGACGGCATCTCGCTTCTGCTGATTCTTCTGACGACGCTGATGGGAGTGATCTCGATCGTGTCGTCGTTCTCGGCGATCACGCAGCGCGAGAAGGAGTACTACGTCCTGCTGCTCCTTCTGCAGACGGGCATGATCGGCACGTTTTGCGCGCTCGATTTCTTCCTCTTCTACGTGTTCTGGGAAGTGATGCTCGTGCCGATGTACTTCATCATCGGCATCTGGGGAGGACCGCGGCGGCTCTACGCGGCGATCAAGTTCTTCCTCTACACGCTGGCCGGCTCGGTGCGGATGCTGCTGGCGATCCTGGCGCTCTACTTCTACAACGACGGCGGCATCCCCTTCCTCAACATCAAAGGACTCGGGAATCCACCGACGTTCAGCGTGCTGCAGTACCACAACATCGGTCACCTGATTCCGCCGACGCTGCAGTTCTGGGTCTTCCTCGGCTTCTTCCTCGGTTTCGCGATCAAGGTGCCGATGTTCCCGTTCCATACATGGCTTCCCGATGCGCACGTTGAGGCGCCAACGGCCGGATCGGTGATCCTCGCCGCCGTCCTCCTGAAGATGGGAACGTACGGCTTCGTGCGGTTCGCGCTTCCAATCCTGCCCGACGCCACGAAACAGCTCCTGATCCCGATTGTCGTGCTCTCGCTGATCGGCATCGTCTACGGCGCGCTCGTGTCGCTCGTGCAGAAGGACATGAAGAAGCTCGTCGCCTACTCGTCGGTGTCGCACCTCGGCTTCGTGATGCTGGGGATGTTCGCGCTCAATCCGATGGGACTGAAGGGCTCGGTCCTGCAGATGATCAACCACGGCATCTCGACCGGCGCGCTCTTCCTTCTCGTCGGCATCATTTACGAGCGCCGGCACACGCGCCTGATTTCCGAGTACGGCGGACTGGCGAAGCAGATGCCGACCTACGCCACGCTCTTTCTGATCGCCGCGTTGTCGTCGATGGGACTTCCGGCGCTCAACGGATTCATCGGCGAGTTCACGATTCTCCTCGGCGCCGCCAATTCGGTTCAGATCGGGTCGATGGTTCCGGCCGTCCTCGCCTCGCTCGGGATCGTGCTCGGCGCCGCATACCTGCTGTGGCTCTACCAGCGCGTGTTCTGGGGGCCGCTCGACAATCCCGCCAATCGCGCGCTTACCGACGTCAATCGCCGTGAGCTGGTCACGCTTCTGCCGCTTGTCGCTCTGATGGTGTGGATCGGCATCGCGCCGCGAGTCTTCTTCGACATGATCGAGGAACCGGTCAACTACATCGTGCAGAAGGTCGATCCGCAGTACTTCAGCAGACAACCGATGACCTATCCCGTGGAGCGGCAGCCGTCCCCGGCAGCCGTCGACGGGCGAGGTCGCCCGTCGCTCCACGCCGAGGCGCGCTGATGACCTGGAGCGATACGGTGTTCCTGCTGCCGGAGATCATCATCTCGATCGGCGCGTGTCTTCTCCTGATCGCGCCGGTGATCGGGGGCAGGGGAGGGGCCAGTCGCGCCGCGCGCTGGTCGATGCTCGTGCTCCTGGCGATCACGGCCGCATCGCTCCTGGCCTGCTCGTGGGCCGTGCCGAACCTGAATCAGTCGCCGGGCTTCGGGGCGATGTTCGCGCTCGACCGGTTCTCGATCTTCTTCAAATTGCTGTTCATCGTCGTCATCGCCATGGTGACGCTGCTCTCCGACGACTTCCTCCGCGAATCCCGCTACTCGCCGTGGGAGTACTACTCGCTGCTCGCCTTCGCGCTGTGCGGGATGATGTTCATGGCTTCCGGGGTCCATCTGATCTCGATCTACATCGGCCTCGAGCTGATGTCGCTCTCCAGCTACATCCTGGCCGGTTACTTCAAGAACGAGCAGAAGTCGACCGAGGCGGCGATGAAGTACTTCGTGCTCGGCGCGGTGAGCTCGGGGATCCTTCTTTACGGGATCTCGCTGATCTACGGCGTGTGCGGGTCGTTGAATCTTCTCGATATCGACAAGGCTTTGTCGACGCTGATCAGCAATGACGCGCTCATGATCGGCATCATGATGCTCGGCGCCGGCCTTTGCTTCAAAGTCGCCGCCGCGCCGTTCCACGTCTGGACGCCTGATGTCTACGAAGGGGCGCCGACGCCGATCACCGCGTTTCTGTCGACGGCCTCGAAGGCGGCGGCGTTCTCGATCTTCGCCCGCATCTTCTACGTCGGCCTGCATCACTTCTCGCTCGACTGGTCGAACGTGCTGGCCACGGTGGCGGCGCTGTCGATGATCATCGGCAATCTCGCCGCGATCACGCAGAACAACATCAAGCGCCTCCTCGCGTACTCGTCGATCAGCCACGCCGGATACGCCATGCTCGGCATCATCGCGCTGAGCACGACGGGGATCCGCGGGATCCTCGTCTACACGCTCGTCTACGTGTTCGCGAATCTTGGGATCTGGTCCACGGTGTTGATGATGCGTCGTCACGAGTACGCGGGAGAGAAGATCGACGATTTCGACGGCCTGCATCGCCGCGCGCCGCTGCTCGCGTTCGCGATGGTCGTGTTTCTGCTGTCGCTCGGCGGAATTCCGCCGACGGCCGGATTCATCGGAAAGTACTTCCTGTTCGCGGCCGCGATCCAGGCCGGCTTCGGCTGGCTGGCGATCATCGCCGTGCTGATGTCCGCGGTCTCGATCTTCTATTACTTCCGCATCGTTGTGGCCATGTACATCCGCGACGGTCAGGAGGCGGAGCTCGAGACGTCGGGCGCGCTGAAGTTCGTCGCGGCGGTCTGCCTGATCGTGACGATCGTCTTCGGCGTCGTTCCGTCGCCGCTCATCGACCAGGTCGAGATCTCCAGCCGCGGAGTGGCCACCCGCGCGGCCATGACTCCGGATGCTCGACGATAAGCAGCGGCGTGAGGCGCGCCAGCTTTTCGAGGCCTCTGCCATCGGGTGGATGTTCCCGATCTCGATCCTTCTCGGATTCGGACTCGGATACGGCCTCGACAAACTGTTCGGAACGTGGCCCTGGTTGACGGCGATCTTCTCGGTCTTCGGCATGATCGCCGCGTTCGTGAACCTCTTCCGCATGGCCGGCGGAAAGAATGGATCCTGATCCGCTCGCGCACGATGAGCCGGCTCAGGCTGTGCTGCGGCGCGTCCGCCTGATGAGCGCATTCGGTTACGCCGGCTTTGCCGTATTTACCTTGATTTCCAGTGGTTTCCACGCGTTCGTCGGTTTGACTTGCAGTGCTGCCGTCGTTATGATCAACTTCCTTTGGCTGGAGGAGATTGTGAGCAATCTGCTTCAGCCGACTCCACATCCGCATCCTTGGAGGCTCACGCTGCGCGCTGTGGCGCGCTTCGCTCTCCTCGGTGTGGCGCTCGTGGTCACAATCTACGTTGCTCGGTTCAATCCCCTAAGCGTATTGCTGGGATTCTCGATCGTGGTGGTGGGAATCATGGGTGAAGCTCTGTACTCCGTCTATCGGAGCTTCACGGGTCAGGTCTGATGGAACACGAATATTCGATCCTCTACGGTCCGGTGAACTCGCTGTGGCACAGCGTGCAGCACCGGTACGCATGGGACATCCCCGATCACGTGATCATGGCGCTGCTGGTGCTGCTGATCTCGTGCATCGTGTTCCCTCTGATGTCACGCCGGATCAGCAAGGACAACCCGAGCCATTTCCAGCACACGCTGGAACTCGTCGTCGAAGGCTTGCGCAGTCTCCTCCGCGAGATCATCGGTCATCACGGCGAGCGTTACCTCTACATCATCGGCGGGTTCGCCTGCTTCATCTTCGTCTCGAACCTGTTCGGCCTCTTCTTCTTCCTGCAGCCGCCGACGAGCAACGTGAACACGACGTTCGCGCTCTCGATCACCGCGTTTCTTTACTACAACTGGCAGGGCATCCGGCAGCAGGGAGTCGGACACTACCTCGCCCATTTCGCAGGACCGGTGTGGTGGCTCGCGCCCTTGATGTTCCCGATCGAGTTGATCGGCAACTTCGCGCGCATCCTCTCGCTCGGCATGCGTCTCTTCGGCAACATCCTCGGCGAGCACACGGCAACCGGCATCTTCATGGGCATGATGCCGTTCCTCGTTCCCTGGCCGATGATGGGGCTGGGCATCTTCGGAGCGTTTCTGCAGACATTCGTCTTCATCATGCTGACCATGGTGTACATCAGCGGTGCCGTGGCGGCGGAAGAGCACTAGTTCGAATTCGATAAAGGAGGGTTCAGGAGTGAACAGGAAAAACATCATCATGTTCGTCGTCCTGATGCTGACGGCGGTCTCCGCCTTCGCACAGGCGCCGACGGCTGCGGGAGGCACAGGCGTGCGATGGGGCGTGGTCTCGGCGGCGTTCGTTCTCGGCATCGCCGCGGCGGCGGGCGCGATCGGTCAGGCCCGCGCAATCGCGGCTTCGGTCGAGGGTATCGCACGCAATCCGAGCGCCGCACCGGCGATCCGACTGGCGATGATCATCGGCCTCGCCCTGATCGAGTCGCTCGTCATCTACGCGCTCGTCATCGCCTTCATTCTGCAGGGCAAATAGGTCCAGGAAACCGACGTCGAACGGGCCCGGCCTTGCGCCGGGCCTTTTTCTTGCTGAGCTGGTCAGCGGAGGACGTACGTGAACTGGTTCAACCTCTCGCTGATCGGCTGGGTCATCCTCATCATCGCCGCGGCCATCGCCGCCTACATGCTTCACGCACCGGGAATCTGGATCGCGATCGGAGCGCTCGCGCTGCTCGGCATCGCCGTCATCACTTCGGTCAAGCACTCGAAGCCGCAGGTCTGAGCCGCGACAACAAAAAACGCCGGCCAGAGGGCCGGCGTTCATTCTTCGTCGATCTTGTTGTACGTCAGTCGCCGCTGACCATCCGGCGGATTGCCGCCACGGCTGCGTCGGCGGAGACTTCGTTCGTCAGGGTGATCGTCTTCTCGCCCGACCACGCGCCGTTCTCGTAGGTCAGGTACCGCACCTGTCCGTTGCCCATGTAGTAGAGCGCCAGGCTGCTGGGCGACGATGCGACGCCGCCGAGATGCGCGTCGGCGGTGATTCGCTGTCTCGGGGCCGGGTAGCTCGTGTCGCGGACGCCGATCGGAATCCGGACGCGCGACTGCAGGACCGGCTTGAGCGTCAGGCGGTGCATCGTGTTGGTGAGCATGTCGCCGAACACGACGTCGATGGTGTCGTGGCCGGAGGACTCGAACACGATCGGGTGGCGGAGGATCTCCTTCGAAGCATCGTCGAGGGAGAAGATGCCGAGGTTCGCGGTGTTGATGAAGTCGATCAGATCGCGGCGGGCGATGTCGGTGACGATGCCCTTGTCGATGGTGAGCATCGCGTAACGCGCGCCTTCGCTCGCTGCCGAGTCGTCCCACCACGCCGCGTGAACGGTGAGGCCGGGAATCTGCTTCGAAGTGCCCGTCGAGTCGGTGACCTGCACGGAGCGCGTGACGCCGACGCGGAGGTTGTAGCGGAAGTGATAGGGGACGTCTTCGACCGATGTCGGCGTGCCCCACTTGCCGTTCTGGAACGGGCAGAAGAGCAGCTCGTTGGCTCCGAGGATCGTGTTCGGAGAGTGCAGCCAGAACACGAACAGCGTATTCGATTCGGAGTCGAACGCCAGGGCCGGCTCCCAATTGTTGCCGCCCGTGATCGAAGCCGGCACGTTCGTCTTGATGACGTTCTGACCGTTCTGGATCGTCAGGGCGAGATAACGCGGCGAGTCGATGACGTCGGGCGCGTCGTTCTGGCGGCTCTCGATCGTGTAGAGCGTGCCGTTCGAGGTCAGGAGGATGTCGCGATCCGCAGCCTGCGCGAACAGCGCGACCGGGCTGACCAGAAGAGCGACGATCAGGAGGAGCCGTTTCATAGTCTGAAATTCACCATGGATCGCAGATCGATCGCGAAGAGAAGGCTCTTCAAGTTTCGGAACTGGGGGTAGTAGTGCGCCAGCTCCTCGAAGTGGTACTCGGCGGTCTCGACGTCGCCGGACTTGTAAGCCACTTCACCGAGGAGGTAGTGCGCGTTGCGGATCTGGCGTGCCTCCACGGCATGGGCGAGACCAGTCTCGCCGTGGTGGCGGGCACGCTCGTAATCTGCGAGCTCGAGATAGCCGTAGCAGAGATCGAGGTTCGCGTCGGCGATCGTCGAAGGACCGTCGAGCTGTCCGAGAATGCTGTTCAACATCCGCAAGCCCTCTTCGATCTCTCCGACGAGGAGCTTGTTGTAACCGAGGTTCTGCACGATCGCCGCGCGGCCGAACTTCTGGTCATCGGGATTCGAGACGCTGTCGACGTAGGCGAGGGCCTGCTCGAAGCAGTCGATGGCCTTCGCGAACTGCGAGTCGATCTCGTAAATGATGCCGAGGTCGTTGAGCGCGCCGAGCTTCCACATCGGCTCGCTCGCCGCGACCGCTGCATCGAGAGCGACCTGCCCGTAGAAGATGCCGCGCTGCGGATCGTTCTGCAGCCGGTGCTTGTACATCAGCGCATAGGCTGCGAGGAATGTGTGATGGTGATTTCGGCGGCGCATCAGGATCGCCGGGAGCTGCTGCACTTCCGGTCCGCTGCGCTCCATGGCGATCAGCGCGTCGGCCTTGTTGATCGTGATCAGCTCGCGCGCTTCGTCGCCGGCGGCGTGACCGAGCGCCTCGTCGTACAGAGCGAGTGCGTCTTCGTACTCTTCGTTGCGGACCTTGGCCAGAGCGGCCTGGCGCAATGTTTCCACGGTGTTCATCACGGGACTAGACATCCCCACCCTCTCCCCCATCTTCGTCCCAGTCGCCCTGTTCCTGGCTGCGCTTGAATTCGATGAAGCTCTCGACTTCCTTCTGCGCCGATGGACTCAGTGTCTTGTACTTGTCGATGACCGATTCCGACCGGCTGCTCTCGTCGAAGAAGTCACCGATGCTGAGGTCGAATGTCTGAAGAATCTTGAGGAGCGTGTCGAGTCCGACTTTGTACTCACCCTGCTCCATGCGCGAAAGATCCGACTGATGAATGCCGATGCGTTCGGCGAGCTCGACTTGCGTGAGCTTCCGCTGCCGGCGCAACTGACGGATCTTGCGGCCGACGAGCTCGACCTGTGCTGGCCTATTCATGAGGGGTTTCGTTGACTTTTATGCTACCGAACAATACTCTTTCGCAGCTGCCAATCTAGAGGTTCTCCCGACTTGCTGTCAAGTCCAACTGCCCCTTCCAGCGCCGCCCGCAACCTCCATCTCCTTCATCAGCTGGTACGGAGGGACTTTGCGGCCCGTTTCACCGGGTCCGCCCTCGGGCTCGGTTGGGCGGTTCTGCAGCCTCTGACCCTGGTCGTCCTTTACTGGTTCGTCTTCACGTTCATGATCCCGCAGGGACCGGGGGCAGGCGAGAACGGGTACGTGTTTTTCCTCATCTCCGGCCTGGTGCCGTGGATCGGCTTCAATGAGGGGATCCTGCGGTCGACGACCTCGATCGTCGACAATTCCTCGATCGTCAAGCGCCTGGCGTTCCGCAGCGAGCTGCTCGTCGCGGTGCCGAACGCGTCGGCGATCATCTTCGAGCTGATCGGGATCGCCCTTTTCCTGATCTTTCTCGGCGCGAACCGTTTCGTTTCGCCGATGCTGTGGGTGCTTCCGTTCGCGATCGTGCTGCAGTTCGCGATTCAGGTCGGCGCAGGCTGGTTTCTCGCCGCGCTCTATGTTTTCTTCCGCGATCTGGCCCAGGTTCTCGGATTCGTGCTGTCGATCGTCTTCTACCTCAGTCCGATCCTTTATCCGGTCTCGCACCGGTTTGAATCTTTCTTCCTCTGGAATCCGCTGACGCCTCTCCTCGGTTTGTTCCGCAGCGCGATGACTGGGGCTTCGTTACCTCCAGCCATGTCGATCGTATTTCTGATGATCGTCGCTGCGGCCATGTTTACCGGCGGGCTGGCCTTCTTCCGCCGGACGCAGGCGACGCTTGCGGACCTCGTCTGATCCATCAATCTGTTCAGGAGACACGAATGATTAGAAGATTCACTCAAATCTTGTGTGCCGGGCTGCTGCTCGCCGCGGCCCCGCTGTTCGCACAGACGGGGTGGCAGCCGACGCCGGTCCAGACCGGAACGTTTTCAACGCCGTCGCCGGAAGGCATGCCCGGTCCCGGCCGTCCGCCCGGGGCCGACGCGTCAGCAGACGCGTGCGGAGGAAAGTTGCCCGAAGGGGGCGCACCGTACTTCCTCTATCCGGAGACGAAAGAGCAGCGCCTCGAGCGGCTCGGCACGTCGGAGGATCCCGGTTGTGATCCCGATCCGGAAAAAGTGTGGGGCCGGTTCGGCAAGGAATACAAGATCGGCAAGTACAACCGCGAGTGGTCCGTCTACACCGGCGGCCATGATGCGTACTCGATCCGTCCCTTCGGATTCGTGAATGCCTATCGCGAGCTCTACCAGCACAACGATCACTTCGTCTGGGTCTGGGAGAAGGTTCCCGAGCCGCCGATGCCGGTCGACGAAGATCTGCACAAGAGCACGCAGTCGGCCGCACGCTACTCGGATCGCGAGGTCGACTACCTGCAGAAAATACGTTCGGAATTTTTCGAGCTGACGGTTCCGAACAGCACGAAGACGATTCGGTTCGAGGAATCGTCCGATGGTCTTCCGAACTCCGGTTCGTGGCGCAACGGGCAGGCGATCGCCGACATGAACGGCGACGGATGTCCCGACATCATCGCTCCGCCGGAACGCGCCGGCGCCACCGGGATCCCGGCGATTTTCCTCGGCGACTGCAAGGGTCACTGGAAGTACTGGGAGGAAGCGCGCTGGCCGCGGCGGTTCGACTACGGCACCGTCGCAGCAGGTGACTTCAACAGAGACGGGCACATGGATCTCGCGTTCGCGGTCCATCTGTCCGGCGTGTACGTGGTCCTCGGGGACGGGAAGGGGAATTTCACCGAGGTCAGCGAGGGTCTGCCGCGCGACTTTCCGACGCGCCGTCTGGTGGTGAGCGATGTGGATCGCGATGGCTATCCCGACATCGTCGTGATCAGCGAAGGTCCGACTGCCGTGCAGAAGGCGGCGCAGTTGTTCGCGAAGCTGCGCGTCTACTACAACCGGAACAAGGGCACGAAGTGGGAAGGCGAGGACGTGACCTCGGTGCAAACCCGCGTCGGGGGCGACTACCTCGCCGTCGGCAACTTCGGTGCGGACAAGTATCCCGACATCATCGCCGGCAGCATCTACCAGGGGAGCCCTGATGTCGTTTATCTCGCGGACGGTCCGAAGAAGTTTTCGAAGCTCGATTCGCAGATCGGATCGGTCGTCCCGTTCCTCTCGTTCTATCTCGCGAGCGGGGCCGGGAAGTTCAGCTCGAAGAAGACGGACGACGCCATCCTCTCCTATGTTCGTTTCTGGCCGCCGGACGTGAACGAGAAGCTGATCCCGCGTCCGCCGCTGACCGAAGTCACCGGTCTCGACCGCCTGTCGTTCAGCAACGGAATCGCCAAGCGGACGCCGATCGTCCGATGGGGCGGAAGGTTCGGCATCACCGGTCTGGGGACGGCCGACGTCGACGGCGACGGGAATCTCGACATCGTCTACACGACGTACAAGACGGCCCAGACGCGCGAGATTGCCGTGCTGCTTGGCGACGGCAAGGGCGGCTTCACGCGGGCGAAAGTCGACGGACTGACAGCCGAGCGCAACTCGACGTACGACCTCAAGATCGCCGACGTGAACAAGGACGGGCGGCCGGATGTGGTGGTGATGTATGAGGCCGATCAGACCTCGCCGCTCGGTCCGCGCAACGGCTCGATTCGCGTGTTTCTCAACCGCGGGCCCGAGCCGCCCACGCGTGTAGCTGACCGCTAGTCAGTAAACCTGCAGGGCGGGCCGCGGCAGCGCGGTCCGCCTCAGCGAGCGCGTTCCTCCGCGGGCGTGGTATCGGGATTGAATGGCCGGGTTTCCGAAACAGGGCGGTTGCCCCGGGAGACCATTTCTGTATAATGCGCCGCAATTTCTCACTTGCATCGTATGGTGTAACGCCATAAAATCTCGACTCAGTAATTGACTTGCCGATCTCTGGAGCATACTGTTACGGCAAAACTTGATTCGATCAGTGGAAAAAAACGCGCGGGAGGTGATCGTATCGCCGAGAGTGGCTAATGAAAACGATCGTATGCCTTCGTTCAACTTTGTGTAGGAGATAAATGATGAAAAAACTTTCAGTTCTGGCCCTCGTCGCCCTGTTCGTGACGGGGTCGGCGTTTGCGGGTCTGACTACCGCGCCGAACGCGACGTTCAGCGCGGGCGGACTGACCACCGGTGGCATCACCGCCGGTGCTGGTCCGAGCACGACCAACAACGACGACTCGTGCGACATCGGCGTCGCTCCCGCGGCCACGTTGCTGCTCCCGTACTTCGAGGTTGACCTCGGAACGGCGGGCACTGGCCGTACCACGGTCTTCAGCATCACGAACGTCAGTCCGTATGCGCAGATCGCTCACGTCACTCTGTGGACCGACTGGTCATTCCCGGTTCTCGACTTCAACATCTTCCTGACCGGTTATGACGTTCAGCCGATCAACCTTTACGACGTGATCGCGCGCGGCCTCATC
>DATISF010000071.1:0-40446 GCA_035468985.1 Thermoanaerobaculia bacterium
CAGGATGGTGCGGAAGCGAAGGCACGGTGGACGGTTTGCGAGATCTTCGCGCTGCCACTGCTAGAGAATAGATGCTGGACCGCCGAACCGGCAACCTTTCGCGGCTTGTTGCGATGCACGCTTCCGTCGCGTCCGCCCAACTTGAATTCGACTGCAGAAACTCTCTGTCCTTTGAAGCATAACGCCGGGCTGCGGGCGGGCCAACCGTCGCCGGTCCTGCCGGGTTTCGCTGGGGTGGATCGAACAGTCGCGCGCGTGTCGTGTAATCGTTTATGCGACTCGCGCCGGACCCCGTGGCTCATCGCTCCGCGTTTCGTTTTTCCCGAGCTCTGCCGCCAGGCATCGCTCCACTCGATTGCGCTCACCCCTTCATTCGCCCCAGCAATCGCAGCATCCCGTCGAGAATCGTCAGCGGGTGCGGCGGGCAGCCGGGGATGAACAGATCGACCGGAACGACGCTCTCCGCACCGTTGTGCTGCTCGGGATGGCCGGCGTAAATGCCTCCGGAAATGGCACAGGCGCCGACGGCGATCACGAGCTTCGGCTCCGGGATGGCGTCGTAGGTCTTCTTCACGGCGACACGCATGTTCTCCGTCACAGGTCCCATGATCACAAGACCATCAGCGTGGCGGGGGGAGGCGACGTACTCGATTCCGAAGCGGCCGATGTCCCAGCCGATGGTGCCGAGGACGTTGACATCGGCGGCGCAGCCGTTGCAGTCACCGGCGCTGACGACGCGCAGCTTCAGCGAGCGGCCGAACAGGCTCCGCAGCCTGGCATCGAGCGCCTCGGCCAATTTGCGCTCGGGCGACTGCAGGTCCGCTCTTGTGCGGGCCGCGAGCCGGTAGTCGTCCGTGAACGTGATCGCCCCTTCCGGGCATGCCGACTCGCACTCGGGACAGAAGATGCAGCGTCCGAGGTCGAGAACGGGGCCGCCATCTGCGAAGGTGATGGCGTCGGTCGGACACGCTTCGGCGCAGGCGCGGCAGCCGTCCGGACATTTCGACGGATCGATGGCCGGCGCGCCGCGGAAATGCGCCGGAAGCGCGGGAGCGGCGCCATCCGGGTACGGCATCGTGCGGTATCCCTGGCGCGCGCGTGCGATGAGTGCTTTCAACATTAGAGATCGTGTCCGCAGTACGACAGGTTGAAGCTCTTATTGCAGAGCGGGAAATCGGAGATCTGGCCGTCGCGCAGCGCGAGCGCCAGTCCGAACCAGTTGTGGAACGAGGGATCGGTGATCTTGTAGCGCGAGAAACGGCCGTCGCCGTCCGTCATCGCCACATGACAGATCTCGCCGCGCCACCCCTCGGTCAGCGACGCCACGATCATGTCGGGCGGCAGCGACGCCGGAATATCGTTGCGCACAGGCGTGGAAGGAAGCATCTGCAGTTGTTCCGACACGAACTCGGCGGAGCGCTGCATCTCCAGCCATCGTACGAACGCGCGCGAGTTGACGTCGCCGTAGTGCGCGGTCATCACCGGGATGTGAACGAAGCGGTAGATGCCGAACGGAAAATCGTGACGGACGTCGATGCTGCGCCCGCACGCGCGCGCGGCCACGCCGACCATCCCGATCTCCGCGCACGTGTCGGGATCGACGGTGCCGGTGCTTTCGAAACGCTCGATGACCGTCGGCGTCGACCAGAGCAGCTTCACGGCCGCAACTGCGTCGCGCGTGGCCGCATCGAGACGTTGTGAGAGCGCACTGACGCGATCGGGCCCGAGGTCGAACACGACGCCGCCCGGCCGCACGAACCCGCGTCCGAATCGCGATCCGCAAAGATCGGCGGTGAGATTGAGATAGTCGCCGCGAATCCGTCCGCAGTACGACGCGGTCGGCAGATACGCAACGTCACCGCTCAGCGCGCCGAGGTCGCCGACGTGATTGGCGAGCCGCTCGAGCTCGAGCGCGATCCCGCGCAGCACATGGGCGCGCGCCGGCGGTTTCGTCTTGGTGAGGGCCTCGACCAGCTGCGAGTACGCCAGCGTGTGACCGATCGTCGTATCGCCCGCGGCCGTCTCCATGTAGTGGATGGTCTTCTTCGACGGTCCGCCGGCGAGCGCGCGCTCGATTCCGCGATGCTGGTAGCCGAGAGCGATCTCGAGGTGAAACACGTGCTCGCCATGACATTGAAAGCGAAAGTGTCCCGGCTCGATCACTCCGGCGTGCACGGGACCGACAGCGACTTCGTGGATCTCCTCCCCTTCCACGCGAAAGAACGGCGTCTCCGCGGCCTGTTGTCGAACCGGCTTGAGCCAGGGATGGCCGGCCGGCGTGACTTCGAACTGCTCGGCGATCTCGCGCTCGAACAGGCTGACCTCGGGGCACTCGATCGTCAGCGACGGGAACCGGCTCCCCTCGACGCCCGTGCGGATGAATCCGAGCTCGCTCGTCGATTCATCGGCCAGAACGGCGATCAACTCGACGCGGCCGTCATGCTGCCGGCCGAAGAACGAGACCACACGGCATTCATCCCCGATCACCGCATCGGCGATCGCGTTGTGAAACGCGCCTTGCGGCACGATCGGGAGATCCGCGAGGCGGGCCGGCTCGGCGTTGCGCCGGATCAGGAAGGCGTCGTTCATCTCACGAGCCTCCCAAGAGACGCGCCGCGTCGTGAATCAGTCTCGAGATCGGCCCCGGAATCCAGAGGCCCATGACTAGCACGAGCGCGAGGCTCGTAATGATCGGAATCGTGTTCGCCGCCGAATCGCGGAAGCCGCGGCCGGCCGCGTCCTCCGGCGGCGTTCCCTGCACCACGGCGAGCACCGTGCTTCCCATGCCGATGAAAATCACGGCCAGCAGCACGAGATAAACCGCGCCAACGAGATATCGATGGTGGTCGATCGCCGCGAGCAGAACCGACAGCTCGCTGACGAACGGTCCGAACGGCGGCGAGCCCGTGATGGCGAAGAAGCCGGCGATGAACAGTCCGGCCGACACCGGCAGGCGCGTCAATGCGCCGGTCACATCCTCGAGCCTCTTGCTCTTGAACGCGCGGTGGATGTTTCCGGCGGAGAGGAACAGCACGCCTTTGGTCAGCGCGTTGTTGATCACGTGCAGCAGCGCCGCAAAGATGCCCGCGCCGCCGATTCCGATTCCCAGGACGAGGATACCCATGTGCTCGACGCTGGAGTAGGCGAGCAGACGTTTGAAATCGCGCTGCCCGACCATGAACGCCGCGGCCGTGGCCATCGAGAGTAGGCCGAACAGAACGAGCAGCTCGCGCGCGAATTGCCCCTGGCCCGCCGCATCGACGATGCGATAGACGCGCAGCAGCGCCAGAAAGGCGCAGCTCGTCAGACCGCCGGCCAGAAGCGCGCCGACGACTCCCGGCGCCTCGCCGTAGGCGTCCGGCTTCCATGTGTGCAGCGGCGCCAGTCCCATCTTCGTTCCGTATCCGACCAGCAGAAAGACGAACGCGGTCCGCACCCACGGCGTCGGAAGCTGCCGGGCCCGGTTGATGAGATCGGCGAAGAGCAGCGACGGCTCGCCAAGTCCGAGCAGCGCTCCGTACGCGAGGCACAGCGTGCCGAGCAGCGCCAGCGCGATTCCGACCGAACCGATCATCAGGTACTTCCACGTGGCCTCGAGTGACCGGCGGTTGTGATTGAAGTAGAGCAGCAGCGCGGTGGTCAGCGTGGTCGCCTCCATCCCCACCCAGATGATCGTGAGGTGCTGCGACAGGGTGACCAGGCTCGTCATCGCCAGAAATCCGAGGAGCGCCGTGCAGAAGATCCGGTTGTCGCGATTCGCGCGGACGTTGAGGTAGCCCACGCAATACGTCGCGCAGATGAGAAACAGCGTCGACACAACGAGCAGCACCAGACGGCCGAGCGCGTCGAGCCGCAGCCATTCCGACCCGGCGATGTCGGTGCTCCCCGCTCGCACCACGATGATCGCGAGCGTCGTGTGAATCGCCGCGACGATTGCCACCACCGCCGGACGAAAGCGATCCGACGGAAGCAGGAACGCGGCGAGCGCGCCGGCGAGCGGAACGATGATGAGATTGATCGCCAACTTACTCCCTCAGACGCGACAGCCGCTCGGTATCGAGAGACGAGAACTCACGTTGAATGTGATTGAGCACGATGCCCATGACGAAGATCCCGACGACGAGGTCGAGCAGAACGCCCACTTCGACCACCATCGCCTGATAGAGCAGCAGACCGAAGACATAGACACCGTTTTCCAGGACGAGGTATCCGGTGACCTGCGAGATCGCTTTGCGCCTCGTGGTCAGGACCAGAAATCCGGCCAGCAACGTGGCCAGCGAGGTCGGGACGAAAAGGCTGGCCCGATCCGCGGGCGCCAGTGGCAGGTTGTCCGCGAACAGCAGCGCCAGCGCGGTTCCGATCGCGCAGAGGAACAGCGAGGGCACGAATCCGACGTACGGCTCGACCTCGTGGCGGATGTGAACATCGCGGACGGCCTTCAGCAGAAGGCCGGGAATCACGACACCCTTGACGACGACGGTCACGAAGACGACTTCGATCAGGCGAAGCGTCGGATGCGACTCGACGAACAGCGGCAGAACCGAAAGGAGGACGCCCTGCACGGCGATGGCTCGAATCGCCGCACGAAGGTTCGCCGTCCCGAGAATGAAGAAGTTGGTCAGGAGAATCACGATCAGGATCGAGTCGGCGATCGGCGGCATCTCAGGTCACCTCAGAACGAGAACGACGGCAAATCCGGCAGCGAGGCTGGCGGTGATCAGCAGTTGGGGGACGCGCACGAGCCGCAGGCGCGCCATGGCGCTCTCCACGATTCCAATGACCACACCGATCATGAGCACAGCGCCGATCAACGCCGCTGCGTCGATCGCCATCATGCCGGTGCGCGGGAGCAGAAGAGTGGCCACCAGAGTGGCGAAGACGAACAGCTTCATCGCCGCTCCGTACAGAATCAGCCCGAACGCCGGGCCGCTGTGATCGAGCACCATCACCTCGTGGATCATGGTCAGCTCGAGGTGCGTGTTCGGATCGTCGAACGGGACTCGCGAGTTCTCCGCCAGCAGAACGATGAACCAGCTGGCCACGATCAGGACCAGGGCCGCGCTCGACGCCCGCCATCCGGTACTGCCGATCGTGAGCAACGGCGAGAGCGACAGTGCTCCTGCGATTCGCGCCAGGGCCAGGAGTCCGAAGAACATCGCCGGCTCGGCGAGCACGGCGAACGTGACCTCGCGCGCGGCGCCCATGCCCTCGAATGCCGATCCGGTGTCGAGCGCCGCCGACGTCGTCAGGAATCGCGAGAGCGCGAACAGGTAGACGAACAGGATCAGGTCGCCGCGGAACGAGATCGGCGCGTTCATGCCGGTGAGCGGCAACAGCAGCACCGCGAACAGCGGGACGATCACCGCGACCGCGGGACCGACGAGAAACACCCACGTCGTCGTCGAACTGAGAACCGTTCCTTTGCGCAGCAGCTTGGCGATGTCGTAGTAGGGCTGGAGAAACGGCGCTCCCTTCCGTCCGGCGAATCCCGCCTTTGTCTTGGTGATCACGCCGAGGAGAAGCGGCGAGAACAGCAGGAGAATCGCGAGCTGCAGAACGCCGTTCATGCCGCACTCCAAGCCAGAAGGGCGAGCAGCGTCACTCCGACATAGAGAAGGTAGAGCTGCACGCGTCCGCTCTGGATGAAGCGCGCGAATCCGAGAAGCCACTGGCCGCCGCGGAGCGCAGGCAGAAGCGCCCGATCGAGCACCGTGTCCGGCACATGGCTTTCGAATTTCGCCTCGGACGGAAACAGAGGCAGCGAACGCGGCCCGTGCACTTCGGGAGGCATCGCCCAGGCGAAGAACGCGACCAGTCCGCGCGCGAACGACGACGACGTGTACTGCATGCGCGAGGTCGGATCGAGATATCCGCAGTCCCACGTCAGCGCTCTCCGCGCGCGGCGCGTCGCAGCGATCAGCAACATGGATGCGAGGACCGCAACGGAGACGAAGATCAGCGCCATGTTCTGAACCGGCTGCAGGTACGTCACCAGGCTTCCCGTTCTCGCGATATGGGGTGCCGCCGTGCGGATGGCCCGGCCGAGAAGCGGGGCGATCGTCGCGGGGAGCAGCCCGATGGCGATGCATGCGAGCGCCAGCGGCAGCATCGCCAGACGCATGGCCAAGGAAGTTTCGTGCGCGCTCGTCGCTTCCGCTGTCCGCGGCGCACCGAGGAACACGGCGCCGAATGCTTTGACGAAACACGCCAACGCGAGGGCTCCGGTGAGCGCCAACGCCGGCACGGCGAGAATGATCAGGAGCGGCGCGCCCGCCGCGGACGGCGTGGTCATCGTGGAGAAACCGGCGACGTAGAGAAGCCACTCGCTCACGAAGCCGTTCAGCGGCGGCAATCCGCTGATCGCGGCGGCGCCGGTGAGGAACGCCGCGGCCGTCCACGGCATGGCCCGGCCCAGCCCGCCCATGCGGTCGATCTCCCGCGTGTGCACGGCGTGCACGGCCGCTCCGGCGCTGAGAAACAGCAGCGCCTTGAACAGGCTGTGATTCCAGACGTGGAGGAGCGCACCTCCGTATCCGAGGATGGCCAGCGCGGTGAGGCCGTGCGACTGAGCGAGGATTCCGATCCCGAGTCCGGTGACGATGATGCCGATGTTCTCGATGCTGTGATACGCGAGCAGGCGCTTGAGGTCGTGCTGCGCGAGCGCAAAGGCGACGCCGAAAATGCTCGACACGATGCCGGCCAGAAGAATCGTCACACCGAATGAATCGGGGATGACGTCGTAGAGCGACAGCACGCGCACCAGACCGTAAATCCCCATCTTGATCACGACACCGGAGAGCACGGCCGAGACGTGACTCGGTGCCGCGGCGTGCGCGCCAGGCAGCCAGACGTGAAACGGCATCAGACCGGCCTTGATCCCGAAGGCGATCAGGGCGAGCCAGAACACCGCACGTCCGGCCGGCATCGCGGCCGCTCCGAACGGCAGCGGCACGAACGACCAGGAGTGCGTCAATGAATGAAGCAGCGCCACGATCGCGAACAACGCCAGCGTCGCGATGTGACTCGCGGCGAGATAGATCCATCCCGCGCGGCGAACCTCGGACTTCTCATGTTCCGTGACGACGAGGAAGAACGCCGCTGCCGCAACGATCTCCCACGCGGCGATGAAGAGGATCGTGTTGACCGCCGTCATCATCAGCGCCAGCGATCCGGTCATCAGGCCGAAGAACGCGCGCAGATACCCGGCGCGCGGCTGCGAGGCGGGCCAGTAGCGTTCGGCGTACAACCCTCCAACCGCGGAGAGAAGAAAGACCGGCGCCGCGAAGAACGCCGACAGCGCGTCGACACGGACGTGAAACGCACCGCCGGGGATGAGCCACGGCAGCGCGAGCTCGCGCGACGGCTCGATGAGTCCGAGCGCACAACCCGCCAGCCCGGCGATGGCTCCGAGAATGATCAGCGGCGCCGCGGTCCAGACCGCTCGCCGTCCGGCCAGCGAGGGAAAGCCGCTCAACATGCACAGCACCACTCCGGCGAGGACGAGGAGCGCGCTCACGAGGCCTCCTCGATCGACGCCGCGATGCGCACGATCTCCTCGGCCGGCGCGCGCCGCCGCACCGCGCCGCGGAACGCATCCTTTTTCAGACCGTAAGCGAGCTGCGCGAGCATCGACAGATGCACGTGCACCGTCGGCGAGATCAGAAGAAAGAATGTGTCCACACCGCGCCCGTCGGGCGCATGGAGATCGAGCGGAGTGATGCAGAAACACAACGCCAGCGAGGCGCCGGCAGGAGCGAGGATGATTGGCGTGCGCACCTGCGGAATGGCGATGCCGTCGCCGACCGGTGTCACGGCGAGCGATCCGCGTCCGAGGAGAATCTGCAGAAGCGTTTCGCGATCGGCATCGTCGGCGAGCGGAAGACGCGGCACGATCTGCCGAAGCACCGCGGCGAAATCGGATCCCGAGAGTTGCTCATGCACGCCGCCGGCGCGAAGCGCATCAGCGAGCGAGGGCGTCCCTTTCTCCTGGCGAAATGCGCGCGGAGCCACGCCGATGCTGTGCTCCGTCGCCCACTCGAGCAGATCGGTGCGGTTGATCCAGTACTGCCCGCGAATCTTCTGCGCCGGCAGCTCCGACTCCTCGATCCAGTCGTTCACGCGCTCTTCGGATGAGTCGAGCAGGACGGCCGCTTCGGCGATCGTGAGCTTCATCGGCCCAGCCCCGATTCCGCGCCGGCCACGAGCCGGATCGCCTCGTTCGCGTCGGGAGCAGATGCAAGGCGGTCGATCAGCGCTGCGTCAGCGAAAAGCTTGATGGCGCGCGACAGCGCGAGAAGCTGCCCCTGCACCGACCGCGCGAGGATCATCGCCACGATCCGCGGCCGGTGACCGTGAGGATCGGCGAAGTCGATGCCAGCGCGAAGGACGGCCAGCAGCACCCGCTTTCGCGAGAAGCGGAAGTTTCGCGTCTCGACCGGATGAGGAAATGCCGCCGACTCGAGAACCGCGGTCGAACAGATTGCCTCGCGCTCGAGGATCGAGCGCACGAGCTGGTCGCGGTCGACGTGCGCATCGAGCGCCGCTTCGTGAACCATGAAGTGAATCAGCTCATCGCGCGACGACGGCGTCACCGAAAGCCAGACGTTCTCCGGCGACAGCAGCGGCGCGATGGCGATCTCGGAGGACTCATCGAGAGCGCCCCGCTTTCCTTCGTACTCGACGCGTCGCACTTCGTCGTTGAGCCACGCATCGATGTCCGCCTGACGGAACCGCCACTGCGCGCCGAGGCGGAGGGCGGGGAGCTCGTTGCGGTCGAGCATCCGGTAGACGGTCTTCTCCGAGACCATCAGATAGTCGGCGAGCTGCTTGATCGTGAGGATGGTATCGGGCACCGGCGCGGGAAGAATAGCCGATCACTGGAACCCTGTAAAGGACAACGATGGACAGTATTGGACATAGAAGGACCGGCAGAGGTGTGGACGCCGGTCTCTTGACCCCGCGAAAGGGCCAAAGGCGGCCGGTTGAGAACCGGCCTCCACTCTCCACACCCCGCGAATGCAGGACGGGATTCCCTGCGATTGCGGGATGGAGCGATTCCGCCGCCAGGAGGATCGTGACTGCATGCGAAAGGAAACACCATGAGCATGCACCGCCGGCGATTGATCCTTTTCTGCCTCTTGTCGAGCACGATGCTCGTCCTTCTCAACGTCCCTTCCGCGAGCGCCATCCCGGCGTTCGCTCGCATACACAAGACGTCGTGTCAGACCTGTCATGTCGGTTTTCCGAAGCTGAATCCATTTGGAGAAGCATTTCGGCTGAACGGATATCGAATGCCTGGTGAGATGGAACCGGAAGTGAAGCCGCAGAGCCTCGGCGCCGAGGCCTACAAGAAGATGTGGCCGAAGGCGATCTATCCCAGCGACATCCCCGCATACGTCCCGCTTGCGATGAACGTGAAGATGGCCAGCATCTACGCCTCGTCGCTCGATGAGAACGGCCGCTCGCTGATCAAGAACGATTTTCAGTTTCCGCAGGAGGTCAACCTGTTCTCCGGCGGAACGCTCGGGGAGCACATGGGCTTCTTCGGCGAAGTCACCTGGGGGGAGAACCCGGACGGCAGCAGCGAAACGGAGCTCGAGCACGCGCAGCTCCACATCAACTCACCCTTCGGCCCCAAGCATCTCGTCAACTTCAAGATCGGGAAGTTTTCTCCCGATCTGGCCGCCGGGTTCCAGGAGATGTGGATCTCGACTGACAACGGCATCGATACGCTGTTCGCCTTCAACCCGATCGGATTGCACGGGGGAACCGGCCTGTCAGAGGAGGGCGGCATCAGTCTGCCGGGCCTCGTCAAGGGCCTGGAGATGTACGGTGTTGCGAAACACCGGATCTTCTACACCGTCGGAGTCGTGAACGGACTGGGGCCCTCGCCCGGCGGAAGCACCGACGCGAACGCGCACAAGGATCTGTATGCGCGCGCGGACTACAAGTTCGGCGGGATGGGTCTCGATGGCGACACGACCGGTCTGACCCTGCCACCGGAGAACTGGCGTGAGCGCTCAGTGCGGGTCGGCGTCCTCGGTTACAGCGGAAACGGGAAGGGATTCGATTTCCCGTTCGAGGATGAAGAGGTCATCATTCAGGATCGGAACTTCACCCGCGCCGGCGTTTACGCATCGTGGATCTTCGATGATCTGAACGTCTTCGGCGTGGCCCTGACCGGCCGCGACAAGCTCGACACGTTCGCGTCCGACGGCACCCTCGAAAACACCGCCACCCACCGCTACCACACCTGGTTCGTGCAGGGCGATTACGTGATTCTTCCGCCGCTGCAGGCATCGCTTCGATACGAGAACCTCAGCCCGGCCGATTCCGAAGCGCCGTCAGTGCGCTTCCTGAACGCGTCGGTGAGCTACTTCGCCTACGCCAACGTGAAGGCCATGCTCGAGTACCGCCGCGATCTCCACGAGTCGAAGAACTATCAACTCTCCACGATTCTGCGGTTCGCGTTCTGACAAGGAGATCCATCGTGAAACGAACACTCGTCTTACTGGCCGTTCTGTTCGCTGCTCCGCTTTTCGCCGGAGACATCCATGGAAAAGTCATCGCCAAGGGCGTGCGCAACTCCGCCGATGCCGTCGTGTACGTCGACAAGATCGCCGGGAAGACGTTCGCGCCTCCCGCGGAGCACGCCAAGATCGATCAGAAGAACATGCAGTTCACGCCGCATGTCCTTGCTGTTCTGGAAGGGACGGCGGTCGACTTCCTCAACTCCGACGCCGTTCTGCACAACGTCTTCTCCCCCGACCCGTGTGCCGACCGATTCAACCTCGGCACGTGGCCGCAGGGTCAGACCAAGAGCTTCACGTTCAAGAAAGAATGCTTCGCCTCGCTGCTGTGCAAGGTCCATCCGGAGATGGAGGGTTTCGTCGCCGTTCTGCCGACGCCGTACTTCGCCGTGACCGCGGCCGACGGCTCGTACCACATCAAGGATGTTCCGGACGGCAGCTACACGGTGAAGGTGTGGCATCCGAAGCTCAAGGCCGCGCAGAAGAGCGTGGCCGTGAAGGGTGCTACCGAGGCGGATTTCGAGATCGCGAAGTAGCGGAACGCCCATGGCCGAGTTCAACCAGGACTGGCTCGAGCGCAACTTCCCGTGCAAGACCGCATGTCCGGTGCACACGGAGGCGGGAAAGTACGTGACGCTGATCGCGCAGGGCCGGTTCCGAGAGGCCTACGCGGTGGCGCGCCGGCCCAATCCTCTGGCTTCGATCTGCGGCCGCATCTGCGCGGCGCCGTGCGAGTCGGTCTGCCGGCGTGGCGAGATCGATGCTCCGATCTCGATCCGGGCGTTGAAGCGCTTCGTCACCGAGCGGTTCGGCGTGGAGAGCATGGTCGATTTCTCCGTGCTCTCGGAGATCTACAGCGCTCGAACGGATCGCTATGAAGAGAAGGTTGCGGTCATCGGCTCCGGTCCCGCCGGGCTGGCGTGTGCCCACGATCTGGCGCTGCTCGGATATCGCGTCACGATTTTCGAGGCCGCGCCGGTCGCCGGCGGCATGCTGCGGCTGGGCGTCCCCGAATACCGTCTCCCGCGCGCGCTGATTCAGCTCGAGATCAACGCCATCCTTTCTCTCGGCGTGGAGCTGCGCACCGGCGTGCGAATCGGCACGGACCTCACGCTCTCCGATCTCAAGCGCGACGGCTACGCGGCGATCTTTCTCGGTGTCGGGGCGATGAAGAGCCGCGACCTGCCGATTCCCGGTCTCGAGCTCGATGGCGTGCTGCGCGGCGTCGACTATCTGCTCAACGTCAACCTCGGCTATCGCGTCGACATGGGCCGCCGCATCATCGTCATCGGCGGCGGAAATGTCGCCCTCGACGTGGCGCGGACCGCGGCGCGCGGCGGCGAGCAGACGAATCTGCAGCGCAATCTCTCGATCGTGCAGGCCATGGACGTTGCGCGCAGTGCGCTCCGCTTCGGCGCGCGCGACGTCACCGTCTGCTGCCTCGAATCGGAGAGCGAGATGCCCGCGTCGCGCGAGGAAATCGAAGAAGCCGCGCTCGAAGGCATCCGGTTCTCGTATCGCCTCGGACCGAAACGGATCATCGGCACGAACGGCGTGGTGACCGGCATCGAGTTCCAGAAGGTGTCCCGTGTATTCGACCAGAACGGCCGCTTCGATCCGAAATTCATCGAAGGATCGGAGCACGTCATCGAGACCGACAGCGTGATCGTGGCCATCGGCCAGACCGGCGAGCTCTCGTTCCTGAAACCGGAGGACGGCGTGTCCACCCGCGGCGGGCGGATCATCATCGATCCCGACACGCTGGCCACCAGCGCGCCGGGAATCTACTCCGGCGGAGACGCCGCATTCGGGCCGCGCATCGCCATCAACGCCGTGGCCGACGGAAAGCGCGCCGCGAAATCGATCGACACGTTCCTTCGCGGTGTATCGCGTCCCGATGCCGATGACGTCGTCGAAGTCGTGATCGAGCCGCGCTGGGACCGCGAGCTCGATTTCGAGCACATCCCCCGTCAGAAGCCACCCTCGCGGCCGCTGGCGCGGCGCATCGGGATCGCCGAGGTGGAGGAATGCTTCAGCGAACATGCGGCCAGGCGGGAAGGAAGCCGCTGCCTCCGCTGCTGGGTCAACACGATTTTCGATCAGCAACCAGAGGCGGGAACGGAATGCATCCTCTGCGGCGGGTGCCAGGACATCTGTCCGGAGGACTGCATCGAGATCGTGCCGTCGTGGCGCATCTCCGCGATTCCCGCCGGTGCGCACGAGCTCGCGCCGATTCTCGTCGACCAGCGATGGGCCGGCTCGGTGATGCTCAAGAACGAAGAAGTCTGCATCCGCTGCGGTTTGTGCGCGGCGCGATGCCCGACGGGAACGATCACCATGCGCAGCTTCCAGCGAAAGGAGAACGCCGTTGCCTGAGCTCGATCAAGTCTTCGACTCGGAGGAGACGGAACCGAGCCGTCGCGACTTCTTCATGCAGATCGGCGTCGGCGCGTGCGCGGTCGCGGCCATCGGCTCCGGCGCCGTGACGCTCGACTATCTCAAGCCGAAAGTTCTCTTCGAGCCCGCCACGTCATTCGTGGCCGGCTCGCCGCTCGATTTCACCGACGGCGTCGTCCGCTTCAACAAGGAGAAGAAGGCGTATGTCATCGGCGGCGCGGCCGGCATCTACGCCGTGTCGGCCGTCTGCACGCATCTCGGCTGCATCACGCGATTCCGATCCGACGAGCGCGTGATCGCCTGCCCGTGCCACGGCAGCCGCTTCGATCTCGAAGGAAACGTGATCCACGGCCCGGCGCCGCAACCGCTTCCCTGGCTCGAGGTGACCCAGGACTCCGTCGGCAATCTCATCGTCGACACCGGGATCGTCATCCCGCACGGAAAGGTGTTCAAGCCATGACCGCCGGAGAATGGGTCCGCAACACGTCCGTCTATCGATCGATCGTCCGTCACGGCATCGAGTCCACGAACCGCAATCGCTCCCTGATCATCTTCGAGAATCTCTTCCTGCACGTTCATCCGGTGAAGGTCCGCGAGAAGAGCCTCCGATTCACGCACACGTTCTGGCTCGGCGGAATCACCCTGGTGTCGATGATCGTCCTCGTCGTCACCGGCATTCTGCTGATGTTCTATTACCACCCGTCGGTTCCGCAGGCCTATCGCGACATGAAGGAGTTGCAGTACGTCGTCGACGACGGCGTCTTCCTGCGCAACCTGCATCGCTGGTCCGCGCACCTGATGGTCTTCGCGGCGTTCCTGCACATGCTGCGGGTCTTCTATCACCGCGCGTACCGGCCGCCACGCCAGTTCAACTGGGTGATCGGGGTCGTCTTGATGACCATCACCCTGCTGCTGTCATACACCGGATATCTGCTCCCGTGGGACCAGCTCGCGTTCTGGGGAGTTTCCGTGGGAACGAACATGGCCAAGCAGGCGCCGCTCATCGGTGAGCGAGTGCGCTTCTTCCTCCTCGGCGGCAACATCGTCTCGGAGAATGCGCTGCTCCGCTTCTATGTCCTGCACTGCGTCGTGCTCCCGGTGGCGTTGCTGCTGCTCGTGTCGGTGCACATCTGGCGCGTGAGGAAAGACGGCGGCGTGCAAGGTCCGCCTGAGGACGGGAGGGTCTCGTGAGCACACCGATCCAGATCATCGAAAGCAATGATCCCGTTGCCGTGCCGTGGCGCGTTGCGCTGGTGCGTCCCGACCGGCGGCCGGAGGTCCGGGAGACCGAGGAGCGCTACGTCGCGACCTTTCCGCACCTGATCATCCGCGAAGTGATCCTCTTCCAGATCGTCGTGACCGCACTGTCGATTGCGGCGATCCTCTTCGATGCTCCGCTGGAGAGCATCGCCAACCCCGTGGAGACGCCGAATCCCGCCAAGGCGCCGTGGTACTTCCTCGGCCTGCAGGAGCTGCTGCACTACTTCCCGCCGGTCGTCGCGGGAGTCCTGCTTCCGACGCTCGTCGTGATCGCCCTGGTCGTGATCCCGTACGCGCGCATCAATCTCGAAGCCGAGCCGCTCTGGGCAGGAGCGTCGCGTTTGAAGACGATCGCCATCGCCGCGGCCTTGATCGGAGTCACGGCGTTGTTCGCCGTCTTTCGTTGCTGGCCGATCGTCGTCCCGACCGTCCTCATCGGCGCCGCAATCGTCGTCGCGCGCACCGGATGGCGATGGCTGTGGAGCATCACGCTGCCTGAGTGGCTCATGACCTGGTTCGTGATCATCGCCGTCGTCCTGACCGTCATTGGCACGTTCTTCCGCGGGCCGGGATGGTCGTGGGTCTGGCCCTGGAACGACATCGTCCGGAGCTGATTGGAGAACAACGTGCCGCTGCGACGCCTCTTCGCGCTTTCCAGCCTGGCCTTTCTGGCGGTGCTCGGCTTCACGCCGGTGAAGAACGCCTTGCGGCCCTATCGCGCGTTGCAGCGCGAGTTCACCCGGATCGGAGTCTCGCGCGCGCCGAGCTCGCGCGCGGCAGTGGCGTATGCGGCCAGGCCCATCGCGATCCAGCAGATCTGGATTCCTGATTTTGAAGATCGCGTCGATCGCTGCACGACCTGTCACCTCGGCGTGGGCGATCCGGTGATGGCCGAGGCGCCACAGCCGTTCCGGGAGCATCCGCCGACGCATCACACGCCTCGCGACTTCCAGCGGTTCGGATGCACGTCGTGTCACAGCGGGGAAGGACTGGCCACTGACCAGGCCGATGCTCACGGCACGAGCGCCGATGCGACCTCACCGATCCTGCCCACCGACTCCATCGAAGCCGGATGCGGTCGTTGCCACACTGCCGACGCCGTCCCCGACGCGCCCACGCTTTCTCTCGGCCGCGCGCTGATGGCGAAATCGGGGTGCTACGCGTGTCACGCCGCACGCGGACACGAGGATTTCCGCTCCGATGCACCACCGCTCGAGACGATCTCCATGAAAACCGGGGGGGAGTGGCTGCGCCGCTGGCTCTCCGATCCGAAGGCGATGGACGCGAACACGAGCATGCCGAATTTCCGGCTGGCAGCGGAAGACATCGAAGCGCTGTCGCACTACCTCGCTTCGCGTCCCGTCCCGCCGGAGTTGCGGCGGGCCATCGAGAACGCCGCTTCGGAGCCAGCCGGCAACGCCGCGCACGGCAAGACGCTGTTCGCCGAAGCGCGCTGCATCTCCTGCCACACGGTTGATAGCAAGGGAAACGGATCGGCTCCGGAGCTGGGCAAGATCGCTTCGCGCGCGTCGCGCCCCTGGCTCCTGGCGTTCCTCCGCGATCCGCACGCGTTCAACGCGCAGACGCGCATGCCGCAGTACAACTTCTCCGACGCGGACGTTCGTGACCTCGTCGCTTATTTCGAAGATGAACTGAAGGACTTCGACGCGCCGGCGAACATCCTCGAGCCCGTTCGCGTGAAGCAGAGACTGGCCGAGCGCGGGGAGAAACTCTTCAAGACCGACGGCTGCTTCGCCTGCCACGGCGGGGTGAAAGAAGGCGAGCGTTTCGGTCCCGACCTCTACGGCATCGGCGACCGCAAGGCAACGTCGCTCGATTTCGGCCGGCGCACCGATCTGCCGCGCACGCTGGCGGCGTGGCTGGCCGCGAAAGTCACCGCGCCCCGCTCGTTCGCCAACGGATTGAAGATGCCGACCTTCGCATTCGATGCCGCGCAGCGCCGCGCGGTAGTCACCGCGCTCATCTCCATGAACGCCGCTGCCGTCCCCGAGCCATATCGAATGACGCCCGCGCTGCAGGCCGGCATCGTTCCGGCGGGACCGATCGGCACGACGATCTCACGCTATCGATGCCTCTCCTGTCATGAGATCGGAAGTCGCGGCGGCGACATCTCCACCGCGCCGCTGACCTTCGAAGGAAGCAAGGTCAATCGAGACTGGCTGGCGAAGTACCTCACGGTTCCGTACTCGATCCGGCCGATCCTTCCCGAGCGAATGCCGATCCTGCACATGAGCACCGAAGATGCGCGCCGGCTCGCCGACGCCATCGAGATGCTGTACGTCGACCCCAACATTCCCGAGGATCCTTTCGCCGGACGTCCTGACTCGGATCGCGATGCCGCGGAGGGCGAACGCCTCTACACGACACTGGGCTGCCGCGCCTGCCACATCATCGGAAACAACGGCGGCTATTACGGCCCGCCATTGAGCGACACGCGCGCGCGGCTGAAACCGGGATGGGTGTTCCGGTATCTGCTGAATCCGCAGCGTTGGCGCGCCGACGTTCGCTGCCCGAACTACGGGCTGTCCGACACCGATGCTCTGCGGCTGACCGCGTACCTGGAGACGCTTTCCGCCTCCGCTCCGGCGAAGAAGGTGGCAGCGCGATGAGAACGATGCGCGCGTTGCTGGTCGTGGCCTGTTTCCTGGTGATCGCCTGCGGACGTCCCGCGCATGTCGCGCGTGCCGTCGCCCCTCCCCGTCCGAGCGCGTACGAGCTGCAGCTCGGCAAGGACGTTTATCAGAGGTACTGCGCCGGCTGTCACGGCGATACAGGCGCCGGCGACGGGTTCAATTCCTTCAATCTCGACCCGCATCCGCGCGATCTCGCCGATCCGAAGTTCCAGAAGAGCAAGACCAACCTCGATCTCGCCGATGCCGTCCGCCGCGGCGGCTCAGGCGTCGGTTTGACGAGCCTCATGCCTCCGTGGGGGCACACCCTGGATGACAGGCACATCAACGCTGTCGTACTCTATATCCGTTCGTTCAGGCGCTAGGTCGGCAGGGCTTACACCTGAGAATGGATCGACCCGCCATGCGAGCCTTGCCCTTTCACCACGAGGAGTTGGTGCCGCTGTTTCGAGCGCTCGAGCTTTCTCCCGACGCGGTCTTCGTCACCGACCGCCGGAACCGAATCGTCTTCTGGAACGATGCGGCGCGCCGACTTCTCGGCTTCACGGAAGACGAAGCGTTCGGCGCCGACTGCGACGAACTTCTGTCCGGTTGCGATCACTACGGCAATCGATATTGCTCGGAGAACTGTCCGGTGATGCGAATGGCCAATCGAGGTCAGATCGTTCGCAACTTCGCCCTCACGTTCCGCGGCAAGGATCGAAACAACCTGTCCGCCAGCGTCAGCCTGCTGCAGCTGCGGACCGGCACAGCGGACGATTACTTTCTTCTGCATCTGCTGCGGCCTGAGGGTCCCGAGGAAGAACGCCCCGCAAGCGATCGCGATACGCCGCCGCGACCACGCCTCGTCGCCGCACGCGAGTCAGACGACGTACGCGCTCAGAAGCTGACCCCCCGCGAGGTCGAAGTCCTGGCGATGATCGCCGCCGGACGCACGACGCCGGAGATCGCGGAGCGGCTGCACATCTCGCAGCTCACGGCGCGGAGTCACATCCAGAACATTCTGGAGAAGCTGGAAGTCCATTCGAAGGCCGAGGCCGTCGCGTTCGCGTTTCAGAAGAATCTGATCTGATCAGGGCGCCAGCGCCGCGAACGGTTCATGGTGCGGCCGGACGCGGATCGCGCCGTCAGCGCCCTGCCAATCGCTCCCTCTCCGGCGGAACGGCAGCACGAGAATCTTTCCTAACCTCACCTGCCGCTCGTCGGGGAACGCCGGCACGCCGATCACCACATCGCGCTGCGGTACCGACAGAAGAATCGTCCGGTGCAGGTAATCCCAGAACGAGAACAAGCTCGACCAGTTGCTGTTCGTCTCATTCCGGTAGTCCGAATGATGAATGCCGTGCATGCGGGGAGTGACGATGATCCGGACGAGGGCGCGCTCCACATTCACGGGGAGCGCGACATTGGCATGGTGAAAGAGGATCGAGGCAAACAGCATCAGTTGCCACACCCAGACGGAGAGCGGCGACGTACCGATGACGACGATCTGCGCGGAGCGGTAGAGCAGCGACAAGACGTGCTCGCCGAAATGAAAGCGAAAGGCGGTGGAGCTGTCGAGGTCACGGTCGATGTGATGGACGAGATGGAATCGCCAGAGAAACGGAACACTGTGATTGGCCCAGTGCCAGATCCAGAGCGTGTAGTCGAGCAGCGCGACCGCGGCGATCACGTGCACAGCGCATGGCCACTCGGCGAGATGAAGGAGTCCGATCTTTCTTGCCGCCACCCATCGCGACAGCGGGATGAGCACGGGCAGCTGAATGATCGTCGCCAGCGCAAAGGCAATCGCTCCCACTCCAAGGTTCCGAATGTTCCGGCGAAACTTTGGCTCGACGGTCGTGCGCAGCGGACGAAAATGCTCGAGGACGAGCATGGTGGCGAAAACGAATACGACGACCGCGGCGGTGATCGCAGGCGCGAACCGCGGCGGCTCTGTGATCATCGCCGTTTCCGCGGCAGCTCCAGACCCGGCTGGGTGTCGAACAACATCGACGCCGGGGTGTCCGCCTCGCCCATCACATCGACGATCCCGATGAGAAGCCGTTCGAGCACCGCGGCATCGCGTTCGTTCAACTCCTCGAGCGCTTGAAGCAGCTTCTCCTGGGCGACCGTCGCCGGCGCTTTTCGCTGCAGCATCTCGCCCTTTTTCGTGAGCGACAACTCGGCGCGCCGGTTGTCCTTCGTGGAACGGACGCTCTGAACGAGGCCCTTGCGTACGAGCCGTCCGACGACGACGGAGACCGTGCTCGGATCGGTGCGCGTTCTCGCGGCCAGCTCGCTGACACTGAGAGGTCTGCCGGCATCGTGCAGCGCGTGAATCACGAACAGCTGCGCGCCGGTGAGATTCAGATGCCCCGCCGCCCGGTGCGAGCTGCGTAAGCTCTGCACGATGCGGCGGAAGCTATCCATGAGTTGTGCGACGCGTTCGGCGCTCGCCACCGGAGGCGAGCGTACCGAAGCGCGCCGATCAACGTCAATTCATTTCGCCGCCCCGATTGCTCGTGATTTCTGACCGCTGGACCGCGTCGCCGGCCGCCGCACCGATCCGTGGTGTCTGCGACGGCGGTGATGATGGGTGGCGGCAAACGTGCTTTCCGTGGGCGGAAAAAAGCGCGTGATCAATGCCCGGAATAGGTGTTCTTAATTACTGAAAGTACTAAACTTAATGGATATGAGGGCCGTTACCATCGACGCGTTCGGCCAGATGCCGGACGTTCGTCAGATCGATGTGCCCGCCGACGTTCCAGCCGGACGCATCCTGGTGCGCGTGCACGCGGCCGGCGTCAACCCCATCGACTCGCTCATCGCCCGCGGACTCTTCACGCCGTTCCCCGTGACGTTTCCCCTGACCCTCGGTCTCGACTTCGCGGGCGTGGTCGATCGCGCCGGCGATGCCGCGAACCGGTACGCGGAAGGCGACCGAGTGTGCGGGAGGGCGGTCGGCACCTTTGCCGACTACGTTCTGGTCGCAGAAAACGAAACCGTTTCTCCGATTCCCGAAAGCATCGGGTTCGCGGAAGCGGCCGCGCTTCCATCCGCGGGGATGACCGCGCTTACGAGCGTCGAGGCGGCGGGAATCGCTGGCGGATCGCGCGTGCTGATCGTCGGTGCGGCCGGGGGCGTCGGGAGTTTCGCGGTTCAGTTCGCGCGCCGCCGCGGCGGCTACGTCATCGCCACCGCGCGCGAGGAAGACGCCGCGTACGTGAAAACGCTCGGCGCGAACGAGACCGTCGATTACACGCGCGATGATGCGATGTTCCCGCAGGACCTCGATGCCCTTCTCGATTTCGCCAGCGGCGCGCCGGCGCTCGTTGCGCTGAGCGGCCGCGTGCGCAAGGGAGGCGCGGTCGTGTCGACGCGCTATGTCGCGGACGTCGACACGCTCGCCAAGCGCGACATTCGCGCCATCAACATCAAGAACCAGCCCACCGCCGAACTGATGCGCCGCGTCACAGAGGCGGTCGCCAACGGTGAGGTCGCCGTGCCTGAGATCCACACGTATCCACTCGAACAGGCCGCGGAAGTGCTGGCCCGATTCGAGCGCGGACAGCACGTCAGAGGAAAGCTGGTTCTGCTGCCATGACGCGTCTCATTCATGAGGCTTTAGGCGTCCTTTAGGGAAGCTCTGCACAAGTCGTCATCCTGAGTCGGCGAAGCGCGACGAAGGATCTCAGGATGCGAAAACGCCTGCCATTTCGAGATCCTTCGCCCCTCTTCGCGGCTCAGGATGACGTGAACAACACCTTGCGCAGAGGTTCCTTGCGCAGAGGTTCCTTAGCACTTCGCCAGGTGATCGATCTGTGCTTCACTGGCACGGCAATGAGAGTGACGATTCGACGCGTCCTCACGTGGATGACCGCCATTGCTGTGGTTGCGGCGGTGACCGCCCTCGGGAGCGTGGCCCGGATGAACCCGAGCACCGTCGGCTTCGTGTATCTCATCGTCGTTCTGCTCGCATCCGTGTCGGGGGGGCTGCTTCTCGGGACGGTCATCTCGATCCTGGCCACGCTCTGCTACAACTTCTTCTTTTTCCCTCCGCTCTACACGCTGACGATTGCCGAGCCGGCAAACTGGGCTGCACTGGCCGCATTCCTCGTTGCGTCGGTGACCGTGAGCCGGCTTGTGGTCGCGGCCCGCATCCAGGCTGAGAAAGCGGAGCAGCGCCGCCACGAGCTCGAGACGCTCTATGGGCTGAGCATCGATCTGTTCACGGCGACGAATCGTGTCGGCGCTCTAGGCGAAGCAGCGGGCCGGGCGCTGCAGCTCCTCGGGGCACGCGAAGGCGGGCTCGTCCTGTTTGACGGCAGCCCGTATCGACAGAAGGTGATCTGCTGGAGTGGCGAGAGGCCGGAAGAAATCGAGGACCTGCTCGCCGGCGTCGGCCGTCACAAGGAACCCGTGGAGATGCCCTCACCGCTCGGCCGGGATGTGTATCTCCCGCTGGAGGTCGGCGGCAAGCCCACCGGCGCTCTCGTGGCCCGCGGAACCGAGGCATCGATGCATGCGCTGGAATCGGCGGCGCGGCTGGTGGGCCTGGCGGTAGAGCGTGAGCGCTTCATCGAGGAGAACGCGCACATGCAGGCCCTCCGCGAGAGCGAAGCGCTGAAGACCTCGCTCCTTCGCGCCATTTCCCACGATCTCACCACTCCCATCACCGCCATCACCATCCGTACGGAGTCGCTTCGCCGGCGGGCGGCCCACGACGACGATCTCCGCGACGACGTTGGCGCGATCGTGGAGGAGACTTCGCGCCTCCGCCGCCGGATCGACAACCTGCTGTCGATGGCGCGCCTCGAATCCGGAAAAGCGAAACCGCATCGCGAACCGACTCCGCCCGCGGATCTGTTCCGGGCCGTGCGCGAGAATCTGCCGCTGGTGTTCGCGGCGCGGACGGTGACCGTGCACGTCGATCCCGATTGTCCCGATGCCAACGTCGACCCGTCGCTGGCGCTGGAGATCCTCGTCAATCTCGTGGAGAACGCTCATCGAGTGTCGCCCCCCGGGGCGACGATCGAGCTCGTCGCGCGCAGACACCCGATCGACGCGAACAAGCTCCGCATCGAAGTGCTCGATCGCGGTCCGGGAGTTCCGTCGGGAGTGATCGATCTCGACGGTAACGTGGCCAGCCAATCAAGCGATATCGCGCAGCGCGGCCTTGGACTGGAGATCGCTCGAAGTCTCGCCACCGCGAACGGCGGCACGATCGGTCTCGCTCCGCGCACAGGCGGCGGGACGGTTGCCCGCATCGACTTTCCGGCCGCGCTCCTTCCGGTCGAGGAACGGGTATGACGCTGTCGAGCGTCATTCTCGTCGTGGACGACGATCCCGCCATTCGCGATTCACTATCGAAGGAGCTCCGGGCTGCCGGGTACAGCAGCATCGCGGCCGCTGACGCCCGCGAAGGGCTGGACGTGTTCAGTTCACGCGCGCCTGATCTCGTGCTCACGGACCTGGCCATGCCGAGATCCGACGGCTTCGAGCTCATCTCCGCGATCCGCGCGGTATCCCGCGTGCCGATCATCGTCGTTTCGGTGCGCGGCGCGGATCCCGACAAGATTCGGGCCCTCGATCTCGGCGCCGATGATTTCGTGACGAAACCGTTTTCCATGCCCGAGCTCCTGGCGCGGATCCGCGCGCAACTGCGGAGGACGACTTCGCCGCCTTCGACGGTTTTGAACTTTCCCGGTCTGACCCTCGATCTGGAGCGCCGCCGGGTCGTTCAGGACGGCCATGAGGTGAGGCTCACGCCGACGGAGTTCGCCCTGCTCGAGCTGCTGGCCACGAATGCCGGCAAGCCGATGTTCATCGATCAGATCATCGCCCGCGTCTGGCGCGACGCGCCGAGCACCACGGCCGACACCGTGCGCGTGCATATGAGCTCATTGCGCAGGAAGATCGAGCCTGACCCCTCCGATCCGCGTTACATCATCACGGAGCCGTGGGTCGGATACCGCTTCATTGCCGAGCCGCTGTAGGTTTATGAACTCTTAATGCAGCATTTGCCTTCTGCAAACGGCAGCCTTGGCACTTCCTCGTAACCGGCACAGCTGATTGCTGTTGCAGTGAGTCAGAAGGGTCGCGATGACCGCCATGGCTCATGCAATTACTTCACGCTCGCCGGTTCGCTTCGCGGCCAGGGCCGGGCTGGCCGTGCTGTGCTGGACTCTCGCCGCGGTGGCCGTCCTGATGGTGCACTCCACGTTCGATCCGGCGTCCCCGCACCTCGCGGTCATCCTCAAGAGCTGCTCGATCGTGGTGGCGGCGTTCGCATGCATACGGCTGTTACCGGATTGCACCATCGATCACGCCCTGATCATCGGTGTGACCTGGCTGCTTCTCGCCATCATCGCCGAGGTCGCCGTGAGCTCGTCGACCGGCCACGCCTGGTTCGGCCTCCTCGGTTCGCCCTCCACCCCGTACTCCCGCGACGTACTGCTCGTCGTCTGGACCGCGGCGCCCGCTGTCTTTGCGCGGTCTGGCGGGCATGCATAAACACCTGCTGTTTCTGCTCCTCCTCATCGCGGTGCCGGTTCAAGCAGACGAGCCGCGCGTCTCGCTGCATGGATTCCTCGACACCTGCTACGCGTGGAACTCCAATCGTCCGAGCTCGCACGACAACTTCGTCAGCGGCACGGGAACGACAGCGAAGCGCGCGAACGCGTTCGACCTCAACCTCGCCGCGATCGAGATCGTCCGCGATGCAAAGCCGATCGGCTTCCATCTATCGGTCGTCGCCGGGACGGGAACCGATGTCGTTCATTCGAGTGAGCCGCAGAATGGCCGCGACGTCTTTCGATCCATCTACCAGGCTTCGATCATCTACAAGGCAAGCGAGAGTCTCACATTCGAAGGTGGAATCTTCCCGTCGCACATCGGTTTCGAAGGCTTCTTTTCCAAGGACAACTGGAACTACACTCGCGGCTGGTTGGGCGAATTCTCGCCCTATTACCAGGCCGGCATTCACGCCGGGTACAAGTTCAGCGACCGCTGGTCGGGCGAGGTTCACGTTCTCAACGGCTGGCAGATCATCGGCGAGAACAACGATGCGAAGGCGATCGGCGGAAAGATCGCGTTCACTTCCGATCGTCTCGGCGCGTCGTTCAATACGTTCGACGGACCCGAGCTTCCGCACGACGACAGGCACTGGCGGCACTTCGGCGATCTGATCGCAACCTGGAATGCCACGAAAGCTCTCCGCTTCGGCGCGTCGATCGACCGCGGACACCAGGCACTTCCCGGATCGAAGTCGGCAAACTGGCTGGGCGTGGGCGGCTGGGGACGGTTCGTGCTCGACACCCGTCGTGCGCTCGCCGTTCGCGTCGAGCGGTTCCGCGATCCCGAGAACGGAATCAGCGGCACACCACAGAAACTGACCGAAGGAACGCTGACATACGAGCTGCGCCCCGTCGAGAACCTCATCCTGAAGATCGAAGGACGGCGCGATCGCTCAACGGCTCCCGTCTTCAACACGAAAAGCGATTCATCGTCGCAGACCGAGACCCTGATCGTCATCGGCGCCGTGGCGACGTTCTAGGAGGCATTCATGTGGGACCTCATTTTCATCGTTCTGACGGCCGTCCTCTTCGCCGCGTCGGTCTGGTACACCCGCGCGTGCGACAAGATCTGAGGAGCGAGCGATGAACTTCGAGACTCTCGCCGCTCTGCTGCTCACGATCTTCGCGCTCATCTATTTGCTCTACGCGCTGATCCGTGCGGAGAAACTCTGATGACGACCGTGGAGGTCCTCAAGATCGCGGTCTATTTCCTCCTGATCCTGGCCGTGACGAAGCCCCTGGGCGTGTTCATGCGCCGGGTGTTTTCGGGAGAAAAGACGTTTCTCGATCCGCTGCTGCGGCCCGTCGAGCACGCGGTGTACCGCATCGGCGGTGTCGACCACAGCCGCGAGCACGACTGGATGCAGTACACGACCGCGATGCTGGCCTTCAACGCCGTAGGCCTGCTCCTTACGTACGCCATTCAGCGCCTTCAGCATGTCCTGCCGCTGAATCCCGACAAGATGGGGCCGGTCGCGCCGGATCTGGCCTGGAACACCGCCGTCTCGTTCACGACGAACACGAACTGGCAGGCCTATTCCGGCGAGGCGACGATGTCGCACCTCACGCAGATGGTGGGGCTGACGTTCCACAACTTCGTATCGGCGGCGACCGGCATCGCCCTGGCCATTGCGCTGATCCGCGGCATCGCGCGCGGCACCTCCAAAACCATCGGCAACTTCTGGGTCGACCTCACCCGCTGCACGCTGTGGATCCTTCTCCCGATCGCCCTCCTCGCTGCGATCGTCCTGACCTCGCAGGGCGTCGTGCAGAATTTCCACCCTACGGTCGCGGCGGCGACGATCGAAGGAAAGATCCAGAAGATTCCGCAGGGACCGATCGCCTCGCAGGAAGCGATCAAGGAGCTCGGCACCAACGGCGGCGGATTCTTCAACGCGAACTCGGCGCATCCTTACGAGAATCCCACTCCGTTCACGAACCTGCTGGAAATGTTTCTCATCTTCAGCATCGGCGCGGGCCTCTGTTACACGCTCGGCTCGATGACCGGCAAGGTTCGTCACGGCTGGGCGGTGTTCTGGGCCATGTCGATTCTTTTTCTGGCCGGCGCATTCATCACCACATGGGCCGAACAGCGCGGCAACCCGATGCACCACCGACTCGGCGTCGTGGCCGCCGACGGCAACATGGAAGGGAAGGAAGTCCGGTTCGGCATCGGCGACTCGGCCCTGTTTGCGACGGTCTCCACTGACGCTTCGTGCGGCGCGGTGAACTCGTGGCACGACTCGTTCACGCCGATCGGCGGCTCGATCCCGCTGCTCAACATCATGCTCGGCGAGATCATCTTCGGCGGCGTCGGCGCCGGCATGTACGGGATGATCCTGTTCATCGTGCTGGCGGTCTTCATCGCCGGCCTCATGGTCGGCCGCACCCCCGAGTACCTCGGCAAGAAGATCGAGGCGCACGACGTGAAGCTGGCCATGCTGGCCGTGCTGGTGCTGGCCTTCTGCATTCTCGTCGGCACGGCAGCAGCCGCGGCTACGGCTGCCGGAACGTCCAGCCTCAACAACGCCGGGCCACACGGCCTCAGCGAGATGACGTACGCGTTCTCCAGTGCCGCGGGAAACAACGGCAGCGCGTTCGCCGGACTGAATGCGAACACGAAGTTCTACAACATCGGTCTGGCGCTGGCAATGTTCGCCGGCCGCTTCTTCATGATCATCCCGCTGATGGGGATCGCCGGATCGCTGGCAGCAAAGAAGAAGGTCGCGGAGTCGGCAGGCACGTTCCCGGTCGATGGACCGCTGTTCACGTTTCTACTCATCTCCGTGATTCTCATCGTCGGCGCGCTGACGTTCTTCCCGGTGCTCTCGCTCGGACCGTATGTCGAGCACTTCCTCATGAACGCCGGGAAGGTGTTTTGACATGTACGATCCGTCCTCACCGGTCCGCCCGTCGTCTCGCAAACTGTCACTGTTCGATCGAGCCATCCTGCGCCGCGCACTCATCGACTCGTTCGTCAAGCTCGATCCACGACGGATGATGAAGAATCCCGTCATGTTTCTCGTCGAGGCCGGCGCGGTGCTCACCACGGTCCTGCTGGTCCGCCCGGCGAATCTGCTGTTTCAGGTGCAGATCACCAGCTGGCTGTGGGCAACCGTGCTGTTCGCGAACTTTGCGGAAGCGGTTGCGGAAGGCCGCGGCAAAGCGCAGGCCGACGCGTTGCGGAAGGCAAAGACCGAAGCGACCGCCCGGCGTCTCGTTGGAAAAGAACGGCGGGAAGAGATCGTTTCGGCATCGGAGCTGCGCAAGGGCGATCTCGTCGTCGTCGAAGCGAATCAGATCATTCCCGGAGACGGAACGATCATCGAAGGAATCGCCTCGGTGAACGAAGCGGCGATCACCGGCGAGTCGGCGCCGGTCATCCGCGAAGCGGGAGGCGATCGCTCCGCCGTCACGGGCGGCACGATGGTCCTCTCCGATCGCATCGTCGTCGAGATCACCTCGGAGGCCGGCCAGACGTTCATCGATCGAATGATCCGCCTGGTGGAGGGAGCGGAGCGGCAGAAAACGCCGAACGAAGTCGCTCTGGACATCCTTCTGGCCGGGCTGACGATCGTTTTTCTTCTCGCCACGGCAACGCTGAAACCGTTCGCGCTGTACTCCGGCAGCGATGTGAGCGTCACCGTGCTCATCGCGCTGCTGGTCTGCCTCATTCCGACCACGATCGGCGCGCTCCTGTCCGCGATCGGCATCGCCGGCATGGATCGCGTGCTTCAGCACAACATCCTGGCGATGTCCGGCCGGGCCGTGGAAGCATCCGGCGACGTCAACGTGCTTCTGCTCGACAAGACCGGAACGATCACGCTCGGCAATCGGCAGGCCACGCAGCTCGTCCCCGCCCCCGGCGTGCAACTTCGGGAGCTCGCGGAGGTCGCGCAGCTCTCTTCCCTCGCCGACGAGACTCCCGAAGGCCGATCGATCGTCATCCTGGTCAAAGAGAAGTTCAATCTTCGCGGCCGCGAGCTTCGCGAGCTGGGCGCGCATTTCGTCCCGTTCACCGCGCGCACGCGGATGTCCGGCCTCGATTTCGAGAATGGACGTGCGGTCCGCAAAGGGGCCGCCGATTCGATCGCGGAATTCATTCGCATCAAAGGCGGGACATTCCCCTCGCAGGTGCAGGAGGACGTGGCGCAAATCGCCGGCGAAGGCGGCACGCCTCTCGTGGTCGCGGACAATGCGCGGATCATCGGCACGATCTATCTGAAAGACGTGGTCAAGGGCGGGATGAAGGAGCGTTTCGACCGCCTGCGCATGATGGGCATCCGCACCGTCATGATCACCGGCGACAACCCGCTCACCGCGGCAACCATCGCACGCGAAGCGGGCGTCGACGACTTTCTGGCCGAGGCCACTCCGGAAGACAAGCTGGCCTTGATCCGGAAGGAACAGTCGAAAGGGAACCTCGTGGCCATGACCGGCGACGGAACCAATGACGCCCCCGCTCTTGCCCAGGCCGATGTGGGGATGGCCATGAACACCGGCACGCAGCCGGCGAAGGAAGCCGGCAACATGGTCGATCTCGATTCCAATCCGACGAAGCTCATCGAAGTCGTGGAGATCGGCAAGCAGCTTCTGATGACCCGCGGCGCGCTGACGACCTTCTCGATCGCCAACGATGTCGCCAAGTATTTCGCCATCATCCCGGCGCTGTTCCTGGTCACGTTTCCGGAACTGCAGGCCCTCAACATCATGCGCCTGTCCACACCGCGGAGCGCGATTCTTTCGGCGGTCATTTTCAACGCGCTGATCATCGTGGCCCTGATTCCGCTGGCGTTGAAAGGCGTGGCGTACCGTCCGCTCGGTGCCGGCCGCATTCTGCGGCGCAATCTTCTGCTTTATGGCGTGGGTGGGGTGATCATTCCGTTCATCGGCATCAAAATCATCGACGTGATTCTTCACGCGGCGAGGCTCGCATGAAAGAGCACATCATCATCTCCTTTCGGATCACGATCGCGTTGCTCGTCATCACCTGCGGTGTGTATCCGCTGCTCGTGTGGGCGGTCGGGCAGCTCGCCTTCCATCACCGTGCGAACGGCTCGTTGATCACACGGAGCGGTCGTATCATCGGCTCGGAGCTGATCGGACAGAACTTTTCGAGCGAGCGGTATTTTCACGGCCGCCCATCCGCCGTCGATTACGACGCGACCCATTCGGGCGGATCGAACCTCGGTGCCACGTCGAAGAAACTCGAAGAACGAATTGCCACCGCCGCGCGCACTTTCTCCAGCTGGCCGATCCCTGCCGATGCCGTCACGACTTCGGCATCGGGCCTCGATCCGCACATCTCGCCTGCAAACGCCCTCCTGCAGGTTTCGCGTGTCGCCCGCGCACGAGGACTGGAGGAGCGTCGCGTTCGGGCGCTCGTCGAGGCGCATACCGAAGGGCGCTTCCTGGGAGTGTTTGGCGAGCCGCGCGTGAACGTGCTCCTGCTCAATCTCGCGCTCGAACGCGGCGTATCCTGAGGCGATGCCGCGACTCGAAAGTCCGAGCCGCCCCGATCCTGACGAGCTGCTACGTCTCACCAGAACCGACAGCGCCGGACGCGGACGCCTGAAGGTCTACCTCGGCATGGCCGCCGGAGTGGGCAAGACGATCCGCATGCTCGATGACGCACACACGATGCGCCGTGCCGGCGTCGATATCGTCCTCGGACTGGTGGAGACGCACGGCCGCGCCGAAACCGCTGAGCGCATCCGCGATCTGGAAGTCATTCCCCGGCGGAAGATTCTCTATCGCGATGTCTCGCTCGAGGAGATGGACGTCGAGGCGATCATCGCCCGCCGTCCCGACGTCGTCATCGTTGATGAGCTGCCGCACACGAACGCGCCGGGCTCGAAAAACGAGAAGCGCTGGCAGGACGTCGAGGACATCCTGGCCGCCGGCGTTTCGGTCATGACCGCGCTCAACGTGCAACATCTCGAAGGAGTGCAGGACGTCGTCATCTCCGCGACCGGCATCGAGATTCGCGAGCGCGTTCCCGATCGAATCGTTCGTGAGGCCGATTCCGTGGTGCTCGTCGACCTCCCGGTGGCCGAGCTGCAGGACCGCCTGCGCCAGGGAAAAATCTATCCGCCCGAGCAGGCCAGCCGGGCACTGGAAAATTTCTTCAGAACCGAGCTTCTGGTGCGCCTTCGCGAACTGGCGCTGCTGCAGACCGCAACGTACTCCGGCGCTCCCGTCGTCGTGCAGGGCGGGGCGGAGGTGCGGCTCGCGGTCGCCGTGCCCTTCGAGCCACGGATCGCGCAATCGCTCGTTCTCCGCGGCTCGCGACTGGCGGGGCGGATGAACACGCGCTGGTACGCGGTCTACGTGCGGCAGCGCCATACCCATCCGGAGAACATCACGGCCGAGCAGCACCGCCACCTCAGCGAAAACGTGCAGCTGGCGATCTCACTCGGGGCGACAGTGGTCACGCGTGAGTCGGAGGACGTGGCCGGCACGCTCCTCGACTTCGTGAAATCGGAGGGCATCACCATTCTCGTCGTCGGCCGCCCGACCCGGCACGGCTTCGTCAGCCGGTTCGCACCAAGCACCGTTCACAAGCTGCTCGATGCCGGTCGCGGATTCGATCTGGTGATCGTCGACGTGTGATCAGCGCCTCATCGACAGGCCGGCGACCAGCAGGACCACGCCGATGGCGATGGCAACCGGCGCCAGCACCGGGCCTCGCAGGTAGTTTCGATAGACCATGTGGCCCGCAGCGATCGAGTGAATTCCGACCGCCGTCAGATAGAGGCCCAGCATCACCACCGCGATCCGTTCCAGCCCGGAGACTCGCGACCACGGCGCGTGGGAATCAGAACTCGATCTGCGCGCCAAGTTCCACCACCCTGTTTGGCGGCAGGCGGAAAAAGCGCGCCGCGCTGGCCGAGTTCCGCATCATCCAGGCGAACAGCCTCTCTCGCCACGTGGCGATCCCGCTCGGCCGGCTCGTCACGATCAACGTCTCGTGGCCAAGGAAGTACGTCGTGTCCATCGGCGGAACCTTCGGGCCTTTGCGACCGATTCGAGTCAGAAGCGCGGGAACATCCGCCTCCTCCATGTAGCCGTACCGTCCCGTCACGCGGAAGATCCCTTCGCCCAGCGCATCGATCTGCAGCCGTTCCTTCTCCGACAGATGCGCGACCTCCTCAGTCACGATGTTGAGGAGGATCACGTTCTCGTGCATGGCTTTGTAGTGCTTGAGGCTATGCAGAAGGGCTGGTGGAATGACGTCGCCGCCCCGATGCATGAACACCGCGGTTCCGGGCACGCGGACCGGCGGTCGCTTGCGGAGCGATTGCACGAAGACGTCCGGGGGCAGCGCACCGTCACGCAGACGTTCGGTCAGAATTCGCCGGCCCGATCGCCAGGTCGTCATCATCGTGAACACCGCCGCGGCGATGACGAGCGGAAACCAGCCGCCTTCCACGATCTTGGCCAGGTTCGCGGTGAGGAAGGCGACGTCGGGAATGAGGAATCCGATCGTCACCGCCACCGCGGTGAGAACGCTCCAACCGAGGAGATCGCGCGCCACGACGTAGGCCAGGATCGTGGTGATGATCATCGTCAGACTCACCGCCACTCCATACGCGCCGGCGAGCGCGCTGGAGCTGCGGAATCCCAGGACGAGCACGATGGTGGCGACCATGAGCGTCCAGTTCACGGCAGGCATGTAGATCTGGCCGATCTCCGCGCTGGAGGTGTGCACGATCTCCATGCGCGGCAGATAGCCGAGCTGGATCGCCTGCCGGGTCAGTGAGAAAACGCCGGAGATGATGGCCTGCGAGGCGATCACCGTCGCCATCGTCGCCAGCACCACGAGCGGGTAGAGCGCCCATTTCGGCGCAAGCAGGTAAAACGGGTTGTGCGCCGCGGCCGGCTGGCGGAGCAGCAGCGCCCCCTGGCCGAGGTAGTGAAGGACGAGGGAAGGACCGACGACGGAGAACCAGTCGATCTGAATCGGCCGCTCCCCGAAGTGGCCGAGATCGGCATAGAGCGCTTCGCCGCCGGTCGCGACGAGAAACACAGCGCCCAGAACCAGGAAGCCATGCAGGCCATTGGCAAGAAAGAAACGGACCGCGTAGAGCGGATTGAGTGCGAAGAGAACCGACGGCTCCCAGATGATCCCGCGGATGCCCATCACGGCCAGCGTGATGAACCAGACCAGCATGACCGGTCCGAACACCGAGCCGACGCCGCTCGTCCCGCGCCGCTGAAACATGAACAGCAGCACGAGGATCACGATCGTGATGGGGATGACGTACGCTTTGAAGAACGGCGTGGCGATCTCCAGACCTTCGACCGCGCTGAGCACCGAGATCGCCGGCGTGATCATCCCGTCGCCGTACAGGAGCGCGGCGCCGAACACGCCAATGGCGATGAGCGCTCCTTTCACCGCGGCGCGCCGCGCTTTGTCGAGGCCGACCAGTCCCATCAGCGCGAGGATTCCCCCCTCGCCTCGATTGTCGAATCGCAGAACGTATACGTGGTACTTCACAGCGACCACGATGACGAGCGACCAGAAGATGAGCGAGAGGATGCCGAAAACGTTCATCCGGGTCAGAGCGACCGGGTGAGCGCCATAAAAACACTCGCGAACGGCATACAGGGGGCTGGTGCCGATATCCCCGTAGACCACCCCCAATGCGAGGAACGAAAGGGCTGCGAGCCGGCGTCCGCTCGGCTCGTGCCGCTCATGATTTGGTTCCGGTGTCTCCGCAGTCATTGCCGGCGCGCGAGTCTACGGTGCGGATTGCGCTCGCGGACATTAAGAATGTCTAAAGGAGCTGCTTCTCGTCGTGGCCCGAAGCCTCCCGTTGACAGGCGGCCTGGCGTTTCAATTTTGAACCAACGCCGAGTAAACGGATTTCCTCCGCGGGACGTTATTTGTCCCAATGATGAAGTCCGTCCTTGTGGCAGTGCTCCTTCTGAGCCCGCCATTGATCGGGCAGGAAATCGTGCTGCAGCGTCTCGCCGGCGGCATCGACAAACCGGTCGGCATCAGCCAGGCCCGTGACGGACGCCTATTCATCCTCACCCAGCACGGACAGATTCGCATCTGGGATGGCACGCGACTGCTGGAACGCCCTTTTCTCGACATCACGCCGCAAGTTCTCTGCTGCGGCGAGCGCGGTCTCCTCGGCCTGGCGTTTCATCCACGATTCGAAGAGAACGGCCTGTTCTACATCGACTATGTGGATTTCGACGGCAACCTCGTCGTCGACCGGTACAAGGTCAGCGCAGACGATCGCGACGTTGCCGACGAGCGCTCGTCGACCGTCGTTTTGACCGTGGAGCACACATGGGGCGCGCACTACGCCGGCCAGCTCGCGTTCGGACCCGACGGATATCTGTACATCAGCGTCGGAGATGGTGATGAGGCGGGCGACCCGCACGGAAACGCCCAGAATCTCGACTCGCTCCTCGGAAAGATTCTGCGCATCGACGTCGATGCAGCGGCGCCGTACGCGATCCCGCCGTCGAATCCATTCGCCGGCGCGGCGAACGCGCGCGGCGAGATCTGGTCCTACGGACTGCGCAATCCATGGCGGTTCTCGTTCGATCGCATGACCGGCGATCTCTGGATCGCAGACGTCGGCGAAGCGGAGTGGGAGGAGATCGACGTGCAGTCCGCGGCGAGCGCGGGCGCGGAAAACTTCGGTTGGCCGCAGACGGAAGGTGACGGCTGCTTCGATGCCGAAAGTTGCGACATGTCCCAGATCACCGAGCCGGTCCTCGAGCGCAACCACGCCGGCGGCGATTGCGCGGTGATCGGCGGATACCGCTATTGGGGCGGTGACTTTCCCCGTCTGCGCGGCACGTACGTCTACGGCGATTACTGCAGCGGGCGGATCTGGGGTGCGCTCCCTCGCCCGGACGGAACGTGGAGCTCACGGCTGCTCCTGCAGGCACCGTTCAGGATCAGCTCGTTCGGCGAGGACGCCGCCGGCGAGCTCTACGTCCTCGATTACTCAGGCAGTCTGTTCCGCATTCGCGACGCGGTTCCGTACGTTCCGCGGCGGCGCGCCGTCTCGCACTGATCCTTCACAATGTCGGGATTCTGGATCGATGATTGCCTGACAAGGAACCCGATGAGACTGGCCGCCGTCGCTTTTCTTCTTGCGTCCACTGCCGCGGCCCAGCAGGTTGCGCTCGAGCAGATCGCCAGCGGCCTGGAGATGCCGGTCGCGATCACCAACGCCGGCGACAGCCGGCTGTTCTTCACCTTGCAGCGCGGACAGATCGTCGTGTGGGACGGTACGCGCGTTCTTCCGACGCCATTCCTCGACATCCGTCCGCTGGTGTTCTGCTGCGGCGAGCAGGGCCTGCTCAGCGTCGCGTTCCATCCTCGATATCGCGAGAACGGGTTCTTCTACGTCTACTACCTCGATCGAAACAGCGACATCAACATCGCCCGATACAGCGTCAGCTCCGACCGGAATCGCGCCGATCCCAATTCATCACGAATATTACTGACGATGAATCATCGTCAATTTGGAAACCACAACGGCGGCCAGCTGCAGTTCGGCCCTGACGGCTACCTCTACGCCGGCACCGGGGACGGCGGCGGCGCGGGCGATCCCCTCGACAACGGACAGAATCTCTCCTCGCCGCTGGCGAAGCTGCTGCGCATCGATGTCGACTCCGCGTTTCCGTACGCGATCCCACCCTCGAATCCGTTTCACAACGAAATCTGGGCGTTCGGCCTTCGAAATCCGTGGCGGTTCTCCTTCGATCGCCTCACCGGCGATCTCTGGATCGCCGACGTCGGCCAGGGCGCGTGGGAGGAAGTCGACTTCCAGCCGGCAACGAGCATCGGCGGCGAGAACTACGGCTGGCACCTGATGGAAGGAAAACACTGCTTCCGGCCGTCCACCAACTGCAACAACGGCACGCTGACGCTTCCGATCGCCGAGTACGATCACAGCGACGGCTCGTGCTCGATCACGGGCGGCTATCGTTATCGCGGTGCGCGCTTCCCTCGCCTGCAGGGCCTCTACATCTACGGCGACTACTGCAACGGCGGCATCTGGGCGGTGATGCAGCAAGGCAACGGATGGACCGTCCGCCAGCTGCTTGCCAAGAAGATGGCCATCACCACGTTTGGCGAAGACTCGAACGGCGAGCTGTACGTGGCCGATTACGGGAGCGGCACGATCGATCGGATCATCGACGAGCTGCCGCCGCCGTCGAAGCGGCGCGCCGCAGCGCATCATTGATGTCGCGCCGTTTCGACCGCTTCATCGCCGCACTGGCCCGCACTCAGGTCTCCGACCGCGCGTGCAATCAATACTCGTCGATTGACGGCGATCCGCGCGGCAACGCGATCCGCCGCCGCAATCTCAAACGCTATCTCGGCGAGATCGAGGTCATCGGCTCCGACACGCTGCTCGTCGGCGAAGCACCGAGCTACCGCGGCGGGCGGCTCACCGGAATCCCGTTCGTGAGCGAACTCGTCATGCTCGACGGCGTCACCATCCGTTCCTCCCCCGGCCACATCCTCGGCTCCGGTTATCGGAAAGCGACATCCGGCGAAACACTGTCGACCGAGGCGAGCGCGACGATGGTGTGGGCGACGATTCGCGGGATCGATCCGCTACCGATGCTGTGGAACGCGTTCCCGTTTCATCCGTTTCACCGCGGCAATCCGCGATCGAACCGCATGCCGGACGCGGCCGAGCTCGCCGCCGGACAACAGTTCCTGAGCGCACTCATCCGCCTGTTCGGCTTCCGCCGCATCGTCGCCATCGGCAACCACGCCGAGAAGTCGTTGACGCGCATGAACATCGCGCACGAGAAGGTTCGGCACCCGTCTCAGGGCGGCAAGCGGAAATTCGTCGACGGCATGGCCCGCCTGTCGCAATGGTGAATGACTCGGAGTTCGGAGTCGGGATTCGGGATTCGGGATTCGGGATTCGGGATTCGGAGTTCGGAGTTCGGAGTTCGGAGTTCGGGATTCGGGATTCGGGATTCGGGATTCGGGATTCGGGATTCGGGGTTCGGGGTTGGGGATTCGGGGTTGGGGATTGGGGATTGGGGATTGGGGATTGGGGATTGGGATTGGTAAATGAGGATTGGGAGACCGAGATTCGAGAACCGAGAACCGAGAACCGAGAACAGAGAACCGAGAACAGAGAACAGAGAACCGAGAACTGAGAACCGAGAACCGAGAACCGAGAACCGACAGCCGAGAACCGACAATCGAGAACCGACAATCGAGAACCGATAATCGAGAACCGACAATCGAGAACCGAGAACCGAGATTCGGATGTCAAATCCCGAATCTCGAACCCCGAACCCCGAATCCCGAATCCCGAACCCCGAATCCCGAATCCCGAAAAAGGAGCTGAGCTGATGAAGTCCAGGACTCTCGCTGTTCTTGCCTTGGTCTCCCTGTTCATTACCGGCGCGTGGGCGGCCGATGCACCGTCGACCACCGCCAAGCGCTACGGCACGTGGGGTGTCGATCTCGAAGGAATGGATCGCTCCGTCAAGCCGGGCGACGATTTCTTCAAATACGTCAACGGCAAGTGGGCTGCGTCGACGCAGATCCCGGCCGACAAGACGAGTTATGGCGCGTTCCAGGTGCTGGCCGACTTATCCGAGGCGCGGGTGCATGCGATTCTCGACGCGTGGGCGGCGGACAAGACGCTGAAGCCCGGATCGGACGAGGCCAAGGTCGCGGCGGTCTACCGCACGTTTCTCGATGAGGCGACCGCGGACAAGCTCGATGCGAAGCCGATCGAGCCGAAGCTCAACGCGATCAGGAAGGCGAAAACGCGCGAAGACATCGCCCGCATCATGGGCCGTTCTGCCGGAGGCTTCGGCAGCTCGTTCTTCGGAGCGAATGTCGGCGACGACCAGAAGAATCCCGACAAGTACACGCTGTACCTCTCGCAGTCCGGCCTGGGGCTGGCCGACCGCGAGTTCTATCTGCGCGACAACTTCAAGCCGCAGAAGGACCGCTATCAGAAGTACGTCGCCGACATGCTCGGCCTCGCCGGCTGGAACGAGCCGGAGAAGAGCGCGGCAGACGTCGTGGCGCTCGAGACGAAGATCGCCGAGGCGCACTGGACGCGCGCACAGAGCCGCGACCGGGACAAGACCTACAACCCGATGACGGTCGCCGAGCTCGAGAAGAATGCGCCCGGCTTCCCGTGGATGATCACGTTCAAGGAATCGGGCATCGACAAGATCGACCGCGTCGTCGTCCGTCAGGACAGCGCGCTGCCGAAGATGGCGAAGATTTTCGCCGACACGCCGGTCGATACGCTCAAGGCGTGGGAAGCGTTCCACGTGGCTGACGAGGCCGCACCGGTTCTTTCCAAGCGCTTCGTCGACATGCAATGGGAATTCCGATCGAAGTTCCTCAACGGCGTGCAGGAGCAGCGTCCGCGCTGGAAGCGTGCCGTCGCCGCCGCCGAAGGAGAGATGGGCGAAGCGATCGGCCGCACGTATGTCGCCGACTACTTCCCGCCGGAGTCGAAGGCGAAGATGGAGCAGCTGGTCGCCGATCTCCGCACGGCGATGAAGGCGCGCATCGAGAACCTGCAGTGGATGGCGCCGGAGACGAAGAAGAGCGCGCTCGACAAGCTTTCGCACTTCGGCGTCAAGATCGGCTATCCCGCGAAGTGGCGCGACTACTCGAAGCTGAAGGTCGTCGAGGGCGATCTGGCCGGCAACGTGGAGCGGGCCGGAAAGTTCCAATGGGACTTCCAGGTGAACCGCATCGGCAAGCAGGTCGACAAGGGTGAGTGGGGCATGACCCCGCAGACCGTCAATGCCTACTACACGCCGGTCAAGAACGAGGTGGTGTTCCCGGCCGCGATCCTGCAGCCGCCGTTCTTCGATCCGAATGCGGATCCGGCCGTGAACTACGGCGGCATCGGCGCCGTCATCGGTCACGAGATCACGCACGGCTTCGACGACCAGGGCCGCAAGTCGGACGGCACGGGCATGCTCCGCGACTGGTGGACGGCCGACGACGCCCAGAAGTTCGAGGCCCAGGCCACGAAGCTCGCCGCGCAGTACGAGTCGTACAGCTTCCCGAACCTCCCGAACCTCCACATCATCGGGCGCCTGACCATGGGCGAGAACATCGGCGACCTCGGCGGGATCCTGATGGCGCTCGACGCCTACAGGATTTCGCTCAAGGGCCAGCCCTCGCCCGTCATCGACGGCTTCACCGGCGAGCAGCGCGTGTTCCTCGGATGGGGCCAGGTGTGGCGCACGATGATGCGCGATGACGCGCTTCGTCAGCTGCTGATGACCAACCCGCACTCCCCCGGCACCGTGCGCGCGTTCGCGCCGCTCCGCAACGTCGATGCCTGGTACGACGCGTTCGGCGTGAAGGACGGCGACGCGAATTACATCAAGCCCGAGGACCGCGTCCGGATCTGGTAAGCGATCGCATGGAGCGGCGGCCGAGGCGGTCGCCGCTCCATGGTCATCACGGCCGCACGATGCGCCGCTTCGGCCCCGGCTGGAAAACGGTGACCGTCACTCGCGCCGTCTCTGTTCCCGATGCGCCGCTCGCCGTCAGCGTGTACACCGTCGTCTGCGTGGGAAACACGGTGACCGATCCCGATGCCGGCTGCGCGCCGACGTTGTTGTCGATCGAGACGGACGTGGCGTTGGACGTTGACCACGATAGCGTTGCCGGCTGACCCGGCACCACCGCGGCAGGCGAGGCGGCAAAGCTGTTGATCACGGTCGGCGACGCGCTCGCGGTTCGCGTCACCTGGACCACCGCGAAGTCGCCGAGAGAATTCTGCAGCGTACCGTTCACCGTGTCGCCGCCGAACGTGAACGTGAACACGGCGCCGTTGCCGATCGGCGGATGCAACGTCAACGTGCTTCCGGTGATCGCGCCGTACACCGGCAGGACCTGGTCGCCGACGCCGACGACGATGCAGTTGCCGAACACATCCGAGCTCACGTCCAGGGCGTCGTGAAGGGTCAGCCAGCCCGACGCCGCACTCCCAGCCTGCGCGACTGCCAGCGATGCGTCACCCGAGTACGTCAGGCTTCCGATGTTCAGGCACTTGAATGACTCGTTGTCGGTCTCGGTGTACGAGCCCTCGTACGTCCCGCCGAGGTCGGCGGCGGGCGGTGTGGTGCTCGACTGGGTCAGCTTGAACGTGCCTGTCGTGTTCGTCGCGCTCGCCCCCGTCACCGTGCCGTCCATCGATGCGTTGGCGACGGTCGCGCGGATCGGAAACTCGAACGAGCCCGATGGATCGAACACTCCGCCGTTGAACGTCGATCCCGAAAGCGTCCCGCCGACGGCCAAGGCCATGTCGAGCGTGGTGATCTTCGAGCAGTTCTGATCGTAGAGCGGAACACCCTGCATGGTCATGACGCCGCCGGCGTTCCCGCCTGATTGCGCGAGCGCCAGCGTCATGGCCCCGCTGTACGTTTGGGTCTTTCCGTTCGAGCAGCGGTCGGTGAAGCTGTAGTTGCCGCTCCACGCGCCGGTCAGATCGGCGCCGGGCCCGTCGCCCGCCGTTCGCGTGAATGTCAGCGAGCCCGTCGCTCCCGCAGCGTCGGTCCACTGCGCGGCGATCGTGTTCGCGTCGATCGTTCCGCTGAACTGATCGCCGGCCGATCCGTTCGGCACCGTCCACGAAATCGCCGATCCGTTCACGCTGCCGACCACCGCCGTGGTCAGCTCCGCGTTCGCCGGCGTGCAGGAGTTGCCGAAGGAGAGAAAGTTCTCGAGGTCGAGGCGGCCGGAAATCGACGTCCCCGTCTGCAAGAGCGTCATCGAGGCGTTGCCGCTCGTCGTAAACGTCTTGTTGGAACAGCTGCTCAACTGGACGCTGAACGTGTAAGTGCCGTTCCAGTGACCCGTGGCGCCGGTCTGAGCGGATCCGGAAACTGCGACAAAAGCGATCGAGAGCGCGGCGAGCGAGCGGAGCACAGGGGATTCGACGGTGCAGCCCGACGGAACGTTACTGTATAGTTTTCTCTCCAATTCATTCCGACAGGAGTCAATCGATGCGAGCAGCAATTGCGTTCCTCGTTCTCTTCACGGCCCTCTCCGCCGGCGCCCAGGATCTGACGATCACCTCACAGGTCACGCGCAACGGTGGGCAGCCCGAGACTGCCACGAACTACATCACCTCCGATCACCTCCGAATGTCGCAGCCGGAGGGGGGCGATGTGATCATGGATCTGAAATCCGGCGACATGACCGTCATCGACAACCGGAAGAAGACCTACTACGTCGTCACGAAGAAAGACCTCGACGACATGGCGGCGATGATGAACCAGCAGATGAACAGCCCGGAGATGAAAGACGCCCAGGAGAAGATGAAGAATCTTCCGCCCGACGTTCAGAAGAGGATGGAGAGCATGATGGGCGGGATGATGACGGTCGACGTCCAGAAGGCCGGCACGAGCCGCACCATCGCCGGATATCACTGCGAGAACTGGACGATCAAAGTCGGCCAGATGTCCCACACGGAAGAGTGCGTGACGACCGAGCTGAAGTTTCCCGCCCAGTCGTGGGAGCGGTATCGAAGCTACCAGGACAGCATGAGAAGCATGATGGCCGCGATGGGCCCGATGGGGAAGGGCCTCAATCAGATGCGCGAGCAGTTCGAGAAGATCAAGGGTTTCCCGATCGCAAGCAAATCGACCACCAGCATCATGGGCCACACGTCGACGACGACGAGCGAGGTCACGTCCGTGAAGAGCGGCCCGGTTCCCGCTTCAGCGTGGGAGATTCCGGCCGGCTACCAGAAGGTCGACAGCCCGATGAAGCAGGCCATGCAGCGGCACGCGCACTAGGAAACCTCTGAACACGTCGTCATCCTGAGTCGGCGAAGCGCGACGAAGGATCTCAGGATCCGAAACGCCTGCCATTTCGAGATCCTTCGCCGTCTTCGCGGCTCAGGATGACGTGAACAAGGGCTTGTGCAGAGCTTCCCGAGTGTGGTGAGTCAGAGATACGCAGCATTTCGTTGCGGGCGCCGACGGGCTGGATGCGAGGCGCCGCGACGTTGGCGATGCGGGACATCGTCGAGGAGCGGCAACGAAGCAGAC
>DATISF010000072.1:0-42347 GCA_035468985.1 Thermoanaerobaculia bacterium
TGGCTGAGATGCAAGGAGCGAGGAGGAGGCGATGTGGTGACATCGTTGACGACGAGCGACGCCGCAGATCGGCCGCAACCGGCACCAGCCCGGAGGGTTGCGGGCAACGAAATGCTGCGTATCTCTGACTCACCACACTAGGGGACCTTCTGAACACGTCGTCATCCTGAGTCGGCGAAGGGCGACGAACGGTCTCAGGATCCGAAAATGCCTGCCATTTCGAGATCCTTCGCCGTCTTCGCGGCTCAGGATGACGTGAACAACGACTTGTTCAGAGGTCCCCTAGCGTGCGTTTCAAACGCGCCTCTTGGTCGTTGGAGGCTGCCGGCTGAGCTCCGGAAACCGAGATAGGCGTCCGTAACGGTTCCGTTCGCGATGTTCCGAATCGTCAGCCGAAGTGAGTCTGGCCGATGAGCGAGAGGTAGACGTCGACCGCGCCGGGGTCGTACTGCTTGGGGTCAGCTCCGCCGCCGAGCATCTGCCAGGGGATGCTGATGTAACACTGGCCGTATTGCAGGGGCCCATGGAGACTGCGAATCTCACCGACGAAGGGGCGCAAAAGAAAGTCATCGATGACTTCCTGCCTCACGAGGACCTCATCGAGCAGGTGATCGATGGAATCGGCAACGTCGTCGAGAGACCCCTCCTGCACGGTGAGGTATTGCACGCAGTGTTTCTGTCGATCCCAGCAGAACACGTCTCCGAGAGCGGTGTACGCAAACGGCTCGAGCCGATCGGTCAAGCCGGGCCAGTCCTTGAGCCACGCCCGCGAAAATGAACGGCCGACGAGCACGATCAGGCCCTCGGAATAGATACCCGGCTGCCGTTTCCGGACCGGCGGCAGACTCGTTCCAGCCAACTCTTCGACACGCGCAGTTTTCGGATCCAGGGCAAAGATGTCTTCGAACATGTGCGGTGGGCGATCAGCCGAGCGCTTCGCGGACGATCGGCAGCTCCTCCTCCAGCACCGTCCGCAGATCGAGGCGGAAGACATCGTTCTCGATCGTGCCGAGGATCGGGGTCTCCATCGCCAGGAACCTCGCGTGCAGCTCGGTCGCATTTCCGGGAACGCTGACGGCGACGGACGGAATCGTCTGCGCCGGCGTCGTTCCGCCGCCGAGGACGGAGCGGCTGTCGATGATGCGGCAACGTGTTCCGGCGATGAGGTCCCTGGCGCGCCCGCGCAACTCGTCGAGCGGCGCGGCGAGCATGCAGTAGATGGGAATCAGCCTTTCGTATTTGTTCGTCGCAAACGCGCGCAGTGTCGCGCCGATCACCGCGTAACTCTCCTTCCCGGCGCGCAGCGCTCGCATCAGCGGATGACGGCGGCACTTCGCGACGATCTCCTCGCGGCCGAGGATCAGGCCGCCCTGTGTGGCGCCGATCAGCTTGTCGGTCGAGCAGGTCACGGCATCGACACCTTTCGCGATCAGCTCGCGGATCGTGTCGCTGCGCTCGAAACCGTATTTCGCGAGGTCGACGATGCAGCCGCTCCCCTCGTCGTACAGAAGCGGCAGTTTCTTGGCGTGCGCTGCGTCGACGAGATCCTCGACGGGCGCCGTTTCCGTGAAGCCGACGATGTCGAAATTCGAACGATGCACGCGCAGGATCGCCGCGGTCTTCTTCGACATCGCGGCCGTGTAGTCGCGGACGCGCGTACGGTTGGTCGTGCCGACCTCGTGAAGCTTGGCGCCGCCCTGCTGGATGACTTCAGGGACGCGGAAGCCGCCTCCGATCTCGACGAGCTCGCCGCGCGAGACGATGACTTCCTTCTTCGCGGCGATCGCCGCAAGGAGCAGCAGCGTTCCGGCGGCGTTGTTGTTCGTCAGCACCGCCGCCTCGGATCCGAACAGCGAGGCGCAGAGCGAGGAGAGGTGCTCGTCGCGTTTGCCGCGCTCGCTGCGCTGGAGATCGAACTCCAGGTTCGAATAGCCCGTGACGATGACCTCGGCTTCGCGCCAGATCTCGGGATGGATCGGCGAGCGGCCGAGATTCGTGTGGATGATCACGCCCGTGCCGTTGACGACGCGCCCGAGCGTCGACGAGGTGGCGGCGCTCACGCCCTTCGTGACCGCGGAGACGGCCTCCCCTTCCTCGAATTTCGTGCCGGTGCGGCGAACGTCGTCGAGATGAGCGACAACCGCCTCTTTCACCCGCTCGCGGCCGAATTCCGCGATCACCAGCGCGAAAGAAGGTGAGGAGAGAAGCCGCTCAACGGACGGTATCGATCGAAAGTTCGCGGCCGCGGAATCAACCGCCGCCCCTGCCGCTTTACGCATGAGGCCTCACGCCGTATTGTAGCCGTGCGCCTTCACGCCGATGAAACAGGATGACGAGCTGGAAAGGCTCGAGGAAATGATCCGGGTCGTCAAGAACAAGTACGACCAGTTCTTCGCCGGAATCCAGAAGATGCCTCCGATGACGGAGCGGCGCGGCGTCGACGTGTTCATCCACGAGCTCAACAAGCAGAAGATGCGCGACAACGCCAAGCGCTTCCGCTTCAACCAGCTCACGTCGCGCTACAACCAGTACCGCGAGATGTGGGGCCGCAAGATGCGCGAGCGCGAGGAAGGTCCGCTCGAATTCAAGCGCCGCCAGGCCGCCCTCGAGGCCCCGCTCGACGAACCGCCGCGATCCCCCTCCTCGGCCGGACCTCGCGTAACGTCCGGTGCTTCCGATGCGTATGTAAGAGTGGCAGCTGGGACGAACGGTGACGCGGTCCGCCAGCTCTTCGAGCAGATCGAAAAGGAGAACTCGAAGCTCGGCAAAGCGAACAACGTCACGTTCGAACAGCTCAGCGCCATGGTCGAGAAGCAGTCCGAGATGGTGCGGACGCGGTACAACGTGAACGCTGTCGCATTCCGCGTGGAGACCGTCGACGGCAAAGTGAAGCTGAAGGCAAAACCAGTTCAGGGACAATGATGAAACGAATCCTTCTCACCGCTGCGGTCGTCGCCCTCGCCGGTTGCTCGCTGGTCCGTCACCACAACCGCAGCAGCAATCCTTACGAGAATCCGTTCTACGGGCAGTTCCTGAACACCGGGAGCGGCCTCGATGTGCAGATTCGGAACACGGTCAGCGCGCTGCGCGAACATCCCCAGTCGGCCCCGCTTCACAATCAGCTCGGGCAGCTGCTCGTTCAGAAAGGCTTCCCGAAAGACGCCGAGCGTGAGTTCGAGCGCGCCATCAACGCCGACTCGAACTTCTACCAGGCCTGGTACAACCTCGGACTGATCCGGGCGTCGCACGCGGATTACTCCGGCGCGGAGCGCGCCTTTCATCGCACGGTCCGGCTCGCCAAGGGTCATTCCGAGGCCCTGTTCCAGCTCGGATTGATCGAGGAGAAGCGCGGAAACGACGACGCGGCGATCGACTACTACGCGAAGGCCCTGCGCCACAACAGCGCCATCCTCGACGTCCGCGAGAATCCGCAGGTCCTCGACTCGAAGCTCATGCCGCTGGCACTGATCCGCAACTACGAGATCCAGCACGCGCGTCAGGCAGGACGATACCTCGACACGCCGCTCGGCTACGTTGCTCCGGCGATGCAGGAAAAAGCTCCCTCTCCGCAGCCAACGCCGCAGCAGATCGTTCCGCCGGCCGCGCCGGCGACTGATTCGTCGAAGCAGCCATCGCTGCCGAAGACGACGACCTAGGGAAGCTCTGAACAAGTCGTTGTTCACGTCATCCTGAGCCGCGAAGAGGGGCGAAGGATCTCGAAATGGCAGACATTTTCGCATCCTGAGATCCTTCGTCGCGCTTCGCCGACTCAGGATGACGACTTGTTCAGAGCTTCCGTAGTGGCGTCATTCGCAGCCGCGCAGACGGCCAGGAATCCCGTCCCGACGAACCCCGTCTCGTTCATCGGGTCGGGATCCTTCGCCGTCTTCGCCGCTCAGGATGACACGCCATATACTTCGCGGGCTTGCTGAAAACCGACATCAAACCAGCCACTCGTTCCTCGCTTCTCGGCTTCTCCGACATCGTCAAGATTCGCAACCGCGTCCTGGAGATGAAGGCGGCGGGACAGAAAGTCATCGAGCTGCAGGGCGGCGAGCCGTTCATGCCCACGCCTGATTTCGTGAAGCGCGCGATGATCGACGCGGTCAACGCGAATCACACGCGCTACGCACCGTCGTCCGGCATCGCGCCCCTTCTCGATGCCATCCGCGCGAAGCTCGCGCGCAAGAACCGGATCGAGACGGACACGAAAAAGATCATCGTCTGCTCCGGCGGCCAGCACGGATTGTTCTGCGCGTTCCAGTCCGCGGTGAATCCCGGTGACGGCGTGTTGCTGTTCTCGCCGCTCTGGGCTCCCATTCGCGATCACATCAACTACGCCGGCGGCAAACCGCAGCCCGTGCCGTGGGACGACGCCCGCGGAGTCGAGGACCTCACGGCAATCCTCAGCGCCCGCGCGACGCCGGAGACGCGCGCGATCTACGTGAACACGCCGGCGAATCCAACGGGTGACGTGCTGTCGCGCAAAGCGCTGGAGTCGATCGCCCGCTTCGCCATCGATCGCAATCTCACCGTGATCTCGGATGAGGCGTACGAGGATCTGGTCTATGACGGCGAGCATGTCTCGCTGGCATCGCTGCCGGAGATGTTCGCGCGCACGATCACCGTGTTCACGCTGAGCAAGAGCTTCGCGATGACCGGATGGCGGATCGGATACATCGTCGCGGACGAAACGTTCATGGACTTTCTGCGCAGAATCGTGCTCGTCAGCGTCAACGGAATCTCCACGCCGACGCAGTACGCCGCAGTCGCCGCCATCACCGCGCCACCCGACTACTTCACGCCGCTGCGCGAGGAGTATCGCAAGCGCCGCGACCGTCTCGTCGAGGCGTTCAACGAAAATGGCTTTCGCTGCCTCAACCCGCCGGGCGCGTTCTACCTCTTTCCCGACGTGCGCGAGCGGCTCGGCAACGACTCCTGGAAGGCGATGGAGACATTGCTGGCGAAAACGCACATCGCATCCGTGCCCGGTCTCGTCTTCGGTCCGGAGGGCGAAGGGCATCTCAGGATGTCGTGCTCGACGAGCTTCGAGGTCATCGATCAGGCGGCGCAGGCACTGAAGAAACTGTGACCGAACAAGAGCAGCCCGAAGTCCCGGAATCCGACCTCATTCGCGTTCGCCGCGAGAAACTCGAGCGCATCGTGGCCCTCGGCTTTCCGGCTTTCCCGACGCGTGCCGAGACCGACACGACGATCGAACAGGTCGTCGCCAGGCACGGCCCGAAATCGGCGGCGGAGCTCGAAGCGGAACACGCGCAGGTGAAGATCGCCGGGCGGATTCTCATGGTCCGCGAGTTCGGCAAGACGGCGTTTCTCGTTCTCTCCGAGCGCACCGCGCGCATCCAGGTCTACTGCCGCAAGGACACGCTGCCCGAGCGTGAGTGGGAGCTCTACAAGAATCTCGACGCCGGCGACTGGATCTCCGCGGAAGGAACCGTGTTCCGCACGAAGACCAACGAACTGTCAGTGAAGGCCGCGCACATCGATTTTCTCGTCAAGGCCATCCGCCCGATGCCAGGCAAGTGGCACGGGCTGACCGATGTCGAGCAGCGCTATCGCCAGCGGTACGTTGATCTCATCGTCAACGACGACGTCAAGAAGACGTTCGAGAAGCGGGCGAAGATGATCCGCTACATCCGGCGATGGTTCGACGATCACGGATTCATCGAGGTCGAGACGCCGATGATGCAGCCGATCGCCGGCGGCGCCGCGGCGCGGCCGTTCATCACGCACCACAACGCGCTCGACATCGATCTCTTTCTACGCATTGCTCCCGAGCTGTATCTGAAGCGGCTGATCGTCGGAGGCATGTCCCGCGTCTACGAGCTCAATCGCAATTTCAGGAACGAGGGCATCGGCTACCGCTGGAATCCCGAGTTCACGATGCTCGAGTTCTATCAGGCCTATGCCGATTACGAGGAGCTCATCCGCGAGACCGAGGAATTGCTCGCCGGACTGGTCGCGGAGGTCGCAGGCGGCGACAGCGTCACGTATCGCGGCCACGGGATCACGTTCAGCCGTCCGTTCGCGCGCTTCACGATGAAAGAAGCGATCGTTCACTTCTCGAAGGGCGCCATCAAGACCGAACAGCTCGACGACCGCCATGCGCTGATCCAACTGGTGAAGAAATTCGGCGATCACAGGCCGGTCACCGCGGACGGAACCGAAGGGCCGGCCGGATCTCCCGTTCAGCCGGTCGAGTCGATGAACGACGGCAAGCTGATCGCGGAGCTCTTCGAATCGGTCGCCGAGGAGCATCTGATCCAGCCGACGTTCATCACCGATTTTCCGGTGGAGGTCTCACCGCTCTCGAAGCAACGCCGCGACGATCCCCGTTTCGTGGAGCGCTTCGAGTTGTTCATCGGCGGGATGGAAGTGGCGAACGCCTTCTCCGAGCTGAACGATCCCGACGAGCAGGCCCGCCGCTTCGAGCAGCAGGTCGCCGAACGCGCGCGCGGCGACGAGGAAGCGCACCAGGCCGACTACGACTACGTCAACGCACTCGAGTACGGCATGCCCCCGACCGGCGGCGAAGGTCTGGGCATCGATCGTCTGGCGATGATCCTGACGGACTCGCCGACGATCAGGGATGTCATCTTGTTTCCGTTGATGAGGCCAAGGTGACGTCCTCGGACTCATGATCGAATCCCGCATCGCCCGCCGCTATCTCTGGTCCGCGCGCAAGCAGGCCCACACGGCGTTTCTTTCGATCATCAGCATGCTCGGCCTGGCGGTCGGCGTGTTCGTGCTCCTGATCTCGATCGCGCTGCTCTCCGGCCTTCAGGGGCAGATCAAGGAGCGATTGATCGCCACCAGTCCGCAACTGCTGATCGAGCCCGCCGGCAGCAACACGATCGCCGGCGGGGATGCGATCGTGGCGGCGGCGAAGAGGCTCGGCGTCCGCGAAGTGCACCCGATCATCAGCGGCATCGCCTGGGGAGCGAACGAGACGGAGCGCCGCGGACGTCCGATGCGCATTCACTCGTCCGCGCAGCCCGTCGAATCCGGTTCCATCGTCGTCAGCCGCGATTCCGCCGCTGCGCTCGGCCTGAACACGGGCGATGCGATCACGATCGTCGCGCCGCGCATGCGCCTTACGCCGTTCGGACCCGTGCCGGTGACCCGGCGGTATCGCATCGGACGCGTCATCGTTCCGACCGAAACGGGTACCGACGCCTGGTTGCCCGCCGCTGACGCGTCGTCGTTCTTCGGCACGAGCGGCGAACCCACCTCCATCGAGATGCACGGCGATGCCGCGCGCGCCGAGGAGATCCAGAGCGCGCTGGCGGCGCAGTTCCCGAACGTTCAGGTGAAGACGTGGAAGGAGATCAACCGGCCGCTCTTTCTGGCGCTTCGCCTGGAGAAGATCGTCATGTTTGCGACGATCTCGCTCATCATCTTCGTGGCCGCGCTGAATCTCATCTCGTCGCTCTCGATGCTCATCGTCGAGAAACGTCCCGCCGTCGGCGTTCTGCGCACTCTCGGCGCCAGTGAACGGACGATCCTGCTGGTGTTCCTTCAAGTCGGGCTGCTCATCGGCATCACCGGCACGATCCTCGGCAACATCTTCGGGATCGGGCTGGCGTGGGCGGCCAACCGTTACGAATTGATTCCGCTTCCGCGCGATATCTACTTCGTCAGCTATCTGCCGTTCGCGCTCGACTGGAGCGACATCATCGGCGTGAACGTCATCGCCATCGCCCTCTCGGTGATGGCGACGTGGTATCCGGCGCGCGTGGCGTCGCGGCTCGATCCCATCACCGCCATCCGGGAGGAATGATGAAACGGATCGCGATCGCGGCGATCGTTTGCCTGCTCGCTGTGAGCTGCGATCCGCTCGCGCGCGAGGAGATGACGCTGACGTTCGACGACAGCGGCGAGACGGTCCGGGTGAAAGTCGCCTCCGACAAGAACCACATCGACACGTACCACGCTGGTGAGGGCAACCGCCTCGGCGAGGACGTGCTCGCCGAGCGCGACGAATGGAGCGCCCGCTTCGCCGCGGCCGACGCGCGGGACGAGCGGATCATCATCGGCCGGTCGGCGCACAAGGTCACGTCGGTCGAGGAAGAAGCGACGGTCGACACCGCCGACCTGCAGCGGCTTTTCTTCGACGTCGGTGTGACCGTGCAGGTGATCCGCGGCGAAGGGTGGGCGGAGCTGACGATGTTTGCGGGCGCCAGTAATCGTGCAACGAACCGACAGCGCGACGCCGTCCAGCGCAAGCTCGAAGACTACGCACGCCTCGGCGCACGTTATTTCACTGCCGTGCGTGACCTGTACGACTTTCTCGACGCGAATCCCGGCCGCGCGGAGGAGATGTTCTTCGGCGTCTACACCGACAAACGCGAAGAGGCGCTGCTGTCGGAAAAGGAGCGACCGTACGTCGACGCGGTTCGGAGGGCGGCCGAGGCGCTCTCGGACGCCGGCGACGACAACCAGAGGGAGCTCGAACGCACGGCCGATCTCGTCTTCAATCCGTTCCCGGCGGCCGTGGCGGTGCGTGTCCCGAGCGAGCCGCTGGTGGTCGAAGGGTTCGAGCGGCAGAAGGATGGCTCGCTCGTGGCCGGGACCGCGACGCCGTTTCAGGCGATCGTGAATCTCGAGGGGCGATGGGTCTCGCCCGATCCGATCGCCGAGCTGATGCGCTCAGAAGGGTTGGGAGCGCGCGATCTCGCGGCGAGGATTGCCGCGAAGCCGCGAAAAGCCGAGCGGATGGTGAACGCCTCCGAGATCGTCGATGCCATCGTCAAAGGCATTCAGCCTGCACCGAGATATCGCGTTCGGTGGATCACAAAAGCTAGATCCGGCGCGTCATGACCACGGCCGCCTCGTTGTCGGGGTAGTACTTCGGCCGGACGTACGCCGACTCGAACTCCAGTTGCTTGTAAAAAGCCTGCGCGGTCTGATTCGATTCGCGCACCTCGAGCGAGATCATCTCCACGCCGTGCTCGCGGGCGAACTCGAAGCAGCGGTCCATCAGCGCCTGAGCAATCCCCTTCCGCCGCTCGCCGCCGGTCACGGCGATCTTGTTGACGTGCATCTCGTCGAAGATCCACATTGCGAAGACGTAGCCGATCACCGTTCCCTCGCTCGTGGCGACGAGCGAGAAACGGCCGGGCGCGGAGAGCTCGCTCTCGAAGAACTCCCGCCGCCACGGGGACGGAAACGATTCGCACTCGATGTCATGGATGGCGTCGAGGTCGTTGTGCGCCGCCGCACGGATCATCAGCTCAGCCACCAGTCCTCTGCTGCAGCTTCACCTCGGCCTCCGGGAGGCGAACGTAGATCGGCGTTGCGTCCGCGTAGCGGGAAAGCTCGCCGGCACTGGCGATTGCTGCGGCGTGCCGCGCACACGCCGCGGCCACGTTCTCGCGCTGCAGAAATTCCGAAACGCGCAACGCGTCGGGATCGGCGGTTCGCTCCAGATGCGGCGCCTCCGGATGTTCGCCGAAACGGCTGACGTAAAACTCGCCGCGACCGGCGTCGTCGACAACAGTGACCGAAGAATCCCCTGCAATCGCCTCGTGTGTCGACATCGCACAGACTGGACGTCCCATCGCCATCGCCAGACCTTGAACGGTTGCGAGGCCGATGCGGACTCCGGTGAACGAGCCGGGACCTCGCGTCACGGCAAAGAGATCGATCACGTGACGATCGACGCCGCTCTCCGAGAGCAGCCAGTCGATCGCGGGGAGGAGCTTTTCGTTGCGGGAGTCCTTCCCCTCCAGCGCAACCGCTCCGATCAGGGCTCCGTCGCGCAGCAGCGCGACGGAGAGAATCGGCAGCGAGGAATCAACTCCGAGGACCAGCATTGGTGAGCGTGGGCATCTGCAGATCGACGAGCTCGATGCCGATCTGCCTGGCCACCTCGCGCGAGCGCTCGTCGCGATAGAACTCGCCGTAATAAATGCGGCGGATGCCGGCGTTGGCGATCAGCTTGAAGCAGTTCCAGCACGGTGAGGCGGTCGTGTACAGCTCGCCACCGTCGACGGAGACGCCGTTCTTCGCGGCCTGCAGGATGGCGTTGGCCTCCGCGTGAACTGTGGTGATGCAGTGACCGTCTTCCATGACGCAGCCGATGTCTTCGCAGTGCGGCAGGCCTCGAATCGATCCGTTGTAGCCGGTCGACAGGACCGTGCGGTCGCGAACGATCACCGCGCCGACGTGCTTGCGCGGACACGTCGCCCGTGTCGCGGCCTGGTGGGCGATTCCCATGAAGTACTGATGCCAGTCAGCTCTCACGCGCGTCATCGTACGACAGAGTCATCGGGAACCTCTGCACAAGTCGTAATCCTGAGTCGGCGAAGCGCGACGAAGGATCTCAGGATGCGAAAACGCCTGCCATTTCGAGATCCTTCGCCCCTCTTCGCGGCTCAGGATGACCTGAACAACGACTTGCGCTGAGGTTCCCTCGGTCCTCGGTCCTGGATCCTTCGGTTGAGATGCGAGTGGGCGTATCCGAGGACCGAGGACTTTTTTTTCGTGAGCTGCATCACGATCGCTTTCCGTCAGCAGGTTTTGTTATTTTACGTGATCAAACGAGAGTATGCCGATTGCCGTCCCTAATATGGCGTAACGCCATATTTTTGGACCGGAAGTGCCTCAAATCCGAGCAATTAGCCTCGATTCGGTTCATTCCAAGATTGTGGGGTTTTCGGGCAGTTTTTCGTTGACTCACCGAGGTGCATTCATACAATACCCGACACGGCCCACGTAGTTTCACCAATTCGTAATCAGGGGAGAGTCCATGGACAAGCGGTATTCAACGATCATCTTTGTCCCGCACGCGCGGGCCAAATTCCGAAAGTTGAAGGTGTCTCACCGTCTCCTCTTCTCCATCATTTCCCTCGTCACCTCGTCGCTGTGCCTTTCGACGTTCTTCTCGGTTCAGTACTTCACCTCGCTTTCGCAAACGCATGAGCTCTCCAAGCTCCAGAGCGAGAACCGCGATCTCCAGGTCGCGAACGAACAGTTCAGCAAATCGGTCGAATCATTGCGGACGCAGCTTCGCACCGTCGAAGACCGTACGCGCAAGCTGGCCATCATCGCCGGGATCTCCACGCTCGACGAGGGCAGCCAGGGCGGCGTCGGCGGCGTCCGGCAGAACGATGACGTGAGCGGCAGTCCCTACCGCGACGACGTCGACAAGATGAGCTTCCGCTCCCGCCGTCTCGAGGGCGACCTCTCGATTCTCGAACAGAAGTTCATCGCCCAGCGTCAGCTGCTTTCGTGCACTCCCTCCATCGCGCCCGTCCGCGGCATCCTGACGGATGGTTTCGGCGGCCGCTCCGATCCGTTCACCGGCGAGCCCGGTACTCACAACGCGGTCGACATCTCCTCGGCGGTCGGCCAGGCGGTCCGCGCGCCTGCGGACGGTATCGTCGTCAAGGCCGAGTGGGCGAACGGCTACGGCAACGTGATCTATCTGTCGCACGGCTACGGCTACTCAACCCGCTACGGCCACCTCAAGAGCTTCGCCGCCCATCCAGGTGACAAAGTGAAGCGCGGCGACATCATCGGCTACGTCGGCTCGACGGGCCGCTCGACCGGACCGCACCTGCATTACGAGGTGCGCCTCAACAACAACCCGGTCAACCCTCTCGAGTACATTCTCAACGCTTTTTAGAGCAGGCCCAGGCGCTCATCCACTTCGGCCGCCGCAAGGCGGCCTTTTGCTTGTGTGGTACAGAAGGGACCGGGCCTAGCTGATTCGCCCCAGCTCTTCCACGAAGCGGCGCATCTCGTCCGGCGTTCCGATGGTCACGCGCAGATGGTGCGGCATCGCCGGGAACAGCCGCCCGACGCGCACGCCGTTCGCGCGCATGGATGTGATCAGCGGCTTCACGTCGCGGCCGGTATCGATCATCACGAAGTTCGCCTCAGACGGCAGCATCCTGTAGCCGAGGCGCTCGACGTTCTGTCGTAACCAGGCCCTGGTGTCGCTGTTGCGGCGGCGGCTCTCGGTGACCTGTTGCCCGTCGCGCAACGAGGCTCGCGCGGCCACGAGCGCCATCACGTTCATGTTGTTGAAATTCTGCTGGGCGGACAGGCGGGAGATGGCCGGCTCCTGCGCGATGCAGTAGCCGCAACGAAGGCCGGCCATGCCGTAGATCTTCGAGAACGTTCGCGAGACGATCAGATTCGGGCGCTTCGCGACGAGATCGATCACGCTCGAGTACTCGCTGCTCGTCGCGTAGTGATCGTAGGCCTCGTCGACGAGGGCCACCGTGTCGGTAGGGAGTGAGGCGAGGAAACTGCGCAGCGCCTTGTCCGGCGTGATCGTCGCGGTGGGGTTGTTCGGATTGCAGATGTAGACGAGCCCGGCGCCGCGCGAGGCCTCGAGCATCCTCGCCGCGTCGAGTGCATACGACGCATCGAGCGGCACGCGCCTGACCTCCGTTCCGGCAGCACTGGCGTGCAGTCCGGCGAGCTCGAACGTCGGATCGGCCATCACCACCGCACGCTGCGGGCCGGTGAACGCAGCGACCGCGAGCCTGATGATGTCGCTCGATCCGTTGCCGAGAAGGACCTGGCGCTCGGGAACCCGGTGCAGCCCGGCGATCTCCGCGACGAGCGCACTCTCCTCCGCCCCGGGATAGCGGCAGGCGACGGAAAACGCGTCGCGCATCGCCTGCAGCGCAGCCGGAGAGGGTCCGTAGGGATTCTCGTTCGCGCCGAGACGGACGGCCTTCTGTGGGGATGCCTTCAGAGGAAGAGCGGCAATCGCCGCAGAGCTACCGAGGAGTTGAGCAAACTCGCGGCGGGACAACTCGGGCATGACGTGCCTCCTGGCTCCGTTCAGAACAGTCTATGCCCGACCATCCCCTGCTCGTCGACCTCGTTCGTCAGGAGCCAGCCGACGACATCGCCGGGGACAAAGCGATCACCGCTGTACTTCGTCAGGTCGAACGCGGCCGAGCCCTGAGCGACGATGTCGGGCCGTGAGCCGGCCAGGCGCATGAGGCGCTCGGTCCATTTCTCGAAGTTCTCCACCCGAAGGTCGACCCAGCCGGTGCGCGCGTAATGTTCGATCGAATTCTCGTCGATGTGCACGGGCGAGCCGTCCGGCGGCGGCGGAGGAATGTTGATTCGCGGTCCGCGAGTCAGGCGCGACTTCGAGCGCAGCAACGGAATGCCGACGGTCACGATGAGACTGACGATCCGCGGGTTTTCGTCGAGGTAGCTGTCGACGCGCCGCTGCAGATCCGCGGCCGACAGATCGAGCATGATGTCGATGTCGTCGGTCCCCGCCGCTTCGCGGATCAGAAAGGCTTCGATGAGCAGCTTCGAAAGCTTCGGCGGGCCGAGGTGGCCGACGGCGATCGACGGAAGCACTTCATCCGTCGCGGCGCGTTCGAGCTGCTCCATCTGCCGGATGGCCTGATCGCGCAGCACGCCGGCGCGATAGCTCGGGTCGGTGATCGCGCCATCGATCGCGGACAGCACGTCGCGTCCCGTCGACGCGCCGAGGATTTCGAGCACCGCCGTACGGGCCACCTCTTCCGGCGTCACGTACTCCATCTGCCTCGGATAGGTGATGGCCTGGAACTCGCCGATCGAGAAGAAGCCGTTCTCGCCGGTGTCGGCACCGATGATCTTCAACGGCACGTCGCGCCCTTCGAACTTTCCGTAGCCGTCGATGCCCTGCCGAGTCTCGAGCGCGCGACCGATCTGCTCGTCCCGCGGATTGAGCAGCAGCGCGCGGTCGTGCTCTCCGCGCAGGCGGACGTGCGTCTCGCCGAGACGCTTGAACCCGATCATCGCGCCGGGCTTCAGCTCTTTGATGATCGCGCCGTGTCTCTCGGCCGAAGGGCCCGGCGTCCTGGCCAGAAGAAACAGCAGGCCCGTGTGCGCGAAGCCGATCGCCGATTTCGCGAGCAGCTGCGGCGACGGCTTGTCCTCGCTGTGCGTGTACGGAATGTTGATGCCCATTCCGCCCGTGCCCGTCGTCCCCACTTTCACGTACACGCGCACCGAGCTCTCCTGCAGCGCGCGGTGCAGAAAAAGAATGTGCCTCGTGATCTGCGGGATCCCTTCGGACAGCAGCAACTCGCGGACCGATGTGAACAGCGGCTGCAGCTCCTTGACCTCGATCGATCCCTGCCGCGACTCGATCGAGTCGAGCAGCATCTTGATCCGCCGCGACACCGTGAACACGTCCTGGTAACTGATCGCCGTCGCGGTATTGATGCAGTCGACGATCACCTCCGGTTTGTAACGATCGATCAGCTGATAGAGCGCCGACTCCTTGTAATCCGGGTCCGGGGCGAAGATCTCGGCGAAGAGAGCGTCGAAGTCGTCACGATTGGCGATCAGCGATGCGCGGTTCTTTCCCTGCAGTTTCTCCGGGATGAAGATGTCGCCGGCGACGCCGACGAGCTTGATGCCCTTCGTCTCCTTCGAGAGAACGTCGATCGCTGCGTCGACTTCCCGCTGCGTCAGCGCGGAGATGACGATGCGCGACGGCTGCAGCTCGCGAGCGGCTTCGCGCGCCACCTGCAAGCCGACCATGCCCCCGCCCCCGAGGATGAGAATCGTTTCTCCGGCAGCGGAGCTACCGGTCAATCTCTTCCTCCGCGCCTTTCGGCAGGTCCCAACGTTCGGTGATGCGCTCGTGCGTCAGCCAGCGCTCGCAATCGAGCGCGGCGGCGCAGCCACTCCCCGCGGCCGTGATGGCCTGCCGGTAGATGTGATCGACGGAGTCGCCGGAGGCGAAGACGCCCTGGATGTTGGTGACCGTCGAATGACGATGCGGCAGTTGAATGTAGCCGCGTTCGTCGAGCGCGATCTGCCCCTTGAGAAACGCGGTGTTTGGCGTATGTCCGATGGCGACGAACAATCCCTGCGCTCTCAACTCCGACAGCGCATTCGTCTTCAAATTGCGAAGCTTGAGCGACGTGATGCCGCCTTCTTTCGTGCCGACGACTTCCTCGACCGTGGAGTTGAAGATGAAGTCGATCTTCGGATTGCTCCGGGCGCGCTCCTGCATGATCTTCGACGCGCGCAGCTCTTCGCGGCGATGCACGATGGTCACGCGGTTCGCGAACTTGGTGAGAAACGTCGCCTCCTCCATCGCCGAATCACCGCCGCCGACCACGACGATGTCCTTCCCCTTGAAGAAGAAACCGTCGCATGTCGCGCAATACGAAACGCCGAATCCCAGCAGGCTGCGCTCGGATGGGAGACCGAGCTGCATCGCCGACGCGCCCGTGGCGATGATCACCGACGCGGTCACATAGACGCGGCTGTCGGTCTTGATCTCGAAGGGATGCTTGGTGAGGTTCACCGACTCGACCTGCTCCATCCGGAACACGGCGCCGAAGCGCTCCGCCTGCTGACGCATCAGGTCCATCAGCTTCGGCCCGAGGATCCCTTCCGGAAACCCGGGGTAATTCTCGACCTCGGTGGTGATGGTGAGCTGTCCGCCGGGCTGAATGCCTTCGAGCACCAGCGGGATGAGATTCGCCCGCGCAAGGTAGAGCGCGGCGGTGCAGCCGGCCGGGCCGGAGCCGATGACGACGACTTTGAATTCGGAGTTGCGTTCCATGGCGGGGGGATTGTAGCTAATCGCGCTTCAGCGCCTGCATCAACGAGTCACCGACGACGGTTCGCTGCCAGTTCCTCATCGCCGGAATGTCATCCAGCGATCCGCTCGACGCAACAGCCGTCAACACATGCCGCGGTGCGAGCAGTCCGGGATCGAGTTTCAATTCGGCGGCGATTTTGTCGCGGACCCGTTTCAGTCTGTTGATGCGGTCCTCAAGAGCCTTGTCGCGGATCCACGTCTTCGGCTCGTTGCGCTCCGGCAGCTCGCTTTCGGGCATGGCCACGACACGCTTGACGATCTCGACGAGCTGCCTGGCGTAACGTGACCGGTGGTACTGCGAGACGCTTTTCAGCTTTCCGAGGTCGCCGATCGTTTGCGGCTTCTCCTTCGCAATCTCCAACAAAGCGTCATTCCCGATGATCTTGAATGGCGGCCGGTCAGCGGTTCTGGCAAGGTGATCGCGCCAGAGATAGAGCTCGCGGATGACGCCATGGCCGCGGCGGTCGAGGTTGCCGAGATTCTTCATCTTCCGCCAGCCCTCTTCGTCATCGGGCACCTCGCGATAGCGGATGGCTTCCAGGCGGGCGAACTCTTCCTGCGCCCACTCCCATCGGCCGAGCGCGTTCAGCTCCTCGCGCAGCTTCTCGGCGAGGGCGACGAGATAGCGCGTGTCCATCGTCGCATATTCGAGCATCTCCGGAGTCAACGGACGCATGGCCCAGTCAGCGCGCTGGTGCGCCTTGTTCACAGTCACGCCGAAGTGGCGCTCCAGCAATGCACCCAGCCCGTACGCCTCGTAGCCGAGAAGCTGGGCGGAGACCATCGTGTCGATGAGATTCGAGGTCGTGAATCCGAAATCGCGATTCAGGATCCGCAGGTCGTAATCGGCGCCGTGCAGGACTTTGGTGATCGACGACTCGGCGAGGACTTCGCCGAATCGCTTCAGGTCGACTCCGGCCAGCGGATCGATCACGAGATCGTCCGACGCGGCGGAAACCTGGATCAGGCAGACCTTGTCGAAGTACGAGTGCAGCGAATCCGCTTCGGTGTCGACGGCGACCACCGTCTGCGAAACGACGGAATCGATCGCCCGATCCAGAATCTCCTGCTGATCGATCCAGATCATTCGGCCACCACCATCCGCGGAAGGCCGATCGAGACGAGCCGCCGGTTGTATGAGCCGCGGTCGAACTCGGGCATCCGGATCAACATCTCCACCGCGTGACGCGACTCATCGTCCTCGGCAAGCGCGAGAAGAAGCGCGAGATCCTCGGCCGACGCGATCTTGACCGTGGCGCCGCCAACCTCGGCCGCGACCCCCGCCGGCACCATGCGTCCATACAACGCGTTGCTGGCCACGAGCACGTGGACGCGTACGTCTCCTTCCGGATCGACGAAGTTCAGAGGGACGAGGTCCAGCTCCTCGCTCCGAGCGATCTCGTCGCGGTCGACGCGGAATCCCCGGTTGCTCGCCATCATGGCCACCTGGTTCTTCTGCTCCGGTCCCACGAGCGCGATCAGGTCGAGCGAACCCCGTTCCACACGGTTTCCCAGCCAGGCCGACCGCGCCACGCTTCCCACAAACAGGAAGTCGACTCTGAGACGAGCGAGCAGATCGGCGATGGCGGCGACGGCGCGCTCGTAGCGCGCGCTTGCGCGGACGCTCTGCACGCCCGGCATTCTATGCGACGGCGCGGCGGGTCCTGACCATTCTGATGAGCAGCCAGACGGCGAAGGCCAGCGACGCGATGCCGGTCAAGGTCGCCGTGAGGCGAAGCAGGAAGGCCAATGTCGTGTCCAGCGGCAGCATCCCGAGCGTGCTCAGCAGATAGTGCCAGTCGTGCTCGGGGTCGTCGCTCAGTCCGACGAGCGGAAGCTGCATGGCACGCGCGTCGGCGACGTAATTGGCCAGCTCGAAAAGGCTGAACGAAAGCCAGAACCCGCCCACGGCCGAACCGAAGTAATCAGGCTGACGGAGAAAGATCACCACGACGATAATCGGCACGAGCACCTGTGTGCCGCTCCCCATCAGCGAGCCGATGAAGTGGCCGGCAAAGCCGAAGATCACGTGCCCGAGCTCGTGAATGCCGAGCGTGATGCCCGAGAACATCGTGCTGCTCATCGGATCGCGCAGAAAGCGGAAGTCCGCGTAGACGAGGTAGAGCAGCAGCAACGCGCGCGGAATCCACATCCGCCCGCGCGCCCACTCGCCGGCGTCGGAGAGGAATTCGTCGAGCCAGGGCGGGATCGGGGGCATCCCGGATCGCGCGTGCGCGGATTCAATCTTGCCCATGGAATGGTGAATGTCGAATGAACATCCCGTCTCTCCTTACAGGAACTCCAATATCTGCGCGACGTGCCTCCACTCCGTCGCGCCATTCCCGATCGCCACCCTGATTCCGTAGCGCCCCTTCAGCTTCGTGTGGGACAGGAAGACCTTGCCGCTGGCGTTGATCCGCTCCAGCAACTCAGCGTTGGACTCATCCGAGCCCTTCTTGCGGAACGCGACCACGCTGAACATCTGCGGCGCAAGGAGCTCGACGTCATCGCGTTTCTCCAGCTCGGCGGTGAGGCGCTGCGCGAGCGCGACCTGATCACGGATCACCGCGCGCAGGCGATCGATGCCGTAGTGCTCGATCACCATCCACAGTTTCAGCGCCCGGAACCGGCGCCCGAGCTGCAGGCCGTAATCCATGTAATTCACTTCGGCGGTGTCGGTGGTCTTCAGATATTCGGGGACGAGCGAGAACGTCTCGCGCAGGACGTCGGGCTTCGTCGTGTAGAGCACACTGCAGTCGATCGGCGTGAAGAGCCACTTGTGAGGATTCGTCACGATCGAATCGGCATACTCGATGCCGTCCCACAGCCATCGGAACGACGGCTCGATCGCCGCCGAACCGGCATATGCGGCGTCGACGTGCAGCCACATCTTCTCGCGCCGCGCGATCTCGCCGAGCCGCCGGACCGGATCGACCGATGCGGTCGACGTCGTTCCGACCGTGGCCGAGATCGCGCAGGGCAGCGCTCCCGCCTTTCGATCGCGGGCGATGGCCTCCTCCAGTGCGTCGACGCGCATCCGGAACGCGTCATCGCTCTCGATCTTCACCACTCCGCTGGCGCCGAAACCGAGGGCAAGCGCGCCCTTTTCGATCGAGGAGTGCGCCTGGTCGGAGCAGTAGATGCGCAACGGAGGCAGGTTACGTCCGGTCATCCCCTCGCGGCGGATGTTCAGGCCGAGATGCTCACGCGCCGCGGCCAGAGCGAGAAACGAATTGATGGACGCCGTGTCGTTGATGATGCCGAAGAGGTTCCGCGGAAGGCCGAGCGCATCGCGGAGCCAGCGGAGAACGACCGTCTCGAGCTCCGTGAGCGACGGCGATGTCTTCCACAGCATCCCGTTGGCATTGATCGCCGCGCTCAAGAGCTCGCCGAGGATCCCGGACTGCGATCCGGTGATCGAGAAGTAGGCGAAGAATGCCGGATGGTTCCAGTGGGTGATGCCGGGAACGATCTTTTTCTCGAAGTCCGCGATCAGCTCGTCGTAGTTGCGGCCCTTCGACGACGGCCCGTTCGGAAACTGGCGTTCGATGTCGCCGGGCTGAACGCGAGAGAGAACGTCGTAGCGATCGATGTTCTCGAGATAGTCGGCGATCCAGTCGATGAGGCGATGGCCGGCGGCGCGAAAATCGGTTGTGGTGGGATCCAGCTTCGGCATGCGCCGAAGTTTATGACGCGCCCTTACCCGAAAGCACGGCAGGAATGGTCCGCAGGAGAATCTTCAGGTCGAGCGTGGGCGACCAGTTGTCGATGTAGTCGAGGTCGAGCTGCATCCACCGATCGAAGTCGACGTTGTTCCGGCCGCTGACCTGCCACAGGCACGTCAGGCCGGGTTTCATCGACAGACGGCGGCGATGCCAGCGGTGATACGACGCCACCTCCTCCGGAATCGGCGGACGCGGACCGACCAGGCTCATGTCGCCCTTCAGCACGTTCCAGAGCTGCGGAATCTCGTCGAACGAGAACTTGCGCAGCCACCGGCCGACGCTCGTGACGCGCGGATCGTCCTTGGCCTTGAACACCGGTCCGGTCATCTCGTTGAGATGCGTGACCTCGCCGCGCCGCTCGTGCGCGTCCTCGATCATCGTCCGGAACTTGTAGAGCGTGAAGATGCGGCCGTTGAGGCCGATGCGCTCCTGCTTGAACAGGATCGATCCCGGTGACGTCAGCTTGATGGCCAGGCCGGCGATGAGAATGACCGGCATCGCGATCGCGAGAATCAAGAGGGACACGCAGACGTCGAGCAGCCGCTTCGCCGCCAGCTGCGTCTCATTCGACGGTGTGGTGGTGAACGTGAGGAACGGGACGCCTTCGAGCTCCTCGACCTCGATGCGCGCGACGCGGTTCTGGAAGAAGTTCATCGCCACGCGTGTGCGGATGCCGAGCTCCTCGCACATCAGGAAGATCTGCCTCATCTCGTCGAGCTTCTTGCGCGTGACGGCGAACACGATCTCGTCGATGGGCTCGGCGAGGAACTGCTCGAGAATCCGCTTCAGATCGGGAACGGTTCCGAAGATCCGATACCGTGCCCACCCGTTCGGCAAATGATGTCCATCGGAAACGAAGCCGAGGATCTTGAAGCCCCAGTACTTGTGATTGACGATCATGCGCGCGACGTCGAGCGCGCGCCGCCCCGTGCCGACGATCAGCACCGTGCGGTAGTTGAGGCCCTTCGAACGGACGTAGCGCGCCAGGACACGAAGCATGATCTTCTCGCCGAGAAGCAACACGCCCGAGAGCACACCGAAGAGGATGAACCAGGCTCGGGAGAGCTGACGGAGCGGCAACAGGTACGCCAGCGTCGCCAGCAGCAGATTCCCGACGACGACCACGCGGACGATCGTCAGCACTTCTCTGCGCAGCGGGATCGTGCGGTGGCTGTGATAGCTGTGATAACTGAAGAGCAGAATCGACCAGATGACCAGGACGAACGGATAGATCTTCAGATATTCGGAGATCGGGAACAGTCCGGTGGGGAAACGACCCGGCACGAGCCGCGGCAGAAGCATGTCGCGGATCAGAAACGCGGCGAAGAACGCCACGGAAGTCAAAGCAAGATCGACGAGATAGACGATCCTCGCGATCAGTCTTGCCTGTTGTCTCAGCATCTCGTCATCGCGAATTTACTGCAAAATTTGCCACTTCGATATACGGATCTGCGGCTCGGGCCGTCTAGGCCATTCCGGCCAGTTCCCAAAAAAGATGCTCGTAGGCTTCCGTAACCGCCTCCCAGCTGTACCGCGCTCCCGCCCTCAGCTTCGCCCGTTCACGCATCCGCTCCCGGCACGGCGCATCGGCCAGCAATTCGCGCACCCTCTGGGAAAGCGTCTCGGCAGGCCGGAATTCGAAGTAACGGATTGAATCGCCTCCAACTTCCCGGTTTTCGGGGGTGTCGTGGGCCAGCACGCAGCCGCCCGCCCGCATGGCCTCGATGAGCGCCGGGTGGGTCCCCCCGACCTCGGTGGCCTGGATGTAGATCAGGGCATGCCGCTGGAGCGTCCGGTAATCGGGGCCGTAGAGGGCTCCCGGGAAGAGGATTCGATCGCTGCGGTGCTCGAGCAGCTGGCGCTTGAGATCGATCGCGTAGCGGGCATCCCCGACCATGACGAGAGGCGGCGCGTCAGAGAGGCCCTCGCAGGCCTTCACGACCTCCAGCGGGTTGTTCTCCGGCTCGAATCGGCTGACGTACAGGATGTAGTTCCGCCGCTCCAGGCCGAGGCGCTGGAGGACGTCGCTGTCGTTCTCGTCGGGAAAGTCGGAGCCATAGGGGATCACCGCGGGCCCGACCCCGAAATGCTGCTCGTAGTACTCCGCGATCACCTCGGCATCGGCAACGACGCGGTCTGCAAACGACGCCGAGAACGCCTCGCCGATCAGATAGACCGTTTGTCCAAGAACGTTCCACTTGCGGCGTCGCCGCTCGATGCCGTCGACGTTGATCGCGACGGGAAGACGGGCCGCGCGCAACAGCGGGATGGTGAACGCGTTCGCCGCGTTGCAGAGAAGGATGACGTCGAAGCCGCGGCGGAGAGAATCGATTGCGGAGAGGAAGGTGTGGCTTACGGTTTCGAAGTACTTGCCCGCAATTGCGGGGAGCTCGATGCGCTGAATGCCGTTCCACGAGACTCGAGATTCGAGACTCGAGACTGGGGAGGGAGACGAATCTTGAATCGCGAATCCCGAATCCCGCCGGCAATACACCGTCACCTCATGCCCGCGCTTCACGAGCCTCATCCCAAGCTCCGCCGCAAACGTCTCGAAGCCGCCGTACGCCGGCGGCACCCCGCGTGTGCCGAGGATGGCGATCTTCACCGGAACCACCGGGCGAGCTGGCGGTCGGACACGCGGCGGCGTGACTGAGTGGCGCGGCGCTTTCGGAGAATGCGCGCGCGGTTTCGCCACAGCCATCCGAATGCAGGAAGGGAGGTTCGCTCGATCGTCAACGCGGCGCCGAGCGCCATGAGGTCGCGCCAAAGCTCGAACGGGGCGTTGCGCATGGCCAGATACGCGCCTTCGTTCTTCAACCGCAGCAGGAAACGGTTCTTGACCGAGTGCATGTTGATCTCGGGCGGCAAGGAGCGCCGCACTTCCGGCGTGACGCGGCGAACGTGATGCGCGACCGCGGCCGGCACACACATCGCGCGCCAGCCGAACAGCCGTCCGCGCCAGGCGATGTCGGCGTCTTCACGATAGGCGAAGAAATCCTCGTCGAAGATCTCGCCGTCAATCGCCATGTCGCGCAGGAATGACATCCGGTACATACCGGCCGCACCGCTTACGCCGAACACTTCGAATGGAGCCCCGGCCGAAGCCGGGGCTCCATTCGTGATGTCCAGATGCCTTCCCGTCCGCGTCATGCGGATTCCCATCGAGTCGATTCCTGAACCATCTTCACGCAGCAGTTTGCCGGTGGCCATCCCGACTGTTGGGTCATCGAATGCCGGCAGCAGTCGTTCGATGTAGTGGGGTTCGAGAAACGCATCGGGATTGACCAGCTGCACGAATTCGCCTTTTGCGTTGGCGATCGCCTGATTGACGGCGGCGCTGAAACCGCGGTTCGTGCTGTTGCGGATGGCGTCCGGAACGATCGACAGCGTCTCGTCCGACGAAGCATTGTCGATGATGATCCGCTCGACGTCGCCATGCGTCTGCCGCGCGATTGCGTCAAGGCAGCGGCGCAGCCACGGAGCGCTGTCCCAGGTTACAAGGACGACGGAGACGAGTCGTCCCATCGATTCAGCGCTTTCCCCAGCACGCGCGCGTAGGTGCGCAGCGCTTCCCAGCGCGTCGAGCTCCCGTTGCGGAAGCCGGCCAGCGCCGCGACACATCGCATCAGCATTCCCACGATCACAGCCCAACGGAGCGCTTCGGCACGTCCGGGCGAGAACCACTTGCGCGCATACCGCCACATGTTGCGGTACCAGAGATCGATGAACCGCGCGTAGGGCATGTTCTCGAGGCTGGCGCCGCCGGCGTGCCGCGCGCGCGCCGCCGGCACGACGAAAAGATCCTTCTTCGCCGCGGCGAGCCGCCGGCAGAAGTCGACGTCTTCGAACCAGGCCGGCGAGAACTGTTCGTCGAAGCCGCCGATCTCCTCGAACATGCTGCGCCGCACGAGCAACGCCGCGGCCGCAGGCTGTTCGATGCGCTGCGCCTCCGACAGATCAAGATCCTGATACCGGTAGTGCGCCGTGGCCCGATTCCTCGGCAGCATTTTGTTGACCAGCAGAGCCTCGGCAGCAAGGCCGCGCAAGGTCGGCAGACGGCGGAGCTGGAACTCGCGCTGCGTGCCGCCCATCTCGCCGATGAGCAGCGGCGCCGCGGCCGCGGCATTCGCATTGTGGTCGAGAAACTCGCAGAGCACGGTCAGCGATCGGGGCTCGAGATCACAGTCAGGGTTGAGCAGGAACACGTAGCGGCCGGTCGACTTCTGCAGAGCGCGATTCGTTCCGGCGGCGAATCCGTCGTTGCGCGTCGATCGCATCACCCGCGCGCTGTCAGCGGGCACGAGTCGCAGCGTCCCGTCCATGGACGCGTTGTCGTAGATCACGACCTCGTAGGAGAGCCCGTCGCATGCGGCGGGAAGCGCCCGAAGGCATCGCTCGATCCAGCGCTCGCTGTTCCAGGTGACGATGAGAATCGAAAGGTCCAAAGCCGAGGCACGTAGGGCCGGCTCTGGGGCCGTCACGGTCCGACTGAGAGTCGGATCTACGTCTCTGGCCGACACGGTCCGACTGAGAGTCGGACCTACGTCTGCCGTTACTCCTGCTTCAGCCATGCGCTTACTGTGTCGGCCAGCGGCCGCGTGACGACCTCCCACGCGAACCGCGGGCGCACCCGTTCAAGATTCATTACGCACGCCGACCGGAAAACGTCGTCCATCAGCAGTCGCCGGATCGCCCCGGCCACCGCCCGGGCGTCCTCCGGCGGAACGACGATGCCCAGTCCCTCGCTTTCGACCAGATCCGCCGCGAACCCTCTCTCGGTTGCAATGACCGGAATGCCGGCCGCGATGGCGTCGAAGAGCCGCGTGCGGATGGCATACTCGGCCTCCGCCGTCGCGCGGTGGAGCATGATAGCGGCTTTGCCGGAGCGCAGCCACGACAATCGCTCCCGGTACGGCACCCAGTCGGCCGAGACCGAAACCAAGCCTCCACCCCGCTGGAGCAGCTCGTCGAAGCGGTCATCGCGCCGGCGGTCGATCAGGTCGCGATTGGGACGGCTGCGGCCCAGAAAAAGGAGCTTGCAGGGAAGCCCATCGGCATTGAGCTGCACGATCGCGTCGACCGCCGTTTTCGGATCGAGCCACTCCCACACTCCTCCGCCCCACACGACCACGTTGGCCTGCGGTTTCGCGCACGACCCGGTCTCGTCGAAGTCGACGCCGAACGGCACCTCGATCCACGGCGCGTCGCAGCTCTGCAGCGACTCGTAGAACCGCCGCTGCACGGCCGCCGCGCAGATCAGAAGGTCGGCCGTCATCAGTGCCTCGCAGAGCCGCGACCATTCGGCGGCGAGATGGACCCGCTGCCGCAAGGACGGGAGCTGGCCGTAAAGCTCGCGAAGCTCGAGGACGGTCGGATCGAAGAGATCGAAGACGATGCGCTGCCCGCTCCGGCGCCTGCGGAACCCGCGGGCCGGCTGACCGATCAGCACGGTGGCCTCGCGCATCGCTGTGCGCGCGTCATCGGATTCGCGATCGACAAGCCGCACGCCATCCGACGGCAACGGATCCTCGAACCTCGCGATGAGCGTCGTGGGAGCAATTTTCCGAAGCTCGCGCGCGAGATGCCACGCCCGAATGCCAGGGCCGGCCATCCGCGTACCGACGACATCGCGCGTCGCGACGACGACCGAGGACATGCCAGCCGAGCGTATCACTCGAGGCGGTCGAGATTGACCGTCCCGGAAACGCAGCGAAGCAACACGCGACCGGTCCGCGGAATGTCCACGGTTACCGCTCCCATCGAATCGAGGTGGTACGCGCGTCCGGCGAGCTCGATCAACGCGGGCCCCGCCGACGAATACTCGAGTCGCGCTGTTCCACCGCGGGCCAGGAACGAGAGCGAATCGCCGGGGCGGACGATCCATCCGCCACGGTAGAGAAAACGAGCCACCGTGTACTCGGGCGGATAGAGCTCACCGCCCTTGTGGATGACATGAGCGTCCTCAAATTCCACGAGACTTCCCGGCTGCTGCCCGGCGATGAAGGCAGCCGCAAGCAAAGCAGCCACGATCGAAATCGTGAGCATCCCCGAGTCCCGAATCCCGAATCCCGAGTCCCGCAAAGCAACGATCAACATCACGACGAACAACCAGCTGGCAATCCACGCCGCGTCGTTCGGACGGATGAAGCTCGGAAACAGCCGCGAGAAATCGGAGTGGAACATCCGCGACAGCGCCTCGCCGGCGACGTTCTCGCCGTTCTCGATGTGGAACAAGCGCCACGGATACGCGATGCCGTGCACGACGAGCCCGGCGGTCCAGAGCGTGATCAGCGCGATCGTCCCGCCGCCCACCCGCTTCCACATCGCGGCCGCGCCAAGCGCCAGCACCGGCATGAGAAAGACGATGTAGCGCAGCGGAGGCGACCAGCCGCCATGCCATTCGGCGCGCGGGACCAGCGTCACGATGTAGATCAGCGATGAAGCCATTCCCAGGCGGTAGGCGCCGGGCATGTCGCGCCATCGCGCCAGGGCAAGAACGCCGAGGAGGTAGAACGGAGCCTGAAAGAGGATGCCGGCGGCGCCGTCGAGGATCAGCCCGAAGAATCCGATCGTGTAGAGGCGCGGCTGGACCGGGAGAAGCTCACGCCAGGAATGGACGCTGGTCGGGCTGCCGGAGACGAACCAGACAACGACGAGCGGAACGATGATCGCCACCGCGGCCACCGCGATCGTCCGGCGGCTGAGCGAGCGGAAGATCAGCGGAACAGCGACGAGAATGAATCGAAGTTTGATGAGAGTGAGCGCGAAAACCGCCGGAATCCACCGCTGCGCCGCTCGCGCGCGCACACCGCGGATCGTCTCCACGAAGAAGAATGCCGCCGGCACCTCCGGCCAGATGCGCGCGGAGTAGAAAAGGATCGGCGGGCCGAACGCGAACAGCGGGAACACCGCTCGCGCCGTTGCATCGTCGATTCCCTCATCTTCGAGCAAGCGAACCGTCGAACGAACCAGCAGGGCGCCGAAGAGCGCAATCGTCGCGATCGCTCCGGCGAGACGGCCGATGAAGTATCCGGGGACGAGCAGCAACGGAAGGAAAGGCTCGTGACGGGAGGGCTGTTCGCCATGCCCTCCGACGGGATCGCCGAGCTGCGGCCGCAGGTCCGTACGCCCGGTCGCCGAATGGGCGAGGTCGCGGTACTGGTTCGCGAGATTGAGATCCCGGTCGTGCACGATCGATTCGGTGATCAGGAGATAGAACGGCTCGTCACCGTCGATCGGCGTGCGCAGCATCGCCGGAATCATCAGCGCGTAGACCAGCAGCGCCACGACGCCCGCGCGATTCGCGGACCATCGCACTTCTTCGGCCGCCGCTGTCGCCAGAAACAAGGAAACGACCACCAGCTGCACCACGAGCAGCGCCACCGTTGCGAGATACATGTCGAACGTGGCGATCTGCCGCGACACGAACAGCGCGACGACGTACACGCCGGCTTGGGACGCCAGACATCGGAGACGTGTGCGGCCGCGAAGAACGATCAGCGGCAGGGCAACGAGCACCGCGATCGCAAAACCGAGCTTCGTGCTCATGGCGGCACCAGCTCGAAGGCGTCGATCTGCAGGCGGGCGGCGGGCGGGAGGTGCGGATCCGCCGACACACGCAGCGTTCGGACGCCAGTGGGAATCTCCACGCGTCCTGCGCCGTCGACCCATGCGGTCTGTCCGTAGCCTCGAAGCTCCCCCGCGGGATTCGACGGTGGCCGGTTTCGAGCGCCGTAGAAGTGCTCGCGCCGCAGAAATCCCCAGTCCGCAACCTCGCCGATGCGCACCGGCATCCGGTTGATGCTCCCCACGCGCACACCCGGCTGCATGCGCGACAGATTCGCGCCCGAAAGGATGATGGCGTTCGCACCCGATGGAACATCGAGCGTCACCGCTTCGCCGGCGGCGAGTGCCATGTGTACCGGCGCGCGAGGTGTGGAAGCCGGCAGCCCGAGCAGAGCGAGTGGCAGTGCGCGCGCGAGCACGCCACTCCAGGCGAAGAACAGCAGCATGACGGCGAGCGCGGCCGAGCCGAGCCATTCCGCGCGCAATCGCGGCATGCCGGCCACACGCAGAAGAATCAGCACGATCAGCACGGCGAGTGGAAAGGCGAGCGTCCGCATCGGGATGGCGGGCGTGAACAGCGCCACCGAGACTGCGATGGCAACGCCGATCGTCGTCCACTCGAGCGCGGCGACGATGGCGAGGGCGAGGGCGAGCAGGACGAGCTCGCGCCCGGGCATGACTTCGGAGATGGGGATCCATCGGAGGATCAGAATCGATCCGATCGTCAGGATTGCCGGCCGCCACCACCCGGCTCCCTCGCTGCGCTGGGGATGACAAAGCGCGGCCGCCACCACCAATCCGAACCACAACAGCCGCAGCCTCTCGTCGGCGATGACCATCTCGCCGCCCATCAGCAACGGAATGGCAAGCTGCACGGCCGGGTGCGTCACCGCCGCCACGGCCGTGACGATCACGGCGATCAGCGGAAGGGCATTATCGATCGGCGTGCCGTGCTGCACGACCACACCGCACGCGTAAGCGGAGATCGCCGCAGCGATGATCGTCGTCAGCCACTTGCTCAACTCAGCACTCGGGAAGCGGGATCGCGGACAAAATCGGGGTCGAAACCTTCCAGCGTCTCGGGAGTGACCGACGCGCTGTAGATCAGCCGCGCATCACCCTTCAGTCGTACGTTGCGCACCACGCCGCCGTCCAACGTGAACGAGACCGCGAGGGTGATGCCGCTGCGGGTCAGCACCGAAACTGGCGAGCTGACTTTGCCGGACAGCGCGCTCACCGTCGCCGAGGCCACGACGCCCGAACCGCAGGAGAGAGTCTCCGCCTCCACGCCGCGCTCGTACGTGCGCACCTCGATCGCATGCTTGTTGCGCACGAAGACGAAGTTCGCGTTCGCACCGGCGGGCTGCAGTTCTCGATGCAGGCGGATCGCGCGGCCCGTCGGAACGATGTCGCGGGAGAAGAGATCATCGCCGGCGAACGTGACGTAATGGGGGACGCCGACCGTGATCGAGCTGCCCTGCACGGTCGTGTCATCGATTCGCAGCGGGCGCTCCGCGCGGAACGATGCCGGCTGCGGCATCGTGATCACCACCGCCTTCTCGTCGACCTCGGCCTCCACGATCCCGGCGTCCGTCTCGATGGTCATCTGCCGCCCGGCGATTCCGTTGACCGAGGCGAAGCGCGCCGCGCAGCGGGTACCGTTGCCACAGAACTCCCCCAGCGATCCATCCGAGTTGTAGTAGCGCATGCGGAAGGAGGCGCGAGTCGAGTTCTCGATCAGGATGAGCCCGTCAGCGCCGACCGACAGCGCCCGTGTGCAGATCCGGCGCGTGAGCGCGGCGGCCTCGCCGATCCGGCCGGAGCGGTTGTCGATGACCACGAAGTCGTTCCCCCCGCCCGCCATCTTGGTGAACGAGACCGGATCTTGTTTGCCGCCTTGGATTTGTGACGAACCAGCCATCGGAATTTCGCTGCCCGCGTCCGTATTCTCGCACGGAGCACGCCAGTGGAGAGTAACCGCTGGTCGATTCTGTTCGTCCGAGAAACGATGTCAGGTCTCGGGTATCGGGTCTCGGGGGCCTCAACGCTCAACGGCCCACCTGACCCAAGACCTGCGACCCACCACCCGTCAGCACCGGAGGCCTCGACTTGAGAAACGCCCTTCGCATCACCGCGGCAGCGATCCTCTCGCTCATGCCGCTGTCCGCACAGACGCAGCAGGCGCAGCAGGCGCCGAAAACCGACATCCCGAAACTCGTCGAGAACATCGACGTCCGAGTCATCAACGTCGATGTCGTCGTGACGGACAAGAAGGGCAACATCGTCACCGGCCTGAAGAAGGATGACTTCGAGATCTTCGAGAACGGCATCCCGAAGCCGATCTCGAACTTCTACGGGGTCGAGGGCGGAAAAGCGAATCCGGTGGAGGGTGAGCCCGAAGCGCCACCGCAGCCGACGACGACCCAGGCGCCGGTGCGGCAGGAGATTCCGGACAACATGAAGCGCCGGATCATCTTCTACATCGACAACCTGTCGATGGCGCCGTTCAACCGCAACCGCGTCTTCCAGAACATGAAGGAATTCGCGAAGAGCACGATGCGGCCGGGCGACGAAGCGATGATCGCCACGTTCAACCGCAGCATGAAAGTGCGCACGCCGTTCACGCGCGACCCGGGCCAGATCCAGACCACCCTCGACATCATCGCCGGCGAGAGCGCCCTCGGCACCAGCATGGTGAGCGAGCGGAAGGACGTCGAAGGCCGCATCCGCGACACCAGCGATTACGACGAGGCCCTCGCCTCCGCGCGCAGCTACGCCTCGTCGGTCGAGCATGACCTCCGCCAGAGCGCCGAGTCGATCAACGGACTGATGACGACGCTGGCGGGCGTCGAAGGGAAGAAGATTCTCGTCCTGGCCAGCGAAGGCTTCCCGATGCAGCCCGGACGCGAGATCTTCCAGTACATCGACGAGCTTGCCAACGAGAAAGGCTGGCGGTTCAGCGGCACGATCCTCGAGGGAATGAGCTTCGACTCCACGACGCTGATCCAGTCGATCGCCCGCACGGCCAACGCCAACGGCATCACGATGTACACGATCCACGCGGCGGGGCTCTCCGCGGGCGACACGATGAGCGCCGAGAATGCGCAGCCGGTGTCGAACACCGTCTCGCAGGCGATCATCACGAACACGACGGATTCGATGCGGCTGATGGCCGATATGACCGGCGGCCTGGCCTCGATCCAGACGAACAACTTCGGCCAGGCCTTCAAGAACATCCAGCGCGATCTCGACACGTACTACTCCCTCGGGTATCGCGCCAGCACCGAACGCATCGACCGCCAGCGCCAGCTTCAGGTCCGGGTGAAACGGAAGGACCTGATCGCCCGCGCCCGTCAGACGTTCGTCGAGAAGTCGACGTTCGCCGAGATGAACGACAAGGTCGTTGCCAATCTGCTCTACAGGACCAAGCAGAACGATCTCAAGATCCTGGTCCGCACCGGAACGCCGGTCGCGGCCGACGAGGATCTGTACAAGGTGCCGGTCGAGATCCAGATCCCGATGGACTCCCTGACGCTCCTTCCCCAGGGCGACACGGAGTACGTCGGCGGCTTCGACGTCTATGTCGCGGTGGCGAACAAGGACGGCGACATGTCCGACGTGTCGCGCAAGTCGCATTCGCTTCGCGTCCCCACGCCCGACATGGCCCGCGCCAAGGGCAAGTACTACGCGTATTCGCTTGATCTATTGATGGAGAAAGGTCTGAACAAGATCTCGATCGGCGTGGTGGACAACATCTCGAACGTCTCGGGGTTTGCGCGCGAACAGGTGATCGCGCAAGATTTGCGCTGATTGCGCATCCTGCTGACCCTCCAATACCTCGGCACCCGCTACGCCGGCTGGCAGGCCCAGGCCAACGCCACCGGCGTCCAGCAGGTCGTTGAGGCCGTGCTGACGAAGATCTACGACGAGCCGATCCGGATCGAGGGGGCGAGCCGCACGGACTCCGGCGTGCATGCCGCGGCGCAGAAGGCGCACGCGGACGTTCCGTTCGAGATCGCGGAGCGCGGTCTCCGCCGCGGAATCAACGATCTGCTGCCCTCGGACATCCGTGTCACTGCCATCGAGCCGGTGGCCGGCGACTTCCAGTGCCGCCATGGCGCGAAGCGAAAGACCTACGTTTACCGGATCTGGAACTCCGAGGTGGCGGATGTGTTTGCGGCGGAGACGCATGCGCATATGGCGCAGCCGCTCGACGCCTCGCTGATGCACGGCGTCGCACAGGTGCTGGCGGGCGAGCACGATTTCCGAGCCTTCACCGTCGCGGCGCCGGAGGTCAGCTCGACGACCCGGACGATCGACTCGATCGCCGTCGGGCGCGACGGCGACGTCGTCTCGATCACCGTCTCGGCCGACGGTTTTCTCCGATACATGGTCCGGCGCATCGCCGGATCGCTGATCGAGATCGGGCGGGGAAAACTCGAGCCGGAGGCACTGCAGCGCTCGCTGGAACCGGCATTCGAGAGCGCCAGGTGGACGGCGCCCGCCAGGGGGCTCACGTTGCTGGAGATTCGGTACTGAGGCAACCTGCAGTGCTAACATCACGCACTTCAAATGATTGATCTCTCCAAACTGGCGGAGCCCGGCTCGATGGAGGAAACCCTCCTCGAGAAAATCGACTTCAAGCGGCTGCCGAAGCACATCGCGGTGATCATGGACGGCAACGGCCGCTGGGCGAAGTCGCGCAATCTGCCGCGCGTGGAAGGGCATCGCGCCGGCATCGCCTCGGTCCGCGAGGTCGTGGAGACCGCGGCGCGGCTCGAACTGCCGGTGATCACGCTGTATGCGTTCTCGGTCGAGAACTGGAAGCGGCCGCGATACGAAGTGGCAACGCTGATGATGCTTCTCAAGGAGTATCTCCGGAAGGAGCTGTCGACGCTGCAGGAGAACAACATCCGCTTCATGCCCATCGGGCGCGTCGACGGACTCGATCCCAGCGTGCAACGCGAGCTCCGCTACGCGCAGGAGCAGACGGCGGGCAACACCGGCCTGCTGTTTCAGATCGCGCTCAACTACGGGGGACGCGCGGAGATCGTCGACACCGTGAACCGCATCATGGCTCTCCTGCGCGAGCGCGAGATGAGCGATGCGGTCATCGACGAGAACTTCTTCGCCGATCATCTCTACACCGCGAACGTGCACGACCCCGATCTGCTCATCCGCACGAGCGGCGAGCTGCGCGTCTCGAATTTCCTCCTCTGGCAGATCGCATACGCCGAGATTCACGTCACGAAGGTCCTCTGGCCCGATTTTCGCCGCCGCCATCTCTTCGAGGCGATCATCGACTTCCAGTCCCGCGAGCGCAGGTATGGTGCGGTCGAAGAGTCGGACGCGGCGATGTTCGTCGAAGCGGACGAGAAGCGCGCCTGAATGAATCGTCCTCGGTCCTCGGTGCCTCGGTCCTCGGATTGAAGCGGCTTGGATTGAGGGCAAGGGCACAATGACACAAACCGAGGACCGGGGACCGAGGACCGAAGACCTTCCTCCAGCGAGGCCCAGTGCCCGCTACACACGCGAGCTGACCGCGCTCGTGCTCGCGCCAGTCGCCGTCTGGATGATCGGCTGGTCGCCGGAGTACGTCTTCGATGCCGCGGTCGGCCTCATCGCGGTTCTCGCCCTCCATGAATTCCTCACCCTCGGCAAACGGAAGGGATACGACGTTCCGGTCGTGCTCTGCATCGTCGTGACCGTGTTCATCGTCGCGGCGTTCATCCTCGAGTCCGTTTCGGTCGAGATGGGCATGTTCGTCACGCTGCTCGTCATTCCAGCGTCCTACGTCTTCCGGAGCGGCGACATCGAGCGCGCCCTTCCATCCAGCGCGATCGCCGTGCTGGCCACGCTGTACGTCGGAATGCTGGCGGGCTCGCTGATCCGCCTGCGCAATGACTTTCCTGTCGGACCGAAGCTGGTGTTCTTTCTGGTCCTCGTGGTCTGGCTGGGCGACGCCGGCGCGTACTACACGGGGAAGCAGCTGGGACGCCACAAGATGTCCCCGAGGATCAGTCCGAAAAAGACGGTGGAAGGGGCGGTGGGAGGGGTGATCACATCCGTGACCACCGCGGTCGTGATTCACTTCACGTTCTTTCAGGAGTTCCCGCTGCTGCATGCGATCGGCGTCGGCATCGTGCTGTCGATTGCGGGCATGATCGGAGACCTGGCGGAATCGATGTGGAAGCGCTCGGCAGCGGTCAAGGACTCCGGTACGCTGATCCCCGGTCATGGCGGGTTTCTGGACCGGTTCGACTCCGTTCTCTTCACGACGCCGATCCTGTACGTGTACTGGGCGGTCGCGCAGGGAAACACGTCGTTGAATATGATCCATGGCTAGCGTGCGAATCTCGATCCTCGGCAGCACGGGAAGCATCGGCCGCAGCACGCTCGCGGTCGTCGATGCCTTTCCGAACGAGCTGTCCGTAGCCGGCCTGGCAGCCGGCGGAAACATCGATCTGCTCGCGCAGCAGATCGAGCGCTACCGGCCTGAGGTGGTTTCGGTGCGCAGCGAGGCGGACGCAAAGAAACTCCGTGCTCTGCGTAGCGCCGCGCGTCCAGGCGCGGCGTCGGAGGCGGGGGACGGCCGCCGCTCCACCGAGATTCTTCACGGAATCGACGGCGCGTCCGCCGTGGCCTCATTGCCTTCGGCCGATGCGGTGATCGCTGCGATCGTCGGCGCCGCCGGCATTCCGCCGGTGTACGCCGCTCTTCGCGCCGGCAAGCGTGTCGGCATCGCCAACAAGGAAGTGCTCGTCGCCGCCGGCGACGTCATGACTCGTGCCGCGCGGGAGCACGGCGGCGAGATCCTGCCGGTCGACTCCGAGCACAACGCCGTGCATCAGGCCCTGCGCTGCGGCGTGCACGAGGAAGTGCAGCGGATCATCCTGACCGCGTCGGGCGGACCGTTCCTCCACCGCGATCTGTCAACGTTCGACGACATCACCATCGAGGCCGCGCTCGCCCATCCCACATGGCGCATGGGCAACAAGATCTCGATCGACTCGGCCACGATGATGAACAAGGGGCTGGAGGTCATCGAGGCCCATCACCTCTTCTCGATGCCGGCCGACCGCATCGACATCCTCATCCATCCCCAGTCCATCGTTCATTCGATGGTGGAGTACGTCGACGGCTCGATCGTGGCGCAGCTCTCGACGACGGACATGAAGTTCCCGATCCAGTACGCGCTGCTGTATCCGAAACGTGTCATGGCACCGTTTGCACGCCTCGATCTGGCCAGGATCCGGTCGCTCGACTTCCTGCCGGTCGATACGGAACGTTTCCCGGCCGTGGCCCTTGCCTACCAGGCCTGCCGGTCGGGCGGTTCCATGCCCGCTGTCCTCAATGCTGCCAATGAGATAGCGGTCGAACGCTTCCTGGCCGGGGAACTTCCGTTCGTCTCGATCGTAGACATTGTGAGCCGCGTTCTTGATCGTCACGCCGGGAAGATTTCGCCCATCAGCACCGTGGAAGATGCCCTGCACTGGGACGCGTGGGCGCGCAATGAGGCGCGCGGAATTGATGTTGCAGTGAGGCGATAACTCGTCTATGTCCATCATCACCACCAACGTCCTGGCATTCGTCCTCGTCCTCGGATTCCTGATCTTTGCGCATGAATCCGGACACTTCGTCATGGCGAAGTTGTTCCGCGTGCGCGTTCTCGTCTTCTCGTTTGGTTTCGGACGGCGCCTGTTCGGATTCCAAAAGGGCGACACCGATTACCGCGTGTCGCTGATTCCCCTCGGCGGCTACGTGCGGATGGCCGGCGACACGCCGGACGAGGGCGGACCGATCAGAACGACCGGAGCGCCGGACGAGTTTCTGTCGAAGCCGAAGTGGCAGCGGTTCGTCATCCTGTTCGCCGGCCCTTTCGTCAACGTTCTCATCGCCATCGCGTTTCTCGCGGTCCTCGGCATGGTCGGAACCGAGTTTCGAGTCGTGCAACCCGTCATCGGCGAGGTCATGCCGAACAAGCCCGCGGCGCGCGCCGGCCTCCTGCCGGGGGACCGCATCATCCGCGTGGGCGGCGAGACGATCAAAGACTTCGACGACCTGAAGCTCGCGATCACCATGAACGCCGAGACTCCGCTGCAGGTCGAGTACATCCGCAACGGAGAGAAACACGTCACGACGATGACGCCGGAGCGCGAGACCAGTGAGTACGGACCCGTCGGCCGCGCCGGTATCCGTCCCCTCTTCGAGCCGGTCATCGGCCGCGTCATCACCGGTTCCGCGGCCGCAGAGGCGGGCATCCAGACCGGCGACCGCATCATCAGCATCAACGGTCAGGCCGTCCACGACATGATTCAGGTCGATGACGTGATCTCCAAGACGCCCGGCGCGGCCATGACCCTCGGCCTGGCGCGCGGAACGAGCCAGTACACCGTCAGGTTCCCCACGGTGAAGTTCGATCCGTCGAACCCCTATCGCGGCTTCCTTCCGCCCACCGAGATCCGCAAGCTCTCGCTGATCCCTGCGCTGCGTGACAGCGTCGAGCAGAACTGGAAGATGCTGCGCTACTCGTTCGCAGCCATCGCGCGCATCTTCCGCTCCGAGGGGAGTGTGAAGGAGCTGAGCGGACCGATTTCGATCGCCAGGATCTCCGGCGACATGATGCGGCGCGGCTGGATGGAAGTCGTCGCCCTGATGGCCATGATCTCGCTGCAGCTCGGCGTGATGAACCTCCTGCCGATCCCGGTGCTCGACGGCGGGCACATCGCCATTCTGCTGGTCGAAGGAGCGGCGCGGCGCGATCTCTCGCTGCGGGCGAAAGAGCGGATCCAGCAACTCGGGTTCGCGGTTCTCGCGGCGCTGATGATCGTCGTGCTCTACAACGACTTCATCAGCAACGTCATGCGCCTGAAGAGCGGTTGATCGGGCCGGCGGGGATCGCCCATCTGCTCCTCTTCGGGATCCTGATCCCGATCTCGGCCATCCGGGCGCAGAAAATCATCGAGTCTCGTCCGCTTCCGCCCCGGCGAAGATATTTCGTTTCGGTCGTGGTGCAGCTCGCCGTGCTGGCGTTCATCTCGATCGCCGTGGCGTGGCGCGAGCTCATCCCATTGTTCATTCTCTCGATACCGCCGGCCAGAGCGATCGTCGCCGGATGCGTCATGCTCGTCATCGCGGTTTCATTCGGATGGACGCGATGGAAAAAAGCCGTGCGGGAGAGGAAGCGCGTCGTCGCTTTGTTCATGCCGACGAACGCCAGCGAGCGTGTCTTCTGGATCGTGTCGGCGGCGTTGGCCGGATTCGGCGAAGAAGTCACATGGCGGGGAGTGCAGACCGCGCTTCTGATGCGTCTGACGAACAACCTCATCATCGCCGCCGCGATCTGCGTGGTGATGTTCTCGATCGCCCACGCGATTCAGGGCTGGAAGAGCGTCGGGGTGATCGCCGTGTTCGCCGCGGCATTTCACGTGCTCGTCTGGCTGGCAGGATCACTCTACGTCGCGATGGCAGTCCACTTCATTTACGACCTAATCGCCGGATTCGCGTACGGGTATCTGGGCCGAAAGCTGGGCTATCCGATCGACACGGGATTCGGGAGTCCGGATTCGGGATTCGTAGAACCGATCACGACCGATCCCGCGTAACCGAATCCCGACTCCCGAATCCCGATTCCCGCAACACAAACATCCTCAGCAGATCCAGCGCGCTCTGCGAAGCGAACCACTTGAACATCGGCCGCGGCATCGGCCAGAACATCTTCCGGTGATCGTGCGCATCGGCGCTCGCGACGGCGATGTGCACCGTGCCGACGGGCTTCGCCTCGGATCCGCCACTCGGGCCGGCGATGCCGGTCACTCCCACACCGTACGTCGCATCGAATCGCTTCCGGATTCCGGTCGCCAGCGCGACGGCCACCTCTTCCGACACCTCTCCATGTTTTTCGATTAGCGCGCGGTCGACGCCGGCGATGTCGATCTTCGCCTTTGCTTCATAGCAGACGCCGCCCCCGAGGTAGTAGCGAGAGCTGCCCGGGACGTCGGTAATTCGCGATCCGACCAGGCCGCCGGTGCACGACTCAGCCGTGGCCAGGGTGGCTTTGCGCTCGACGAGCAGCCGCCCGATCACCGCCTCGAGGGTGTCGTAGTCGAAGCCGTAGATCCGCTGTCCGAGAATTGCGAGCAGCTCCTGCTCGCGCGATGCGATCGCCTCGGGTGACGTTCCCTGCAGGTGCAGCTCGATCTGTGCACCGGACGCGAGAATCGTCAGCGGCTCGTGGTTGTGCGCCTCGTAGTACGGCTTCAGACGCTCCTCGACGCCGGATTCGGTCAGGCCCGCGACTTTCAGCACGCGCCGGTAGCGCTGCACGCCGCCCATCGTTTCGCGTAACCACGGGCGGAGATAGGTCGCGATCATCCACTCCAGCTCGTGCGGCACGCCCGGGTAAACCCAGACGTGTTTGCCGCGGACCTGGAGATGAAAACCCGGCGCCGTGCCGCGCTCGTTCGTGAGCATCGTCTGTCCGCGAAAGATGTACGCCTGGCGTTTGTTGACCTCCGGCATCTTCCAGCCGCGCGCGGCAAAGCGCTTCTCGATGCGATCGATGATCGAGTGGTCGAGCTCCATCTCCAGGCTGAACGTTTTTGCGAGCGCGTCGCGTGTGATGTCGTCTTCGGTCGGGCCGAGGCCGCCGGTGATGAAGAGCATGTCGGCGCGGGCGAGGTCGTATTTGACCTCCTCGACGAGATCATCGACGCGATCGCCGACGACGCTTTTTCGAGCGACTTCGATCCCGTGGTCCTCGAGAGCAACCGTGATCTTGAGCGAGTTCGTGTCGACGCGCACCGGCCCGAGCATCTCCGAGCCGACGGCGATGATGGCCGCCTTCACGCGGCGCATCTTATGCGATCAGTACCGGGCGATGAACGACAGAGAAGCCGTCTTCAGGCTGAGCGAGTGATCGTAGGCGGCGTCAATCTGGAACCTTGGGAACGCCAGGCCGAGGCCAACCGAGTAGTGATCCTCGTCGTCGCCGCGCGGGAAAAGAATCTGCGCCGCGACGTCGTGCTTCGTGACCAGAGGCGCGTCGTAGCGGATCGAGTGGGCCGGATCGTGCCACCACCCCGTCCGGATCGCCACCGGCACCTTCGCCAGCACGAAGTACTCGAGCCCGGCGTGCAACTCGGTTCCGTCCTTGGCGCGGTAACCCTGCAGCGTCTCGATACCGCCGCCACCCGAGCCGTACTCGATGACTGACAGGAAGTTGTCGGTCAGATGCGAGTACTCAACGCGCATCGCATCGGCGTTGATCGTCAAGCTCGGGATCGGCCGGAACGAGGTCCCGACGCCGTAGGCCGCCGGAACGTGGAACTCCGTCACGCCGATGACCGACATGCCCGAGCTGGCCGACGCCGCGGAGACGGGGGCCGGAAACTTCGCTCCGTCCTTGTAGACCGCTCCGAGCGACACTTTCTTCGAGAGCTGCCAGCGGATGCCGCCGACGAACGTCATGTCCTTGTCGCTCGACTCGCCGAGCGTGCGCCCGCCATTGGTCTGCTCGACGATGAACATCGGCTGGTCCGGCGCGTCGAGATCGCGGCGCATCGTGCGCGCCAGCTCGCTGAAACGGTGATAGCGCACCGCAGCGCCGGCCGACACGCGCCCCCACTCGTGAGCGAGAGCAACGCCGTACGTCTCCATCGACAGGTCAACCGACGTGCTGAACGGATAGATCTGGTGCTCCTGGCAGCTGGGATCGGCGAGGCACGCGTCGCGCGAAACCGGCCCGTCCGGACCCATGTAGAAGACCGGAGTCGAGTAGCGGCTGGTGAGATCGACGGCACTTCGGAACGCCAGCGGCCGGTGGTAGTAGAACGCCAGGACACCCTCGCTCGTCGGCATCACTACGCTCGCGAACGAGACGTCCTTCCGGCGTGACGCGAAGTCTTCGCGCGTCACGAATGGAAACGTGCCGCCGGTGACGAACCGTTGCGCGATCGACGTTTGACGCATCTCGATCGACGCTTCCGGCTTGCGCAGGATCGTCAAGCCGGCGGGATTCGCCTCGGCGGCCGAGGCGTCGTCGGCCAGGCCGATGAACGCGCCGCCCATACCGAGAGAGCGTGCGCCGGGATTACCGAAGTTGAACTGGAGGCCGGCAAGCGCCTCGATATCGGTGTTCTGCGCGAATGCTCCCGATGCGATGAGCAGAACGGCTGCGGCGAGGCGTTTCATGAAACACACTCTTGGCGCACGGCCACGTCCGGTCGGTGACGTTTGCCACGTCTGGCGGTAACCTCCCTCCATGTCCTCAGCGGATGTGATCGTTGTCGGCGCCGGTGCGATCGGCTGCAGCATCGCTGATCACACTGCGTCGCGCGGGGTGCGCGTGCTGGTCGTCGATCGTGCTCCGGACTCGACTCATGGCGGCACGGCGCGTTCCGAACTGGACGCGGAAACCGCCCGCCGCCCTGACCGCTGACGAGCTCCAGCGGCTCATCGGCGTTGGCTTCTGTCGCGGCATCACCTACGTGAATGCCGCGGGTGCGTGAGCGGCCGCCGGCGATCGGACAGCTCGTCGCCGGGCTGATCGTCGACGGAAAGACGTCGATCGACATCACCGCGCTCCGGCCGTCGCGCTTCGCGGAAGGAAAGCCGATCAGCGGGCCTGAGCTTCTGCGGACTCCTTCTCCTTCGACAGCTCTTCCCACTTGCGATAGAGCAGGTCGATCATGGCCTTCAGATCGGAGTTGCGCGCTTGGATTTTCTTCATGCGCTCGCCATCGCGATAGACCTCTTCGGAGCAAAGCAGCAGATCGTTGCGCTCTCGCTCCCCTTCCGCGGCGGCGATGCGCGATTCGAGCTGCGCGATCTCCTCGTCGATTTTCCTGAGGCGCTTTTCGAGCTTCTTCTGTTCGGCGCGGTCGGCTCTCTTTGGAGCGGCGGCCGTCTCGGCCGCCGGCTCGGCGTGCGAGGACGCGCGCCGCTCCACGGGCTTCGGCGCCGCCAGCCCCGCTTTCATCCGCTCCACCAGATCGCTGTAATTCCCCGCGTACACCTCGCCGTGGCCGTCCTCGACGAGGATGATGTTCTCCGCGACGCGGTCGATGAAGTAGCGGTCGTGCGAGACCACGATCAGCGCGCCGGTGAAATCGCCCAGCGCTTCTTCCAGCGCCTCGCGCGTGTAGACGTCGAGATGATTCGTCGGCTCGTCGAGGAGCATGACGTTGCCGCCGACGTACATGATCTTGGCCAGCGCCAGTCGTCCGCGCTCGCCGCCGGACAGGTCGCGCGTCTTCTTGAATACGTCGTCCTCGAAGAACGAGAACTGCGCGAGGTACGAGCGCACCTCCAGCTCGGTCTGGGAGTGATCGAGATTCCAAACCTCGTCGATGACCTTGCCGTTCAGATTGAGGTCGCCGAGGGTCTGGTCGTAATAGCCGACCTGGACGTTGTGGCCGTAGCCGACCGTGCCCGCGAGCGGCTTCAGGCGTCCGGCGAATGTCTTCAGGAGCGTCGACTTGCCGGAACCGTTCGGGCCCATGATCGCGTATCTCTCTCCGCGGCGGATGCTCAGGCTGAAGTTCTCGACGACGCGCTTGTCGCCGTGGCCGGCATCGACGTGATCGGCGGTGAGCGCAACCGCCCCCGAGCGCGGGCCGGCGTCAAGCTTGAAATTCGCGTACGTCTCGTCGGTCTCGGGCCGCTCCAGCTCATCGAGCTTGTCGAGCATCTTCCGCCGGGACTTCGCCTGCTTCGTCTTCTGCCCGGCGATGTTGCGGCGGATGAATTCCTGCGTGCGCCCGATCATCTCCTGTTGCCGCTCGTAGTCGACGGCCATCTTCTCGTGCCGTTCGGAGCGGAGCGTCACGAACTTGTCGTAGTTGCCGGGATATTCGACGAGCTTTCCGTGCGCGAGCTCGACGATCTTCGACACCGTGCGATTCAGAAACGTGCGGTCGTGCGAGATCAGCAGATAGCTCCCCGGGAACGACTGCAGGAATTCCTCGAGGAATTCGATGCCGCTCAAGTCGAGGTGGTTCGTCGGCTCATCGAGCAGGAGGAGATCGACCTTCGTCAGGAGAACCCGCGCGAGCATGGCCCGGTTCTGCTGCCCGCCGCTGAACTCGGCGATGGCACGGCCCCACTCCCCTTTGTCGCCGAACCCCACCCCGGTCAGCACTCGCTCCACCTCGGCGTGCAGCGTGTAGCCGTTGGCGTGTTCGTAGTCATGCTGCAGCTCGGCGTACTTGTCGAGCAAGCGGTCGTGATCGGGACGGGCCGTGTCGGCCAGATCGTGCTCGATCGCGCGCATCCTGCGTTCGATCGCCAGCACGTCGGCGAATGCGGTCTCGACAAAGTCGAAGAGCGACATTCCCGGCTCCGCGTCGAGGTGCTGCCCGACGTGGCCGATGGTCAGGTTCGAGGCCCGGAGGATCGTGCCGCGGTCGGGTTCTTCCTGCCGGAGCAGCAGCCGGAAGAGCGTCGTTTTCCCGGCTCCGTTCCGCCCGACGAGGCCGACGTGCTCTCCGGGGTTGTGCTGCCACGTCACGCCCTTCAGAATGTCGTGCGGACCGTAGGATTTCTCGATGTCTTCGAAGCGATAAAGCATGCCTGCGATCAGCTAAACAGTTGATCCGGCGCCTGATTCCACAGGAGTAACGAGATGCGTCTGGCAGTCAACATCGACCACATCGCCACGATCCGTGAGGCACGGAAGACCGACGAGCCCGATCCGGTGGCCGCTGCGGTCATCTGCGAGCTCGCCGGAGCCCAGGGCATCACCGTTCATCTGCGCGGCGACCGCCGGCACATCCAGGACCGCGACGTCGAGCTGCTGCGCCGCACCGTAACGACTCACCTCAACATCGAGATGGCGTCGACGACGGAGATGGTGCGCGTCGCGCAGACCGTGAAGCCGCATCAGGTCACGCTCGTTCCGGAGCGGAAAGACGAAGTGACGACCGAAGGCGGGCTGGACGTCGTGCTCCACTCCGGCAACGTGGAAAAGGTCGTGCGGCAGCTGCTCGAGGCGCGCATCGACGTGTCGATCTTCGTCGATCCCGACCTCGAACAGGTCCGGCACTGCCACAAGATCGGCGCGCCGAAGATCGAGATCAACACCGGCAAGTACGCCGATGCCTGGAACGCCGGCGGCGCATGGCAGCCGGAGATCGAGAAGATCACCACGGCCGCGAAGGCGGCGCGCAAGATGGGCTCGACCGTGCTCGCCGGTCACGGTCTCACCTACCGCAACATCGACGCGATCGCCTCGATCGCTGAGATCGAGGAGCTGAACATCGGCCACTCGATCATCTCCAGGGCGGCGCTGGTGGGGCTGGATTCCGCGGTGAGGGAGATGATCGCCCTGATGCACAATCCGCGGCGGCACTAGTGTGGTGAGTCAGAGATACGCAGCATTTCGTTGCGGGCGCCGACGGGCTGGATGCGAGGCGCCGCGACGTTGGCGATGCGGGACATCGTCGAGG
>DATISF010000073.1:0-76064 GCA_035468985.1 Thermoanaerobaculia bacterium
AGCTCTGAACAAGTCGTTGTTCACGTCATCCTGAGCCGCGAAGACGGCGAAGGATCTCGAAATGGCAGGCGTTTTCGGATCCTGAGATCCTTCGTCGCGCTTCGCCGACTCAGGATGACGACTTGTTCAGAGGTTCCCTAGTACGCGTTCTCGTGCTTCAGCCCGTGAACCAAGGTCATGAACAGGATCTTGAAATCCAGCATGAGCGACCAGTTCTCGATGTAGTAGAGGTCGTGCTCGATGCGCATGCGGATCGACGTGTTGCCGCGCCAGCCGTGCACCTGGGCCCAGCCGGTCATGCCCGCTCGCACTTTGTGTCGCAACATATAGTGAGGATATTCTGCACGAAATTGTTCTACGAATTGCGGGCGCTCCGGTCGCGGGCCCACGACGCTCATGTCGCCGCGGACGACGTTCCAGAGTTGCGGCAGCTCGTCGAGTGACCAGGCCCGGATCAGACGGCCGGTCTTTGTTCGCCGTGGATCATCGCGATCGGCCCACACCGCGCCGGTTTCCTTCTCCGCACCGACGCGCATCGACCGGAACTTGAGAATCTCGAACTGCTTGCCGTCGAGGCCCATCCGAACCTGGCGATAGAAAATCGGGCCGCGATCCTCGAGCCAGATGGCCAGCGCGACGAGCAGCATCACGGGCGAAAGGACGATCACGGCGGCCCCGGCCACGATCAGATCGAAGGCGCGCTTCACGAATCGGCTCCAGCCTTCGAGCGGCGTCTCGGAGAGGTTGATCGTCGGCAGGCCGTCGATGTCTTCCACGCGCGAACGCAGAACCATGAACTGCAGCAGGTCCGGAACGACGTGAATCGACACGCACTTGCGCACGAGCCGGTCGAGCAGCGCCATCATCGCCTGCGACGACGCGTGCGGCAGCGCCACGAACACGTGATCGACGTTCTGCTCGTCGACGATCCGCTCCGCCTCGTCGATGGTGCCGAGGCACTCGTATCCATCGAGCGCGGTGTCGTCGCCGTTGCGGAGATAGCCCACGATGCGGAAGCCGAGCTGATCGCGGTGGGCATTGATGCGCTCGACGACCGCGCGCGCGAGCTCACCGTTCCCTGCGATCAGCACGCGATCGAGCTCCTTCCCCGCCCTGTGCCGCCGCTCGACCGTCGCCCGCACCAGCGTGCGTCCGACGATCACGAACAGCATCGCGCAGACGAGAAAGATGAACAGAGTGGCCCGCGAGTAGAGAACGTCGGGCTGTCCCGGTCTCACCCACAACAGCACGCCGGAGAGAACGACCGTCGCCACGACTGAGCCGATCGCGACCTGCAGCCACTCCTCCGTTTTGCTTCGCGTCGGACGGATGTTGTAGAGGCCCTGCACCGCAAACGCGAGCGGGAAGACGATCGTCACGATCGGCAGGAGCTCGACATACGACGTGATCGCCTGCTGCCCTTTGGTCACGGGGATGACTTCGAACTGGAAGCGCAGAAAATACGCGCAGAGCATCGCCAGGTTCGACGCCACGGCGTCGTTCACCAGGTAGATGGAAGCGAGTGCTCTGTGTTTCTGCTCGATCATCGGATTCGATTCAGCGCGCCGAGGAACTTCTCGGTGAAGCGGGCCCGTGAGAACCGCGCCGCTTGACCGCGGAGAGCGGCCCGATCCCACTGATGCGCCTCGACTTCATCGAGAGCCCGGCGGAGCGACTCTACATCCTGACGATCGAAAAAAATCCCCGTCCGGCCATCCTCGACACTGTCGAGAACGCCGCCGGCGCGCAGCGCGACCACCGGCGTGCCGGTGGCCATGGCCTCGAGAGGCGTGATGCCGAAATCCTCGATGCCCGGCAGGATCAGACTCCGCGCGCGAGAGAGCCGCTCCACGATTCTATCCCTCTGTACGGAGCCCAGAAGCTCAACGTTGGGTGGCGCGCTGCGACGCAACCTCCGTAGCAGGGGTCCACTGCCGATGATCACGATCCGCTTGCCGGTGGCCATGGCCAGATCGATCCGCTTGTACGGCACGAGCGCCGAGACGATCACGTGGTAGTCGTCACGGCGATCCGAGAGCGGCGCGTCGAGGAACTCCTGGTCGACGAAGGGATGCACGACTTCCGATTCGCGACCGTAGTACGCCGCGATGCGCTGCCGCACGAAGTTCGAATTCGCCAGAAACTCGGTCACTTCGGAGGCGGTCCGCACGTCCCAGGCGCGCAGCCGCGCAGCGACCAGGTGCGCGGCGGCCCTCCGGATCGGCTGCGACCTGGGGAAGTAATCGTCAAATCGATCCCAGATGTAGCGCATCGGCGTGTGGCAGTAGCAGAGGTGCGGCTTGCCGCGCGCGTTCACGCTCTTGGCGACGCAGTGACTCGATGAAACGATCAGATCGAAATCGCTGAGATCGAACTTGCGGATTGCCCGGGGATAGAGCGGAAGGAGCTTTCGGTAGTCGCTGACCCGTCTCGCGATCCGCTGCAGCGACGAGGTGTGAATCGTCCGCGACTCGATCGTTTCCGACACGGTGCCGCGAAAGTGAAAGAGGGTGAAGAGCTCCGCCTCCGGCAGCGCGTCGAGAATGGCCTCGAGCACCGCCTCGCCGCCCCGCATGCCGGTGAGCCAGTCATGGATGACGGCGACTCTGCTCATCATCCTCCGGCTGCTGTTCTTCTTCCGCACACTTCTCGCAAACCTGATCGTTCCGGAAGTACTCGTCCGCCGGCACTTCCGCCAGGCAGCGGATGCAGTAGTGCTTCCCCGTGCGCTCCGGCAGGTTGCGCGGCGGCGGTTCGTCCAACACGAAGGTGGATGTTAGAACAGCTCGTCGACCGGTTTGTACGTTCCGTCCTTGGCGAACGGCACGTACTCGAACCCGCGGCCGAGGGGATCGTCGGGCCGGACCGTCGTGTAGTCGATGCCGAGGGCGGAGTAGATCGTGGAGGCGATGTCTTCGGGGCGGACGTCGCGATCGAAGGAACCGAAGTCCTTGGCCGCATTTCCGACCTCGTCCGTGATGCCCATGACGTGATTGCCGCGGACGCCGCCGCCGGCGAAGACCGCCGACATGCGCAGGAAGTGATCGCGCCCGCCGTTCGCGGTGATCGGGCCGGTGGTGCGGCCGAACTCGCCGATGATGACGATGAGCGTCTCGTCCAGCAGCATCTTGCCCGCCGATGTGCCCGGCGTCGTGGCCAGGTCCGTGAGCAGCGCGCCCATGCCGTCATCGAGCGGCTTGCATTGCGTGTAGAGCGAGTTGCCGGTCTTGCCGTAGATGTTGCTGTGGTGGTCCCAGCCCGAATAGGTCACCTGGACGAACCGCCCGCCCTTGTCGGCGGCGACGACGTTGCGCGCGACGATCAGCGAGTCGCCGAAATTCGTCGCGCCGTAGCGGGTGTGCTCGTCGCTGGTGAAGCTGAACACCTGGTTGATGTTCGGCGTGTCGATGAGGACTTTCGCCGCGTCGTAGAAATTGGCCATGTCGGAGGCGTCTTTTCCGAGCTCGGCGGTCACGCGCGCGGAGTCAGTCGACTTCAGCAGGTTCCAGCGGTCGGTGAGCCGTTGCGCGCCGTCGGGGTGCGAAAGCGAGGCCAGTCCGTTCGCCGACGCGGTGACGCCGAACGGAGCGTGCTGCGCAGGGAAGTATCCAGCGCCGGCATTGGTACCGTTGAGCGCGATGAACGCCGGGAGCACGTCCTTGGCCGTGCGCGACTTCTGCGTTTCCATCGAGACGATCGCGCCGATGTGCGGTGCGATGTTGCCCGTCGCTCCGCTCGGGTTGCGGGCGATCTGCGCCCATTTCTGCGCCAGCGGGTGCACAGCTGCCCAGGCCATGCCCGTCCGCACCACGGCCACCCGGTTGAGATGCTCGGCCATGTGCGGCAGCAGACCCTGCGGCCATCGGAAATCACCGTACGTCGTGGGAGCGAAGTCCGCCGGCGTCCACGTGCCTTCCTTCAGGTCCCACATGTCGACGTTGCTCGGACCGCCGGAGAGGAAGACCAGGATGCAGTTCTTTGCCGACTTGAACAGGGTGGGGTTGACGGATGTCGCGCCGTGGAGCAGCGACGGGCTGAGGACGTCGGCGAAGAACGACATCACCACGCCCGTTCCGGCGATCTTCACGAAATGACGCCGCGTCAGGCCGTCGCCCCAGAACGGCGATCCGTTTCCCTGCGGGCAGTTGCACTTTGCCTTTTTCATGGCGCGATCCTCAGTTGAACAGGAACTCCAGACGGTTCATCAGCGCGTACTGCAGGTCTTCCGCCTTCTGGGCGAGAGTCCCGCTCTTCAGGTACGCGATCGCGCTTTCGCGTTCGGCGGCCGTCGGCCGTCTCGAAAGCGTGGCGATGTACAGCTCGTCGGCGATCGTGCCGGGGTCTTTCGTCGCGGCGAGCACATGCGCGACGGTCGTGCTCGGATTGGCGGCTCGCACGCGTGTCGTCACCGCCGGATCGTTCAGCATCTCCAGAGCCTCGATGATCGAGCCGTCGCTGGTCCGCGGCGTCGTGTCGCGGTCGCCGCGGCCGAACGCGGTGAGGAACGGCCCGTATTGGGAGCGTGCGTTCGGTTCGGTCGGATCGGGCAAGGCCATGGCGCGCGTGATCGGGCCGAGCCCGTTGACGGTGAACTGGATGGGGACTGCGGTCGCGCGAACGATTCCGTCGAGAACCGATTCCGCAAGGATGCGGCGCGGGTAATGACGCGCGTAGTACGTCGTCCAGATCTCGCTCCACGGTCCAGGCGTGTATCGGGACGACAGCTGATAGGTGTTTGACTGCACGATCAGCTTCACGAGCGCGCGGACGCTGTAGCCATTGCTGACGAAGTAGTCGGCGAGCTTGCCGAGCAGTTCGGGATGCGTCGGCTGCAACGCAGCGCCGGGAGCGAGCGTCGCCGCGTCCTGACGCAGCAGATCGAAGGAATCGGCCGGCTCGACGATCCCGATGCCGAAGATCTCTTTCCAGATGTAGTTGACCGACGCGCGTGCAAACTGCGGGCTCGCCGTCACGATCCTCGCGTACGCCTGTCTCCTCGGCTCATTGGACTGCGGCGCCTCGCCGGAGAGGAAGAAAGACGGATCGACGGTGTTCGCCTGACCGGTCGCCGGCTGTCGCGGAGTCTTGTTGCCGGAATTCGTATTCAGCCGGTAGGCGCCGGTGGCGTTGTCGGCGAGCGTGTACTCGACGGCGTTGGTGTTCGGATCGCGCTTGGTCGTGACGGTGACCTGCGCGAAGAACGCGGCGTTCTTCCAGAACTCGTAGCGCGTGCGCGATGCGAGGCTGGAGTTCACGGCCTCGAGATGACCCTTCCCGTTGTGGCACGACAGGCAGTTGAGCGGCAGGCCGAGGAACTGCTCGCCCGTTGCGGCGCTCATGTTGTCGTACGTGTCCTGGGCAGGCCCGTTCGTCAGAATCTGACGGACCCAGTAGTTGGCCGTGCCGGTGGAGAAGCTCGAGCCGTTCGCGGCGATGCTCTCGCGCACCATCTGGTCGTAGGGCTTGTCGGACTGGAAGGACTGGCGGATCCAGCTGTAGTAGGCGTTCCGCCCCTGGTAACTCTCGCGGATGTTGGCCGTGACCTGCACGTTGCCGACGAGATCGCCGAACCAGATCGTCCAGCGATCGACGAAGCCATCGGAAGCGAGCAGCTCATCGATCAGGCGGTCGCGTTTGTCCGCGCTTGTGTCGGCAAGAAACGAATTCACCTTGTCGGCGGTCGGAATTTGCCCGGTGAGGTCGAGGGTCACGCGGCGGAGAAACTCCTCGTCGGTCGCGGGGATGGTCCAGCGGATGTTGTCCTTGACCATCTTCCCGAAGATCTCGGAATCGATGAAGTTCCGCGCGACGAACGTCGAGCCGCTCGGTGGCGCCACCGATCTCCGCTTGCCGTGCGTCGAGGTCGCCTCGACCGTCGCCGGCGCGACCAGCTCGGCGTTCCGCGACAGCAGGTGCGCCAGCTCGCGCGACGAGCGGACCGCGGAGGGGTCATATGTGCATTCTGCTCGCGGCGCGGTCTGAACCTCTTCACTGGCGCGCGACCCTGTGACGACCGCCGCGCCGAGGGCAAGAAGAGGGATCAGGGCGCCGGTAAGTGTTCGCCTGTGCCGCATCGCGAAACCTTCCTTCGTCCGGTTCGATAATCGTACACGGATTGGATGCGGCGGGCGTGATAGTGCTTACGCCGGGAATGCGGATCTGTTGACCGGAAGTGGAGAGTCGAGATGATCAACGTCAGAAAATCGGGGGACCGCGGCCACTTCGATCACGGCTGGCTCAACACCTACCACACGTTTTCGTTCGCCGATTACTACGATCCGGCGTTCATGGGCTTCCGGACGCTGCGGGTCATCAACGAGGATCGCGTCCAGGCCGGTGCAGGGTTCGGGACGCACGGCCACCGCGACATGGAGATCGTGTCGTACGTGCTCGAGGGCGCCCTCGCCCACCGGGACAGCATGGGCCACGGTGGCCTGATCCGCCCCGGCGATGTCCAGCGGATGAGCGCCGGGACCGGCGTGCTCCACAGCGAGACGAACGGCTCGAAGGAAGAGGAGGTGCACTTCCTTCAGATCTGGATCCTTCCGGAGGAGCGTGGTATCGCCCCGAGTTACGAACAGAAGCATTTCGACGAAGCGGAACGTCGCGGCGTGTTGCGCCTGGTGGCATCGCCCGACGCGAGCGACGGCTCGCTCAAGATCCACCAGGACACTCGCATCTACTCGGCCATCCTCGACAAGGGCGCGAGGGTGACCCACGAGCTCGGACCGTCCCGTCATGGATGGCTCCAGGTCGCGGCGGGCGAGGTCGAGATCAACGGCCAGAAGCTTTCCGCCGGGGACGGTGCCGCGATCTCCGGCGAGAAGTCGGTCGTCCTCACGGGGAGCGGTGCGGAAGTTCTCTTATTTGACCTCGCCTGAGAGAAACTCGACCAGAGCTTTGTCGAACGACACCGGGCACTCGATCTCCGGAACGTGTCCGCAATCGTCGAGAATCACTGTTTTCGAGCCCGGAATCTGCTGCGCGATCGATTGGCCCGCGGCCAGAGGAATGAGCGGATCCTGACGGCCGTGCATGACCAGCGCCGGAGCATGGACGGACGCGAGGCGGTCGTTCAGCATGTCCATGCGCTGCGCCGCGGCGTCGAGAAGGCGCTCGATCGTATACGCGTCGCCCGCCTTCATCCGTTCGGCATAGAGCATGTGCACGACGGCTTCGGTATGCATCTGCTTGTTGAAAAACACCAGCTTCACCATCTCGCGCGTCTCGTCGAGGGTTCCCGGATTCAGGACTTCGAGGTCTTTCCTGTTCACCGGTTGCGTGAAGTAACCGGCGGCATCGACCAGCACGAGGCGATCGACGCGATCCGGATAACGGATGGCGAAATCGGCCGCCACCCAACCTCCCAGCGAATTGCCAACGATCGAGGCCCTGGTGATGCCGAGGGTCTGCATGAACTCGGCGAGGAAATCGCTATAGGTCGCCACGTGATAGTTGATGAGCGGCTTGTCCGAGGCGCCGAACCCGATCTGGTCGGGGGCGTAGACGTGAAACTTCTGCGCCAGAGCCGGGATCGTCAAGCGCCAGACGCCCTTGTTCGCACCCATGCCGTGCAGAAGAATGACCGGCGACCCTGATCCCGCCTCGATGTAGGAGATCTTGTGCGAGAAGACCTCCACGACCTTCGTCTCCGGCGCCTGGGCGAGGAGCGAGGTCGCGGCAAGCACGGCAGTGACGGCGAATAACGCCTGCTTTTTCATGAGCGTAGGATGGTAACAGAGTGGTCGTACTCTTCCGTCTCATCGCGGCGATCATCCTGGCGCGCTTCAGAAAGAGGATCGACGCATTCGATCAGGCCCGGATCTCGATGCGCGTCTGGCCAAACGACCTCGACCTGAACATGCACGCGAACAGCGGCCGCTATCTCAGTTTCATGGACATCGGCCGGATGGAGCTTCTGGCCCGTATGCGATTGCTTCGGCGCGTGATCAAGCTCGGGTGGAGGCCGCTGGTCGGCGGCGCCATGATCACCTATCGCAAGTCTCTGCTGCCGTTCGAACGATTCGTCGTGAAATCGCGCATCCTCTGCTGGGACGATAAGTGGTTCTACTTCGAGCACATCATCGTGAACTCGGCCGGCGATCTCGCCGCGATCGCCAACGTGCGCGGCCTGCTGCGCGGTCCGAAGGGCAACGTTCCGCCGCAATCGCTCGTCGATCTCGTCCGCGAAGGGATTGCCTCGCCGCCCATCCCCGACTTCATCGCCCGGTGGCGCGAAGCCGAGGCGCGCGCGTGACGAGGAAGGAGAGGGCGAAAGAGATCGGAGAGATCCTCGACCGCATCTACCCGCGGCCGGACATCCCCCTGCAGCACCGCGATCCGTTCACGCTTCTCGTTGCGGTCGTGCTCTCGGCGCAGACGACCGACGCCCAGGTCAACAGAGTGACGCCAGCACTCTTCGCGAAAGCGCGAACGCCGGCGGAGATGGCCGCGCTGCCGGAGCGGACGATCCTTTCGCTGATTCGAAGCTGCGGCCTGGCACCCGGGAAGGCACGCAACATCAGACATCTCGCGGCGATCCTCGTCGAGGAGCACGGCGGCCTCGTCCCTCGCCACATGGCCGCGCTGGAGAAGCTCCCCGGCGTCGGTCACAAGACGGCCAGTGTCGTGATGAATCAGGCGTTCGGCGAGCCGGCGTTCCCGGTCGACACGCACATCCACCGGCTCGCCAAGCGGTGGCGGCTCTCCGGCGGAAAGAACGTCGTGCAGACCGAGCACGACCTCAAGAAGCTCTTTCCCGAAGACGAATGGGGTCGGAGGCATCTGCAGATCATCTACTTCGGCCGCGAGTACTGCCCGGCCAGGAATCACGATCGTGACCGCTGCCCCATCTGCTCGTGGGTCTAACCCGTATAATCCAGTCAGTCACTTGGTCCGCAAACTCCTCTTCCTTACAGCCCTCCTTCTTCCGGCGACGCTCTACGCGAAAAGCTACGGTGAGTTCGACATCGCGCCGGCCCGGCAGTGGGTGGAGCGCGTTCCGGCCCAGATTGATTTCGACGTCCCCCGGAAATTGGCAAGGTACGGCATCTACGACATCCTGTCCGATCACCAGGTCCACATCGTCAACGGCGGAGGGACGGCGCACTACTTCCGAACCGTCCGGAAATGCCTCACGAAAGCCGGCGTGCAGAACGCGTCTGAGCTGACCATCGACTTCGATCCGTCGTATCAGCGGCTCATCCTGCACGAGGTCACGATTCTCCGCGGCGGACAGCGTTCCAGCGCGCTCGATCCGGCATCGATCCGCGTCATCGAGAAGGAAGATGACTCGCAGGAGGGCATTTACGATGGCCGGCTCACCGCGCTGCTGTTTCTGAAGGATGTGCGGGCGGGCGACATCATCGATTCCTCCTGGTCGATCGAGGGAGCGAACCCGATCCTGCACGGCCACTACGCCGATCAGTACGACCTGCGCTCGGACGTTCCTTCGCACGTGATCCGCCATCGCCTCGTGTGGGCGTCCGGTGCCCCTCGCCCGCTGTTCCGCAGCACCCTCGCACCCGTGCCGGGGCGAGAGGATCTCGTGTGGGAAGTCCACGACGAGCCGGCCATCGATCTCGAGGACACGCTGCCGTCGTGGTACGAGCCGGGGGAGACGATCGACGTGAGCGACTTCGCGTCGTGGAAGGACGTCGCGGAGTGGGCTGTCTCAACATTCGATCCTGATGACGAGTCGCTCGCCGCCGTCCACGACCTCGCCGACAAGATCCGGCACGAGCACGCCGACGATCCCGTCACCGCCGCCATCCGCTTCGTCCAGGACGACATCCGCTACCTCGGACTGGAGATCGGAAGGAATTCGCACGAGCCCCGGCAGCCGGCGGAAATCCTCGAACAGCGATGGGGCGACTGCAAAGAGAAGGCCCTGCTCCTGTCGCTGCTGCTGCGCGAGCTCGGACTCGACGCCGATCCCGCGCTGGTGAACACGAAAGCGAAGCACCGCCTCGACGACCGGCTACCCTCGCCCTTCGCATTCGACCACGTCGTCGTGCATGCGGTCAGGAACGGCAAGCCGTACTGGATCGATCCGACGATCGCCGACCAGGGAGGAACGCTCGATACGATCGAAACGCCGAATGACGCGCGGGCGCTCGTCGTCAATGACGGCACCACGGCGCTGACGCGGATCGAAACCGTTCATCACGGCAGGACGGTGGTGGAGGAAATCTACGCCGCCCGCGATGCCGCCTCGCCCACCTCGCTTGTCGTCAGGACGACGTACAGCGGGACAGACGCCGACGCGATGCGCGCCGACCTTTCGACGATGGACGCTGAGGAGCTCGCGCGGGGTCGCATCAACCATTACGCCTCCGATCACCCGTCGATCGCCGCCGTCCATCCGCCGCACATCGATGACGATCGCCTGCACAACGTCATCGTGATCGACGAGCACTATTCGATCCGCGATCTCTGGAAGCGCGGAGAGTGGACGTACTATCCGCGCGCGATCGAGCCTTCACTCGACAAGCCAAAGACGGTCATCCGCTCGATGCCGCTGGCGTTCGATTATCCACTCGACATCGTGCAGAAAGCGACGTTCCGCTTTCCGGGCGGAGCAGAGCTCGAATCCAAACCATTCTCCCGGACGACCCGCGCATTCAAGCTCAGCTTCACGCCCAGGGAACAGAGCCGGGTCGTGACACTCGAGTACACGCTGCATGCGCTGCGCGACTCCATCCCCGCTTCCGAGGTGCCGAAACATCTGATGGCGCTGAACGAGATCGACGACGAGATCGGCTGCACGATCAAGCCGGCGTTCACGACTTCGGCGGAGATGCGCGTCGTTGGCGGAGGGCATCTTTCGGAGTGGGTCCTGGGCGTTGCGGTTGTGCTCGCTGCCGCGGCATTCGGAGTCGTGCGATTTCGGAAATTATCTGAAAATTGAGATCGTTGGCTGCGTCAATCGCGTGATGCCTGAGCGGGATCAGGGCAACTGACGCAGAAAAAGGAGACTTCCCCAGAAATGCGTAGCACCGGAACTGTCAAGTGGTTCAATGATGCGAAGGGCTTTGGATTTATCACGATGGAAGGTGGCGAGGACGTGTTCGTTCACTTCTCGGCGATCCAGTCCAAAGGCTTCCGCACCCTCGCTGAGGGCTCGCAGGTCGAGTTCGACGTCGTCCAGGGTCCGAAGGGACTGCAGGCGGCGAACGTGAACATCCTCTGATCCGAAAACGACATCGGACAACTGCGAAGGACGGCGTGACTGCCGTCCTCTTTCGTTGATGGAGCCCCGGCTCGAGCCGGGGCACACACACCGGCTGAAGCCGTTGCTCCATTGGTTATGAAACGGCGGGAGCGCCGGGCCGTTCGATCGCGCTCCTTCGCTTGACCTCTTCCTCGGTCAATCCGAAGATCGGTGGCGTGGCCACACCGAGCATTCCGAGGTAGAGATAGATCTGGCCGCGATGATGAACCTCGTGCTCGACCATGGAGCGCAACCACTTGCCGATTCTCAGCTCAGCGCCGCCGGGCGTCATGCATTTTGCTTCGAGATCGTCATCAGTGAGTGACCGGAAGATCGCCATCGACTCTTCGTGCATGCGGCGCATGTAGTCGATGATGGCGTCGTAACCGTCGGCGAGCTCGCGGCCATGTCCGGGATAGCAGCTCGGGCGATGCTGGACGTTCTCGCCCCACATCCAGCGCTCGATCGATGCGAGGTGCCGCATCACATCGCCGAGCGTGAACTTTCCCTGGCGATAGGTCCATTCGACCTTATCCGGAGGAACGCACGCCGCGACGCGCATCGTACGTTCCCGGATGCGATCGAACCAGCTCACGAATTCGCCGGCTTTCTCGTTTGCCATACGAGCGTTATACCGCGCCACACCGCGAACGCGACCGCGCCCAGAATCAACAATACGGGAACAATGTAGATGACGAGCCAGATGGCGATGCCGGCGATCGACTGCAATGCGCCGACGAGAGCGCGCGAGGCATTCTTCACCACCACGAACGGCTCCCATCCCGGCTCGACGACCGGCTTGGCCAGGGCGTTCGGAACGAGATCCACCTGCACCGTGGCGAGTGCGGTCATCTGGCTGAGGTAACGCATCCGCCCTTTGATCTGCTCGATCTGCGAGCGGATCGCGCTGAGCTGCTGATACATCTCCAGCACTTCCGAGGCTTTTTTCGAATTCTGGCGGATGGTGGTCATCAGCTGGCGCAGCTCGGTCTCCGCGGCTTCGAGATTGCGCAGCTGCGACTCGAGATCGACGTACTCCTGCGTCACTTCCTGGCTGCCGAGCGATTCGCTCTGAATGCGGACGGCGAGCTTGCGGATCACCGCGAGCGCCGCGGAGAGACGGTCTGCCGGGATGCGCATTGTGATCGTGCCGCGAAGCTGTTCGCCGTCGCGCCAGACCTTCGTGTCGCTCACGTAGCCGCCGACCGATTCGGCCGCCGCCGTCATTCTGTCGATCGATCCCGCGGTGTCGTCGACAATCATCGACACGTTCGCGGTGCGAATGATCATCCGCTGCGGCGCCGGCTGCGTTTGCGTTTGACTCTGTTGCTCGGGCGTGAAGGAGCCGGCGGTTCGAACGACTTCATCGGCCCGCGGCGCATCCTTCGCCACGGCGCTCACGCGCTCCTGCTTGTTGCATGCAAAGAGCGCAAGGATCATCAGGACCGGTACAACTCTGCGCATCATTTCCTCCCAGCCATTCGACACGGCGCCGCGGCGGAAGGAAACCGACCGTCATGCTGGGCGAAGCACTCAGGATGACGGGCTCGCCGAGGAAGGTAACCCGCGCGCGAGAGCCCTTTTGTACGACGAGAAGACATCGTTGCCGAAGCAGGCGAAGATCACATACTCGATCGACGGATCGCGCTGCAGAAAAGCGGCCGTTTCGCGCACCGCAATCTCCGTCGCCTGATCGATCGGATAACCGTAGACGCCGCAGCTGATCGCCGGAAAGGCGATGCTGCGAACTCCATTCTCGACCGCCAGTTCGAGACTGCGCCGGTAACACGACGCCAGCAGCGCCGGCTCGCCATGTTTCCCGCCGCCCCAGATCGGTCCGACCGTGTGGATGACGAATTTCGCCGGCAGCCGGTAGCCGCGCGTGATCTTCGCGTCGCCCGTCTGGCAACCGCCGAGGGTGCGGCACTCCTCGAGGAGCTCCGGACCAGCGGCCCGGTGGATCGCGCCATCGACACCCCCGCCGCCGAGGAGCGAGTTGTTCGCGGCGTTGACGATCGCCTCGACCGCGAGCTTTGTGATGTCTACCTTCTGCGCTTCGATGGTCACCCGGTATGTCCGAAGCGGGCGCGCAGCGTCGTGACGAATGCGGCATCGGCTCGGCTCGAGATCATTTCCAGCGGCGAATAGCCTCGCCTCCAGGCGAGCGCGAACGTCATGGCAATCGCCATTCCGGTGATGACGAAGTTCTGCCATCCGTTCAGAGCCCACTGGCCGTCCCACGACAGCTCCGGCGTGCGGGAGAACGGTAGAAAGTACGGCACTGGCCATTGATAGCCGTCCGGACCGCGCGCACCGATGATGTCTCCGAGGATATGCGTATGAAAACTGAGCAGCGCGAGAGCGCCGGTTGTCCAGCGGTTCAGAGCCAGGAGCAGCGCTGCCAGTGTGACGACAGCCGCGGCGCCGATGTTGTGGGCCAGAACGTGGTGATAGTCGGTCCACCAGAGAATCGGATGCGACGTGTTGCGCGTCGGAATCTCGACGAGCATGCCGAGACCGTCAATGTCGGGGATGACCGCGGCCGCAGTCACGATCAGGCGATCCCGTGCCGTCGATTGCCGCGGGATGTTCGCCACGCACCAGCCGATGAACAAATGTTCGATGGGATTCAACGCTTCCGCCCCAGCTTCACGACGATGTCGAACTCGCTCTTCGCCACCGGTTGTACCGACAGCCGCATGCCTTTGCGCGTCACGGCCATGTTCTCGAGGCCGCGCGCTTTCTTGAGTGTGTCCAGCGGAACGACTGCCGAAAACTTCTCGACGAACCGGATCTCGACCATCGACCAGGTGGGGTCCTTCGGTTCCGGCTGTCCCTCGCCGCTCACCTCGGCGATGCCACTGACGCCGGAGGGGTCGGCGTTCGAGGCGTAGAACAACACCTTGTCGCCGACCCGCATCTCGTCGCGCATGAAGTTGCGCGCCTGATAGTTCCGGATTCCTGTCCAGTTGGTGGAGCCGTCGCGTTTCAGATCATCGATCGAATACTCGTCCGGCTCCGACTTCATCAGCCAATACTTCAAGCACGAGCATTCTATCCAAGCTGCAGGATCTCCAACCGGGCATCGTCCTTCGGAACGAGCGAGCCGTACGTCGTGCGCAGCTTGTCCTGCGACCAGGACGAGAAGATTCCGTCGCCGTGATATTGGCCGTTGTCGGCCATCACGATCGAGCCGGCGCCCTCGACGCACTCGACTTTCATGATCCAGGCGCCGCGAACGTGCTCGAGAGAAATGCACCGCGCCCTCGTCAGGCGGTCGTTCTGGGCGAACAAAGGAACCGAACACAGTGACAGCATGAGAAACATGACCATTGCGCGTTTCATAGTGCCTCCCCTAGCGAGATACAAATTGGGGCGGAATCCTTCAACGCGTGTAAGCGGAGAGTAGGAGCGTCTACACGGTCTTGTAACGCTCCAGCGCGATGCGCAGAAGCTCAACCGAGCGCAGCAGGTCCGACTCCTTCAGCACGTAGGCGATACGGACCTCGTTCTTGCCGAGCTGATCCGATGCGTAAAACCCGCTGGCGGGCGCGAGCATGACCGTCTCCCCTTCGTGCTCGAATTCGGACAGCAGCCAGATCGCGAAGTCGTCGGCGTTGGCGACCGGCAACTGCGCCATGCAGTAGAACGCGCCCTCCGGCTTGTGAAGGAAGACTCCCGGGATCGACGTAAGCCCCTCGTAGAGCACGTCGCGGCGACGCTCGTACTCGTCGAGGACGTGCTGCGTGTACTCCTCGCCCAGCGAGTCGACTGCGACGGCGATGAATTGTGCGAGCCCCGGCGGCGACAACCTCCCCTGCGCCATCCGCAGGCAGGCGTCGTAGACCTCGGCATTGCGCGTGACGAGAGCGCCGAGGCGGATGCCGCAGGCGCTGTAACGCTTGGAGAGGCTGTCGACGACGATCGCAAAGTCGTCTGCATCGCGCAGTTCGAGCGCACTGATCGCCTTCCGGCCGTCGTAGACGAACTCGCGATAGACCTCGTCGGAGATGAGAAAGAGTCCATTGTCGCGGCAGAAGTCCGCGACGATCTCCATCTCTTCGGGCGAGTACACCGTGCCCGTCGGATTGTTCGGATTGCAGATGATCACGATGCGCGAGCGTGGGGTCAGCGCGCGATCCCACACAGGCCGCGCCGGAATGTGAAAGCCGTCGCGGCCGCGGCTCGTGACCGGCACGATGTTGAGGCCGGCCATCGTGGCGAACGCGCGGTAGTTCGCATAGAACGGTTCGACGGCGATGAGGTCGTCGCCCTCGTTCGCGCAGGATATGAACGCGAACAGCACCGCCTCGCTGCCGCCAGTCGTGGCCAGGATCTGATTCAGGCTCAGATCGAGTCCGAGTCGCCGCTCGTAATAGCGCTTCAGCGAACGGAGATACTCGGGCGTTCCTGTCGAAGGCGAATACTCGAGCACTCTCGCGTCGAGCGTCTTCAGCCGATCGAGCATGCATGCCGCCGTCTCGATGTCCGGCTGGCCGATGTTGAGGTGATACACCTTTGTCCCGCGTGCCTTCGCCGCCTCGGCCAGCGGAGCGAGCTTGCGGATCGGCGACGCCGGCATCTCGTGAGCGCGCCGGGACAGCGTGTAGCGGCGCCCGGTTTGGGCCGCCGCCCCGAGCTCGTGCAACGAGCTCATTTGTGCCGACTCATGGCCGAACAATCTGCGAACCGCATGCCGCTAGAATGGATTCGGATGTCCAGCCGCCAACTCTTTGCGATCGCCGCACTTGTACTCTTCGTTGCAGGGTGCGCGCACGTGCCGCCGCCGGTTCCGGAGCGCGAGTTTCGCGGCGTCTGGCTGACGACGGTGAACAACGCCGACTGGCCGTCGCGCCCGGGCCTGTCGACGGACGTGCAGAAGCGCGAGCTGATGGCCATCCTCGATTGCGCCGCGGCAACGCATCTGAACGCCGTGATCATGCACATCCGGCCGAACGCCGACGCTTTCTACGCCTCGGACATCGAACCGTGGTCGGACTATCTGAGCGGCGACCTCGGCAAACCTCCCGATCCGTACTACGACCCGCTGGCATTCGCGATCGAAGAGGCGCACAAGCGCGGCCTCGAGCTCCACGCGTGGCTCAATCCGTACCGGACGCGTCATCCGCTGACCATTCCCCTGACCTCTCCGGAGCATATGAGCCTGGCGCATCCGGAGTTCGTGCATCAGTACGGCCGGATGTGGTGGCTCGATCCAGGCGAGCCTCTCGTGCGAGCGTACATCGTGCGGATCGTGCGCGACATCGTCCGCCGATACGACGTCGATGCCATTCACTTCGATGACTATTTCTATCCGTATCCGGAAAAAGGAATCGATTTTCCCGACGAGGATTCGTATCGCCGCTGGAACGACGGGATGACGCGCGACGACTGGCGCCGGCGGAACGTCGACCTGCTCATCGAAGAGGTGTCGCGGGCGATCAAGGAGGAGAAGCCCGACGTGCGGTTCGGAGTGTCACCGTTCGGGATCTGGCGCCCGAAACACCCGCGACATGTGCGCGGTCTCGATGCGTACGCACAGATCTACGCCGACTCGCGAAAGTGGCTGCAGCGGGGATGGGTCGATTACCTCACTCCGCAGTTGTACTGGGGCACGACCGTGCCGCAACAGCGGTTCAGCGAACTGCTGCGGTGGTGGCGCAGACAGAACCGGCTGCGCATTCACCTCTGGCCGGGACTCGGCGCGCATCGCGTCGCGAACGGCCGGCCGAATGCGTTCACGGCCGAGGAGATCATCGAGCAGATCAATCTGATTCGTCGCGGAACGAAGGATCCCGGATACATCCTGTTCACCGCGAACGTGTTGATGCGCGATCGCGGCGGATTAACGGACAAGCTGGAGAGGCTCAACGCCAAAGACGTGCGCATACCAGCGAACGGATCGGCGAAAACGCGTGTTCTAAGACCGATGAGTACGACGATGACAACGACAGCCCAAGCCGAAATCGCCCAACTCGACACCGAATACCAGGCCGCGGTCGAGCGAAACGACGCCGCCACGATGGATCGGATCCTCGCCGACGGCTTCATCCTCGTCACCGGGCTCGGGAAAACCTACACGAAGCAGGATCTCCTCGAGGAAGCCCGCAGCGGCCGCGTCCACTACGAGCTCCAGCGTGACAGCGAGCAGACCGTTCGAGTGTGGGGCGATACCGCCGTCATCACCGCGCTGTTGCGCGCGAAGGGAACGGACTCCGGAGCTCCGTTCGATTACAAGCTCTGGTTCAGCGACACTTACGTTCGCACGCCGGCCGGCTGGCGATACGTGTTCGGCCAGGCGTCGACACGCCAGGCGCCCTGACTACGCCGCGCTGACCAGTTGCCGCAGCACGTACGGCAGAATCCCGCCGTGCTGGTAGTAATCGACCTCGATCGGCGTGTCGATGCGCACGCGGACCGGCACGTTCTCCGTCTTCCCGTCCTTACGACGAATGACCAGCGTCGCCATCAGCCGCGGCTTGAGCGCCCCTTCGATGCCGGTGACATCGAACGACTCGGATCCATCGAGTTTCAGGCTGGCCGCGTTCGTTCCTTCTTCGAACTGGAGCGGGAGAACGCCCATGCCGACGAGATTCGAGCGATGGATGCGCTCGAAGCTCTGCGCGGCCACGGCCCGGACGCCGAGGAGGTTGGTTCCCTTCGCGGCCCAGTCGCGCGAGCTGCCGGTGCCGTACTCCTGTCCCGCGAGGATGATCAGCGGCACACGTTCCTTCTGGTACTTGATGGCCGCGTCGTAGATGTCCATCCTCTCGCCGTCCGGTTGATGAACGGTGACGCCGCCTTCGACGCCCGGCACCATCAGGTTCTTGATGCGCACGTTCGCAAACGTGCCGCGCGTCATCACCCGGTCATTGCCGCGGCGTGAGCCGTAGCTGTTGAAGTCTTCGACCTTCACGTTCTGCTGGATCAGATACCGACCCGCCGGCGATTTCGCCTTGATCGAGCCGGCCGGGCTGATGTGATCGGTCGTCACGGAGTCGCCGAAGATCGCCAGCGGTCGCGCCCCTTTGATGTCCGACGCTTTGCCGGGGTTCATCGAGAAGTTCTCGAAGAACGGCGGCTCCTGGATGTACGTCGAGGTCGTGTCCCATTCGTAGAGCAGGCCGGCCTTCGTGGGGATCTCGTTCCAGAGCGGGTTCTCTTCCGCAAAGTTCTTGTACAGGCGGCGGAAATCGGCGGGATCGAGCGCGGAGCGGAGCGCCTCGCGCACTTCATCCATCGTCGGCCAGATGTCCCGAAGGTAAACATCTTGACCATTTTTCCCTTTGCCGAGGGGCTCGTGAAGCATGTCGATGTCGACCCGGCCGGCGAGAGCGAACGCCACGACGAGCGGCGGAGACATCAGGAAATTCGCGCGGATCGACTGATGCACGCGCGCTTCGAAGTTGCGGTTTCCGCTGAGCACCGACGCGGCCACGATGTCGTTGTCGGTGATCGCCTTCTCGATCTGCGGCTCGAGCGGTCCGGAGTTCCCGATGCACGTGGTGCATCCGTATCCGACCGTGAAGAATCCGAGTTTGTCGAGCGACTGCTGCAGGCCGCTCTTGCGGTAGTACTCCGTGACCACGCGCGATCCGGGCGCCAGCGACGTCTTCACGTATGGCGGAACGCGCAGCCCGCGATCGACCGCCTTCTTGGCCAGGATTCCGGCGGCCAGCATCACCGACGGATTCGACGTATTCGTGCACGAGGTGATCGCGGCGATGAGCACGTCGCCGTGATGCAGCATGCTTCCCGCGCCGGTGGATTCCTCTTCCAGGGCCACCGCGGAGACGCGATCGGGTGTCGGACGGTTGCTCACCATCTCGTTCTCGGTGGTTTCGCTGGTGTTTTTCATCTTGGACACGAGCGGGTTGACGGGCGTCTGCGCGCCACCGCCTGCCGTCACGGCCGGCAGAGCGTTCGGCGAGACGCGGGCGACGCGCTCGATCTCGCTCGCCGGTTTTCCGTACCCACCCGGCGCCTCGGCCTGCAGCTGGCTGATGAACGCGTTCTTCAGATTGGTCAGCTCGATGCGGTCCTGCGGCCGCTTCGGGCCGGCGACGCTCGCCTTCACCGTTCCGAGATCGAGCTCGAGCTCTTTCGAGTACTGGAGCTGTCCCTTGCGCGGAATGCCGAAAAGTCCCTGCGCCTGGTAGTAGTTCCGAACGGTATCGACCTGTTCATCGCTGCGTCCGGTCAGCCGCAGGTAGTTGGCCGACTCCTCGTCGAACGGGAAGAAGCCCATCGTTGCGCCGTACTCGGGCGCCATGTTGCCGATCGTGGCTCGGTCGGCGAGCGAAAGCGACGCCGCCCCTTCGCCGAAGTACTCGACGAATTTCCCGACCACTTTCGCCTTGCGGAGCATCTCGGTCAGCGTCAGGACGAGATCGGTGGCGGTGACGCCTTCCTTCAGGACGCCGGTAAGGTTCACGCCGACGACATCGGGCGTGAGGAAGTACACGGGCTGGCCGAGCATTCCCGCTTCGGCCTCGATCCCGCCCACACCCCATCCGAGGATGCCGAGGCCGTTGATCATCGTGGTGTGAGAGTCGGTGCCGACCAGCGTGTCGGGATAGAAGACTCCATCCTTCTCCATCACACCGCGCGCGAGATATTCGAGATTGACCTGGTGGACGATGCCGATTCCCGGCGGCACGACACGGAACCCGTGGAACGCCTGCATGCCCCACTTGAGGAACTGGTAGCGCTGCCGGTTGCGCTTGAACTCGATGTCCATGTTCATCTGCAGCGCGTCGGGGCGGTTGGCGAAGTCGACCTGCACGGAGTGATCGATGACGAGATCGACCGGCACGAGGGGCTCGATGATGCGTGCGTCCTTCTTCAGGCGTGCGGCGGCACTGCGCATGGCCGCGAGGTCGACGAGCAACGGCACGCCCGTGAAATCCTGCAGAAGGATTCGGGCGACCATGAACGGGATCTCTTCAGTGCGCTCCGCCGTCGGCTGCCAATTGGCGAGCGTGCGCACGTCCTGCTCGGTGATCTTTCTCCCGTCCACGTTGCGCAGAACCGACTCCAGAACGATGCGGATGCTCACCGGCAGTTTCGAGATCCTGCCGAAGCCTGCCTTCTCGAGTCTGGGGAGCGAATAGAACTGCCCGGTCTTTCCATTGCCGAGCTTGAACGAGTCGAGTGTATTGAAAGTGTTATGCGGCATTTCGGCCGCGAGTCTATCAATTTTCGTGCGCTCTGCAGTGCGCGTCTACACAGCGATTTGCTGAGGATTTTCAGTCAGGCGCGAAGCGAGCCGGAGCATGTCGAATTTGCGCTTCAGCGAGTCGATGTCGATTCGCGCTTCGTTGCGCAGGCACAGCTGGTAGATGACCTTGCGCAGCTTTTCCTCGGCGGCAGGAATCTCCAGCCCGGCGTAGTGCTCACGCATGATCGGCGACGGTTTCGTCCACTTCACCGTCGCTTCGAGATCAACCGGACCCGTTGCGCCGTCAACCTGAAACCGGAGTGTGCCGGTGGCGCCGACAGGCACGCGATGCAGCATGGCGATGCACGCACCGGCGACGGAGACGTCGATGATCGATACCGGCGCGAACTCGCCGAAACTTCCGGTCAGCGGGGCGGTGATGCGATAGCGGTCGTGCGCGCGCATCTCCTCGATCTGCAGTGCCTTCCCCTCGTGGCAGAGCGCCCGGGCCACGTGCTCCATCTCGGCACTCGGCGCCTCGAAGGCCACTCCGGCCAGATACCCGTCGTATTCGGACGCGAAATTGAGCGCGTCGACCTGACACCAGAGAACCGTCCCCCGAAGATGCACCGGGCCGATCGCCATCTCGATCGGCGATGAGGGCTCGAGGCTCTGTCGCAGCTCCAGGCGGCATCCCCTCGCTCCCACGTCGACGAAGCGAACGGCATCCCCGTTGGCGACGCCGGGAATGGGCGGGTTGAGAAAGTAGCGCGGTCCGGTCCGGTGATCTTGTTTCATCAATGGGTTTATAGGTCCCCCCGCGTCAACGGAGCAGCAGAGGAGCGCGAGAAGTCCGTCAATGTGCGACGGCGGGAGTGGGCGTCAGAGCTTCATCGGCGATGACCGCACGCTCCGGCCAGCCCCGGCGTTTCACATCAGCGAAGCTCAGCAGCGAGTTCGCGTAGAAATCCCGCAGAAGGAGCTCGTTGGGATCCCAGCGCCATGTGGATGGAGTCCCGGCTTCAGCCGGGGACGCGACCGGCTGAAGCCGGTGCTCCACGATCAGATGCCGGAGAACCAGGATGTCGCGCGCCGCCTGCCAGATCTCGGCCGCCGAGCGCTCCCGCGCCGGCCACACCCGGTTCGCCCAGCGTTCGCGATAGTGGCCGATCTCTTCGACGATCTGCTGCTCCGGGATCTGTTCGCCGTCAGGGTGGCCGGCGAAGATGCGCGCGATGAGCGGCACCGGCGTGACGGGCAGGGCATCGGAGATTTCGGTCATGACGAGGTCTGCCAGACGCTGCAGCTCGGGTTTTCTCTCATCGAACTGGCCCGCGAGCAGCGCCGGATGATCGCGCACAAATTCGTCGACGGAGATCGGCGTGCCGAAGGTCACCATCGCGTAGCCGTACCGCTTGAATCTCCGGAAGAGGCTCCGCAGCGAGTTCTTGAAGAGGAAGTCGAATGTGGTGCGGAGTTTCTGGAACCTGGTCGCGCGATCGGCGTGTCCGAGGAACTCATCGGTGAGATTGCGGTCCTCGAGCACGCGGTCGTAATTGATCGCCGTCGGAATGACATAGAGCGGTCCCGTGAACTCCGGATCGCGCTTCGCCGTGACGATGTAGTCGAGCATTCCGAGCTTCGGCTTTCGGAACGCACCGTCGCGGGTCAGACCACCTTCGATGAAGATGCCCTGCGTCACGCCGTTCTTCGTGATCGTCTGAACGAACGTCGACAGCACCGCGTGGTACAGCGGCTCGCGATAGCGGCGGCGGATGAAATATGCGCCGAACCACTTGAAGAGGTGGTTGAGCGGCCAGACGCGCGCCCACTCACCCACCGCATACGACAGCGAGATGAATTTGAACAGCATGTGGGCCACGAGGACGTAATCGGCGTTCGAGCGGTGGTTGATGACGTAGATGACCGTGGCGCCCTTCACCGCCCGGTCGTTGAACTCGCTGACCTGCTTCCGCTCGACGACGACCCGGTAGAGGAAATACATGATCGCCCGCGCGATCGGCGCGCCGAACCGGTAGTAGGCGAGCAGGTTGAACTTCGGGACGATCTCCCGCAGGTACTGCCTGGCCTGACGCATGGCCGCTTCGGTCGAGACGTGGTTCTCCTTCGCGTAGTTCTGAATCGCGTGAACGACTTCGCGGTTCCCGAAGACCTCCAACTCGATGTCCGCGTGACGCTTCTTGAGCTTGTAATGATCGATCCGGATTCTCCGCGCCCGCTGCAGGCGGCGTGCGTGCCGTTTCCCGAGGGCGAACGAGACCGCCGCCACGGCAGCGAACGCCGCGAGGAAGAACCAGATGCGGAGCATGGCTAGAGTTTAGTGGATGCGGGTCGCCGCTGAAATGAATGGTCGAGGTACACTCTACGGACCGTGATGGGCGAAGAAACGCTTCGACAGGTGGAAAAGCTACAGGAATCGGGAGCGGAGTACTTCCGTGGCGTCAAGGCGCGCAGCTCGGTGGACAACCTGCTGCGCACCGTTCAGCAGCACCACGTGCAGCTGAGCCTCATGGCAGACACCAAGGCCAGCATCGTGATCACGGTCTCATCGATCATCGCCACCATCTCATTGAGCCGGTCGGGGGACCCGGGGCTCCGGCCGGCACTTCTGACGCTGGCGGTCGCGTGCCTGACTTCCCTGATCCTGGCGATCATCGCCGTGCTGCCGACGTTCTCGAAGAAGAAGGGCTCGCGAAATCTGCTGTTCTTCGGCCACTTCGCGAGCATGACCGAAGACGAGTACATGCGGGCGTTCGAGCAGATCATCGCCAGCGACGACGCCCTGTACGAAATCGCCGTCCGCGACATCTACAGTCTCGGCACCTACCTGCATCGGAAGAAGTACCGGTTCCTGCGCTTCTCCTACATCGCCCTGATCGCTGGCTTCCTCATGGCCACGCTCGTCGAGATGTGGGTCGTCGTCCGGTGAGCGAGCTCGTCGAGCCACCCAAAGCAGGTGCCCCTCCTCTCCGGCCGTTCAGCGAAACGGCATGGGCCAAGCGGCGCGCACCTTCGATCGTTTATCCGATCATCGGGGCCATTCCGGGAGGTGTCGCCGGGATGATCGTGGGCCTCTTCTTCCTCGATACCGAGTGGATCGGACTGATCCCCATGGCGGTCGGAGCGCTCCTCAGCAGCGCTTACACCTTGCGGCATGCGATGGCGTTCGTCTGTACGCAATGCGGAGCCGCGCTTCCGCGCGACCTGTCGATCTGTCCGGGCTGTCACGCCATGATCCGCGGACGAGTCACGGAGAAGGATGTTCGCCGGATGGCTGAAGAAGAGATGGATCGCCGTGCGGCCGCGGACATCGATTACGAGGATTGTCCCGACTGCAAGCCGGAACAACCATGCGAGCGGCATCCGCTCGAGGTCATGACGCCGGACGACTTCTAGTGTGGCGTGTCGCGAATCGACCGGCTCTCGTTGCGGGCGCCGAGGGGCCAGATGCGAGGCGCCGCGACGAAGGCGATGCGGGACATCGTCGAGGAGCGGCAACGAGGCAGATCCCTCGCCGCCCGCAACCCTTCGGGCTGCCGGTCGATTTGCGACACGCCACATTAGCCCCGGCGAATCGCCAGAATCGCCTGGATCAACTCTTCCGGCGCGTCCTCCGCGGCCGCTTCATCGTCGCGCAGGCACGCTTTCTCCGCGCGGATCGTCTTCTCGTACATCGACAGATACGCGCGGCATGACGGGCAGACCGCCAGGTGGCGCTGAAAATCCTCGGATTGAATGCCGGTCAACGCCCCCTCGTAGTAATCGACGATGAAGTCGATCAGTTCCCGGCACGTGATGTAGGGCCGCGCGCTCACTGGCTCCTCCCCAGTTGACGGTCGAGCAACGTGCGAAGAGCTTGCCGGGCCCGATGCAACCGCACCTTTACCGCCGTCGGCGTGATTCCCAGCGCCTTCGCGGTCTCCTCGGTCGACATCTCCTCAATGTCCCGCATCAGCAGCACCACGCGGTACGTGTCCGGAAGGCGGTCGATGCTCTTTCTGACCAGCTGGCGTGTTTCCTCCTGCTGGACCAGGTCCTCAGCGGAGAGGGCCCAGTCCACGCTGTCGCGAACCTGGTGACCGTCGGCTTGGAATCGCGGAAGAAGTGCATCGATCTCTTCCTCTGGATGCCGGCGGCGGCTCCGGAGTTTCATCAAACACGCATTGACCACGATTTTGTGCAGCCAGGTGGAAAGCTTCGAACCCGCCTGAAACGAGTCGATGCCGCGGAACGCGGCCACGAACGCGTCCTGCACGGCGTCGCGGGCGTCCTCCTCGTTTCGCAGAAATGTCCTCGCCACGCGAAGCAGCCGTCCCATGTACGTCCGCAACAACGCCTCGAACGCCCTCTCGTCCCCGGCCCGGAGGCCCCGGAGGAGCCGGGCGTCATCCCAGGCCATCTCGCTCATGCGAGCATCGGGATCAGGGCGCCGGTGATGTTGGAGGCGGCGTCGGACAGAAGAAAGGCGATGACTTCGGCCACGCGCTCGCGCATTTCCGCGGTGCCGAGGTCGTCGGGCAGCAGCGCGTTGACACCGATGCGGCGCTTCTTCGACTCGATCGCGAGCGTCTGGATCAATGCGTTGAGCGCGCTCTTCGACGCGACGTAGGCGCCCAGTCCGGCAGGCTTCGTCAGCGAGACGTAGGAACTGATGGCGACGATCCGGCCACCGTCTTCGATGCCCGGCAACGCGGCCCCGAGGACATTCACGGCGGTCGTGAAATTGATCGACATCATCTTCGACCACGCGTTTGCATCGGCGTCGAAACCGCCCACGAGGTGCACGACCGCGTAGAGATCACGGACCTGGCCGAGCGCTCGCTGAACGTCGGATTCGTTCGACAGATCGGCCTTGATTCCGTCGACCTCCACGATCCTCCGCAGCGCCTGCCACCCCTGATCTCCGTGATAGAGCACGGTGCAGCGGTAGTCGCGCGCGAGCCGCGTGACGACCGCAATCCCGAGACCGCCCGTCCCGCCGGTAACCACAATTCGTCTCACAGCATCGAATATCGTAACCGTGATGAGAGCGAAGCTGATCATTGTCGCCGCGTTGGTCGCGTCGATCGCCTGTGGAGCACCGATGCCACCGCCGCCGAAAGGCCTGGCCAAGGCGACGTTTGCCGGCGGCTGCTTCTGGTGCATGGTCCACCCGTTCGACGAGCTGAACGGTGTCGTCAAGGTGACATCCGGCTACACCGGCGGACAGACCGTCGATCCGACGTACGAGCAGGTTTCGGCGGGCGGGACCGGGCAACGGGAATCGGTGGAGATCCTCTACGATCCGCGGCAGATCACGTATGCGAGACTCCTCGACGTCTTCTGGCACAACATCGATCCCACCAACAACAACGGCCAGTTCTGCGACGAGGGATCGCAGTACCGCTCGGCGATCTTCGTTCGCGATGACGAACAGAAACGGCTGGCCGAGGCGTCGAAAGTCGCGCTCCAGAAGAGGATGAAGGTCTACACCGACATCGCCACCGCCGGCCCGTTCTACGCGGCCGAGGAGTATCACCAGGATTACTACAAGAAGAATCCGGTGCGATACCGCTTCTACCGGCTCAACTGCGGGCGCGACTACGTGCTCGAGAAGATCTGGGGCAAGCGGTGAGCAAGGGATTCGTCGCCGCGCTGATCGGCATCGCCATGACCCTGTTCGCCTGGTACGGGCCGTGGGCCTGGCCGGCCTGGCCGGCGTTCACCGCCATCGACCTCGTGTTCGGAGGCCACACCGCGTTCGCGGACCGCCCGTACACCGTGCGGGCCGCGATCGTGGTCGTGCTGATCGTGCTGAATGTGTCGTTCTGGGCGGCCATCGCGTACGGACTGGGAAGCCTGTTGCAGCGCCGCCTGTTCTCGCGGCGCGCATGATCTCGTTCGCCAACGTCAGCAAGCAGTACGGAAAACAGGTTCTCTTCGTCGACGCCTCCTTTCAGCTCAATCCGGGCGAGAAAGCCGGGCTCGTCGGTCCGAACGGCGCCGGGAAATCGACGCTGTTCCGGATGATCGTCGGCGAGGAGTCGCCGGACGACGGGGCCGTGACCGTCCCGAAGAAAGTCTCGGTCGGCTACTTTCGTCAAGATGTTGACGAAATGGGCGGCCGTTCCGTTCTCGACGAAGCCATTGCCGGCAGCGGCCGCCTCGGCGATCTGCACCACGAGCTGATCGAGCTCGAGCACGCCATGTCGCAGGCCGCCGAGCCGGCGGCACTGCACGGAGTCCTCGACCGCTTCGGTCACGTCCAGGAGGAATACCAGCACCTCGGCGGCTACGATCTCGAGGCCCGGGCGCGCGAGGTCCTGCACGGACTCGGATTCGAGGACGCCCGGATCGAAGACGATGCGGCCGCGCTCTCCGGCGGCTGGAAAATGCGCGTCTCCATGGCCCGCATCCTCCTCGGGAAATTCGACGTGCTGCTGCTCGACGAGCCGACGAATCACCTCGACATCGAGTCCATCCTCTGGCTCGAGAAGTTTCTGAAGAGCGTTCCCTCGACGATCCTGATGACGTCGCACGACCGCGACTTCATGAACCGCGTCGTGTCGAAAATCGTCGAGATCGACGGCGGAGACATCGTCACCTACTCCGGCGACTACGACTTCTACGTCCGCGAGCGTGAGCTGCGCGAAGCCAACCAGGAAGCGGCGTACGCGCGCCAGCAGGCAAAGCTGGCCAAGGAACAGCGATTCATCGACCGTTTCACGGCCCACGCGGCGAAGGCGGCGCAGGTGCAGAGCCGCATCAAGGCGCTGGAGAAGATCGAGCGCGTCGAGCCGCCGAAGAAGCGCAAGGTCGTGAAGTTCGATTTCCGCTCGCCCGCGCGCTCGGGCGACGACGTGGCCATGCTCGAACGCGTCGGAAAGCGCTTCGGCCAGAAGACGGTCTACGACGCATTCGATTTTCACGTCCGCCGCGGCGAGCGCTGGTGCGTCATGGGCAAGAACGGCGCGGGAAAGTCGACGCTCCTGAAGCTGGTCGCCGGCGCGCTCGAACCCGATCACGGAAGCGTCCGCCTCGGCGCAAGCCTGAAGGTCGGCTACTTCGCCCAGCAGTCGCTCGACCTTCTCGATCCCGAGCTCACGGTGTGGGAGCAGATGCAGAAGGACTTCCCGCTCGAGTCCATCGGCATGCTGCGCAATCTCCTCGGCGCGTTCCAGTTCTCGGGCGACGACGTCGACAAACGGATCCGCTCGCTCTCCGGCGGCGAGAAGTCGCGGCTGGTGATCGCCAGGATGCTGCTCGACCCGCCGAACTTCCTGATCCTCGACGAGCCGACGAACCATCTCGATCTGGCCACGAAGGAGATGCTCGTCGACGCGTTGCGCGAATTCGAAGGAACGATGCTGTTCGTCTCACACGACAGGACTTTCCTTCGCGGATTGAGCAACAGAGTGCTCGAGCTCGCCGGCGACGAGCACGATCGTCCGATGACCTACGGCGGAACTTATGAGGAGTACGTGGCCAGCACCGGCAGGGAGGCGCCGGGTGTGCATGCCTGAGATTGGGGAATCTCTAGTACATTTCGCATGCAGATGCCTTCTCTCGAAGAACTGATCGCCCAAACGAACCTCATCGAGCCGGCCCAGCTCGAGACCGCGCAGCGGGAAGCGGAGACGCATCACCGCCCGCTTGCGCAGATGCTCATCGATCTGAAACTCGTCGCCGACGATCGCTTCGCACACTGGATGGCCGAGGCCACGAAGCTGCCGCTGGTCGATCCGGTGTCGGCGGATGCGGTTGGCGACGTCGCGCAATACCTCACCCGCGCGGTGGCTCGCGAATACGAGGCCGTGCCGATCGACGTGAATGCGGACGAGTTGACCGTGGCCATGGTCAATCCGCTCGACGAGGCCTGCCGGAACGCGCTCCAGTCCGCGACCGGCATGAAGATCCATGCCGTGGTCGGCGTGCACGGCCAGCTCAAACAGCTCGTGGACCGTTTCTATCCCGCCGAGACGCCGAGCGCCGGCGCGTTCGATCCTTCCTCGACCATGATCGCGGCGAGACCCGACGGTCCGTTCCAGTTCGGCACGGAGACGCTCCTGCGGGCGCAAAGCGCGCCTCTCGAATTCGAGCGCGCCGAAGAGAGCATCGGCAGCGACACGAGACAGGTTCCGATGCCCCAGCCCGAGCCGTCTTCGCCCGAAACACAGCTCGACCGAATCGAGCGGCATCTCGCCGATCTCATGCGCCAGATCGACGGGCTGCAACGCCGCATCGAAGCGATCGACAGCACGCTGGCCCGCGTCCTCAGCCGGCGATGAGCACGAAGGCCTCCCGCCATTAGCCGACGTCTGGTTCTTCTGCTGTCGTTCGCGGCGGGGGCCACGGTCGCCAACCTCTACTACAGCCAGCCGCTGCTGGCGCGGATCGCGGCGGAGTTCGGTGTCCGTCCGGCGGCGGCGGCGATCGTCTCGACGGCCACGCAGCTCGGCTACGCCCTCGGCCTCCTGCTGCTCGTTCCTCTCGGCGATGCGCTCGAACGGCGGCGGCTGATCGTCACGACGACATCGGTGATCATCATCGGGCTGCTGCTGGTGGCGACGTCGCAGAACCTGGCCTGGCTCATCGCAAGCAGCTTCCTGCTCGGCGCGGCGACGATCGTGCCGCAGATCGTCGTTCCGTTCGCCGCGCATCTCGCGCCGGACGAAAGCCGCGGCCGGATCATCGGCACGGTCATGAGCGGACTCCTGATCGGCGTGATTCTGTCGCGCTCCATCAGCGGCTATCTCGCCGGGTATGTCGGATGGCGAACGACGTACGTCGCCGCGGCGATCGCCATGGCCGTTCTGGCGGTGATTCTTCAGCTCGCTCTTCCCGAAGAGCGGCCCGAAGTGGAGATCCGTTACCGCGCCCTGCTGCGATCCCTCGGCAACATCACCTGGACGCAGCCGATCCTGCGCCGGCACGCCATCATTGGAGCGTGCGGATTCGCCGCGTTCAGCGTTCTCTGGACGAGCCTCGCCTTTCATCTCGCCAGACTCTCGCCGGAGTACGGCCCGCAGACCGTCGGGGCGTTCGGCCTCATCGGCGTGACCGGTGCCCTGATCGCGCCGGTTGCCGGACGCCTCACCGACCGGCTCGGTCCGCGGGTCATGAATGGCACAGGCCTCGTGCTCATCGCGCTCTCATTCGCACTGATGGCGATGAGCGGCGCGTCACTGTTCGTGCTCGCCGCCGGGATCGTGCTGCTCGACGCCGGCGCGCAGATCAGCCACATCACGAATCAGACCCAGATCTTCGCGCTCGACCCGACCCTGCGAAACCGGCTCAACGCCGTGTACATGGTGGCGTTTTTCATCGGGGGAGCGATCGGGTCGGCCGTGGCGGGCTTATCCGTGCAGCATGGCGGCTGGATGGCGGTGTGCGCTTCGGGTGCCGCGTTCGCCCTGATCGGCCTCACGGTGCTGTTTCACACGGTGCGAGAATAAGTTACGTGAAGGTCGGGTTCCTTCATTGACACGCCTCGACTGTTGCGGTGTTCCTCACGCGACGAATCCCTGACAGTGCGGCAGTACAACTATGAACGAAATCGCATTTCGCACACTCGGACTCGGTCCGAAGATTCTTCAGGCGGTCGATGACGCCGGTTACACCGCGCCGACCCCCATTCAACAACAAGCCATCCCCCTCGTCCTGGAAGGACACGACGTGATCGGCATCGCTCAGACCGGCACGGGCAAGACGGCCGCGTTCGTCCTGCCGTTGCTGGAGCTGATGATGCGCGGCGTCGTGCCCACCGCTCGCCGTCCGGCGACACTCATCGTCGCCCCGACGCGCGAGCTGGCCATGCAGATCGACGAGGCAGTTCGCGCCTACGCGAAGCATGTCCGCATCCGCTGCGCCACCGTGTTCGGCGGCGTCAACGAGAAGCCGCAGATCGACGCGCTCCGGCGCGGTGTGGACATCGTCGTGGCCACACCCGGACGTCTGCTCGACCTGATGTCGAACGGCCACATCTCGCTCGCTGACGTCCGCTTCGTCGTTCTCGACGAAGCCGACCGCATGCTGGACATGGGATTTCTCCCGCAGATGCGCCGCATCATCGCCGCGCTTCCAAAACAGCGGCAGACGATGCTGTTCTCCGCGACGCTCTGCGGCGCCATCGAAGGGATCGCCTCGGAGATGTTGCAGAAGCCGAAGGTCGTCCAGATCGGCCGCCGGGCCATTCCCGCGGAAACGGTCGCGCAGTTCCTCTACCCCGTCTCGAAAGCCCGCAAGGTCGACCTGCTGCTGCATCTGCTGCTCGACGAGAAGCTCGACTCGGTGCTGGTGTTCTCGCGGACGAAGCACGGCGCCGACAAGATCGCCCGCAAGCTCAAATCCGCCGGCATTGAAGTCGCCGCGATCCACTCGAACCGCACGCAGGTCCAGCGCGTCAAGGCGCTGGAGTCGTTCCGCTCCGGGAAAGTGCGCGTGCTCGTCGCCACCGACATCGCCGCGCGGGGGATCGACGTCGAAGGCATCTCGCACGTCATCAACTTCGACTTCCCGATGAATCCTGAAGACTACGTGCACCGCATCGGCCGCACCGGCCGCGCCGAGGCGATCGGCGATGCCATCAGCTTCGTGGCGATCGAGGACGGTCCGTACGTGTACGAGCTGGAGAAGATGATCGGCCGCCGCATCGAGCGCCGCAGCGTCGATGGATTCAACTACGGCGAGACCGCCACCATGTCCGTGCATCATCCGTCGCCGTCCCAGCGACCCGTTCCACCTTCGCAGAAGCGGAGCAGCCGCGCGCGGATCTGGTAACCGTTCGATATAGATCGAGGTCAGGTTTCGGATAGGTGGTCTGGCGTTCGCGTCTGCGCATCCCTAATGTGCTCGATGTGACCCGCAACGACATTCGAGCTGCACTCGATCGCCTCGTCGGCGACACCAGCATGGAATCGGTTCTTCGCGACCTGCGGCATTGGATGGTTCGTTCCCGCGCCGAACATCCGGGAGCGCGCCGCGCCGCAACACCGATCCGCGATCTGCTTGGGTCATGGCGGCACCGCGGCGTGACCAGCAACGTACTCCGGGAGTTGCGCACCGCCGCGGCAAGAAGCGCCTCGCGCTCGCGCTAGTGTCCTGGGGAAGCTCTGAACAAGTCGTTGTTCACGTCATCCTGAGCCGCGAAGACGGCGAAGGATCTCCAAATGGCAGGCGTTTTCGCATCCTGAGATCCTTCGTCGCGCTTCGCCGACTCAGGATGACGACTTGTTCAGAGTCTCCCTAGTGTGGCGAGTCAGAGATACTCACCACACTAGAGCCGCTCCACTCCTTCGATGAGCCGCTTCACTTCCTCTTCCGTCGTGTAACACGCACATCCCGCGCGCACGAGACCCTCGACGCCGAGCCGCTCGATCACCGTGGCCGCGTAGAAGTCTCCGTGGCTGAGGAAGAGACCGCGCTCGACGAGCTTGCGCACGGCGTCCTCAGCGGTCATGCCGTCGACGGTGAACGCGAGCGTCGGCGTTCGCGGCTGCCAAGGCGGCGCACCGTACAGGTGAACGCGCTTGATCGATGACAAGCCGTCCCACGCCATGCGGATCAGACGCATGCCGGTGTCGTGCAGCGCGCGATAGGTGCCGGCGAGACGATCGCGGCGCGAGCGGCCGTCGGACAGCGAGGCGAGAAAGTCGATCGTCGCTCCGATTCCCGCGATCCCTTCCTGGTTCTGCGTTCCGGTCTCCGCTCGTTCCGGTGGATCGTCGGGAGCCGGTGTGAGCTTCGGAAACGGCAACGACGCCAGGAGCTCGCGGCGTCCGAACAGAATCCCGGCGTGCGGCCCGTAGAACTTGTACGACGAGCAGGCCAGGAAGTCGCAGCCGATCTTCCTGACATCGATCAGTTCATGCGGCGCGAGGTGCACGGCATCGACGAAAAGGAGTGCCCCGGCGGAGCGGGCGATGGCGGCGATTTTCCCGAGATCGTTGACGGTCCCGACTGCGTTCGATGCACCGCCGACTGCGATGAGCTTCGTCCTGCCGCTGACGAGCTGCGAGAGATGCTCCAGGTCCAGCTGCGCGGTTTCGGGAATCATCCGCGCGGCACGAACGACGATGCCGCGATCGGTTTCCAGCGCGCGCCACGGAGCGACGTTCGCGTGATGATCGAGATCGGTCACGATGACCTCGTCGCCCGCTTTCCAGGTACGCCCCAGCGCCCGGCCGAGGTGGAACGTAACCGTGGTCATGTTGTTGCCGAAAACGATCTCCGACGGCGAGGCGTTGAGAAAATCGGCGGCCGCTTCGCGCGCGCTGGCGATGATCGCGTCGGTCTCCGCGCTCGTCGGATACGCCCAGTGCGTGTTCGCGTTGTGATGAAACAGATACCGGGTCATCGCTTCGGCAACCTGACGCGGCACCTGCGTTCCGCCCGGCGCATCGAAGTACGCGACCGGGAATCCGTGGTGGGTTCGCTGCAGTGCGGGGAAATGGCGGCGGATGGCGTCGACTGATGCGACGCCGTCCGCCGCGCTGGTCATCGTTTCGGACATGCGGCCTATTATCCCGTCATCCCGAGCGCAGCGAAGGATCTCGAACCGCCATGGCGGAGATCCTTCGCCGGCTGCGCGGCTCAGGATGACAAGGACTTGCGCGCGCGAATGAACGCGCTCGACACCACCTGCTTCAGCATAGGCGGCACACCACCGTCCAGCAGCTCGACGTCGACGCCCGTGAATCCCGCGGCCCCGAGTCCGCTCTTGTACTCGTCGATCCGAAGCGCTCCGCTGATGCAGCCGCACCACGCGGCCACGTCATTGCGCAGCGCCTCCGGAAGCTCTCCGACCTGGACGATGTCGGATACGGCGAACCGTCCGCCCGGCTTCAGGACGCGGAATGCTTCGCGCAGGACCCGCGGCTTGTCCGCCGAGAGATTGATGACGCAGTTGGAGAGAATCACGTCGACCGATTCGTCGGGGAGCGGGATCTGCTCGATCGTTCCCTTGAGGAACTCGACGTTGGTGACGCCGGCCTTCTGCTGATTCTCGCGCGCGAGCTCGATCATGTCGTCGGTCATGTCCAGACCGTAGGCCTTCCCCTTCGGGCCGACGCGGCGGGCCGAGAGCAGCACGTCGATTCCTCCGCCCGAGCCGAGATCGAGAACGATCTCGCCTTCGTTGAGCTGCGCGAGAAGCGTTGGATTCCCGCAGCCCAGTGAGGCCAGAACGGCGTCCTTCGGCAGAGAGGCCACCTCATCGTTGTCGTACAGCTTCGTGGACGAGCAGCAGCCGCCCGATCCCTTGCGCACTTCGCGGGCGATGTTGCCGTAACGCTCTTTGACTGCATCCTGGATCGTGGTCATCGACATCCTCCACACATATTCGTTGGTGCGAATATATGTCGGACTCACACATCTGTCAAGGCGTATACGTTCCTCATGCGCTACACTTTCCCGCGCTCCCTGCCATGCCCGATCCCTCCAACGTTCGCGTCCTCGTCGTCGATGACAGCGCGCTCGATCGCGCCCTGCTGAAAGTGCACCTGACGAAAGAGGGGTACCACCCCGATTTTGCGACCAACGGCGCAGAAGCCCTTCAGGCGCTGGAGAGCGATCCCGACCACTACGACGTCGTCCTGCTCGACCGCCGGATGCCCGATGTCGACGGCCTGACCGTGCTGGCGCGGATGAAGGAGCACCCGAAACTGCGGATGATTCCGGTCATCCTCGAGACCGCCGCCACCGAGGCGAGAGATGTGATCGAAGGGATCCGCACCGGGGCTTGGTACTACCTCACCAAACCGTACGACCCGCAGATGCTGCTCAGCGTCGTCAGCGCGGCCGCCAACGACTACGGCGAATTCAAGGACCTGCGAGCACGCCTGCGCCAGGGACTCAAGACTCTCCGCCTTCTGCGGACGGCGGTCTTCTCGATCCGCACCGTCGAGGAGGCGCGCGATGTGGGAACGATTCTGGCGAATGCCTGTCCCGATCCCGACTCCGCGGTCATCGGACTCACCGAGCTTCTGCTCAACGCCGTGGAGCACGGCAACCTCGGCATCACCTATGAAGAGAAGTCGGCCATGACCGACAAGGATCAATGGCAGCGCGAGATCGAACGCCGGCTGGCGCTGCCGGAGAACGCGACCAAGCGGGTCGAGATCCACTTCGAGCGAGATTCCGAGTCGGTGCGCTTCACCATTCGCGATGCCGGTCAGGGGTTCGACTGGACGCGTTTCGTCGACATCGATCCCACACGCGCATTCGACACGCATGGGCGCGGAATCTTCATGGCCCGTCGTTTGAGTTTCTCGTCGCTCGACTATCGCGGTGCCGGCAACGTGGTCGTGGCCACCGTGCGCGCCGCGTCATAGATCGTGGGTCGTGGATCGTGGGCAGATCCGCCGCAACGCCCCCGTGGCCCACGACCCACGAGCCGTGCAACATGATCGACTCCTCGCGGCAAACAAGGCAGGCCTCCCCTTCTCCAGCGGCGCCGTCCAGGACGGCCGTCGATCGATCTGACGAATCTCGTTCGCGAGCATTCACCGTTCCGCTGGTCGCGCCTGCATCAACGCTCGTACGATCGCCATGTCGGCACGCCACGGATCCAGTCATCCGATTCCCTCCCCTCTACGTTGCCTTGACACGTCTTCGCGATCAGACCTCAGTGATCATCGACGTGAAGACAGCTTGTGATCCGTTTCGCGTCCTGCAGGCGAGCAATGACCTTCCGCCGTCTCCTCGATCGCGGATGGGATGCCGTGGTGCTCATGGCCTCGAAGGGCGAAAGCGAGGGGCGTCACCGACAAGGGCGTGATCGTGATCCGGACGCGCCATCGGATGCCGCTGGGGTTCGTGGAACGGCGCTGGCACAAACTCTCCCCAATCGCCGATCTTGGCGCGTCTCGAGCGCGCGAAGTCCTCCTCGGCGAACGGCATCCGCAGACCGACCTCGCTGCGAAACGTGTCCGTCGTTCTACGTGACCAAGGTGAGGAGTTGGTTGCGCGTCTGAGCCGCGTCAGTGCTCGTTTTCGGGATCCGACGGCAGCTTCGCGAACACGGTCTTCAACCGTTCCGCCGACTGATGATCGGCGGCGGCGATCACCGCGAGCCCGCTGTGGAAAATCGGCCTCTGCGTCTGCGTGAGCGGAGGAGGTTGCGGAACGGTCCTTACGACCTCGCAGTCGATCTTGATCGTTCCCATGTCCGTCGGCAGTTCCACCCGGCAGAAAGCGCCAGGAGGAGGAAGCGTTCCCTGATGGGCGACGCGCATGCCGCCGACCGAAGCGTCGAGCACGTAAACGCGCGCGGAACCGACGGCTCCGCGAAGGGGCTCACGCAATTTGACCCGAAGAAAGCGCCGCCGTTCTGTGACCATTGCTGAAGAGGTGTGACCGTCGATTGTAGCACGCGAAGAAATGCGAGAATTCGGCTGAAGGAGACCCGAATGAAACGGATGATGGCAATTTCCCTCTGCCTTCTCTTCCTGGCTGGCTGCGGCGCGAAGGGCGGCGCGAAAGTCGACGATCTTCAGAAGGCCAACGAAGATCTGAAGGCGCGGGTGAAGGCTCTGGAGGACGATCTGTTACAGGCGGACAAGAAACTGATCCAGCACGATCAAGCGCTGCAGGCGATGGCCGAGCGTCTCCGCGACATGGAGAACGCGGTCAACAAGATGCAGCTCGGCCCGGCGCGCTGAGTGGTGTGCGCACAGACACTCCTGTCTGTGCGCCGTCAGCGACCGAGCTTTCGCAGCTCTCCGTCGAGATGTTTCAGCGCTGCTTCGAGCGAACGGCGGCGAAGTTCTGACTTGGTCGCCTCGAGCTCGCGCAGCACGCCGCGACGCGATGACTCGAGGCTCTCCCGTTTGCGGGAGAGCTCCAGTTCGTCGCGTGACGGATCGTGTTCACGCGGCGAGAGTGCGTCGCGCCGATCCTCCATCTGATTCTCGACGGATTTACTTCCCCAGCCCCTGGCCATCTCAGTCAACAAAGGCGTGCGAATGGCGCGCCTGAATCCTTATGATCGTCGTATGCATTTGATTGCCGCCGCAGCCATTCTCTATCAGGTGTTCGCCGTGCGCTATGCCACCCTCCCCCAGTTCCCGGTGTCGAGTCTGGTTCAGGGCGCGGAAGAAGGACGGAAACTCGACATCGCCATGATGGTCTGGGTCGTTCGGGGCGGCGGCCGCAACATCCTCGTCGACACGGGCTTCTATCGTCCTGATCTCATCAAGAACTGGAAGCCGGCCGATTACGTCCGCCCCGACGACGCGGTTCGACGCGCCGGCGTCAAGCCCGAGGAGATCACGGACGTCATCATCACGCACGCGCACTGGGATCACGCGGACGGAGCCGACCTCTTCCCGAATGCCACGATCTGGATCCAGAAGGACGAATACGAGTACTACGCCACGCGCGCCGGCAAGGCCGGGGTGACCGTCGACGACATGAACGCGCTTCGCCTTGCCAACGATGCGAAGCGACTCCGGCTCGTCGACGGCGACCGGGAGATTCTTCCCGGCATCAGCGTTTACACCGGCGGGCGCCACACGTACGCGTCGCAGTACGTCAGCGTGACCACGAAGGACGGTCCGGTGGTACTGGCGTCGGACAACGTCTATCTCTACGAGAACCTCGAGAAGCACGCGCCGATCGCGCAGACGTTCGACGCCAAGTCGAATCTCGCGGCGCAGGATCGGATGAAATCCATCGTTCGGGACGTCGGTCTGATCGTGCCGGGACACGACCCGGCAGTGCTGACGCGCTTCCCTCGCGTCGCCGAGGGAGTCGTGAAAATCGAATGAGTTACCATTGACCGACGATCCCAGCCATGCCTCAGAATCCCCGTAACCGGGCTGAGCGCCGGAAGAAACAACGCATCCAGCTGACGCGCGGCGTGCTCGCCCGGTACGGCGCAACGCCGGTGATCATTCTCGACATTACAGACGCTGGAGCGCGGATCGAGCATTTCGTCCGCTTCGACGTCGGACGGCGCTCGCGGCTGCGGCTGGAATGGCGCGAGAAGCCCCTGGAGGTCGACGCGCTCGTCGTTTCCTGCCGCGTCCATCGCTTCGCGCACGGCGAAGAGGGCACGACCGTTTATCAGTCCGGACTCTTCTTCCACGAATACATCGAAGACGCACTCAACGCACTCCGCGATCTCGTCGCCACGCACGTCGCGCACTCGCTCGCCGAACAGGTGGCCAACGCCCGCGGGATCGGGCCCGTCATCGAACAGAACATGCCGGTGTTCCGATCGGGCGTCGTGGCCACGACCGGAATCGAAGGCGGCCAAAAGTCGAGGAGGATGATTCCCACCTCATCGGTCGTGATCGATCGCGGCTATCTCCGCTGCACGATGAACGGAAATCGATGGGACAAGAAGTGGAGCCGTTCGCCGGACCAGCCGGAAGAAGAAGGGTTCACCGTGCTCGCCACCGAGCCAGCCGAGAACGTCGATCAGCTCTGCGACACCTACCAGAGCAGCAACGCTGAGGGGCGCGAGTTGATCCGGAAGCTGGCCCAGATCAGCGTCGAGCGGAGCGAAGAGACTCCCGAACCGAAATAGCCAGATCTTTCGGATGTCCTTCGTTCCGGTTCGTCAGGACGATGATGGCGAGATGCTCGTCCGGGAAGCGCACCACGGCATTGCGAAAGCCGATCGATTCACCGGTGTGGAAAACGATCCGCTGGCCGTCGTGCTCGCCGATCTTCCATCCGAATCCGTAACGGACTCCCTTCTCATCGGTCTCGACGCGCGGAACCGAGGCTTCCGCGAATCGGCCTTTTTCCAGCGCCGTAATCCAGGGCACCAGGTCGTCGACTGACGTGTAGATTCCGCCATCGCCGAGGGTGGCACTGGTCACGGACTGATCGGTGCGCCGCCAGCCACCTCCCTCTCGGCTGTAGCCATACGCGCGATGCGCGACGGTGGAGATCCCCTCTTCGTGCGCGACCGTTGTCTTCATTCCCAGCGGTTCGAAGATCCGGTCGTGAAGAAAGGCGGCGAAGCGCTGACCGGACCCCTTCTCCACGATGAGAGCGAGCAGCACGTAGCCGCTGTTGCTGTAGCGGTAACTGCTGCCGGGAGGAAAGTACGTTGCTGTCTGGGTCTCGAGCAGCCGCAGCACGTCGGCATCGGTCAACGGCTTCGTCGTGGCGGAGGGAATCACGTCCTCGTAGTCGATGAGCCCCGACGTGTGCGTGAGCAGGTGCCGGATCGTGATCGCGTCGGCGTACCCCGGCAGCGACGGGAGCCATCGCCGGATCGGATCGTCGAGCGAGAGCTTCTTGTCGCCGGCCAGCGTGAGGATCGCCGCCGCCGTGAACTGCTTCGTCACCGAGGCGAGCCGGTCATGCGTTTCCGGAGTGGCCTCGATGTGCTCCTCGAGATTCGCCATGCCGAACGCGTTCCGAACGACGACCTTGCCGTCGCGGATGACGATGACGCTCGCGCCAGGCACGTTGCCGCTGTAGTCATGGAAAAGCGGATCGAGATTCACTCCTTCTTTCCGAACCATTTTCCGAAGCGCGACGCCGGCGCCGGAGTCTCCGGCTGGTCGTAGTCGACGAAGCGCCGGATCACTTCCGATTCGTGGCAGAAAGAGAATCGGTAGACATACGGCGAGGGGTAGGACGTGTCGTAGTCGACTCGCTCGAGCTTGAAGTAGCTGCCGCCGTACTGCAGGGTCGTTCCCGCTGTCCATCCGGTTTCTCCTTCGATGAGGCGAGCACGAGTGCCCACTCCTCCCCAATGTCCTCGTGCACGATGAAATCCCCTGCCCGCGTTCTCTGCACGCTCCTCTTCGCCTCGGCCGACCGGCGGAGGTCGCGCGCCAGATCGCCCGCGGTCGGATAGCGATCGGCCGGATTCTTCTCCAGGCATTTGAGGATGATGCGGTTCAGCAGCATCGGAATCTCGGCGCGGAGCGCGCGCGGATGCGGAGGCGGCTCGCCGACGTGCTTCATGCCCAATGCAGTCGGTGTGTCTCCGTGGAACGGCAGCCGTCCGGTCGAGGCTTCGAACAAGACGACGCCGAGCGAGTAGATGTCGCTGCGGGCGTCGACGCGGACGCCGTTGAACTGCTCGGGCGACATGTACTGCGGCGTGCCAACCGTGAAGCCCGTGGCGGTGATCGCGGTCGCGTTCACGGCCGCATCGCGAGCGACGCCGAAATCGATCAGGCGCACCTGGCCGTCGCGCGTGAGCATCACGTTGTGCGGCTTCATGTCGCGATGCACGACACCATGCTCGTGCGCGGCGTTGAGGCAATCGGCCACTTCGCTACCGATACGCACGACTTCGCCGACCGGAAGCGCACCGCTGCCCGCGATCACGTCGCGGAGATTCGTTCCGTCGATGAAGTCGGTCAGGAGATACATCGAATCGTCGACCACCCCGAAGTCGTGGATCTTCGGCACGGCGGGATGCGCGATGCGCCCGAGGATCTCGGCCTCGCGGCGGAAACGCTTGAGCGACCATGAACTGCCACCGGCCGCGGCGTGGAGTACCTTCAGCGCGTACGTGCCACGGTCGCGCTCATCGGTGACGCGGAAAACCGATCCCATGCCGCCGCGCCCGACCACTTCGACGATGTGATAGCGGCTCGCGAACACGCGATCCACCTGCGGCATCGTCGCCGGCGTGCGCTCCTCGGTCGGCACCCCGTCGGCCGTTTTGACGATCGTGACGCTGTGGGAGTCGGGGGTCTGACCGCAGACCGCACACAGCTCCGCGCTCTCCTCGAGACGATCGAAACCGCACCAGACACAGATGGCCAAGTGACCCCAATTGTAGATGTCCTCGGCACGAGGGCGGCGTGCGGTCAAACACGAGAACCTCTGCGCAAGTCGTTGTTCCCGTCATCCTGAGCCGCGAAGACGGCGAAGGATCTCGAAATCGCACGCGTTCTTCGCATCCTGAGATCCTTCGTCGCGCTTCGCCGACTCGGGATGACGACTTGTGCAGAGGTTCCTTAGGAGAACGGGGGTACACCTCGGGTCGTGTTCCTAAGGCACTGGAGGGAACCTCTGCACAAGTCGTTGTCCACGTCATCCTGAGCCGCGAAGACGGCGAAGGATCTCCAGATCGCAGGCGTTTTCGCATTCTGAGATCCTTCGTCGCGCTTCGCCGACTCAGGATGACGACGTGCGCGGAGGTTCCATTAGGAGAACGGGGGTACACCTCGGGTCGTGTTCCTAAGGCACCGGAGGGAACCTCTGCGCAAGTCGTTGTTCACGTCATCCTGAGCCGCGAAGACGGCGAAGGATCTCGAAATGGCAGGCGTTTTCGCATCCTGAGATCCTTCGTCGCGCTTCGCCGACTCAGGATGACGACGTGTGCAGAGGTCCCTTAGGCGTTAGGCCTGAGGCCCTGCTAACATCGTTCTCGTCTTCCATCCCGAATCATGAGCTGGGACATCTTCATCCAGCAGTTCCCGGACGGGGCTCGCACAGTCAGCGAGATCCCGGACACCTTCACGGCCGGTCCAATCGGGCGGCGCTCCGATCTCATCGCCAAGATCCGGTCGGTGCTCCCCGATGCCGACTTCACCGATCCGGCCTGGGGCGTCCTCGATGGCCACGACTACACGATCGAATTCGGCCTCGGCGACGAGGATCCGCTCTACGGAATCACGCTTCATGTGCGCGGCTCGGATGCCGTGCTGCCCAGCGTCACGAAGGTGATCGACGCTCTCGGTCTTCGCGCGATCGATAGCTGGACGGGCGAGTTCTTCGATCCCGGCGTCGCCGCGCACTCGCTGGCCCGCTGGCGGAATTACATCGAAGAGGGAAGCTGACCGATCACGCGCTCGCGGATCGCCAGCAGCGTCCGCGCCCAGTTTGCGAAATCGGGGGGCGCCGCCACATCGCTCCAGGTCCACCGATGTCCGTCGACGATGAGCGTGTAGACGATCGCGTCCGGCGTCCTGTGGGGCGAGCGCGTGGAGCGGAGGATCGGCAGGCACGCCAGACGTGCCTCTTCGGCATCGGTGAGCTCGGCGGTCATGGTTCCGTCGATGACTGCGTCGGACCCTTCAATCTTGACCGTCCCCACACCCCGCCCTGTCACTCCACCCGAGGTGATCAGCTCGATCTTCATCGGTTTCGTTCGCGTGACCCGTCGTGTCGAACCTTATCAGAGGAGGAGCCATGTTCGACACATCGATCGTCAGAGCTCACGCAACAGCCGCTCCCCGCCGCGCGACGCTGCTCATTTCGATTCTCATTCACTCGATTGCCGTTGTCGCCGCGGTCGGCCTGACCGTTTCATCGACGCAGCTTCCGCCCGAGCCGCCGCGCCAGATGGAGTTGTACCGGCCGGTCGAGCCGCCCGCCCCGCCGCCCGGTCCGCCGCCGGGACGTCTTCCGGCGCAGCAGCCTCCGGTGCAGCGGCCGGTGATCCCGCCGGAGCAGGTGACGGCACCGGCGGAGATTCCCGACCAGACGCCCGTGGCTGTTCAGCCCGAGACGTTGGCTGTCGGCACTGGTGACCAATCGAATGCGGGTCCGGTTGGCGATTCAGCCGGCACGCCCAATGGCGTTCCCGGCGGTGTGCCGGGCGGCACGGGAGAAGTGCCGGGTGGGACGGGGACGGGCACACAAACCGGGCCTTACGCACCGGGCACGCTCGGCGTGACATCCGCGAGAGTCCTCAAGCGCGTCGAGCCTCGCTTTCCGGCGGCGCTCGTTGGAGCGGTGCGTCAGGCGACCGTGATCGTGCTCTGCGTCATCGGGCACGATGGTCGGATCCGCGATCCGGAGATCGTCCGAAGCTCGTTCCCGCCGTTCAACGAATCCGTGCTCGAAGCGCTGCGCCAGTGGGAGTTCGAGCCCGGCAAGCTCCATGGCCAGCCGGTCGACACCTATTTCGAGCTGACAGTGAGGTTCGAGGTGAGGAGGTGACGCGTGCTTACGACCAGCGAAGCACGAACGTGCAAGTCGAGTCGCCGCCGCACTGACAGCTCGTCTCGGTGACGATGACGTTGCGTCCGCCGTGAACGCGCAGCGCTTCCTCGTAGTAGCCGATCGCGCTGGCGCAGTACACCGGGCTGAAACACGCGTAATGTCCGTGCGTCATGCGCCCGCTGTGATCGCCCGTGCGCTCGTACTCGGCCGTGCCGAAGTCCTGGAACTGCGAGTGAAGCGATGCGGAGCGGCTGAAAAATTCGTGGATGTCTTCGCGCTTGTACAGGCGGTATGTCGTATCGAGATTGATGCGGGCCGAGAATCGTCCGAGATCCTTGAGCACGTTGTTTCCGTATTGCTTTGCGATGGCGCGGTCGAGCGCGACCACAGCCTCGAAGGAGACCCACGACGACGGAAGCGCCGCGCCGATCTCCGCCGCCACACGCGGAGAAAGCGAGTGGATCAGCTCGACGAGTGCTCCTTCTCCCTGGTTGCGCCGGAGCCAGTCGAGATGCGCGCGGACCATCCCTCCCTTCACACGGCCGCCATGCAGGACTTCGCGTAGCGCCGGCCTGACATCCATAAGGAAATCAATGGTACTCCTTTATGGCAATCCTCGATCAGGCTTCGGGGACGACCTCGTCGGCCGCGGCGGTCGGTTTGCTCAGCGAGGTCACGTACGTCACGCCGACCACGCCGGTGATCGTCAGTGCCGCCCCGATCGCGCCGGTCGCATTGATCGTTTCGCCGAGGAACACGGCGCCGAGGGCCATGGCAACAATGACGGCGAGTTGCGAGATGACGCCGACGGTCATGGCATCGACCCAGCGAAGGCTGAACGTCAGCATCAGCTGTGCCCCCATCGCCAGCACGCCCGTCGCGGCCAGTGATACCCATTCCAGACCCTGTGGGGTTTTCCACGTGTAGACGCCGAACGGGATGGTGATCAGCAGGCCGAGAAGGCCGAACGCGCCGTAAACCGCCCATGAGCTCTCCGTACGGCGTGCCGCACGCATCGCCGTGACCGCCACGCCCGAGGCAACGGCCGACAGGGCTCCGACGAGCTCCCACTGACCGAAGCCGACGAGAGCTCCGGGAGCGGCGTGCGAACGAACGACCAGGAAGACGCCTGCCAGGGCGACCGGCATCGGGATCAATACCTTCGCGCTGATGTCTTCTCCGATGAACAGGATGGAGAAGAGGCCGCTCCAGACGGGGGCGGTGTAGTTCAGCAGTGTGGCCACGCCGGCGCTCGTGTGCTGGATGGCGATGAAGTAGAGGAGTACGGCGAGACCGCCGAACAGTCCGCGATAGATCAGCAGATCGATGCGCTGGAAATGCATCGCCGCGCGGCGGTAACGGGCGACGAGCAGGACCGGCGTCAGGCCGATCGCGAACCGAATCATCGCCACTTCCGGACCTGAGAGGCGTTTCGAGGCGATCTTCGCCGCGAAGGCCATGCAGCCGAACATCGTTGCCCCACCGGCCATCGTCAGCAGAGCGCGGCGGGTCGCTCGGTGATCGCGAGCCGGCGTTTTTGCTATCGTCTCCGCCAATCGTGACCACGATAACCTACCGCGACGCCGTTCCGAGTGACGCCCACGACATCGTCGAGTTCCAGATTGCAATGGCGAAGGAGACCGAGGATTTCGATCTCGATCGCGCGATCTGCACGCGCGGCGTCCTCGCCGTCTTCGCCGACAGCTCCCTCGGCCGTTACTTCGTCGCCGAAGCGGACAACCGGCTCGTGGCATCGCTGATGATCACGCCGGAGTGGAGCGACTGGCGCAACGGGGTCGTCTGGTGGATCCAGAGCGTCTACGTCGTTCCCTCGCTCCGCCGCCAGCGTGTCTACGCCGGCCTTTACGACCACGTGAAGCAATTGGCGGAGCGGGAAAGCTCCGTCAAAGGCATCCGTCTTTATGTCGACAAGCGAAACACCCGGGCGCAGGAAGTCTATCGGCGCATGGGCATGAACGGCGAGCACTACCAGGTGTTCGAGTGGATGAAGAAAGGGTCATTCAACATTGGTAAGAGTTGAATTAGAGTGACTGTCTGATGTCGCTGGCCGGATGGATTCGATTCGCCCTGAAAGGGAAGCCTCATATGCTCAAGCCCGGTGATCCCGCTCCTGACTTCGCCACGACCGATCAGGTCGGACGGCCGCTGCGGCTGCGCGATCTGCGCGGCAGGAAAGTCGTTCTCTGGTTCTTCCCGAAGGCCGACACCCCCGGCTGAACGGCCGAAGGTTCCGGGTTCCGGGACCTTGCCGATGAATACAAGAAGAAGAACGCGCAGGTGATCGGCGTCAGCTTCGATACGCAGGCGGAGAGCGCTGCGTTCGCCACGAAGTACAACTTCCCGTTCCCGCTGATCTCCGACACCGACCGCAAGCTCGGCATGGCCTATGGCGCGTGCGACAGTCCGAAGGATGAATACGCCCGCCGCATCGCGTACCTCATCGACGAGCAGGGAAAGATCGCCCAGGCCCACCCGAAGGTCGATGCGCGCAATTACCCGAAGGAGCAGCTGGCGGCGCTGTAACTTGTAACATCGCGCAGCGCAACTATTTCCGCGCGCTTACGAATACGCCTCCAGCAACCGTGCTGGAGGTTTCATGAGCTCACCCAAGCGGAAGCGCAGAGTCGCGCTCTTCTCGATCATCGCCCTGGCCCTCGTCTCGATCGTTGTGTTCGTGGCGATGAAGGCCAAGGCCGGAGACAAGAAAGAGCCGGGACTGCCGGTCAAAACCGGGAAATCCGAGATCGCCGACATTCAGGTGAAGGTGACCGAGGTGGGAACGGTCGAGCCGGAAGTCAAAGTGGACGTGAAGTCTCCGATCTCCGGAAAGGTCGTCGACATTGATCACCGCGACGGAGACGTCGTGAAGCGTGGCGAGACACTGGCGCGCGTCGAGCCCGATCTTGCCCAGGCCCAATCGCTCGCCGAGACCAAGAACACGCTCAGCTCGACGCAGATCCGGTACGACCAGGCCAGAAAGAACTTCGAATCCGATCACAAGCTCTTCCTGGAGGGGCTGCTCGCCCCGAAGCAGAACCGTGACAGCGAGGCCGAGTATCTCTCCGCGAAACAGGACTACGAGAAGTCGCAGGAGAAGTACAACATCGTCGAGAAGAGCGGAATCCCGATCAATCAGAGCCCGGAGAAGTTCCAGGGATCGAACATCGTCGCGCCGATGGACGGAGTCGTCCTCACCAAGAACGTGCAGGTCGGCGAATCGATCACCTCGGGGGTGTCTTCGTTCAACGCCGGAACGGTCCTCTTCACGGTGGCCGATGTCGCCAAGATGATCGTGAAGGCGGGCGTGAACGAAGTCGACATCGGCAAGATCCGCGTCGGCATGCCCGTGAAGGTCACGCTCGATGCCTATCCGAAAGTGAAGTTCGAGGGCCGCATCGACCGGATCGCGCCGGCCGTGCGCATCGACGACAAGGTCCGCGTCTTCGACGTCGAGATCCGCCTCGACGCCCAGGGACGCGAGCTGCGGTCGGGCATGACCGCGAACATCGAGGTCAGCGGCGAGAAGAAGGAGAAGGTTCTCACCGTACCCGTGGAGTCGGTGTTCCAGCGCGACGACTCCGAAGTCATCTACGTGAAGAAGAAGGTCGACCCGAAGACCGCCCAGCCGAAGAAGGGCGACAAGGAAGCGTGGAAGACGTTCTTCGAGCGCCGCACGGTCTCGACGGGTCTTGCCGACAACTCGCGCGTGGAGATCCTGAAGGGCCTCAAGCCCGGCGAGGAAGTCGCGCTCGAGGATCCGACCTTGCCGCTCGACAAGAAGAAGGATGACAACGACGATTAGGACGATGCCATGAGCGCGCTACCCGAATACGACATGGATCCGCAGCGGGCACTCATCCACCTTGGAGGCGTGACCAAAACCTACGACTCGGGGGAGAACGCGGTGCATGCACTGTGCGGGGTCGACGTCGAGATCGCGCGGGGCGAGTTCGTAGCCATCATCGGACCGTCCGGCTCCGGGAAATCGACGTTGATGCACATCCTCGGATGCCTCGACTCGCCGACCGAGGGGGAGTACTGGCTCGATGGCGAGGACGTCGCGTCGTTGTCGGCGCGGGCGCTCGCACGCATCCGCAATCAGAAGATCGGCTTCGTCTTTCAGACGTTCAATCTCCTGCCGCGCGCGACGATCCTGAAGAATGTCGAGCTGCCGCTCCTGTACGCAGGCGTCGGCAGCGAGGACCGTCGGGAGCGCGCGCTGCAGGCGCTCAAACGTGTCGGTCTCGATCACCGCGCCAGACACCGCCCGAACGAGCTGTCCGGCGGCCAGCGGCAGCGCGTGGCCATCGCCCGCGCGCTCGTCAACGATCCCTCGCTGATTCTCGCCGACGAGCCGACCGGAAATCTCGATACGAAGACCGGCTCCGAGATCATCGAGATCTTCGAGCAACTCGCGGCGAACAACCAGACGATCATTCTCGTCACTCACGACCCGGCCATCGCCGCTCGCACCCAGAGACGGATCAAGATCGTCGACGGTCTCATCGAGCCCTGAGAACTGACATGCTGATCTTCGAAGCGATCCTCGACGGCATCCGCGACATCCACGACCACTTCGGCCGCACGATGCTGCAACTCCTCGGCGTCATCCTCGGCGCGGGGTCGATCGTGACGACGTTCTCGCTGTCGGTGACCGGCAAGGCCGCGGCGATGGAGTTCTACAGCGTCAGCGGCGGCATCCAGAAGATCTGGGTGTCGAACCACCCCACGGGCAAGGTGACGCTCGACGCGAAGGCGCTCGCTTCGCACGGGCTCACCTACGGCGATGCCCTGGCACTTCGCCGCGACGCGAAGGAGATCGATCTCGTCTCTCCGGTGGCGCAGGATCAGATGACCGTCCGCTACCGCAACATCGACAAGCCGCGCTCGGTCATGGGCATCGGACCCGCGTACTCGCCGATGAACGACGTGCACGCCGGCAGCGGGCGATTCGTCACCGACAACGACCTCATCACCGCCGCGCGCGTCGTCGTCCTCGGTTCGGAACGCGCCGAGGAGTTCTTCGGCTCGGAGAATCCGATCGGAAAGACGATGACGATCAATGGAACCGGATACCTGGTCGTCGGCGTGATGGAGGAGAAGTACTTCAGCTTCGATCAGAAGCGAAACATCCTCCGCTGGATGAACCGGCAGATGTACATTCCGATCACCACGTTCGTCACGCGCAAGGGGCAATCGCCCGAGCAGGGGAAGATCAGCTTCATGCATGTGCGGATGCGCAGCATCAAACGCGCGGACCAGGCCGTCGACGAGGTGAAGGCGATTCTGCAGCGTGAGCACGGCGTCCGCGATTTCGAGGTCTTCTCGCGCGTGGCCAACCTCCGCCGCAATCAGCAGAACGACCGCATGTACGACATGACGTTCATGGTGTGCGGGATCATCTCGCTGCTCGTCGGCGGGATCGTGGTCATGAACATCCAGCTGGCGTCGTTCAACGAGCGCGTTCGCGAAGTCGGCACGCGCAAAGCGGTCGGTGCGTCGCCGGCGCAGATCTTCGTCCAGTTCCTGACCGAGTCGATTCTGGTCTCCTTCGTGGGCGGTTTCCTCGGCCTCTTTGTCGGGAGGATGTTCACGATGGCGATCACGATGCTGATGAAGCGTCCGCTGGTCATCACTCCGTCGACGATCGTGAACGCGCTGATCTTCGCGGCGGGAACGGGGCTCTTCTTCGGCATGTACCCGGCGATCCGTGCCTCGCGGCTGAACCCGATCGAGGCGCTGAGGACAGAATGAAACAGGCCTCGGGCCGAGGCCCGAGGCCCGAGGCTTCAGGAAAGGCACATGGTCATCGGCGAATCCATCCGCACCAGCCTCGAAGAAGTCCGCGGCCACCCGCTGCGCTCCTTCTTCACGCTGGTCGGCGTGATCCTGGGCACGCTGGCGATCGTCGTGGTCATGTCCGTCCTCGACGGCGTCGAGGCCGCGGTCTGGCAGGGGGTCGACGATCTCGGCCTTGACGGTGTTCTCTACATGAACCAGCGCACCCCGACGGATCGTACCGAGCGCGCGAAAGCACACCTCTCGCGCGGCATGCGCGAGGAGGACGTGTCCTGGTTCGACGGGGCCGACAACATCCGCGCCATCTCTCCAGTCGGCGAGACGAGGGCGGTCATCAACGCCGGAACGGTCGTGCGGCGCGTCGACGTCTACGGCATCGAGCCGCAGTACGCGATCATCAAGAACCGGAAGACCTCGGCCGGCAGGTTCATCTCCGATCGCGACGTCGCCGGCGTCGCTCCGGTCTGCGTTCTCGGATACAAGCTGAAGGAACAGCTCTTCGGCGGCGAGAACGCCCTCGGCCAGCAGATCAATCTCGGCGGACGACGGCTGACCGTGATCGGCGTGGGCACGAAATTCAACATGGAGTTCGTCAACGACGACGACATGCGGAAGGAGACCGCCGGCGCGTACATCCCGTGGACGCTCTACCGCGACATGTTCGGCCGCGGCAACGCCATCTCCTACATGCTCGCGAAAGCGATCGACCCGGAGAAGAGCATCGATGCCGAGGATGAGGCGGCGCGGATTTACCGGCGCGCGCACAACGGGATCGGGGACGTGCACATCGAGAACGTCGGCAAGGAGATCCTGAAGGAGCGCGGGAACGTCGTCACCATCCTGCGCAACTGGCGCATCGTCTTCTTCTCCATCGCCGGCATCTCGCTGCTCATCGGCGGCGTGGGCATTTTCTCGGTGCTGAAGATCTCCATCTCGGAGCGACTGTTCGAGATCGGGCTGCGCAAGTCGATGGGTGCGAGCGATGCCGAGGTGTTCCTGCAATTTCTGATCGAGTCGATCACGCTGTCGGTGGTCGGCGCGGCGATCGGCCTTCTCGGCGGAATCGCGCTGGTGAAAGTCATCTCCGGATTCTTCCCGGCCGGCCTTCCCGTGTCGTTCTTCGGGTTGGCTGTGGCCAGCGGATTCGCGATCTCGATCGGATTGCTGGCGGGGCTGTATCCGTCGATGTCGGCCTCGCGGCTGGAACCGGTCGAGGCGCTTCGGGCGTAGCACCCATGTAAGATCTCGCGGTGCCCCAAGCGCCCGATCCGCGATTCGTCATCCACGTCACCGAAGAGATGATCCGGCACAGCCGGATCCTCGATCTGCTCTACTTCGGCGGCTTTCTCTACGGCGTCGTCGAGCTGCTCATCATCCTGGGACTGGGGATTTCCGCGCGCATGCGCGATCTCGCCGCGCGCGTGACGAAGAGGCCGTATGGCATCGCGCTGATCTATGTCGTTGTGTTTTCGATTGTAACGGCGATCTTCGATTTCCCTCTCTCGTACTACGCCGGCTACGTCGTGCCACATCAGTTCAACCTCTCGAATCAGAACTTCGCGGCATGGATCGGCGACGAGGCGAAGGCGTTCCTGATCGGGCTCGTGTTCTCGTTGATCGTCGTCCCACCGGCATTGCTGGTGATCCGGAGAGTGAAGCGGTGGTGGCTGGTGTTGTGGGCGGCGGCGATTCCGATCAGCATTTTCGTCGTCGTCATCGTTCCGGTGGTCGTCGATCCGGTGTTCAACCGTTTCGAGCCACTCAAGGATCAGGTTCTCCGCCGGAAGTTGCTCGACGAGGCGGCGCGCGCGGGCATCGAGGGCGGCCGCGTGTACGAGGTGGACAAATCGCGGCAGACGAAGGAGATGAATGCCTACGTGACCGGACTCGGGCCGACCAATCGCATCGTCATGTGGGACACGCTGCTGAAAAAGCTGAATCAGGACGAAGTTCTGGCCGTGATGGGTCACGAGATGGGCCACTACGTCCTCCATCACGTGTGGCAGGGTGTGGCGTGGACGATCGCCATCGCCTTTCCGGTGCTGTTCTTCGCGCAGCGCGTCTACGAGCGGGGGATCGGGCGGTGGGGAATCGCCGAGCGCGGCGATGCCGCGTCGCTGCCGTGGATCCTGCTCATCGTTTCGACGATCTCATTCCTGCTCGCGCCGGTCGAGAACGGCATCTCGCGCCACATCGAACACCAGGCCGACATCTTCGGCCTCGAGCTGACGCACCTCAACGAGGCGACGGCCTCGTCGTTCGTGAAGTTCGCGGAAGACTCGAAGGTGAATCCGTACCCGAACGCCCTCATCGAGTTCTGGCGCTACAGCCACCCCTCGCTCGGGAAGCGTGTCGATTTCGTGCTGAAGTACAAGCCGTGGGAGAGGGGGAGTGGAGCGGCGCGCTTCCTCGCGCCGTCGGTGGCAACCAGATCCACGGGTCACCGCCCACTCTCGCGCAGATTCCAAATCGAACAGGGTTGTTGGCAATGTAGTCAGCTTTCTGCGTTCGGTCTTCGTCAGAGCGCAGGATGCGATCAAACGATTCACGTTGCCACAGGCGGCCGCGTGTGACGAATGGATCCGAAGCGATCGCTAGAACCTCTGCACAATGGAGGGCGCTGCGTTGCGTGCGCCGCCGCATCGTCTGCGAGCCGCCGCTGTGGTTTTCGGCGCGCTGAAGCGCGCTGCTCCACTACACCCTTCGCGCCGTATCCCGCAGCCGCTCGACCAGCAGCTCGCACATCGCCACGGCGAACTTCGCCAGCAGCTGCGGGTCGAAGGCCAGCGCTTCCGACAGCGACCTCTTGTCCCACGCGCGCACGGTGACCTGTTCCTCACCGGCGCGGACGGAGACTGATCGTGGCGAGTCGTCGATGAACGCCACCTCGCCGAGGACGTCGCCGGGACCGACGGTGGCGACGACGACCGGGTGACCGTCGCGCATGGCCACGATGTCGAGGTGCCCGTCTTCGACCGCGAACAGCGTCGAGTCCACCTCCTGCGCGCGGATCAGATATCCGCCTTCGACGATCCGTTTGACTTCGCCGATGTTCTCGATCCGATGGCGCTCCTTGTCGGTGAAGTAGCGGAACAGGGGATGATCGGATTGCTGCGGGAAAAGCTTGTTCATTCGCCTCTCACTTCCAACTGATGCGCCACTGGCAGTCCGGCGCTCCCTTTGCGAAACATTGCTGATGTTCGATGACCACGTCCTTGACGCCGGTGAGCTCCGCCATTCTCTCGATCCACCCCGTCGTCCGCGAACAGCCGGCGACCTCGGACGGAAAATTGACGAGACGGATCCGCGCGCTGTTCGACGTCTGTTCGTCGACGCGCAGCTCACCGCGGTTGTACAGCGCTCCCCACATCTGTCCGCCCTTGGAGAGCAACGCCGCGGGCGTGAGCACGAGCGCGAAGAAACGGTAGATGCCGCGGACGGCCTCGCCGGCCGCCTCCCGCCCGGCCCGCCGCGCAAACTTCTCGAGCGGCTCGCCTTTCGCCTTTGCCGCTTCTTCGGTGAAGACATTCAGCATGTGCACCGGCACGGTCTCGGTGGGAAGGATCGGCGCGCGAAAGCGTGTGGCGTACTCCGGCGGCAGCTGCGCGAAAACAGCATCGCGCTGTGCCGGTGTCAACTCCGTCTCGATGAACTTCTGCAGGCTGCGAACAGGAGATCCCTTGACGGTGACGCTCTCGTCGACATGCATAGACTGGTTGATCGAAGCCCGATTTTCCGCCGAGTATAATCCAGCGCTTCAAGCGGAGGTCCTTCATGAATGATCAAACGAGCGCCGCGGTGGAAGCTGCGACCGCGGTCGCTGTCGCCGAAGGGAGCAACGAGCCGAAGATCGGATCGAAGGACAGGCTGGAAGAGCTCTGCGTCAACACGATCCGCTTCCTCTCTGTCGACGCCGTGCAGAAGGCCAACTCCGGCCATCCCGGCACACCGATGGGTCTGGCCGATATCGGGTTCGTGCTCTTCACCGAGTTCCTGCGTCACGATCCGAAGGACCCGCGCTGGAAGAATCGCGACCGCTTCATCCTCTCCTGCGGTCACGCGTCGATGCTGCTCTATTCGCTGCTGCATCTCACCGGGTATCCCGACATGACGATGGAGCAGCTCGAGAATTTCCGGCAGTGGGGGTCGAAGACCGCTGGACATCCCGAATACGGTCACGCCACGGGAATCGAAGTGACTACCGGGCCGCTCGGCCAGGGCATCGCGCACGCCGTGGGAATGAGCCTGGCTTCGAAGATGATGGCGGCGCGCTTCGACACGCCCGACTTCAGCCCGATCGATCACTACATCTACGGCATCTGCTCGGACGGCGATCTGATGGAAGGCATCAGCACCGAAGCGGCCTCCTTCGCCGGGCACCTCGGTCTCGGCAATCTGATCTTCTTCTACGACGACAACCACATCTCGATTGAAGGCGAGACTCGCCTGGCGTTCTCCGAGGATGTGAAGGAGAAGTTCGATGCGCTGGGGTGGCACACGTTGAAGATCGACGGCAACGATCGCAACGCCATTCGCAAGGCCATCAAGAAAGCGCAGAAGGTCAAGGACCGGCCCACGCTCATCGTCGCGCGCACGGTCATCGGCTGGGGGAGTCCGAAATATCACGGCACGTCGCGTGCGCACGGCGAGCCTCTCGGCGTCGACGAAGTGAAGGCGACGAAGGCGGCACTCGGCTGGCCGGAGGAGCCGGCCTTCTACGTTCCGGAAGAAGTTCGCGCGGAGTTCGCGCGCAAGACGAAGAAGCTCTCGCGCGAGCGGAGGAAGTGGGAGAAGAGTTTCGCCGAGTGGAGCGTACACAATCCGCAACTGCTCACGGAGTGGAACCGCTACTGGACACACGCGCTGTCGGCCGGTTTCGAGAACGAGCTTGTGGCCGCCGCGAAGAGCGACAAGCCCGCCGCAACACGGGCGCTGTCAGGACAGGTGATCCAGAAACTCACGGCGATGGCGCCGTTCGTCGTGGGCGGCTCGGCTGACCTGGCACCGTCGACGTCGACGCTGATCAAAGACGCCGGAAGCATCGAGCGGGCAAAAGGGAAGGAAGGCGAGCGGCCGCCGCTCGACGTGTTCAAGGGACGCAATCTGCACTTCGGCATCCGCGAGCACGCCATGGGCGCGATCGTCAACGGCATGACGCTGTACGGTTCCTTCCGTTGCTACGGCGCCACGTTCCTGATCTTCTCCGATTACATGCGCGCCTCGGTTCGCCTGGCGTGTCTGATGAACATCCCTTCGATCTTCGTCTACACGCACGACTCCGTGTTCCTCGGCGAGGACGGACCGACGCATCAGCCGATCGAGCACCTCTGGTCGCTGCGCCTGATCCCCAACATGACGTTGTGGCGGCCCGGCGACGGCGCGGAGACAGCGATGGCGTGGGCGTGGGCGGCCAAGAACGAAGAGGGGCCGCAGCTGATCGTGCTGACGCGGCAGAAGCTCGATCCGATTCCGCGCGGAGAAGCGTTCGATCCGCACGTGATCTGGCGTGGCGCGTACGTCCTGGACACATACTCGGAGGGCGGGATCACGCTGATGGCGACGGGATCCGAGCTGCCGCTGGCAGTCAAGACCGCCGATCTCCTGCGCGGGGAGGGCATCAAGGCGCGCGTCGTGTCGGCGCCGTCGCTGGACATCTTCGATCGTCAAGGTGTTGACTACCAGGACTCGGTCCTCGGAGATCGCAGCCGGGTCGTGGCCATCGAGGCCGGACGTTCATCGGGCTGGTACAAGTACGTCAACCACGATGCGCTGATCATCGGGATCGATCACTTCGGCGCGTCCGCGCCGTACGAGCAGATCGCCGAACACCTCGGATTCACGCCGGAGAAGATCGCGGCGCGGATCCGGGAGTGGATGCAGTGAAGCGGGCATGTCTCATTCTGTTCGTTCTCTCGCTGACTCATGGCGCACCGGCTTCAGCCGGTGAGCGCCCGGCTAAAGCAGGGGCTCCATCGGAGAAACAGGCCGCCGCGGCGACCATCGACCGCAATGCCGTCGCGCTCAGCGCCCTGAGCGACGAGATCTGGCGCTACGCGGAGACCGCTCTCAAGGAGACGCGCTCATCGAAAGCGCTCGCCGACTTCGCAGAAAAGAACGGATTCAAGGTGACGCGCGGCGTCGCCGACATGCCGACCGCGTTCGTCGCCGAGTACGGATCGGGAAGTCCCGTCATCGGCATCATGGGCGAATACGACGCCCTTCCCGGTATCTCGCAGAAGGCGCAGCCGGCGCGTGAAGCGCTCGAGGCCGGCGCGCCGGGACACGGATGCGGGCACAACCTGTTCGGCGTCGGAAGTTTCGGCGCGGCGTTGGCGGTGAAGGACCTCATCGCCGCAGGCAAATTGAAAGGAACGATCCGATTCTTCGGCACTCCGGCGGAGGAGGCGGTCGGCGGAAAGCTCTACATGCTCCGCGACGGCGTCATGGACGGAGTCGACGTGATGCTGGCCTGGCATCCGGCGGATCGAAATGAGGCCGAGACCAGAAGCTCGCAGGCAATGCTCGATCTCGAAGTCGAGTTTCACGGCCGCGCCGCACACGCGGCCTACGATCCGTGGAACGGCCGCAGCGCCGTCGACGGGCTGGAGATCTTCACTCACGCGCTGAACATGATGAGAGAGCACGTCAAGCCGAGCGCGCGCATGCATTACGTGATCGTGAATGGCGGCGACGTGCCGAACGTCGTTCCGGAGTACGCGAAAGTCTGGCTCTGGCTTCGCGACTCCGACATGACCTCTGTCGAAGAGATGCTTTCGCGCGTGCGCAAAATGGCCGAAGGATCGGCGATGGCTGCCGACGTGACCTCGAAGGTGACGATCCGTGGCGGCGACTGGAACATGAACGTGAACATGGCCGGCCAGAAGCTCATGCACTCGAACCTGATGTGGCTCGGTCCGCTGCAATTCACGAATGAAGAGCAGGAATTCGCGAAGACGATTCAGCGCGCCACGAACGTTCCGGAAAAAGGTCTGAGCGGCGAGGTCCGTGCGTTCGAGACAAATCCGGGACCGCCGGAAGGCGGGTCCACCGACGTCGGCGACGTCAGCTGGAAGTTTCCAACGATCACGTTGTCCGTCACCACCGCACCGGTCGACGCGCCGTGGCACGGCTGGCCGGTCGTTGCCTGCGGCGGGATGTCCATCGGCCACAAGGGCATGATCTACGCGTCGAAGGCGCTGGCAGCCACGATGATCGACCTCTACAAGAGCCCGCAGACCGTCGCCGAGATCCGCCGTGAATTCGCTGACGACGTGAAGAGCAGCAAGTTCCGCTCGTACATCCCCGACGGGCCGCCGCAGCTGCCGCCGTCGAAGTAGGGGGACGAGGGAGAGGACGCGAATGGTGAATGTTCAATGTTGAATGGTGAATGGTGAATGAATGCAAGGATTCACCATTCACCATTCACCATTGAGCATTCACCATTCCTCGTTTTTCAGTCCTGCGACGCATGATGGCGAAATCATCGCAAATCGTTCTCGAACTCGCCGGCCGCGAAGTCGCGATCACGAATCCGGAGAAGATCTTTTTCCCGGAAACGGGCTACACGAAGCTCGACCTCGCGAATTACTACCTGGCCGTCGCAGAAGGTGCCCTGCGAGGGATCTCAGGACGCCCGTTCGTGCTGAAGCGCTACGTGAACGGTGCGGCGAGCGAGCCGTTCTTTCAGAAGCGTGCGCCGGAGCAGCATCCGGATTGGATCGAGACGGTGGAGCTGAGCTTCCCGTCGGGCCGCACGGCGAAAGAAGTCGTCATTCGCGACGTCGCGCAGCTCCTCTGGGTCGTCAACCTCGGCTGCATCGATCTGAATCCGCATCCCGTGCGCGCCGATGATCTCGATCATCCCGACGAGCTGCGCATCGATCTCGATCCCGGGCCGGGCGTCGGCTTCGACGACACCCGACGCGTCGCGCTGGTGGTCCGTGATGTCCTCGAAGATCATGGCTTGCGCGGTTGGCCGAAGACATCGGGATCGCGCGGCATTCACGTGAACGTGCGCATCAAGCGGCGGTGGACGTTTGACCAGGTCCGTCGCGCGGCACTGGCGGTAGCGCGCGAAGTGGAACGGCGGGTTCCGGATCTGGCGACGAGCAAGTGGTGGAAAGAGGAACGGCACGGCGTCTTCCTCGATTACAACCAGAATGCGAAGGACCGCACCGTCGCATCGGCGTGGTCCGTGCGGCCGACACCGGACGCGCGCGTCTCGATGCCGCTGGAATGGGACGAAGTCGCGGATGTCGATCCGGCAGCGTTCACGATCGTGACTGCGCCGAAGCGTTTCGCGAAACGCGGCGACGCTTCCGAAGGAATCGACCGGGCCGCCGGTTCGCTCGAGAAACTCCTGGCGCTCTCCGCGGCGCAGGAAGCGGCCGGCCTCGGCGATGCGCCATGGCCGCCGAACTATCGAAAGGCGAAAGGCGAACCGCCGCGCGTCGCTCCATCCAGGCAGAAGCAGCCTCTGATCACCGTGGCCAGGGCGCGATACAAAGAGGAGGCGCTCGCCGGTCTCGAACGCTGGAAGAAACGTCATGCGGCGGCAGCGAAACGGCTCCATGTCGATGACGTCCTCGTCGATGCGATGTGCGGTCGCTCCAGTACGTGGACGCGCATCCGCGTGAACCTGCGTCACGTTCCCGAAGATCAACGGCCGGCCGAGGAGGCGCCGGATCCCGATTACGATCCGTGGCGGAAGACGCGTTCCAGTTCGTAGGCGGGCGTGACCTCCAGTTGGTCGTACCGGCAGTCTTCCGGCCGCTTGTCGAATCGCCACCGAAGGAAATGCGCGGCGTGGCGGAAGCGATCGCCCTGCATGTGATCGTAGGAGACCTCGCAGACCTTTTCCGGACGCAGCGGCTCCCAGCTCAAATCCTTTCCGCGATTCCAGCGGCTCGACGCGCCGGGCATGCGTTGACCCATCTGGGCCTCGGCCCAGTCATGCCAGGGGTGACTCTCCAGCGCGTTCTCGCGCAACGGCGCCAGCTCTTCGACGAGCTGCTTCCGCACCGCCGTCGTGAAGGCCGAGGTGACGCCGACGTGGTGGAGCGTGCCTTTGCTGTCGTAGAGGCCGAGCAGCAGCGAACCGATCATCGTCCCCGCGCCGTTCTTGTGCCAGCGGAAACCGGCGACGACGCAGTCCGCTGTTCGTTTGTGTTTGACCTTGATCATCGTCCGCTCGCCGGCGCGATACGGTGAATCGAGACGCTTGGCCATGACTCCATCGAGCCCTGCGCCTTCGAACCGGCTGAACCAGTCCTCGGCGAGCGCGCGATCGCCAGTGGCAGGGGAGAGATGCACTCCCGGCTTGACGACTTCTTCGAGGCGTTTGCGCCTGATCTCAAGCGGCGTCTCGCGCAAGTCTTCATCGCCGAGTGCGATCAGGTCCCAGACCACGAACGACGCCGGCGTCTGTTCGGCAAGAAGCTTCACGCGCGACGCGGCTGGGTGAATGCGCAGAAGCAGCGCTTCGAAGTCGAGACCTTTCGATCCGGCGATCACGATCTCACCGTCGACGACGCACCGCTGGGGAAGTGCGGCCGTGATCGGCTCGATCAGCTCCGGGAAGTACCGGTTCATCGGTTTCTCATCGCGGCTCTGCAGCAGGATCTCGTCACCGTCGCGAAAGACGAGCGTGCGGAATCCGTCCCACTTCGGCTCGAACTGCCAGCCGTCGCCTTCCGGCAGAGCGGCTGCAGCTGTCGACAGCATGGGCGGAAGCGGAGGATCGAACGGCAGATGCATGTCCTTATGCTATCCGCGCCACCTGGTCGGCGATGTCGCCGAGGGACACGGGCCGGCGCAGGACGGCGGCCCAGTCTCCCTTCGGAAGCTCGTTGATTTCCAAAACGCCGCCGACGACCACGACCGGTACACCGATCTTCAGCAGGCGCTCGACGAGCGGTATCGGCTGACCGCGCAGATCGACGACGATCGCCTCGGGCCTCCGCATCGGAATCGAATCGATCGCATCGCGAACCGTGATGTAGCCGACAGCGTCGAAACCGCGCTCGATCATCTCCGCGCGCAGCATCGCCCGCGGCCATTGATCGGCATCGATGATCCAGACGACCGGCTCGTCGGCCATCAAGACTCTCCACTACAATCCGCGTCCATGCGATTCCGGCTCGTTCTTGCCTTCACGCTCATCGCTGTCGCGGCCCGCGCTGATTTCCGTGAATTCAAGCTCATCCCTGTCGATCCGGCGCTGGAAACCAAGGTCCGCCACGCCGCGGAAGCATCGCTGAAGCAGTTTCCAAACCTCAAACCGGAAGACCTCGGGATCAGTATGGTCGAGCTGACGAATCCGACGACGCTCGGCCGCGGCGATTATCACGGCGATGCGCCGTTTTATCCCGCCTCGGTCATCAAGATCTTCTTCATGACCGATCTCTTCCTGAAAAACAAGTTCGATCTGCCCGACGTGCCGCGCGCGACGCGCGAGATGATCGGCGTCTCCGACAATGACGCCACGGCGTACATCGTGGACATCCTGGCGAGCACCGACCCGGGCCCGAACCTCGAGGGGCGCGCTCTCGAGCGCTTCATCGCCCAGCGCCGCTCCATCAACGACGACTTCACGCGGCTCGGATACGACATCAGCGCGATGTGCAAGCCGTGGAGCTTCGGCCCTTACGGCCGCGATCTGCAGGTCCTCGGAAAGAATCGCCAGTATCGCAATCGGCTGACGGCGAACGCGACGACATCGCTGATCACGTGGATCGCGCGCCGGCACGCGCCGGAATCGGATCTCATGCTCAACTTCCTCTCGCGGCCGATCAACCCCACGCGTCCGGATGAGAATCAGGTGAAAGAGTTTGCGGGCGAGGCGCTGGCGGCCGGCGCGAAACTCTGGTCAAAGGCCGGATGGACGAGCGAGGTGCGGCACGACACCGCGTATGTCGAATTTCCCGACGGACGAAAATTCGTGCTGAGCATCTTCACCCGAGGGCAGGCGAGCGACGTCACGCTCCTGGGCGCGATCGCGCGGAACGTATTCACCGAGATCGGCGAGCCGGTGGCGCCCCCTCCTCCGCCTCCCGCCCAGCCGCCGGCAAAGTGATGGAGCCGATCGACGTCGTCACGCCGGACGGTGCTCCGACCGGCATCGTGAAACCGAAGCCGCACGTTCATCGCGACGGCGACTGGCATCGCGCCGTTCATGTCTGGATCATCGCGCCCGGCGGGCGCGTCCTGGTACAACGCCGTGCATCGACGAAGGAGAACAATCCCGGCCTCTGGGACGTGTCGTGCGCGGGGCATGTGTCGGCCGGTGAAGCCGTCGTTGCCGCGGCCATCCGCGAGGCAAGGGAGGAGCTCGGCATCGCCATCACCGCCGGCGAGCTTCGTCACGTCGCCACGATCCCCGCGCAGTGCGTGCTCAACGGCGGAACGTACATTGACAACGAGATCCACGAGATCTTCCTCGTGAGGCGCGACATCAATCCCGGCGAGTTGCGCCTTCAGGAGGAGGAAGTCGATGACGCGCGCCTCGTCACGTGGGATGAGCTCCGCTCGCTTGACCGGGTTGCGCACGGCGAGGAGTACGCGCTCATGGAAGAACTGGACGCGTCGGGCGCATAACGAGTCTCCTGCCGGACAGCGTTACAACCTCGTTGCCTCGGGGCGTGCCGCGGAGCCTGCAACTCGCAGATAATCGCCCGCATGAGGAAGCTGGCTTTTGTCGTTCTCCTGGTGGCGCAGACCGCTCTCTCCGCGGAGTCGGTCCTCGATCAGACGATCGCCACGTTGTTGCGTGTGCAGGATTTCGAGGAGGTGGCGATCTCGTCGGACGGGTCGCACGTCGCATGGATCAAGGTCGTGCGCGACGCAACCGGTCAGAGGACGGCCGAGTCGGGTGTCTATCTCGACGGCGCCCGCATCGATCCGCGGGAGGCTTCCGGCCTGGCCTGGTCGTCGGATGGCAGGCTGGCGTACGTCGCCGATCAGTTGTACGTCGACGGCCGCGCAATCACGAGCGTGAAGGGCGCGCTGGCGATGCCGAAGTGGTCGTCGGACGGGAAGTCGATTGCCGTTCTGTTCATCGAGAACGCCTCGCGCAAAGGCGGTGCGCTCGAGGCGATGACGCCGCCCTCCGGCGATGTCGAGTTGCAGGTGGAGGAGCAGCGGATCGCGATCGTCGATGTCGCGGCGAAAACGGTTCAGTTCGCGACACCGCCCGACATGTACGTCTACGACTACGACTGGTCACCGGACGGACGCAGCCTCGTCGCCGAGACGGCATTCGGCGCCGGTGAGGATCACTATTGGATCGCGCAGCTCTGGCGATTCGATCTCGGCGACATGAAGGGCCGCTCGATCTACAAGCCGGCGCTGCAGATCGCCACGCCGCGCTGGTCCCCGGACGGCAAGTCGATCGCCTTCATCGAAGGGTTGATGAGCGATCAGGGATCGACCGGCGGCGACATCTTCCTCATCCCTGCTGACGGTGGAGCGGCGACGAATCTCACCGCGCGCATGCCGGCTTCGGCCACGACTCTGCAGTGGACTGCCCCCGGCACGATCCTCTTCGGCGAGAACTTCAACGGTCTCTCCGGCGTCGCTACCGTCACCACCGCGGGCACGATCAGACAGCTCTGGAGCGGCGAGGGACATGTGTCGGCAGGGCGCCTCATCGGCGTTTCGGTCGCGCGGGATGGAAAGAAGAGCGCTGTCATCCGCGAGTCGTTTCAGCACGCACCCGAGATCGCCGTCGGACCGATCGGGGCGTGGCAGCAGGAGACGCACGTGAACGACGACGTGCAGCCGCTGTGGGGACGTTCGGAGAATCTGAACTGGACGAGCGACGGCTTCCGCGTTCAGGGCTGGCTGCTTCATCCGCGCGACGAGAACAGGAAGAACGGCCTCATCGTGCAGGTGCACGGGGGCCCGTCGAGCGGAGTCACCTCGCAGTGGCCTTCGTTGAACACGGCGGCGCTCGTCGCCAACGGATACACGGTCCTCATGCCGAACCCGCGCGGCAGCTACGGGCAGGGCGAGGCGTTCACCCAGGCGAACGTGAAGGATTTCGGCTACGGAGATCTTCGCGACATCGTGCGCGGTGTCGACGTCGCCGTCGCCGCGTCAAGAATCGACAAGGATCGCGTCGGCATCTGGGGCTGGAGCTACGGCGGCTACATGACCATGTGGGCGGTGACGCAGACGCAGCGATTCCGCGCCGCCGTGGCAGGAGCCGGCGTGGCGAACTGGCAGAGCTACTACGGACAGAACTCGATCGACGAGTGGATGATCCCGTTCTTCGGTGCGTCCGTGTACGACGATCCGCACATCTACGCGCGCTCGTCGCCGATCGAGTTCATTCGTAACGTGAAGACGCCGACGCTCGTGCTGGTCGGCGATCGCGACGGAGAGGTTCCGGCGCCGCAGTCCTTCGAGTTCTGGCACGCCCTCAAGACGATCGGCGTCAAAACGAAGCTCGTCGTCTATCCGAACGAGGGACACCGGATGAGAAACCCGGAACACCGCCGCGACATCGCCCGGAGGCTGGTGCTCTGGTTCGACGAGAACCTGTGATTTGCGCTCGCCGCGTATCATTCCTGCGTGCCGCGGAGGGCCGTGCTCTGGATTGCTGCCGTGCTCATCGCGGCGTATGCGCTCCTGGCGATCGTGCGCCGGCCCTCGAACGATCGCGACTGGACGGCGGATCAGCGCGTGCTCCCGTACGCCGATTTCCATGGCCCGCTCGCCACGATCCACGACATCCGGCTCTGCTCGTATCGAACGGTGAGCGACTTCAGCTGTTCGTATTACGACAAGACCTTCGATCTGCGGCGGCTCGAGTCCGTCTGGTTCATCGTCGAGCCGTTCGGCAGAAGCCGAGGGGTGGCGCATACGTTTGTGAGTTACGGGTTCGGTGGAGGCGATTTCGTGGCCATCTCCGCCGAGATCCGCAAGGAGCGAGGGGAGTCGTTCTCGCCGTGGCTCGGGCTCGTGCGTCAGTACGAGCTGATGTATGTCGTCGGCGATGAGCGCGATCTGATCAAGCTGCGGTCGAACTACCGGCACGATCCGGTGTTCCTGTATCGCGCGCGGGCCACTCCGGAGGCGATACGGCGCATGTTCGTCGAGATGCTCGAGCGCGCGAACAAGCTCCGCCGCGAGCCCGAGTTCTACAACACGCTGACCAACAACTGCACCACCAACATCGCGTATCACATCAACACGATCGTCCCGGGGCGCGTGCCGTTCAGCGTGGCCCTCGTTTTTCCCGGATACTCCGATCGGCTCGCCTACCGGCTGGGGCTCATCGATCACGGTCTGCCCTTCGATACCGTGCGCGCGCGAGCGCAGATCAATGCCCGGGCGGCGCAATTCGCGGACGATCCGGAGTTTTCGGAGCGAATCCGATATCCTCTCGTGCCATGAAGCAGCGATTCACGATTGCCCTCGCTTTCGTCGCCGCCATCGCCTCCGCCCAGGTCGATCCGAGAATGTTCCAGGAAATGCGCTGGCGCATGATCGGACCCTTCCGCGGCAGCCGCACCGTCGCGGCGGTCGGCATCGCCTCGCAGCCGAGAGTCTTCTACGTCGGCGTGAACAACGGCGGCGTCTGGAAAACGAATGACTACGGGCGGGTCTGGACGCCGATCTTCGACGATCAGCCGACCGGATCGATCGGAGCGATCGCGCTCGCGCCATCCGATCCGAACGTGATCTACGTCGGCAGCGGCGAAGGACTGCAACGTCCCGACTTGTCGACCGGCGACGGCATCTACAAGTCCACCGACGCCGGCAAGACATGGACTCACCTCGGGTTGCGCGACGGGCAGCAGATTCCGATGATCGCCGTCGACCCGCGCGATCCCAATCGCCTCTTCGTCGCGGTCCTCGGTCATCCATACGGCCCGAATGCCGAGCGCGGAATCTTCCGCTCCACCGACGGCGGCCGCACGTTCGAGAAAGTCCTCTATCGCGACGAGAACACCGGCGGCATCGACGTGGTGATCGATCCGTCGAATTCGCAGAACGTGTACGCCGCACTTTGGGAAGCGCGGCAAGCGCCGTGGGAGAACGGCGAATTCTCCGGCCTCGGCAGCGGCCTGTTCAAGTCGACCGACGGCGGAACGACGTGGCATCAGGTGACGAGCGGACTGCCGTCGAACGCGGACATCGGACGCGCCGGAATCGAAGTCGCGCCGGCGAATCCGAATCGTCTCTACGCGATCTGCGGAGTGAAGCAGGGCGCCGGCGGCGTGTATCGCTCGGATGATGCGGGCGAATCGTGGAGCAAGGTCAACGGCGACGAACGGCTGTGGGGCAGGCCGGGCGACTTCAACGAGGTCCGCACCGACCCGAAGAACGCCGACATCGTCTACGTCGCCAACATCGTGACGTGGAAGTCGGCCGACGGCGGACATTCCTTCAAGTCGTTTCGCGGCGCGCCGGGAGGCGATGACTATCACCGCATCTGGATCAACCCCAACGACACCAACACCATCCTCATCGCCTCGGATCAGGGAGCGATCGTCACCGTCAACGGCGGCGAGACTTGGAGCTCCTGGTACAACCAGCCGAGCGCGCAGATGTTTCATGTGTCCACCGACAACGCGTTTCCGTATCGCGTCTGCGGCGGTCAGCAGGAGAGCGGTTCCGCTTGCGTGCAGAGCCGGGGCGACGACGGCGCGATCACGTTCCGCGAGTGGCATCCGGTCGCCGCGGAAGAATATGGATACGCCGTTCCGGATCCGCTGAATCCCGATCTCATCTACGGCGGAAAGATCTCGCGCTACGACCGCCGCATCGACCAGGCCGTCGACATCTCGCCGAAGCCGCTGCGCGGGAGCAACTACCGCGTGATCCGAACGCAGCCGATCGTCTTCTCGCCGGTCGATCCGCACATTCTTTACTTCGCGTCGAATACCGTCTGGAAGACGACGAACGGCGGCAGGGCGTGGACGGAGATCAGTCCTGATCTGACGCGCAAGGATTGGACGGTGCCGGCGAACGTCGGCAAGTACATCGGCACCGATGCGGCGAAACCGTCGCAGCGCGGAGTCGTCTACGCGCTCGCGCCGTCACCGCTCGACATCAACCGCATCTGGGCCGGGACCGATGACGGCCTGATTCACGTCACGACCGACGGTGGAAAGAGCTGGAGTGACTTGACGCCGAAAGAGCTCGTGCCCTGGGCGAAGGTCTCGATCATGGAGGCCTCGCACTTCGATGCCCAGGAGGCGTACGCGGCGATCAACACGCTGCGCCTCGACGACCCCCGCGCGCACATTCTGCGGACGCGCGACGGCGGCAAGACGTGGACGCACATCACCAACGGGATTCCCGACGCCGGAATCATCAACGTCGTCCGTGAGGATCCGAAGACCAGGGGACTGCTCTTCGCCGGATCGGAGCGCGAGGTGCACGTCTCGTTCGACGACGGCGATCACTGGCAGACGCTCCGGCTGAACATGCCGGCGTCGTCGATTCGCGATCTGGTCATCAAGGACAACGACGTGGTCGTGGCCGCGCACGGACGCGGGTTCTGGATTCTCGACGACATCGCGCCCATTCGTGGAGCGATGGAGCGCCGGCTTCAGCCGGCACCGGCACCGGCTGAATCCGGTGCTCCATTCCTCTTCACCCCCTCCCAGGCCTGGCGCTTCCGCTGGAACAAGAACACCGACACGCCTCTCCCGCCCGACGAACCGATGGGGCAGAACCCGCCGGACGGCGCAGTGGTCGATTACTGGCTGCCTTCGTCCGCGCAGAACGTGACGCTCGAGATTCTCGACGGTAGCGGGAAACTCGTCCGCAAGTACTCGAGCGATGACAAAGCCGAGGCGCCGCACGACATCGGCAACTGGCCGTGGTACTGGATGCGGCCACCGCGGGTTCTCTCCGCTGCCGCGGGCGGACATCGTTTCGTGTGGGACCTGCACTACACACCGCTGCCGGAGCGGCGTCCGACGTTCCCGATCGCGGCGATTCCTCACGACACCGCCCCTGATTCCACGTCGCCGTGGGTGATGCCGGGCACGTACACCGTCAAGCTCACGGTCGACGGCAGGTCACAGACTCGTCCGCTCGTCGTGAAGATGGATCCGCGCGTGAAGACTCCGCCGGAAGGACTCATGCGGCAGTTCACGCTTTCCATGCAGATCTACGAGGACATGAAGCGCGTCGGCGCGGCGCTTCTGCGGATCGAATCGATGGCCGAGAGCGCGCGCAACGCCAAAGTGGGCGAGATCGCCGGCCCGGAGGAAGTGGAAGGAGGTCCGCGCCGTCGCCGCGGCGGTCCCGACACTCTCCGAAGCGTCGCCGGACAGCTCCGCACTCTTCTCGAGGGCCTGCAGTCGGCCGACATCGGGCCCACGACGCAAATGGCGGCAGCGGTTGCAGATCGCCATCGTGTGGCCGAGGCGCTGATGCAGAAGTGGGAGGCGATGCAGCCGAAGTGATTTCCGGAATTCCCGCTCGGCTCGCGGGCGGACGACGTTTTCTTGACGCTCAGGCCATACAACGGACCTATGCGAAAAGTGCTTGGAACACTCGTCGCGCTTTGCGCCGCTCTCTCCCTTTCCGCAGAAACCATCCAGGAATTCGACGCAAAACTCGAACAGCAGCTGAAGGCGTCGGATCCCGCTCTCGTCGAGACCTGGCACGCCGCGAATCTCGCGCGTGAGGCCGGCAAACACGAAGAGGCGTTGCGCCTTTACGCCGATGTCCATCAGCGCGTTCCGCAGTTCGATCACGCGCTCCGCCGCCAGGCCGGCGAAGAGATCATCCTCGGCCGGCGCGACCTCGCCATCCAGCACGCGCGTCAGGCGTTGGGCATCGACCGCTCGGCAGAGAATCTCGCCACGGTCGCGGCCGCACTGGTCTTCAACGGCAAGCCGGACGCCGCCGAGATCGAGCAGGCGAAATCGCTTGTGTCCGAGGCGATCGGCAAGAAGCCGAATGAGTCGTATTCGCACGCGGTGCTCGCGCAGGTCGCCATCCTGCGCAACGACTTCGATTCCCTCAAGCGTGAGACGCAGAAGCTCGAGGTCCTGGCGCCGCGCGAGCTGCAGACGCAGGTTCTGCGCATCACCGTCGCTGCATCGGAAGGGGAGTGGAGCACAGCGTTCGAAGCGCTCGACAAAGCGCGCGAGCTCGGTCTCCCCGCCGCCGATTACAACCAGATGAAGCGCGAGATCGAATCGTCGATGCCGTTCTATCTTCGCTGGTGGAAACCGTCGGCGACGGCGCTGGGGATCTGGTTCGGCGGCTTTGCCATCCTCCTGCTCCTCGGCGCAGTGCTGAGCGCGATCGCCCTTCGGGCCGCGCGGAAGCCCCCGCAGGTGCTGGCGAAGAACGCCACCGGCCTGAGCGCGGGGATCCGCCGCGTCTACTCGGCGGTCTTGTTCTTGTCGTGCATGTTCTATTACGCGTCGATTCCGATCGTGATGCTGCTCGTCCTCGCGCTCGGGGGCGGCGTGATCTACGGCGTGTTCGCGCTGGGGCGGATCCCGGTGAAGCTCGTGATCGGTGTGGTGATCATCGTCGGCGTGACGGTCACTTCGATGGTGAAGAGCCTGTTCGCCCGCCGGCCCGACGAAGAGCCGGGCATGAAGCTCGACCTCGTCCGGCAGCCGCGCCTCCGACTGCTGCTCGATGATGTCGCCAAGCGGATCCGTACGCGCGCGGTCGACCACGTGTATCTGACTCCCGGCACCGAAGTCGCCGTCATGCAGCGTGGGAAGGGACGGCGAGAGCGCTGTCTGATCCTCGGCATCGCCGCGATCGACGGAATGAAAGTCCGTCCGCTGAAAGCGGTCCTGGGCCACGAGTACGGACATTTCTCGAATCGCGACACGGCGGGCGGCGCGTTTGCGCTCGCCGTGCGCAGTTCGCTCCACGCAACCGCTTATGGACTCGCCACCGGCGGGGCAGCGGCCTGGTTCAACCCGGCCTGGCTGTTCGTGAACGGTTTCAATCGCGTGTTCCTCCGGATTTCCGAGGGCGCATCGCGGCTGCAGGAAGTGCTGGCGGATCGTTGGGCCGTGTTCGCGTACGGAGCCGATGCATTCGAGCAGGGCCTGCGTCACGTGATCGAGAGCAGTGTTCGATTCGACGCCCACGTCGGCGCGACGCTGAAGGAGGTCGTCAATCAGAAGCTTCCGCTCGCGAATCTCTACACGTATCGGCCTGCCGAGCGGGCGGAGGAGGCCGATGTCGCGAAGGCCGTCGACGAAGCGCTGAATCGCAAGACCTCCGCGTACGACAGCCATCCGCCCGCGGCTGAGCGGTTCGTCCTTGCGCGTGCGCTGCCGCAGCGGTCGCGCCGCGTCGAGCCCGATGACGACGCACCGGCGTGGTCGCTGTTCGACAATCCGCTCGAGCTGCAGCAGGCCATGACAACGCAGGTGCGCGCGAACGTCGCCGCGAATTACGGCGTGTCGATCACGGCTTGAGTGGAGCGGCGGCCGCGCCCCCGGCGCGGCGCTCGACCAGAGAACCTCTGCGCAAGTCGTCATCCTGAGTCGGCGAAGCGCGACGAAGGATCTCAGGATGCGAAAACGCGTGCGATCACGTAGGGCCGACTCTCAGTCGGCCCCGGGCCCACTGGAGAGTGGGCCCTACGTGTGAAATGAGATCAGGGAACGTCTGCTCAACTCGTCATCCTGAGTCGGCGAAGTGCGACGAAGGATCTCAGGATGCGAAAACGCCCGCGATCACGTAGGGCTGACTCTCAGTCGGCCCCGGGCCCACTGGAGAGTGGGCCCTGCGTGTGAAATACGATCAGGGAACCGCTGTACAAGTCGTCATCCTGAGTCGGCGAAGCGCGACGAAGGATCTCAGGATGCGAAAACGCGTGCGATAACGTAGGGCCGGCCTTCAGATCGCCCAGTGCTCTTGATCGAGATTCTGCGCGAGGTGTACGTGGACCCTCACGTCAGGTTCCTCAACGCGATCTGGTACTCGGAACTTCGCGAAGGCGCTGCAAGCGAAGGAAGAGTCGGGTAACGAGGCCGGTGGCCGCGGCGATCCCGGAGGCCATTTCCGTTTCGGCCGCCCAGAAGTGACCGTGGATGCGTCTTTTCGCGTTCCATCGGCCGCGGTCATCGTTCTGAGGTCCGCGATCGAGAATGAGCGCTCAAAGAGTCGAGCCGAACCACGAACCGATCCCGGCGGTCAGCGCCATCGCCAGCGCTCCCCAGAATGTCACGCGGGCGATGGACTTCCACACGGGTGAACCTCCGGCGCGGGCTGCCAGCGAGCCCAGCAGCGCGAGAAAGAACAATGAACTGCCCGAGATCGTCCAGACGAGCGCGGATGCGGGCACAAACAGAACGAGCAGCAGCGGCAGCGCGGCACCAACCGCGAACGTGATGGCCGAGGCCAATGCCGCCTGGACCGGTCGCGCGCTGAGTTTGTCGGAGATGCCCAGCTCGTCACGGGCATGAGCTCCCAGTGCATCCTTGGTCATCAACTGCGTGGCGACACGGGTGGCCAGGTCGGCGTCGAGTCCCCGCGCAACATAGATGGCGGCGAGCTCGGCGTGCTCGTGGTCGCCGTCCGTGGCCAACTCCTCCCGTTCCCGTTCCAGGTCGGCGCGCTCCGTATCGGATTGGGAGCTGACGGAGACATACTCGCCCGCGGCCATCGACATCGCGCCCGCCACCAAACCGGCAACGCCGGCGACCAGAATGCTGCTGCGGGTGGAGTGGGCCGCGGCTACGCCCACGATCAGACTGGCGGTCGAAACGATTCCGTCGTTGGCGCCGAGAACGGCGGCGCGAAGCCATCCAATGCGTTGGGTTCGGTGTTTTTCCGGATGTCTCATCGAGAAGCGCGCAGAAAACGGCTGCCGCATCGAGCCGACCCGCCGCGATGAATGATAGCGCTTGCGCCCCAGCGGGTTGCGGGCTGTCTCCCGTGCCGGGCAGCGAGCTGTGACGCTCGGCACGGAACTTCATCGTCCACTCCACCACGGTGAGTATGCTCACGCGCTGTGCGGCATGAGAACGTCGGGACTTTCTTCCTGGCCGCGGCCTCTCTTCCGTGTGCGACCGAAAGCCGCTGCCACAGATTTGACAAGGAGACATCGATGAGACTTCGACCCATGACCATGGCTCTGTCTCTCTTCCTCGTGGTTCTCGCCACCACGCTCGTGATCGCTCAGGAGCCGGAAAAGAAGCGCGATCAGCCGGCCGATCCGGCGGCGGTGTTCCAGGCGACGTTCCAGAGAATGTCGGCCGCGAAGGCCGCCAAGATGAGCGATGCCCGCGCCTACCTCGAGAAGCGCTATGACCTCAGCAAGCGTTCCTCGACCGTGACGATGTTCCGGGGCAAACCGGTGCAGCAGGGCGTCCGCGTCAAGCTGCCGGCGGGCGTGAGCTGGCAACAGCTCGCCCAGATGTCTCCGGAGGTGATTCGGAGCAGGAATCTCTGGCCCGAAGGATTCCTGCCTCTGCCTGCTCCCGATCACATGGAAGGGGGAATGATTTTCCCGCAGTTCCAGATCGACGAGGTGAAGCGGCAGACGGATCGCGACCTCAACCGGTTCGATATCGAGATGGATCTCCCGGATCCTTTCCTGCCCGAGTTTCCGCCGCCGATTTTTCTGACCACCCGCTCGGACCTCGGCGACGTCTCGGGGGGCAAGCTGATCACGATCGACAACTACTACCTGATCTTCGGAAACATCCTCAACCCCAAGCAGCTCGACGGGCTGCGGCTGCTGGTCACGCCGTTTCCGCAGCAGCAGTTCAATGCCACCGAGGATCGGCGATCGGTCAGGCCGAGCATGGGAGTGACGTGCTTCGACTGCCATGCGAACGGTCACACCAACGGCGCGCATCATCTGGTCGGCGACATTCGCCCGCAGGAGTTCAGGCATCGCATCGAGACGCCGACGCTTCGGGGCGTCAACATGCAGCGCCTGTTCGGTTCGCAGCGCGCACTGCGCACGATCGAGGACTTCACCGAGTTCGAACAGCGCGCCGCGTACTTCGATGGCGACATCGCCCTGGCCGCGAAGAAGGGCGTGAACACGCTGAACCGTCCCGACCAGGTTCACCACATGGCCGAATTCCAGGAGCTGCTCGATTTCCCGCCGGCGCCGAAGCTGGGCGTCGACGGCTTACTCGACCCTGCCAAAGCCACCGCCGCGGAGATGCGCGGGCAGGCCCTCTTCTTCGGGCAGGCCCTGTGCAGCTCCTGTCACAGCGGCCCGATCTTCAGCGACAACTTCATGCACAACCTCCAGACGGAGCGCTTCTACACGCCGCGCACGATCCGCGATCACACCATGGTCGGCGACGGCCCTATCAAGACGTTCCCGCTCCGCGGGATCAAGGAGTCGCCGCCTTACATGCACGACGGCCGCCTCCTGACGCTCGACGACACGATCGAGTTCTTCAACCTCGTCCTCGGCACGAAGTTGTCGGAAGACGAAAAGAAAGATCTTCTCGCCTTCCTCTACACCCTCTGACCCGGAACACGTCGGGCGGCCTGCGGGCCGCCCGATACGGATTGCGGCGTCCGGTTCGCCATCTTCAGACGAGACCAGACGAATCCGGACGGCTGTAAATCTCGCCTCTGGAGGTATCCGCGTATGTCTCGAGACAAACGCGGAAATCGCACTCCGGGGGTCGCCGGTTCGAGCCGTTCAGCTCCACCAAATCTCAGAGAAACATTGAGTCGTGATTTGGCTTTGCTTTCGCAGTGAGCGAACATCTCGCGAGGCTTAGAGCCGGTTCTCCGTATGGGCCACGTCCAACTTTCGCTGTGCTCCATTTCCGAGATGATGCAGACGACCACGTCACGCGGATTGTGCCGCTGCTCGTAGGCGGCGAGCTGCCGGTCGGCGCCGGTGCGGTGCCTGAGAATCTCGCGGTCGTAGTTGACATCGTTGCGTGAGCCGAGCTCGTCGACGACAGGTCGGCGACGGTCCCATCAAGACGTTTCCGCTCCGCGGGGCCAAGGAGTCGCCGCCCTTCATGCATGACGGCCGCCCCCTGACGCTCGACGACACGATCGAGTTCTTCAACCTCGTCCTCGGCACGAAGTTGTCGGAAGACGAAAAGAAAAATCTTCTCGCCTTCCTCTACTCGCTCTGACCTGGGCCATACGCAATTCCGGTGATGAGGCCATATTTCCGGCCTCAATCGGCTACACTAGGCTCGCTTCTCAGTAGAGTTCGCAATGACTGAAGTCGGAGCTGCCAGTGAGGCAGTGGCCTCGCCGCGACAGCATCGCATCATCCTTCTGGATGACGACGAGACCGTGGGCCGCTTCGTCCAGGCAACCTTGAAACAGCCGAAGTACCGCACCGAATGGTGTCCGGACCTCGAGCGTGCGCTGGCTTCCGTTGCCGCCGAGCCGCCCGATCTCGCGCTCATCGACATCGGGCTGAGCGGAGAAGGGACCGGATGGGATCTCCTTCGGCAACTCCGTTCCACACCGGCCACCGAGCATACGCCGTGCGTCATGATCACCGGCTCGGCCGACACTCTCGACCGCGCGCGATCCCTCCGCCTCGGCGCGGACCGCTTTCTCGTCAAGCCCGTGACGCAGGAAACGCTGCGGCGGGTCGTCAACGAGATGCTCGGCACGCGCGACGACCTGTGGTGGTCGCTCAATCTCCGAGGCGACCAGGTCAAGCGCATGCGCGAGCTCTTCTTCGACGCCACCACCGAGCTACCCACGATCGCCCTCGTCGTCGATGACCTTCGTCGCCTCGTGGAGAATGGCGAGACGCTCCAAGTGTTCTGTCTGGAGATCGAGCCGCTGTTCCGCCTTGGCGAGCGCAACTACTGGGACACATTCGATCAGTTGCGCCACGAATTTGTTCGCGGACTGCACGTGATGGTGAGCCCGATCCTGGGCAACGACGTGATGATCGCCACCAGCCACGTCGGAGCCAACGACTTCTACTTCTTCGCCCGCAACGCCGGCGGCGTGCAGACGCAGACGACCAAACATCTCGAGCGCACCGCGCGAACCGCGCTGGGCGCGATCTCGGTCACCCCCGACATCGCCGACGAGGTGATGATCTTCGCCGGCGGATCGACCACGCAGCCGCAGCCCATCTACGCACCGCGCGTTCTCTACAACGCGGTGCGCGAGGCCAAGGACAGCGCGGAACGCCGCGAAACGCGCTTCTACCGTGGACTGTGCGAGAAGGTGGCCCGCGCGGTCCATGGCCGCACGATCCGGACCGTCTTTCAGCCCATCCTTCAGCTGGACGGGCTCGAGATCCTCGGATATGAAGCCCTCTCCCGCGGTCCCGCCGGAAGCGACATCGAGAGCCCCGAGGTGATCTTCGAGGTTGCCCGCGACTCCGATCGCATCTGGGACCTCGAGCGCCTCTGCATCGAGAACGTGCATCCGTTCCTGCAGGAGATCAGCGAGCGGGGCCGGCTCTTTTTCAATCTGGAGTCGCACTTCATCCAGCAGCTCCAGCAGCGAGGCACGCAGGTCTTCGATCCGTTCCTCGAGCATCGCCAGTCGATCGTCATCGAGGTGACCGAGCGGAGCGCGATCCGCGACTACCGCACGTTCCGGCACACGCTGCAGAACCTCAAGTTGATGGGATTCAAGATCGCCATCGACGACTGCGGCTCGGGATACGCGTCGCTCGAAGCGGTCGCCGAGCTGCGGCCGGACTACCTCAAGGTCGGGCACTCGCTCCTCCAGGGAATCGAGTCGGATGCGATCCGCAGGCGTCTCGTCGAGCTGGTCACGCGCTGCGGCGAAACCGTCGGCGCGGAGACGATCGCCGAGGCGATCGAGACGGAGGAGCAACTGCGCATGTGCCGCGAGATGGGAATTCGGCAGGGGCAGGGATTTCTGTTCGCCAGACCGGCGCCGTGGGCGGACATCTGCGCGTGGAAAGCGTCCTAGGGAAGCTCTGAACAAGTCGTCATCCTGAGTCGGCGAAGCGTGACGAAGGATCTCAGGATGCGAAAACGCCTGCCATTACGAGATCCTTCGCCGTCTTCGCGGCTCAGGATGACGTGAACGAGGGCTAATCTGCCGGATTGGTTGCGGGGAGTGGATTTGAACCACCGACTTTTGGGTTATGAGGGCAATTGCGGCGCTGACTCAGCCCCACCGATCAATGCGGCGAGTGTGCATCGGTGAGGGGACATCATGAGAGCGATCGCATGGGCTGTGGTCCTCACTCTCGCTGTAGCGATGGCCGACGCACAAACCTTCGGGACACGATAACGGTCTTACTGTCGGCAAGCCCCGCGCTTACTCGACGACCTTCGGCTTCGGCGGGGCGACGCCTTTGCGGATGTCGCGAACGACTCGCTCGCAGGCCGGTTCGTCGGCGTCCCTGATCACCAGGTCCTTCTCGGCCGTGATGCGCACGTCGCGCAGAGTCACTCCGGTGATGCGGCTGTCCGGCAGGCCGACGATCCGGCCGGCGTTGCGCGAGCCCGTCACGGTGACGTTGTCGATCAACACCTGTCGCACCGCCGGGATCTTTTTCGGATCGCCCTTGAAGTCAGGCCGGTTGTTGTCGACGTAGTTGAGGTCGATGAGGATCGCGTTCTCGACGTTCTTCATCGTGATGCCGGTGTAGCGGATGTTTTCGACGAGCCCGCCCGCGCCGCGCATCGACTTGATGCGGATTCCGTTGTCCGTGCCGTCGAACGTGCAGTTGCGGACCAGCATCGTGCTGACGCCCAGGTCGGTGCCGGAGCCGATCGAGATGCCGTGGCCGTGCCTGATCGTGCAGTTCTCGATGAGGATGTTCGTGCCGCCGCGCTTGATCACGATGTCGTCGTCCCCGGTGTCGATGTCGCAATCGCGGATGAGGAAGTTGCGCCCGGGACCGGGATCGATCGCGTCGGTGTTCGGGGCATCGAATGGCGCGCGTACCTTGATCCGCTCGATCGTGAGGTCGACGACGTCGCGAGGCACGAGATGGAACTTCGGCGAGTTCATGAGCGTGACGTCGGCCACGTGCACGCGCTGGCACTTCTCGAGGACCACGAGGTTGGGGCGCGGATAGACGATCCGGCCGGGCTCGGTGCTCTTGCGCCGGCGCGCGGCGCGCTCCGACCACGCCCACCAGTGCGCGCCGCTGCCGTCGATGGTCCCGCTGCCCGTGATGGCAACGTCGTGGAGGTTTTTCCCGGAGATGAGCGGCTCGGGCACCTTGACCCTTGCTCTGACCTCGTCCTGCGAGCGGAGTGTGGTCGGCTCGGGCAATCCCGCCGCCGCGAACGTCTCGGGCGCCCGGATCACCGCGCCCTCGGCGAGGTGGAGGTCGAGGCTCGAGCAGAGTGCGAACGGCGCCGTGACGTACACGCCGGGGGGAACGACGAGCGTGCCGCCTCCCGCCTTCTCGACCGCGGCGATCGCCTTCGCGAATGCCACGGAGTTGACGGTCTTGCCGTCGCCGGCCGCGCCGAAGTCGGCGAGGGAGAACGTGCGGTCCGGAATCGTGGGAAGCGCCGGCTTGAGCCTCTCGACCGAGGAGACATCGACTGCCGAGTACAGCGACGTTGCGACGAGCACAGCGAGTGCCGCTGCGAATGTCTTACTCATGGTGGCTCATGGTAATGGAGGGCGACGTGCGTCGCGGAATTCCGCCGTTCGTCGCATCGCGCGCTCACGCAGCCGTAGAAAGGTATCCTCAGCGCGATGTTCCTGGCAAAGACATTGCGGCGGGTTGCGGTCGCGCTGACCATTTCCATCGGCGTCAGCCTCCTGATCATCACGCCATGGAAGAACCACGCGGCCGCGTCTTTGTCCTCACTCTTCCTCCGCACCATCATCCTCGGTCTCTCGGCGACGGCTGCTTTCACGCTCTTCGAAGTCTGGCCGCGGAAATTGCCGCGCTGGCTCCAGCGGTGGGTCCTTCAGGTCGTTGCAGTCGGCGTTTTCATGCCGGTCACGACGTTGTTCATCGACATCGTGTTCACTCCTGGAGGAGCGCTGCCGTTCTGGGCGGAACGCGGCCGCCTGAGCGCGTGGCTGATGCTTACGTATGCCGGCCTCCTGGTCGCGCCGTGGACGGCACTCGCGGCGATCGTCCGTCAGAAGGAAGCGTTCGCCCGCGATCAGAAGCTGGCGTTCGCGCTCGAGCGCAGTGAGCTCGAGCGGCAGGCACTCGACGCGCATCTGCATTTACTGCAGGCGCAGGTCGCTCCACACTTTCTCTTCAATACGCTTGCCAACGTGCAGGCGCTCGTCGATGCGGGCTCGCCGCATGCGTCGACCGTGCTTCGGAGCCTCATCGCGTACCTGCGCGCGGCGGTGCCTGTGCTCCACGAGACGGCCGCGACCATCGAGCGCGAGGTGCAGCTCGTTCGACCATATCTCGAGCTGATGCAGATGCGCATGCCCGATCGCCTGCAGTACGCGATGAACGTCGACCCCTCGGCGCTGAAGGTTCGCTGTCCTCCGACGACGCTGCTGACGCTGGTCGAGAATGCCGTGCGGCACGGGATCGACCCCAGTGAAGAAGGAGGTCGGATCGACATCGAGATCGAACGGCTCGGTGAACGCTGTGTCGTCCGCGTAACCGACACTGGCGCCGGACTCCATCCATCGGCGAATGGTCCCGGGACCGGGCTCACGACTCTGCGCGAGCGGCTGCAGCTCATCTTCGGCGATGCCGCGCATCTGCGCCTCACATCCGGCGCACCCCGCGGCCTCGCCGTCGAAGTCGATCTGCCGGCACAGACATGAATGCCCACGCGACAGCGTTGATCGCGGACGATGAGCCGCTGCTGCGCGACGCGCTGCGGCGCCAACTCGCCAACGCGTGGCCCGAGCTCGAGATCGTGGCCGAGGCGCGAAACGGGCGGGAGGCGATGCGGCTGTTCGACGAGCGGCATCCCGACATCTGCTTCCTCGACGTCCACATGCCGGGCCTCTCCGGCGTCGATGCCGCGAACCACATCGGCCGCCGCGCGCATCTCGTCTTCGTCACCGCGTACGATCACTACGCGGTGCAGGCCTTTGCGCAGGGCGCACTCGATTACCTTCTGAAGCCGGTCGAACAGGCGCGGCTCGCCGAAACCGTGA
>DATISF010000074.1:0-22030 GCA_035468985.1 Thermoanaerobaculia bacterium
ATCCCGAACCCCGAATCCCGAACCCCGAACCCCGAACCCCGAATCCCGAACCCCGAATCCCGAACCCCGAATCCCGATAGAATCACCCCACATGCCCGACCCGAAACTCTCCACCGTGGACGTGAGACGTGTCCAGGGCGAAAGCGCCATCGACACCGATGACGTGCTCGTCGTCGAGGAGCCGCTCGAGATTCGCGCGGCGTGGCGGATGGGTGACGAGCGGCGCGAGAAGAGCATCTCCGTGACCATGCGCACGCCGGGCGACGATCTCGATCTCGCCGCGGGCTTTCTATTCACGGAGGGGCTGATCCAGTCGCCGGATGACATCGATTCGCTGCGACACTGGTCATCGCCGAACGTCCTGCGAGTGGCGCTGCGCGACGGCGCGAAAGTGGACACGAGCAAGCTCGACCGCCACTTCTACACGACCTCGAGCTGCGGCGTGTGCGGCAAGACCTCCATCGAAGCGCTGCGCGTCGTCACGAACCACACGCCCAAGCTGACCCACAGCATCACGGGAGATCTCGTTCACCGCCTGCCGGTCAAGCTCGAAGAACACCAGGCTGGATTTCGAGCAACGGGCGCGCTCCATGCGGCTGCGATCTTCAACGCCAGCGGCGAGATGCTGCGCTGCCGCGAGGACATCGGACGCCACAACGCCGTCGACAAAGTCGTGGGATCGTTGTTCCGCGAGCGCGCCACGCCACTTTCCGACACGATCCTGATGGTGAGCAGCCGGGGAAGCTTCGAGATCGTCCAGAAAGCGGTCATGGCCGGGATCCCGGTCGTGGCGTCGGTCGGCGCGCCATCGACGCTGGCCGTCGACCTGGCCCGCGAATTCGGCCTGACGCTCCTCGGCTTCGTCCGGAACGGCCGCTTCAACGTCTACGCGGGCTCGATCGCATGACCTCGTTCGATTTTCTGCTCGAGACCTATGACACGGAGCGCCTGAAAACCGTTTCGGTCTGGTCGTCGTTCGAGGACGGAGATTTCGAGTTCCGCCCCGTTCCGCGCATCCGCACTCCTCACGAACACATGGTTCATCAGTGCGTGAGCGAGGACAACTGGATGAAGGGAATGCTCGGCATCGATACCGGCAAGCCGGCAATCCCGACACCCGAGACGCGCCTCGATTTTCTGCGGCACTACGCGGCGCTTTCCGGCGAGCGGCTGGCCATGCTTCGCGAAAAACCGGAGGCGTGGTGGAACGAGGCGTCGAAGTTCTTCGACGCGGATCGAACCCGAAGCTGGATCATGCTTCGGCGTCTCACTCACTCCGCGCATCATCGCGCGCAGCTCACCGTCTACCTGCGGCTCCTCGGACGACTGATCTATTCGACCTACGGGCCGTCGGCGGACACGGGCGGCCTTCCGGTGAATCAGGCTCCGACGATGTACCGGTACCGCGACATCGATGAGTTGCTGCGCGCCGAAGCGTCAGGCGGCGATCACCGTCACCTTCCCGGACCGGGCCAGAGGAGCCCGACCGAGCGGCCGAACGCGACGCCGGTGCGCCGATCGCTCGAGCGCGTCGGCGTGCGCATGCGCGATTCAAACGTGACGCAGCCGGCCTGGCGCGTGACGGCCGACAGCATCGCCGGCAACGGCTCCATCACGCTCCTCGATTCCGGTTTCTACCGCGGCGATGGGATCTTCTACGGCTGGACGCAGGAGCAGCTCATCGCCGAATACTCTCGATTGAACCCGCCTGCAAACGAACCGGTGTTCGAGCCGTTGCAGCTCGGGTAGAAAAGCCGCCCGCCGCTCTCGTGCAGCGGGCAGCTCGAGGTTCGTTTCAATGCATCGATTCGTGAGACATGGGCATCTCCGAAGCGGTGTAGCCATCGCACGACACGGCGGGATTGAAGTCCGCAAACGTGCCTCGGGGATTGGTCTTCCATGCCCAGACGTGCAGCTCGTAGAACGCCGGAAGGCCGTAGCGATTCGGGCTGCCGACGAGATTGAACAGCTGTCCGCCCAACACCGGCGGCGTCTTGTGGTTTGCATTCCAGGCTTCGGCCAGAACGACGTATTCCACACCGAGCAGCTGCATTTTCCCGTCGCGGTGCTCGTACAGCAACGCCTCCGGGTGCTGCGGATCGAGTGCGCCGTCACCGACCAGGTCACCGTTGGCGTAGTGGATCCCCATCGCCCCTTCTTCAGGCCCGCTGACGCAGCCGTGAAAGAGACCGTAACCGGCGGCCGTGGCCGCGTCCACGTTCTTGAAGCGCTCGGTCGCCGCGCGAACGGTCGCCACAAGACTACGGGCAGCGCCGTGGTCCTGCGCCTGCGCCACACGCGCGGAACCTGGGAGCAACGAAAGGGCTGCCAACCCGACAAATAACAAACTTCTGATCTTCAAAACAATTTTCTCCTTGTTAAAGCTTTAAATTTTCCGGGGTGTGCGCAGTATAGGCGGCCGCATTCAGCGCGTGCGGCTGCTCGGGTCAAGGTTCCGTGACGGATGACAACGGAACGGAAAACGACAGTGCTGCTCTGCCAGATGTGGACGGCGAAACGGACAGCGGCGCTCTATTCGTCCGGCCGCGAAGCTTCGAGAACCGACCACTCGTCCGCCGTCAGCATCGTTTCCGCCGCCGGGTAGTAGACGTTCTCCATATCCTGTTCGTGCGCGCGAAGGCGGCGATCAAGGTTCTCGACGTAGCCGCTGAGATCGTCGAGGCGAATGTGCTCCACGATCTGTCGCACAATCAGTCGCGTGAGCTCGCGGATCTGAACGTATTCGAGGCGCAGCTCACGCCGCACATCGCGGCCGGAAATCTGGGCCCGCTCGAGCGCCGGGATGAGCACCTGCTCCTCGGCCTGCGTCCAGCGGATCAGGTGCTTTTCGAAATCGCCGAGCGCGATCTCGGCCGCGGTGGCGTTCTGCCGGCGCGCGGCGAGACGGAACTCATCGAAGCGACTGCGCAATGCGCGTTGCGCGGAAAGGAGATTCAAACTCCCGCCAGGCCGGGCTCGATCCTCGTGTAACCCTCGTCGGCGGCCCACAGATCCATCGATACCGAAACGAGATCGTCGATCGGAGCGATCGGACGCGCGTCTTTCGTCAGATCGATCGACTTGATGTAGCGGTGGCAGGTCTCGCAGGCCTCGATGCGCACGAGCGCATAGGCATCGCTCTGAAACACGGGAACGTTCTGCGGCTCCGCTTCGAAGCACGAGGGGCAGGTTCCGCGGTTGAAGCTCCACTCCAGCCCGCAGAGCGAGCAAAACAGAAACCGGAATCCTGAGTCGGCGTCGGGCGCCGACTTGCGCACGCTCACCCAGGCCGCCCCGCCGCAGAACGGGCAATGCCCGCGGGCGTGCACGCGATCGGGGGTGATCTTGCGCATCCGCAGCGTTTCCGCGTACGGCTGCAGCACGGCACGCGCGAGATAGTCATCGCGCGCATCACCGCTCCAGTAGACGAGCAGACGGTTGCGCGCCGTCTCCGACTGATCGTGCAGGCGCTTCTCGGCCTCGACAGCGAGTTGCTCCGGCCCGTGCTCCGCGGCGACGCGAAGAATGGGCTGCAACAGCGGCAGCAACGCGCCGACATCCTCGGACAGGCGGCCGGTCAGTTCCTGGACGATCTTTTTCGCCACAAGCGCTTGCGCCGCGCACAAAGCGCTGGCGAATTCGAGGGGCTCGCGCGCGGCATCCGCCGAAGACGCGAGCAGCGCGGCTCGTGCGCCGCGCTGCTCAAAGATCTCCGCTACCGACTGCGGGGCTGTGCCGATCAATCCTCCCGCGCCTCCTCGTGCGAAACCTGCCGGAACCAACCCGGATGATGCAGTCTCGCCCAGCTCCGGCTCACCGTGCCGCGCGTCATCGAGCGGAACGTTCCCGGCTCGGCCGCCGTGCCGAGGTAGATGTGCGTGATGACGCCGATGACGAAGAGGATGAACACGATGTCGTGGAGCAGGTACGACAGCTCGCGCACCATCCGCGAGAACTGCAGCGGGAACCACATCGGGATTCCGCTGATCAACAGGGCCACGGCACCGAGGGTGACCGCGTAGAAGAACATCTTCTGGCCGGGGTTGTACTTACCGCCTTCCACGGCCGGATCGTCCTCGTAGCGCATGTAGGCCAGCAACTTCGACGGCCGCCACCATCCCTTGTCGTCCGCCGTCAGGCGCATGTCGCCGAGCCAGTGGAAGAACTGCACGACGCCCATGATGAAGAAGGCCACGCCGGCGTACGGATGAATGATGCGCGCCACCTCGAGCCCTCCGACCAGGGCCGCCATCCAGCCGAAGATCGGGTGCCAGATGGGCATGCCGCTGAAGAGGGAGATGAAGAACGTCAGCGCGACCCCCCAGTGAATCAGACGCGACACGCGGCGGTGCCGTACGATCTCGCCGGCGACCAGCACGTTTTCGCGCCCGCGGGCGGCGAGGATGGCGGAGTCGACGTGTGCTCCACTGCTGATGCTGCTCATCGCGGCCTCCTCTCATCGCCGGCCACAGCTTTCCGATCGGTGGGTCCCTCGTCGGTCTCCACCGCTTCCTTCGGACCGAACTTCGTGTAGTGGTTGAAGATGGCCAGCACGGTGACGAACGAGGCCAGCACGCCGAGCGGACGCACGATCTTCTTCCACAACGACACCATGTACGGCACGTGCGGATCGACCGGGAGGTCGTACCACTCCGGATGGTTGTGTCCGAGAACCGTGACGACGCTCGTGCCCTTCACACCCTGGGGGTCGTAGAGCATGGCGTCCTTGAATCCGGTGGCCTGGAGCTGCGCAACGCGCGCATTGCCGGCGGCCACCATCGACTCCTTGGTGCCGAACTGCAGGCAGCCGGTCGGACAGGCTTTGATGCAGGCCGGCTCGAGGCCGACTTCGACGCGGTCGACGCAGAGCGTGCACTTGGCCATCTTGCCGGTCTTGGAGTGGAACTTCGGGACGTCGAACGGACAGCCGGTCGCGCAGTATCCGCAGCCGATGCACTTCGTCGAGTCGACGTCGACGATGCCGTTGCTGTACTGCACGATCGCGCCGGGAGCCGGACAGGCTTCGAGACAGCCCGGCTCCGCACAGTGCATGCACTGGTCCTTGCGCATCAGCCACAGGAAGCCGCCGTCGTCGGCTGAGCGCTCGTTGAATTTGATCAGGTTCCAGAACTCCGCATCGAGCGCGGGCATCGTCTGGTACGTGCCGGTCTGCGTGGTGTTGACGGTCCGGAGATCGTTCCACTCCTGGCAGGCGGCCTCGCAGGCTTTGCAGCCGATGCATGTGGTCGTGTCGATGTACTTCGCAACGGTCGGCTTGGTCCGGATCCCTGTGGTGGAACCGAACATCGAGGCGGAGGCGCGTGTGATCTCCAACGGTTGAGTCGTCATGATCGCCTCCTCATGCCTTCTCGATGTTGACGAGGAACGCCTTGTACTCCGGCGTCCAGGTGTTCGGATCGGCAACCGACGGGGTCATGAAGTTCGCCAGCGGACCTTCATGTCCCTTCGCGGCCGCGTAGCCCCAGTGAATCGGGAAGCCAACGTGATAGTGCGTCTTCCCATCGATCTTCAGCGATGGCAGCCGGTTCGTCACCATCGCCGTTCCCACGATCGAGCCGCGCGCGGAAGAGACCTTGACCTTCCCTCCGTTCGCGATCCCCTTCTCTTTGGCCAGTGGCTCGGGGATCTCCACAAAGAAGCCCGGCTGCAGCTCATTGAGCACACCGTCCAGCTGGTGCTTGGTCCAGTAGTGGAAGTGTTCGGTCAGGCGGTAGGTCGTCGCGGCGTACGGGAACTGTTCCGGTTTGCCGAGCGGGTCCTTGTCCGAACCGAACTTCAGCGCGACCGGATTCGACCCCACGTTGGGATGCAGCGAATTCGCGACGGGCGATTCGACCGGCTCGTAATGCTCGGGGAACGGTCCGTCGTTGAGCGTCGGCGCGTAGAGGCGTCCGACACCTTCCGGCAGCATGATGAATGCGCCGAAGGTGCCCGGCGGAGAATCGGGTTTGATATCGGGAACATCGCCGACCCACTTGGTGCCGTCCCAGCGGATGCCCACGCGCGTCGGATCCCACGGCTGGCCGCTGGCGTCGGCCGACGCCCGGTTGTACATGACGCGGCGATTTGCCGGCCACGAGAAGCCCCATGTGTGAAACATGCCCAGACCGCTCGGATCGGCCGTGTTGCGCCGCTGGGCGTTGTTGCCGGCCTCGGTGTAGACGCCCGAGTGCAGCCAGTTGCCGCACATCGTCGAGCCGTCATCCATGAGCTGGCCGAATCCGTCGACCTGCTGACCCGCGGTCTTGAGAACCTTCAACGGATCTTTCGGATCTTTGATGTCCCCGAGCGCCTTGCCGTTCATCTCCTTCAGAACTTCGGCCAGGTCGGGGTTCACCGGATTGGTGTACGTCCAGATGATGTTCGTCACCGCTTCGGGAACGACGCCCCCTTCCTTCTTGTAGAGACTCTGAACAGCCAGGAAGATGCGCGACACGATCTCCTGGTCGCTCTTGGCCTTGCCCGGAGGATCGAGCGCCTTCCACTTCCACTGCAGCCAGCGCGCGGAGTTGGTGAACGTGCCGTCTTTCTCCGCGAAGTTCGCCGCCGGAAGCATGAACACTTCGGTCTGAATGTCTCTCGTTTTCGGTCCGCCGTACTCCTCGGGAGCTTTCCAGAAGCTCGCCGTCTCGGTCTCGGCGTTCTCGACCGCGACCATCCACTTCAGCTTCGACAGCGCGGCGATCATCTTCTTCGAGTTCGGTCCCAGCCCCACCGGATTCATGCCGAACGTGATGAAGCCCTCGGGTCCAGGCTCCTTCCCGCCGGCACGCATCGAGGAGCCGCGATACATGTCGTCGAAGATGTACATCCATGAGTAGTTGCCGTCGGTCTTCGGCAGCCATCCATATCCCCAGTCGTTGTCCTTCGTCGACGCGTTGCCGTACGCGGACTTGAGCAGGGAGACCATGAACTTCGGGTAGTTGACCCAGTAGTTCATCGTCGGCCACGCCATTTTGTTGAGCGTCTGAGGAACCGCCGCCTCGTAATACTGCTGCAGCGTCTGCTGGTCGCCGACCGGCGTCTTCAGGTAGCCCGGCAGAATCTCGGTATTGCCGGCCGTATCGGTGGCGCCCTGGATGTTGGAGTGACCGCGGAACGCGTTCACGCCCCCACCGGGACGTCCGACGTTGCCGAGCAGGAGCTGCAGCATCGCCGCGCAGCGAATGTTCTGCACCGCCGTCGAGTGCTGCGTCCATCCAAGGGCATAGGTGATCGTGCCGACGCGCTGCGCGTTGCCGGTCGAGGTCACGATCTCGGCGACCTTGAGGAATTTGTCCTTCGGCGTGCCGCAGATCCGCTCGACCGTTTCCGGCGTGTAGCGATCGACGTGTTTCTTCAGCAACTGGAACACGGAGTTCGGGTTCTGCAGCGTGCTGTCGACGCCGTACGCCTTCGACTTCGGATCGGCGTCGTAGCCCCACGCCGTCTTGACGTACTGCTTCGTCGTCGGATCCCAGCCGGCGAACATGCCGTCCTGGAACCCGTAAGTGTTCTTGACCAGGAACGGCGCGTTGGTGTGGATCTTGACGTAGTCCTCATGGAAGCGGTTGTTGTTGAGCGAGTACCGGATGAGTCCCAGAAGGAAGGCGATGTCGGTGCCGGGACGGATCGGCGCGTAGAGGTCGGCCACAGCGGCCGTGCGTGTGAAGCGCGGATCGACGACGACAAGCTTCGCGCCGCGGTTCTTCTTCGCTTCCATGAACCATTTGAATCCGACGGGATGGTTTTCGGCGGGGTTGCCGCCCATGGCCAGAATGACATCAGCATTCTTGATGTCGACCCAACCGTTCGTCATGGCGCCACGACCGAAGCATGCGGCCAAACTGGCCACAGTGGGGCCGTGTCAAACCCGGGCCTGGGAATCGCGGTATGGCACCCCCAGGCCGGTGATCGCTTTCCACTGCAGGAAGTTGAACTCGTTCGTATCGGTGCAGCCGCCGATCCAGGCGATGCCGGGGTTGCGGTTCACCACCTGCCCCTTGGCGTTCTTCGCCACGAAGCATTTGTCGCGCGTGGTCTTCATGTGACGCGCGATCTGCGAAACGGCATCGTCCCAGGAGATGTCTTCCCACTTGTCCGAGCCGGGACGGCGCACCTTCGGCGTCGTCAGACGGCCCTTGTGGGTGATGTCGTCCTTGAGGGTGATGCCTTTCGGGCAGAGGCTCCCGCGGCTGATCGGATGGTCGGGGTCACCTTCGACGTGAACCACGGATGCGACGGCATTTTTCGATTTGTCGCCGAGCGTGTGGATGATCACGCCGCAGGAGACCGCACAGTAGGGACAGATGCTTCGCGTCTCCGTCGTCCGCGAGATCTTCATCTCGCGAACTTCCGCTTGAGCTTTGGAAAGATCGAAACCCAGGGCAACGGCTCCGCCGACGGTCGTAGCCTTCAGGAAACCACGGCGAGAGAGATGCATGGAACCTCCTTTGCCGCAAACTGGTTGGGGTCGCTGGTAGGCGCAACGATCTCGCCAAAATCAACCGAAGTCAAGGTCGAGCGGCGGGCGTCCTCGCGCGCCGCTCCTCAGCGCCGCGCCGCGCCGGCGCGCGTCGCGAATTCGGCGAGCACCTCGTACGGCTGGCATCCGCTCAGGCCGAGGTTGCCGGCCACGAAGGTCGGGATACCCTGCACGCCGAGATCTTCCGCTTCCTGGCGAATGGCATCGATGCGCTCGAGGTATTGCGGATCGGACATCGAGCGGCCGACGGCATCCTCCGACAGACCGGCATCGCGGGCGATCGTCCGAAGATCGTCGTCGCTCTCCAGATCCATCCCATCCCTCCAGTGAGCGTCCATCGCTCGCTTCCGAAAGGCGTCGACCTTCCCCTCGTCGCGTGCAACTTCGGCGAGCGCAAGAGCCCGCCTCGTGTTCGGAATCCTTTCGCCCTGCCGGAAGTCTTCGATCCCGAACCGCGCCGCAAAATTCTTCATGTAGTCGGCCATCTGGGCGAGTCGTTGCGGCGGAAAGTGCTCCTCGAGACTCATCCCTCCCGGCGGAGTTTCGGGATGGAGCTCGAATCCGCGCCAGTCGAGATCGAGATCGAATTCCTGGAGCAGCCTGACCAGACTGCTTCGCTCAGCGATGAAACAGAAAGGTCAGACGAAGTCGGAGTACAGACGCAATCTCATTCCATTCACTTCTCGGCGAGAGTTGTATCATTCGCGGACCGCCTGCCGCGCTCGTCGTTTCCTCACTTGCGCGTGTTTTGCAGCGTTTTTCGTATGCGAGATGAGCCGTTTCGCGACCGCGACGAGGCCGGCACCCTCCTCGGACGCGAGCTTGCGCGGCGCCTCGGAACACGGGATGACCTCGTCGTTCTGGCCCTTCCGCGCGGTGGCGTTCCCGTCGGTTTCGGGGTGGCGCAGGCGCTCGGCGCGCCTCTCGACGTCTTCGTCGTGCGCAAACTCGGCGTCCCAGGACACGAGGAGCTGGCGATGGGAGCGATCGCGACCGGCGGCGTGCGCGTGCTCAATGACGAAGTGCTCGGCTACATCCCTGTCTCGCGCGAGGCGATCGAGGCGGTTGCCACGCGCGAGCAGCAGGAGTTGGAGCGTCGCGAGCAGGCTTATCGCGGCAACCGCCCGCCGCTCGACGTGACCGGGAAAACCGTCATTGTCGTCGACGACGGTCTCGCCACCGGCTCGACGATGCGCGCGGCCGTCCGCGCACTTCGGAAGATGCAGCCGCGCGCGATCATCGTGGCCGTTCCGGTCGCGGCGAGACAGACGTGCAGCGAGTTGCGAAAAGAGGTCGATGACCTGGTATGCCTTCGAACGCCGGAGCCATTTCAGGCCGTGGGGCTCTGGTACGAGACCTTCGATCAGACCCCCGACGAGGAGGTTCACGAACTGCTCGATCGCGCCGCCGGCGCGGGGAAATCATCCTGAACGCGTAGCTACGCCGGCCGGATGCCGTACGCATCGCGCAGCGCTTCGATCGGATGCGCGGGCGCGGTGCCGAGCTCCTCGAACACATTCAACCCCGCCAGCATGCAGTCGGAGATGAGCTTGTCCGCATTCGCTTCGCGGATCGCGCCGCACAACTTGCCGGCGCACTGGCGCGAGGTCTCGTAGTACTCCTTCTTCATGCCCCACGTGCCGTCGAATGCAGAGCACTGCTCGATCGACTCGACCGTCGTTCCCGGCACGCGCGCGAGCAGTCCGCGGAACGGCTGCCCGATGTTCTGCGCGCGCAGATGACAAGGGATGTGGTACGCGACCTTTCCCTGCGGAACGGTGAAGTTGACGTCGAGACGCCCGGCGGCATGTTCCTTCGCCAGGTATTCGCCGATGTCCATGACCGCCTTCGCCACCTCGCGGCATTCATCGGTCGGGACGAGTTGCGGCCACTCGCTCTTCATCATCAATCCGCAACTGGGTCCGAGGACGAGGACGGGCATGCCGGCGCGCACGAGGGGAAGGAGGATCTTCACGTTCTGCTCGATTTTGCCGATGGCGGTCTGGAGATCGCCGCCGTCGAGCGCGGGCAGTCCGCAGCACACCGCCTGCGGACAATCGACGCTCTTTCCGTTGTGCTCGAGCACCTGCACGGCAGCGACGCCGATCTGCGGATAGTTGTAGTCGACCGAGCAGGTCGCGAACAGGGCAACTTTCTGTTGTGCCGCCGGCACTCCTGTTTGCACACGCCTTCGCAACCATCTCCGGAACGTCGTCCGTGCAAACGACGGAAGCACTCGGCGGCGATGAATGCCGATCATCTTTTCCAGCGCAGCGCGCAACGCCGGCCGCCGGTTGGCCCAATTCGTCAGCGCGGCGAAGTTGCCGGCGGAGAGACGGGCCATGCGGTCCGGATCGCCGAGAAATTTCTCGCGCAGCCCGACGCCCGTCTTCCGCGTGCGCACGAGCTTCGCGCGCATGAGCAGCCGAGGAAAATCGACCGCGAACTTGTGCGGCGGCGTGTAGGGGCACTTGACGTAACAGAGCTTGCACTGCCAGCAGAGATCGACGACCGGCTCCATCTCCGCAGCGGTGAGGGCGCTGACCTCGCCTTCACCTTTCTCCTCGTGGCGATCGATGGCGTCGAAAAGCGAAGGGAACGACGAGCAGTAGCTGAAACACATCCGGCAGAGATGACAGACGTCGAACACCCGCCGCATCTCCCGGTCGAGATCGGCCTCGTCGTAGAACTTCGGATCGCGAATGTCAACCATCGGCTTCCGCCTCGGCCAGATCGGCGGCGAGGGCCGCGGAGGTCTGCGGCGTGAGATCGGCCGCGTGTCTGTATTTCGGATGATCGGCGGCAATGCGCACGCGACCGCCGCGCTCGATGGCGCGACGTTGCGCATCGGTCAGCGGAAAGCGGACGAACTGCACGGCGCTGATGCGCTCGTCGTCGAGCTGCCGGCGATCGAAATACGCCTTCGATGAGCCTGCGCCTTCGAAATCGATGCGCAGGTGATCCTCGAAGCCGACCAGATCGTGCAGGTGGACGGCGCGCGCGTCGGGATCGCCGAACTCGAACATCACCGTGGCGGACAACTCGTCGGATGAGGGCAGCAGATCACTGTAGGTCTCGATCTCGTGCTGCACCTCGACGTCCCTGGCGATGCGCTCGGCGCGGAGCATCTCCTGGATCTGATAGGTGACCGTTTCGCGATTCTCGAAGGCGATGGTCGCGTTCGGGCCGAGTTCGATGCGGCGAGCCGCGCGCGCGGCAATCGCTCGGGGGCGGATCTCGTCGCGTTTCCGCTCGTAGTCGCCCAGGTCGAGGATTGCCGCGCGCGGGATCAGATTCTTTCTACGGTTCTTCACTGCTTATCCGAGTGTGTCGAGGCCTTTCTGGAAGCGGCCGGCGTGCGATTTCTCCGCGCGGGCCAGCGTCTCGAACCAGTCCGCGATCTCCTTGAAGCCTTCGTCGCGGGCGGTCTTGGCCATGCCGGGATACATGTCGGTGTACTCGTGGGTCTCGCCATGAATCGCGGCCTTGAGGTTCAGCTTCGAGTCGCCGATCGGAAGTCCGGTGGCCGGGTCCCCGACCTTCTTAAGGTAGTCGAGATGACCGTGGGCGTGACCGGTCTCACCCTCTGCGGTATCGCGGAAGAGACCGGCGATGTCCGGCTGCCCTTCCACGTCGGCCTGGCGCGCGAAATAGAGGTAACGGCGATTGGCCATCGACTCTCCGGCGAAGGCATCCTTGAGGTTCTGAAATGTTTTGCTTCCGTTGAGATTCATGATGTTCTCCTTTCGTTGACAATGTCAGTTCTTAGACTCTGTCTAAGCCACTGGCAAAAAAAACTTCAGCGTTTCGCCCGCCGCTTCCGCCCATGCATCACGACCTGATAATCGCTTACCTGGAAATTGGCAACTGAATCGACTTTGCGGACCTCCACCTGGTTCCAGTCGATGTCATAGATCGTTCCGGTCTCGTCGTCGATGAGATGGTGGTGGCGATCCATTTTCGGATCGAACACGACCGAGTCCGGCGCGAGGTGCAACTCGCGCAGGAGTTCCTTCTGGACGAACAGGTTGAGCGTGTTGTAGACCGTGGCGCGGGAGATCATCGGAAAGCGCTCCCGGACGCGGGCCCACACGCGGTCGGCCGAGGGGTGGTCGCGGGTGGTCAGGACGTACTGCGCGACGGCCACTCGATGTGCCGACGGCTGAATGCCGTGCGCGGTCAGAAGCTCGACGACGTCCCTGGCCATTGGCTGGATAGAGTAAGTCCGACTTTAGACGATGTCAAGATGGGGTCAGGTCTTCGTTTCGCCCGTTTTTCTACGACCCGGAGAACACCGCACGAGACCGGAGGGATGTCCTCCGCGGTGTGTAGAAAATCGGGCGAAACGAAGACCTGACCCCCATCTGCCATCTACCTGCCCGGCGGCTTGCCGCCGAACTGGTCCTTCATCAGGTCGAACACGCGCAGCATCTCCGTGATCGAGCGGCGAAGGGAATCCGACTTCACGTACACCCACCCGGTCTCACGATAGAGCCGGTGGCCGCGGATCCTCGCCCAGCCGAAATGCCCCCTGCGCGCTTCGGCCGCAATCGCGGCGTACGGGATGATCGTGATGCCGAGACCGCTGCCGACCATGGCCTTGATGATCTCGACGTTCTCCGTCTCCATCACCACGTTCACCGGGATCTCCTGCTCGCGAAAGAACTCGTCGAGCACATGCCGCGTGTTCGATCCCGACTCGAACAGGACCATCGGATGGCGGGCCAGCTTGCGCGGGTCGACGTGACGCTCGCGCGTCAGCACGTGGCCGGACGCGGTAGCCACCACCATCTCTTCCTTGAGAACGGGCCTGACCTCGAGGTCGGCGGCGACGATCGGAAGCGTCAGCAGCGCCAGATCGAGCTCGTTGAGACGAAGAAGGCGGAGGATCTCGTCGGACGTGCCGGCGGCGACGCGCAGATCGAGGTTCCTGTACCTCGAGCGGAACTTCTTGAGCAGTTTCGGCAGGACGTACAGGCAGACAGTCATGCCCGCCCCTAGTTTGAGCACGCCGCGCTGCAGTTCCTGCGTCTGCGAGATCTGCGAGACGACGTCGTTGAGATCCCGGTTGATCCGGTTCGCGGTGGTGAGCAGCAGACGCCCAGGATCGGTGAGCGTCACTCCCCTGCCCGTGCGATGGAACAACAGCGTCTTCAGCTCTTCCTCGAGCAGCAGCAGCTGGCGGCTGACCGCGGATTGGGAGACATGCAGCCTCTCCGCGGCCTTCGTGAAGGTTCCCTCTTCGGCCACGGCTCGGAACATCTCCAGCTGCCGGACATCCATGGCATGCATGGTATCTCGAAATGAGATAACATCCGTTATGAGTCAATTCGATCGTTCACATCGCTAAATTGATCTGGACGCATACCAGAACCCGTGGCCATACTGCCACAGGATGTGTGGCGTCGGTTTTCTCGCAGACATTCACGGAAGACCCGGACGGCACATCCTTCCACTGGCCCTGGAGGCGCTTCACCGGCTCGCCCATCGCGGCGCGGTCGATGCGGACGGGCGCACCGGCGACGGCGCCGGCGTCCTCACCCAGATCCCGCGCGCGCTTCTCGGAATCCGAGCTGATCAGGCGGCCGGACTGGTGTTCGGAGGACCTGCCGGCCGTGAAGCCCTCGCGGTCTCGCTCGCCGCGCGAGGCCTGACCCTCTCGCGCTGGCGCGAGGTCCCCATCCAAGAATCCGCGCTCGGCCCGAAAGCGCGGAGTTGCCGGCCCCAGATCACGCAGGTGATCGTGGCCCGCAATGCAGACATCGACGACGATGAATTCGAGCGCCGCCTCTTTGCAGCGCGAAAGGAGGCGGAGACGCGCGCGCCAGATCTCTACATCGCTTCGCTCAGCCATCGCACGATCGTCTACAAGGCGCTCGCTCGCGCGGTCGACCTGGCCGCCTTCTACCCCGACCTCAGGCAGCCGGAGTTCGAGACGGCGTTCGCGGTCTTTCATCAGCGATTCAGCACGAACACGATTCCTTCATGGGCGATGACGCAGCCGTTCCGGATGCTCGCCCACAATGGCGAGATCAACACGATCAGCGGCAACCGGAACTGGATGGCCGCGCGCGGCCTGCCGCTGAGGCGCGGCGTCAGCGATTCGGCGAGTCTCGACGAGGCGCTTTCACTCTTGACGATGTACGGCCGCGACGCCACGCAGGGCATGACCATGCTCATACCGCCGGCGTGGGAGAACGATCCCGCCGTCGATGAGTCGACGCGCGCGATGTTCGAGTATCAGTCGCACCTCGTCGAGCCGTGGGACGGGCCGGCACTCGTCGCCTTCGCGGATGGACACTATGTCGGCGCGGCGCTCGATCGCAACGGGCTTCGTCCGGCGCGGCTTCTCCTGACGCGCGACCTCGCCATCGTCGCATCCGAGGCAGGCGTGCTGGATGTCGACGAGAGAGAGGTCGTGCGGCGCGGACGGCTCGGGCCCGGCGAGATCGTCGCGGTCGACCTCGTTGCCGGAAAGTTTGTCGAGAACATCCGGCCGCGGCTGGCGGCGAAGCATCCGTACGCGGAATGGGTGGAGCGCCGGGCCTCCCCGCGCGGCGATTCGGAGGCCGGTGACGGCCGCCGCTCCACGCACCTCCTCCGCGCGTTCGGCTACACGCGCGACGAGCAGCAGTACGTCCTCCGCCCGATGTTCGACGACGCCGCCGAACCGATCGGTTCGATGGGTGACGACACTCCACTGGCGATCTTCTCGAAGCGACGGCCGCTGCTGTTCTCGTATTTCAAGCAGCGATTCGCGCAGGTCACGAATCCGCCGATCGATCCCTATCGCGAATCGATGGTGATGTCCCTGGAGACCTGCCTCGGACCGGCGGGTGATCTTCTCATCGATGCTCCTCTACGCGCGCCGGTGATGTGCCTGCCCGATCCGCTGCTCGATTCTCCCGATGTCCCGGGCCATCGGCTGCCGCTGCTCTTCCAGGAAGATCTCGAAGCCGCATTGGCACGGCTCATGGCCGATGCTGCGGCGGCGGTTCGCGATGGAGCGGCTTGCCTGATCCTCAGCGATCGTGACCTGGACGATGTACACGCAGCGATCCCGTCGCTACTCGCAACCTCGGCCGTCCATCAACATCTCGTGCGCGAAGGCCTGCGGATGCAGACGAGCATCGTCGTCGATACGGGGGAAGCGCGTGACGATCACCAGATCGCGGCGCTGATCGCGTTCGGCGCCGACGCGGTCTGCCCCTGGCTCGCTCTCACTCTGGCGGAGACCGACGAAGCACGCGTCCGCTATCACCGCGCGATCTGCAAAGGGCTGCTGAAAATCATGTCGAAGATGGGCGTCTCGACGATGCGCTCGTATCGGGGCTCACAGCTGTTCGAGGCCATCGGCATCAGCGATGACGTCATCGACCGGTATTTCACCGGCACACCGTCGCCGATCGGTGGCATCGGCTTGCAGGAAATCGAACGCGACACGCTCGCGCGACACGAAGCAGCGTTCTCCAGCGATGCGCCGCTCCAGGACGCGGGCGTGTTCCGTTACCGGCAGAACGGCGAGGCGCACGCGTACGAGCCGAAGGTCGTCAAGTTGTTGCGGGCAGCGGACTATGAAACGTACTCGAACACCGTGCACGGCCGAGACCCGATCGTCTTGCGTGATCTGCTCGAGTTTCGAAGGGCTGCCGAAGACGGCGGCATCACACCGGAACCGACGTCCGAGATCGTCCGGCGGTTCATGACCGCGGCCATGTCCCTCGGCGCGCTTTCGCCCGAAGTGCAGCATGTGCTGGCCGAGGCGATGAACCGGATGGGTGGACGAAGCAATTGCGGTGAAGGCGGCGAGCCATCCGAGCACTTCCGGCGCGACACGCATCGCAATCACCGCGTGAAGCAGGTGGCGTCGGCGCGATTCGGCGTGACCGCGGAGTATCTGGTCGCAGCCGAGGAACTGCAGATCAAGATCGCGCAGGGATCGAAGCCGGGCGAGGGCGGACAGCTCCCGGGACACAAAGTCACACCGGAGATCGCGCGCGTGCGGCGGGCCACGCCGGGAACGACGCTCATCTCCCCTCCTCCCCATCACGACATCTACAGCATCGAGGACCTCGCCCAGCTGATCTTCGATCTGAAGGAAGTGAATCCGTCGGCGACGGTGAGCGTGAAGCTCGTCTCGTCAGCAGGAATCGGAACGATCGCGGTGGGCATCGCGAAAGCGGGCGCGGACGCGATCGAGGTGAGCGGCCACGATGGCGGCACGGGCGCGTCACCGCTCGGCTCGATCAAGAACGCCGGCACGCCGTGGGAAATCGGCCTCTCCGAGGTGCACCAGGCGCTGACGATCGCCGGGCTGCGCGGGCGCGTGCGCCTGCAGGTGAACGGCGGCCTGAAGACCGGACGCGACGTGGTCATGGCCGCACTCATGGGCGCCGATGAATTCGGATTCGGAACCGCGGCGCTGGTGGCGGCGGGATGCGTCATGGCGCGGCAATGTCATCTGAACACGTGCCCCGCCGGCATCGCCACGCAACGCGAAGACCTCCGCGCGAAGTTCAAAGGGACCGCGGAAAATGTCATCCGCTTCTTCACCGCGATCGCCGAGGAGGTGCAGGAGATTCTGGGGTTGCTCGGGTATCGCACGATCGCGGAGATCGTGGGACGGTGTGATCTGTTGCGCGTGAGTGGTGAAAGTCCGTTGAGGCTCGAGCGATTGCTGTGGCAACCGCGGGACTCGGGATTCGGGATTCGGGATTCGGTGTCTGCCTCGCGCCCCGAATCCCGAGCCCCGAATCCCGAGTCCCGTTCCCTCGGCTCCCGCCTCGCCGGCAATCTCGTCCGCAAGCGCGGCGGATCCGTGCGCAGAAAGTTCCGCGGCGCCGCGGGCCAGAGCTTCGGCGCGTTCTCCGTCGAGGGCATGCACCTCACGCTGGAAGGCGAGGCGAACGACTATGTCGGCAAAGGCATGTCCGGCGGCGAGATCATCGTCCGGCCGCACGGCTCATCGCGGCTGCGTGATCAGGTCATCGCCGGCAACACGTTGCTGTACGGCGCCACGGGCGGCCGGGCGTTCATCGCCGGCCGCGCCGGCGAGCGTTTCGCGGTGCGCAACAGCGGCGCGCTCGCGGTGGTCGAAGGCACCGGCGACCATGCCTGCGAATACATGACCGGTGGCGTCGCCGTGATCCTCGGCAGCGCCGGACGAAATCTCGGCGCGGGGATGTCGGGCGGCATCGCGTTCACGCTCGATGCGCAGCGGATCAACGGCGAATACGTGATCGCGGACGGCGATCTCTCCCACATCGAAGAGGCCTGGCTCCAGCAACTGCTGGCGCTGCATCTGACGAAGACCGGAAGCGCGCTCGCGAAACGGCTGCTCGCGGAGTGGAGCGCGACGCGCGTTCGTCTACACCGGGTGCTTCCGCGCAGCACCGCCACGGTGCCGCAGATTCTGCCGATGCTGGCCGCTATCGAAACTTCCCGGCCTGATAGTCGCGAACGGCCTGCGCGATCTCGTCGCGCGTATTCATGACGAACGGTCCGTAGGCGACGACCGGTTCGCCGATCGGAACGGCGTGGCCGAAGAGGATCAGCGCGTCAGAAGCCGCCTCGACGTCGATCGTGTCGCCGTCATCGTTGAACTCGACGAGGTGCATCTCTTTGGCGAGATTCAATTCTCCGCGGACGACGTAGAAGAACACGTTGCGTCCGCGCGGCGCCGGCAGGGAAACGCGCGCGCCTTCCTCGATCTCCACCGTCATCATGACGACACCGGTGAGCGACTCGACCGGACCGCGATGTCCGTCCCACTCCCCGGAGATCAGATGAATCGTGGCGCCGCCGCCGCGAATGCTCGGAATCTGATCCTTCTGTAATCCGATGTAGCGAGGCTGCGTCATCTTCAGCCGCGCCGGCAGATTCACCCACAGCTGCAGGATTTCCAGCGGCCCGCCGCGCTCCTTGAACTCGTCGGGAGAGAGCTCGGCATGCTCGAGACCGCGCCCGGCCGTCATCCACTGCACACCGCCCCCGCGAATCTCGCTCTCGTGTCCGCCGGTGTCGCGATGGACGAGCGAGCCTTCGACGATGAACGTGACCGTTTCGAATCCGCGATGCGGATGCGGACCGAACGGCAGCCCGTCATTCCCGGGCGGATAGATCTGCGGACCGTGATGGTTCAGAAACAGAAAAGGGTCGATCTGATCGACCTCGTTGTTGGGGAGAGGGCGCTGCGTGCGCAGATCCCCGATATCATCGGAGACAGCGGGGTATTGTTTGCGAATGGTTCGTGTCAACGCTCTCATCATCGTCGATGTCCAGAACGATTTCATCCCGGGCGGAGCTCTTCCGACGCGCAACGGAGCCGAGGTCGTGCCGGTCATCAACCGCCTGCAGAACGACTTTCCGCTCATCGTCGCGACGCAGGACTGGCATCCGCAGAACCATGGAAGCTTCGCCTCGAACCATCCGGGCAAGAAACCGGGCCAGATGATCGAGCTGGGAGGGCTGCCACAAGTTCTCTGGCCCGATCATTGTGTTCAAGGTTCAAAGGGCGCGGAGTTTCATCGCGATCTCGACATGCGCCGCATCGCCAAAGTCATCCGCAAAGGAACCGACCCGCAGATCGACAGCTACAGCGGATTCTTCGACAACGGCCGGCGCAAAGCGACCGGACTCGAGGATTACCTTCGCGGGCAGCGCGTGACCGCGGTCTACATCGCCGGCCTGGCAACCGACTACTGCGTGCTCTGGACCGCTGGCGACGCAAAACGCCTCGGCTTCGAGACGCACGTCATCGCCGATGCCTGCCGTGGAGTCGAGCTGAAGCCGGGAGACATCGAGCGTGCGTTCGAGGAGATGCGCTCCTCGAACATCGACGTGCTCACCGCCGCGTCAGTTGAGAAACGCTGACGACGTGAGCCAGTTCTTGTCGGGGTAGTAGGCGAAGATCGGAGTGCCGCCGCGCAGCTTGTTGATGATCTTCGAGGCGATCTCAGATCGCACGGCCGGACATCCCCAGCTGCGGCCGAGGCGTCCGAGGGCTTTGATCGCTTCGCGGCTGACGTAGTAGGCGCCGTGCATCACGATCGCGCGGTCCCACGCCATATCGTTGAAGCCCTCTTCGAGTCCCTTCAAGCGCAGCGACAAACCATTGCCGCCGACGTAGGCGTCGGCAGTAATGAAGAGCCCGATGCTGCTGGCCTCACTTCCCGATGAGTTCGAGAAGAACGTAGCCTTGTCGCCGCCGCTGTTCTTGCCGTGAGCGACGAGCTCGCGGAACAGCAGTCTTTGCCTGGCAAGATCGAACACGAAGAGCCGGGGCTCGGACGACGGGAGTGAGTAATCGATGACCGTGAGCAGATCGTGGCGTTTGAGGAGTCCGCGTTCGGAAGCGCATTCCGTCGCATTCAACGCCAGTTTCAGGACACCAGGCTTGAGCCCCGGGGCCTGCTTGAGGAGCGACGAGACCAGCGTCTCCGACGGCTTCGCCGTGCATGCGTCTGCGACGGCGGGCGTGAGCAGAGCGAGCGCGAGGGCAACAAGAACAAAGAGTTTCATGGACCGGACGCGATTGTAACGATTAACCGCCTCCGGTCCGAGGTGATTCCGCGTCAGTCGGCGACAGCTTTCGCCACTCGTTTCAGGGCACGTTTTCCGGCTTTTTTCGCCTGCTTCTTGACGCTTTTCTTCCGGGCGACGGCTCCGATAGCGGACACAGCCATGATCGCGCTGGCGATGATCACGCTGGCAACGTTCTCTTTCTCCTCGCGTTTCAAAGCGTTCCAGCGGTTCAGCAGCCTCGTCACCGCGTTGTCCTTCGTCACCTCGGCTCCCGCGAATTTCTCGCGGACGGTATCAATCGCCTTCACCGTGGCGTCGCGGAGCAGAGGCTCGATATTCGAGATGTTCATCGTTCTCTCCTTCGAAGTTCGTCACGAAGCAAGAAACGCTTCAGCTTGCCGGTAGCAGTCTTCGGCAGCTCCGTGACGAACGTGATGTTCTTCGGACATTTGTACGGCGCGAGCGACTCCTTCACGAACGCGCGCAGATCGCCGGCGAGCCCATCGCCGGCAGCAATCCCGGAACGGAGGACGACGACCGCGTGCGGCTTGTCGAGACCGTCGGAATCGGGAATTCCGACGACTGCGCATTCCGCGACGGCCGGATGGCGGATCAACGTGCCTTCGACTTCGACCGGCGAGACCCAGATGCCGCCGGCCTTGATCATGTCGTCGCTGCGTCCGGCGTGGAAAAAGAATCCGTCGGAATCCTGCAGGTACTTGTCGCCGGTGCGGATCCACTCGCCGTGCAGCGCGGTGGATGTCGCATCGTGCTTGTTCCAGTAGAGCGCCATCGTGGAGTCGCCGCGCACGAGAAGATCGCCGAGCTCTCCCGGACGAACCGTCGCGCCGTTTTCACCGACGATGCGCACCTCGTATCCCTCGACCGGTTTCCCGCTGGAGCCGGGACGGATCTCGCCGGCGCGGTTGGTGAGAAAGATGTGGCAGATCTCCGTCGAGCCGATGCCGTCGAGGATGTCCAGTCGGGTGCGCTCCTTCCAGCGCTCGAGCACGGCGGCAGGCAGTGCTTCTCCGGCGCTGATGCACACGCGCACCGAACTGAAATCCGCCGCCGCGCCGGCGTCCATCGCAGCGAGCATGTTCGCAAACGCCGTCGGCACGGCATAGAAGAGCGTCGGCCGATGGCGGCGCACCTGCTCGAACACCGCTTCCGGCACTGGTCGTCCCGCGAAGAGAACGGCCGAGGCGCCGACGTGAAACGGGAAGTACTGCGCGTTGCCGAGGCCGTAGGCGAAGAAGAGTTTCGCGACGCTGAAGCAGCGGTCGCCGGGCCGGATCTGCAGGACTGACTTGCCATAGGTCTCGCAGCAGACCCACATGTCGTGTTGCAGGTGGACGACGGCTTTTGGCTCGCCGGTTGTGCCGCTGGAGTAGAGGAAGAAGGCCATCCCGTCGCGGTGCGTCCGCGCGAATGCGTCGCGCGGTGATGCCGCGGCAAATCGCCGGCGCATCTCGTCGATCGTCCACACCTCCGCATCGGCCGCGGACAATTCGGATGGATCGAGAATCGACGGATCGACCACGACGATACGCGCGCCGCAGTCGTCGACGACGTAGCGGAAGTCGGCGGGCTTGAGCATCGTGTTGACCGGAACGGCAACCGCGCCCGCGGCGATCGCTCCCCAGAATCCGATCGAGAGCCATCGCGAGTCGGGAGCGATGAACGCGATGCGCTCATCGCGGCGTGCTCCGGCTTCGCGGATGACGGATGCAAAGCGCCGCACCGCCTCGTCGAGCTGCGCGTACGTCATCGATCCTTCGCCGTCGATGATCGCGACCGATCCTCCCCGCCCTTCGCGCACGTGACGGCCGACGAACCACTCCGCGGAGTTGAAGCGAAGCGGAAGGTGGTCGGCAGCGCGGAAATAGCTCGCCACGGCGGATATCATGCACGGGATTCGGGGGCTCGGGGTTGGGGATTCGGGGTTCGGGATTCGGGATTCGGGGTTCGGGCAAGCGAACCCCGGACTCCGAACTCCGAACCCCGGTTCCCAGAAGGCGG
>DATISF010000075.1:0-18701 GCA_035468985.1 Thermoanaerobaculia bacterium
CTCTGACTCACCACACTAGAGAGGCGTGTCGCTAATCGACCGACTTTCGCTGGTGCCGCTTGCGGCCGAGATGCAAGGCGCGAGGAGGAGGCGATGCGGTGGCATCGTCGACGACGAGCAACGCCGCAGATCGGCCGCAACCGGCACCAGCCCGAAGGGTTGCGGGCAACGAACGCCGCTCTATTTGCGACACGCCACACTAGAGCGGTTTCCGGGTGACCCGCCTCCTGTGTCCAACATTGCAGGAGGGCCTTATGCGCGTGAAATCCGCAACGCTTCACTCGGAGATCAACGTCACCCCGCTCGTCGACGTCTGCCTGGTTCTGCTCATCATCTTCATGGTGGTGACGCCGATGATGGTCAACGGCATGCCGGTGCAGCTGCCAAGGTCGGGGAGCGGAGAAAACATCCGCCACCAGCCGCTGCAGGTCACGATCAACGCGGATCGAATCCTGTACGTCGGAACGGCTGCCATCCGGATGGAACAGCTCTCCGGCGAGTTGCAGCGCGTGCGCGCGGAATCGAACAGGCCGGTCATCGTCCGGGCTGACAAGAGCCTCTCGTACGGCGATGTCGTTGCGGTGCTCGACGCCTGCCGAACCGCCGGATTCGACCAGGTGGCACTGGGGACGGAGAAGAAGTAGCCCGACGACGGCTTTGATGCTTTTTTTGCGTCATCGGCCGCTGCGAATCACGGCGAACGGCCAATATTGCGAACGTGATTACGGTGGCCAGGCGAGAAGTGCTCGAAGGCGGGCACGTCAAAGGCAGCATGATGGCTGCGCATCTCCGGTGGGTGAAGGAGCAGCGGCCGCCGGCAGAGCAGGAGCGGTTCTGGAGCTCTCTGCCGCGCGACGTGCACGAGCGCGTTTCCGGGATGATCCTTCCGGTCCAGTGGTATGACTTCGCCGACCTCATCGCCGTCGACCGGGCGATCGTGAATCGATTCGCCGGCGGCGACGCCACTCTCCTGCGCGAGGTCGGAGCTTACTCGGCGCAGATCAATCTCAGCGGCGTATACAAGACGTTCACGCGGTCGAGCGTCCATGCCTTTCTGGACAACGGCGCGCGGCTTCACAACAACTTCCAGGACTTCGGCAGCGTCCTGTATGTCAAGACGGGCATCACCTCAGCCAACATGATCCACACCGGCTATTCGTGCTACAGCCCGTTGTTCTGCGAGAGCGCGATCGGCTTTTACGTCCAGGCTGTCACCATGCACGGCGTGACGGATCCTGTCGCGGTCGAGACCTCCTGCCACTGCCGTGGAGACGAGAGCTGCACGTTCGTGATTCGGTGGCGGTAAGGGTTCCTCCACGGGGTTCGGGGTTCGGGGTTCGGGATTCGGGATTCGGGATTCGGGACTCGGGATTCGGGATTCGGGACTCGGGATTCGGGATTCGGGATTCGGGACTCGGGATTCGGGACTCGGGACTCGGGATTCGGGATTCGGGACTCGGGATTCGGCATTCGGGATTCGGGATGCGTCGATGGAGTTCGATGTTCGAAGTAGGGAGTCAATCGCCTGAGAAAAGAAAGAAGCTCCGAACTCCGAGCTCCGAACTCCGAACTCCGAACCCCGAACTCCGAACCCCGAACTCCGAACCCCGAACTCCGAACCCCGAACCCGAAAAAACTCAGCTTTCCACCAGCGTCCTCAACTGCCTCGAGGCCACGGTCAACATCGCCAGATCGACTGTCGGCGCGGTGCGCATCTCGTTCATCGTCTGATCGACGCGCTCGACGACGCGGCCGCGTGACAGCAGCCAGGCGTCGATCGGATCGGCGGTTCCGCGTTTGCCGTTCGACTCGGCGATGACCCGCGAGGCGAGAACGCTCTGGTAGTTGAACAGATCGTCCACGACCGCGGCGACCGCGGCCTTCTGCCACGGCGTCTCCGTCGCGATCGACGTGCCGGCTGCACGCAGGCGGTCGAGACCGAACCTCGCGCCGATACCGAAATACACGCGCGCGACCTCGTCGATGCCTGCGCCTGCCTCTTTCGGCTCGGTGCGCAGGATGCGAACGATGTCCATCGCGGAGCTCATCACATCCAACGCCGCGATTCGCGTGGCCAGCCGTTCCGGAATCCCCGATTCCATCAGGCTGGCCGTGCGCGTGCGTACGCTCGCCAGAACCGCCGGCGGCAGAATCTCGCCAAGCCGCTGCTCGAGCGCCGTGATGCGCGGACGGAGCTCGGCAACGTACGCGGCGATATCGAGTTTCTCGTAGCCGGTACGCAGCAACCAGCGCGTGGCGCGTTCCAGCAGACGGCCGACCGAGATCATCATCTCGACCTGCGCGGCGGCCGGCAGTCTGTTGTCGAGCGCCTCGATGTCCGACCAGATCGACCGGAGATCGAACGAGTCGCGGATGATCGTGAATGCACGCGCCACATCGCTGGCCGGCTTGCCGGTCTCCTCACTCGCCTGCCAGACGAACGTCGGCCGCAACCGGTTGAGCATGTTGTTGGTGACGTACGTGGCGATGATCTCGCGGCGCAGGCGATGGCGGCCCATCGCAGCCGGGAAGCCCTTGCGCAGCTCGTGCGGGAAGTAGAGCAGCAGATCCTGGACGAGAAGGGGATCGTCCGGGAGGTCCGACGCGAGCAGATCCTGATAGAGAACGATCTTGCTGTACGCCATGAGGACGGCGATCTCCGGCCGGGTCAGGCCGAGATGCGCTGCGTGCCGCTCGACGATCGTGTCGTCGTCGGGCAGGAACTCGATGGCCCGATCGAGTTTGCCGGCCTTCTCGAGCGCGCGCATGAAGCGCGCCTGTTCGTCCAGTGTCGATTCGCCGAGACTGTAGGTGATGGAGATGGCCTGGGTCTGCTCGTAGTTGTCGCGCAGCACGAGCTGGCCGACTTCCTCGGTCATCTGGGAGAGGACGCGATTGCGTTCCTCGATGCCGGCCAGCTCGCCGCGCTCGATGGCGTCATAGAGCAGGATCTTGATGTTCACCTCGTGATCCGAGGTATCGACGCCGGCGGAGTTGTCGATGGCGTCGGTGTTGATCTTCCCGCCACCCAGCGCGAATTCAATGCGGCCCTTCTGCGTGAATCCGAGGTTTGCGCCTTCGCCGACGACGCGGACGCGCAGCTCGTTGGCATTGAGGCGAAGAGGATCGTTGGCGCGGTCGCGGGCCGCGGTCTGATCCTCGTAACTGGCCTTGACATAAGTGCCGATGCCTCCGAGCCAGAGCAGATCCACCTTGGCCCGCAGAATCGCCCGCATCACGTCGGTCGGCGTCACATGGCGTCCGGGCAGCTCGAACAGCTTTTGCGCCTCTTCCGAGATGTTGATCGTTTTCGCGCTGCGCTCGTAGACGCCGCCGCCCTTCGACAGGAGTGCCGTGTTGTAGCCGTTCCAGTTCTGGCGCTGATCGAACATCCGCCGGCGCTCGGCGAGACTCTTCGCCGGATCGGGATTCGGATCGATGAAGATGTGCGAGTGGTTGAACGCCGCCAGCAGCCTGGCGTGCGGCGAGAGCAGCATGGCGTTGCCGAAGACGTCGCCCGACATGTCGCCCACGCCCACGACGGTGAAGTCCTGCGACTGCGTGTCGAGGCCCAGCTCGCGGAAGTGGCGCTTGACCGCCTCCCACCCGCCCTTCGCCGTGATGCCCATCTTCTTGTGGTCGTAACCGGCCGATCCGCCTGACGCGAACGCATCGCCGAGCCAGAAGCCATATTCGGCGGAGATGGAATTTGCGAGATCGGAGAACGTCGCCGTCCCCTTGTCGGCGGCGACGACGAGGTACGGATCGTTCGGATCGCGGCGCACCACATCGCGCGGCGGGATCACTTCATCGCCGCGAAGGTTGTCGGTGATGTCGAGCATGCCGCGGAGGAGCGTCTTGTACGACTCGATGCCCTCCTGCATGAACGTCTCGCGATCGGCGGACGGGTTCTTGACGACGAAGCCGCCCTTCGAGCCCATCGGCACGATGACGACGTTCTTCACGTTCTGCGCTTTCATCAGGCCGAGGATCTCGGTTCGGAAATCCTCGCGGCGGTCCGACCAGCGGATGCCGCCACGGGCCACCTTTCCCATCCGCAGATGGATGCCTTCCATGTACGGGGCGTAGACGAGGATCTCGAACATCGGCCGAGGCAGCGGCAGCTCTTTGATTCCCTGCGAGTCGAGTTTGACCGACAAGTACGGCTTGCGGTCGCCGTGCTCGTCGCGCTGAAAGTAGTTCGTACGCAGCGTCGACTCGATGAGCGTCACGTACAGCCGCAGGATGCGGTCTTCATCGGGATTGACCACGTGTTCCAGCGCGTCCTCGATCTGCGAGCGAAGGGCGATGGTCGCCAGCTGGCGGCCACTCATGTCCCTCGCGTCGGCCCCGGAGCCGCGCATGGTCGCTTTGCCAAGCGACGGATCGAAATGGGTCTTGAAGAGTTGAATGAGCAGGCGGGCGATCGTGGGATTGTTCGCCATGGTCTGCTGGATGTAGGCCTCGCTGAGGTTCACGCCGATCTGGCGCAGGTACTTGCAGAACGCGCGAAGCACGATGACCTCGTGCCATTCCAGCTCGGCGACCAGCACGAGCTTGTTGAACGCATCGTTCTCCGCCTCGCGACGCCACACGCGGATGAACGCCTCCTCGAACTTCGCCTTCACCGCGCTGAGGTCGTCCTGCATTCCCTCCGCGGAGAGGCTGAAATCGCGGATGCGCACCGCATAGGGCGCCCCCAGAGGCTGCACTTCGTACGGCACCTCGGACTGTACGTTGACGCCCATGTTCTCGAGGCGCGGCATCAGTTCCGACAGCGGCACCGGCGCACCGGTGTGAATGATCTTGACGTGGAACTGACGCTGATCGGTGCGATGCCGATAGAGATCGACGACGAGCTTCCCGGTCGTCAGGACCTCTTCGACGTGCCCGATGTCGTACAGGGCGGCCGGCGCCGTGAAGCGCTCGGCGTACGCCATCGGGAATGCTTTCTTGTACCGCTTGTGCAGCTCGATGCCTGCTTCTTCGCCCTTGCTCTGGATGAGCGCGTCCAGCAGCCGGTCGCTCCACGTGCGCGCCGCTTCGGCGAGATATGCCTCGACACGGCGGATGTCGGGCTGCGGGATGTGGCTGGGCGTGGTGCGGACGATGAACAGCCCGCGCGCGAGCGCGGAGCTGGTGACGTGATCCTCGATGCGCGTGTCGCCGCCTTCGAATGCCTCCTCGAGAATCGTCCGCGCGCGCTCCTTGAAATCGGGCGTGTAGCGGTCGCGCGGCACGAAGACGTAGCAGGACACAAATCGCTCGAAAACGTCCTTGCGCGTGAAGAGGGCAACCCGCTGCCGCTCCTGCAGGAGAAGAATCCCCCGCGTGATCTCGAACAGATCGTTGTCGGTGGCCTGGAAGAACTCGTCGCGCGGGAAGCTCTCCAGGATGTCGGCGAGCGCCTTCCCGTCGTGGCTGTGGGGATCGAGTCCGGCGCGCTCGACGATCCGCTTCGCTTTGAGGCGAAGCATGGGGATGTCGCGCACGCTGCGGCTGTAGGCGGCCGAAGTGAAGAGCCCGAGGAATCGGTCTTCGCCGATGAGGTTCCCGCTCTTGTCGTAGCGCTTGATGCCGATGCGGTCCATCGGCACGGAGCGGTGAATCTCGCTCCGGCTGTTCGCTTTGGTGATGATCAGCAGGTCCTTGCGGCGCGCGTATTCGCTGAACTCCTTGCTCAGCGGCTCGCGGCCGCGTTTCCCCGACTCCGGCCGGATTTCGCGGAGAATCCCGAGCCCGGTGCCCTCGACGGGCGGCAGGAAATCCTTTCCGTCGTGACTTTCGAAGCCGTAGCGGCGGTAGCCGAGGAAGACGAAGTTTCCGGTGTCGAGCCAGCGCAGAAAGGCGCGCGCCTCCTCCACTTCCTCAGCCGGCATCGGCAGGCTGACCCCGTCGAGCTCGGCCACGTCGGCTGACAGGCGCTCGCGCACGGTCCGCCAGTCGGTGACGGCGAGCCGCACCTGGTCGAGGATCCGCAGGATGCTGGTGCGGATGGCCTCGAGCTCGGACGGCTCGGTCTCCTGATCGACCTCGAAGTGCATGTACGACTCGACCAGCGCGTCGGCCGGCGCATGCATCGTGTCGGTGATGTCCTTCCGCTTTCCTTTCTTGTCGCGGATCACGCGGAGGATGGGATGGAGGAGGAGGTGGATCTTGCGCTCGCGGCGATTGATCTCGGCGCTGACGGAGTCGACGAGGAACGGCATGTCGTCGTTCACGACCTCGACGACCGTATGCTCGGAGGCCCAGCCGTTCGCTTCCACGGTCGGATTGAAAAGCCGGACTTTCGGCTGGCCCGGTTGCCGTTCGTTTCCGTACTCCCAGAGCGACAACGCGCTGCCGATCAGGGTGTCGGAATTGGTGTAGATGATGTCATCGGGCGCGACGAGGGCGAAGTAGCGCCGTACGAAATGCTCGGCGCTGTCGGCAAGCGCGGCCGGGACCCGGTTGCGCGCGTCTGCGGCCAGCCGGTCCACGAGGTCGGTCTTGCGCTGTTCTGCTGTGGTTGCCATCGAATCTCCTGAAAAGTGCCGCCGCGCCAGGACGCGCGGCGCTCCACGGGCCGCCTATTTTAGTGCTGCGCTGCTGCCCATGCTCGGTGCATTGTCACTGCCTGTTGCGACGGCTATCCCGGCCCCCAGGAGATGAACCTCACCTTCAGGCCGCGATGGTCGGCAGTCTGATCCGTGGAGAGTTGCAGGACGTTTTGGCCAGGTGCGGGCTTCACGTGATAGTCGCGCGAGATGAACTGCTCGGTCGCCTGGAAGCGCTCCAGGGCCTTGCCGTTCAAAACCACGGAGATGTCCGGATGCTTTCCAACCAGTTCGCCCGGCAGGACGAAATGAAGCCGTAAGACCGTGTTGCCGGACGCGGGAGGGAGGATGGTCGTGCTCTGCGCCGCCATCCATCGCCACTCGTCCATCCCCTGCTGTTCCGGCGGATTCCAGCCGGCGGCGAACCTGCCGATGTTCGTCAACGGCCGGACGGCCACTTCGAAGTAGTGCCGCCGCGCGATGTTCCACAACCGTCCGCGTTCCCGCGTGAATCCCTTCCCTCCCTGCTGCGGCTCCGACACCTCGGCCAGCAGAATCGGGCGCGGAGTGATCGTCATCGGCACCGCGCGGTCGTCCATCACGCGCGTGATCGGAACCGATGGTGCGAGGTATTCGATGAACGGCGTCATCGAATAGCCGACAAAAAGCTGCCCATTGGTCTGCAGCGCGTCCTCGACGGCTTGAACGGACGGAGCGACGTCGCGGCGCACAGGCACGAACGCCGGCGCCGTCCAGATGAAGAATGCCGCGACGAGCGCCGCGCCGATTCCCACCTCGACCTGACGATTCCGGCGCGACGCTCGGCGGATGCCGTCGGCGGCAAAGATCGCGAACATCGGCGCATAGCCGATCGAGAATCGATTGATGCTGAAGCGATCCAGCATCAGCCACGCCGCAATCGCGAACGGGCCGAACGTCAGAAAGTTCTCGAACATCCCGCGGTCGCGATCGCGAATGGCGCCGAACACCGAGATCAGCACGAAGATCGACGTCACGATGCTGAGGGCTGGCGACTCGTACTGCTTGATGAAAAAGCGGTCGAAGATCCGCCACAGCGGCGGGCGATCCGGCGAGCGGAACGAGTCGATGCGCGCGATGTAATCGCCGTGTGCACGGACCGTGGTCATGAACCCGTCGTACGTGCCGGTCGCATAGATCGCCGAGCCGTACGACACGCTGGTGATCACGACGCCGATGATCAGCGCCACCGCGACGTCGCGCCAGGGTCTTCGGATCGTCGCGCGCAACCCCGGGAAGAGACCGACCAGCAGGTTCTGCGGACGAATGCCGATCGCCAGCGCCAGCAGAAGCGTCCCGAGCCAATAGTCGCGGCGTGATTCGCTTCCGCGGAAAAGGAAGACGACGGCAAAGACAACGAGCACGATCGACGGCACATCGCTGAACGCCGTGCCGCCGAAGAACCAGACGTTCGGGAAAAACGCGAAAAGTGTCGCCGCGACGATCGACGTCTCGAAGCGCAGACGAAGCTCGCGCCCAAGCACAAAGATCGCCGGGAACACCAGCATGCCGGCGATGAGGCTGAGCGCCTGCAGCGCGCGGAAGTCGCTCGGAATGACGAGCCGGAGAATCTTCGCCATGCCGATGAACACGGGGAATCCGGGCGGATGGGGATGATGCTGCGTGACGTCGTACTGCCTCATGCCGAGGCAGAAGAGCGCCTCGTCCCAGTCCCACATGGAGCGGGCCATGGCCAGGAATCGCGACGCGGCGCAGAGCGCGGTGAGAATCCAGAATGTCAGTCGCTGCCGGGGCGTCAGGTCCATCACTCCGCGTCGGCGCTCGCGGCGGCGGCCACGAGGATTGCGATGAGCAAAGCGGCGTTACGCGCGCGCATACGCCGCGTAGAATTTGCCGTCGTTCTGCGCGAGCCTGCGCAGCGGAGCGCTCGGCGTGAACCGCGGTCCGAGGCGCGCCACGAGGTCGTCGAGCCGGGTGACGATCGGACGGCTTCCCAGCGAATCGGCGTAGCGCAGCAATCCGCCGCGGAACGGCGGGAACCCGGTTCCCATGATCATGGCCAGATCGAGCTCCGCCGCCGAACCGGCAATCGTCTCCTCGAGGATCACCGCGGCCTCGTTGATCATCGACAGAATCGTGCGCTCCACGACGTCCTTCGCATCCGCGGCATGCGGCGTGATGTTGAGAAGCTTGTACACGCTGCCGTCCGGTCCCTTGCGCTTCCCGTTCTCGTAGACATACAGGCCGCGGCCGTTCTTCTTGCCGTGACGCCCGTCGTTGTAGAGAACGTCGACGACGCGCGAGCGTTCTTTCATCCGGTCGGCGAACGCTTTCGACAGGATGTCCCCGACTTTCGCCGCGACGTCGATGCCGACTTCATCGAGCAACGCCATCGGTCCCATCGGCATCCCGAAATCGATCATGGCCTTGTCGATCGACTCGATCGAGTTGCCCTGCTCGAGCAGGAACCCCGCCTCGTTCATGTACGGCCCGAGGATGCGGTTGACGATGAAACCGGGGCCGTCGTTGCAGTACACGACCGTCTTGCCGAGCTTCCTCGCGAAGTTCGCCACGGTCACCGCGGCAACGTCGCTGGTGCGCTTGCCGCGAATGACCTCGACCAGCGGCATGCGGTCGACCGGATTGAAGAAATGCATGCCGACGACGTTCTCCGGATGTGCGGCATTCGCGGCGATGTCGGTGATGGGGATGGTCGACGTGTTCGAGGCGAAGATCGCGCCCGGCTTGGCGAAGGATTCGAACTCCGCGAGGACCTGCCGCTTGACGTCGATCTTCTCGATGACCGCTTCGATCACCAGGTCAGCGCGGGCGAATCCGCTCCAGTCGACCGTGCCGGTGATCCGGGCGAGCTTGCGCTGCATCTCGCCGCGGCTCAACCGCCGGCGCTCGACTTTCTTCTTCCAGATTTTCGACGCCGCCTTCAGTCCGCCGGCGATCGCCTTCCAGTTGATGTCGCGCATCCGCACTTCGGCGCCGGTCTTGTCGGCGATGATTTGCGCGATCCCGCCGCCCATCACGCCGGCGCCGAGGACGCCGGCGTACTCGACGTCGCGCGGCTTGGCCTCGATGCGGTCCTTCTTCGACTCCTCCATCAGGAAGAAGAGGCGAACAAGGTTTTGGGCGACGTCACCCTCGATCAGCGGAACGACCTCGCGCGCTTCGGCTTCGAGACCGCGTTCGACACCGGCCGAGAGCCCGTGCTCCATGACGTCGATCGCCTTGAGCGGCGCCGGATAGTGTCCGTGCGTCTGCTGCAAAACCGTCTTGCGCGCTTTCGAGAAGATCAGCTTGCGCGCGAGCGGATTGCCTTCGATGTAGAACTTCGTTCGTCCCGCGCCGTGCCGCTTTCCGCGATCGGCGAAGCGCTTGGCGACGTCGAGCAGAATCGCGGGCGCCACGACTTCGTCGACCAGACCCATGCGCTTGGCGCGCTTTCCGTCGACGGCCTTTCCGTTGAGAACGATGTCCAGCGCAGCAGGGAGCCCGATGAGACGCGGCAGCTTGGTCGTGCCGCCCCACGCCGGAAAAATGCCGAGCTTCGTCTCCGGAACGCCGATGGTCGCCTTCGGCGAGTCGGACATCACCCGCCAGTCGCAGCTGATGGCCATCTCGCATCCGCCGCCGAGACAGGCGCCGTTGATCGCGGCAACCGTGACCTGCGGCAGTTTCGAGAGGCGCTGGAAGACCTGCTGCCCGAAGCGCACGTACTCGGCAGCCTGCTCGGCCGATTGGGCCTTGCCGAACTCGGAGACGTCCGCGCCGGCGATGAAGATCGACGGCTTCGCCGACGCGAAGACCACCTTCTCCAGATCAGTCGACCGCGCCAGCTCATCGACGACGGCGCTGAATTCGATCATCACCGTCGACGAGAACTTGTTCACCTTCTCGCCCGGCAGATCGAACCAGACGATGGCGAGATGGTTTTCCTTCTGGATGCGGAAGGCTGGAGCGGTTACGGGTGGCGCTTCGAGTACGGTGGTCATGCTGGCCTGGCTTCCTTTTCCTCGGCCAGCTCTTCATCCGCGTAAAGCTGATCGATGACGTCCTTGTAGCGTTTGTCGATCACCTTCCGCTTCACCTTCAACGACGGCGTGATCTCGTCGTTGTCGATCGTGAAGTCGTTGGCGAGCAGAGCGAAGCGGCGGATCTTCTCCTGCCGGTCGAGGTTCTGGTTGAAACGGTCGATTTCGTGCTGGATCAGCGAGCGGACCCGCTCGTCTTTCACCAGATCGTCATGCGAGTTCGCCGTCACTCCCATCGCCGCCGCATCGCGCTCCAGCTTCTCGAAATTCGGCACGATGAGTGCGACGAGAAACTTGCGCCGGTCGCCGATCAGCACCGGCGTGCCGACGTATGGTGAGCTCTTGAGGAGCGCCTCGAGCGGCTGCGGGGCGATGTTCTTGCCGTAGGCGTTGATGATGATGTCTTTCTTGCGGTCGGTGATCTTGAGGAATCCATCGGCATCGATCTCACCGATGTCGCCCGTATGAAACCATCTCTCGCGATCGATGGCCTGCGCCGTCGCCTCGGGATTGTTCCAGTAACCTGTCATCACATGCGGGCCCCGCGTGAGGATCTCGCCGTCATCGGCGATCCTGACCTCCACGCCGGGAATCACGGGCCCCACGGTGCCGACCCTTCGTGCCTTCGGGTTGTTGACGGCGATGACCGGCGAAGTCTCCGTCAGGCCGTAGCCTTCGTAGATTTCCACGCCTGCGCCGATGAAGAATGCCGCCAGCTCGGCGGACAGCGGCGCGCCGCCAGAGATCACGAACTTCACGCGGCCGCCGAGACGCTGGTGGATCTTCTTGAAGACGGTCTTGTCAGCGAGGGTCGACTTCAGCTTCAAGCCGAACGGCATCGGTTTGTTGTCGACGCGATACGGAAGCCGCTGCTCCGCCACACCCAGCGCCCAGCGGAACATCTTCTGTCGCACCGCCGGCATCGTGGCCACGTTGTCCATGATCCGGGCGCGCATCTTCTCGAAGAGCCGCGGCACGGCGGCGAAGATGTGCGGCTGTACTTCCCCGAGGTTGTCGGCGACTTTGGCGACGCTCTCCGCGTAGGCGATCGTGACGCCCTTGTAGAGATAAAGGTAGTCGGCCATCCGCTCGAGAATGTGTGACAGCGGCAGGATCGACAGGGAGATCATCCCGGCCTGGAGGGGAAGCAGGTCCGAGCATGCGATCACGTTGCTGGCGATGTTCCCGTGCGTGAGCATCGCCCCTTTCGGATTGCCGGTCGTCCCCGAGGTGTACACGAGGGTGGCCAGGTCATCGGCTTTCGGCTGCTTCGCCAGCTCGTCGAATCGAGCGCGGCCGCTCTTCTTCTCCTCGATCCGCCCGCTTTCGACGATCTGGGCGAAGCTCATGATTCCCGGCGCGAGCGTGCGGTTCGGCGGATCGCAAATGATGATGTTGTGGATGTGCGGGCAGTGCGGCCGGATCTCCAGCACTTTCTGCAGCTGCTCGTCGGTGGAGACGATCACCGCGGACGCGCCGGAGTCGTTGAGGATGTACTCGATCTGCCATCCGAGGAGAGTCGGGTAGACCGGAACGGTGATGGCCCGGTTCGTCAGAATTCCGTAATCGCCAAGGGTCCATTCCGGACGATTTTCCGAAAGGATGGCCACGCGGTCGCCGGACTTGATTCCGAGGACGCGCAGGCCGGTCGAGAAGTGGCGGACGGTGTCGCGAAAGTCGGGGACCGTGATGTCGATCCACCGGTCGCCGCGCTTCGACTTCATCGCCGCGGGGCGGTCGATCTCCGACGTCAGGAAGTAGATGTCGTTCAGGGTCGCGATCTGCATGCGAAGGCGCAGATCATACCAACCTTCAGGCCACCTTCAGCCAGCGCCACAGCTCCGGAATCGTCGGCCGTTTTCCGTACGACAGAATGCCCACGCGGAAGATCTTCGCCGTGATCCAGAAGAACGCCGCGATCGTGGCGATGGAGATCAGGATCGACAGGACGATGTGCCACATCGGCGGGTCGGCGACGAGCGTGCGGACGTACATCGTCATCGGCCCGAAAACCGGCGCCAGCGAGAAGCCGACGGAGAGATTCGAGTCCGGATTGGTGATGATGCCGACCAGCAGGAACCAGGGCAGCATCATGACCATGGTGATCGGAGCGATCAGCTGCTGGGCTTCCTTTTCCGAGTTGCAGACCGCGCCGCCGATGGCGTAGACGCAAACGTACGTCAGATAGGCCAGCGAGAAGAAGATCGCGAAATAGACGAATGTGGCCGGCCGCAGCAGCTGCAGCACGTTCTCGCCGGCCATCGCCGCCGTGGCGATGCCGAACGTCCCCACCGCCGCGGCCATGATGATCCAGACCGTGATCTGGGTCAGGCCGACCAGGGCCACGCCGAGGATCTTGCCGATCAGAAGTTGCGTGGGCGACATCGACGAGATCAGCACTTCCACCACGCGATCGGTCTTCTCCTGGATGATGCCGCGCATGATCTCCAGCCCGTACACGAACGACGGGATGATCAGGAGCGCCGTCAGGATGAATCCGACGAAGAAGTTCGCCGTGCCGCCTTTCTTCTGCTCGCCGGTCTTGGAGATCTGGACCGACTGCACCGGTATGTCGTGCGTGAGCCGATCGATCTCCTCGGCGGTCAGGCCGCGAGCGGTGAGCCGGTTTCGCCGCACGGCCCGATTGGCCATGGAGCTGAGACGTTCCTGGGCGATGAAGTCGGTGGCCGAGCGGCTGTAGTACTTCATCTCCGCATCGGGATTGGTCAGAGCGTCGGCGGGGATGAGAAACACGCCGTCGAGTCGTTCGCTCTGGTTCTGAGAACCGAGGCGGGAGAGATACGGCTTCGCGCTCTCGGTGATGTTCGCATCGCCGCGGCGCGCCACGTAATCGATGTTGATGAGGTTCGGCAGATCCGGCGCGCCGCGCCTTGTGGTCAGCTTTCGCGGCGGCTGCTTGGCCGTGAACGCGTTGCCGAGCTCGCCCGTGCCGTCCAGGACGGCCACCCGTTTCTCGCCAAGGCCGCGCATCATGATCATGCTCGGCAGCACCATCAGCGCGGACATGAGCACCGGCAGCAGGAAGGTCATGATGATGAACATCTTCTTGCGCACCGCCGAGAGGTATTCGCGTTTCAGCACAGCGAGGAGCTTCTTCACCGCGTCACCTCCGTGAGCGACTCGTGACCGACCTTGTCGATGAAGATCTCCTCCAGCGACGGCATCGCCAGCTCGAACTTCCGGATGCGCAGACGCCCGACGGTGGCCTCGAGGATCTGCTGCGAATCGCCTGGATCGTTGAGGCTCAGCTCCGCGCTGTTGTTGACGATCGACGCCTTCCGCACCTGAGGCAGGTTCGCCAGGAACGAGCCGTCGCCGTCGAATTCGACGTGCAGCGTGTTCTTGCCGAACGACGCCCGCACTTCGTCGATGGCTCCGTCGAGCACCACTTTCCCGCGGTGAATCAGCACGATCTCGTCGGCCATCTTCTCCGCCTCGCCCATCATGTGCGTCGAGAGCAGGATCGTCTTCCCCTGCTCCTTCAACTCGCGAAGCAGGTTGCGCACGAGCACCGTGTTGACCGGATCGAGGCCGGACTGCGGCTCGTCGAGAATGATCAGATCGGGATCGTGCAGCAGCGTTGCGATGAGCTGCACCTTCTGTTGATTGCCCTTGGAGAGCTCCTCGACTTTGGCGTCGCGTTTGTCGGTCAGCTCGAACCGCTCCAGCCAGCGGTCGATCGCCGGGCGCATGTCGGCCGGACGCTTGCCCTTGATCTCGGCGAGGAACAGGAGGAGCTCGACGATTTTCATCTGCCGGTAGAGCCCGCGCTCCTCCGGCAAATAACCGATGCGATCGCGAAACGGCGTCCCGTTCTCTCCGCCGAGCCATTCGATCGCTCCGGAGTCGGGCATGAAGATGCCCGTGATCATCCGGATGGTCGTGGTTTTCCCGGCGCCGTTGCGGCCGAGAAGACCGGTAATGGTTCCGCGGCGGATCGAGAACGACACGCCGTCTACGGCGCGGACATCGCCAAACGTCTTGACGATGCCGCGTACAGCAAGAATGTCAGCCATTGACCCGGTCGGCTCCTTTTTGGGCGGATTGACCGGGTCATTGTACGTGCTGCGCTGCTTACGGTTTCGGAGGGGTCGGGTAGTTGATGTCGTCCTGGCTGGAGATGCCGAAGTGGCGCATCCAGTTCTTCAGGACGCGGACAATTCTGGATCCGAAATCGGGACCCCAGCCGCCGTCACGCTGCGCAGCAAACGCTGACGGGGTCGACAGAGAGAGAACGACCGCGAACAGCACGGCGATGACGGCTCTGGATAGACGACGATTCATTGCACCCTCCTAGCGGTGGTGTAGCTTCCAGTCGAATTGGAGGGCGCGCCCTGGCTAGGGAGTGACCGGGCTCACAAAACCCCTACCCTACCGAAGAAAGATTTTTCTCAGGAGGGCAGCGGAGCCGGGGCGAACAGCAGCGCAGGTTCGTCGGGCAGTCGGCGGATGTAGGTCTTGACGTGCCAGACGATCTCCTGCGTGGCGCGCCGCTGTTCGGCGGCCTCGCGCAGGTATGTCAGCGCGGTCAGTGCCTCGCTCGAGTGCGGAACACCCGCCGCTTCGAATTGCCGCATCGCAGCACGGCAGAGGTTTTCGACCTCTTTGTAGTCGTTCTGAAGGAGGGCGATTTCGGCAAGCTCGAGCCCAACAGCGACCACTGAGAAGGGCATTCCAAGCGACTCGAAGTCGCCTCGAGCGCCGATGAGGCGCGTCTTCGCTTCTTCGTACCGGCCATTGGCCATCAGCAACGCACCGAGACTCTCGCGCACGCGAGCCGCTTCCGGACGGTTGCCGAGTTCATCAAAAAGCTCTGCGGAGAACTGCAACGAGTGCACTGCTTCGTTGGTTTCTCCGATGTTCCACTGACATCCGCCGATGTTGCTCAGGACGCGGGCGCGGGTATCGAGATCGATGTCGTCCCAATTCTGATGCTTGATCTCCAAAAGCAGAGGGAGAGCCTGCCGGAAGCTGTGCATCTGCATCAGCAGGTACACCTCGCTCAAACGCGCCGAGGCGAACCGCTGCTTGTCGCCGAACTCCTGGAACACGTCCGCGGCGGCTCGCGCCAGCCGGAGCGCATCTTCATGCCGTCCCTGCATCGAATAGATCAGCGAACGCACGATATTGAGCCGGGCCATCGGATACTCGGAAACGGTGCACTGCCCGAAGATCTGTTCCGCCCGGTCAACCGACTGGAGCGCGTTGGCGAAATCGCCGACGTAGAACAGCGCGTACGCGTGCTGCCGGTACGCGGCGCCGCGAAGCTGTTGAAGCGACTCGCCACCGTCGATGATCTCGGTGATCGCAATCGCGGCCGCGGCAAGCTCGACCGCATCGGGCGGCATGGTGTCGATCTTCGCTTCGGAAACCGCGATCAGCCGGCGCACCACTCCGGCCATCTGATACCGCTCGTCGCTGATGACCGTCGACGTCCACCACTGCCTCGGGAACTTCAGCATCGCGCCGACGAGACTCTCCGCGCGGACGTCTTCGCTTTCCATCTCGCCGGCGAGCGCACGCAGCGACGCAGCACCGCGCGCCGCCCCTTCTTCCGAGGGCTCGCGCAGATCCCACACGGCCTGCTCGCCGAGGACCTCAGCGATGGCGCGATAGGACCGGAGCGTTTCCGCGCACGTCTTGCAGTCCATCAAGTGAGCGTCGCGCTCCGCGTCATCGGCATGAAGCATCGCGATCAGCGCTTCGTCGTCGTAGTGGCGTTCGAGCATCATCGAGTCACCGCCGTGATGTTCATGTAGATTTCCCGGACGCGCTTCAGGCAGTTGTGAATCAATTTCTCGGCGTACCGCGTGGTCGTCTGCAGCTCGCGCGCGACGTCAGACGCCGCACGTCCTTCGAAGTAGTGCAGCCACAACGTCTCGCGACAACGCGGCTGCAGGTACTGCATCGCCTGACGGACGGTCATCTCCATCGCAAAACGCTCCGGAAGAGCGTGCGATCCCGGATCGGACTGCTCGACGAAATCCTCGGGCAACTGCTCGGCGCGTCCCTGCGTACGCCAGTAATGCCGGCTGGCGTTGCAGATCGCCGCCACGAGCCACGCACGAACGTTCTCGATGGTGGTGCCCGTCTGCAGGTACGACACGAACACTTCCTGCAGGAGATTCTCGGCGTCGCCTTCAGGAACCCGGAACTTGCGGCATGCGACGGACATCAGAAGCGTCCGATACTGCATGTACAGGAGCTCGACCGAGTCGGCGCGCGTCGCCGCAGAGGTCGATACGACCTCGCGCTCCGCAACGGGAAGTGGGTTCTGGTCGAGCACAGCGAAAGCCTTTCGCGGTCCGGGTTTAACGGAACGATTTTGTGATCAATAAATGTGCTTCGGCGTACCGGAAATTATCACTTTTCCGTCAAAAAGGCGAATTTATGGAAGAAAGGCGAAAGGACGGTTTTTCGGGTGCTATCCTCCGCGATCTGATGAACGCCGAACAACTTCAGAAGGACGTGGAGCAGCGCTGGGACACGTCCATCGTCCCCACTCTCGAGCAGTACATCCGCATCCCGAACCAGTCCCCCCTCTACGACCCGCAGTGGAAGAAAAACAGCCACATGAACGCCGCCGTCGACCTGGCCCGCCACTGGACCGAGGAGCAACAGGTCAAGGGGATGCGGCTCGAGGTCCTCGAGAGCGAAGGCCGCACCCCTCTGATCTACATCGAAATCGAAGGCGATCCGTCATCGACTGTCCTCATGTACGGACATCTCGACAAGCAGCCGGCCATGGTGGGATGGGAAAAAGGCCTCGGCGCCTGGACGCCCGTCCTGCGCGACGGAAAGCTCTACGGACGCGGCGGCGCGGATGACGGCTACGCGATCTTCGCGTCGATCGCCGCCATCGTCGCCGTGCAGAAGCAGGGCGTGCGCCATTCGCGTATCGTCATCATCATCGAATGCTGCGAGGAAAGCGGATCGCTCGATCTCCCGCACTACATCGAGAAGCTGGCGAAGAGAATCGGCACGCCGCGGTTGATCATCTGCCTCGACAGCGGCTGCGGCAATTACGATCAACTCTGGCTGACGACGTCGCTGCGCGGATCCATCGTCGGCAATCTCACGGTAGAGGTCCTGAACGAAGGTGTGCACTCGGGCGATGCGAGCGGAATCGTCCCCTCGAGCTTCCGCATCCTTCGCACGCTGCTGGAGAACCTCGAAGACGCCGTGACGGGCAGGATCAAACCCGAATGGCTGTACGTCGACATCCCTCCGCACCGCATCGCCGAAGTCTCCACCACCGCTCGAATCCTCGGTGACGAGATCTGGAGCAAGTTCCCGTGGATCGACGGGATGCAACCACTGTCGCGTGATCCCATCGAATTGCTGCTGAACCGCACCTGGCGCCCTGCGCTGGCGATCACCGGTCAGGAAGGGATGCCCGATCTCGTGCAGGCCGGCAACGTACTGCGGCCGAAGACCGCCCTGAAAGTGTCGCTGCGAACTCCGCCGACGCTGAAATTGAAAGAAGCTAGCAGGAAGCTGAAGGCGCTGTTCGAAAAGGATGCGCCCTACGGAGCGAAAGTCACTTTCGAAGCAGAGAAAGGTGGCGACGGCTGGGAATCGCCCAAGCTCGCCTCATGGCTTCAGCAGTCGATCGAGCGCGCGTCGCGCGCGGCGTACGGCAAGAGCGTCGCGACATTCGGCGAGGGAGGATCGATCCCGTTCATGGGAATGCTCGGCGAGCGCTATCCCGACGCGCAGTTCCTCATCACCGGAGTCCTCGGCCCTCACAGCAACGCGCACGGACCGAACGAGTTTCTGCACATCCCCTACGCGAAGAAGCTGACCTCGTGCATCGCGCAGGTGCTGGTCGACGAGCGTAGCGCGACCTAGGGAAGCTCTGAACGTCGTTGTTCACGTCATCCTGAGCCGCGAAGACGGCGAAGGATCTCGAAATGGCAGGCGTTTTCGCATCCTGAGATCCTTCGTCCCGCTTCGCCGACTCAGGACGACTTGTTCAGAGGTTCTCTAGTGTGGTGAGTCAGCGATACGCAGCATTTCGCTGGTGCCGCTTGTGGCTGAGATGCAAGGAGCGAGGAGGAGGCGATGTGGTGACATCGTTGACGACGAGCGACGCTACAGA
>DATISF010000076.1:0-160320 GCA_035468985.1 Thermoanaerobaculia bacterium
GACTGAGCGCGCCATGGGCGATCGCATCGCCGTCGGCGTCATCCGCAAGGCTCACGGCGTTCGCGGCGAAGCGAGTGTCGAGTCGTGGACCGCATCGCTCGATCGATTCAACGAGCTGACGAAGGTCACGCTCGTGTCGCCGGATGAAGAGTCGACGCGCGAGGCGGAGATCGAATCGGCGCGCGCGCACGGAGACCGCGCTCTCGTCAAGTTCCGGGGAGTCGAGTCGCCGGACGACGTGGAGGAGTTGCGGAACTGGACGATCGAGATCCCGCTCTCCGACGCGCGGAAGCTCGAAGAAGATGAATACTTCCTGCACGACCTCGTCGGTCTGAGGCTCGTCGATCGCGAGGGGCGCGACCGCGGCGTCGTGAAAGAGGCGTACGAAGGCGGCGGAGGAATCCTGCTCGCCGTCGACGGCCCGAACGGAGAATTCGACGTCCCGTTCGCCTCCGAGATCTGCACGGAGATCGACGTTGCCGGCGGCAGAATCGTCGTCGACCTGCCGGAGGGGATCGACGACCTGAGTCATGTTGAGGATTGATTTCGTCACGATCTTCCCGCGCATGTTCGACGGCTTCATCGCCGAGGGAGTCATCGCGCGCGGAATCAAGCAGGGGCTGCTCGACGTGCGCGTGTGGGACCTGCGCGAGTTCACATCGGACAAACACCGGTCGACGGACGACGAGGCCTACGGCGGCGGGCCGGGGATGGTGATGCTTGCGGAGCCGGTGCTGCGCGCCGTCGAGAAGATGAAGTTCGAACTTCGAAGTTCGAGCTTCGAACTTCCGCCACACGTGATCATGACCAGCCCACAGGGCAGAACCTTCAACCAGGCCATCGCCAGGGAGCTCGCAGAAAAGGAGTGGCTGGTGATTCTCTGCGGCCGCTACGAAGGCTTCGACGAGCGGATCCGCGAGGCGCTGCAGCCGGACGAGATCTCGATCGGCGACTTCGTCGTCTCAGGCGGCGAGCTGCCGGCCATGATCATCGCCGATGCAACCGGGCGCATGGTCGAGGGGGTCGTCGGCAATACCGGCTCGGTCGAGGAGGACTCGTTCTACAACGGGCTTCTCGACTATCCGCATTACACGCGGCCCGAGGAGATGCGGGGGATGCGGGTCCCGGACGTGCTTTTGTCGGGGCATCATGAGAAAATCCGCCGCTGGCGTCGTGAGCAGGCGCTCCGGCGGACACTGCGGTTACGGCCCGATCTCCTCAAGAACGCGGAACTCGACGACGAGGCCAGGGAGATTCTGCGCGAGATCGAGAATGAAACCGGCTGAACGGCGGTTCTAGCGGCCCGGAAACGGAGTACGACAATGGTTGACTTCATGAAAATCGTCGAGTCGCGCGAGGCGCGGACCGACATCCCGAATTTCTCCCCCGGCGACACGGTCAAGGTGCACGTGAAGGTCAAGGAAGGCGACAAAGAGCGCATCCAGATCTTCCAGGGCATCGTGATCTCCCGGAAGGGTGGCGGAACGCGCCAGATGTTTACGGTGCGCAAGATTTCCGGTGGGATCGGCGTGGAGAGGATGTTCCCCCTCTATTCACCTTCGATTGATCGTATCGAGGTCGAACGCCATGGCCGGGTCCGTCGCGCAAAGCTCTACTACCTCCGGGATCTCCGAGGCAAAGCCGCGCGCATCGAAGAAAAGCGGCAGGGCTAAGCCCGCCGAAAAGGTTCTCCACTCCCTTTTCGCGGAGCTGGCGCGCGTCGCCGAGATGTCGGCGATCGAGCGCAGGCTCCGCGATTTTGGTTTCCGGACGGTGGCCGGCACGGACGAAGTCGGCCGCGGCTGCCTGGCTGGACCGGTCGTCGCCGCCTGCGTCATCCTCGATCTCGAGCCGACGCTTTTCGGCGTGAAAGACTCGAAGATGATCCTGGAGTGCGAGGACCGCGTGTCGGTCTGCCGCCGGATCCTGCACTCCGCGCGCGCAGTGGCGATCGGCGTCGTCGAGCCTCCGACGATCGATCGCATCAACATCCTGCGGGCGAGCAAGCTGGCCATGTTCGGTGCCCTCGAGGATCTGTCGCTGCGGCCGGACGTGCTGCTCCTTGATGCCGTAACTATTGAAGCGCTGGAAATGCCGCAGATTCCCCTGATCGAAGGCGATAAACGAAGCGTCTCGATCGCCGCTGCCTCAATCGTGGCCAAGGTCTATCGCGACCTGCTGATGGAGTCGTATCATGAGCTTTACCCCGTTTACGATTTCAAACACAATCGGGGCTACGCCACCGAAGGTCATCAGGCTGCATTGAAGCAATTCGGACCCAGTCCGATACACCGTAGGTCGTTCGAAGGGGTGGACGAGCCGATGCTGTTGTTCGGCTCAAACGAGAAAGATGGCGATTCAGCGCGATAAGGTCATCGCCAATGCTGAGAAGCTCGTCGCCAAGGGCAAGATCGAACCGGCGATCAAGGAATACGAGCGCCTTCTCGACGACAACCCCAGCGACGTCAACACGCTGAATCGCATCGGCGACCTCTGGGTCCGCATCAACCGCAACGACGAAGCGGTCAAGACCTTCGGAAGGATCGCCGACCATTACGCCCGCGACGGCTTCTTCCTCAAAGCCATCGCCATCTACAAGAAGATCAACAAGCTCGATCCGTCGAAGCTCGATGTGTACGCGAAGCTCGCCGACCTCTACGCCAAACAGGGTCTGGCGATGGAAGCGAAGAGCCAGTACCAGGTGCTGGCCGACTACTACATCAAGCACGGCGATTCGGGAAACGCGCTCGCCATCTACCGCAAGATCTCGGAGCTCGATCCCCAGTCGATCAACGTCCACGTGAAGCTCGCCGATCTTCACTCACAGATCGGGCAGACCGCCGAGGCGCTGAAGGAGTACGACCGCGTCGGACGGATGCTGCTCAAACGCGGCATGCTCGACGAGGCCGTTCAGGTCTTCAAGAAAGCGCTGAAGATCGACGCCAAGAACGTCGATCTCGTCGAGTCGCTCGTCACCGCACTCATCGAGGCGAAGGACTACAACAACGCCGTCGCCATCGTCGAGCAGGCCCTGCAGACCAATCAAGATCACCCGCGCCTCCTGGCTCTCTGGGGCAAGATCCTCATCGCCAAAGGCGACGTGGCGTCGGCCAGGAATGCTCTCGAGAAAGGCCTGAAGGCCGAGCCGAACGAGCCCCTCATCCGCGACGCCCTCGCCGACCTCTATCTCAAGCAGAACGACGCCAACAAAGCGCTGGAGATGCTCGTGCCGCTGGTCGAACGCGCCGTCTCGAAAGGCGAACGCGGCCAGGCCGTGGAGATGCTCAACCGCGTGATGCGGGTCGATCAGCGCCACACGCCGACGCTCGAGCGGCTGGTCGCGCTCTACACGCGGCTGAACGAGGAGACGAACATCCTCTCCTCGATGAACCTGCTGGCCGAGGCGCACATCGCCCGCAAGCAGTTTCAGCAGGCGTCGGAGGTTCTGCAGCGGCTCATCGACCGCGAACCGCAGAACTCCCAGCACCGCACGAAGCTGCAGTTCGTGAAGTCGCAGATGGGCGGAGGCGCCGAAGCTGCACCCGCCGCGCCGATTCGTCCGAAACCTGCGCCCGAAATTCCGGTCATGGAAGTCGAAGAGCCGGCACCGACATTCGAGGCGGCCGAAGAAGCGCCGGCGATCACGCTCGGCGATCTCGAATCAGGTCCGCCGATCGAGCTCGACTTCAGCGAGGTCGCGGAGCAGGCTCCCGGAATCTCCGCGGAGATGCCGGGGGCGGAGGGCGAAGCCGACGAAGACCTCGACTTCATCACCGAGCACCTCACCGAAGCCGAAGTCTTTGCGAAATATGGCCTCGCTGAAAAAGCGGCCGAGCACCTGCGCGCCATCATCGACCGCGCGCCAAAACATCTCCCCGCTTATGACCGCCTGTTCCGCATCCTTCTCGACGAGGGAGACGTCGAAGGCGCGCGCACGGTCGCGAATCAATACGTGGTGTTGCTCGAAGAAAAAAGCGACCGCGACTCGATCGACGCCGTCCGCAACGAGTTCCTCGTCCACGGCCAGAGTCTGACGGTGGGAGCCGCGAAGCCGCCCGCGAAGGCGAAGGCGGCGGTCGCGGAACGCGAGCCGGAACCGGAGCTCGAAGTCGTCGAGGAAGTGTCCGAGGAGGCTCCGGTCGAGGTCGAGAGCGATGCAGAGCTCGCCGCCGATCTCGAAAAGCAGGAAGAAGTCACGTTCGATCTCGATGCCGGTCCTGCCGAAGTCGAGATGGAGCTCGAAGCCGCGACACCGGCGCCCGCACCGGAGCCTGAGCCGGAACTGGCCCCAGAGCCCGTCGCCGAGCGGGAAGAGGAGATCAACTTCGGCGAGGTGGAAGAGGCCCCGCCGCTCGAGATCGCGGAAGAAGAGCCCCAGCCGTTCTTCGGCGTGGAGGCGGAGGCCCCCGCCCCCGAAGTCCCAACGCCCGAGGAGATCGGCGAGATCGACTTCTACATCGAGCAGGAACTGTTCGATGAGGCACGGAAGAAGGCCGATGCGCTTCTGGCGCGCTTCCCCGACAACGAGGAGATCACCTCGCGCATCGGGCGGATCAAGGCCGCGGCCGCGGAAGCGGCACGTGCCGCCGCCCCTCCGCCTCCCCCGCCCCCACCCCCGAAGGCGGCTCCGAAGCCGGCACCACCGGCCGCGAAGACCGCTGCTGCCCCTCCGCCTCCGCCGCCGAAACCGGCGCCGCGCCGCACACCGACGCTTTCGCGCGAGGAGATCGACAGCGAACTGCTCTCGGCGATCCCCGACGACGAGGAATTCGGCGGAACGATCACGCCCGCGCCGGCACCCCCGCCGCCCCCCGCCGCCACACCCACCCCGCCGCCGGCATTCGCCGCCGCGCCGGCGCAGGAGGAGAACCTCTTCGCGGACGAGGACAACTTCTTCGACCTCGCCGCCGAGCTCGAGTCCGAGCTGCAGGAGAGCGACGAAGTGGTCTCGCTCTCGGAAGAGGAGCAGTCGCTCGAGGAAATCTTCAAGGAGTTCAAGAAGGGCGTCGAACAGCAGCTCGACAGCGAGGACTACGACACCCACTACAACCTCGGCATCGCGTACAAGGAGATGGGCCTCATCGACGAGGCCATCGGCGAGTTCCAGCTGGCGTCGAAAGATCCCAAGCGCGCCGTCGAATGCGCATCGATGCTCGGCCTCTGCTTCCTGGAGAAGGGCATGCCGCAGCTGGCCATCAAGTGGTACCGGAAAGGGCTGGAAATGCCCGAGATCACCGAGGAGGAGCACATCGGGCTGCTCTACGACCTCGGCTCGGCACATGTGGAGGTCGGCGACACCGACAACGCCCAGAAGGCGTTCATGGAGGTGTACGCGATCAACAACTCGTATCGCGATATCGTGAGCCGCATCAAGCAGCTCGAAGACGCGAAGCGTTGACCGCCCTCCCTTCTCCGTTTAATCTTTTTCGAGGATGAACCGCACGATCGAAAGCGTGCTCCGTTTCGTCAGCCTGACGAGTTCGGGATTGCTGGCCGGATCACTCGGCTTCGGCGAAGCCGCGCTCGTGCCGGGATGGCATCACGAACTGCCGCGTGACAAGGCTGACCCGATCGACACGTTGAAGCGGACGTACTACTTCAACGCCATCGGTCCGGTCGCACTGGGAAGCGCGGTGACACTGGCGATCGCGTCGCGCGGCTCGAATCCGATGCGCAGAATTCTCGACGCCGCGACCGCGGTCGGACTGGCCGGGGTTCTCGCCGCGACGGTGATGGTCACGGTTCCGATCAACAAGGAGCTGGAGAACGAAGGGCCGCGCGATTATCCGAGCGACCGGGTGAACCTGGTCAAGAACTGGTCACGCGCGCACGCGGTGCGCACGACCCTCGGCATCGGCGCGTTCGTCTGCGCCGTGGCGTCGAACATCAGCGGCAATTCTCATCATCGCAATCATCGCGATCATCGCGATCATCGCGCGAAGTGATCCCATCCGCGCGCTTCGAGCGGCCGCGTCACTCCTTCTTCACGAATCACGATCTCGGGCCCGCTGGTGATCTTTCCGATCGCGTAGACCGCCCGCTTGAGGCGTGCACTCAGCTCCGATTCGCGCAGCGAGGCCGTGAAGAGCAGCGCGTACTCCTCGCCGCCATTCAGGACGGCGTCCTGCACCCGAACGCCGAGTGCCGGGCCGAGATTGATGAGATCGGGAAAGATCGGAATGCGCTCGCGATCGATTTCCGCGCCGCACCGCGAAGCGTCGCAGAGGTGATGAAGATCGGTGGAAAGACCGTCCGAGACATCGATGCAGGCGGTCACTTCGCGGATTCGCACGAGCGCAAGACCGAGATCGATCTCCGGCTGCGGATCGAGTTGGCGGTCGATCGCCGAGCGAGCGAACTCCCGCTGGGTGAAGGAGAGTGCGTCGAGATTCCGCGAGAGCAGATGAAGTCCCGCCGCCGATCCGCCGATGGGCCGGCTCAGGAAGATTCGATCCCCCGGCTTCGCGCCGCTGCGCAGAAGAGGCCGCTCTTCGATCCGGCCGACGGCGGCGATCGAGATGACCAGCTTGTCGGCTCGCGAGAAATCGCCGCCGACGATCTCGATCTTCCACTCCTTCGCCGCGTCGCGCAGCGCCACCATGATCGCGTCGACCCCGTCGCGTGCCCACTCGGGCAATCCGATGGCCACGACCGCGTGCGAAGGCCGCGCGCCCATCGCCGCGATGTCGGAGAGGTTCACCGCCAGGCTCTTGCGGGCGATCAACGGCAAGGGAACCGCCCGCGTGAAGTCGACGTCCTCGACGAGCATGTCCGTCGTGATGACCTGCTCGCCGACGACCGCGGCGTCATCCCCGATCTTCGACGAGAACAACTCGCGGGCGCGGGCGACGAGCTCGTTCTCGTTCATGGCGATCGCACCGGAACGATGGCGCCGAGCGGCCGGTCGAATCTCTCGCCCGGATACAGGACGGCCTCGAGAAACAGGCCTGATGGCGGCGCGGTGGGCTGAAAACTCTCCGCGTCCGGCCGCAGCATCGGCGCAAGTGCTTCCGGCCTCACCGCGCCGCGGCCGACCTCGGCCAGCAATGCAACCAGTTTACGCACCATTTTCCATAAGAAATGTGATGCAGCAATACGAAGTAGAATTAAATCGCCTTCTGCCGCGACCTGGCAGGACTCGACCACGACGACGCGCGACTCGTCCGCCGACAGCCGTTTGTCGGTGAACGCCGTGAAATCGTGACGGCCGGCGATCGACGCCGCGGCGCGGCTCATGGCATCGAGATCGAGCCTGTCCTTGATCCACCAGACGAACGGCTTGGCGAATGCAGTCCGCCGCCGCGAAATCTGGTAGAGGTAGACGCGTGAGACCGCATCGTGACGCGCGTGAAAGCCGTCCGAGGCGCGAACGGCATCGAGAACGTGGATGTCGTGCGGCAGGATGTCGTTGAGTTTCCGCGTGATCTGGATCGGATCGATGGCCTTGCGGATGCGCAGATGCGCGACCTGACCCGACGCGTGAACGCCCGCATCCGTCCGTCCCGCACCTCCCAGATCGGCCTCGCCAAACGTTGCTTTCGCCGCCCGGATGAGGTGGCCTTGAATCGTCTTCTGCGTGTTACCCTGCGCCTGCCATCCTGAGTAACGAGTTCCCTCGTACTCGATCGTCAACTTGTAGGTCGGCATGCGCCCATCGTCGGTTCAGCTACTCGGAAATCAGCTCGTCGTCCTCTGGGACGACCGCCACGAATCATACTATTCGCTCGAAGATCTCCGCCGCGCCTGCCCGTGCGCGTCGTGCTCCGGCGAGCCCGATCTCTTCGGCCGCATCGCCAAAGGCCCCACGCAGGTGTACCGGCACGAGTCGTTCGAGCTGCAGAGCATCGACCGGGTCGGAAACTACGCGCTGCAGCCGAACTGGGCCGACGGCCACAACTACGGCATCTGGACGTACGAGAGACTGCGGGAAGTCTGCTCCTGCGAAGAATGCCGCGCTAAGGCGTGATTTTCGTCCCGCCGCTTCCGGCGATCGCTTCTCTCACGTGCTCGACATCGGTGATGAGCACCGTCTTGCCGCTGGCGCGCACAAACTGAATCGCCGCTTCGATCTTCGGCCCCATCGACCCCGGCGGAAACTGACCCGCCGCCAGATGCTTTTCCGCGTCCGCCACGGCGAGCTGCTCGACCTGCCGCTGCGTCGGTTTGCCGAAGTCGAGCGACACCTGCGGCACGTTCGTCAGGATCATGAACACGTCCGCATGCAGTTCTGAAGCGAGGAGAGCCGAAGCGCGGTCCTTGTCGATCACCGCTTCGATCCCGCGCCACTGACCGTCGCGCCCGCGCACCACGGGTATCCCGCCTCCGCCCGCCGCGATGACGACCGCGTCGACCTCGAGCATGCGCTCGATCGTCCGCACGTTCAGGATCTGCAATGGCTTGGGTGATGGCACGACGTGGCGCCAGCCGCGCCCCGAATCCTCGCGCATCGTCCAGCCCAGATCACGCTCGAGCGCCTCGGCGCGGTAACGTGTGAAAAACGGACCGATCGGTTTCGTCGGACGTTTGAACGCGGCGTCGTTCGCGTCGACTTCGACCTCGGTGAGGACCGTCGTGACCTCGCCGGGGATGCCGATCGTCTCCAGCCGGTTGCGGATCGCCTGCTGCAACATGAAGCCGATCGAGCCTTCGGTCTGCGCGCCGGCGATGTCGAGCGATTGCGGCGGGATCTTGGTGGACGCCTCCTCGGCCTGGATGAGGATGTTCCCGACCTGCGGCCCGTTGCCGTGAACGACGACGAGCCTGTAGTCGGCGCGCACGATCTCCGCGAGCCAGCGCGCGGCCTGCTTCGCGCGCGCGATCTGCTCCTCCTGCGTTCCGCGATCCTCAGGCCGGAGCAGAGCATTCCCGCCGAACGCCACCAGCGCCAGCTTCTTCTTCGCTTCTTTTCTACTGGTCATGCTCCCACGTCATGCTGAGCGTAGCGAAGCATCTCATGCACGAGATCCTTCGTCGCTCCGCTTCGCTCGGGCTCCTCGGATGACGTCTCTTCGCACGTCAGATGTCCTCGCGCTCGAGCGGCATGGTCATACACCGCGGACCGCCCCGCGCGCGCGACAGCTCATGTCCCGTAATCTGCAGCGCGTATTTCTTGTCGGTCCATGTCTCCAGCTCCACGCGTCCGAGGAGCAGGTCGTCTTCGTAGAGGATGTGGTAGCCATGCGCCGCGAGCTCCTCAGCCGTCTTCACATTGCGCTCGTACATCAGGATGATCCCCGGCGCGAGCGTGAACGCATTCGCGCCGTCGGTCCACTGCTCGCGCTGCTGATCCACGGCTTGCTTGCCGCCGCAATAGATCGGATCGAGGTCGAAGCCAAGGCGCTTCAGAGTCCCAAGCAGCGACTTCTGCTCCTTGTACTCGACGCGCCGTTTCGTCAGATCGGCGCGCACGACCTTCGCGGCCTGGCTGCCGCCCGGCAGAATCACAGGCGGATAGATCAGGCACTCGTTGCGGCTCGTGAACGTGAACACCGTGTCGAGATGCATGAACGAGCGCTGCTTCGGCATCTCCACGATGATGACGGTGCGGATCGGCGATCCCGCTGCGCGCAACGACTCGATGACCTGCTCCACTCCGCCCCTGTTCGTGCGCTCTGTCATGCCGATGAGGAGCACATCGCGCCGCGCCACGAGAATGTCCCCTCCCTCGAGGGTCGGCGTCTTGCGGCGCACGGGTCGCTCGGGGGCTCCCTCCATCAGGTCGGTCCAGAAGACGTTCCGGTCGCGAAACCGAGCGTGGTACTGGAAGACATATTTCGAGAGAAGCGACTCGCGCCGGCGCGCCTGCGTGGCCATGCCGGAGATCACGACGCGGTCGCCGATGACGACCTGCGGATCGCGCATGAAGAAGAGATTCGGAACGGGAAAGATGTCGAACTTCGGCAACTCGCCCTCTTCGCTCTCGCTCGGGATGCCGCTGATCAGCACGTCGGCGAGCTCTGCCGGCGGCAGGTCGAGAAGCCGCTTCACGATCTTGCGGCCGAGGCGGTTGCGGCGGGCCAGGTCGCGGACGATGCCGGCTTTGATGGCTTCGTCCTCGAACACCTCCTCCAGAAGGTCCTGCAGGTCGACGATCTCTTCGGCCACGAAGCGCAGAAGCTGCTGGAACCGGCGGTGTTCCTCGCGCGCGACCTGTCCGTAGAGGATGTCGTCGAACAGCAGCTGGGCCATCATCGGCGGCACCATGAGGTCGATCTCCCTTCCGGGAAGATGAACGAGGACACTCTTGAGGCGGCCGATTTCGCTGGTGACGTTGAGTCGCATGCGTCCGCGATTCTATCCACCCTCGGCCGATCCCGAAGTGCGATAGGATGAGCGCGATCCACCATGCTCCGCTTGCGACACGTGTGCGTGCTCTTCATGCTCGCCGCCACGCCGGCAGGGGCGGCACGGCTGACGTTCGTGCGCACCGTTCCCGCGCATCACGACCTCGCCGGCGCGCAGGACCTGCTCATCACGTTTGCCATCGCCGACAACGAGAAGCTATCGGTTTTTCTCGACGTCTTCATCGAACAGACGAACCGTGACGGAACGCTGCGCGTCGTCGATGCCACCCGGATCGAGCACTCCACGGAGCGTTCTCGGCGCTGGCGCCGGGCGCCGAAATATCTCGAGCAGCGCTCGCCGGCCGACGCGTTCGTCCGGATCGAGTCATTTACCTGCCGCACGATGCCGAAGTCGGGTGAAGGCAGCGCATATGACGTCGATGGAAACCGCGTCCGGAGGACGCAGCGATGGGTCGATGCGGTGTGCGAGGCGCATCTCCACGCGATTTCGAAGCGAACGTCAAAGAAGATCGTGGAGTTCACCGGGCGCGGTGAGGGAACATCACCGCGTGCCGACGTGGTGACGGACGGCGAGCGCGACATCGCGCTCGATCAGGCCGCGCGTTACGCCGCCGTCGCCGCAGCCGACGAGATCACGCCCAGACGCGTGCGCGAGACCATCACGCTCGCCGACGACGCACCGCAGTTCGAGGAAGGAATGGTGATGATCGACGGGGATCGCCTGGCGGACGCGCGGCGCATCTGGGAGAGGGCCGTGCCCCGCAACACGAATTCGGCGGCGCTGCACTTCAACCTCGCCGCGGTCTGCGAAGCGCTCGGCGATCTCACCGCCGCCGAGCACAACTACCTCGCTGCACAGTCCATCGCCCCGAAGGATGCACGCTATCGGCGGGAGTACGACCAGTTTCGCCGTCGATACGGGCGCAAAAAGTAGTTTCGGCGGGAAATGCCGCCGAAACCCCGCCGCTCCAAGTGCGCGCGCCGCCTATGTGCTTGCCGTGTCAGCTCCGGAATCTTTCGAATCGTGTTCTGTTGTAAGTGACTCCAAGTCCAGAGGATAAGGTTTTGAGCGCCAATCCCGAGATTTCCGACGAGCTAGGCCGCGAGGTGGCCCGACGGCGGACGTTCGCCATCATTTCCCACCCTGATGCCGGCAAGACCACCCTGACTGAGAAGCTGCTGCTGTACGGCGGCGCGATCGAAGTGGCGGGCGCGGTTCGCAGCCGGAAAACGCAGCGCGCGACGACCTCGGACTGGATGGCCATCGAACAGAGCCGCGGCATCTCCATCACCTCGACGGTTCTCCAGTTCGAATACCAAGGCTATTGCCTCAATCTCCTCGATACTCCCGGCCACCAGGATTTCAGCGAAGACACGTACCGCACGCTGGCTGCCACCGACAGCGCGGTCATGGTTCTCGACAGTGCGAAAGGCATCGAGCCGCAGACGCGAAAGCTGTTCGACGTCTGCCGCATGCGGCGCATCCCGATCATCTGCTTCATCAACAAGCTCGATCATCCGGGCCGCGATCCCTTCGATCTCATCGACGAGATCGAGCGCGAGCTGAAGGTCGGCGCGGTCCCGATGAACTGGCCGATCGGCAACGGACCGACGTTCCAGGGAGTGTTCGACCTGCGCAAGCAGCAGGTGCTCCGTTTCGAGCGCACGCAGCACGGCGCCTCGGTTGCGCCGGTGGTGGTCACCGGTCTCGACGATCCTCGCCTCGAGGACAGCATCGGCACGCTCGCGTGGACGGAGCTGCGCGATGCCGCGCAATTGCTCGAAGGCGCCGGCGCATCGTTCGACTTCGCCCGCTTTAGCAGCGGCGAAGTGATCCCGGTCTTTTTCGGAAGCGCGATCAACAACTTCGGTGTGCAGCCGTTCCTCGACGCGCTGCTCGAACTGGCACCGTCGCCCTCGGGTCGCGCGGGCATCGACGCCACCAGCGCGACGTTCACCGGCTTCGTCTTCAAGATCCAGGCGAATATGGACAAGCGCCATCGCGACCGCCTGGCGTTCATGCGCGTCTGCTCCGGCGTCTTCGAGAAGGACATGCTCGTCCATCACATGCGCCTTGGACGCGAGGTGCGGATGACGCGTCCGCATCGCCTGTTTGCGCGCGACCGCGAGACGATCGAGCGCGCCTATCCCGGCGACGTCATCGGTTTCGTCAATCCCGGCCTGTTCCAGATCGGAGACGCGGTGTCGTCCGGCGACCCCGTCGTTTTCGATCGCATCCCGCGATTCGCACCCGAGCATTTCGCGCAGCTGCGCGCCAAGCAGGTCACGCGGCAGAAGCAGTTCCAGAAAGGCCTCGAGCAGCTCGAGGAAGAAGGCGTCATGCAGGTCCTCACCGTGCATGAGGGTCTGAAGAGCGAGCCGATTCTGGCCGTCGTCGGCGAGCTGCAGTTCGACGTGCTCCGTTCCCGCCTCGAGACCGAATACGACGTCGAGACGACGATTCAGGAATTGCCGTACACGATCGCCCGATGGGTCGAGGGCGATCCCGATGACGTGGCCAGGCTCTCTCTGCCGAGCCGCGCCCGCGTCGCCGTGGACCGGAACAACCACGCCGTGGTGCTGTTCACGTCTTCGTGGGAGCTCGAGCTCGCGGAGAAGGACAACCCCGGCGTTATCTGGAAGACGGCGTCGTAGCCGCTTCCACGTAGGCCATCGGAATGGTCAGCGACAACTCGCGATTCAACCGTTGTTCCAACTGCCCGATGACATCCGCGTCAGCGAGCTCCTTCCAGGCGTCGAGAAACCCGAGCTTGATGAAGTGGTGATTGAACAGCGCGGTGCCGTTCGCGAAACGCATGTGCGCGGTCCTTTCGACCACACGAGTGACTTCGAAGCCGCTGCCCTCGAGCAGCTCGTGCACCTCGGCCACCGTTGGGCGATGCGAAATGTGAGCGCGCAGCTTCGCAACATCGTCGCCTCGCTCCCGCAGCACCTCCTCGAAGACTTCGTAGAGCTCGCGCATGTGACCCTGCAGGTTCGTCGTCAGCGCGATCGTCGCGCCCGGCCTGGCCACGCGACGGCACTCGCGCATCGCCGCCAAGCGGTCGTCGAAATTGTTGATGCCGAGGTTCGAGACGATCAGGTCGAAGGTACCGTCGTCGAACGGCATCTTCGATGCGCTTCCTTCGTGCAGCGTCACGTTCGGCGTTGCGCGCGCCGCGATTTTCGCCGTGGCGCGTTCGAGTGCAGCGTGCCACGGATCGATTCCGTGCACGTGCGCATGCGGGCCCAGCCGCTCGGCGAGCTCGATCAGCGGGAAGCCGGTTCCGCATCCCACATCGAGCGCGACCCCGACCTCCGCGAGCGGCACTTCATCGAGCAGCAGAAGGCCGAACATCGCCGACCAGAGCGGAAGCTCGTCATAGGCGCTGACGATCTGCGGATCGGAGAAATCGATCACTCGCGCATTTGATCCGGGTCGACGCCCGTCTTCCGCGCCCACTCCACATAAGCGAACGGAGAGATCTCGCTCGGCTTGATCTCGCTGCGCCCGCCCCAGAAGACGTTCGTGTAGGACACCGGAATCCCGATCTTGTTGAGGTGCTCGTCGATCGCGCGCTTGTGCGCGAGAACGGCTTCCTTCTCGGTGCCGTGGGCGACGGCCATGATGTTCACGTTGCGGAACTCCGGCCCGCCTTCGCGCCAGTAACAGTGCGTGAGGATGTGGAATCGACCGATCTCGCGCCCGGCTTCGATCTCACGGCCGTGCGGCACGGCCCAATGAAAGAGGGCGTTGAACCGTGTGACGCGCTCGCCGGTCTGCAGCGGCTTCACGTGCTCGAGGAACGTGGAGAAACGGCCGATGACGCCGCGCCGGTTGAGATCCTCCGCCACCTTGTAGAACGTCTCGAGCGGCACTCCCGCCTCCGCCGCGCGGCGCTCCCAGATGTCGCGGCGCACTTCCTCCGGCTCGAGCTCGCGCTTCAGCGCGGTCAGAACTCGCCATTCGAGATCCGAAAGCTCCACCTTCCTGGTGTCCCTCTCTTCAGCGAGTGCGTCCGATTTGCTTCCCGGTTCCATCCCCTTGCGCCGCACATGGCCGACGCCGAGGGCGAAGATGCGGTTGGCGGGCATGACGCGGAAGTGCTCGGCGCCGGTCAGCCGCGCCACGAGCGCGCAATGTTTCTCGACCGAAAAGCCCTGCGGCGCCTTCACCGTGGTCCAGAGGCGGTAATTGGAGCCGGGGGTCGCGGCATCGGTGGAGCGGATCACGACGTGGCCCGAGAACGGATCGTCGTGCACCATGAACTCGAATGCCGCCTCGAGCTTGTCGGGCGGGTATTGCCACGCGACGAGCGCGCCTTCGGCGAGGTTCGTGGCCATCAGCGTCTGTCGCACGCGCCGGATCGTGCCGGCGCGCAGCATCGCGCGGATGCGGTCCATCACCGTTGCGGCATCGAGGCCGGACATCTCCGCGATCGTGCCGAACGGATCGCGTACGAATCCCTGAATACGATCCTCGGAGACGGCGAGGATCTTCGCGTTGATGGGATCGGTGTGGGCAATGGGGAGGTCTGTCGCGGTGGGCATCGCGAAACGATAGCACTACCGCGCGCGCAGAAGGATCAGCTCGAATGACGGCTCGCGCCAGCGCGCGTACGGCTGGTAATGATCGCGAATCACGCCAGCAAGCCGCTGGTCGTAGTCGGCTCCGAAGCCGCGATAGCCGAAGTCGCTGACGACGCGTGTGACGACAGCGATGTACTGCGGCGGATGGGCTGCGATGTCCTGGATGATCTGCGCCTCGATCGCTGGATCAGCGGTCTCGACCGGCGTGAACGTGTGAAAGCTGATCGACGTCGGAACGCGCGCGAGGTAGTTGAGCGCGAGCCCTTCCGGCACGACGACGAGCGAACGCGCGCGATCCGATTGGAGTTTCGAGAGGAACGCGTTGAGAATCGTCGCCCGCCCGCCGTCAGAGTCGTGGAAGACCCCGCGTGCGGTCGGCACCGCGAACGTCTTGTACGAGAGCACGCGGTTCTCGATCCACAGAAACTGCACCGCAACCGCGATGATCGGGATGATGGCCAGCCGCGCCGCGCGCATCGAGTAGGCTCCGCGCGCCGGCAGCCACTCGAACAGTGTGTAGCCGATGAGCACGTACACCGGAATGATGAACACGAAGCCGTACCACTCGGGCGTCAAGCGCAGGAACACCCGCGATGACCCGCAGAGCGACAGCGCGAGCAACATCAGCAGCGGCTCGCGAGGACGACGGATCGCAAAGGGCAGGAGCACGAGTTGCGCGATCGCCCAGCCGCGAAAGAACGCCACACCGAGGATGAGCGGCACCGCGACGAGGATAGCGATCGCCGGAATCGGCCAGCGATCCGAGTATCGAAGCGCGAGGATCACGATGCCGATGACCAGCGCACCGGCCGCGGCCGCGAGCAGGTTTCCGCCGATGGCATCGAATCCCGAAACCTGCCGGTAGAAGAATCGCGCCGAAGAGCCCCGCAGGAGCGAAGGGGCAAGGACGTTGTCGAACAGCCAGTGACGGCCATCCGGCGCATCGGAAAAATATCGATCGACGGCGACGAACGATGCGATTCCCGCGATCGCATAGGCCGACAACCATCGCGGCGGCATGCGATGTACGACAGCCGCGATCAGCGGGATCAGCACCGCGAAAATGACACCCTCCTGCTTGGTCCACGATCCGGCGAGAAAAAACGCCAGGCCGACGGCGAGCCAGCGCGCTCGCCGCTCGACGTACGCCCACATCAGGATGAACGCCGTGCCGGCCAGCGGAAACAGCATCGCCAGCGTGGCCGCGTATGCGTACGGAAGCATGTAGTTGCTGGCGCGATCGCTGATGCTGCAGATGCTGCATGCCGCAAACAGCAGTGCAGCCGCTCCAGCCGCCGCCGGCGCAGCGACGATTCTCGACATCGCGTATACAGTCGCGGCCGTGACGATGGCGATGGCGCCGCCGATGGCACTGTACGCAGCGAGGCTGCTGCCGGTCATGGCCGTGATCGCCGCGAGCAGATATGGGCTCAGGGGAGGGTAGTTGTAGCGAATGTCGCGATACAGCTTCAGCCCGTGGCGAATCTGTTCGGAAATGTAGAGGTCGCGTCCCGTGTCGATGATCGGATCGAGCGCGCGTCCGGTCAGCCGGAACAGCACGAACGCGCTGACCGCCAGCACGATGGAGATCCAGGCGACATCCGTTACCGAAATTTTTCGGCCGATGTTTCCAAGATAGCACGCCCACCGGCGCTAACGTGATGGCGTGCGCAGAGTGTTCGCCCTCATCCGCACGGTGATCATCGCGACGTTCTTCCTGTCGCTCTGGCTCTGGTTCCTGCCGCGATGGGCCGTTGGCAACAACGCCTACGCCGATGCGCGGCTCGCCGGCCTGATCCTGTTCATCCCGGGCCTGCTCCTCGCCGGGTGGTGCGCACTCGAATTTGCCTGGCGAGGCTTCGGCACTCCCGCTCCGTTCGACCCGCCGCGACGGCTCGTCATCAGCGGCCCCTACCGCTTCGTGCGGAATCCGATGTACGTCGGCGCCGGCATCGCCTTCCTCGGCGAAGCGATCACGTTTCCGCACCTGACCACGCTGATGCTGGCCGTGTTTGTGGTCACCTGGATCGCGTCGACCGTATTCATCGTCGTCTACGAGGAGCCGACGCTCCGGCGCCTGTTCGGCGACGATTACGCGAACTACTGCCGCCACGTGCGCCGCTGGCTGCCGCGGCTGACCCCGTTTGACAACCAAACGAAGGCTGCCGTACCCTGACCGCTCCTGGATTGATTTGGGGCGGCTTGCAACCAGGTTAAAAAAAGCTAAAGAGCCGACAGCCGAATACGGACTCGGATTTCGCGCCCCGCTCTGCGGGGTTTTTTGTTTTCCGGAGAAATGCCACATGCCACAGCCCGACCGCACCGCCGAGCTTCGCCAGCTTCTCCAGCGTCGCATTCTCATTATCGACGGCGCGATGGGGACCATGATCCAGCGCTACCAGCTGGATGAGCAGGCCTTTCGCGGTACGCGCTTCGTGGACCATCCGCGCGATCTCAAGGGAAACAACGATCTCCTCAACCTCACGCAGCCGCAGATCATCGAAGAGATCCACCGCCAGTACCTCGATGCCGGTGCGGACATCATCGAGACAAACACGTTCAACGCCCAGGCGATCTCGATGGCCGACTACGGGTTTGAGCCGTTCGTCTACGAGATCAACGTCGCCGCGGCGCAGGTGGCGCGACGCGCGGCCGATGCCCGCTCCACTCCCGACCGGCCGCGCTTCGTCGCCGGCGCGCTCGGACCGGCGAACAAGACCGCGTCGCTCTCTCCCGACGTGAACAACCCGGCGTTCCGCGCCGTCACGTTCGATCAGCTCGTGGACGCTTACTACGAGCAGGCGCGAGGTCTGGTCGACGGCGGCGTCGACATCCTCCTGCCCGAGACGACGTTCGACACCCTGAATCTGAAGGCGGCCCTCTTCGCGATCGAGAAGCTGTTCGCCGATCGCAGGTTCAGGCTGCCCGTGATGGCATCGATCACCATCACCGACGCCTCGGGGCGCACCCTGTCGGGCCAGACGGTCGAGGCCTGCTTCAACTCCATCTCGCACGCTCACCTCCTGTCGGTGGGCATCAACTGCGCCCTCGGTGCGAAGGAGATGCGGCCGCACATCGAGGAGTTGGCGCGCATCGCGCCGATGTTCATCTCCTGCTACCCCAACGCGGGCCTCCCGAACGCGCTCGGCGCCTACGACGAAACGCCGCAGTCGATGTCGGCCCTTCTGCGCGATTTCGCCGAGAACGGATGGCTCAATGTCGTGGGCGGCTGCTGCGGCACGACGCCCGCGCACATCAAGGCGATCGCCGACGTCGTGCGCGACCTGCCGCCGCGCGTTCCGTCGAAGCCGGAGCGTTTCCTCCGCCTGAGCGGTCTCGAGCCGCTCACCGTTCGTCCCGACTCCAACTTCATCATGGTCGGTGAGCGGACCAACGTCACCGGCTCACCGAAGTTCGCGCAGCTGATCAAGAACGGCGATCTCGAAGGAGCGCTGGCCATCGCCAAACAGCAGATCGACGGCGGCGCGAACATCATCGACATCAACATGGACGAGGGCCTGCTCGACTCGGAACGCGTCATGACCGAGTTCCTCCATCTCGTCGGGTCCGAGCCCGACATCGCCCGCGTCCCGATCATGATCGACAGCTCCAAATGGTCGGTGCTGGAAGCAGGTCTGAAGTGCATCCAGGGCAAAGGGGTCGTCAACTCCATCAGCCTCAAAGAAGGCGAAGAGGTCTTCCGCGAGCACGCCCGCATCGTCAAACGCTTCGGCGCCGCGGTCGTGGTGATGGCGTTCGACGAAAAGGGGCAGGCCGACACGGTCGAGCGGAAGGTGGAGATCGCCTCGCGCGCCTGTCGCATTCTGACCGAGGAGATCGGGTTCGATCCGACGGACATCATCTTCGATCCGAACGTGCTCACCGTCGCCACCGGCATCGAGGAGCACAACAACTACGGCCTGGCGTTCATCGAGGCCGTTCGCGAGTTGAAGCGCCGGTTTCCGCTCGCCAGCGCGTCCGGCGGCATCAGCAATGTCTCTTTCTCGTTCCGCGGAAACAAGACTGTCCGCGAGGCGATGCACGCCGCGTTTCTCTATCACGCCATCAAGGCAGGCCTGACGATGGGCATCGTCAACGCCGGGCAGCTCGCGATCTACGAGGAGATTCCGCGCGAGCTGCTGGATCTCGTGGAGGACGTGCTGCTCAATCGCCGTCCCGACGCCACGGAGCGGCTGCTGGCATTCGCCGACCAGGTGAAGGTGCAGACGCCCGCCGCCGCGCGCGCCGAGGAGGCGTGGCGGTCCGGCGCTGTCGAAGAGCGCCTGTCGCATGCCCTCGTCAAAGGGATCATCGACCACCTCGACGAGGACCTCGAGGAGGCGCGAAAGAAATATCCGACCGCGCTGCAGATCATCGAAGGCCCGCTGATGGACGGGATGAACGTGGTCGGCAATCTGTTCGGCTCGGGAAAGATGTTTCTGCCGCAAGTCGTCAAAAGCGCGCGCGTGATGAAGAAAGCCGTCGCCTACCTCCTGCCGTTCATGGAAGCGGAGAAGGCTGCGGCAGGCGATCATCGAGCGCGCGGCAAAGTTCTTCTGGCGACGGTGAAAGGCGACGTTCACGACATCGGCAAGAACATCGTCGGCGTCGTCCTCGGCTGCAACAACTACTCGGTCATCGACCTCGGCGTGATGACATCGTCGGAGAAGATTCTCTCCACGGCTGTCGCCGAGAAGGTGGACATCATCGGCCTGTCGGGTCTGATCACGCCGTCGCTCGACGAGATGGTTCACGTGGCCAGGGAGATGGAGCGCCTTGGATTCAAGGTGCCGCTTCTGATCGGCGGCGCGACGACGAGCAAGCTCCACACGGCGGTGAAAATCGCGCCGAAGTATTCGTCGGCAACCGTGCACGTGCTCGACGCGTCGCGCGCCGTCGGCGTGGTCAGCAATCTGCTGAGCGACGAAAAGCGCGATGATCTCGTCCGCGCCACGCGCTCGGAATACGAGCGGCTGCGTTCCGAAAACGAGTCGCGGCAGACCGACCGTGCGCTCGCCTCAATCGGGGATGCGCGAGCCCGCCGCCTCCGTGTCGAGTTCGGTCAGCCCGAGCGCCCGCCGTTCCTCGGATCGCGCCTGCTGGAGGATGTTCCGCTCGACTCCATCGTGCCGTTCATCGACTGGACACCGTTCTTCCACACATGGGAGTTGCGGGGCCGCTATCCGGACATTCTCAAAGAGCCACGCGCGAAGGAGCTTTACGACGACGCCCGCAAGCTGCTCGCGGAAATCGTGGACGACAGGCTGCTCAAGGCTGGCGCGGCGTACGGTTTCTGGCGCGCAAACAGCTCCGGCGACGACATCGAGCTGGCGGATGGATCGAGATTCCATACGCTGCGGCAGCAGCAGGAGCACAACGGTCCCTATCTCGCCCTTGCCGACTTCGTCGCCCCGAAGGAAGGTGGCGTCGCGGATTACGTCGGCGCCTTCGCGGTGACGGCCGGCATCGGGGTCGAGGAGCTCGTCGTGCGCTTCCAGCGCGATCACGATGACTACGGCAGCATCATGACCAAAGCCCTCGCCGATCGTCTGGCCGAAGCGCTCGCCGAAAAGCTGCACAAGGATGTACGAAGCGAGTGGTACGCGAAGGATGAGAGTCTGTCGAGAGAGGACCTCATTGCCGAGAAGTACCGCGGCATCCGCCCCGCGCCCGGGTATCCGGCGTGCCCCGATCACACGGAGAAGCGCACGATCTTCACGCTCCTCGGCGCGGAGCGCGCCGGAATCCACCTGACGGAATCATGCGCGATGACGCCGGCGGCATCGGTGAGCGGCTTCTACTTCGCGCATCCGCAGTCGAAGTACTTCGCGGTCGGAAAGATCGGCCGCGATCAGGTGCTCGACTACGCAGCCCGCAAGCAGATGTCCGTGGCTGAGGTAGAGCGCTGGCTGGCGCCGGTCCTGTCGTACGAACCGGCGCCGGCGCCCGCGCTGGCCGCCTACTGATTCGAGCCTTCGACGCCGGTCGTCGCGTTCACCTGCTGCACGACGATGTTCTGGAACTGGCCGAGGGGTGAGTCGAAGCGCGTGGTGACCCGGAGCGTGACGGGGCCGTTGGCACCGACAAGCGACGCGTTGTCGATGTTCGCCGGTACCCAGAACTGAACGACTTCCGTCTGTCCCGGCTGAATCACCGTCTTGAACGGACGCGTGCCCGAAACGTTGTACGCGCCGTAACCCATCGAGACGACGCCGACCTGCTTGAGCGTGATCGGTTGCGCGGCACGGTTCTGGACGGCGAGCGAATACTGCACGGGAATGCCGCCTTCGATATGCTGCGCGGCCGCCGGTACGGTGCTGATCTGCCGGATCAGCAGCTGCGGCTCCGCGATGTCGACTTTCGCGGATCCCATGCCGCTATCGGACTGCATCGACGAACAACCGGAAAGAAGAACGAGGGCAACGGCGAACAACGAACTGCGCATGACGCGCCTCCTGCTACAGATACAAAAGGGGAACCACTCGCGTGATTCCCCTTTTTCCCTCAGGAGGTCACCTGGTCACAGCTACTTCACGTACTTCAGCATCTCTTTGGCCGTAGGGGCGTCTTTCCCGCTCGGATCGAGCTCGAGGTACTTTTCCAGGTTCGTCTTCGCGTCGGCGTTCTTGCCGGAGCGGACGTAGAGCATTCCGAGCTCGTAGTAGGCCTGCGCGAACTTGTCGTCCGCCGAGATTGCCTGTTTCAGCAGCGGCTCGGCATCGGCGTCCTTCCCGGCGTTGATCGCCTTTGCGGCATCGTTGAACAGCATCGGCGCGTTCGCCGGCAGCTTCTTCTTGAACTCTTCGGCCTTCACCTTGTCGCCGGTGGCCTTGTACGCCTCGTACAGGACGGCAAACATGTCGGTCTCGTCATTGACGAGCTCGAGGGCCTTGTTGCCCGTTTCGATCGCCTTCGGATAGTTCTTCGTCCGGAGGTAGATCTTGGCCAGCGCCTGCCAGCCTGCGGTCAGATCGGGTTTCGCCGCCACGGCCGCCTCGAACTTCGCGATCGCCTCGGCGTCCTTGCCGGCGTTGGCCAACTCGGCCCCTTCGTTGAACGCTGCCACTGACGGATCGACTTTGACTTCGCCGACCGGGGCGCCACCCGCGGCGGGGGCGTTGCCCGAACTCAGTTCGACATCCTTCATGTTGGGCTCGCCGAGCTTGAGCTTCATCACTTCCTTGTAAGGGCGATAGCCGGGCGCGGCGTACGTGAACTCGTATTTCAGCGTTCCGTCGAGCAGAAACACCGCGTACGTGCCGTCGTTCTTCACCTTGTAATCCTGGTGAAAGGTCTTCCCCTCCGTCGCCACGACGGTGATGACGGCATTCGGAATCGGCTTCTTGGTCGCCGCATCCACCACTTTGCCAGTGATTCGCGCTTCGCCGAGCGCGAAGGCGTTCGCCGCGAAAGCGAGCACAAGGGCTGCGAGCGGGAGCGATCTACGCATTGTTCGTTCTCCTGTGTTATTTGGACTGCTGATGTACTTAACGGTCCATTTGCCTGCTGTCATTCCGAGCCTAGCGAGGATTTCGGCCGGGAGGCAAGGGCCTGTGGCACAGACATGGCGATGGAGCCCCGGCTTCAGCCGGTGATCAGCCCGGCTGGAGCCGGGGCTCCATCATTCCAGCGTGAGGTAAGTCTGGTCCTTCAGCCCGCGCTCGTAGTCCTGAAGCAGGCGCATCCCTTCGGTCGGTTTGACGCGATCCTGTTTGATCGCCGCGTCGATCTGGGCCTTCATGCGCTTCTCCAGGTCGCGCCAGTCGTACTGGGTCATGGCCAGAACTTCGCCGATCGACTGCCCCGGGATCTCTTCCTCGATGTAGAAACCGCTCTCCTCGTCCTCGTCGAGGAAGACGTGCACCTCGTTGACGCGGCCGAAGAGGTTGTGGATGTCGCCCATGATGTCCTGGTACGCGCCGGTGAGGAACACGCCGAGGTAGTAGGGCTGCCCCTCGCGAAGGTCGTGAAGCGGAAGCGTCTCGCGGACATCGTTCAGGTCGATGTACTTCGACACCTTGCCGTCGGAGTCGCAGGTGATGTCGACGAGCGTCGACTCGAGTTGCGGACGCTCGTCGAGACGATGAATGGGCACGATCGGGAAGAGCTGTCCGAGCGCCCAGTGATCGAGCAGCGACTGGAACACGGAGAAGTTGCAGATGTGCTGATCGGCAAGCTCGATCTTCAGCGTTCCGACGTCTTCCGGCACCTCGGCCGGATCCATGCGAACGACGATGTTCTGAATCCGCTCGGCGACCTGCCAGAACAGGCTTTCCACGCGAGCCTTCACGTCGAGGTTGAGCAGGCCGAGCTCGAACATCGTCTGCGCCTGGTCCTTGATCTGCTCGAGGTCGTGCCACGATTCGTTGACGCGCTCTTCGCTGAGGCTCTGGTCGATCTCCAGGATCTCGCGCACGAGCTTGTGATCGGCAGCGGTGACGACCCGCGGCTCGAGCGGAGTTTTCTCGATCGAGCCGAATGCCTGCACGACGAGCACGGAGTGATGGGCGACGATGGCCCGGCCCGACTCCGAGACGATGTTCGGATGCGGCACCTTCTCGTCGTCGCAGACATCCATGATGTTGTAGACGATGTCGCTCGCGTACTCCTCTACGGAGTAGTTCATCGACGAGTGGAACGTCGAGCGCGATCCATCGTAGTCGATGGCCAGTCCCCCGCCGACGTCGAGATACTCCAGCGGATGCCCTGCCTTGGTAAGCTTCGCGTAGTACATGGCCGCCTCGCGGACGGCGCGCTTGATGGTGAGGATGTCCGGAATCTGCGAGCCGATGTGGAAATGGAGCAGCTTGAACGCCGACTCCATCTTTGCCTCGCGCAGCATCTCGATGGCCTCGAGGATCTCTTCGGTCGACAGCCCGAACTTCGCGTGCTCACCGCCCGAAGTGGCCCACTTGCCAGCGCCTTTGGACAGCAGCCGGACCCGCATGCCGATCCATGGCTCGACGTTCATTTCGGCGGCGATCTTCGTGATGGCACGGATCTCCGAGACCTTCTCGGCGATGACGATCACCTTCTTGCCGAGCTTCCGGCCGAGCATGGCCATGCGGATGTAAGCAGTGTCCTTGTAGCCGTTGCAAACGATCAGCGATTCCGGATCGGTGTGCACGGCCAGGCCGGCGAAGATCTCCGGCTTCGACCCCACTTCCAGGCCGTAGCTGAACGGCCGGCCGGCGTCCAGAATCTCCTCGACGACCTCGCGGAGCTGGTTGACCTTGATCGGAAAGACGCCGCGATAGACGCCGCGATAGTTGTGGTCGGCGATGGCGCGGTTGAAGGCGTTGTTGAGCATCTCGACGCGGTGCCGGAGCAGATCCTGGAAGCGGATGAGAATCGGCGACTGAAGATTGAGCGCCTGAGCCTCGCGCAGCACGTCGATGATCGGGATGGCGATGCTGTTCTGCTGCAGCGGCGAAACGGTCATGTCGCCGTTCTTGTTCACGTCGAAATAGCCGGAGCCCCAGCGATCGACCATGTAGAGCTCGGAGGCGTCTTCGATGGACCAGCTCTCCCGCTGGCGCGGGATCTCGACGGGTGTCTGTAAGGGCGTCGTCACGGCGAGAAGAATAAATCCAATCGCGCAAGCGGGCGCGAGAATTCCGTCACCGGATCTGCTTCACCACCACGCGTCCCGGCGGCGTGTCGCGCATGAACATCTCCAGAGCGGCGCGGACGACTTTCTTGTGGAACTCGCGTTCGCCGGCGTGACCGACGATCCGCCCGATCTCGCAGCCGTCGAACGTCATGCCGCGCGGCGGGCGGACGGACTCCGTCGCTGCCGGCGATGCCGAGATGATCAGCGTCGGAACGCCGCGCGCCTCGATCTCCCGCGCCAGGTTGCCGATCGAGCGGTGGCACGTCTCGGGACAACCAGCCGCCATCAGGACGAGCTTCGTCTTCGAGCGCTCGACCTTGTCAGCGATCTCCGGAAACGTCTTCTCGTAGAGCTCTTTCAACCGCGTCGTGAATCCGTACGAGTAATGCACGTTGTTCACGGCGGCGATCACGCCGTCGGCGACGAGCTCGCGCAGCGAGTCGATCGGGAACACGATGTTCGGATCGGTGTCCGCTTCGGTGTGATCGTAGTGATGATGGGCGATGCGCAGCGCGGACGCTTCCGTCTCCGCCGGAATCACTCGATAGGAGACATCGCCCGGATCTTCCGTCGGAAACGCTTCCTGCTCCGGCAGGTAGACGCCCGTCGCACAGACGAGCGCTACCGTTGCCGTTGCAAGATCTTTGTCGAACGGGGTGAAGGGAACGCAGCGACGCGCGATGCTCAGCACTAATCGAGCTCTCTGAGCACCTCGAGAAGCTGCGCGTTGTCGGGCGCCTCGGAGATGTCGTGGACGTCGATGTAGCGCACGATGCCCTGCTTGTCGACGATCACGATGGCCCGCTCGCAGATCCCCTTGTCGTCCTTCCACACGCCGTACTTCTTCGAGACTTCACCCTTCGGATGGAAGTCGGCGAGCAGCGGATATTTCTCGATGCCGCCGAGGGATTTTGCGAATGCGATGTGACTGGGAATGCTGTCAACCGAAATGCCCACGACCTGGGCGTCATACCGTTCAAAGTCGGCCATTTCGGCCTCATATCCCGGCATCTGCACGGTTCACACAGGTGTCCAGTCCAGGGGATAGAAGACGATGACGACGTTCTTCTTTCCCCGAACGCTGCTGAGCTTGAATTTTTCGTTGCCGCGATGGCCGGGCAGCTCGAAGTCGGGCGCTTTGTCGCCGACCTTGAGCGTCGCCGTCTTCGAGGCCATCGAGGTCCTGCCGGTGCTGACTGCCATGAATACACTCCTCCTTCAACTCTCCACGATACGAAATCAGTGCCGGGTCGCCGTGGTATCGGTCTTCTGTTCGTTCGCGTTGGCTTTCATCTTCTGACCGGCTTTCTGCAACTCCTCGCCGGCCTTCTCCGCCGCCTCGCCCGATGCGTTCTCGATCGCCTGGCCCATCTCTTTCCCCGCCGTAGCCAGATGCTTCGCCGCGTCCGTCTGACGGAGCTCGTCCGCCCGCCGCTTCGCCTCTTCACCGAGCTCTTTCGACTCTTCCGTGATGTCGGCGGCAGTCTGGCTGACGGCTGTCTCCGTCTTCCGTTCAGCAGTCCCCGAGGCCTGATACGTGCCGTCGGCCTTCTTCTCCATGCAACCGGCGGCGAGCAGGAGTGCACCTGCAACAATCAATGACTTCATGGGTGACCTCCGCGTTTCTCCCCCTAGCAAATGATGAGCCCGACCGACGTAGCCGGTAACCAGGACTGATGATCGTCTCATACGGGACACGGAAACGGGGATCGGGTCCGGCGCCGGCGACTGCGGCTGCGCGGACCGCCCTCTAGGTGAGGAACCTTCGCGCAAGTCGTTGTTCAGTTCATCCTGAGCCGCGAAGACGGCGAAGGATCTCGAAATCGCACGCGTTTTCGCATCCTGAGATCCTTCGTCGCGCTTCGCCGGCTCAGGATGACGACCGCCGATCGCCTCGAGCACTTCGAAGCCATCGAGGTGGGGCATCTGTACGTCCAGAAACACCGGATGGGGTTTTGTTCTCTCGATGATGGCGGGGGCGTCGGCCCCTGCTGCATTCCCCTACGATGGTGATCTCGGGATCTTCGCGCAAAAGAACGCGGATGGTTTCGCGCGACCATCGCCGGCAATCGATCGGCCAATGGTGCGGCAAACCGGCGCGGGAGAGCGGGTGAGTCTCCGGACCTGGCGGGTCACGCCCGTTCCCCGCAAAAAAGGCCGGCGCTGTCTCAAAATCGTTTCAAAATCAAAAGATTATGGTTACCACAGTCAAGCGCTCAGCCAATGTTAACCATTTCATTCGCATATCCTCACAGGAGTAGCGGGACGCGCCGTTAGAACTTGCGCAAGTCTTCACTGGCCAAACGCTGGAGGTGAGACGTTGCACACAAATCGGCGATGTGAATCAGGGAGAGCGGCGTCACTGCTGTGGCTGTTGATCGCGCCGTTCACGATCGTAGCCGTCCTGCACGCGCAAGATGGCCCGCTGGTCATTTCCTCGGTCGTCTTGGATTCGACCGATGTCGTCGGCGGCAGCCTGTCGATCATCCATGGAACGATCAATATTGATCGCGGCAGCTTCATCCACGGCCCGATTCCCTACACGATCAGCTGTTGTTCGTTCGACCGGTTAATCGATTTCTTCGATTGCAACGGCACGATGCCGGACTCCAACTCGGATTGTTACATTCCTGAAGGGGCGTCGTCCGCGAGCTTCAGATTCCATATCGGGCTCGTGCAGACGGACGGCCCGGGGACTCTTTCTGTTCACCTCGACACGCATCCGGTAGAGCCCAACCAGATTTCTTCGCAGACCGTGAATGTGCGCGCGGAGAAAGTGCAGCTCCGGCTCAACCCCACCAGGATCCTCGCCAATACGCCGACAAAGGTTACAGCGACGATGACGATTCTCGAGCCGCCGGCGCCAACCTCCGAGATTGACGGTTTGTTCGACTACGATCCGTTTTTTGGACACCGCAACGCGGTGTTACTGGAGCTCTTTTGCCTGGAGGGAAGGCCCTTCGTGGTGACGCTTTCTCCCGAATTTGTCGTCGATCGATTCACGTTCCAGCCTGCGTTCGCACTGGTGCCCTTCACGAACGTTGGGGCCACCGTATTCACGCATGACTTCATGGTGACCGCTACTGATTTTGTGACTCAGGTCCCGTTTCGAGCGGCACTCGGCTTCAACACGGGCGACGCGGTTCTCGCGGTCGGCCCGCCACAGGAGAGTTTTCGCATCCAGATTCAGGATTTGAAGGGCAACGAGCTCACTCACTACGACACGAGCCTGCCCGAGGAGACCGCGCCGAGCGTGAAGATGAAGGTGGGAGAGCTCGTGCACGTCAAGATCCTCCCGCTGAACAAGGACGGCACGCTGGATCCGCCGGTCTCACCGGACGAACAGATGACCGACGCGGTCGACCAGAGCCCGAGCGACTCGCAATTCACGAAGGCTCGGCAAGAGCTGTTCAAGAACCAGATCATGGTTCATTTCCCGCTTCCCACGGCCGCGCCGGCGGATCTGGCCGATCATCGTTTTCTGGCCGTTCACTCCGGAACTGTCAATGCACATTTCGCATTTATCAACGGCGGCAAGAGCTTCGCGTTCACGGTTCCGTTCAGGGTGAGCAATTGCCAGGCCGGCGATTGTGTACCCCAGCTCGGGCCTGCTCCCGATACGTTCGACTCGCTGCTGATCAAGTTTGCGGATCGCAATGGCGTTCCGCCACAACTGCTGAAGGCCCAGATCGCGCAAGAGTCGTCGTTCAATCCTCGGTCCTTTCGCTACGAGCCGCTCTCGGTCGATTTCGGGCACATCGCAGCTCCCACGAGGAAGGGAACAGTACCGTTTGGCGTATTGCGGAATCCCGCCTTCGCTCCCTGGGCTCTCGCACAGTCGAGCAACTGTGCAACAGTCACAGTCGCTCAAGGCGCGAAGCTGAAGCTCGGCAGCGCCGATGCGACGGCGCGGGAGAAATACAAGCTCGCTCACGACGCCCGCGGTAGTGCGATCTGCCGTGTGACATCAGTCGCAGATGTCATCAATCCAAACGTCATTACGGCGGCGGACACCCTGCCGAGTATGGAGAATGTTCTTTATACGAATGATGACGACAGCAAGAGCAACTGGGTACAAGCAGCGTCCAATAAGAGTACGACCGCGCAGCGTTTTTTTGACTATCAGGTCGATCATCCGCCGTTCACAGCCCAGACCGTGATCGCCGCAAGCTATGGCCTCCATCAACTCTTGTACGAGACGGCAGTCGGAATGGGTTTCAAAGATGCGGGCGTCGGGCGGCCGCCCGGCGATCTCTTTGACAAAACGACATCGCTCGACCTCGGTACGGAATATCTAGCCAGCAAATTTCATGATAACCGTGCCAAAGGCGCGATTGAAGCGGTCGATTACGAGAGCGAGAGGGAGTTCTTCTTCAAGTTCGCCCCGGCCCTTCGGGGCTTTAACCACGGCACCTCCGAATTCACGGCAGCCGATGCGGAGGTCGCCTGTACGAAACGATTGGTGGAACCATTCACCTATGCCTGCAGGATTCTCGGTCTTCGACCGACGTACAGTCCTGTACCCATCGCTGGAGGCGGGAACTAGATGCGACTCCTTACCGCGTCATTGCTGACCATGTTCTTGCTGACGCCGGCGTGGCTGGCGGCGGAGACACTGACCTCGGACCAGATCGCCGCGATGCTGCTCGCGAACCCGCCCGCGGCGGCCTCCACCGCGTCACAGAATCTCGCCGACGACGACGGTGTGCCCGATCCGATCATCGTCGACTTCCTACACGCGGACCTCGATCGCGACGGCTCGTTCTCCTACGTCGTCGCGCTTTACTCCACCGAGCGGGATCCGGGCGGATTTCTGCGCGTCTTTCAACAACGCGGTTCGGCGCTCGCTGTCGTCGGCGACCAGGATTCAGCCCAGAGCGTCGGCGGATACTCGACCGACTTTCATCTCGTCGACGTCAACGGGGACGGAGTGCCGGAAGTGGCCGTGGAATGTCTGGATGCCAGCGGCAACAATCCCGAATTGCGCCTCTTCATCTGGACCGGCACTTCTCTGCACGACATGATTGGCGGCGTGGCCGGCACGAGCGCGCTCGTCGACATTGACAGCGACGGCGTTCTCGAGCTCGTGCAAGCCCACGACGACGGCACCGGATTCGACATCTTGAAGCTGTCGGGCGGCGATTACCGATTCGCGCGGAGCGTGACGGAAGATCCCACCGGCTTCCTTGGTCCGTTAGGGAAATTCCGATACGTGCGCTCGTTTTGCCGCCGCCTGGACCCCGATCGCGTTTCTCTGGCCGACGTTCGCGAAGCGGTGCTGAACGATCGGCCCTCCGATGAGTCCGCGGTTCATTTCCGTTTTGGCGATCTCCGGCAGATCGACGGCTCGCCCGCCAGCGTGAATGATGTGGACCTCGCCACGATCACGGTACAGCCGCATCTGGTTCCGACGGGGATCAAGATTCATCAGGCGAATGATGGCAGCCCCTCGCAGAGCGACACATGTCAGGGCGATTTCGACGGAGGCCGAATCGACGTGGACGTCCCGCGCCAGGCATTCTTGCGCGCGTTGCAACCGCTCCAACTCGAAGCGCCATTGGCCGCGGGAGACACAATCGCCATGAGGCTCTCCGCGAAGCTCAAGGACGGGACTCCGGTCGGCGCGGTGTTCGGTGTGACCATCGTCGACGACGGGCATTGATGCTCGCGACGCGACGCCGGCCGAAACAAAGCGCCTTCATGCCGCGTTTAGCACTGGACCATGCCAGGCGACCGGCTGATCCAGGGAATGGCGGAAGGGGGCGACTTCCGCATCATCGCCGCCCAGACCACGAAAACGGTCGAGACCGCGCGGGAGATCCTCGATCTCTCTCCCGTTGCCGCCGACGCGCTGGGCCGGGCCATGACCGGCTCGCTGCTCCTGGCACGTCTCCTCGACAAGGACGTGCGAAACCAGTACGTGACTCTTCGATTCGACGGCGACGGTCCGCTCCGCGTGCTGATCGCCGAGGCCACCGTGGCGGGCACAGCCCGCGGCTACGTCGGCAATCCGGTCCCGCAGGATGAGACGCTCGACGTCGGCCGCGCGATCGGCCGCGGGATGCTCACGGTCGTTCGCGGCACACCCCCGGCCGGGAAGCCCTACACATCGCAGGCCACGCTGGAAGGAGGCGGAATCGCCACCGAGCTCACGCGCTACCTGGCCCGCTCCGAACAGATCGCCTCGGCCGTTCTTCTCGGCGTGTTCAAGCGCCGCGAGGGCATCGCCGCGGCCGGCGGCATCATCATTCAGGCGTTTCCGCACACGAGCGAAGAGGCGATCCGCCGCCTGGAGGATCGCATCAAGGAGACGCCACCGCTCTCGACGCTGATCGAGAAGATGCCCATCGAGCACGTCGTCGCCCAGGTCCTCGGCGGGATGAATTACAAGCAGATCGACGAGAGCTTCAACGTGCCGCTCAGCTACACGTGCACGTGCAGCAGCGAGCGCGCTCTCGCGCCGATCGCGCTCTTCTCCCGCGAGGAGATCCGGCAGATGATCGAGGACGGCGGCTCGGAAGTGATCTGCCAGTTCTGCGGCCGCAAGTATTCCTTCAGCAGCGAGGACCTCCTTGCGCTGACCGCGAAGCCTGACGCATGATCGACCCTTCAGCGCATGCGTAGCATCATCACCGGCAGCGGCATCGGCATCCCGAAGAACCTCGTCAGGAACGAGATCCTCTCCAGGATCATGGACACGTCCGACGAGTGGATCCGCACACGCAGCGGCATCGAACAGCGCTACTACGCCGATCCCGGCCAGGGCTCGGCCGAGCTGGGGATGATCGCGGCGGACGCCGCGCTCAAGTCGGCGAAACGCGAGAAGAACGAGATCGACGGCGTCATCTTCGCCACGATGACTCCGAATCACTTCTTCCCGGGGAATGGTCCCGTGCTGCAGGCGAACATGGGGCTGCCGGAATCGATCCCCACGTTCGACATCCGCCAGCAGTGCTCCGGATTTCTGTACGGGCTCGATCTCGCCGATTCGCTGATTCGCAGCGGCAAGCACAAGCGGCTGCTTCTCGTCGGCGCGGACGTGCATACGCCGTTCATGCCGTGGCAGAACGGTTGGGGAATGATGATCGGTGAGGCCGAGCGGCCGATCACGCCCGAGGAATACGAATTCAACACGAAAATCCGGGATCGGACGGTGCTGTTCGGCGATGGCGCGGGCGCCGTCGTCATCGAAGCATCGGAGAACGGTGACCGCGGATTTCTCGGCGCGAAACTCTACACGGATGGCTCGAACATCGAAGCGCTTTTCGTTCCGGGCGTCGGATTTCGCTTCCGCCCCTACGTCGATGTCGCGCAGATCGGCCGCGGCGACCAAATCCCGGTCATGTCAGGCCGGGAGGTCTTCAAAGAGGCCGTCTCGCGGATGCCGCAGGCGGTGCGCGCGGTCTGCGCGGCGGCGGACCTGCAGCTGTCAGATGTCGACATGCTGCTGATTCATCAGGCAAACCTGAGGATCGTCGAGGGCGTTGCCAAGCAGCTGGCGCTCCCTCCGGAGAAGGTGCCGCACAACATCGAGCGATACGGCAATACGACCGCCGGCACGCTTCCGATCCTGTTTCACGAGTGTGTTTCAGACGGAAGGATCAAGCCGGGGATGCTGATCTGCTTCACGGCGCTGGGGTCGGGGTTGCATTGGGGCGCGGCGTTGTATCGCGTCTAGTCCCGCCGCAAATACTTCTCCATCAAGCCCGCACTCTCATTCATCGCGTGAATCTCGATCCAGTACGCGCGCATGAACATCGCCAGCGAGGCGAACGCCAGGATGTCGTGCAGCCAGCGGGGCGTCTTGCCCGTCGACACGCCGCCGCCCATGATGAAGGCGATCATCAGCACAGCCATCGCGTAGGTCGCGATCGGAGAAACTCGCATCGTCAGCGCGCGCGTGGCGTTCCTGACATCCGCTTCGTGCTGGCCACCCTTCGTCTCATCCTTCAGCTGCTTCCCCGTGCCGATGAAAAAGAACATCGTCATCGACTGCGAGAACAGTCCGATGACCACCGTCGTCAGCGCCAGCATGATGTGCTGGGCCGCGTGAAGCGGCGAAGCCATGAAGCCGGCCACGATGGTGGTGATCAGGCCGGCGATGGTGAGAAGCGTCGTGATGAGGAGGAATTGAGCCATTCGTTGATATTCTCCACGCGAATGGCAACCTACCGCGAATCGGGCGTCAACATCGATGCGCAGGACGAGGCACTCCGCGAAGTCCGGCGCATCGTACGCGATACGTTCACTCCGGGAGTAATGTCGGACATCGGATCGTTCGGCGGGCTGTTTCGCGGAACGTTCGAAGGGATCGAAAAGCCGGTTCTGGTCTCCTCGACCGACGGCGTCGGCACCAAGCTGCGCGTCGCCCAGGCCATGAAGATTCACGACACGGTCGGCTATGACCTCGTCTGCCACTGCGTGAACGACATCCTGGTACAGGGGGCGCGCCCGCTGTTCTTCCTCGATTACTACGCGACGGGCAGGCTGCGCCCGCCGGTCATGGCCGACGTGATCCGCGGCATGGCGCGAGCCTGCCGTGAGAACGGCGCGGCGCTGATCGGGGGCGAGACCGCGGAGATGCCCGGCTTCTATGCCGATGACGACTACGACGTCGCCGGCTTCATCGTCGGCGTGGTCGACGAGAAGAACGTCATCGACGGGAAAAGCGTGCGGGAAGGTGACGTCCTGATCGGATTACCGTCCGTGGGCCTCCACACGAACGGCTATTCGCTCGCGCGCAAGATCTTCATCGACCAGCTCAATTACGACTTCCAGACCGTCCTGCCGGAGATCGGCAAGATCGGCGAAGCGCTCCTTCAGCCGCACATCTCGTATCTGAAGCCGCTGATGCCGCTGGTCGAGCAGCGCGCGATCCACGCGCTCGCGCACATCACCGGCGGTGGACTGACCGACAACGTGCCGCGCGTACTGCCGTCGGGGCTCGACGCGAAGATCAAGCTCGGATCGTGGCCGGTGCTGCCGATCTTCCGGCTGATGTTCGAAAAGGGCAAAGTCGAGCCGCCGGAAATGCTGCGGGTGTTCAACATGGGCGTCGGAATGGTCGTCATCGCGGCGCCGGATCAGGTCGATACGATCGTGAAGCACTTCACACGCATCGGCCAGAAGTTCTTCTTCATCGGAAACATCGTGAAAGGCTCCGGCCAGGTCGCGTACGACACCCCGCCCGCAGGCTTCGCCAGCTGGATCGAATGATCCGTCTGGCGGTCCTGCTCTCCGGCCGCGGCTCGAACTTCGCCGCGATCCATCAGGCCATCGTTCGCCGCGAGCTGGGTGCTCAGATCGTCGCCGTGATCTCGAATCGCGCCGACGCGCCGGGAATCGCCAGAGCGCGCGAGTGGGGTTACGACGCGCACGTGATCGACAACCGCGACTTCCCGAATCGAACCGCGCATGAGCAGGCAATCGTGCGCGTGCTCGACAGCGCGAAACCGGACTACATCGTCCTCGCCGGGTACATGCGCCTGCTCAGTCCTTCGTTCGTCGCGAAGTATCGCGGCCGCATTTTGAACATCCACCCGTCCCTGCTCCCCGCGTTTCCGGGTGTGGACGCGCAGGCGCAGGCCATCGCCGCGGGCGCCAGGACATCCGGCTGCACCGTTCACTTCGTCGATGAAGGGCTGGACAGCGGTCCGGTCATCCTGCAGCGGGAAGTCGACGTGCGTGATGACGACACGGTCGAGACGTTGAGCGCACGAATCCTCGAGCAGGAGCACATCGCCTACGTCGAGGCTCTCAAGAAACTGACCTGATCAGAACGGCCAGAACATCTTCCACCACGGCTGCTTGGCAACGGCAACGGCAGCGATGGCCGGCACCTTCACGATGTTTCCGGCCTCCTGCACGATGATCGTGCCGACCGGTTGTCCGGCGCTGACCGGAGCGGTGACCGGCGCGGGATTGAACACGACCTTCACGCGGCGCTCCTCCCCGCGCTTGACGAGAGCTTTCGCGTCGGCGGCGGCGACCGCCGCAACGGCCTTCGTGTTCCCGTCTTTCACGGGAGCCTGTCCGACGGGCGATCCCTTCTTGACGACCGTCGCCAGGCTGTACTGTGCGAACGCCTGGGACATCAGCTTCGAGGCGATGCCGAACGAGCTTGTCGCACCCGATGCCCTGCTTGCGCCCATGACGACACAGACGAGCTCCATGTCGCCGCGCTGTGCGGCGGCGGTCACGCAATAGCCGGCGGGCGCGGAGTAGCCAGTCTTGATGCCGGTCGCGGCGTCGAAGTAGTTCACCTTGTGCGGATTGATGAGGTGATTGGGATTCGTGAGTCCCGACGTGAACGTCCCATTCGTGAAGGGCATGGTGGCCGTCTTGGCGTACTCGCGCATCAGCGGATCCTTCATCAGCTCTTTGCCGAGGATGGCGAGGTCGTGAGCGCTCATCTTGTCGATCTGATCGGGGTTCTGTGAATTCGGCAGGCCGTGCGGATCGTGGAAGGTCGACTGCGTCAGTCCCATCTGCTTCGCGCGTTGATTCATGACGTCCGCGAAGTTCTCCGCTGATCCGGCGATCTTCTCGGCAAGCGCTTCGGCCGCGTCGTTGGCCGACTGGATCATCACCGCCGCGAGCAGCGTCTGGACCGAAAAGACCTGCCCGTCTTTCGCGTAGATCTGCGAGCCGCCCATCCTGCTGGCGCGCGCCGAAATCGTGACCGGCGTGTCGAGCTTCAGCCGTCCGTCGCGAATCTCTTCCATCGTGATGAGCGCGGTCATCATCTTGGCCATCGATGCCGTCGGGAGGGACACGTTCGCGTTCTCCTCGAACAAGACCCGCCCCGTCGAGGTCTCGATGACGTATGCGGCCGTGTAGCCCTTCCCGGTCGTGTCGACGGCCACGCCCTTGACCTGGGCCGGGCCTTCCTCGTTCTGGGCAAGCAGGGGGAATGCGACGAGCAATGCGAATGCGACGGCAAAGCAGTGTTTCATGCCAATGGGACTCCTCTAATCATCTCGACTGGCGCGACTGCACGCGCCATACCGGCTCAGCGCGCGGACGCTTTCGCGTGCTTCTTGCTCGAGCGCGACGTGCGCGGAATCGAGCCGATGACCGTCCAATCGTGCTTGTGGACAACCACCGGTTCCTTCGATTTCGGCCAGAGATCGATCGGAAGGTAATAGTACCCGTCGCCGAGGACGCGCGACTTGATGGCCAGGTCGCGCATGCTCTTGCACAGACCCTTCTTGCCGCGGATGGCGCTTCGCTCGACCACGACTCCGGTCGACTCGCCCACTCCCTGGTAGATGCTGATCTCCGCGCAGACAGAATTGACCAACGTCATGACCGCAACTCCATTTCGGACATAGTGATCCGGACCGGCAGAACTGCAACTTCCGGTCCACCAGAGACGAGCCCGCCGGGCATCCTGGCGTAAAGTACTCAGTCGGAATGCCCGACGACCCCAAGCCCAAACAGAAGCTCGACAAGAAGCGCGTGCTCCGTGACGCTTTGGAGCTGATCTGGAGCGCCCGCCAGCGGCTTTTCATCGGCATGCCGCTGATGCTGATCAACCGCATCGCCGGGATCATCCTCCCCGGCACGACGAAATACCTCATCGACGGCGTGATCATCCATCACCGCCAGGATCTGTTGCTCAAGATCGTGACCGTGGCGGCGATCGCCACCGCGGTCGGCGCGGCGACCGACTACGCGCTGGCGCAGATTCTCGGCCTGGCCGCGCAACGCTCGATCACCGATCTGCGCATGAAGATTCAGCAGCACGTGCAGCGCCTGCCGGTCTCGTACTTCGACAGCACGAAGACGGGAATCATCGTCGCGCGCGTCATGAACGACGCCGAGGGAGTCCGCAATCTCGTCGGCACGGGACTCATTCAACTCGTCGGTGGAATGATCACGGCGGTCATCGCCATCGGCATCCTCTTCTATCTCAGCCCGGGCCTGGCCGCGATGATTCTCGGCGCGGTGGTCTTCTTCGGCGCGGTTCTCTACTTCGCGTTCAAGAACGCGCGGCCGATGTTCAAGAAGCGAAGCGAGGTCGCTGCCGACGTCACGGGGCGCCTGACCGAAGGCATGTCCGGCATCAGGATCGTCAAAGCGTACAAAGCCGAGCGCCACGAGGCGCGCACGTTCGCACACGGCGCCCACGAGCTGCTGCGGCTCGTCATCGGCACGATGCGGATCATCTCGGGTGTCGGCGCGCTCTCCACGTTCCTGGTGGGAGCAGTCGGGATCGTGGTGATGGTGGTCGGCGGCCGGCAGGTTCTGGCCGGACAGATGACCGTCGGCGGGCTGATCTCGTTCACGCTGTACCTCGGCCTCGTCGTCGGACCGGTCGTGCAGATCGTGTCGATCGGAACGCAGCTCTCCGAGGCGTTCGCGGGTCTGGAGAGGATGCGCGAGATTCTCGGGGAGACGACCGAGAATGCCGACGATCCGAAGCGAACGCACGTTCCGCGGATCATCGGGAACGTCGAGTTCCGCAACGTCACCTTCGAATACACGCCGGGCGTGCCGGTGCTGAAGGATGTCAGTTTCGCTGTGCCGGCCGGAACATCCGTCGCGCTGGTGGGACCGTCGGGGTCCGGCAAGAGCACGATGATCTCGCTCGTCGCTGCGTTCCATCGGCCGACGAGCGGCACCATCCTCGTCGACGGCTATGACCTCAACGAGATCCGGCTCGACGACTACCGCGGCCACATGGGACTCGTGCCGCAGGACTCCTTCCTGTTCGCCGACACGATCGCCTCGAACATCCGGCTCGGAAATCCGCGCGCGACGAAAGAGCAGATTGCCCGAGCCGCGAAGATCGCCCACGTCGACGAATTCGCGGAGAAATTCGAAGACGGCTACGAGACGGTCGTCGGCGAGCGCGGCGTAAAGCTCTCCGGCGGGCAGAAGCAGCGCGTGGCCATCGCGCGGGCCATCGTGGCCGATCCGGAGATCCTCATCCTCGACGAGGCGACGTCATCGCTCGACAGCGAGAGCGAAGCGCTGATTCAGGACGGCCTCAATCAGCTGATGAAGGGCCGCACGACGTTCGTCATCGCGCACCGGCTCTCGACGATCCGCAACGCGGATCAGATTCTCGTTCTCGAGAACGGGCAGATCACCGAGCGCGGAACACACCAACAGCTGATGGCGCTCGGCGGGCGTTATCGCGCGCTGTACGAGAAGCAGTACGGGATTGCGGTAAACCTGTTCGTGAATCCCGGCGAAGAGCTCGAGGATCTGGCGAAGAAGTAACCGCGGTCAGGTCCGCAGTTCGACGTTCCAGTACGCCTCATCAAGGAAGTTTTTCCAGATGTCGGGGAACGTCCGTCCCTGGAGGCGATGGAGCGGGTGCCACTTCGGCCGCTGGGGCATCCGGATCAGCTGAATGCCCGACTCGTGCAGGAGCTTGTTGCCCTTCCTCACATTGCACGGAAGGCAGGCGCAGACGACGTTCTCCCACGTCGACTTCCCCCCTCGGGAGATCGGCACGACGTGGTCGAGCGACAGCTCGGACGAGGAGAATTTCCGGCCACAGTACTGGCAGCGGTTCTGGTCGCGCAGATAAATGTTGCCGCGGGAGAACTTGACCTCCTGGCGAGGCAAGCGGTCGAAGGTCAGCAGCTGAACCACGTGCGGGATCAGGATGTTGCGGCTGGGAGTGACCACGTAGTGGTCGTGCGGCTGGACGGGGATGTCCATCCAGTTGTCGAAGTCGTAGGTCCGGTACTCGGAGTCGACGGCCTTGACCTGCCCTTTGTACAGGAGGGTGAAGGCCCGCCGGACGGACGTAATCTGAACCGCCTGGAAGACGCGATTGAGAACGAGTACGTGGCCGTCGAGCATGGTTACCCAACCTCAAACAGTCGACGACACGATCCTGTTTCCATCGGCGTGTGGTTCGAGCTTTTCCGGCGTTCATCATACAACGTCGTCAGAGGGTCCGAAGTTGCAAAACCCGCTGATTTAGGACATAGTTAGCGCCAAGACGAATTTCGAACAGGCTCGCCGCGCGCAAGACGGGCGGCGTTCGGGTGTGGTTTTTGGGAGGCTTGCATGCGCGTTTTGTCACGGGTCGCTCTGGTCGTCATCGTCGCACTCTCCGCAGTTCCCCTTTTCGCCGATCACCTCCAGGCTGATTGTCCGCTGACGCTCGTCGGGAACCATCCGGCAGGCAGCGACTTCAATCTATCGCCGCACGGCGTCTTCCGGTCAGGATCGCAGGTGTTCGTGCTGCGGGGTCAGATTCTCTCCACCTACACGATCAGTGACCTTGGTGATCTTCCGGATCCCCGCGAGGACTTCATCGGGTCGCTCGGCGCGCGGGAGACGACTGGCGGCACCGCCTTCAGCGGCGGATTCCTTTATGTCAGCAGTGAAGCGGGCCTCGAGATCTTCGATGTCCGCAACGTACGCGCCGGAGGCTCGGCCCCGGCTCTCGTTTCACGGACACCCGGTCTCCACTACCGCAGGCTGGCCGTCAACGGCAACACGCTCGCGGCGCTTTACCCGATGACCGACATGCCGTGCTACCCGAATGGCACCTCGTTCTGCTTCAACACGATCGATCTGTTCGACGTGTCGAACAAGAGCGTGCCGTTCCGCACCGGCTCGATCTCGTCGCTGGCGTCGCGCTCGTTCCTCGGATGGAACGACATCGCATTCAACCAGGGATTCCTGTTTGCCGCCGGCGAAGGCGGCACGGTCGGCTTCAACATCAGCAATCCGGCGACCCCGGTCTCGCTGGGCCAGATCGCGGTCCCGGGCAAGTTCCTGATCAGCAACAGCACCACTCTTCTCGCCGTCGGCAACGATCAGACGATCAACATCTACAACGTGGCGCTCAGCGGCGCCATCAGTCTGTTCCAGGTTTATGTGCTGCCGTTCGAGACGATCCAGCGCGCCAACCCCATTGCGTTCCACCGCCAGGGATTCATCGACGAGCAGAACGGCCGGATGGTCACGATGGTCGACGAGATCGATCCCGAGACGCTGATGCCGGCGCGCACGGTGGCCATCGACGTATTCGACTTCACCGTTCCGCTGTGGGAAGGCTCCTACGAACGCATCTACGAGAACGTCTCGTACACCGCGCCGGACGAGGTGAAGTACAACCCGATGGCGGTCGGCCCGGTCGTATACGTCGTCGGATCGCTCAGCGGCCTGCAGACCTACGGCGCATGCGGCCAGATGGCCGGCAAGATCGAATGGGACGGCACGCAGGCGATCAACTGCGACGTGCCCGAGATCCGCGGCTGGGTCACGGGCGATCAGAAGATCGCCAACGTCGAGCTGTTCCTCGACGGCGGCTCGATCGGCACCACCACGGTCGGCGGCCCTCCGCGCAAGGATGTCTCTTCGCGCACCCCTGTCTTTACCTGGCGCATCAATTTCGACAAGGCGGTTCTCAATTCAACGAGCGATGCGCCTGTTCCACACACCCTGCGCGCCGTCGGCACCGACGCGCTGGGAAACCGCCGTCAGTTCGCCAGCCAGCCGCTGCTGCTGTTCAAAGGATCCAACTGCACGACTCGCCGGCGTTCGGTTGCCCCGCGATAGACGCTCAACTCAACTCATCGAGAATCCGAACCGCCGCCTCGCGGCGGTTCTTTTTTTCTGTGATCGGCCGTCCGACCACGATGTAATCGGCTCCGGCGGCCACGGCCTCGCGCGGCGTCATCGTGCGGCGTTGATCGGCAGCGTCGGAGCCGGCCGGCCGCACACCCGGAGCGACGATCGTCAGCGAGGTTCCACAAGCCTCTCGAATGGCGCGGATCTCCAGAGGAGAGGCCACGACGCCGCGCAGCCCCGACTCGCGCGCCAGACGGGCAAGGCGCACGGACGTGGTCATGGCATTGCCGGTGAAGCCGATGTTGCGCATGTCGATGTCGTCGAGACTGGTCAAAACGGTGACGCCAAGGACGAGCACCTTCTCCGAACATGCGGCGGCGAGCATTGCCGCTCCGCCCGACGCATGGACCGTCAGCATGGAGATGGCGAGCTTCTCGACCTCTCGAACGGCGCGCTGAACGGTGTTCGGAATATCGTGAAGCTTGAGGTCGAGGAACACGCGGACGTCGCGGTCGACGATCTCCCGCACCAGCGCCGGCCCGTTGGCCACGAATGCCTGCAGTCCGATCTTCAGCAACCCGGCCACGTCGTGTAACTCGTCGGCCAGTGCGAGAATCTCATCGCGCGCCGAGAGATCGGCGGCCACGATGAGCCGGTCGCGCGCTTGCATGGTGAGGATGATAAATGGCCCGAGCCGATAAGTGGACCGCGGCACGCGTACTCGACGAGATCGCGCAGTACGTCGCCCTGAACGACCCGAACCGCTTCAAATCGCGCGCCTTCGAGCGGGCTGCGCGGGCGGTCGAGAATCTCGACGAAGACATCGACGTCCTCGTCGGCTCGGGAAAGCTACTTTCCGTCCCAGGCATCGGCAAATCGGTCGGAGCGGTGATCGTGGAGGTCGTGAACACGGGCGAATCGCGATACCTCGACGAGCTCCGCGCGCAGTACCCGGCCGGGATCTTCGACCTGTTGCGCGTGCCCGGCCTGGGCCTCGGAAAAATCGGCCAGCTCCACCAGGAGCTCGGCGTCGGATCGCTCGACGAGCTCGAGGCCGCTGCCCGCGAGGGCCGCCTCGCCAAACTGCGCGGGTTCGGACCGAAGACGCAGACGAAGGTCCTTGAAGGGATCGAGAAGGCGCGCCGTCGCGAATCGCAGCATCTCCTTCCGACCGGCCTGCAGCTCGGCGAACGGATGCGCGAACGCCTGGCGAAGATCGACGAGATCGAGGACGCCGAAATCGTGGGAAGCGTCCGCAGACGTCTCGAAGTGATCCGGAACGTGAACATCGCCATCGCCACGCGCAAGCCGGCGGTCGTCGTCAAGGCGCTCGAGCGGATCGTCGATCGCCTCGAAGAAGTCGACGAGCATACGTACCGCGGCGTGCTCGCCAGCGAGATTGACGTCTGGTTCCACCTCGCCGCGCCGGCGGAATTCGGTACCCGAATCGTGGAGACGACGGGCAGCCGGGAATTCGTGGAAGCGCTCGATCAGGCCTCAGGCCTCAGGCCTCAGGCCGCCGACGAGAAGCAGTTCTTCGAGAAGCTCGGCGTCCCGTACATCGAGCCGGAGCGCCGTGAATCACCCGAGGTACTTGTTCGCAAGAAGCGCCCGCGGCTCGTCGAGCCGTCGGACCTGCGCGGCACGTTTCACGTGCACACGACCTTCTCCGACGGCCGCAACACCGTTTTGGAGATGCTCACCGCCGCGAGGGAGCGGGGCTTCGACTACGTCGGCATCTCCGATCACTCGCCGGCCGCGTTTTACGCCAACGGCCTGACCGTGGAGCGTCTGCGCGAGCAGCATGCCGAGATCGCGCGCCGTGAACCGGACGTCGCTCCCATGCGCGTGTTTCGGGGGACGGAGGCCGACATCCTCCCCGACGGCTCCATCGACTACGGCGACGCGGTCCTCTCGACGCTCGACTTCGTCGTGGCTTCGATCCACTCGCGGTTCAACATGCCGAAAGACGAGATGACGGAGCGCATCCTCAAAGCCGTCGACGATCCGTGCGTCACGTTCCTCGGACACCTGACCGGGCGGCTTCTGCTCTCACGCGACGGCTACAGCGTCGACTACGACCGCATTTTCGATCGCGCGGCCGAGCGCGGCGTCCTCGTCGAGATCAACGGCAACCCGCACCGGCTCGACGTCGACTGGCGTCACATCCCCAAAGCCATCGAGCGCGGCGTGATGTTCGTGATCAATCCCGACGCGCACTCGATCGCGGAGATGTCGCACGTCATCAGCGGCACGTGGGTGGCGCGGAAGGCAGGGCTCACGCCGAAGGAGATCTTCAATACGCGGGGTGTCGAAGAGGTCGCAGAGTGGCTGAACTCACGTCATCCTGAGCCGCGGAGACGGCGAAGGATCGCAGCCGAACGAGATCCTTCGCTTCGCTCAGGATGACGGGCTGCGGCCCGTCACTTCTTCGCCGCGAACACCAGCACCAGCGCCTTCTTCCCCTCCGGCTTCGTCGCGCCGAAGATCACGGTCTGCCCGATCTTGAGATTCAGCGTCGTCTTCAGCAGCGGCGTGAGCTGGTCGCCCTGCAGTTTCGAGAGCTTGAAGTCGCTGATCTGGACCGAGTCGCTGGCCGGATCGTAATCGCCGAAGCGGAAATCGGCGCGATAGCCGGTCGGAAGGTCGACGATCCCGGGTTCGCCTTCATGACCATCGACTGTGATCGAGCCAAGGCTTTCCAGGACGTTGAAGCGCATGCCGAGGCTTGGCGCGACGTCCCTCAGATCATCGGGCGTCCGCGCCGGCCCCTCGGCACGCGACGCGGCAACGAGCCGTATGCTCAGCTTGAACGCCTTCGGCGGCGTGTCGAACTGCACCAGCGCCGCAGTGATGGCCTTCAGGTTGTCGGGGCGATCGGTGATGACCACGGAGTTCGTCGACGGCTGGATCGAGATCGATCCTTCCGCACTCATCAGCTGCTTCACGACAGCCGTGGCTTTATCCGCGTCCTTGTGCTTGAACTGATACGTCTTGACCGAAAGGCTCTTCTGCGCGTCCGCGGCATCATCGTCCGCGAACGCTGTGCCGCATACGGCCAGCGCCAGGAAGAGCATGAATGCAAATCGCTTCGTCATAGATCCGCCGGAAGACTCTCGTCGAACACCATGACCACCTTCACGTTCTCTCCATCCGTGGGCATTTCGACGATCGTCGCTTTCTGGGATTCGTAATTCTCGACAACGGGTTTCGGTACGACTTTGGCCGCACGCTGTACGGCCGGAGGCGGCGGCGGAGCCACCGCGATGGTGTTGTGTTCGCGGATCCACGCTGCGCCGGTGATCGCCACGGCGACGGTCGCGGCGAGGGCGAGCTTGCGGGGCCACATCACTCCGCGCGAGGAAACCGTGCTCTCGGCCGAACGGATCTGCACTGCGCGCATGACGTCATCGACAAACGCGTCCACGCCACCGGGAGGAACAAGCTCTCCTCCGCCGATCGCGCGGAACAGCACGTCGCCGTCATTCTCCACAGCGTAATTCAGGCAGGCATCGCACGAGCGGAGATGCTCGAGCAGCGCCACGTCCGGGGTGCCCGGAGCGAATTGCGCGCGAAATGTCTCGCAGCTGATCATCGGCTCCTCCAGAGTTGTGCGTACTCCGGATATCGCTTCTGCAACTGCTGCTGCATCAGTTTCCGGGCGTTGAAAAGATGGTTGCGGACCGTCGACTCACGGCAGCCGAGGATCTTGGCGATCTCGGCGGAGGGAAGGTCCTCCATCTGGTTCATGACGAAAATCGTCTTTTGCTTCGGCGAGAGCACCGAGGAGACGTCGTTGAACACCGCCTCGATCTCTTTCCGCTGGATGGCGACCGCCTGCTCCGCGTCCGTCGAAGTCTTGACCAGGCGGAGATTCGAGTTGACGGCGTTGTCGCGCGACTGCCGGTTGCGGATGAAGTCGATGGCGACGTTTGTCACCATCCGGTACAGCCACGTGTCGAACGCGTATTTGGAATCGTATTTTTCAAGGTTTTCCCACAGCTTGATGAACACCAGCTGGGCGATGTCCTTGGCGTCCTCGGCGTTCCCGATGATCCGGTAGCAGAGCGCGTACACCTTGGACGTTTTCCGGCGGACGAGCCGCTCGAAAGCCTCGCTGTCGCCGCCCCGGATGGTCTCAACCAGCTGCCGGTCATCGGGTTCGACAGACTCTTTCGTGGGGATCATCAGACGGAGTTCCAGACCCATCGTGCCATAGGTACGGTAGTGGTCCCGAAAACGTTTAGGCCGCTATTCGTCCTTCCCGCAGCGGTCGCTGTCCCGTAAAATCCGGTAAACATGCGAGTACTCGTCGTCGGACAGGGTGGCCGGGAGCACGCGATTTGCTGGAAGCTCAAGCAATCGCCTCAAGTCAAAGAGATTTACGCCGCGCCGGGGAACGCAGGAATCGCCCAGGTCGCCGATTGTGTGCCCATCGGCGTGGCCGACATCATCGAGCTCGCGGACTTCGCCGAGAAGCTGAAGATCGACCTCACCGTCGTCGGCCCCGAGCTTCCCCTCACCCTCGGCATCGTCGATGAGTTCCAGAAGCGCGGCCTGACGATCTTCGGGCCCACCCGCCTCGCCGCCGAGCTGGAAGGCTCCAAGGTCTTCTCCAAGGAGTTCATGCGGAAGTACAACATCCCGACCGCCGAGGCGACGGCCTGCCAGTCAGTCGAGGAGGCGCGCGAAGCGCTGAAGGGGACGAAGTATCCGGCCGTCATCAAGGTCGACGGTCTTGCCGCGGGGAAGGGCGTAGTCGTCGTCCAGTCGAAGAAGGACGCGGACGAATACCTCCGGCTGGTCTTTGACGAGAAAAAATTCGGCAACGCGGCGAGTCGCATCCTCGTCGAGGAGTTCCTCGAAGGCGAGGAAGTCTCGTTCATGGTCATCACCGACGGGAAACGTTTTGTTCCTCTCGCGCCGGCCAAGGACTACAAGAAAGCCTTCGACGGCGATGAAGGGCCGAACACCGGCGGGATGGGCGCACATTCGCCGGCCGTCGTTCTGACCAGCGAGAAAGCCGCGGAAGTGATGCGCTCGATCATCCTTCCCACGATTCAGGGCATGAGCGACGAAGGACGTACCTACACCGGCGTCCTCTACGCCGGCCTCATGCTGACGCGCAAAGGGCCGAAGGTTCTCGAATACAACTGCCGGTTCGGCGATCCCGAAACGCAGGTGCAGATGCTGCGGCTCGAAGACGATCTCGCCGACATCCTCCTCAAGGCGGCGCGCGGAAACCTCGGCGAGATGAAGGTGAACTGGCGGAAGGAAGCGGCGGCGTGCGTCGTGCTTGCCGTCGACGGATATCCGGGTGAGTACATGAAGGGCCAGGAAGTGGTCATCGATCCGATCAACGATGACTCCGTGGTCATCTTCCACGCAGGGATCATCAAGAAGAGCGGCAAGCTCGTGAACATGGCCGGCCGGGTTCTGAACGTCTGTGCACGCGCGGCGACACTCTCCGAGGCGCTGACGAAGGTCTACGAGGCGGTGCCGAAAGTACGATTCGAAGGCGCGCGCTACCGCCGCGACATCGGATACCGCGCACTGGAGCAGCTGGCCGCCACGGGCATCGGGCGGCGGTAGGCCACGTCTTGTCCAAACCGTGGGTTCTCATCGTCATGGGCAGCGATTCCGACGCGGAAGTCATGTCGCAGGCCGCCGCTGCGCTCGATGAGCTTCGCGTCCCGTACGAGATGACCGTCGCGTCCGCGCACCGCTCGCCGGAACGCACGACGAAGGTCATCCGCGAGGCCGAGGCCAACGGAGCGGCGGTATTCATCGCCGGAGCAGGGATGGCAGCGCATCTTCCCGGCGTCGTGGCATCGCTCACCACGAGGCCGGTGATCGGCGTACCGCTCAGCGGAAGCGCACTGCAGGGGGTCGATGCGCTCTATGCGATCGTTCAGATGCCGGCGGGCATCCCCGTCGCAAGCGTCGCCATCGGCGGAGCGCGGAACGCCGGTATCCTTGCGGCACAGATCGTGGCGACGGCCGATGCCGAGCTTGCGGCGCGCCTGAGAGAGAATCGCGTGGCCATGGCCGAGGGCGTTGTGCAAAAGTCGAAGAAGGTGGAGCGCTCGACGCGGTCGTAGGTCGACCATGGCTCACCACCATCACGGCAAGCACGTCTCGCGCAAGCTGGTCATCGCAGCGATCGCGACGGTGTGCTTCGTCATCGTCGAGATGACGATCGGATTCATCGGCAACTCGCTGGCGCTGGTCGGCGATGCGCTGCACAACCTGACCGACAGCCTCGCGCTGCTTCTGGCGTGGATGGCGGTCCGGCTGGAGAAGCGCCCCGCCACGAGCGAGAAATCGTACGGTTATCAGCGCGCCGGAATCCTCGCGGCATTCCTGAACGCGGCAACTCTGGTCGGCTTCACGGTCTACATCTTCATCGAGGCCTTTGACCGTTTTCGCAATCCTCACGTGGTCAACGTGGGGGCGATGCTCATCACCGCCATCGGGGCGATCGTGCTGAACACTGCGATCACCGTCTCGCTCCGCCACGAGGGTCGCGACGACGTCAACATCCGGGCGGCCGTGATGCACATGCTGGGCGACGCGGTCTCGTCGGCCGGCATCGTCGCCGCCGCGCTGGTCATCCGCTCGACTGGCAATCCGATCTGGGATCCGGCGATCTCCATCCTCATCGGCGTTCTCATCCTCTGGAGCAGCTGGGGCATTCTTCGCGAGACCGTCAACCTGCTCCTGGAAGGGACTCCCACCGGTATCGATCCCGACGCCGTTTCCGGCGACCTTTCGAAGATGAGCGGTGTGTTCGGCGTCCACCATCTCCACATCTGGGCGCTTGGCCCGTCGCGACCCGCGCTGTCGTGTCACGTGATGGTCGGGGACGTGCCGGTGAATGCGACGGGCAAGCTGCTCGAGGAGATGACCGCGATGCTCGCCGCGAAATACGGCATCGCGCACATCACCATCCAGTTCGAGTTCGCGAACTGCTCGGAAGACGATCTCTACTGCGTCCCGTACACGGAGAGCGAAGCCTCAGTGCAGCTTAAATGAGTCGGGATACGTGACGGTCACGGTCGCGCGCGCGACTCCCGGCGGAACGGCGATGGCGAGATCGGGTGACATCGCGTAGAACGGCCGAAGGTCGATCGGATTCGACAGGAGGATCGACCCGGAAGTACCGCAAAGATCGCCGGTGCGAACCAGGTTCTCGATCGGACGGCGCGCCCGCATGCTCAGGTAGAGCCGCGAGATCTCGTCGCGGAGCGCGCCCTGCGGCTTCTGCGTGTAGATCTTCGTGAACGAAGTGACCGCGAGATCCTCTTTCGTGATGCGCCCGGATGCGTCGTACGTGTACGCCAGCGCCGTCTGCCAATCGGTCTTCGGCGCTCCCTCGGCCGGGAATCCCTCGTAGCCGCCTTTGACGTTCACCGCGGTGAGAACATCGTTCTGGTAGACGTAATCGGCGGTCATGGTCACGAGGTGATTGCACGCCGCGCCGTTCTGATACGACACGAGCTGCTGCGCGACGCGGCTCTTCGCGTCGAACGTGTAACGCGACGTGTACTTCTGGCCGTCGATGATCATGTCCTCGCGGTCGAGGAGCCACGTGCCGTCGCCCGCGACATGCGCATCGAACTGCTGGAAGTCCCCCGTGCTCGAAATGATCTTCTCGAGATGGTCGGGCGTCTGCACGTACTTGATCTGGTTTCCCTGCTTGTCGCTCCATCCCTGGATCACATCGCCGCTGTACGTCCACCCCTCGGCCTTCCGCGCATCCTGGATCGCATGCTGGCGTGCCGGCGTGTAGCGGAGTGACTCGCGCATGGTGCCGTTCTGGAAGAGGCAGGGAAGCGCGTCATTCTTCGCCACGCGATTGTCGGAGTAGTACGTGGCCCGCGTCGCCGACGCGCCGTCCACGCACGGCCGCGTATTCACGATCGCGGACGTCGAGATGTACGGACCGTGCCAGCAGCGGTGGCACCACATCGCGCCCGGTCCGAGCTTCAGTCCGCAGAACGAGCAGACGATCTTCGTCTTCATGTCATCGATCTCGGTGTCGAGAGCGAAGACCCGCTGATCGATGCCCACCTTCTGATCGGGATCCGGCTCGAGCTCGGCGTAGCGGCGGAAGCGCTCCGCGGCTTTTCCGAACTCCTGCTGCTTCTCGTAGACGACGGCCTGATTGAAGACGGCCGCCGGATCATTCGGCCGAAGCTGCTCGGCATCCTGAAACGCTTTCAGCGCTCCGGCGAGGTCGTTCTTCACGTAGAGATATCGGCCGCGATTGAACAGCTCTCCATAGTCCTGATCCGCCTGACGCTTCTTCTGCAGCTCGCGTTGCCACTCCAGCTCGAGCTGCAGCTTTGCGACGAGCGGCTTCTCCGCTCCTGTCGGATAGAGCTGGTTGTAGCGATCGACTCTCACCTGCGAGTCGGCGTACCGCCCGGCCTTCGCCAGGACGAGAGCCATGTCGTAGAGAATCGGCGGCTGATCGGGTTTGAGCGCATCGGCCTTCGCGAATTGCTCGTAGGCCGAACCGTACTCCTTCAGTTCGAAAAACTTTCTGCCGAAGTAAACCGCCTTCGAATACTCCTCGATCGTCGGATCGGCTGCCGCCGGCGGAGGAGCCGGCGCGGCCGTCTCGGTCACCGGCGGTGCCGGTTGCTGCGCGACCGGAGTCTGCTGCGCGACCCCGCCGGCGATCCCGGCGATGACGATTGCGGCGAAAGCAAAGCTGCGCACCCAGGTCTCCTATTGAAGGAACGAATCGACGACGGTGACCAGCCAGAGCTGCTGCTGATCGGTCGGTTGCGAACGTGCGAGCAACACGTAGAGGGCCCGCTTCTTCTGCTGCTCGTTGAAGCGCCCGGACGAATCGCGCAACACGCGCTCCGGCTCGCTGTCGGTGTCGGCATTCGGTTGAAGCACGACGTCGGTCGCATCCTTCGGAGCCCACTCCGTGGCGATCGTGTCGCCGAAGAGCTTCGTGACCAGCGCGATCCGGTCCGACTCGGTTTGTGCCGCGCGCGCCGCCGATGCCAGCCGGCTCTTGGAGCCCGATCCCTCGATGAGCGACCGGAGATTCGACAGCAGCTGGATGCGCTGCATGCACGCTTCGAAGATCTTCGACTTCATGGCTTCGTCGGAGATCGACGCGCTGGCCTTCAGCACGTTCTGGATCCGCTGCGTTTCGTACGAAACGAAATTCTCCGCCGCGTCGGCAGCGGACGATGGATCTGCAGCCGGTACCGCCTCGGCCGGTGGGGTGCCAGCGGCTTCGGCGGCGGGCGTCGTGGTCGTACTTGGGGGCGCTGCCGGGGTCGGCGGCGCCACACTGCCCGCAACTTCCGGCAGTGGCGGTGCCGACGGCGCCGGGATGTCGACCAGCGGCAGATCGAGCGATGCCGTCGTCGGTTTGGCAGTGTCGATCGCCTTGGTCGCTTTCAGGTCGTCGGCGGAGTACGAAATCGACGATTGCGGCGCTGGCGGCAGGGGCACGACTTTCGGCCCGCCGAGAATCGGGAGGGCGGTGGGCGGCGGGATGAGTCCCCGAACCAGATCGGAATCGCTGGTCAGGTCGGAATCGAGCAGCCGCTCCCGAACGTGCAGACGGATGTCCTCCGTGGTTCGCAGCTGGATCAGTCGCTGCTGGTCGTTCAGATACATGGCGTTGGTCTTGTCGGTCGTCATGTCGCAGTGGCACGGACCGAACCGGTCGGGCTCGTACTGCTGCTCGCCTTTGACCCGTTTGAAGTAGTCGACGACAGCGAGGTTGCGCTTGATCTGCGCGTCGCGGTACCGGTCGCACGCGCTCTGTGAGGCGAACTGATTCACCCCCGAGAGCTCGGCGAACTGGCGCGTCTCCGGCCGGTACGCTTGAAGATGGAAGTGGTAGATGTCGCACGCGTGCGCGACCGTCGACGAGCCTGGAGGGCAGACGAGCGCCTGCTGTGCCAACGCCGTTACGGCTGCGAGGCCGACCAGAACAGAAACCGCGAATCGCGGAACCATGGACCCGTTGCCGCGATTATATTCAACGGGCGCCTCTCCCGGTCGTACTCTCACCAAAGGAGACAGACCATGAAGAGAACCACCCTCACCGTGACCGGCATCCTGGCGCTCGTCGCGCTCGTTGCCGTCCCCCTCGTCTATGCCGGCCAGAGGCACATGCACAGCATGGCCGGCGGCATGGGCATGGGGCCGCTGGCCCATCTGCAGAAAGCGCAGCAGGAGCTCGGCTTGAGCGACCAGCAGGTCAGCGAGATCAAGGCGATCCTCGCCGATCTTCACACCCAGAACGCAGCCCAGCGCGAGCAGCTTCACGGCGGGTTCCAGGGCGTGATCAACACGCTGCTGAAGAATCCGAACGACATTGCGGGCGCGCAGGCGATCATCGACCAGCAGGCGGAAGCTGAGCGGGTGCTGAAGACGAACCTCCTCACCGCGGCGTCGAAGGCGCTCAACGTGCTGACGCCGGAGCAGCGCGACAAGCTCGGACAGCTCATCGCGGAGCATCACGGCCGCATGAACCGGCAGTTCTGATTGCGATTTGATTGTCGGACGAAGCGGCACGGCAGGATGACGCGCTCGAGTCGCATGCGATCGCCGCTGTCAAAGGCGGCGATCGCAGCGCTTATGACTACCTCGTCGTCAAGTACACGAAACGCGTCATCTCCATCGCATGGAGCATCATCCGCAATGCGGCCGATGCCGAGGACCTGGCGCAGGAGGCATTCGTGAAGGCGTTCCAGTCGATCGACCGGTTTCAGAGCGGCCAGCCGTTCGGGCCGTGGATCTACCGGATCGTCACGAATCTCGCGCTCGACGTGGTCAAGCATCGGACGAAGTTCCGCGACGAGGAGCTCACCGACTCGCATCCCGCCTCTCGCCGCGACAGCGCGGAGCTTCCCGCGGTCACCAGCGAAGTTGCCGCGAGAATCGACCGGGCGCTGGAGTCTTTGCCCGAGATGCAGCGCGTCGTGGCGCGCCTCTATCTCGTCGAGGAATTCGAACATGCGGAGATCGCCGGCATGACGGGGTTGAGCGAGGGAACGGTCCGCTCCCATCTGTCGCTGGCGCGGAAGAAATTGCGGGAGCAGCTGGCGGACGTCTACGGAGGCAGCGATGAGTGAAGATCGATTCCTGGAACGCCTGCGCGGTGAAGCACGGCAGCTCCGGTATGAGCCCGGCGACGTGGCCGTCACCCGTGTGTCGGCGCGCGTTCGCGCGCGCATCGTCGGACCGGCTCTCGCGGAAATTCTCGCGGCCTGGATCCGGCCGCTGGCCGCATCGCTCTCCGCGATCGCACTGGCAGCAGCGATCAGCCTGACGCTTTACGAGCGCAGTCAGCCGGTCTCGATCAACGGTGACACCGTGGAAGTCGGAGTCGGTGGAGACGTCTACAGTGTCGTCGAGTAACACGAAGATCCTCGCCGCCGTCGCGCTGCTGATCACGTTCCTGGTCGGCGCGGTGATCGGCGTGGTCGGAGACCGCATCTTCATCGCCATCCACGGCGCCCCGCACCGCTCGCCGCAGATGATGGCGCGTCACCTCGGATACGTGCTCCATCTCTCCGATGCGCAGAAGGCCCAGGTCATGGAAATCATCACCAGGCATCAGCAGCGGATCGCGGCGATCACCGCCACGTCGCGCCCCGCCGTACAGCAGGAGCTGGAACAGGCAAACGCGGAGATCGAGCGGATCCTGACTCCCGAGCAGCGGGAGAAATTCGCCAGAATGCGCATGCGGTTGCTGCCGCGGCGGCATGGAGCCCCGGCTCAAGCCGGAGCTCCATCTCGATAGCTAAGCCGTGGGCTGCGATGATGCCGCGGGCTTGGCCGCTGCCTGCTGTGCGGCGTACATCTCCGGCGTTGTCGCCGGCTGATTCACGAGCTCCGTGTATTCGAAGAGCGGAGTCGAGAGGTAGCGCTCGCCGGTGTCCGGCAGGACCGCCACCACGCGCTTCCCTTTGCCGAGCTCCTTGGCGATCTGCAGCGCCGCGTAGGCGACCGCACCCGAGGAGATCCCCACGAAGATTCCCTCTCGCTTCGCGAGCTTGCGCGCCGTGTCGACCGCCTGGTCGAACGTGACGTCGAACACGCGATCGACGACCTTCGCATCGTAGATGGCCGGGATGAAGCTCGGCCCGATGCCCTGAATCTTGTGCGGAGCATACCCGCCGCCCTTGAGGACCTGCGCTTCGACCGGCATGACCGCGACCGTCAGGATCTTCGAATTCCGCTTCTTGAAAACCTGGCTCGTGCCGGTGATCGTCCCGCCGGTTCCGACTCCGGCGACGACTGCGTCGAGCTTTCCGCCATCGGTGTCGCGCCAGATCTCCTCCGCAGTGGTCTCGCGATGAATCTTCGGGTTCGCCGGATTGTCGAACTGCTTCGACAGCCACCCGCCCGGTGTTTTCTTCGCATAGTCCTCCGCCGTCTTCAGCGCGAACGGAAGTCCGGCCGGACCCGGCGTCAGGATCAGCTCCGCGCCGAGGGCCTGCAGGAGCTTGCGCCGCTCGACCGACATGGTGTCGGGCATGACCAGCGTGCACTTGTAGCCCTTCGCCGCAGCGATGAACGCGAGTCCGATGCCCGTGTTGCCGCTCGTTGCCTCGACGATCGTCGATCCCGGCTTCAGCTCGCCGCGCTTCTCCGCATCCTCGATCATCGAAAGGGCGATGCGGTCCTTCACCGACGACAGAGGGTTGAACGCTTCCAGCTTGACGATCACCTCGGCCGATCCCTTCTCGGGAACGCGGTGCAGCCGGACCATGGGCGTGTTTCCGACCAGCTCCGTGATGTTGTCGTAGATCTTTCCGTGCATTTGTCTCTCCTTTTCGCCGAAATAAAAAGACCCGAGCATCCCGCCCGGGTCCGGTTTGAAATCAGTGTAGACGCCCTACGATCGGACTTCGAACGGACCCCCGATGGGGTACGGACAACAGCACTGGAAGCCCGTTCGCATGGCGGCGGATTCTACAACAGATCAGTGGTGAAATCGTGCCGCGCGTGTGCGTTCCAGAGCGATCTGCGCCTGCGAATCGGAAGGGTTCATGCGCAGCAGCTCTCTCAGCCAGCGCTCAGCACCGTCGATGTCACGATCCGCAAACAAAAACCCCGCGAGCGTGTACATCGCATCGCGATCGGCCCGGATCGAAAGCGCGCGGCGGAGCATTTCGATCGCCGACGCCCGATCGCCGGCCGCCGCGCGTGCGAGGGCGAGATGCGTGTACGTGAGCGCATGACGCGGATCGACGTCGAGCGAATGCCCGTACAGCCTCTCCGCTTCCGTCAGGTTGCCGCGGCGCAACGCAAGATCGCCTAAACCGGTCCAGCCGATGGCTGATCGCGCATTCAACGACAGGGCATGCTGAAACGCCGATGTCGCCTCGTCGAATCGCCCCTCTTTCCCGAGGGCGATCCCCTCCATCGCCCACTCCTCGCCAACGTTGTGCGTCGGAGCGTGGCGCCAAGCGAATGTGGTCGCCAGCGTGATGATCGCGACGACGGCGAACCGCATCCACGCTCGCCGGTCGCGAAGCGCCACCGCTCCCGCCCCGGCGAAGACGAACAACAGTGGAATCAACGGCATGCGATAGCGCATGCCCACGACGAGAGCCACGATGGTGATGCTCATCGCGATCGCACATGCGATCAGCAGCCACTTCGACGAGCTCCGCGGCATCGCAAACATTCCGAGGATCGCGAACGGCAGGAGCAGTCCGAATCGCGGCGCGTATCGGAGAAGTGCTGAACGCTCGGTGAAGAAATCGAAGCTGTGACTGTCGCGGATCTCGTCGTTCTGCAGAAGCCAGAACAGCTTCTTCGCGACGAGCGACGGGCGCATCTCTGCGAGCGCCCGGTGGGCGTAGTAGCGATCCTCGGCTGCCGCTCCTCGGATGCCCGCGCGCCATGCCTCGCCGCGCAGCCAGTCCCACGAGCCACCCGGCCTCGCCCAGGCCGTACCGTCGTGATCGCGCGCGTTGCCGATGTAGAGGTTCAGGCCGCCGCTCGATTGGATGGCGAGGAAATCGCCGGTCGCGGACCAGTTCTGGAGCATGACCGGAAGAACGGGATATGCCGTCGCCAATGCGAAAAGAATCGCCGCGCGAGGCATACGCCGCCACACATAGACGAGATAGATCGGGACGAGAATCGCGGCGGTCGGTCGGACGATGATCGCCAGTCCGAGTGCCGTCCCCGCGAGGAAAGACATCAGCAAAGGGCGTTTCGGTTCGATCACCGCGAGGATCGAACCCGAGAGCAGGAACACGAGCAGACCTTCCGCGTAGATCGACACCTCGATCAACGCCAGCGGTGCGTAAATCGCAGCAGCCAGGCCGGCGATGAGTGCCGCGACGTGTCCTGCCGTGCGACGCGCGATCGCGCTGATGACCACCGCCGTGATCGCGCCGAGGAATGCCTGCGCGACGTGCGCGAAGAGCACGGAACCGTGGCCGATGGCCAGCAGCATCCCGAGAAACAGCGGATAGCCGGGGCCGTGCGGCGGTGCGGCTGGCCAGGAAAAGTCGCCCGATGCGATGCGCTGCGCCCACGAGTGGTACTCGAACGAGTCGAGCTGCGGCGTCCGAAAGAGCGCGGTCGAAGCGTGGAGCTGAATGACGATGGCGATGCGCACCGCCAACGCGGCCGCGAAGACGATCGCCGGCGTCCACCGCCTCACGCGATCAGTGTGGCACAACCATCAGACGCTGGCCGGGCTGGCCTGGCCGAGATAGCGATACCCGATCTTGGCCACCGCGACGATGACCGCGGCATCCGTCCCCACCGCCTTCTGCAGTTTGCGGCGAAGGCGCGTCACGTGCGTGTCGACCGTGCGGCTGTTCAGGTTCAGGTCGACGCGATAGTTCCAGACGCGCGAGAGGAGCTCGTCGCGCGGAACGACGCGCTCGCGGTTCTTGAACAGGTACATCAGCAGATCGAACTCTTTCGGCGAGAGCTTCAGCTTCTGATTCGCGGCCGTGGCCTCGCGGGTCGACGGGTCGAGGCGGATGAGCTGGTCCTCACAGACCGACTTCGCTGCCGTGGCCACGTCGCTGCGGCGCATGACCGCATCGATGCGCGCGAAAAGCTCCTGCACGCCGAAGGGCTTCGTGACGTAGTCGTCGGCGCCGGAACGCAGCCCGCGGACCTTGTCCGTCTCCTGGCCGCGCGCGGTGAGAAGAATGACCGGCACCTTCGACACTTTGCGGATGTGGTCGAGTACCTCGAAGCCGCTCTTTTTCGGCAGCATGAGGTCGAGGAGAACGAGGTCGGGCTGCTCCGAGTGGAAGAGCCGGACTGCCTCTTCGCCGTCCGCGGCGGTGATCGTCTCGTAATTTTCGTGACGGAGGTTGATGTCGAGCCCCTGCCGGAGGCCCGCTTCGTCTTCCACGATCAGAATCTTCGTCATAGTCCTCTTCCTCTACGGCTCATGATGCGACTGGTTTCGGGAACGGAGCATTCGCTTCCGGAGCACCGGCTTCAGCCGGCGCGTACCCGGCTGAGGCCGGGGCTCCATCGCCAATGCTTCGTGGCAACAGGATACGGAAAGTCGAGCCTGTACCGGGCTCGGAGTGCACTTCCACCCGTCCACCGTGTGAAATGGCGATCTGCTGGACCAGGGTGAGGCCGAGACCCGCGCCTCGGCGCGTCTGCGTATCCGAAAACTGGGCACGATAATATGGGTCGAAAATACGTTCCAAATCGCGCGCGTCGATCCCAATCCCGTGATCGGAGACTTCGATCGCCACTTCCTGGGGCGTCTGACGGACGCGGACCTCGATGCGCTTGTCGTCGCCCGAGTACTTGATGGCGTTGTCGACGAGGTTCAGGAGCGCGCGCGACATCGAATCGCGGTCCCACATCTGAGGCTGAACCGCGTCGTCGATATCGACGGCGATCGTGAATCCCTTGCTGCGGATCCATGACTCGTAGCTCGAGATCAGCCCCGTCACGAGGTCGCGCGGAAGGACCGGCGTGAATGCCATGGCCCGCGCGGTCTGGTTCTGCATGCGGGCCACATCGAGGACATTCTCGACGAGATGCGAGAGGTGCAGGACCTCGCGGAGGATCTGATCCTCGATCTCGCGCCGCTCCTTGTCGCTGAGCGAGGGCAGCTTCAGCGTTTCGGCGCCCAGGCGGATCATCGACAGGGGCGTGCGGAGCTCATGCGAGACGTTCGCGATCAGATCGCCGCGGAGCTTCATCGTCTCCGCTTCCTGATTGAGGCCGCGCACAGCCAGGAAACCGCCGACGCCCATCAGCGCCAGCGCAATGAGGCTGACGCCCAGCGACATCGTGCGCTGGTTCTCCCAGCCCGATCCGATGTAGGACGTCCGGACAATGGCGCGGACGGCGTACGACTGCAGCGGCGCTCCGAGGGGAGCGACGAATTCGAAACCGTCGGGCCGCCGGGCCAGGCCGGCCTTGCGCGGAGCAGGAATCACGTCGACGTCCGCACGCTGCTCGATGGCCAGAGTTTCCGGCGCCTCGTCCGCGTGAATCAGCGGCTGCTGCCGGATGGCTCCATGCACGCGCGTCAGCAGCCGCTGCACGTCGTACGTGTAGCGCACCGTGCCGCTGGAGGTGAAGAACTCGCGGCTCAGGCGTTGCGGCACCGGCTTGGTTGCCGGCCCGAGCTCGCTCACGTACACCGAGCTCGCCGGATCCTGATCGGGAACGTAGATCGCGGTCACGATCCACTCGTTACTGTTGATCCACTGGCGGATTGCGTTGTCGTCCGGCTCCACCGAACGCCGCTCGATCTGCTGCCACTCGTCATTGGCGCGCGAGAATTCCGCGCGGACCGCGGCATCGACGCGCCGCGCGGTGATGTCGGCCGCATAACCGGCGTACTGCACCGCCAGCGTGCTCGCGCCGCGCTCCATCCGGATCGACAGCTCGTAGGATCGCCAGGCAAGCACTCCCAGTCCCGCCGAAATGATCAGGAACGGGATGAGGACAGAGAACGACCGCTCCCTCGCCGGGGGTTCTGATCGGAAGCGGGCGATGAGTCGTCTGAACATGGCCGTGGATCCGGGATTCAGGCTGTCGCCTATTGTCCCGTACCGTTCGAAGCTGTGTGCGCCTGCGCAATATGAGCGGAGATCACCTTTTCGATGTACTCCTCGGGATACGGTTCCAGCCGTGTCTCGATTTTCTGATACGCGCCGCGCCGCTGAACGATGATCCACAACCGGCCCGTCGAGCGCGCTTCAGCGAGAGCTTCCTTGAACTGCTTGGCCGTGGCCTGCTCCATCGACTTGCCGTTGATGGCGATCAGGCGATCGCCCTCCTTGAAGTCGGCACGGGAGGCCGGGCTTTCCGGGCGCACCGTCTTCACCACCAGACCCGGCTTGAGATCGACGACCTCCAGGCCGAGGTAACGCCGGCCGGAGAGCATCTGGCGGATCTGACGCTCGCACTCGGTCGCCGGAACGTGACACTTCGGTTCCTCTGCGACAATGAATGCAGCAGTGAATAGAACGATGACCGCGGTTGCTGTTCTGAGAAGACGCGAATCCATGCTGAAGCCGTCGGTCGCGAGACCGGCCACAACTCTATGCCGTTAGCGGCGGCGGTGTGAATTACAAATCAGAAAACCTCGCATGAATTCCCTGTTGGGAAAGGCTTTAGCCCGGTTACGGTTGGAATAGCAGCCGGCCGAACGCTGCGGTCACGTGAAAGTCAGCCGGTTCCTGCATCGTCGGGCGCCAGGCGCTGTACTCGTCCCCTTCGCCCGGATGGCGGTCGATACGGAAAAAGTTGCCTCGCCAGACGTCTCCATTTCGAGGAAACGCCGATCGCAGACTCTCGAACGGAATCCGCAGCACCGTATCGACGGTCATCAGGTTCCGGTTCTCGATCGTCTTCCGGACTCCGGCGACCAGTCCCTCGCAATCCCAGCCCACGTCCGCCCGCATCGACGAGCGCACCCCTTCCGGCGACTCGATCCGCGCGTCGAACGTTGTCCCGGCCGGACTGACCTCGATCTCGTAGTACTCGGGCCGGTGGCCGGGAGCGAGAAAGACTTCGACGACATCCTCCTCGTACAGCGGACCATCGTGTTCGAGGTGCGTGGCCACGATGTGGTCGTCCGCTCCGGAGAACACGATCGTGAGGAACTCGTCGTCGTAGTAGGCCGACACCGTCGTGGAAAGGCGGGGCGCAGCGCCGTCCGTGGCGCGCCGAAGCCGGACGGGATTGCACGCGGGGGGAATCGCCCACGGGTCCTCCATCGAAAACTCTCCCCGCACGACCAGGAGCGTGTCCGACGACATCGGGCCATCATAGAGGCATATTGCGTGCAACGGCCGGAAGCAGGGGACGAACGGTGGACCAGGAACTCGATCAGCTCAAACGTGAATTTCTCACCGAGGCGGAGGAGAAGGTGCGGGAGATGGAGTCGGCCCTCGATCGCGGCCGCGACCGCACATCACTCGAGCGCCTCGGCTATCTCGCACATCAGTTGAAAGGCTCGGGCGGAAGCTACGGCTATCAGCGAATCTCCACCGATGCCGCGGAGATCGAGAAAGCGATCGAGTCGGTGAGCGACGGAGGGCTCGATCCCCGTATCGAGGCCAAGATCAAGCAGCATGTCGGAAGCCTGCGCTCCGAGATCGGCAACCGCGCGCGCGAGCTCGGCGCGTGATCAGACCCGCGACTCTTCCCTCTCCCGCTTCGGCGATCGGCCCGGTTCGTGCCGTTTCTCCGCCTGAACCTGATTGCGGCCGTTCTTCTTCGCTCGGTACAGCGACTTGTCCGCGGCGATGATCAGCTCCTTCGGGTTGCGGATCCGCGCGTGCGGAACGCTGGCCACGCCGATGCTGATCGTCGTGTGAATCGGGCCGGCCTGCGTCTCGATCGGCGTCGCGGCGATGAGCGCACGGATCTTCTCGGCAAACACACAGGCGTCGGGCAGCTCGGTCTCCGGCATCATCACCGCGAACTCCTCGCCGCCGTAGCGCGCCACGAGATCCGTGCTGCGCACAGATTCTTTGTACAGGTTGGCCACTGCCTTCAGCACCTCGTCGCCGACCGCGTGTCCGTGCATGTCGTTGATCTTCTTGAAGAAGTCGATGTCGATCATGGCCAGCGACAGCGGGCGGCTGTAGCGCTCCGACTCGTCGAATGCGCGCGCCAGCTCGTCCTGGAAGTAGCGATGATTGTTCAGCTTGGTCAGGCCGTCGGTGATCGACAGCAGCTCGAGGCGGCGGTTCGACTCCATCAGCTCCTTCTGCAGATCGACGATCCGCTTTCCGGCGCGGACGCGTGCGAGCAGCTCCGGATAGTTGAACGGCTTGGTGATGTAGTCGTCGGCACCGAGCTCGAGACCTTCGACTTTGTCCGCCTGCTCGGCCTCGCCGGTGAGCATGACGATGTAGCGGGCGCGGAACTCCGCCTTCGCCTTCAGCTCGCGACAGAGCGCGAGGCCGTCCATGTCCGGCAGCTTGCGGTCGAGGATGGCCAGATCCCACGGGCGCGAGGAGAGCGCCTGGCGCGCTTCTTCGCCCGTGGTGCATTCGAACGTCTCGTACCCGGAACGCGTGAGCATGAGGCCCACAAGGCGCCGGATGGCGGCGTCGTCGTCGACGACGGCGACGGCAAAGGTCTGTTCGGTCACTGACGGCGCAAGCCGCAAATCCGCTGCCAGTCGGCTAATTCTTGATGCGCATCGAGATATCGAGCGCGCGGACGGAGTGGGTCAGCGCGCCGATCGAGATCCGGTCGACGCCGCTCTCCGCCACGGCCCGTACGTTCTCCAGGGTGATGCCGCCGGATGCCTCGAGGGGCACGCGGCCGCCGGTGCGTTGAACGGCGGCGCGCATCTGATCGGGAGTCATGTTGTCGAGAAGGATGAAATCGGGCGTCACCGCCAGGGCCTGATCGAGCTCGCCCATGTTGCGGACTTCAACCATGATGTTTGTTCGCGGTCCTCGGTCCTCGGTCCTCGGTTTCGCGGCGCGAATCCGCTCGACCGCTGCTTTGATCGATCCGGCCCGGTCGATGTGATTGTTCTTCACGAGGACCATGTCGAAGAGGCCGAAGCGGTGGTTCTCGCCACCGCCAGCCGCGGCGGCGTACTTGTCGAGAAGTCGCAGGCCGGGAGCGGTCTTGCGCGTGTCGTAGATCTTCGCCTTCGTGCCGGCGACGGCGTCGACGTATCGGCGGGTCATCGTGGCGATCCCGGAGGCGCGCTGAACGAAGTTGAGCGCGGTCCGCTCGCCGGAGAGCAGCGCAATCACGCTCGCGTTCACCTCGGCCACGACGTCGCCGGCCTTGACGGCCGCGCCGTCTTCGACCCGCGCGAGAAAGCGCGCTGAGGAATCGAGAATGGCGAACGTCAGCTCGGCAAACTCGAGCCCGGCAATGATTCCGGGGGACTTGATCACGAGCTCTGCCGTACCGCGGTCGGCAGGCTCGAAGATCGCCTCAGCCGTAATGTCGGGAAGATCTTCGTCCAGCGCGCGTTGAACCAGTTTGCGGATGGCTTCACGGTCGAGGAGCATCTCGAAATTCTCGCACCCTCCGCGTCGTTTTGATCAGCAGTTCGTTGACAATCTGGGGGCGCACCGGCTTCGACGGGGACATGTCGGGGTCGTGGTTGCATGCCGAGCTGATCGTGCTCGTAAAACCGGTCAAAAACTGTAATCGCGAATAGCGAATACGCACTCGCAGCTTAATTGACTGCGACGCCCTTTCATCGGTCGCTCACGCCGGTGATCTGGGTGTCATGAGGTGAGCTAAGGACCTGCGAGCGCCTCGGCGCAGGTCACGAAAAGAAAGAGGCTGGTCCGAAGCCGTTCTCTGCTCTCCGGGCAGGCCAGGACGAGAAAAGAAGCGAGAGCTAAGCATGTAGGAGCCAGGCTGCCACTGTTTTCGGACGCGGGTTCGACTCCCGCCGCCTCCACCAATTCGATATCTAAGGACGTCCAATAAGGGCCGCTAAACTTACTCCGAGTAAGTGTTTGCGACCCTTTTTGCGTCTCGGGCGGTCCAACGAAATCCGGTATAATCCGGGGGTACGCGGGGGTAACACGTGGGGTATCCGCAGCTAGGCGTTGCGGAGATACCCCAAACCAACCGAAGCCCCGCTCTGGAGCCCCGGTGCCACTTTCCGACGCGACTATCCGCAAAGCGAAGTCTGCCGAGAAGCCATTCAAGCTGTTCGACGAGCGCGGGCTGTTCCTACTCGTGACGCCGACCGGCGGGAAGCTGTGGCGTTTCAAGTACCGCATCAACGGCAAGGAAAAGCTGATCTCGCTCGGCGGGTATCCGGATGTTTCACTTGCCGACGCTCGCGACCGCCGCGATGCCGCGCGCAAACGTGTCGCAGCAGGAGTCGATCCTTCCGAAGAACGCCGCGCCGCGCGAGCCGCTACGGAGGACTCGTTCGAGGCGATCGCGCGCGAGTGGTTCGACAAGTTCAAGTCCCGATGGACCGAAGGGCACCGCCGGACGGTGCTCTCACGGATGGAGGACAACCTCTTTCCGCACATAGGCTCGAAACCAGTTCGGGACCTCGCCGCGCCTGAAGTGCTCGCCGCGCTTCGGCGCATCGAAGCGCGCGGAGCAAACGAGACCGCCCGTCGCGTGCGTCAGATTTGCGGTCAGGTGTTCCGTTATGCCGTGGCGACAGGTCGCGCGGAGCGAGACCCGTCGTCAGACCTGAAAGGCGCTCTCGCGCCCGTAGAAGTGCGAAATCACGCGGCGATCACCGATCCGAAGGAACTCGGCGCGCTCCTCCGCGTCCTCGACAGCTACGAAGGCACGCTGGTCGTGAAATGCGCGCTGCGGCTCGCTCCGCTCGTCTTCGTCCGCCCCGGCGAGCTTCGGCAGGCCCAGTGGTCGGAAATAGATCTCGACTCCGCCGAGTGGACCATCCCCGCGTGGCGCATGAAGATGAAGCAGACGCTCACGGTGTCGCTCGCCCGACAAGCTGTGGCTGTCCTGCGCGAGCTTCAGCCGGTGACGGGCGATGAGAAGTACGTGTTCCCGTCGGGTCGCGGCGGCTCCCGTCCGATGTCGAACAACGCCGTTCTCGCAGCTCTTCGACGCTGCGGGATCGAGAAGCACGAGATGAGCGGTCACGGGTTCCGCGCCACGGCTCGCACGATCCTCGATGAAGTGCTTCACGAACGCGTTGATCTCATCGAACATCAACTCGGTCATGCCGTGAAAGATCCGAACGGGCGCGCGTACAACCGAACGGCGTTCCTCAAGGACCGCGCCGCAATGATGCAGCGGTGGGCGGACTACCTCGACAAAGTGAAGGCTGCGCACCCGCAGGCGAACGCGTCGTAGCACGCGATGGCGAAACGCCAATTTGCCGGCTCGCTGGCGGGCAGACTCAAGAGACTAGGTCTCGCCGATGAACTCCGCCGTCTCCGTCTACTTCGCGACCGTCGGGATGCAGCGGACGGGTTCACGCTCGACGAGCTTCACGAGTTCTGCGCCAGTTTCGAGGCGGGCGATGGTCTGAAGCCGATCCAGATGCCGACCATCGAGCAGTTGAAATGTGCCGCAAGCTCAATGCGTCGAGCACGTCGTGATCCTGTTGCGCTCCTCCCGTTGCTCCCGCCGTCTCTTCGGGCCTCATCGGTTGCGGGAGAAGTTCCTACGGCGACGCTCGTTTCGCTCATGAACGATTGCGCTGCCGCCATCGACACGGTTCGTAAGCAGATCGGCACTGCACGCGAAAAGGTGAATCCGATCGAACGGATCTTCCGCGCGAAGTGGGAACTCAAAGCTCGTATGCGGAGCGGCAAGCCGCTCCACAGCATCGGGACGATCCTTTTCAACGCGACCTTCGGCGCGAGAGTCGACCAGGCGTCCTATACGCGCATGGTCCGGCGCGACCGGCAAACGTTTAAAGTGCCGTCGCGGGAACGAGACCGGACAGCAAAGCCGAACAAATCTCGTTAGCTGTCCTCACGGCCCTCCCGTCCTTCCGATCATCCTCTCTCCAGCGCGCGCCAAACCGCAACGAAGGGAGAGAACGATGACTAGGAGAATCCTGAGACTTCCCGAGGTGAAGGCGGCTACCGGCAAATCACGGAGCACGATCTATCTTGACGTCTCGCAAAAGCTTTTCCCGCCGGCGGTTCGTCTGGGCGCCCGAATGGTCGGATGGCCCGAGGACGATATCGCCGCGCTGAACGCGGCACGAATCAGGGGCGCGAGTGACGACGAGATTCGCGCGCTCATCGCGCAACTGACCGCTGCACGGCGGAGGGCTTCATGACCGCCGTCAAACGTGACCCTTCGTTCCCGATGTACGCGCGCGACTACCTATGTGACGAGCGAATCGAGTTGATGACGCTGGAGCAGCAGGGCGGCTTGCTGCGGCTGAGGTGCTACGCATGGGTTTTCGACCCCATAGCTACCCTTCCCAACAACGACTCGGTGCTAGCGCACCTGTCCGGACTAAATGCTCGATGGGAGACTGAGGGTGCCGCCATCAAAGCGATGTTTGTGGTGACACCCGACGGGCGGTTGCGAGACGAGTCCTTATACGCGATTCACTTGGAGCGCGAGGCATATCGAAGGAAGAAATCGGAGGCCGGAAAACGCGGCGGACGGCCCGCGGGTAAGCGCCGCAGAAGCAGAACGAAAGCAGAACAAAAGCAAAGCGGAAGCACCGCGTCAGAGGGACGAAGGCAGACGCGCAGAAAAGAAGAATCGGCGGCCAAGCCTGCATCTACTTCGGCGTCTTCATCTCCGTCTCCGACTGCATCGTCATCTTCTTCGTCGGAGGCAGTTGCCGCTGCCGTCGTTGACGACGGCGGCGGCGACCTCCCGTTGTGGAAGGAGCACGCGTTCCAGATCCGATGCGATCGGATTCCGCGTTGGGTGCAGAAGCAGATGAGTGAGCGCGGCGTGTATCCAGGACATCCGGATTTCGACACGCTCATGGTGGCTGAATGGGGTATGTCATGGGACCGCTGGATGGAACTCCGCGATCGGCACGAGAGGTTCTTTTCACGAGCTAACCGGCACGCGGACGTAGCCTGATCACGCCGAGCAGGAGCGAACGGAAAAGCGAAATGGCCAATCCCGAAAAGAAGAAGAACTGGACCAGCCGCAACTCGGCACTGGTCCGCAACCAAATGCAACCGAATGCGACCTGTTTCGATGCTGTGTCGCCAGCTCAACTACGCGCGATTGAGGCGCTCGTCGCTGGCAAGAGCGTCGTCGAAGCAGCGGAGGCCGCCGCCGTGAGCCGGGCAACGCTTTGGCGCTGGACGAGAAAGGACGTTGTTTTTCAGGCGGCGTATAACGCCTGCCGAAAGGACGCATTCGAGCAGGCGCGCGCGCGCATATCGGCGCTCGCGTCGCTCGCCGCGGAGACTGTTGAAGCAGCAATGCGATCGGGCGACGCTCGAAGCGCGATCGCGGTGCTTCGCGGTCTCGGCATTCTGGACGGCGAACCTACCGCGATTCCGACGGACGACATCGAGGCGCTGCGCTTTGCACGGCTTCGCACGGAAATCAGCGAAATGATCTAACAAGACGACGTATGCCATCCGTCGCGCGCTCAGCGCGCGGAGCGAATCGCGGGAGACGTTCTCCGGCAACTGCGAATCGACCCGTCCGGAAGACGAGACCCGAAACCCACGTGGAAGACCGGCGCACGGCGTTGCGTTGCAATCCGCGGCGTCACGCTAAGAATATCGGTGTTCACGATGCAGAACGCGACGAACATTCAAGTTCCAAGCACACTCACGGACCGGGACCTGATCCGGTTTTATCAGGGCTGGCAGTGGTTTGAGCATCCCCGCGGCCCTGTCGTTCTCGACTTTCGCGACGTCAACTTCATCATGCCGTGGGCCGCTACGCTTTTTGCCGCCTGGACACTTTGGGCACATGAGGTGCGTGGCAGGAAGATCCGATTGGAAATCGACGAAGGGTCTTCCGCAGGGCAATTCCTTCAACGGAGCGGCTTCATCTCACTCTTCGGCCACTCGGCGAAGTCTCCACAGGCGCACGACGATACACGAATGGTGCCGCTCACTCGGATCAAGGCGAGCAGCGAGATACCGGCGTTCGCGCAAATGGTCATGAAAGTACTCGCGATAGATGACGACGAGATCGCCGGTGCGGTCCGCTACTCGCTCATCGAATTGCTCCGGAACGTCGTCCAACATTCGAAGAGCAAAATCGGCGGCGTGGCGATGTCGCAGTACTTCCCGCGAACCGGCCTAGTCGAAATCGTCGTCGCCGACTGCGGCATAGGAATCAGAGACTCACTTCAGCAGAAGTACGACGAGATCGACAACGATTTCAAAGCACTTAAGTTTGGTATGCAGGCTCACGTCTCGCGCACATTCGATGCGTCAAATTATCAATCGATGCAGGACAACGCCGGACTGGGACTCTTCTTCATCAAATCGATCGCGAGCTTTTCCGGCGGCGGCTTCTCGCTTGGTACGAAACGCGTACTAGCCGACGTATGGGGCGCGGGCGACGGTACACCGTTCCTGCAGTTCCGAGAGTCGAAATCGCTCGGATGGCCAGGCACGTTCGCGTTTCTGAAGCTGAAGCGTCACTCGATAGCGGAATTCGACGCCGTTTTGAAAACGTGCAGGGAGCTTGCGGCTCGCGCCCGAGCATATCCAGCCGAGCAGGCGCTCGATTTTCTTGAAGAGGTGCCGGAGGTGGAAGGTGTGGTTGTGGTCCGCGTAAAGGACTTTGAAGAGAATGTCGAGCAAGCAGCGAAGGTTCGCGACAAAGTAATCATTCCGGCATTAGCTGACGGGAAGCCGGTTGTGCTCGACTTTTCAAAAATACCGTTCGCCACTCAGTCGTTCGTTCATGCCTGCGTGTACAAGGTGCTGCGCGACAGCGTGAAAACACGCTCTGGCCTTTCGATCGCAGGCGCTTCTGAATCTACTCGCGAGGCGATAAGGACAGTCGCCGCTTACGCACAACTTGAAACCTGACTCGTTAGCGACACTCAGCGACGCGAGGCGGCTCGGCGCGACCCCGTTTGCGACGGTATACGCTTCGGGGCATCACGTGTTCGTTCATCACTCGCGCCGTTCGATGGACCGCGACGGGAGTCGAATCGCACAGGTGAGGCACGTGCGATCTGCGGCGCGTACCCCAAGAAGCACCCCACTGGCGCCCAGGTCACGCCCGAATAACAACCGTCCGAACGGAAAGGATGGTCACGTCGTCCGTCCACCCGGCGCGGGAGCACACCGGGGGGCCCCCTTTTCGTCGGTCGGCGGAAACACACATGAATACCTCGAAAATTGTTTTGGATTTCGCAGCGGCTTTGAGTCGCGCAAGTGAACTCGAACGCGAGCGTGTTCGTACTACAGCAGTTCACCCTTCCCGCCGTTGCAAGCGGAGCACAGCGTCTGCAGATTTCCCGGCTCAGTTCTGCCGCCGGCGGACACGGGGATGATGTGGTCCACATCGAGCCTCACGTGGTGGTCGGATGCAGCATCGGCACCGCACTTTCGACAGCGGAAGTCGTCGCGCTGGAGGATTCGCCAGCGCAGGCGGCGCGACAGCAGCTTTCGCTGTTTGTACTGGTCAGTTCTCGAAACCCTTTCGCTCTTCGGCTGACGCGGTTGCTCCGGTTCAAGTTCACTTCGTGGCGCCGCCACGCGATCCTCCTCTACCAACTGTCGCGCAATTGCGACTCTCGATTTGACGAGAACTGTTCGAGGGCGCGCCGGTAGCTCGCGCCACCGTTCGTGGTCATGGACCCAAGTTCGACCAATTACCACTTCGCCATTGGGTCCTTTACCGGTTGAAGCTGCATCGATCTCGCGCCAAAAGCCTCGCACTGGAACGCGAAATTGCGGAGCGGCGAATCGTCGGATTGACGGTGCGCGATCGGCTGTCGTAACGATGCGAAGTGCACTTACGCGTTTATAGATGCGGTTGCTCTCGATCGAAGCCGGTTGTGGTTCAGAGAGGCCGTCGTCGGTCGTCTCCGTACGCGTAGCATTCCAAGCTGGCTGCGGGCGGCCAGGCTCGTCGCGGATCAAGACGTACTTGAACGTAAAGTACTCCGGCAAAAAGCAAGCCGTGTTCGCCAAATCAAACAGGACCGAGTACGCCACGAGATGTTTCTGCGAGCCCGCAATTAATCGATCTCGCTCGGCCTTCGGCTCGTCATCAAAAACGCTGAGGTCGTTGGTTGCGACCAAGAAGTGATTACCACGATCTTGCAGCGCGTAGCGGATTGACTCGTCAGAAGAATCAATGTTGAACCGCATGTAGGCCAGCGTTTTCCAGAGATCCTCATGCGGACCCAGAGCCTCTGGTTTCTGCTGGCCGACGACTTCCATTCCCCGTTTGCCGCGGCCGGTGAACGACACGTCGTAACTTCGCACGCCTTCAGTCTCGGCTTCGAGGTCTGCGACCTGACCGCCAATGACTAGCACTGTCACCTCGTCATCGTGTCGGATGATTGATATGCCGCCAACCGTGAATTCATGGGCCGCATCGGTAGAGAATGTGAGGTCGTGTGGGTCGTCATAGACGCTATAGGAGTAGATCTCTTCAGAATTCAGCCGATAGACCGACGATCTCGCTTCGCCTGAGCAGTCACGGCTCGTCACAAAGTCGATGAAGTCGGACCAGGAGAACAGATGGTCGTGCTCTGGACGCAAAGCGTAAATTCCAAGCCGCTGGTCGACTCCAAGGAATGCCTCGAAAACGTTGAACTGAGTCGGCATGACCGAGGGTCCGCGCTCGAGTAATCGATGGTTCATTTCAAGATACTGGGTGCGCAGTTCACCGTCGGCTATTTGGCCGGCGCCGCCCTCCATGACGTGCTTCATGGCCTGCCATGCTTTTCTGAACCGCGCACGCTCCGCCGATCGCAAACGCGATGGCTTCTCGAACCGATCGAGCTTCGCGCGGCCTCTGAAGTAGCTTTCCATGAACCGCACTCGAGCATCGTGATTCATGCCGTCACCATGATGTGCATCGGAAGCGTCGAGGTCACTCGCTCATTTTGTCCTTGGTCCTTCCGTCTGAACGTCGCGAATGTGTTGCGTTGGTCAGGGGATGAGAGTCGTAAGCATGTACTGCTCGAACGGGAGCTTGTCTCCACTTCGATATCGCGTGATGAGATCGGTGTACGGCGGGTCGGGCGGGCGCGGCTCGATCGGCCATTTTCGCGGCCAATGACCGTACCGCAGGAACATGCTCCACACGACAAATCGGGCGGCATGACCATTGCCGTTCGCGTATGGGTGAACACGAAGGGAAAGCTCGAACACGTGGCAAGCTAGTGCCACGATGTAGCGCAATTTCTCATCGACTTTCAGTGATACGTTCGCGTCGATTGCCTTCAGTCCAACCTCTACTTCCGCGCGAAGATCGCGCATCAGCCAACCGACAGCGTGAGACGGAGCACCGACGCGTGGATCGCTGCGGATCGAAACCTCGTATGACCGCAGGCAGTAATAGAGTTCGCCGCGATAGTGACCCGCGTAGTACTCGAATCCTTGAGGTGTCAGCTCAACGAAGATTCTCTGGTGGACTTCGCGCGAATCACGCGCGACGGCGAGCGTGTCGATCCTGCCTACGCCGAGATCGCGAAGAACCTCCGCGATCCGCTGCGGCAGAACCGCTCGTCGAGGATGATTCTCGTATTCCCATTCGGGACAGGTTTGCAAAGGCATCCCTGCCTAGTCGTTCAATCGGTCAGCGTCGTTCGCGAGCCGATCGGCCCAACCATCGACATCGTCGAGTTTACCCTGATGCCGCGCGGCTTCTCTTAGGATTCGGTCGAATTGCTCATTCGACATCAACAGCTCACGCCGCGTGATTGCTGCGACGAGTGAGCGCAAGCCGGTGAGCGACTCTCGAAGGTCTGCTTCGATCGCAGTTGAGATTTTCGATGTTTCGGTCGTCGAAGAGGATTCGGACGGCGCGCTGCACAATCCCCTGGCGTTCGATACGTCGGTTCGATAAATCTCGCACGAGGCGGAGCTAAAAACGGCGAACACGCGGCTCGCCTGGCCTCCGTAGATTACCGAGATGCTAGCGGGTGACCTCATGACCAGGCTTGCCTTGAACGAAGGGTACTTGCCGCTCAAGCACCTGAACGGCGCAACCACAGCTGCCGCAGACAACGAATCTGACTCCGTCACCACAACGTTTGCGATTGCACTTTCGCCGATAAACGGCTCCTCGAAGGTGCCGAGGAGGTTCGGTCGCCCGCAGTTCTCCACCGCCGTCTGCTTGGCATCAGCCCGCACGTTCAGCATGTAATGTCCTATCTTCCTGCTCTGCCAGATCGTCAGGGTAGTAAAGCGTAAGCGTCTCATCAAAGCCGCGCGCAACTGCTTGGAAAAAGCCGGCTATCTCATCTGGGCTGAAAGCTCGTGTCGCGGTCTCCTCGACGAGTGTGTTGAGGTCTTGCTCTACTAATACCGCTGGGCGCTCCTCAGCTCCCATCGTGACGGTCGCCGTCTTATTTCGTACCCATGAATTCGTCTGAAACCGACCAGCCAACGGGAACACCTTGTGCGCGTGCAACTCAAAGCTTTCGGGTCGATTGAACGGCGCCGCCATCCATCGCTCTTTGCAAAAGTGCGACGCCAAGAATCGAGCCGGAGCCGGATGTCGGACGTATCTGTTAATTACGGCAGCAAGGCGGCCAACACGGGAGTCGATGAATTCAAAGTACTCGATAAGTAGCGGCGTGAGTTCAGCAAAGATTGGCTCGAGCCGTTCGTTTCCTTCCGCAGCGGCGCGCCAGAAGATGTTTACGCGTGCCGACGCGATCTCGCATCGCCAGTTCGTCGAGCGCGACTGCAGAATAACGCGCGGTACATCCTTCGGTAGACCTTCGGGGATCGGGAGGATAGCAGGCTCGCCGTCGAACCGATTTAGCCACCGAGGGAGCAGGCGACTCAGAAAGTTCGACGTTGAGACCTCCGCGTCGGGCGTGAACAAGGTCGCCTGACACGAAGCGATCCGGAAGTCTGCGACTCGTGGCAATTAACGCAGATCCTTTGCTGTGGGTGCGTGCAAGTGGACGAAGTATGCCACGCGGCGCGTACAAGTCCGAAGCTCATGACGGATTAGGAGAGCGATACTCAAACCGTAGCCCGCCCACCACAGTATGCCTGACGCACGCCAGAACCGGCTACCGAGTAGGGTACGATTAGGGGTAGAGGCTAAAGTGGAACTAGCTAAGTATCTGATATGTAACCGCTTACTGAAAATGTTCGACTCCCGCCGCCTCCACCAACGATCTCCTTCAAATTCTGGAATTTATCTCGACGCTGAAGGGGTAAACGGACGTCTTTCGCGGCCTCAATCACGGGAGTCCTTGCGCATGAACGACTCTTGCGGCGCGCGTTGCCGTGCCGCTGACAAGATCAGGCAAGAGATTCGTGTTCTAGGCAAGCAGCGCGAGCCTTCGCCTCATCATCACCGCTCCAGCCTCCCCTTGAGTGCCGGCGCGAACGAACGGCTCACGGGAATCTCGCGGCCGTCGTTCATGACCAGGCGCCAGACGCCGTTGATCAGCGGATGCAGCTCGCGAACGTGAGCGAGAGCGGCGATGTGCTGCCGGTGCACTCGAACGAAGCTCGATGGGTCGAGCGACTGCTCGAGTTGGGTAAGGTCGTAATCGGTACCGAAGCGGCCGTCGAGCGTCTCGACGTACACCGTCTTGTCCTCGACCGACGCGGAGACGAGCCGCGTCACGGGAATGATGCGGATGCCGTCCTTCACACGCGCCACGATGCGCCGGAACGGCATCGCACGCCGCGGCTCGCGCGGCGTGTCGCTCGGGCCCGCAGGCTCCGAGACTCGGCGGACGGCCTCCTGCAGCCGATCGACACGCACCGGCTTGAGGAGGTAGTCGACCGCGCGCACATCGAACGCATCGACGGCGTACTCCTCGTGCGCAGTGACGAAGATGAAGGACGGCAGCGAGCCCGCGCCGAGCGAGCGCACGACCTCGATGCCGTTCAGATCGGGCATTTCGATGTCGAGCAGGACCAGGCGCGGGGCGAGACCCCGGATCTTTGCGATCGCTTCAGCCCCCGATGCCGCCTCGCCGATGACCTCCACCCCCGGCACCGACTGGAGCAACCGCGCCAGCCGGGCGCGCGCGTTCCGTTCGTCGTCGACGATCAGCGTGGTCAGCATCACAACGGCACCTCGATTGTGACCGCCGTGCCGTCGGCGATGGCCGTGACGTCGAGCCGCGCGCCGGCCAGGCCTTCCAGGCGGGCCCGAACGTTCTCCAGGCCGATGCCTTCGCCGTTGCTCGCCGCGAGCGATTTTTCGCCTGAGCGATCGGCCACGACGATGCGCACGCCGTCCTCGTGGCCATGCACCGCGATCGAAACCGTTCCACCGCTCACCGAGCGGCCGATTCCGTGGCGAATTGCATTCTCAACGAGCGGTTGCAACGTCATCGGAGGGATGCGCACGCCGCGGCATTCCTCGGGCACGTCGAGCTCGACGCGCAGGCGCGACTCGAAGCGCGCCTGTTCGATGGCCAGGTAGGCGCGCACGAAGTCGACCTCCTCGCCGAGGGGGACCAGGTCGCGCCGCGTCGATGCCAGCGCGTAACGGAAGATGTCGGCGAGCTGCTCGATCATCGCCTCTGCGGCGCTTGGCTTCTGCCGCACCAGTTCGGCCAGCGTGTTGAGCACGTTGAAGAGAAAGTGCGGCTGGATTTGCGCGCGCAGTGCAGACAGCTCCGCGCGCGCCGCCAGCTCGCGCATCTCGTACTCGCGCCGCCGGCGCCTTTCGGACTCGATCGCCGCCATGAGCTGGTCGCGCACACCCTCGACGATTCGAAGCTCGCCCGCCGAAAACGCTCGACGCCGCGCACCGAATCGGAACGCCTCCCCGTCGAACTCCACGTCGCATTCCAATGCGCCGCGGAGCAGGCCGCAGGTCGTGTCGATCAGCTCGCCCTCCGTCATCCGCCGCGCGAGCAGACGCTGCGACTCGAGACCGGCATCGACGACCCTCTGCGGCACCAGTCGTCCGCGCACGAAACGCGATGCCGCGTACCAGACCGCGATCGCGCAGAACGCCACCACGACACCCGGCAGCCATCGATCCGCCACGACGATCCAGGTCAGCACGGCCACGGATGCGATGCCGCGCCGGATCAGTGTGTCCGCCAGCGGCAGGCGTTCGTGCTCAGTGGCCAGCAGCAGGAGCAGCGGGACCGTCGACGTTTGCCCGATTGTGTACAGCCACCATTCCGGCCGCGGAAACAGTGGACGGAGGCCGGCGGCCATCAGCACGACGAAGACTTCGATCAGGAAAAGAGAGGCGACGATGCCGCGCGCGGCGACACCGGCCGGGCGCCGCACCAGCGAATCGACGATGAGATACGCCAGCGTGATGGCGAGCAGCACGATTCCGGGTGCCGGCCAGACGCGCACGCCCAACATCAGTGTCAGGGCGATCGACACGACCGTCGCCACCCAGACCGGACGGGCATCTTTCCCGAGGACTGCCACCAGCAGGGGCGACAACAACGTCAGCGCAAAATGCGTCACGATCCCGGCCGCCGTCTGCACATTTCCGAGGAGGAAGAGAATCTCGCCGAGATGAATGAGGCCGGCCGTCGCGCAGAGGGTCAGGAACAGTGCCGACCCGCGGCGGCGTGCCACCAGAATCAGCAACGTCACGCACGCCAGGAGCGCCAATGAATGCGCGGCGAGAAGGATCGTGACGTTCACCGCCAACAACACTACCACCGCCCTGTTCGTCTCCCCGGCGCGCCGGTCCGAGACGTCGATTCGCTCAGCCGAGAGGCGCGGAGAAGCGTCCGAGTGACGACCTGCGCTTCGGAAGTTTTCCCTCGCGCTTTCCTGCTCGTGACGCGATCCTCCGCACATGAAGACAAAGACATTGCTCCTTCTGTTCATCGTGATCGCCGCCACCGCATTCGCGGAACGTCTCGATGCGCCCGCACCCGAGCTCAAGCGTCTGTCCGTGCTCGCCAACGATTTCACCGGCGTCGTCGAACAGCGCAGCCCCAAGACCGGCGAGTGGTGGTCTCAAGCCGTGGAGGTCAGCGGCCGGGAGATCCTCGCGGGGCGCTTCGTCGAGAACCGCGCCCGAATTCAGTTTCCCGGCGAACCGCGTCCCAGCGGACTGCAGATGATCTGGTCATACGACGCCCTCAACAAGCGGTACCGGATGGCCCTCCTCGACGACCTCACCGGCATGCTCGACGTATTCGAACAGGCGTCCGACCAGCCGCTCTCGTTCACGAACGCCATCGGCAACCGGCTGACGCTGCGGCCGCTCGACAGCGGGAAACTCCGCATGGACCTGGATGTGACGAAGGACGGCGGGAAGAGCTGGACCGAAGCGCTTCGAGTGACCCTCACGCCGAAGTAGAAGGTCCATGCTGCGCGAAGCGGAAGCATCTTCGTGAGACTGCTCTGTACGCCCAACGACGCGATCAAGCGCAGATTGCACCGTTTTCGTCGGCATTGGCGTGTATCTGGATTGGGGATCAGTTTCGAGCCGGCACGTTTCGCATATCGTCCGACTGATCCCCGTCGCTCAAGATGTCAGACTCGAAGTGCTCGATTGGGGCGGTTCCGGCAGACCCGTCGTCCTCCTCGCGGGCCTCGGCGACACGGCTCATGTGTTCGACCCGTTCGCCTCCGAAGCTCACGGGCGCGTATCACGTGTACGGCACCACGCGGCGCGCTTTGGCGCTTCGAGCCGTCCTGTGTCCGGCTATAACGCGGATCGCCCGCGTCGCACCTGAGCCGTTATTGAGTGGTCGTTGCGCAGAATCGTGCTCACGCCGTTAACAACCTCCTCCTACCTTTGAGCTGAACGTATGCACCATCAGCCGCGATACGAAACGTGATCGTCCAGTCACACGAGACTAACCCGATGTAAATGTTCTAGTTCTAGTTTCTTGGGGCATTTCATGAAAGGAATGAATATGGGGGTGACCTGCCCCCATTTACACGCGAGAAACCGCGTCCTCCATCAATGCTCAATTCCTCTTCGCCAACTCCTCGGCTTGCCGGAGCAGCGAATCGAGGTCTGAGCGGCGGAGCAGCTTCCCGTCGAGGATCACCGCCGCGATCCGCTCCGTATTGTGAATGTCCTGCAGTGGATTTGCGTCGAGGATTACGAGATCAGCGGTCTTGCCCCCTGCAACCGTGCCGAAGTCGTCGTGTCCGGTGACCGTCGCCGGAGTCAGCGTTGCCGCCTGAAGCGCCTGCAGCGGCGTGAGGCCGCAATCGACGAGAAGAGCAAGTTCATGGTGCAGGCTGAATGCAGGAACGCGCGGTCCGGCGGAGTCGGTGCCGGCCAGTAGCGTTACGCCGTCGCGGTTCATTTGGCGGACCACTTCGCAATACTCGACGAACTGCTCTTTCATATTGTGGAGCTCGGCCAGGGAAACGGGCGGCTGCTGAAACGCCTTCCTCATCGATGCCGCCACGTATCGCATTCGCGGGTCGGGAGTAGAGCCCGGATCGGAGGCGTCGATCAGCGATCGAAACGGCGCGAGTGTCGGTGTTACCGCGGTGTGATTTCTAACGAATCGGGCAAACAGCCTGTCCGCATCGCCCGAGCGAAATCGCCGGATCGCAGCCGGCAACTCTCCCTCCTTCAATCCAGTGGAGAACATGCCCTCGAACAGCGTCTCCGTGTGCTCGATCGTGACCTGACCTGCGTCGGAAGCCTCCTCGGGCGTGACCGTCATCGGGATGTGCCCGACGACGGCAATGCCGAGGCGCTTCGCTTCATCGAGCAGCGCGAAAAAGGAGTCGCGAGGAAGGCGGCGATGAATCTTGATGAAGTCCACGCCGACTTCTTTCAACGCTCGAGCGACGCCGCGGGTCTCGTCGGGGTTCCCGGGCACCATTTGATACGGATTGAATTTCTGGCCATTGAGCATGGGCCCCACGCGGAGAATGCGCGGACCGGTGAGCAGACCGGCGCCGATCTTCGTCCGCCAGGCATCGAGCTCGGCGAGTGATCCGCCCATGTCGCGCACGGTCGTGATCCCGTTCGCGACGAAAAGGGGAAGAGCGCTCGATGTCGTGTAGCCGAGATGCACATGCATGTCCCACAGGCCGGGGATCAGAAACTTTCCGCTGCCGTCGACGATCAGCGCATCGGCGGGAGGCGCGTCAGTGCCGACTCTCTCGATCTTGTTCTGGCGTATGACAACCGTAGAGTCCGGCTGCACGGTTCCGCGTAGCGTGTCGACGATCGTGATATGAGCGATGGCTAGAGGAAGCGAAGGCTGTTCCGCTGGGAAGGCGTGAGCGCACAGGAGGAGGCCCAGGGCGAAGGCGTTGAACCGGTTCATCGACGTTTCACCTCCAGCTCGGCGTGTGCGAGTAGACGATCGAGCGCCGTTCGGTCATAGCATCGCCCGCGCGTACAGACCGCCGCGATCCGCCGCGTATTCGAGATGCTTTCGAGCGGATTGGCATCGAGCAGAACCAGGTCTGCGTCTTTCCCGACCGCAATCGTTCCGACGCGGTCCCGCAAGCCGAGGAATTCCGCGGGATATTCCGTGGCACTGAGGAGTGACTCCATCGGCGTGAAACCGAGCACGTCGACGAGTTGCTCCAGCTCGTCGTGAAGACTGAATCCCGGATAGACGAGCGCGACAGCGGTGTCCGTGCCGGCAAGAACGCGGATGCCTTCCTGATGCATCTCGCGCTCATTGCGATAGATGACTCGTACGAGGCTCTCCCAGTCCGGACCACCCGGTTGACGCCGCTCATCGACCTGTTCCTTCCAGTCTCGCAGCAGGCTCTCGGAAACGTACTTGCGATGCGGGTCGATCGTCCCGGTCGGGTCTTTGACGATCGCATCGGCGCGCCAGACCGGAACGAAAACCGAGTCTCGACCGACGACGAGCGTCGGAACTGTGACGACGCCGGCCGCGGCGAGCTTTCTGAACTGCTCTCGCCGGGCCGCTTGGTCCTCCTGGAGGAAAGCCGGACCGATGAAGTGCTCGATGCTGCGCTGGCCGGAGCGAAGGATGTCTTCCGGAGACAGCTCGTAGGCGTGTCCCACGAGCGGCAGCCCTGCATTTCGCGCCGCCTCAGCGATCGCAAAGTACGTTTCTCTGGAGGCGAAGGTCCGAACCTTGATGTAGTCCGCCCACTGTTGCTTCAGCAAAGCAACGACCTTCATCGCTTCGTCCGGTGTGCCGACCGCTCGGCGGAGCGCCGCGACACGCTCGACGGTATGTTCCTCGAGCAGCTCCTTCACCTTCGCCGGGCTTTCCAGCATCGGGCCGGACGTCTTGATCCTCGGGCCGATGCGTTTTCCCGCCTCGATCTCGTCGCGCCAGCGATTCACTTCATCGATGTCGCTTCCCATGTCTCGAACGCTAGTGACGCCGTTCGCGATGAAGATCTCCAGCGCGCTCGGACCCAGCTTCGACAGGTGCACGTGCGCGTCAAACAGACCGGGTATGAGGAATCTGTCTCGCCCTTCAATGACGCGTGCGCCGCGCGGGATCGGCAGAGTCGAGGCATCCCCGATTGCCCGGATTCGTCCGTGCGCGATGATCAACGTGACATGCCGTGCCGCCGGCGCGCCGCTGCCATCGATCAACGTGACGTCGGTGATTGCTGTTGGGCGGTCGTTCTGCGGGGCGGAGGCACCGGCGAAAAGCAGCACGAAGACGCAAAGCAGAAGAGAGCGCCGCATGTTCGGCGATGATAGGAATGCGATCACCGGATGGCAGTGACTATTTGCGCCAATCTTCGGGATGCCGAGCTCGCGAGGTGATGAACCTTACGGGAGTCGCTCCAGTCCAGCGCCGAAAAGCCCGATAGAAGACCCGCTGCTCCGTGAATCCGAGCGCCTGAGCGAGATCGGCAACGTGGTCGCCACGCTCCAGTGCCGCGATGCTTTTCTCGCGGCGAACGGAATCGAGAACGCTTCGATACGAGAAACCACCGGCATTCAGTCTTCGTTGCAGTGTCCGAGGGCTCACCGCGAGTCCGGCAGCGACGAAACGAACACTGGGATCGCCGCGACGCAACGCCTCCTCGACCGCGGCGCGACATTCCTCCCTGAACCTTTCCGCATCCAAGGCGGCCGTCGCGCGGCCGACCTCCTCTTTGAGCTCCTCGTGCAGTACGGGATCCGCGCTGCGGTGCGGCAGGTGGAGCGCGCTGTCATCCACGATCACCTGATCGATTGGCTGCTCAAAGCGAAGGGGTGCCGCGAAGATGCGCTCGAGCTCGGAAGGATCAGCCGGTTGAGCAAAAGTGAAGTGCACCTCGCGCGGCCGCCACGCCACTCCTGTCGCTAAATGCGATCGTAACAACAACACGGCGAACGTATATTGGACCGACCGCGGGAGGTGCTCCGGCGGTGTTCGCAGTGCATGCAACTGCAGGGCGGTCGCTCGCCGGAGGTTGTGCAGCCGGAGTTCCGCTCCGCCATTCCCCAGATGAAAATGGCGCGCGATGGCGGCGAATGATTCGGCGGCCGAGGAGCTGCTCATCATCAGGTAGTCCAGCGGCCCGTACGCGCCCATGGGGACGAACTCGGCGGCGTGCACGCCGATCAATTCGTCGCCGGTCTCTCTTTCCGCCTCGTCCCACACGGCAAACATCAGTTCGGCGGTGAGACGGCCGCGCTCTTCCAGCGGACCGGTCCGCGTCGCGAGCCGCTCGGTATTCACGCCGCGTGCGACGCAGAAGGCCAGGAGTGCTCTCGTGCTAGCGTTCGATACCGTAATGGTGGCACGCACGGATGGACGATACGGATCGTCACGCAATCGGTTTTCGGGTGCGGTCATACGCGCCAGCAGCACTCGATTGCCGGCGATGGGAACGCGTTGTACGCCGCGCACTCGTTGCGCGTACCTGCTTTGTACCCGATCGGGGGGTCTGAGGACCAATGGGAGGAATGCGAGCTTCGCCTTTTCTGTAAGTTACTCATTCTGCAAGGCCCCACTACAGTTCGACTCCGCCGCCTCCACCAATCTGGCTGATCTCTCGGCGATTCGTCCGTCCGCCTTCACCGCGCAGCACTCCGGAGTTCGCTGATGTGGATTCGCTTGATGAGCGTCACGCCGGCCTGGAGTGGCTCGTCGCTGAAGACCGGTGCCGTGTAGCCGAGCGTGGTGAGCGCCGTCGTGAGATTCGAACGGAGCTCCTCGACGTGGATCGCGCGAATCGGCAGTCCGGCGGGCGCCGGGTCAGTCCAGGAAACCGTGCTCAGCCCCCCGAACGTAAGCAGCGCATCGACGGCATTCCTCAGCTGGGTGACATGTGCGGCCGCGGCTGTCGTGCCGGGTACCAGGGGATCGTCTGAAAACGCAACGGTCGTTGTCACGTCCGGCGCGCTGAAGGCGGAGGCGTTGTTCGACGTATCGACTGCCTGCACCTCATACTCGTATGCAGCGTTCGCGGCAACGGCGTTGTCCACTAATGACGTTGCCGCGGTCAGCGGCAACTGCGTCCAGGAACCGTTGCGCGAGCCGCGGCGCCGGACAACGTACCCCTGGATCCCCTGGCCACTCACTGGATTCCACGAGATTGCGACGGAGCTCGAGCCGGTCGCGGTCGCGACCAGCCCGACGGGCGTTCCCGGCGTGGCTGTACTGAAGCGGCCAAACTGGTCGGCAGCCTCGCCGTTGCCAACAGCTCCGACATTGCCTCCAAGACCGTCCTGCGGATCTCCAGCGCCGATGAGCGGACTGCCCGCGGCAGGCGTGTACATCAAACGGTATGCCGTCAGGACGTCGGAGACCTTCTTGCTGCGGGTCCAGATCTCCTCGGGCGCGAAGGGAAATGGAATGGCGGTCGGCTGTGTGAACTTCGGGTTCACATGACCATTGAAGCCGCCCACATCGTGCATGCCATAGCCGGCCGCTCCCGGTGCGACTCCAAAGACACTCAATCCATAGTTCGTCTGATCTGACGCGTCGGGGTTGAAGAAATCGTTGTAGTCCGCATACCGGAGCCGTTGCGGCGGCGGACTCGTCGGTTCTCCGATTGAGCCCGACACAATCGGTCCGGTCTGTGTCGCGAAGTTATAAAAGACATCGTTCCGCAGACTTCCAATGAACGATCCGTCCTCGACCGAAATCGGACTTCCGTAGAACGTCATGAATGTGCCGCCGCCGTCCATCGTGTTGTTGTGGAATTGGACGTGGTCCGCGTTGTAGATCACGCTCAGACCGGCCGAGGGGCTGAAAAACGTCTGGCTGACGGTGAATATGAAAATGTTGTGGTGGATGTTCACGTTGCTCGCCGGCGCCTGGAAGACCTGGTCGGTATTGCCGCTGGCGTCAATCAGGTTGTAACGAAGCTCACCACCCATCCCCCGAACGGGCCAGGACGAGCTGCGGATGACATTGTGCTCCGCAAGGAACCCATCGCCCTGCAATTCGAAGTTCAGACCCTGTGAGAACCGGTGCGGATAGTTGTGCTGGCTGTAGTTGCCGCGCAGAACCATGTTCGTCGATGCGTTGATCGTGAAGCCGCACCGTACCCCCATCAGCACGTTGCTCTCCGCGTCCGTGTTCCCGCCGATCAGCCAGTTCTGCGTGTTGGTGAAAACGACGGTCGACAGCCCGACGTTGTTTCCCTGAAACAATTTCTGCACCGAGGAGTTGCCCGTCGCCTGGAACACCGGCAGAGTCTCCGAGGCGTATTCCGTCGGAAGCGGAGTCACGGGAACGAGCGTGTTCTCCCGGAACTCGTTGTTGCGGACCGCTGCCTGCGCCTGATCGTTTGTTCCGATAGAGACCGTTCCGAACGTGTCAAACACATTCCCGGTCAATTGAATGGAGCCCGAACCGCTGACCGTCACATCGATCGCAGGATTCGTCGCTGTGCCGAGGCCTCGGACAACGCAGTTTGTGATGTTCAACGAACCAGTGAATGTGCCTGTCGAGCGAATCTGAAAGCCGTTGCCGTTGATCGTGCAGCGATTGCCCGGAGTTCCCGCGTAGCTCGCGTTCTGCGATCCCGACAGCACGACGTCTGAAGCCAGGTTGAAGACCGGGCCGGTCGACGCCGGCGGATTGTCGACAAAGACCGTCACCGGCGCACTGGTCACTGTGCTGTTCGCCGTTGTCGTGATCCGCGCCGTAATTGTGTACGTCCCGGCAGCAACATTGCTCACTGTGAATGGGAAATATCCGTTGCGCGAGGCGTCTCCGGTGTACGTCCCGACGGATAGTCCGTTCATCAGGAAGGTCACCGTAAGGGCGTCCGGATCATCCGCGCCGGCGTCGAACGGATCGGCGTACATCCGAATCGTCGCCGGAGCGGTGAAATGCATTCCCGATACGGGACTCTGAATCGCGACATAGGCGCCGTCGAACATGCGGGGCACAGGCGGCAAGGTCTGGGTGTCATTGGCCTGAACCGGAACCGGCGCACTCTTGCTCGGATCCGCCGCTGACGTCGCGGTCACCGAAAGACTTTCGGCCATTCTCGCCGCAGCGTGCAGTGCCGCTGTGGCCGGCAAGGCAAGCACGATCAGCAAGCCAAGCACAGCTCGGCGGGCCGGCACTCCTAAACCGCGCATGGGCCGACTGTCCATACCAGAACCTTCCTCCTTGTTCCTGGCTTTGCCTGGTCGTGGTTCGATTGGCTGTTACGCTGTGATGGGGACGGGGGGTTGAAAAGACCGACGATCCTTACCGTTCGACGCGATGCGATTCTAGGTTGGACGCTGTCACATCGGCCAGTCGCGCATTACGAATGACACGCGACGGGCACAAGAGGTTTACGCAGGCGCTTCGTGTTCTCGTGATGCGAGTCACACTTTTCCGACCGAAGATCGAGGATGAGACGTTAGAACCTCTGCGCAAGTCGTTGTTCACGTCATCCTGAGCCGCGAAGACGGCGAAGGATCTCAGGATGCGAGAACGCCTGCCATTTCGAGATCCTTCGCCGTCTTCGCGGCTCAGGATGACGACTTGCGTAGAGGTTCCTTAGCGCTGCGTCTGTGACGCAACCGTTTGCGAACGGCCGGCGATCTGGTCGGGCTCAAGCCCTCCGCCTAAAATATTTTCGCTTCCTATCCGTCTCCTGGTGATGGGTGTGAACGCTCGACGCCCGGTTGGCTCGGCGGGAGTGCCCGAATCGCGCGAGGACAGGTGACATGAACTCAATCAGGAAACAAGCGGCACGGACGGAGGGATAACCGTCAGCGATCAGGCGATGAGTGAGCAAGACCGCCAGCTTTCCGAAAGCATCGCGGAGGCGCGACCGCGGCTGCTCAACTTCATCCGGCGCCGCGTGCCCGATCCCTCAGATGTCGAGGATATCTTGCAGGAAGTCTTTTACGAGCTCGTCGAAGCGAATCGCCTGTTGATGCCGATTGACCACATGGCCGGCTGGCTTTTTCGCGTCGCGCGCAATCGGATCACGGACCTGTTCCGGAAGAACAAGCCGGAGACCTTCAGCGACACGGCGGTCGTTGACGAAGACGGCCAGGTGCTGCAGATCGAAGACCTGCTGCCCTCGCCCGAAGCCGGACCGGAAGCGGTCTACATCCGCCACGTGCTTCTCGACGAGCTGGAGATCGCGCTCGGCGAATTGCCGGACGAGCAGCGTGACGTCTTTATCGCGCACGAGCTGGAGGGGCGAAGCTTCAAAGAGCTGTCCGCAGAGAACGGGGTGAACGTCAACACCCTGCTCTCGCGCAAGCGCTACGCAGTGCTTCATCTGCGCGAACGATTGCAGAGCATTTACTACGAATTCAGGAATAAGTGAGGAGCACAACTTGAGAAAGAGAAAGATGTTGTGGATGGCCCCGCTGGCGATCGCGGGCATGGCGCTATTCGCCTGGATCGGCGGCGAATTGGTGATGCATTTGTGGAACTGGCTCTTGCCTCCATTGTTTGGATGGCGGCAAGTGACGTTCTGGCAGGCTCTCGGTCTGCTTGCCCTCTGCCGGATTCTCTTTGGCGGATTGGGTACGATGAACGCCGCCTCCAGCAGAGCGCGCCGGCGAGTGTCCGAACGCCTCGGGCAAATGTCACCAGAGGATCGGGAGGTGTTGCGGGAAGCGCTTCGCAGTCGCTGGGGCCGGGGCGCACCGCAGGATCCGAAGCCCGAACCGGAGAAGCCATGACTTCTCAAGCGTCCAGAGCTTCTCCGGCACTCCAGAGCGCGACGCCCAACAGCGTCAGATCCTTGAGAAGAAACGGCGCTGCCTCTCCCACATGCGGCGTCGTGAAGAGAAAGCTCAAGGTGGCGAGAAACATCCCCACCGCGACCATGCTGCCGAGGGCTGTGAGGCGAGGCGCCCATGGCCGGAGTGCGATCATTGTGCCGATCAGCAGCTCGACGACGCCGATCGCTTCGGACGCACCCTGCACACTGAAGACCCTCAACATCCAGGCGAACAGCGGGCTGTTTGCGATCAGCGGCTTGATGCCTTGAGCTTCTGCTGCCGTCCATTTCAGCGCGCCAAAGAACAACAGCAGAAATACGAGCGAGTACCGTAGAACGAAGACTCCGATTCGCTCGAGCGTCATCGCCGCCATTCGTGAGCGAGCTCCCGGCGTCGAAGTCCATGTGGTCATTGTCATCTCTCCTCAATCTTTCTCGTCGAGCCCGTCGACGTATTGGTTGACCTTCGGGCAGTCGACGAGGATCGGTCGATTGCGCTCATAGCGGATGAATCCCTTCCTCCTGAGCGCTCCAAGCGTCACGGTCACATTCGGCCGGTTCATTGCCGTCATCGCCGCGATCTCGGTGTGGGTGACCGAAACGCTGCGCCACTTCGATCCAGCCTGACTCGGACTCCCTTTCGTCTCCGCCAGCTCCAGCAGGAGCGCGCAGATGCGCTCTTCAGCGCCGCGTCGCGCCAGGATCTCGACTCTTCGATCGACCTCCGCGAGTTGCCGGCAAACGACCCGGACGAATCCCTTGAGTGCGGCCGCATTCCCGTTCAAGTGCTCGAAGAACTTCGCCGACTCGACCTCGTGAATCAGGCAGTCCTCGTCGGCACGAGCAGCGATCTCCGGGTGAGGCTTGCGGCCTTCGTCGCAGAAACAGAACTCGCCGAACCATTCCCCCGCCGTGATCGTGTGAAGCGCGGTTTCACGGCCGGATCGCGAAGCCCTGAGAAGAGTGAGATGTCCTCGCTCGAGGAAGAACATGCGCGTGAAGCGATCGCTCGGCAACCAGAACCGCATCTGCCGTTTGAGGACCTTCACGCGAAACCGTCCGCCGCCGGAGGCGTCAACCGTGGAGCGGACAAGATCGCTCAAGGCGACACACTCTTGATGACGGTCGAGCTCCACCACTGAGGTGTTCATCATGGCCCGCACATTCTGCCGGAAGGCCCGGACAGTCGATGTTCGTCGACGAACATCGTTCGGTGTCGAATTCGTCAACGACCGGTCAGGGTGCCGCTCCCGTCGCTTTCTCGAGAAGCTGAGTCTCGACCGGGCTTGTCGAGATCAGAAGCGCGTTCGTGATCGCTTGCGCCGCCAGAAGCTGCTTTTCGGTCTGCACGAGCTGGCTGAGCAACACGAGGTTCTGCCGCTCCACCAGCAACAGCTGACGCACCACCACGCCGATGTCCTCGGACGCCACCGCGGCTGCCGCGTTCGGATCGCTCGCCTCGCTGAGCAACTCGCGCAATGCCGGGCTCAATGTCGCCGTATCCGAGGAAGCGTGATTGCTCAACACATTGGCGCCGAAGGACTGAGCGGCAAGCACCGTATTGACATACCGCGCATAGGCGGCCTGATCACTTTGCCTGCCGCTCCACGATGGGCTGGGCAGCACGTGCGGGTGATCCGCCGCGCTGGCGTGCATTGCGTAGTTGAACGCGGAATTCACAGGAACCCCTCGCGGGTCACTGGCAAAGTACGGCTTCCCCAACAGCGTGGAGTAGACCAGATCGTTTGCATTCGGCAGCGTGGTGGGACCGGCGTTGTTCAGCACGATTCCGTTGACCTGCTGCTGATCGAACTGCTGGCCGAGGCTGGCGTCGATCTTCTGGAGCGTGACCACCAGCGCCGCGCTCGCGGGGGACTGGTCGGGACTCATCCACGCCGAGACGAGCGCACACGTCTCGGCCTTGCAGTCTGCCGGCGTAACCGGCGTAGCGGGGGTCGCTGCAGCGGTCAGAGAAAGGGCGATCCAGGCGATCATGGCGATCAGAATGACGGCTCGTTTCACAGGCACCTCCTGCCTTTCCAAGAGAATCTTCATTCCCCGTGTCGATTCGCGGGGTCGTGATTCGACGTGTTGGGTAGTCAGGAGAACGATACGATGAAAAACCTCGAATTCCGCCAGGTCGGAGCCGTACTCGCCGGCCTTCTCGCCATTTTCGTGGTCACCTCAGCAGTCGACGTCGTGCTGCATGCGACCGGCGTCTATCCGCCATGGAAGGAGCCGATCGGCGACGGGCTCGCCCTGCTGGCGACGGCCTATCGCGTGGTGATCTCGATTGGCGGTTGCTACCTCACCGCGCGGCTCGCGCCCGATCACCCCATGGGGCACGCGCTGGCGCTCGGCGCCATCGGCGTCGCCCTGAGCACCATCGGCGCCATCGCGACGTGGAACCTCGGCCTCGGACCGCACTGGTATCCGGTCAGCCTGATCGTGGTCTCCATGCCTTGCGCGTGGGTGGGCGGCCGGCTCCATGGCGCCTCGGCGGAGCCGGTACAACGAGGCCAGGGAAGCTCTGAACAAGTCGTCATCCCGAGCCGGCGAAGCGCGACGAAGGATCTCAGGATGCGAAAACGTCTGCCATTTCGAGATCCTTCGCCGTCTTCGCGGCTCAGGATGACGTGACCAACGACTAGTTCAGAGCTTCCCTAGTGGCCTGTATCGGCTGGATTGGTACCAGATGGCGCCGGTATCGGCGACGTGAGCGAGGCGCGCCGACGCAGGCATAGGGGTGACTATGCTGAGGAGGCGCAACGAAGCTCACGGCGTCGAGACCAAGCCAGGTGATACCAATCCAGCCAATACAGGCCACTAGTCCCAGCGCCCCTGACCCTTCGACAGAGCGAACCTGCCGCTGCCGAGAAAGACGATGGCCAGCGCCGCGGCGATGTAGAGGAATTGCAGTTCCCCGCCGAGCGCGCCGGTCTGTTGCGTGATCGTGAAAGTCTTCACGCCCACGACCAGGAACAGAGCCACGCACAATTCGAACGCGATCACCAGGGCCGCCGGTCTGGTGAAGATGCCCACGATCAGCAGGATCGGCGCAAGAACTTCGGCGAGGTACACGCCGTAGCCGATCGCGAACGGAAGGTGGTGCGCATGAAGAGGGCCGGCCATCCAGGCAATGCCTTTCTGGAGTTTCGAGAGCCCGTGAAAGCCGAGCAGAATGGCGACGGCGAGCCGGAGGATCAGCTTTCCCGTGTCAGCCATGCGTGCATCGTAACGCGTGCATCGTAACGGAGGAAGGACAGCAGCCGCGAGACCCTCTTGACGCGGTCTCGTAGATCAACCCGAGGCGGCGACGGTCAGCAGCCTCTCGAGCAGCGGCCCGGGATCCTCGCTGGTTCGGAAGTAATGATCGGCACCCCAGACCGGATAGATGGCGCCCGGCCAGCGCAGCGCGTCCTTGAGCAACATGAACGCGTCATTGGGACCGTCAGCGGCGAGCTGGCGATACAGGATTCGCGTCAGCCAGTTGGTGGCGTGCTCGAGCAGCGGAAACCCGAGAACATGAATGAGCTTGAGGTGCTCGGGCAGCGTGACCTCGAAATCCAACGGGCCCCCCACCCTCCGATCCACCTCGGCGATGAATCCGAAGTCGACGCCTCGAATCCGGTTCAACGCGCGAAATGTCCGCGGGAATCGCTGATTGGAAAGGATCCATTGCGCGAGCGGCGTCCCGTTCAGCAGTCCGCCGACGCTGATCCACGCCGACACGTTTTCGAATGCTTCGGCATCGGTCATGAGCGCGCGTTTGATGTCGGAGCTTCCTTTGCTCAGCGACACGAGGATCACGTTCGGGTGCGGGCAGTTCCGCAGCCAGTCGACGAGGATCGCGGCGTTTCCCTCGAGCGTTCCCGCCGGCGCGAGCGGGACGGTTTCCACGGTGACGCCAAGGCGCTCCGCGGCTTCGCGAACGCGGCGGCCATCCGCGCCGGAACGGCGGTATTCCTTGTAAAGCGCGGCCGGGACGATCGCCACTACCGTCTCCGGCCGCAGCCTGCGCCTCGTCGTCGAATCGACGGAGCGGATGAACTGGCCGTGCCAGTCGCGAATGAACTCGTACAGCTGTCGCGTGGCGGCGTCGATGCCTTCACGCGCGCAGATGCTGTCGACGATCTCGGGCGTCACGCCGTTCTCGCAGTCCGCCTTCCGAGAAAGAGGCCGATGAGCAGGGCGATCAGGGCCGCGACCGGAACGGCGATGTACATGGCCTTTTTCGTGGAGTCGAGCAGCGGATTGTCGAACAGGTTCGACGAGGCGTGCACGCTCGCAATCAGCCACCGGCCGTTCTCGTTGACGAGCGTCGCGCTCCACCGTCCGCGAAGCGTGAACTTCTGTCCGCCGCGCAGATCGAACTGTTCGACGGAGCTGCCGTAGGCGACGCCGGTGTTTTCTCCGTACAGCGTCGTCAGCTCGTCGACGTTGAGATCGGCGTGATAACCGAGGACGACGTGGTTCGGCGACTTGGTCATGCGCTCGAGGTACGCGCGCACACCCTGCGGCCCGCGACTCACCTCGGCGTTCTGCCACGTCACGATGACGTTCGGATGCAGCTCGCGAAGGATGCCGTCGATGTCGTTCTTGTTCATGGCCACGAGCAGCCGGCCCCGCAAATCGCGCAGCGCCTGATGAATCTCGTGATGCGGTTCGGCCGCCGTTTGCGCGATTGCCGGAAGCGCGCTGACAAAGAGCACCAGGGAAAGAGTCTTCATCATCTTCATACCGTCTCTCCTGCTCCGCAGAGTCCCGCCAGGAAATCGAAATAGTCCTTGAGTGGGGCATCGCTTTCGACGAAGCGATCGGTCACCGGCACCGTTCTGCCGAGGGACCGGTTCTCCTCGATGAGGTAGGCCTGGGTGAAGAAGCGCCGTAATTCCAGCTCGAGCCGCGACGAACCGGCGCCGTACGCGATCCCCTCGCACAGGGTTTCGCGCCGGCTGATCGGCCGCATGATCATCATGAAGCGGCTGGTGAATTTCTGGAAATGCGCAGTGATCAGCGCGAACGTGCCGCCGTAGATGACGAGCGACGCGCTGACCTCCCTGCCCCCGACGACGGTCAGCACCTTGTCTCGCCAGTTTTTCGCGACGATCTCCGCGCGATACCGGTTGCGGCGCACATGCGGTGCCGGCGTGTCAATGAGCGGCGGTTCGAGCAGCCGGCGATCATGAACGTAAAGGAAGTGCTGCAGATCGAAGGCGTGGCCGGTGACGCACGGCCAGAAGCATTCCGCGGTGAACTCGAACGATCGGCTCGCCGAGAGAGCGCCGGGCTCGACGCCATCGAACCACGGCAACGAAAACGCCGGCGTGGGACCGTTGAAGACAAACAGGTATCCGTGTCGCTCCTCGACCGCGTACGTCTTCTGCCTGGCGAACTCCGGGATCGGACATCCGGACGGAATCTCGACGCAGGTTCCGTCGCGGCCGTAACGCCAGCCGTGGTACGGGCACTGAAGCGTCTCGCCCACCACACGCCCATTGGCGAGGTTCGCGGCGAAGTGCGAGCAGCGCGCATCCATCGCGGCGAGCCTGCCGCTTTCGGTGCGGAACACGACGATGTCGCGCCCGAACATGTTTCTGATCACCGGACGCTGGCCCATGTCGCGCGATTCGCCGAACAGGTACCAGGACGCCGGATACAGAGGAAGGGCAAGGTCCATTTCATTCCGCATGCATTTGCCTCCTCGCAAAGAGCAGAGGAACCGAATCCGTCAGCCGGAGCACGCCCCAGGCGAGCGCGGCGCCCGTCACGGCGTCGAGCACGTGATGCTGGTGCGTCAGCAGAGTCGAGAGCACGAGCGCGCATCCCCACATCGCGAGCGCGATCCGCACGAGACGCGATTTGCCGGCCTGGTAATGACCGAGGCAGATCACGGCGAGCGCCACGTGAAGTGAAGGGACGAGGTTGTAATCGAGATTGAGCCGGTCCGAGGCTTCGAACAGCTGCTTCAAAGGACCGCTCACAACCGAAGGAGCGAATCCGAGCTCCGCGGGAACGAGCAGAAAAACCGCGCCGGCCACGACGATCGCGGTCGAGATGCCCAGCGCCAGCTCATTCACGCGCTGGCGCGTTCGGATGACGAACGGCGCGATCAGAAGAACGAGGTACAGCGAGTCGTAGACGACGATCATCGACGGCCAGAGCGGGATCGCCAGCTCCTGCGGCAGGAACAGATGCAGATGGCTCACGCGGCGGCCGGTGACGAAGTCCGCGCCGAAATACACGGCGACGAACAAGACATCGATCAGCGCCGAAAGCAACGCCGTGTACGCGACATGCCTCCATCCCGGCCAGGCCAGGAATCGCTCGTTCACGATTTCTCCGGCAGGGGGCGCGGACCACGCCACATCCTCAGATACATCCGCAGGAACGACGGCCGCGGCTCTGCCCGGTCGACGAAACGCGGCAGATGAATCCACGGGATCTTCGGATTCTCATGATGGGCGCGATGGTGGTGATAGTTGAGGAAGAGAAACTGCACGACCGGATTGACGCGCAGGTTCCAGGCACCGCGCGTGACGTCGAGCGGCGACCAGGCGTGATCGGCGTACTGCAGCGAGCTCCAGTTGATCGCGAAGGCGCCGTAGCAAAGCGCCCACGCCGTCCAGTTCAGATCGAGCATCAGGAAGAGTGCGGTCTGCCAGGCGATCGCGAAGACGATCTCCGCTCGCACCATGCCGCGCGGAAGGCGCTCGACCTCCGCGACCATCGCGTCCGTTCCCGATTGCCGGCTCCATTTCGCATCGTCGCTCTGGATGAGATCCGACGAGAACAGCGAAGGCGCGACCAGGTAGAGCAGGCAGGAGAGCGGCGGCAGAAACCAGTAGAAGCCGGTGAGGATGCCGTACCACTGGATGTTCTTCAGGAATGCGTTGTCGCCGGGGCACAGATAGTCGAAACGTTCCGCGCGCGATCGATTTCTGGCGTGATGGCCGAGGTGGAACAGGCGCTGGAGGGTGAACGAAGTCGGGAAGAAAGCGGCGAGCCAGCGCCCGAAGAAGCGGTTGACGCGCGTAGAATCGTGAAACACCCCGTGAACGGATTCGTGCAGCAGCGAGAAGATCGTGTTGCCCACGTATGAGAAGGCCACCGCTCCGGCGATCCGGAGGGCGATGTCCTCGCTGTGCGCGACGAGATCGAGCAGCGCGCATGCCGCAGAAGCCGACAGAAACGCCAGGACGATATTCAGGCGATTCGGAATCGGCAGCGCAGCGCCCTCGGTCATGGCGATCTCCGTCGTTTGGGAATCAGCGTGCGTTCGGCATGGGCGACGTAGGCCTGCAGCTCGCGGCCGGTGCGCACGCCTTCGATCGACTGACGTCGCAGATGAATCATCCCGAGGTACGCGGTGTACGCGAGCAGCGCCCGCTCCTTCGCTCCCGCCGGCGCGAATCCAAGTTCGCGATAGGCAGCAGCGAGGAAACGGATGCGGCGCTGCGAAACGCGGCGGAGAACCTGGGCCACGGCCGGATCCGCCGACGTGGCGGTGAGCGTGACGTACAAGGCCTGCGATCTCTCGAGCCGGATTGCTTCCTCGAATGCCGACCGCAGACGTCGCGCCGGATCGGAGATCTTCGCCAGCTCGTCGAGCGTCTCGCGATCGGCCGCCTCCCATCGCCGCAGCGCCGACGCAATCAGGGAGTCGATGCTGTCGAAATGCCAGTAGAAGCTGCCCTTGGTCACGCCGAGAGACTCGGCCAGGGCGGGAATGGTCAGCGTGCGGAGGCCTGAGGCGGCGACCGTCTCCAGCGCGGCCTCTTCCCAGTTGGCGGCATGCAGGCGCTCATACCGTACCGGTCGGTATTGATCCATACCGTGCGGTATGGTACGCTTCTCGGCACCGGCTCACAAGAGGTGATCATGGCAACTGGAGACGGGAAGCTGCGCATCGCCCTCATCTCCCCACGCGGTCCGCTTTACCGGCATCGCAGCGGGATCTGGAAGAAGTCGCTGCGTTACGCGCCGCTGACGCTCACCACGCTCGCCTCGCTCGTTCCTCCCGAGATCGACGCCGAGGTCATCCTGATGGATGAAGGCATCCGCGATCTCGACCTCGATCGCGACGTCGATCTCGCCGCGATCAGCATCATCACCGGCACCGCGCCGCGCGGATACGAGCTCGCTGCAAAATTTCGCGCGCGCGGCGTCAAGATCGCCATCGGCGGTGTTCACGCCACGCTCGTCCCCGAAGAGGCGCAACAACACTGCGATGCGCTCGTCGTCGGTTATGCCGAGGAGAGCTGGCCACGCCTGCTGCGGGACCTGAAGGCCGGGCGGATGCAGCGCCGCTACGACCAATCGCCGGACCTGAAGCTCGCAAATCTGCCGATACCCCGCCGCGAATTACTGCCGGCGAAGGACTACGTCACGCTGCACACGATCGAGGCCACGCGCGGCTGCATCCACAAGTGCGACTTCTGCGTCGTCCCGTCGGCCTGGGGAAGACCGCTGCAGAAGCCGATCGGAGATGTGATCGCCGACATCCGGCAGATGCGTCCGAGGAAGTTGATCTTTCTCGATCTGAACCTGATCTCCGATACCGACTATGCGAAGGAGCTGTTCCGCGCGCTGATCCCGCTTCGCGTGCATTGGGGTGGACTGGCCACCACGATGATCGCCTGGGATGACGAGCTCCTCGGGCTCGCTGCCGAGAGCGGCTGCGCCGGCCTTCTCCTCGGATTCGAGTCTCTGTCCGACGCCGCCCTCGCTGAGAGCCGCAAGCAATTCAACGCCCGCGTCGATTACCGCACCGTCATCGAGAAACTGCACGCACACGACATCGCCATCCAGGGATGCTTCGTCTTCGGATTCGACGGCGACACCGAGGAAGTCTTCGAGCGGACGGCGCAGTTCGCGATCGACTCGCACATCGACCTTCCCCGCTTCGCGATCCTCACTCCGTTTCCCGGCACTCCGCTTCACGAACGCCTCGCGCGCGAAGGGCGCATCCTCACAACCGACTGGAGCTTCTACGACGGACAGCACGTCGTCTACCACCCGGCACTGCTGACGCCGGAGCAACTGCAGCGAGGAACGGAACGCGCCTGGAAAATGGCCTACAGCTACAACGGAATCGCGCGGCGTCTCGCCGGCGCACGCGTCCGGCTCGGCATCTCCATTCCCGCGAACCTCGGCTATCGCTTCTACGCCCATCATCTGAATCGCTACTACACGTGCGACTGGTCGCTTCCGGCCCGCCGCGCGGCATGAGCTCATGCGCGTCACTCTCGTACATCCGGCCATCGGTCATCGCATCGGCGACTCGTACATCCGCACGTGGCAGATGGAGCCGCTGGCGCCGGCGGCGCTGGCCGGACTGACGCCGTCCGACGTCGACGTCCGTTTCTACGACGATCGCCTCGAGACGATTCCGTACGACGAGCCGTCGGATCTCGTCGCCATCAGCGTCGAGACGTACACCGCGCGCCGTGCTTATGAAATCGCATCGGGGTACCGGCGCCGCGGCGTTCCTGTGGTCATGGGCGGCTTTCATACGACGCTCGTGCCGGACGAAGTCTCGCAATACGCGGAGTCGATCGTGATCGGCGAAGCCGAAGGCGTCTGGCCGCTCGTCGTCGACGACGCGCGCCACGGCCGTTTGCAACCGGTCTATCGCAGCGAGAAACGCCCTGCGCTCGCGCGCGCCTTTCCCGACCGCTCGATCTTCACCGGCAAGCGCTATCTGCCGCTCGGCCTCATCGAAGCGGGGCGCGGATGTCATTTCAAATGCGACTTCTGCGCGATCCAGGCGTACTTCTCGAGCACGCAGACGCGGCGTCCACCCGAGGACGTTTGCGAGGAAGTCCGGCGGATGAAGAAGCCGCTGTACTTCTTCGTCGACGACAACATCACGTCGAATCTCGACGAGGCCAAGGAGCTCTACCGGCAGCTCATTCCGCTCAAGATCCGCTGGGTCAGCCAGGCCAGCATCAACATCGCGTTCGATGAAGAGCTGCTGCAATTGATCGCCGCAAGCGGTTGCCAGGGCCTTCTCATCGGATTCGAATCGCTCAATCCGGAGAACCTCCGGCAGATGCACAAGTCGTTCAACACGATGAAAGGCGGCTACGAGGTTGCGCTCGCGAACCTTCGCCGCCACGGCATCCGGCTGTACGCCACGTTCATCGTCGGCTACGACGGCGATTCACCTGAGGTGCTCCCGGAAGTCGTGGCGTTCGCGAAGCGGCATCGCTTCTACATCGTCGCCTTCAATCACCTCACGCCATTTCCGGGCACACCGCTGTACGACCGGCTGCAACGCGAGAATCGCCTGCTGTTCGATCGCTGGTGGCTCGATTCCGGGTATCGCTACGGCATGGTCCCGTTCACGCCGAAGGGAATGACCGCCGACGACGTCAAGGAAGGCTGCATCTCCGCCCGCCGCGAGTTCTACAGCCTCGGCTCGATGTGGCGCCGCAGCATGGACCGGGTGAACAGCCGCTCGGCGTACATGTGGTCGAACTTCTTCGGCATCAACTGGATGATTCGCAAGGAGGTCACCCAGCGCCGCGACTATCCCCTCGGCGACGAGTCCTTCCGCGGACCTCTGCTGCGCGTCGGAGGAAATGCATGAGCGAGGTCGTCTTCTCGATGGCAACGCACGACGACGACGCGGCCCTTCGCCGGCTGCTCGCTTCGAGCCCCATGCCTGGCCACATCCGGCTCCGGCTGGAACGCGAGCCCGATTACTTCGCAGGATGCGGGACGATGGGCTCGTTCACGCAGGTTCTCGTGGCCAGAGATGCCGAGCGCGTGGTGGGGCTCTCCTGCCGCGCGGTGCGAACGCTCTACGTCAACGGACAACCCGAGGATGTCGGTTACCTCGGTCACTTGCGAGTGCAGCGTGAATATCAGGGACGATCGCTCGTCGTGCGCGGCTTCCGCCACCTGCACGAGCTGCACGCCGACCGGCGGGTGCGGGGATACCTGACGACGATCGTCGACGGCAATCGCGAGGCCGAGGGCGTTCTCGTGCGGCGGCGGCGAGGACCGATGCCGCGGTACCGTTTTCTCGATCGCCTGATCACGCTCGCGTTCGCCACTCCCAGCAGGCTGTTTCGCGGCGCACGTCGCGTGCGCGAGGAGCAGAGGGCCGATGTCGAAGCGTTCCTCGAACGCGAAGGACCGAGGCGGAACTTCTTTCCCGTCCTGCGTGACACGCCCGGGCTGACGGCGCGCGATTTCGTACTGGTGACCCGCAACGGCAGGATGGCCGGAGCGGCGGGGCTGTGGGACCAGAGCTCCGTCAAGCAGACGGTCATCGATGGCTACGACGGCCTACTTTCGGCGGCGCGACCGGTCTACAACTGCGCGGCACGCATCATCGGCCGGCCCCCGCTCCCCCGCCCCGGTGCTGCGCTCCGCGTCGCGTACGGAAGCTTCTTCTGCGCGATCGACCGGCAGGTCGTCCGCGAACTGCTCGAGGAGGTGCTTCTCCTGGCAGCGGAACGCGGACACGAGATGGTGCTGGTGGGATTCACGGAAAGCGATCCATCGCTCGAGGCGGCGCGGCAACTGCGCCACATTGAGTATCGAAGCAGCATCTACAGCGTCACCTGGGATGACGGAGAACACTTTCATGATCGACTCGACTCCAGGCCTCGATATCTCGAGCTCGCCACGCTCTGAGCGCACGGCGCCGAAGGATTCCGGCGGCGGCTGTGTCATCGCCCGCACGTCTCTTTCGTCCGGCGAGCGCGATCAGATGTTCGCGCTGTTCAGCGACTACTTCGCGCACGTCACGCGCGAGGTGTTCGAGCATGACCTGGACGAGAAGGACTGGGTGATCCTTCTCCGCGATGACGACGGATCGGTGAGCGGCTTCTCGACACTGATGAGGCTCGACGTCGACGGCCACCCGGTCTTCTTTTCCGGCGACACGATCGTGGCGCGACACCGTCGCTCCACGACCGATCTGCCGCGCCTGTGGGTCAATCACATCCGCTCCGTTTCCGGAACGCTGGCGGGCGACATCTACTGGTTCCTCATCAGCTCCGGCTATCGCACGTACCGCTTTCTGCCGGTGTTCTTCCGGGAGTTTCATCCGCGTTTCGACGGATCGCCGGCGCAACTGAAGTCGATGCTCGACACGATCGCCAGCCGGCGATTCGGCGCGGCCTACGATCCGGCGAGCGGCATCGTTCATCTCCCGGCGCCCTCGCCGCTGCGCGATGCGGAAGACGATCTCGAGCAACGCGCACAGCACGATCCTCACGTGCGATTTTTCCTGGAGGCCAATCCCGGACACGCCGCCGGCGACGAGCTGGCATGCCTCGTCCGCGTGGCTCACGACAATCTCACGCCGGCGGGAGCAAGGATGCTGCGGTGACTCTCCGCTGCGCGCTCGCGAACGGAGCGTGGGTTGCGTCCTCCTTGCCGGCGACCCGGGCATTTGTGGCGGGATTCGATCGCGTAGCCGAGGCACAGGAATCGATCCTTCTCCGGATCGTTCGGCGAAACGCGGACACGAGCTTCGGCCGCGAGCATGGCTTCAGCTCCATCCGATCGATCCGCGACTACGCGTCGTGTGTGCCGCTTCGTACTTACGAGGAGTTCGTTTCCTACGTCTCCCGCATCGAATCGGGTGAAGCGAACGTCCTCACTTCCTCGCCGGTGGATCATTTCGAGCCGACGAGTGGTTCGTCCGGACCTTCGAAGCTGATCCCGTACACGCGCCATCTCCGCGAGGAGTTCGGCCGGGCCATCGGGCCGTGGATCGGTTCTCTGGCCATGCGGACGCCGCGCGCGTTTCTCGGGCATTCGTACTGGTCGCTGTCGCCAATCGCAACGCCCCGGCGCATGACCAGCGGCGGAGTGCGCATCGGATTCGAGCGCGACGACGAATACCTCGGCAGCGTGCGCGGATGGCTGGCGCGAGCCGTCCAGGCCGTGCCTGCAAGCGCGGTGCAGCAGGCCGATATCGAAGAATCGCGCCGCGCGACGCTGCAGCATCTCCTGCGCTGCCGGTCGCTGTCGCTCATTTCCGTCTGGCATCCGAGTTTTCTGCTGCGCCTCGTCGAGCCGGTGCGCGATCCCGCAACGGCATGGCCGCACCTCGCGGCGATCAGCTGCTGGAGCGACGCAGGCTCCTCGCTTGCCGCTTCCGAAGTCGCGCGGCTCTTCCCCCAAGCGCGGATCGAGGCGAAGGGACTCCTCTCCACCGAAGGAATCGTGTCGATTCCGTTCGACGGCGCGCACATGCTCGCCTATCGCTCGCATTACTACGAGCTGCAGCCGCTCGATGGTGGCGAGCCGATGCCGGCGGCCGAAGCGAGCAGCGGCCGGCAGTATCGCGTGATCCTCACCACCGGTGGCGGCTTGTACCGCTACGCAACCGGCGACGTCGTCGAGGTGACTGAATTCCGCGGTCAGTGTCCCTCGCTGCGTTTCGTGGGGCGCGCGGATCGTGTCTCCGATCACTTCGGAGAGAAGCTGAACGAGATCTTCGTGCGCGAGCGGCTCGAACGCGCACTCGCCGAATGCGGCGTCATCGCCCGGTTCGCGCTGGTCACATGCGACCGGCGAGCGGCCTCGGGCAAGTACACGCTGTTGCTCGAGACGGATGCATCCGACGCGGGCCTTGCCCGAGTCGCCATCCGGCTCGAGGGACTGCTGCGTGAGAGCTTTCACTACGACTACTGCCGCCGCCTCGGCCAGCTCGAGCCGCTCGACAGCGTCCGCGTCCCTGACGGCAGCGCGGCCAGGCATTTGTCTGCACTCGCCGCGCAATCCCATCAGCGCCTCGGCGACATCAAGCCGCCGCTGCTCGACACGGCCGGAAACGGCCTCGAATTCGCCGGCGCGATGCGCAATCCATCGATCTTCTCGACGAAGAACGCATTCACGCCGGGCGCGTCTTCGAACTCGAGAATCGAGTGGCTCGGCATCGGGTAGTCACCGGGGCATTCGCGGGAACGCCCTACCCGGTCAGGTCTTTCGTCAAGCGCGCGCCACTGTCCTTCCAAATTGAAGGAGCGGCAGTCTTTCTCGCCGCGCAGGCCCGTATCAGGCCGCGGGGCGCCTTTCAGCTCGCCGAGCAGCGGCTCGACGTCGCCTTGCTCAGCAACGAGCAGGGGGCGTTTCGAAATGGGGCCTACCAAGGCGCTGAGGACCAGAACAATCAATCGATGATTCATGCACGTCTCCTTTCCCTGCGGCGCACGATCGGTCCGGACGATCGGAGAAGGCCTCAGGGAGGCGTCAGGTTGTTCTCAAGAACTTCTCAACTGCTTGAAAAGAGTAGGATTCGCGGATCACTGATCGGGCCTATTCGCAGCTCGCGCTCGTCGAGGGGACCATCCGGACCAGTCCCGGGGACGAGTCGATTCGCGACGGCGTCGTGCTGATCGACGGCAGCAAGATCGCGGCGGTGGGCGGCCGGTCCTCGGTGCCCATACCGGAGAACACCCGATCCATCGACTGCTCCGGCATGACCGTCACGGCGGGTTTCTGGAACAGCCACGTGCACTTCTTCGAGCGGAAGTGGTTGGATGCCGCGAACCTCCCCGCGCCGGAGCTGAGCCTCCAGCTCGACGACGTGTTCACACGGTTTGGCTTCACGAGCGTGTTCGACATCGGCTCGATGTGGACGAACACGCGCGTCATCCGTGACCGCATCGAGTCCGGTGATGTCCGTGGACCTCGAATCCGTTCGACAGGGGAAGGTCTCGTTCCGCCGGGTGCTCTTCCTCCTGACCTCGTCCTGCAGATGATGGGCGTGATGAAGTTTCCGGCACCCGAGGTCGCTGACGCGCCGCAAGCCGCGGACGCGGCGAGGAAGCTTCTCGACGATGGCGTCGACGGGATCAAGATGTTCGTCTCCTCGCCGCGCGGCGGATCGCTTTCCGGAGACGTCATTCAAGCCGCCGCCGGCGAAGCACACCTTCGCGGAAAGCCGGTGTTCGCTCACGTGAACCGGGGGGAGGATGTGCTCACTGCCGTTCGAAACGGGGTCGATGTCATCGCGCATACGACTCCGTCCGCCGGACCGTGGGACGAGACGATCGTGAAGACCATGGCGGAACGGCGGGTTGCGCTGACCCCGACTCTCACGCTGTGGAAGTTCTTCTCGCGTCACGACCGCCTGTCGGCGCACGAGCAGATTGTCGGCACGGCAGTCAGCCAGCTGCGCGCCTGGGTTGCGTCGGGAGGTACCGTGCTCTTCGGAACGGACCTCGGAGCCGTCGACTGCGATCCGACCGAAGAGTACGTGCTCATGGCCGCGGCGGGAATGACGTTCCCGGAGATCCTGGCGTCGCTGACGACGGCGCCGGCCGAACGATTCGGCGAATCAACCCGGCTTGGCCGCGTCGCCGCCGGCTTGGCCGCCGATCTCGTGATCCTGAAGGGCGATCCTTCAAACGACATTCGCGCGCTCGGGGCGGTGCAGCACACCTTGCGCGACGGCAAGGTCGTGACAGAATCCCCGGTCTGATGAAGAAACCGTTTCTCGTCTTCCTGGTCGTCCTTTGCTTTCCGTTTGCCGCACACGCAGCGCCGGCCGATTCGGAACGGCACGCGCGCAACGTCGAGATCATCCGGGACGACTGGGGCATCGCCCACGTCTACGGAAAGACCGACGCCGATGCAGTTTTCGGGATGATCTACGCGCAGGCCGAAGACGACTTCAATCGAGTCGAGAGGAATTACCTTCTGTCGATGGGAAGGCTGGCGGAGGCCGAGGGGGAAGGCGAAATCTATCGCGACCTGCGGATGAAGCTCTTCATCGATCCGCTGGACATGAAAGCGAAATACCGGCAAAGCCCCCAGTGGCTGAAAGCGCTGATGGATGCCTGGGCCGACGGCCTCAATTACTACCTTGCAAAACACCCGGAGGTGAAGCCGCGGGTGATCACCCGATTCGAGCCGTGGATGGCGCTCACGTTCAGCGAGGGAAGCATCGGCGGCGACATCGAGCAGATCAACCTCACGGAGCTCCGCGCGTTCTACGAAAAGACACCGAGCACGCCGGTCGCCGAGTACGCGCACGAGTGGGTCGAGCCGACCGGGTCCAACGGGATGGCCATCGCGCCTTCGAATACGGCATCCCACCACGCCCTTCTTCTGATCAATCCGCACACATCATTCTTCTTTCGTTCCGAATTGCAGATGGTCAGCGAGGAGGGACTCGACGCCTACGGCGCCGTGACATGGGGCCAGATCTTCGTCTACCAGGGATTCAACGAACGCATCGGCTGGATGCATACCTCGAGCGGCGTGGACAACATCGACGAGTACGCCGAGACCGTGACGAAGAGCGGCGGCAGGTTCGTCTACAAGTACGGGAAAGAAGAGCGGCCGCTGAAGACGAGCACGATCTCCGTCCCCTACAAGACCGGCAGCGGCATGGCCACGAAAGTCTTCACTGTCTATCGCACGCATCACGGCCCGATCGTGCGTCAGGCGGACGGCAAATGGATCAGCGTCCGGCTGATGCAGGATCCGATGCACGCTCTGATGCAGTCGTATGGCCGGACGAAGGCCAGGAGCTACCAGTCGTTCCGGAAATCGATGGAGCTGCACACGAACTCGTCGAACAACACGGTCTTCGCCGACGCGGACGGCGACATCGCCTATTTCCACTCGAACTTCATCCCGCGGCGCGACACGCGTTTCGATTTCACGAAGCCGGTCGACGGCAGTGATCCCGCGACGGACTGGCACGGCGTCCTGTCGATCGATGCGACCCCGAATCTGCTCAATCCGCCCAACGGCTGGCTGTACAACAGCAACAACTGGCCGTGGTCCGCGGCCGGCCCGAAGAGCCCGAAGCGATCCGACTATCCGCCATACGTCGAACGCGGCTACGAAGAAACGCCGCGCGGACTTCACGCGCTGCGGGTCCTTCCGGACAAGAAGGACTTCACGATCGACTCGCTCATTGCTGCGGCGTACGACAGCGACCTGCCGGCGTTCGACGCGCTGCTGCCGCCGCTGCTCAAAGCGTATGACGATCTCGCCGCCGGCGACCCGCTCAAATCGAAACTGTCGGAACAGATCGACACGTTGCGCAACTGGGATCGTCGCTGGTCGATGACCTCGGTTCCGACGTCGCTGGCCATCTTCTGGGCCGAGGAGCTCGGGCGGCGGGTCGGGCCCGAGGCGCGCAAGGCCGGCATGACAGCCGACGATTATTCCGCGACGAAGGCGACATCCGATGAGCGCCTTGACGCGCTGGCCGCGGCTTCCGACAAACTCGCTGCCGACTTCGGCAGCTGGAAGACGCCGTGGGGCGAGATCAACCGGTTTCAGCGGATCACCGACGACATCGAGCCGAAGTTCGACGATGCCAAGCCGAGCATCCCGGTCGGGTTCACGTCGTCGCGCTGGGGATCGCTCGCTTCATTCGGCGCCCGGGCCTACCCGGGAACGAAAAAGTGGTACGGCACGAGCGGCAACAGCTTCGTCGCCGTCGTCGAATTCGGCGACCGCATCCGAGCGCGCGCCGTCACCGCCGGAGGTGAGAGCGGCAACCCGTCGTCGCCGCATTTCAATGACGAGGCGGAGCGTTACGCGACGGGCAACCTCCGCGAGGTCTACTTCTACCGCGACCAGCTCAAGGGCCACATCGAGCGCCGGTACCATCCGGGTCAGTGATCGGAACGGTTCCGGCGACCGGGGATTTCACATTCCGCAGAGCCGCGCGCTGACGCTCCACAAGCGGGCCGCAACTTCGGGGTCGTACGTGATCGGCTTGGAGCGCCGCTCGCGAAGGCGGAGGAAGAATCGGCCGGACACTCCGTCGAGCTCGGGCGACGACGCGACGTACACCGGCGTGCGCGCCCCTTCCTCCGGGGTGGCCATCAGAAACGGGATCCTTTTCATGAAGCGCGGGAAGAGGCCGGGCAGCCCCTGCATGCCGTCACCGAACGTCGTTCGGGTCGGCCCCGGGCTCGTGGAATTGACGGTGATGACGCTTCCCGCGGTCCGGCGGGCCAGCTCGTTGGCGAAAAGGATGTTGCCCAGTTTGGATCGATTGTACGCGGCAAAGAAATTGTAGGTCCGCTCCCCCTGCAGATTTTCGAAATCGAGCGACCCGCTGTGAGACTCGGAGGTCACGATGACAATGCGGCCGCCGGGAGCGACGGCATCGAGCAGAAGGTTCGTGAGGAGAAACGGCGCGAGGTGATTGATGGCGAACGTCTTTTCGATCCCGTCGACGGTCAATTCGCGTCGCGCGAACATCGCACCGGCGTTGTTGATCAGAACGTCGATCCGCGGAAATCGGGAGCGGATCTTCGCGGCGAGCGCGCGAATGTCGGCCTGCAAAGAAAGGTCAGCGAGAAAAAGCGCCGGCTTCTCGCCGCTGCCTCGCGCGGCGATGCGCTGACAGGCGGGCTCGCCGCGGGCGGGATCGCGGCAGACGATGGCTACCTGCGCGCCCAGCTCCGCCAACTGGCCGGCGGTCGCAAGACCGACGCCCGCGCTGGCACCTGTGATGACGACGACCTTGTCTTTCACGAGCATCGTTGCTTCCTCTGCCCCCCCATCACGTCAGTTGCTTTCGAAAGCGCCACACGCTGAGCGACACGAGAACCGCCGTCAACCCCACCAGTGCTGCGAAATTCGGCCAGAGCGTGGCGATTCCGCTCCCTTTCAGAAACGTTCCTCGTGCGATGACCACGAAATGCGTCACCGGATTGAGCATCGTCAACGGCTGCATCCAGCGGGGCATCGCCTCGATCGGGGTCAGGACGCCCGAGAGCGTGACGAGTGCCGGATTGACGAAGAACGCGGTCAGCAGTGCCTGCTGCGCCGTGCGGCTGAACGTGGCGATCGTCGTTCCCAGGCTGATGCCGGTCAGCAGGCAAACCACGGCGCCGGCCATGACCAGCAGCGCGCTCCCTCGAAAGGGAACGTGAAAGACGAGCCTCATGACGATGATCACCGGCACGACCATCAGGCACATGAGCATCGCCAACGGCGCAATCTTGGCGATGATGATTTCCGTCGTGCTGGCCGGAGACATGAGGAGCTGCTCGATGGTCCCCTGCTCGCGCTCCTTGATCGTGGTCGCGGACGCGACGATCGAGCCGTCGAGAATCAGCAGCAGCCCGAACACTCCCGTGACGATGAACCAGCGGCTGTCGAGACCGGGGTTGTAAAGATAGGCCGGCCGCAGCATCACCGCGCCATGGCGCAGCCCTGCCGTTTCGAGGCGTTCAACACGCAGTTGCCGGCCGTGAGCCTGGAGGATGTTTTCCGCGTAGCCCTGGCTGATGGCCGCCGTGTTGGCGTTGATCCCATTCAGCAGCAACTGCACGGTGGTCGCGCGGCCGCGCTGGAGGTCGCGCGCGTAGTCGCGCGGAATGACCAGGCCGGCATCGAGCTCGCCGCGTCCGAGCGCATCGCCAAGGCGCTCGACGCCAAGATAGGATCCGGCGCGGCGAAAGCTGTGGCTTTCGGTGAGCGCCGACACGAGCGCGCGGCTCTCCCTCGTGCCGCTGTCATCAACGACGCCGAGGCGAAGATTGGAGACCGACGCGCTGAGGGCGAAGCCCAGCAGAAGAACCTGCATGATCGGCTGCACCGTCAGCGAGCCGACGAGCCGGCGATCGCGCCCGATCTGCCGAAGCTCCTTCACGATCAGCGCCCAGAGCCGGCCATTGAATAACGCGCCCATCGATCAGGCCTCGAGCTGCATGCGATGGGTGCGACCCCAGGCCATCCCGTAGAACACCGCGCTCGTGACGGCGATGGCCGACACCTGAATCCATGAGGCGGCCCATCCGCCTCCGCGTAACAACGCGTCGCGAACGATCTCGATGTAGTAGCGGCCCCAGATCAGGTTCGACACCCATCGCAGCCCGGCCGGAATGTTGGCGATCGGGAAAATGAGACCGCCCAGAAGAAAGATCAACAGATAGCTGAACAAGGCCACAACCTGCATCGCCGAAGCCTGATCGGGTATGGCAATCCCGATGAGCGTCCCGAACGTCGATACGCAGAAGCAATAGAGAATCGTGGCGACGATGAACGCCGACGGATCTCCGATGAAGCCCACGCCGAACCGCAGGAAGAGCAGCGCCAGCAGCAGCAGACATTCGACGATGCCGACGGTCACATAGGCGAAGATTTTCCCGAGCAGGAATTCGTGCGCGGAGATGCTCGAGGCATAGACCTGCAGAATCGTCTTCTGATCCGTCTCCCTCGACGCCGAGAGCGCCGCGAGAAGCGAAGGAAACAGTGACAGGACCAGCACGTAGATTCCAGGGCCGTAGAACCTCCTCGACGAACGTCCCGGATTGAACCAAAGACGCACGGCTGCCTGGACCTGCGGACCAATCCCCGCTCCGCCGTGTGTCTCGTTGAACCCGCGCGTGATCTCGCTGCCGTAGCCGGCGAGCAGCTGCGCGGTATTCGAGTCCGAGCCGTCGATGAGCAGTTGCACGGGTGTGTCGACGCCTCGCACGATGTCGCGCGCGAAACGGCTGGGAATGATGATCGCGGCGCGGGCCCGGCCTGCGGCAAGCGCTTCTTCCGGGTTCCTGTCCACAGGCCAGGGGATGACGTGAAACGTGATCGACGCGCGAAACGCATCCACGAGCTCATGGGAAAGCGTCGAGTCGTCGAAATCCTGGACCACGATCGGAAGATCGTTGACGGAAAGCGAGATCGCCGATCCCATCAGCATCAACTGCACGAGCGGAAAGATCAGGGCCAGCGCCAGCGCGCGCCGGTCGCGCACGATCTGCGTCAGCTCTTTTCGGGCCTGGGCGGCGATGCGTCTCACTGCAATCTCTGCCTGGCCGACACCGCGACCATGCCTACGATCGAAAGCGTGAGCAGCACCATTTCGGAGACGGTCACGCGAAGGCTCTCGGCCAGCGTGTGATCGACGGCAATCCCGAGAATCCGCACGAGCAGCGCCACCCCGAGCATGATGGCCACGAATGCCAGACCGGTGAGGAGGCGCCGCGCGGAAATGAGACAGAGCGCCGTGACGATCGCGCATCCGAGGGGAAAGGCGCCGAATCCGATCCGGCCGACGGTAATCCCGATCGGGCGCGTGAACGAGATCCCGGTCGCCGCCGCCGCGTGGACCGGGTTGGAAATGAATCGCAGACTGATGAGCGTGAAGATCACTGTGGCCATCACCAGCGGAATCCTTCCGAGGATGGGAGCGAGACGTGAAAGAGTTTTCATTGCACGGTTCCTTTTGAACGTTCGACGACATCGATGAAGACGTCCTCGAGTGAAAACGGTACGTTGCGATTGGAGATCACACGCAGTCCGCCCGACTGCAGGCGCTCCTCGATGGCCCGCGGGACGCCACCGATGTTGTCATCCATGAGGATGTGAAGCCGGCTTCCGAATACCGACACGCGCCATCGATCCGCGTCCTGGCTCAGCAGCTCTGCAGCGCGCCGCGGCTCGTCGACGACGACCTCCAGCAGCTGACCGCGCTGCGCGCTCTTGATTCCGGACGGCGTTCCTTCGGCGACCAGCTCGCCGGCGGCCATGAAGCCGAGCCGGTTGCATTGCTCCGCCTCTTCCAGATAGTGCGTCGTGACGAGGATCGCCGCACCGGCGTCGGCCAGGCGGTTGATCATTCGCCACAGAGCGCGCCGCGCAAGGGGATCGACTCCGGACGTCGGTTCGTCAAGGAACAGAACCGATGGCTCGTGCATGATCGCCGCGCCGAAGGCAACCCTCTGCTTCCATCCGCCCGGCAGGCTGCCGGTGAGCTGCGCTTTGCGGCTCTGCATGCCGGCGAAGTCGAGAACCCAGCGCACTTTTTCGCCGCGCTCGCTCTTCGGAATGCCGTAGATGCCGGCGAAGAAGGCGAGATTCTCCTCGATGGTCAGGTCGTCATAGAGCGAGAACTTTTGCGACAGGTAGCCGATTCGCTGACGCACGTCCGGTGAGCGAAGGCTTCCCTGCTCGCCGGCCAGCTCCATCTCGCCGGTCGTCGGTTCGAGGAGACCGCAGAGCATCTTGATGGTCGTGGTCTTTCCTGCACCGTTCGCTCCAAGAAGGCCGTAGATCTCGCCGTAGCGAACCTGCACGCTGACGTTCTTCACCGCCGTGAACCCGTCGAATTTCTTCGTCAGATTCAAACCGCCGATGGCAATCTGCCCTCGGCGCTCATTGGACGCGTGCCGCGACGGGAACGGGATGTCGCCGGGGTCATGACCGAGTCGTCGCAGCGTGGCGACGAAAACGTTTTCCAGCGTCGGTTCATCGACGCGAATGTCCGCATGAAGACCGCCCGCTGCCAGGCGTCGAGTCACGAACCGTGTTCCCTGATCGGCATCGTTGACCAGAAGGTCGAGGCGATCGCCGAAACGCTGCGCGTCGATGATCTCGTCTTCGGCGCCGAGCCTCAGCAGGCCTTCCGCCTCGTGAAGACGGTCCGTTCGCAGCTCCAGACGCGCGGCGCGGAGGGAGCCGCGGATAGCCGCCGGAGTACCAACCTGAAGGATCTCGCCGAGGTGCATGAGCGCGACGCGATCGCAGCGTTCCGCCTCGTCGAGGTACGGCGTGGCCACCACGATGGTCAATCCGTCTGCGGCGAGCCTCGTCAGCGCGTTCCAGAACTCACGCCGCGACACCGGGTCGACGCCGGTGGTCGGCTCGTCGAGCAGCAGCACGCGCGGTTGCGGAACGAGCGCGCAGGCAAGCGCCAGCTTCTGCTTCATTCCGCCGCTCAGTTGGCCGGCCAGGCGTCCGGCGAAGCGATCCATGTCGAACCGCTCCAGATACTCGCGTCCGCGGGCCGCGATCACATCATCGGGGACGTGGCGCAACGACCCGATGTAGCGGATGTTTTCCGCGACCGTCAGGTCGGGATAGAGACTGAACGTCTGCGTCAGGATTCCGACTTCCGGCCTCATGTCGCGTGAAGGCCGGCCGAAGATCTCGGCGGTGCCGCGTGTCGGCGCCATGATGCCGGCGAGAATCTGAAACGTCGACGTTTTGCCGGCGCCGTCGGGCCCGATGAGCCCGAATACTTCGCCGGTCATGATCTCGAGATCGATGCCGCGCACAGCCTCGACATCGCCGTAGCGCTTCCACAAAGAGCCCACCGAGACCGCGGCGTAGGCGCGCCGATCCTTCGGCGCGGCTGCGACAACGTCGATCAGCGCCGCCGTCATTTGTGCCGCCATCCGCGCGGCCATTGGCCGCCGCCAGTCAGAATCTCCGCATCCGCCGGCATGCCCGGCTTGGCGAGACCGCCGGCATCCTTGAATTGGAGCTTGACGCCGACGGCCTGCTTGACGCGATCGTCGCGGAAGTACGTGTTCTCCGGCGTGAACGTCGCGGCTGGATCGATCCGTGACACGTATGCGTCGAAGGCGCGACCCGGATTCGAATCGAGGTAGACGCGCGCCGCATCACCGACCCGGACTTTTCCGATGGCGCCTTCAGGAACGTATCCGCGGAGATAGACCTGCCGGAGGTTGAGCAACGTGACGATCGCCGTTCCGGCAGTCACGACTTCTCCGGGCTCCGCGGCGCGTGTGATCACCGTGCCGTTGAATGGAGCGGTCACGGTGAGATCGCGAAGATTCGCCTCGGCCTCCGTGAGCTCGGCGTGAGCCTGCTGCGCGCTGGCGATGGTGCTGGCAATCTCCGCGCGCTGCTGGGCGATCTGCTTCTGGATGGTGAGCGACTGAGCATCGCGAATGGCCTCGTTCGTCAGGTTCGCACGCGCGATGGTGAGCCCGCCGCGCGCCGCGTCAACGCGTCGCTGCGCGGCCGTGACGGCGGCGGCTTGCCGATCGGCGTTCGATGCGGCTTCGCGGGCCTGCCGTTCCGACACGCTTCCCGATTCCGCCAGGTGGGCATAGGCGTCCCGGTCGAATGCGGCGAGGCGATATGCCGCCTGCTGCTGAGCGAGATCCGCCTCGATGGCAGAAAGATCGGCCTCGGCCTGCGCCACGCGACCCGCGGCATCGACTTTCGATTGTCCGGCCTGCAGCTCGCTCTGCCCCAACTGCGCTTGCAGAACGGCCAGCTGCGCTTCCGACGCCGTCTGCCGCGCTTCCGCGCCGGCCACGGCAACGCGAGCCTGCTCCTGGCGGGCGCGTATCTGCGAGTCGTCGAGTCGCGCCAGGACGTCACCGGCGTTCACGGAATCGCCTTCGCGGACGCGCACCTCCGCGATTCGCCCGCTCGTCTTGGGAGCGACCGTGGAGTCATCGCCCTCGATGCGCCCGCTCAGAACGACGATGTTCGCCGGGACGTGCGCGGCGAACAGCGTCTTCCAGGCCGCGAACGCAAGGGCGATCACAATGACCGGCGCGACGAGCAGAATGACACGCCGGCGTCCCCGTGCGGGCGCAGGACCTTCTTCGGCCACCGGCGGAGCGACGGCGATCGACGGTTGAGCGCTCATGATCGTGAGGTGGCCAGGCGCGGGTCAGCAGCCGCACCGGCGCTCGCGTCGCGCTCCCGCGCGAAGCTCCAGAGCGCTTCCGGATGACGAACCGTCGTGGCGACCCAGAAGAGGACCAGAATCACCGCGGGCTGGGAGATCGGCTCACCGTGCCCCAAGTGCGCGGCAATGGCTCCTCCCATGTACGCCGACACCAGAACGAGTCCCACCGCTCGAGTGCGCGGAATGAGAAACAACAGCGCGCTCACGACTTCCAGGACGGCGATGAATTGCAGCCTTTCCCCGAAGAAGCCGAGGTTCGCCAACGGGCCCGCTACTGCCGGGACCCGCGCGAATTTCGCGAATGAGCTGGCGATGAGAATGAGCCCCGGAAACGTCAGAAACACATTTCCAAAGACACGCCGGGCTCGACTCATCGCAAGTGGATGAGATTGCATCGTTTTTCTCCTCAATGGATTTCAGTTCACTGTATGCAGGTCGGGGATGCCGCGCAGCTTTTCGGGATTGGTGACGATGTAAAGGCGGGCGATCAGACCGCCATCCACATCGACCGTAACCACGGCGCGCGCGCGGCCGTTGACATAGCTGATGAACCCAGGTTGTCCGTTGATCTGCGCGACGTGCACCACCTGGTCCTTCGGAACGAACTTCTTGGTTGCACCGAGCAGCAGAGCGACGACCCGGCGCGATCCATGAATGATGTTCGGCACCGCGGCCGCCTTTCCTCCCCCGTCCGAATAGAACACGACGTCACTCGACAGGAGTGCCAGGAGCCCATCCATGTCTCCGTGGGTGCTGGCGTCGATGAACTGACGCATCAATCGCTCTCCTTCTTCCGCTGATGCGGAGAAGCGAGGACGATCCTGCGTGACGTTCTGCCGCGCGCGATGCAGGATCTGACGGCAGGCCGCTTCGTTGCGCCCGAGGATCGAGGCGATCTCCGAATAGTCGTAGTCGAAGACGTCGCGAAGAAGCAGCGTCGCGCGCTCGATCGGATTGAGACGCTCCAGAAGAACGAGAAAGGCCATCGACAGCGACTCGTTGATCTCATGAAGCGTCGGATCGGCGGCCGTCGCGGTCAGCAGCGGCTCGGGCAGCCACTGACCGAAGTACTCCTCGCGCTGAACGCGCGCCAGTTGCAGGTGATTGATGCAGAGCCGGCTGACGATCGTCACCAGCATCGCCCGCGGGGAGCGAATCTCCTGATCGGAAATCTTCTGCCACCGCAGATATGTCTCCTGCACCATGTCCTCGGCATCGCTCGCGCTGCCGAGCATGCGGTAGGCAATCGAGAACAAGAGATTTCGATGCTGATTGAAGGCATCGAGCCGCGAGTCGGGCGGATCGTTCACTGTCGATAGCTCGGTCACTTCGAAACGATCTCCGCTCATATCCATTCCGACTCCTCGCCAGCTAAGACCGGACGGCCGCGATCTCGTGACAGAGAGCGCGGCTCATAAGGAGCCGCCCGAGTGGATGTCACAAATTGTTGACATGCTCGGACCGACCATTTCGAGCTTTGTAACGCCAGCGAACGACTCGGGCGAGCAACCGGGGTCGAGCGCGGCCGTAGAGCAGCGGTCATGAATGAGAGAGCGACTGAGGCGAGATGGATCAATGCCGTCATTTGGGTTGGAGCGGGTTCCTTCTTCTTTGCGCTCGTGGTGTCCGCGATCTTCGACCCGACCATTCGGCTTCTGCACTTTCTGCAGGCACTGATTTACGTGGCAGTGGTGTTCCTGGCTCGGCGCAAAAGCCCATGGGGATTCGGAGCAGGAGTCTTGATCGCTGCCTTCTGGAACTACATCAACCTCTTCGTCAACACATTCATCGCCGCCGGTATGCGTCAACTCGTAGGACTGGTCACCACCGGCCGGCTCAGGCGGCCGGATCTTCTGATCGCGCTGGTCGCCGCCGGCGGGCACTTCCTTCTGATCGCGGGATGCGCGGTTGGATTCCTGCGCACCCGGCCCCGCCTCCCGGACTGGGCCAGGTTCGTGGCGGGAGGCGTTCTGAGCATCGCCTACCTTGTGGCAATCATCGCCACGACAGGCCAGCAGTACATGCCGCTGCTCATGAGGGTGTTCCGGATCAGCGGCTGAAATCTGCGCTCCCACGACAGCTCATACAGATCTCACGAATTTCTCCAAGGCCTTCCCGATCTCATCGGGAGAGTCTTCCTGCAGGAAGTGCACGCCCTTGACCGTGACCTCGGTTTGATTCGGCCAGGTTCGGCAGAATTCGAGCGTTCGGCCTCTGACGATCGCTCCGGGGTCACCGACGATGAGGAGCTTGGGAAGCGCACTCTCAGACATCGCTTTCGCATAGTTCTCCGCGATCGCGGTGACATCGCCCGGCTCTCCCTCGATCGGGATCTGTCGTGGCCAGACCAGTGTGGGCAGCCGCGCTTCGCGCTCGAGAAACGGCGCTCGATAGACGGCCATCTCCTCGTCGCTCAGCTTGCGCAGAACGCTTCGCGGGAGAATTCCCTCAACGAAGAAGTTCGCGTCGAGGATCATCGCCTCCCCTTTTGGCGAGCGAAGGGCCCGGAACATGTCGCCGGCCTCGCCGAAATCTTCCCAGCGCCTGGGACTGGCGATGGCCTCCATGTAGGCGATGGCCTTGATCTGCTCCGGATAGCGCGCTGCCCTGTGGAATCCGAGGGCCGAGCCCCAATCGTGGACGACGAGGGTGACGTTGCTCGTGAGATTCAATGCCTCGAACCACGCGTCGAGATAGCGCGCGTGATCGACAAACCGATACGCCTCCGTTGGTGACTTCCCGGATCGGCCCATGCCGACGAGATCGGGAGCGAGGCACCGTCCGTGCGCGCTGACATAGGGAATGATGTTTCGCCAAAGGTAGGAAGAGGTGGGGTTCCCGTGAAGAAACACGATCGGGTCGCCGTGACCGGTATCGACATAGCTCATCTCCGTGTCGAGAACGGCGACGCGCCGCCGCGGATGCGGGTCGGTTGCGTTGACATGAGGTTGAGTCATCAGATCGCCTGCACTTTCCCGGCTTGCTCGCCATTCGCAGCCGCAACCCACTCGCGATGCCATGAACGAATGCTCTGCGCGACCAGGTCGGGGTCGTCGCACATCGGAAAATGATTTCCATTGGCGAGGACGACCTGACGACACTCCGGGAACAGAGCCTTCCACTGCTGCTGGAAGTGGAATGGATCGTTGTGCTCACCGAAAATCGTGAGAAGCGGGAGCGTGGAGAGCGGACCGGAGAGAGCCCGCGCGATCTCGTCGTACAACTGGTCGGATCGTCTTGCGTCGCGAAGATAGTTGTGAAAGGCGCGGCGGCCCCGCGATCCCATGCCGTCCAGAAAGGCCTGCCGGGCCGGCTCGTCGAGGTTGCGACCCACTCCGAACGATGTCGCTGAGATTCTGGGAATGATGCCGGTGAGCACATCGAGCTCACGCATGAGGGGATTGCCGACGATCGCCAACATGATCCGGAGGGGTGTCTGCGGCGTCCAGGCGAATGCATTCACGGCCACGATGCCGCGAAGCCGCTCCGGCTTCCGCGCAAACGCGCCCAGGCCGGCGATTCCGCCGAGGTCGTGCGCAACGAGCGTGACGTCGTCGAGGTCGAGCCCCTCGATGACTCCTCGGACTGCGCGCGCGGCCGTGTCGAGGTTGATGGAAATTCCGGCACCGTCGACGGTTCGTCCGTTTCCCGGGGCGTCAAAACAGATGCAACGGAAGTCCGTGGCGAGCCTGCTGATGAGATCGCGCCAGATGAACGACCACGCTCCGACGTGGACGAGCAGCAGCACCGGGCCGCGGCCCACATCCGTGACAGCGAGCGTGGACCCATCGACTTCGAGTCCGAAGGTTTCGAATGGCCAAACCCGCTTCGGCAGCCACGTGGGACGAACAAGGGGAATGATTGAAGCGTCTCTACCCGTCATTTCTTTTTTTCCTCACAACGTCATGGAAGACCGGCGAGGAGCACGATTTGTGACGGGACGTTCGTTTCGGGGCGAAGCCGGGCCTCAACCCTCCGTGGACTGAGGCGTCGTACGCGGCCGAACTCCTGCCACGAGCTTCATGAAATCGGACTCCGCCAGCCGGGACGGATGCACCTCTCCGCTCACGCCGAAGAAGCGGCAGAAACTCATGATCAGCGGATGCCAGCGCTCGGGATCGATGTGCGGACGTGAATCATCGCCCATCAGCAGGTTCTCATCGACGTGCAGTTTCACGATGTGGACCTCGAACGCGTTTGCGCTCACGTTCTTTCCGAAAGGGCGGTAGTCGTGAACCACACCCTCCATCTGCACGGGACACTCGCGAACGCGCGGCGGCGCGACCGAGACCGATTCCACCGGCGTGAAGCCGGCGGTCCCGAACTTGTCGGATTCATATCGATATCCCCACTGCAGCTTTTTCTCCGGGACGGGATCCTTGCCCGTTGTGAGTGCGAGGCGGTCGACCGCGGTGACCAGATCGACCGAGGGGAGATTGATCACGCACTGGCGCGTGCGAATGAGGTTGTCGGACGTCTGGCCCATCTGTCCGAGGCCGAGCATGCAACTCCAGCCCAGCCACCATGCGGATGACATCGGGGCCAGGTTCGGCGATCCATCAGCATTCGTCGTGCTGATCAGCGCCACCGGCGTTCCGAAATAGAGGATCGTTGGCTCGATCGTTCTGTGCATGCGGCGACGATAGCGGCCGATGCTCAGGCGAGGCCATCCACTTCTTGCCCTCAAATCCGAACGGCGAACGCGTTCGCTGTGTTGTGAGGATTGTGAATAGCGCGCCGGAACAGCAGTGGCGGAGCGTCCTGCAGCGCGATCGTCGTCAGGACGGCCGGTTTTATTACGCCGTTCGAACGACACGGATCTACTGCCGGCCGTCGTGTCCGAGCCGGCGGCCGCTGCGCACGCGCGTTGAGTTCTTTGGAACGCCGGCCGAGGCGGAGGAGGCGGGTTATCGTCCCTGCCTTCGATGCCGGCCGAAAGAAACGGATGCGCAAATTCGCCTGATCACGGAGACGTGCCGTCTCATCGACCGCCATCTCGAAGAGACGCTGGCCCTCGATGATCTGGCCGGCGCGGCGGGCGTCAGCGGGTTTCACCTGCTGCGGATGTTCCGCCGCACGCTGGGCGTCAGCCCTCGCCAGTTCATCGAGCAGCGGCGATTCGACCGGCTCAGAGACACGCTGCGCAGCGAGCCGTCGGTCACCGATGCGATTTACGCCGCCGGCTTCTCCTCCCCGAGCCGCGTCTACGAAAACGCGAGACGATTTCTGGGGATGACTCCGGACATGTACCGGCGCGGCGGAGCGGGAGCGACGATCGCCTACTCAGCGACTTCCACGAGCCTCGGGTTTCTCGTGATCGCATCGACGGCATGGGGAATCTTCCATGTCGGATTGGGTGCCTCGCTTCCGAACCTGATTACCGAATTGCACAATGAGTTCCCCAGGGCCGGGATCCGATCCGGATCCGCGATCGCGGTCGCGATGAGCTGGCCGGCAGCGCTCGAGAGCGTGCCGTCCGAGATCAGGCTGACCGCGATCCGGATACAGTCTCGTCACGCCCCCGTCGCATGCCGGCGCGCGGCATCGTGGTGAAATACTCCCGTGCAAGCGCCAATCGGATCGAAGCTGATACCGATCCTCGGCGTCATCCTCGCGTGCTCGGGAATCGTTTCCGCGCGTGACTTGCCTCGATCGGGCTCCCTCGGCGTGCTCGTCGGCGCACCGAGAGATGCGGCACGGCATCCCACGGGCGTCGAAGCCCAACGGCTCGTCGACGGCGGATCGGCAAAAGCCGCGGGCGTGGAGGCCGGGGACATCATCACGCGAGTCGACGCTCATGAAGTGACAAACACCGCCGATTTCGTCGACCGGGCGAAGCGGCTGCATGCCGGCGATGTGGCAGTTCTGACGGCGATTCGCGGCCAGCAGACGCGAACCATCCGCGTCCAAGTGCGGCCACGGCCCTACGAGACGTCACCCGACGCGCATGTGCTCTATCGGTCGGTCGAAGTCGATGGCTCGCTGCGCCGCGTCATCGTCACGGTCCCCAGGAAACCGGGCAGGCATCCCGCGGTCCTGCTCTTGACCGGCATCGGATGTTTCTCACAGGAGTCGCTCGACCGCAGCGATCCCGACGTCACCCTGCTCGACGGATTGACGCGCCGTGGCTTCGTCGCCATGCGCGTGGGAAAGATTGGCCTGGGCGGCCTCCGTGCAACAGCGACGCCGCGGACCTGCAGAGTGAGGTTCACGCCTATCTGGCCGGTCTGCGCGCCTTGAAAAACGATCGGTCCGTGAATCCCGAGCAGGTGTTCCTGATCGGGCACAGCATCGGAGGACTCGAGGCCCCGATGGTTGCCCGGCAGGAGCCTCAAGTCAATCCTCGCCGCCGAGGGAACGCGGCATGTCCTCACGGTCAAGAGGAATTCTGAACAGGTCGAGCTACCCGTGACAATCGAGCAGACGCCGCTGTCCGGACTGCAGTAAAGAATTGCAGCGCAGGAGCATTGATGCGATACGAACCCGTCTCGATCCCTGAGAAGTTCTCGAAATTCTCCGAGCACTACCGGCCCAAGGTGATCGCCCAGATGAACGACTATCAGTTCAAGCTGGCACGCGTGCAGGGGGACTTCGTCTGGCATTCGCACGAGCACACCGACGAGACGTTTCTCATCGTGGAAGGTGAGCTGACGATCGAATTCCGGGATGGCCAGGTCAAGCTGAAGCAGGGCGACATGTTCGTGGTGCCGAAGGGGAAGGAACACCGGCCGCGCGCGGCCGTCGAGTGCAAGATCATGCTGATCGAGCCCGCCGGCACCGTCAACACGGGCGATGCCGGCGGCGAGATGACCGCACCCGACGACGTCTGGATCTGATCAGTTCTGCAGCACACGCCAGGCCATGAAGCCGAGGACTGCAGCAAGAGACAGCAGCAGCGCCGGTGACAGTGCCGGAATCGCAGCGACTGGATCGATCGCAACAACATCGCTGGCAGTGTTGTTCGCGGCGCTCGTGTCTCCTCCTCCACTGACCGTGGCCTGGTTGGTGAGGCTGGCCGGGGCGTTGTTCGCCACGTCCACGGTTACGGTGATCGCCGGGTAACTGGCCGCACCGGCAAGCGCATCGTTGCGCGTACAGGTGAGCGTCGCCAGCGTGCACGTCCAGCCGGTTCCGCTGGTCGCCGTCGCCGTCAAGCCGGCCGGCAGCGTGTCAGCGACGGTGACCGGCATCAGGCTGACTGCGATCCGGCACGCTGTGCACGCCTCAGTCGGTCATGCCATGAAGGCCTGAAGGCCGCCTCAAACACCCCCTATCCGAGTTTGCGCATGGCGATGAACGCGATCAGTGCAGCGAGCAGGAGCAGCATCCACGTCGAAACCGTCGGGATATCCGAGACCGATCCGAGCACAATCGTCGCCAACGAGGTGTTGTTCGCGGGATTGGGATCGGGCTCCGCCGCGCTTACCGTTGCGGTGTTCGTGATCGACCCTGCCGCCAACGGCGCCGTGACCACGATGGTGATCGTCGCTGAGGCCCCGCTGGCCAGGGTCCCGACCGAACAGGTGAGTGTCGAGGTTCCGGTGCACATGCCCGCCGGTGTTGCCGAGACGAAGGTCGTTCCGGCGGGGAGAGGATCGGTCACCGTGACTCCCGTTGCCGGCGCCGGACCGGCGTTGGCCACGGCGAGCGTGTAGGTGACGCTCTGGCCGCCGAACGGCAGCGGCGCCGAGACCGTCTTGGCGATGCTCACGTCGGCGGCATTGACGGCGGCGGTGGCCGTTGCGCTGTTGTTCGCAACATTGATGTCGTTCGTGGCGCTCGAGACGGTTGCCGTATTCGACACGCCGGCGCTGCCGGTCGTCGCCACAATGCTGAACTGTGCCGACGCTCCGGAGGCGAACGTCGCCATCGTGCAGGTCACGGTCCCGTTGGTGCCAGCCGCCGGCGTCGTGCAAGTGAAGGCCGGGCCGGTTGTCTGCGACTCGGAGACGAAGGTCGTTCCGGCCGGCAGAGGATCGCTGAGCGAAACGCTCTGTGCGTCGCTCGGACCGTTGTTCGTCACCACGATCGTCCATGTGACGTTCGATCCGCTGGTGATCGTGGCCGGTCCGCTCTTGGTCACCGCGAGATCCGCGATTCCACTCGCCGTGGCGATCGCCGTGGCGCTGTTGTTAGCCGGATCCGGATCGCTCGTCGCCGAGCTGACCGCGGCCGTGTTCGTGATCGTTGTGCCATCGGCGAGACTGGCAGGGGTCAGCGCGGCGATCGTGAAGGTCGCCGACGCACCGGAGGCGAGGGTGGCCGCCGTGCAACTGATCGTCCCGTTCGCTCCGACTGCCGGGTTCGTGCAAACGAAGCCCGTCGCACCCGAGTTCGACACGAACGTCGTTCCCGCCGCAAGCGGATCGCTCATCGTCACTGTCTGTGCGGCACTCGCGCCGTTGTTCGTCACCACGACCGTCCAGGTCAGGTTCGATCCCTGCGCGAACGTCGCTGCCGTGTTCTTGGTGATTGCTACGTCCGCCGCCGCGTTGATTGTGGTCGGGTCGGTCCCGGTGTCATTTGCGGTGTTGACTTCTCCGCCGCCAGACACGGTGACGCTGTTGGTCAGAGTGGCGGCGGCGTTGTTCGCGACGTTGACCGTCAGCGTGATGACCGGATAGCTTCCGCCAGCCGCGAGTGGGTTCGACGTCGCGCAGGTCAGCGTGCCGAGCGTGCAGGTCCAGCCCGTGCCGGTCATCGCAGTCGCCGTCAGCCCGGCCGGCAACGCGTCGACCACCGTCACCGTGCCACTCGTCGGCGCCGTGCCGATGTTGCTGACCGTGATCGAGTAGGTCGCTCCACTCTGCTGCTGGGTGAAGGTCCCGACGTGCGAGCTGGTCACGGCGAGATCGGGAGGCTGTACGGCCACGGATGCCGTCGCCGTCAGACCCGTTCCCCCCTCGACCGAGGTCACGTTGCCCGTGGTGTTGGTCTGCGCCCCCGCGGCAACAGCCGTGACGTTGACCGAGAAGGTGCAGGGTGTGCTCGCCGCAAGAGTGGCTCCCGACAGGCTGATCACGCTGGTTGCCTGCGTCGCGGTGATGGTCCCGCCTCCGCATGCGCCAGCCTGCCCGTTCGGTGTGGCGATGATGAGCCCCGCCGGCAGGGTGTCGCTGAATCCGATGCCCGTGAGCGTGGTCGTGGTGTTCGGGTTGTTGATGGTGAAGCTCAGGCTCGTCGAGCCGCTCAAGAGGAGCGACGCCGCACCGAAGCTCTTGCTGATCGTCGGCGGCGACACCACCGTGATTGATGCGTTCGAGGTGTTGCCCACCCCTCCTTCGGTCGAGCTGACCGAAACGCTGTTGTTCTTCACCCCGGCCGTGGTTCCGGTCAGATTGACCGAGACCGTGCACGAGCTGTTCGGTGCCCGGGTGGCACCGGCGAGGCTCACGCTCGTCGATCCAGCCACCGCGGTCGCGGTTCCGCCGCAGGTGCTCGTGAGCCCGTTCGGAGTCGCCACCACGAGTCCCGTCGGAAGGTTGTCGGTGAAGCCGACGCCCGTGAGCGGAATCGTGTTGGCGACGGGGCTCGTGATCGTGAACGAGAGCGACGTCGATCCGTTCAGCGGGATTGATGCGGCGCCGAACGACTTCGTGATTGTCGGCGCAGCGGCCACTGCCAGGCTCGCAGTGGCCGTGTTGCCCGTGCCGCCATTGGTCGAGCTCACCGCTCCCGTGGTGTTGATGAAGTTTCCTGACGTGGAGGCGGTGATGTTGATCGCCACCGCGCACGTGCTCGACGCAGCGATCGTTCCGCCGGTCAGGCTCACGCTTCCCGATCCGGCAACCGCCGTTGCGATTCCGCCGCAGGTGTTGGTCAGTCCGTTGGGCGTCGCAACGACCAATCCGGCCGGCAATGAATCGGTGAAGGCGAGTCCAGTCTCGGCAACCGTGTTCGCCGACGGATTCGTGATGGTGAAGGTCAGTGAAGTCGTTCCGTTGAGCGGAAGGTTTGCCGCGCCGAATGCCTTGGCGATCGACGGAGGCGCCACGACATTGATGGAAGCCGAGGCCGTGCCGCCCGTCCCCCCCTCGGTCGAGGTCACGCTGCCCGTGGTGTTGTTCTGCGTTCCGCCGGCGGTCCCGGTCACGTTCACGGAGAAGGTGCATGACGAGCTCTGAGCGAGCGTCGCCCCAGTCAGGCTGATCCCGTTCGTTCCCTGCGTGTTTGTGATCGTTCCGCCTCCGCAGGTGCCCGTCGCCCCGTTCGGGGTGGAGATCACAAGCCCTGCCGGAAGCGTGTCACTGAAGCCGACGCCCGTGAGAGTCGTCGTCGTGTTGTTGTTCTGGATCGTGAACGACAGCGATGTCGATCCATTCAGCGGGATCGACGCTGCGCCGAACGCTTTGATGATCACCGGAGGAGCGACCACCGTGATCGATGCGTTCGAGGTGCTCCCCGTCCCTCCTTCGGTCGAGGTCACCGTAACGCTGTTGTTCTTCACGCCCGGAGTCGTTCCGCTCACGTTGAGGGAGAGCGTGCAGGGAGTGTTCGGCGCGAGCGTGGTGCCGGTGAGACTCACGCTCGTTGCGCCCGCAACCGCTGTGGGCGTCCCGCCGCACGTGTTCGTGATCCCATTCGGTGCCGCCACGACCAGTCCCGCCGGAAGGTTGTCGGTGAAACCCACTCCCGTGAGCGGGATCGAGTTGGCGGCCGGACTCAGGAGGTCGAACGTCAGCGTGGTCGAGCCGTTCAACGGAATCGACGCCGCACCGAATGACTTCGTAATGGTCGGCGGAATCGCCACCGCGACATTGGCACTCGCCGTGTTGCCGGTGCCGCCATTGGTCGAGCTCACCGCGCCGGTCGTGTTCGTGATGCTTCCCGTCGCCGTGCCGGTGATGTTGATCGTGACCGAGCACGTACCCGACGCCGCGATCGTTCCGCCGGTCAGAGTCAAGCTCGTCGAGCCTGCCACGGCCGTCGCCGTTCCGCCGCACGTGTTCGCCAGGCCGTTCGGCGTGGCCACGACCAGTCCGCTTGTCAGCGCGTCGGTCACAGCCACACCCGTGAGCGCCACCGTGTTCGCCGGCGGATTGGTGATCGTGAGCGTCAGAGTCGTGGTTCCGTTCAGCGGAAGGCCGGGGGTTCCGAACGCTTTGGCGATCGTCGGAGGAGCGACGACGCTCAGCGTTGCCGTGTTGCTGGTCGTACCCGTCCCTCCCTCGGTCGAGGTCACGTTGCCCGTGGTGTTGCTCTGCGCTCCCCCGGCCGTGCCCGTCACGTTCACGCTGAATGTGCACGAGCTGCTGGCGGCGAGGCTCGCGCCGGAAAGGCTGATCACGTTCGTTCCGGCAGTGGCCGTGATGGTTCCCCCTCCGCATGTCCCGGTAGCCCCATTGGGTGTCGAGATCACCAGCCCCGCCGGCAACGTGTCGCTGAAGCCGACGCCCGTCAGCCCGATCCCCGCGTTTGGATTGTTGATGGTGAAGCTCAGGCTCGTCGATCCGCCGAGCGGAATCGAGGCTGCACCGAACGCCTTGCTGATCGTCGGCGGCGAGAACACCGTGAGCGATGCGTTCGAAGTATTGCCGGTTCCGGCGTTGGTCGAGCTCACCGTGACGCTGTTGTTCTTCACGCCGGAAGTCGTGCCCAGCACGTTGAGCGAGACCGTGCAACTCGCGCCGGGAGCCAGACTCGCGCCCGCCAGGGTCACGCTCGTCGAGCCGTCTGCCGCCGTCGCCGTCCCGCCGCAGGCGCTGACGAGATTCCCCGGCGTCGCGACCACCAGCCCGGCAGGCAGGCTGTCAGTGAACGCCACACCGTTGGTTGTGAGATTCGCGTTCGGGCTGCTCAACGTGAAGGTCAGCGACGTGGTGGCGTTGAACGGCATCGTTGGCGCACCGAACGCTTTCGCGATCGCCGGCGGGTTGATCACCGTGGCCACCTGAACGGGGGCGCCGCTGCTGGCGCCATTGGTGGTCACGACCGCGGTCAAGTTGCCATCGGTCGGCTGGATCGAGAACGTCACGGTGAGCGACGTCGTGCTCGCCGTGGTGACGGTACCTGCCGCGCCGAGATTGAACGTGATGACGTTGTTGCCAGGCGTGGGATCGAACCCGAACCCGTTGATGACAACGGTCGTTGTGCTGGTCGGCTGGCTGGCGGTGCTGGGCGTAACGACCGGGATCACCGTGGCAACCTGGACGGCGGCGCCGCTGCTGACGGTGTTGGTCGTGACAATCGCGGTCAACGTACCGGCGATGGCCGGCTTCACTGAGAACGCCACGGTGAGCGATGTCGCGGTTGCCGCGGTCACGCTGCCGACAGCGCCATCGTTGAACACGATCGTGTTGTTGCCGGGAGTCGTGTCGAATCCCGTGCCGTTGATCGTGATCGTCGTCGCGTTTGCGGGGAGACTCGCGGTGTTGGAGGTGACGGTCGGCGCAATCGTGATGCTCGTCGTGGCCGGCGGTGCGTTGTCGACTTGTGCAGTCGGCTTGTCGATGCCGCCCGTGACCGCGGTGAATGTCGCCGTGGCCGTGCCCGCGGGCTGAATCGTCGCCTGCGCGCCGGAGAGCGTGCCGAACGTGCCGCTGGCCCATGTGACGGGCAAGCCGAGCACCCTGACGAGATTGGCGGTCGAGATCGCGTTGTTCGCGGAATCGGTGAGGAAGCTTGCCGTCAGATTCGAGGTCTGGCCGGCCGTCAGCGGCGTGGCGCTGGCGGTGAGCTTGAGTTGCAGGATGTTGTTCGCGACGCCGGTGGCGTTGCCTCCACTCGACGCTCCCAACCCGAGCAGCGTGCTGGTGTAGGTGAAGTGCGTCGAATCCGGCACGGTGGTGACGATGAAACTGCCGTTGTAGCCGGCCACGAGGACACCGAGGATTTGGACCAGCTGGCCTACCGCCAGGCCATGCGCGCCATTGGTCGCGATCGTAACGGTGGAGCCGGCCTCGGAAGCGGTGCTGATGTTGCTGGGAAATGCGATGACGTTTCCGACCGTGACGCTGGGCATGCCCGTCTGCGTGGCGGTGTACGTGAATTGGGACGCTGTCGCTGAGGTGATGACGAACGTGCCGTTGTAGCCCGCGACGCTCGCGCCGCCCGTGACGCCGTGGACATTGATCACTTGTCCAACGGCCAGGCCGTGCGGCGTCAGACCGGCCGGAACCGTGACAGTCACGGTCGAGCCCGACTCACTCGCGCTGCCGAATTGGGTGAAGGCGAATACGGTCCCGCCGGTCCCAGCAGGTTGGGCGGAGATCGCGCCTGAAGTGATCGTGAATGAAGTCGGCGTGGGCACAGCCGTGACTACGGAATTCCCTCCGTTGTACACCTGGACCGAGGTGCCGTTGATGGCGATGTGCTCGCCGACGACAAACCCGTGCGGCAAAGCGGTCGTAAAGGTGACCGGACTGGGGTTCCCCCCCGCTGCGGGGAAGGACACAATCGGGATCGCAGTTGTGCCGTTCACCTGGGGTATCTGCGGAAGGTTCGTTCCCCACCAATCGTCGGTGAGGGTCGCCGCGGCGCCACCGACCTCGTCGAACTGACTGCCGTACGTTGCCGTGTTGCCCGCAATGCGGCAGAAGGTGACCGACGCGGCGGCTGTGGACGTGGGGATATCGGACCCGCTCGAGATGTAGATGCCGCCGCCGCTCATGCCGGCGGTGTTGGTTGTGATGGAAGAGCGTGTAATCGTGCTGCCGCCGCCGGCGACGACGCCGCCGCCCGATTGGCCGGCAGTATTGCCGCTGATGACGGTTCCCGCGCCGATCGTCAAGTGGCGGCCTTCGATGCCGCCGGCATTGCCACTGGTAGCCGTGTTGCCGCTGATGACGGTGTTTCCATCGATGGTCGCAAAGTCGGCAATGAGACCACCGCCCTCGATGGCCGCGATGTTGCCGGTAAACGAGCCGCCGTGAATCGCCAACTGATACGTGGTCACTCCCGAAAAAGAACGAAGACCGCCACCATCGTTGGCGTGGTTTCCGGTGAAAGCCACGTTCGTCAGGGTCACCGTGCCGCCGGGTGCCGGCGTGGTGAGAACCATGGCGCCGCCGCTCGCGTTGGCCCCCCAGGCGGGCGTCGTCACGGCGCTGTTGTTGGAGAACGTGCTGTTGCTGATGTCCACCGTCCCGCCATCCCACACCACGATGGCGCCCCCGCCGGTGTTGCCCGTATTGGAATCGAAGATGACGTCGCTGATGGTCAACTTACCGCTGCCCGTCGGACCGGCGTTGAAACCGGCATCGAACCAGATGGCCCCGCCCGGGGCCAGACCGTTCGTTCCGTCGTCGCCCTGGTTCTTGCCGTTCTGGAGCTTCAGGCCGGTGAGGGTGGCGTTGATGCCCGCCGGCACCGCGCTCTTGTTCAACGAGATGTTGTAAGGGTTGAACATGAAGATCAGGTCGTGATTCGAGCCGGCGTTGGCGCCGCCGCCGTCGATGATCGTCGAGCCGCTGCCTGCTCCCGTGATCGTGAGGTTGCAGGTGACGTCAAAACTGCCGGTGAGCGCGAGGTTGGCGCCGGTATCGTAAGCGGCCTTGTGAAACGTACCCGTTCCGAGGGTCCCCGACATCACCGGCGCGACGCTGAGTTGATACGTCCCTGCCAACAGGGTGATCGAATTCGAGCCTCCCGTCGCGTTTGCCGCAATCACCGCGGAACGAAGGGACACCAGTCCGTTCCCCGGGCCGCCTGTGATCACGCCCGTGGCGCTGTTCACGCTGGCGAGGCTGGCAATGGCCGGGTCCGTGAACGTCGTCGGCGTATAAGTCACGGCCTGGGCGTTTGGCGCGAAGGCGCTGATCGCGGCCGCGGCGAGCATCGTGAACGCGAAAAAGCGAACGAGCCTCGGCAGCCGTTGTCTCGTGCGGATGATGACTCTCAGGTTCATTGCCCCCCACTCTCAATCGCCGGAATGGGCCGCTTTGTGGCGCACCGGACCTGTGCGCGACCGAGGCCGCGAATTCCCCATGACGAACGCGATGCTCAACGATGGACCTTGGAAAGCAGGAGGCTAATCGAGCGGCGCGTCCGTGCGTAGCAACAGATCAGAGACGGCCCGAGCGGTACAGTTTCCGGAATGTCACAATTGCGGGCCGGTGGAACTGCTAGGGAACCTCTGAACAGGTCGTCATCCTGAGTCGGCGAAGCGCGACGAAGGATCTCAGGATCCGAAAACGCCTGCCTGTTCGAGATCCTTCGCCGTCGTCGCGGCTCAGGATGACGTGAACAACGACTTGTTCAGAGCTTCCTCAGTGGGTTTCGGCGCGATGCGCCGATCGGACTGGCAGCATTTCTTGTCGCGACTGCCGCGCGCGGCAACGATGCCACCGCGATACCGCGATCGAGGCCATTCGCTGAGCCGTGACAGAAAACCGTGAACGAACGCCGGGCCGGTTGACATTGGGCCCGGAAGAGCTATAGTAACCCCTGCGGTAACTACTACTCGAAGTTGCCGGGAGGGATTACGAAGCTCCGCAAGCACAAGCTCATCTCGCGGCTCGAGGAGCTCGGTCTCTCCAGCTACGAGGCGCAGGCGTACCTCGCCTCGCTGCGGCACGCCCCGCTCACCGGCTATCAGCTGAGCAAGGCCAGCGGCGTTCCGCGATCGCGGATCTACGAGACCATCGAAAAGCTCTCTGCGAAAGGGCTGCTCATGTCGCAGCCCGGCGAGAAGAACCTCGTCACGGCTCTCGACTACCGCGCGTTCCTGGACCAGAAGGAGAAGGAAGCCTCGGCCACCATCCGATTCCTGCGAGAGGAGCTGGCGATGCTCCGCACTCCGGAGCCGTCAGGCATCTGGACAGTCTCGGGGCGGGAACCGATCCTCGACCTGGCCGCCGGCCTCATCGGACAAGCCCGGCGGTACGTCTACGTCGCCGCCGTCGAAGCCGACCTCCTTCTCCTGGCGGAGGCGCTTCCAAAGGAGAGGACAAGCCGGGCCCCCATCCTCGGGGTCTACTGCGGCGATGGTGAGGTGCCAATCGAGGGCATCGTTCGCCATCTCGGACCGGATTGCTCCCGTGGATCGGAGATCGCCATCGTGGTGGATGGGGAGCGCGCTCTCGTCGGATGTACGCAGCCGGAAGAAACCGCAACCGCGGCGCTCACCCCAAACAGCGGCGTCGTCAGCATCACGGAGCAGTACATCAAACACGAGCTGTTCCTCAATTCGCTCTACGCCACGAAGGACAAGGTCGAGATCCAGGCCTACATCAGACAGTACGACCGCACGATGAGAAAGCTGCCCTAGACAGAACCTCTGAACAAGTCGTCATCCTGAGTCGGCGAAGCGCGACGAAGGATCTCAGGATCCGAAAACTCTGCGATCTCGAGATCCTTCGCCGTCTGCGCGGCTCAGGATGACGTGAACAACGACTTGTTCAGAGCTTCCTTAGGCGGCGGATATCCGCATGCAAGAAACCAGGAACCTGTTCTTCGAGCCTCTAGTCGCTACCGTAGTGACTACGACATCGAGGATCAATCAGGAGGACGCCATGAACAACACACAGTACTTCGACGACGTAGCAGGACAGTGGGACAACATGCGGACTCGGATGTTCTCGGACGAGGTCCGGGAGTCGGCGCTGAGGATTGCGGACGTTCAGGCCGGCGGAACAGCCGCGGACATCGGCGCGGGCACCGGCTTCCTGACCGAAGCATTGCTCGGGCGCGGGCTGCGGGTGATCGCCGTCGATCACTCGGCTCAGATGCTTGAGCAAATGAAGAACAAATTCGCAGAATCAGGCCGGCTGCAGGTCAAGCTGGGGGAATCGGAGCAACTTCCGATCGACGACGGTGCCGTCGACCACGTGTTCGCGAACATGTATCTGCACCATGTCGAATCGCCCCCAGACGCGATTCGCGAGATGGCCCGAATCCTCAAGCCGTCCGGAACCCTCGTCATTACGGATGCGGACGAGCACACGCACGAGTTTCTTCGAATCGAGCATCACGACCGGTGGCTTGGATTCAAGCGCGACGATGTTCACCGCTGGTTTGTCGAGGCCGGTCTCAGTGACGTTGCCGTCGCCGGCATCGGCCAGAAATGCCGCGCCACATCAAAGTCACTTGACGACATGGCCGACATCACGATCTTCGCCGCGTCGGGCCGCAAGTGAGGGGAACCATGACTGCAAACACTGCACAGAAAGCTTCGGCTGAGCAGTTTCTCGCCCTCCATCACTCGCGACGGCCCTTCGTACTGGGCAATTGCTGGGATGTGGTCACGGCCGCACTGTTCGAACGCGAGGGGTTCCGGGCCATCGGTACCTCGAGCTATGCAACGGCGGCGACGCTCGGCCTGAACGACGGCGAGCACATCGCGCTCCAGGAGACGGTGGACCTGGTCAGGCGGCTCACCCGCCGGGTCAAAGTTCCGGTCAGCGCCGACATCGAGACGGGATACGCGGAGACGATTGACGGAGTCGTGCAGTCGGCCAGAGCCGTCCTGGCGGCAGGTGCCGTGGGGATCAACATCGAAGACAGCACCGGCGATCCGGAACGGCCACTTTCCGACCTGACCCTTCAATGCGAGAAGATCGCCGCGATTCGGGCCATGACAAACGAGGCCGGATTTCACCCGGTCATCAACGCGCGCACCGATGTCTATCTTCTTGCGAACGGCAATGCCCGCCTGCGACTACGCGAAGCGATCGATCGGGGTCGTGCGTACGCGAAAGCAGGAGCTGACTGCGTGTTCGTCCCAGACATGGGCGATCTCGACGCTGCCATGATGAGGCAGCTGGTCAGCGAGATCGGCGCTCCGATCAACATCGTCGCCGGCGCGTCGACCCCACCGATGGCAAAGCTCGAGGAGATCGGAATCGTCCGCGTCAGTCTGGGACCGAGGGTCATGCGGGCGGCTCTGGGACTGTTTCGCGGGATCGCACGTGAGATCCTCGACCTGGGAACGTTCGCGAAGATGACGGCCGGCGCTCTCTCGTACGAAGAGACGAACCGGCTGCTGGCTGATCGGACATGACCCCGAGCCCGATGCCGCTCGACGACGCTCAACTCGGAGAACGGCCGCGGCTCAATGCCGCAGCGGAGACATCCGTTCGGGAGGCGTGGCCTGGGGTTCCAGTCGTCACTGACGCCCGGCGTCCTTGGTGCCGGTCAGCTCCTTGTACATGTCTTCGACGTTAGGCTGCGCGAAATTCTGGAACGCGAAAGGCTTGTACGTTTCCGGCAGGGTCAGCTGCTGCCTGGCCTGCTCGAGCGTCAGGCCCTCGGCGATCGCCTTCTTCACGCGGATGCGGAGGTCGTCGAGGTAGTTTCGAAACTCGCGGAGCTCCGCGGCGGTCGCTGGCTGCCCGTGACCAGCCGCGAATCGCGCGGTCGGATACCGGCTCAGAATTGTGTCCAGCGACGGAATCCAATCGTTCACGGTTGCGTCGACGAGATTGGGAAGCGTCTTCGACCACACCATGTCGCCGGTGAAGAGCACGTTGGCGTCGGGGACGAAGACCAGCACATCGCCTCCTGTGTGCCCGGGCAGCGTGATGAGCTGGACCTCGCGCTTGCCGACGCGCAGGTGAACGACGCCGGAACCGAACGTCTCGGTCGGATTCGTGAGCTGGATCGCCTGCATGGCATCGAGCCGGCGCACCTGGCGTTCCAGCTGCGTTCGTTTGGCGGCCTGATCCTGCGGCGTTTCGGCGAGCTGCTTCGCAGCGTCGTCCCGCCGTTTCTTCAACTCCTCGGCCGACGGGAGAAACCGGCGGTTCTTCGTTGTCTGCCACTCCATCACGTGGTCGTGCGCGATGATCGGAACATTGCGCGCGGCGAACAGCTGATTGCCGCCCGTGTGGTCGAGGTGGTAGTGCGTGTTGACCACGAACCGGATCGGTTTCGGTGTCAGCTTCCCGATCTCCGCGATCAACTCGTCGCAGGCAGCCGGCGTGAAGAATGTGTCGACGACCACGACGCCGTCGTCGCCCACGATGAAGCCGGCATTGCCGGACGCCAGCCCCCCGGGCTTCGCGACTGCTGCATAGACGCCATCGGCGAGTTTGACCAGATCGAAATCGTCGTTGGGTGTCGTGACGTCCGCGTGGGCGACGCCGGCCGAGCCGAGAAGCAGTGATCCAACCAGGGCGAATTGGGCAAGGGTTCGCACGTTCTACCTCCGAATACTCGCAACCGGCGCGCGCCGATCGAAGCGCATCGTTTGCGGCATTCTCTCAGAAACGATCGCGCCGGAAGGCGGCCTTGCGACCGCCTTCCCGACCAAGTCGTCGAAGCGCGCCTACTGTTGCAGTCGAATGATCGCGACAACGCCGAGCAGCGCGCCGAGCAGCAGCAACGCCCATGTCGATAGCGCGGGGATCGCGGCCGGCGCAACAATCGTCACGTTCGTATTCGCCGTGGCCGTGTTGTTGCCCGTGTTGGGATCGCTCTCGGAGGCCGTAACCGTCGCCGTGTTCGAGATGGAGGCCGGCGCGGCGGGCATCTTGATCGTCAGTGTGATCACGGCGCTCGCGCTGGTCGCCAGCGAGCCGATCGAGCATGTGACCGTCGACGTTCCGCTGCACGAGCCCTGGCTCGGCACCGCCGAAACGAATGACGTTCCGGCCGGGAGGATGTCCGTCACGGTCACGTTCGTCGCGGCGCTTGGGCCGTTGTTCGTCGCCGTGATCGTGTAGATCACATTGGTGCTCGTCATCGCCGTGGCCGCCCCCGTCTTCGTGATCGCGAGATCAGCGCTGCCGACAGGGGAAGCCACATTCGTCACCGCCGTCGCCGCGTTGTTGCCGGGAGTTGGATCGCCCTCAGTCGCCGTAACCGTCGCCGTATTCGAGATGGAGGCCGGAGCGGCCGGCATCTTGATGGTCAGAGTGATGACAGCGTTCGCGCCGCTGGCCAGCGAGCCGAGCGAGCACGTGACCGTCGACGTTCCGCTGCACGAGCCCTGGCTCGGCACCGCCGAAACGAATGACGTCCCGGCCGGGAGGACATCCGTCACGGTCACGTTCGTCGCCGCGCTCGGGCCGTTGTTCGTCGCCGTGATCGTATACGCAACATTGGCGTTCGTCGTCGCTGTTGCCGCCCCTGTCTTCGTGACTGCGAGATCGGCGCTGGCCACAGGGGACGTCACGTTCGTAACCGCCGTCGCCGCGTTGTTGCCCGCATTGAGATCGCTCTCGGCAGCCGTGACCGTCGCCGTGTTCGAGACTGAAGCCGGACCTGCCGGCATCGTGATCGTCGGTTTGATCACGGCGCTGGCGCCGTTCGACAGCGTACCGAGTGAGCACGTGACCGTCGATGTGCCGCTGCACGAGCCCTGGCTGGTCACCACCGAGGCGAATGCGGTCCCGGGCGGGAGGACATCCGTCACGGTGACGTTCGTCGCGCCGGTGGGGCCGTTGTTCGACACCACGATCGTGTAGGTCACATTGGCATTCGTCGTCGCCGTTGCCGCTCCCGTCTTCGTGATCACGAGATCGGCGCTGCCGGGCACATCGTCGTTCAGGATCGTTCCCTGTGCCTGGGAATGGAGAATCGTTGCGTTCGTCGGATTGGTGAGATTGACGAAGAAGGTCTCGTCGCCTTCGAATATCGTGTCGCCGTTGACCGGCACCGCGACGGTCTTCGACGTCTGTCCGGGGTTGAACGTGAGTACGCCCGACTGGCCGGTGTAATCATTGTTCGCCGCCATCGCCAGGCCGTCGGCCGTGGCGTAGTTGACGGTGACCGTCGACGCCGAGCTCGCGGTGAGCTGCACCGTGAAGTTCGCGTTCGTGATGCCGGAGTTGCCTTCCGTCACCGTCACATCGCTGATGGAGATGCCAGGCAACGCCAGGCCATCGTCGTTGAGAATCGTGCCGACGCCGAAGCCTTTGGCGAGAATGGCGCCGCCGGTGGGCACGCCGAGGTTCAGGAAGAAGGACTCATTCGGCTCCACGGTCGTGTCGCCGATGATGCTGATCGAACGTTGTACCGTGGTGTCACCGGGGAAGAAGATGATCGTGCCGCTGGTCGTCACGTAGTCCGAGCCGGCGGTCGCTGTGTTGGCCGCGAGGGTGAACGGCACCGTAATGGTGCTCGAGGAAGGGTTCGACAGCGTGATCGCGAACGTCATGTTCGTCGTACCGCTGTCCCCTTCCACGACAAACGGGTCGGTAATCGAGATCGACGGATTCGCCTCATTGTTGATGATCGTGCCGATTCCCTGCCCGTCGCTGATCGAGGCGTTGCCGGGATTGAAAAGATTGACGAAGAAGGTCTCGTTCGGCTCGGTCGTGGTGTCGCCATTGACCAGAACGCTGATCGTCTTCGTCGTCTCTCCGGGAGCGAACAACAGATTGCCGCTCACTGGCTGGTAGTCGGAGTTGGCGACGGTGGCCGTTCCGTCGGCGGTGGCGTAGTCGACGGTGACAAAGAACGGCGAGGCCACCGACAAGGTGACGGTAAAGTCGAAGCTCGTCGTGCTGGCGTTGCCTTCGCCGAGTGTGACGTCGCTGATGGAGAGGGACGGCGACACGTCGTCGTTCTTGATCACCCCGAAGCCCTGATTGTCGGCGATGGTGGCGTTCGTTGGATTGGTGAGATTGACGGAGAACGTCTCGTCCGCCTCCGGAGCAAGGTCGCCGAGGATCGTGACGCTGACCGTTTGGGTCGTCTGGCCCGGGTTGAATGTGACCGTGCCACTGGTGGCCGTGTAGTCGGAGCCGGCCGTCGCCGTGAGGTCCGCTGTGGCGAAGTTCACCGTGACCGTCGACGCCGAAACGGCGGACAGGAAGACATTGAACGTCATCGTCGACGAGCCGGCGTTCCCCTCGGTGATCTGTGCGTTGCCGATGCTGATCGACGGCGTGGCGGGAGTCGTGACGGCCTGGCAGAGCGAAAACTCCGACGTGTTGCCTTGCGAGTCGGTGGCGGTCGCCGTGACGAACCCGCCGGCAGCGCCGGGGAAGGTGGCATTGAAGGTCCCCACGCCCGATGCGTCGGTGCTGACGTTCACCTCGCCCAGGTACGTCTGCCCCTCGCCCGCGCCCGATGGATCGCAGGCGGGGCTCTGGAAAAACTGCACCGCGTAGGTGCTCAACGGCATGCTGCCAAGGATCCCGGCTATGGTCACGTTGCCGCCGCCGAATTGAGCTGAGTTGATGAAGGGCGAGTTCTGCAGATCGTTGAAGAGGCCCGTATCGCCGTCGCCGACGTCGTTCGGCGTGATGCCGTCGTCCCCGAGGTCGATACCGAGTGTGCCGTTGCTGTAGATGGAGTTGTAGCGGATCGCATTCCGGCGCGAAACGCCCGTCAGGTCCGACTTCAGCGCCACGCCTGCTTTCGTGTTGAAGGCGATGATGTTCGGCTCGGCCAGCGTGCCGATCGTGTTCGCACTCACGCCGCCGGAGAAACCGTCGGTGAGGGTGATGCCGTACGTGTTCGGAATCGCCGCCGTCCCGTCGGCGCTGGTGCCGACCTTGTTGCCGACGACGAAGACGTTGGTCGTGGTGTTCACGAGCAGGATCCCGGCTGAGAGCGTGGGGTCCAGGTTGTTGCCGGAGATGACGTTGCCCCTGATGGTGTTCGTGCCCGAGCCGTTGAACGAGATGCCGACATGATTCGGGACCGCCGCTGTTCCGGCCGCGTTGGTTCCGATGTAGTTGTTTCGGATCACGTTGTTGATCGTCCCGAAGTCGCCGAGGCTGATTCCGGCCGAGTTGTTGCCGGAGATGACGTTGCGCCCGGCGGGGGTTGCGCCGCCGATGCCGTTGCCGGAGGCACTGTTCAGGATGAACAACGCGTTGCCGTTCGCCGTCGAGAACGTCGCCCCGCTACCCGTGGCGTTCGTGCCGAGGAAGTTGCCGTCGACGAGCACGTTCTGGGCGCCGTTGAGGAGGATGGCGTTGTTCCACTTCGTCATCAGCAGGCCTTTGACTTCGCCACCGTTGACCGTATTGGCCAGGCTGAGGCCCGTTCCGCTCGGAATGCTGCTTCCGTTCAGCTCGATCTGCAGCACGGCGTTGTCGCCGACCGACAGCGTGTTGACGCTCGATCCCGCCTGCGAGTAGCCGTTGATCACGACGGCCTCGGTGATGTTCGGAAGGTTCGTCAGCGGCGCGATCGTCTGTAGACCGGCCGCGGGAATGGCGAACGTGATGGTATCGGCGCCCGGCGTCGTGTTCGCGTCGGTCATGGCCTGACGCAAGGACCCCGCACCGGAGTCGTTCGTATTCACAACGCTGAATGTCGCCGCCTGCGCACAAACCGCAAACAACACCGCGATGACCAGGGCACAGGGCATTCTCAGGAATGTCGATGACCGCATTTGCGCTCTCCCGTCGGCTTTGTTCGATGGATCAATGGCTGTCCGCAACGAGGACAGCCTGAAACAGGGCGCCGACCGGCGTTCCGTCCTTGAGCCTTGCGGAGAGTTTCATTGTGTTGTGGTCTCCGGCCGCCAATGGCGATTCGGGCTGCCTTGGCGAGATCGGTCCGTCTTCAATGGTCACTACACTGGAATTGTCAAGCCTATTCATGCAGAAAGGCGGCGTATACCGTCAGATGATGCGATTCGTGAGCGGTACACCTTCGAAACGGTCAAGAATCCGAATCGATATGCAACAAACTGCGGCCGTTTCTGCAACGCCGATCGGGTCGTTTCACATAGGAGAGGCCGACATGGAGCTTGATTCTGGCCAACTGTGACTGGTCACAACTCGGGCACTGACTGAAGCCACCGTGATCTAAGGAACCTCTGAACAAGTCGTCATCCTGAGTCGGCGAAGCGCGACGAAGGATCTCAGGATCCGAAAACGCCTGCCATTTCGAGATCCTTCGCCGTCTTCGGCAGGCTGGGGCTTGTGCGGGCGAATTGAATGGCTACTGTTCATCTCCGGCATGCCTGAATCGCCTGGCGCCAGTCCGGTCGCGGCACCGGCGCTGGATCGTCGCGGGCGTGTCGCGGAATGGCGCGATGACAGAAGAAAGAAGCCTGCTCGCCGCGCGGCTCGAGATAGCGCGAAAGAGCGGCGAGCTGTCCCGAAATCTCCAACCTCGAGCCGGAGATGGAACGTCAGGTCGAAGCGCTTCTGAACGGGATCGGACTCTGAGGCGCAGCGCTCACCGCGCCGCGTCGGCTTTCCTGATCAGCTTCTTCACCGGCTTCGCGATCCGCTCGGCCACGATCTGGTAGCCGCGCGCGTTCGGATGGATCTCATCGCTCTTCAGCGACGGGTCCGTCCAGATGCCTTTGAGCACGCCGGCGACGAGCAGGCAATGCTCGTCCTTGGCCACGCGCTCGTACATGTCTGCGTAGTTCACGTTGAGACTCGGGAAGCGATATCCGATTAGGATGACCATTGCTCCCGCCGCCTCGATCTTCCGAATGATCGCCCGTAGATTCGCCTCGGTGGTCGCGATCGGTACGCCGCGCAGAAAATCATTGCCGCCGAGTCCGACGATGACGATGCGCGGATCGCGAGTCAGCACGTCGGTGTCGATGCGCGCCAGGGCCATGTCGGCCGTGTCGCCGCTCACGCCGGCGTTGATGATCGGAACTCCGATGATCGCCGCCATGCGCGTCGGGTAATCCTCCCCTGGCTGCGCGCCATACCCGGCTGTCAGCGAATCGCCGAACGCGATGATGTTCGTTCCGCGCGAGCCGAGATTCGCGACTTTCGAGTACGGCGACGGCCAGAGCATCCAGACGAGCAGGATCAGCAGCACGGCTGCGCCGGCAACGATCTGCGGTTTCTTCATCCGCGCCGTTCCATGTCGCGCGCCACGGTCCTCGTCGCCGCGAACAGCACGAAGGTCAGCGCGACGCTGAGAATCGGAATCAGGTACATGGCCGAATGCAGTCCCGCGCCGCGGAACGGCTCGAGCGCGGTGCGCGTTGCGTCTGTCACTCCGGCCACCGCGGCGGCGCGCCGTGTGAAGTAATCGCTGACCATTCCCGTCACCAGCGGTCCGAACGACGCACCAAGCACGTACATCGCGAAGAAGTACAAGGCCATCGCCGTACCGCGAAGCGACGGCTCGACGACATCGTGCAGCGTCGCGTACACGCTCGAATAGTAGACGTACATGGCCATGCAGCCGGCCGCGGCGAACACGGCGAACGCGATCGTCGCGTGCGCCGGCCTGCTCAAGGCCAGGAGAAGCAGCGGAGCGGAGATCAGGATCGCCGTGCCGCCGACGATCAGCCGTCCGTCGCGGCGCCGGATCGACATGCGGTCCGCGAGTGCGCCGCCGGCGATCAGGCCGGGCGCGCCGGCCAGCCCGAACACGATCATCGAGATCATCCCCGCCTGCCGCAGCGTCGCGCCGTGATAGCGCATCAGCAGCGGCGCCAGAAACGATCCGAGCGCGTACATGTTGAAGTTGTGCAGAGCGCCGGAGGCGATCAGCCACCAGAGCGTCGGAATCGAGAGGAGCCTGCGCCACACGTGGGGCCGGCTCTCAGTCGGCCCGGACCGGCCGAGAGCCGCTCCCGCGTCCTGCATCCCGCGCTGGGGCTCAACGATGAACATCGCCGCGATTGCGCAGATCACGCCCGGGATTCCGGCGATGAGGAACGCGGCGCGCCAACCCCACGCCTGCGCCACGAAGCTGCTCACCAGATACGAAAGCGCAATGCCGATCGGAAGTCCGAGCATGAAGATCGACATCGCCCGCGCGCGACGTCCGGGAGGTACGAGATCGCCGATGAGCGACGTCGCCGCGGGCGCGCATGCGGCCTCACCGACTCCGACTCCGAGTCGTGTGGCGAACATCTGTCCGAAGTTGCGCGTGAGGGCCGAGAGGCTCGTCAGCGCGCTCCAGAGCAAAACGGCGATGCTGAGAATGGCCTTGCGCGGCTTGCGGTCGCTCAGCCGCCCGAGGGGAATCCCGACCAGCGCATACAGCAGCGTGAACGCGGTGCCGAGCGCGCCCAGGGCGCTGTCGCTGAGGGCCCATTCGCGCCGGATCGGCTCGGCCAGCGCGCCGCCGATCTGGCGGTCGAAAAAATTCATCGTGTTGATCGCGAAGAGGACGGTCAGCGCGTACGTGGTGCCGGTTCTTTCGCTCATCGGCCGTGGAACTCCGCTTTGCGCTTCTCGAGAAACGCGCGCATGCCCTCTTTCTGATCGCTGGTGGAGAACAGGAGCTGAAACGCCTTCCGCTCCAGCATCATCGCCGTTGCCAGCGAAGCGTCCTGCCCGGCGAGAACCGCCTCCTTGATCTGCAGGATCGCCAGCGGCGGCATCGACGCAACCGCCCTCGCCACTTTCATCGCCGCCTCGAACACCTCGGCGTCGGGAACGACTTCGCTGACGAGCCCCATCGCCAGCGCGTCGCGCGCCGGAACGGGATCGCCGGTCAGCAGCATCCGCATGGCGCGGTACTTTCCGACCGCGCGCGTCAGGCGCTGCGTTCCACCCGCGCCGGGCATGATGCCGACCTTGATCTCCGGCTGGCCGAAGCTCGCGCCCTCGCCGGCGATGATGATGTCGGCGTGCATGGCCAGCTCACACCCGCCGCCGAGCGCATAGCCGTTGACTGCGGCGATCACCGGCTTCGGACACGACGCGATCGGTTCCCACAGCCGCTCGGAATGCCGAGCCATGATGTCGACGGGCGTGCGCTCGACCATGTCTCGGATGTCGGCGCCCGCCGCGAACACTTTCTCGCTTCCGGTCAGAAGGATGCAGCGCGTGACCTCGTCCTCGCCGAGCGTCGTGAAGTGCTGCGCGAGCTGCTCGCGCACGGCGAGATTCAGCGCGTTGCGGACTTCCGGCCGGTTCAGGCGGACGACGGCAATCCCTTCGGCGGGATGTTCGAGGAGAACCTCGCTCATGACACCTCCTCCGGCGATACCTGCACGACGCGCTTGCCGATGTTCTCACCGGCGAAGAGACCGATGAATGCGCGCGGCGCGTTCTCCAGCCCCTTGACGACGTCTTCGCGATACTTGATCCGACCCTCGCGCAGCCATTCCGTCATGTCGCGCACGAATTCGGTGTAGCGATCGAGGTGGTCGAAGATGATCATCCCCTGAATCGTGACCCGGTTCACGAGCAGCGACATGAGGTTCGGGCCGGGCCGCGGCTTGGCGTCGTTGTATTGGGAGATGAGGCCGACCAGCGGGATGCGCGCGTGCACGTTGACGCGCTTCAGCACCACTTCGAGCAGGGGGCCGCCGACGTTGTCGAAGTAGACGTCGATGCCGTTCGGGCATTCCGCCTTGAGCGCGGCGCCGAGATCCGCCGTTTTGTAGTTGATGCAGGCGTCGAACCCAAGCTCATCGACGACGTAGGCGCACTTCTCGTCCGAACCGGCCGTTCCGACGGCGCGGCATCCTTTGATCTTGGCGATCTGTCCCACGATCGAACCGACCGCCCCCGCCGCCGCCGAGACCACGACTGTCTCCTCTTCCTTCGGTCTGCCGATGTCGAGCAGGCCGACGTATGCGGTGAGTCCGGGCATGCCCAGAACGCCGAGCGACCAGGAGACCGGGGCAAGCGCTGAATCGATCTTGCGTAAGCCTTTGCCGTCGGAGACGCCGTACTCCTGCCAGCCGTCGGACGTGAGCACGAAATCGCCCGGCTTGAACCGGGGGTTCTTCGACTCGATGACGCGGCTGACCGTCTGGCCGACCATCGGCTCGCCGAGCTTGGCCCCTTCCGCGTACGACTTCTGCTCGCTCATCCGCCCGCGCATGTAGGGATCGACCGACAGATACAGCGTTCGCCGCAGAACTTCGCCGTCGCCGGCGACAGGCATCGGCTTCTTCATGATCTCGAAGTTGTCTTCGCGAGGAACACCGTCGGGACGGCTTCGAAAGATGACTTGCGTATTCATCACAGCTCCTCCGCCATCGAGGACGCCTTGCGCGCCAGCAGCGTGACCCGCTCGCCGAGCGTGCCGAAGCGCGGATCGTCCGTCTGGCCGCGGACGAAGCGCGCGTAGATCTGCTGAATCACGACCGCCAGCTTGAACACGGCGAACACCTCGTACAGCGAAATGCGATCGAGTGAAGTGTGCGCGCGCGATCCGTAGCGCTCGAGGATCTCGTCGCGCCGGAACCAGCCCGGCCGCGCGGTCACGGCGGCCACGGCGTCATCGCGCGCTTCGCTCGCAACATGCACCCAGTAACAGAGAAGAATTCCGAGGTCGACGAGCGGATCGCCGATGGCGCTCATCTCCCAGTCGAAGATCGCCACGAGCCGCGCCGGATCCGTCGCGTCGAGCATTACGTTGTCGAGCTTGTAGTCGCCGTGCACGAGCGTGGGCCGCGGCGGATCGGCGGGAATGCGTTCCTCCAGCCACACCGCGAGCTGCTCCATCTCCGGCACGTCGCTCGTCTTCGAGCCGTGCCATCGCTCGGTCCAGCCGCGAATCTGCCGGGCCACGAATCCGGCAGGCTTGCCGAGAGAATCGAGTCGGTGCACCACGACATCGATCCTGTGAAGATCAGCGAGCGTATCGATCATCGAGGCGCTGATTCGGCGGCGTACGGCGGGATCGGCGATCTGCGGCGGCTCCTCCATCCGGACGACGATCCCGCGCCTTCGTTCCATCACGTAGAACACCGAGCCGGCGACCTGCGCGTCTTCGCACAACAGGAACGGTTCCGGAGCGAGCGCAAACACGGGATGAACGGCGGACAGCACGCGGTATTCGCGCGCCATGTCGTGCGCGCGCGGCGGAACGGGACCGAACGGCGGGCGGCGCAACACGAGCTCGCGATCGCCAAAACGCAAAAGATAAGTGAGGTTCGAATGGCCGCCGGGGAACTGCTCGACTTCCATCGAGCCGGCCAGCCCGGGCAGGTTCGCACGGACGTACCCCTCGATGCGCGCCCAGTCGAGCTGCTCGCTCGCGCGGACCGGCTTCGTGTCGCTCATGAGTAGTACAGGACGATCCATTCGGCAATGCAGACCAGGCCTCGGGCCTCGGGCCTCGGGCCTCGGTTGTCCGTTTCCACCGTCACTCGCCACGTGACCTTTTGCGAGTCCGGTTCTTCCTCGACGGCGGCCGGTTCGAATCGCGCGCGGATCCGCGAGCCGGCGATCACCGGTTCGATGAAGCGAACGCGGTTCAACCCGTAGTTCACGGCCATCCTGCCTTCGAACGGCGACGTGCTGCTCAGAAGCGTGGAGATCAGCGAGAGCGTGAGAAATCCGTGCGCGACGGTCGCGCCGTAGGGCGACTCGCGCTGGGCGCGAGCGGGATCGACATGCAGCCACTGGTGATCGCCCGTCGCATCCGCGAAGCGATCGATCCGCTCCTGCGAGACGACGAGCCAGTCGCTCACCACGGGCCGCGGAGTCATCACCGTCTCGCCCGCATCACATTCCGCGCGATCACCATTCGATGCACCTCCGACGGTCCGTCGTAGATGCGGAACGCGCGCGCCTCGCGATAGAAGTGCTCGAGCGGCGTATCGGTCGAGACGCCGAGGGCTCCGCAGATCTGCACGGCGCGATCGATCACGCGATTGATGGCCTCGGCCACGAAGACCTTGCAGATCGACGACTCGTGCCGGATGTCGTCACCGCGCTCCTGCTTCCACGCGGCGTGCATGACCATCATCCGCGACGCGTGCAGCTCGATCTCGGAGTCGGCGATCATCCACTGCACGGCCTGATGTTCGGCCAGTTTCTTTCCGAATGCCTCGCGCTCTTTGGCGCGCTCGATGGCGATCTCCAGCGAACGCTGCGCCACGCCCATCCAGCGCATGCAGTGCGTCAGCCGCGCCGGCGTGAGGCGCACCTGGGCCATTTTGAATCCCTCGCCGGCAGGCCCGAGCATCGCCGAATCGGGAACGCGCACGTGATCGAAGTCGACCTCGCCGTGTCCGCCGACGCCGCCATGTCCGCCCATGATCGGAACCGAGCGGATCAGGCGGAAGCCCTTCGTGTTCGTCGGAACGAGAAACATCGACGAGCCTTTGTGCGCCGGGACTTTCGGATCGGTGACGGCCATGGTGATCGCGAAGGTCGATCCTTCCGCGCCCGTGGCGAACCACTTGCGGCCCGTGATCTCCCATCCGCCATCGACATGGACCGCCTGGGTCTTGAGCATCGTCGGATCGGCGCCGGCGCCGGGGGCCGGCTCCGACATCGCGAAGCAGGAGCGGATCTTTCCTTCGACGAGCGGACGCAGGTACTGCTCGCGCTGTTCCGGCGTCGCGTAGATCGACAGCAGGTGCATGTTGCCTTCATCGGGAGCAGCGCAATGGAGGGCGAGCGGCCCGAGAAGACTGCGGCCGGCCTGCTCGAACACCACGCACATCCCGACCGTGCCGAGCCCGAGTCCGCCCCATTCGGGTGGTAGTTGCGGCCCGTACACGCGGGCCTTTCGCGCCTTGTCGCGCAGGGCCTTGATGTCGACGTTCTCGTTCCGCTCGAGCGGAATCACTTCATCGCGGATGAACGCGGCCACGCGGTCGCGCAACTCGACGAGATCGGGAGGAAGCTCGAAGTCCATCTCACCCTCTCACCGCTGCAGATTTTCGAAAACCGTGGCCGCGCCCTGCCCTCCGCCGACGCACATCGTGACCATGCCGTAGCGCGAGCGGCGGCGGCGCATCTCGCCGAGGATCTGAACGGTGAGCTTCGCGCCGCTGGCGCCGAGGGGATGTCCGAGTGCGATGGCCCCCCCGTTGACGTTGACGCGCTCTTCGTTCATCCCCAGCTCGCGCATGACCGCGAGTGCCTGCGCGCCGAACGCTTCGTTCAGCTCGATGAGATCGATGTCGTCGAGCTTCAGACCCGCGAGCTTCAGCGCTTTCGGAACGGCCACGACGGGACCCATGCCCATGATCTCGGGCGGCACACCGCCGACAGCGAACGATACGAACCGCGCCAGTGGTTTGAGTCCGAGCTGATCCGCGCGCTTGCGCGACATCACCATGACCGCGGCGGCGCCGTCGGAGGTCTGGCTCGAGTTTCCCGCGGTGACGACCCCTTTCGCGTGAAACACAGGCTTCAGTTTCGCGAGCGCTTCGATCGAGGTGTCGGCACGCGGGCCTTCGTCCTTGTCGAAGACGGTCTTGCTCTGCGAGCCTGGTTCAACGATGTCGACGCAAAGCGGCACGATCCCGTCGTCCGCAAACTTCCCTTCCTTCTGCGCGGCGATCGCTTTCTGATGGCTGCGATACGAGAACGCATCGGCGTCTTCACGCGAGACCTTGTACTTGCGCGCGACGTTCTCGGCGGTCAGGCCCATGTTGAGGTAGACCTCCGGATGGTTGTCGACGAGATACGGATTCGGACGGAAGCGGCCGTTGCCGCGGACAAGACTCATCGATTCCGTCCCTCCGGCGACGATCTGTTCGGCCATGCCGGCCATGATCCGCTCCGAGGCCATGGCGATCGTCTGCGATCCCGAGGAGCAGAACCGGTTCACGGTGACCGCCGGAACCGACGACGGAAGTCCGGCCCGCAACGCGGCGATGCGCGCCACGTTCGTGCCCGACTCTGCCTCCGGTGCTGCGCAGCCGAGGATCACGTCGTCGAGCTCTTCGGGCCTGAGCGCCGGCGTTTTCTTGATCAGCGCGGCGATGACTTCTGCCGCCATGTCGTCGGGCCGCGTCGTCCGCAGCGCGCCGCGCGGAGCCTTGCCGACCGCGGTCCGCAGCCCCGCAACGATCACCGCTTCATTCATTTTTCCTCCGTGGTGTCGCGAAAAAGGATGAACGTGCCGGTGCCGTGTGCGTACAGCTTCCCTTCGGCATCGACGATGCGTCCTTCCGATGTCGCCGTTCGCGACCCGGCGTGAACGACGTTCGCGGTGCAGGTGAGCGTCCCGGTCCGGCGCGTCACCGCACGCGTGAAATTGAGTTTCATCTCCAGCGTCGTGAAGATCTTTCCGGCCGGCATGACCGAGTTCACGGCGCATCCGAGCGCGGTATCGAGGACCGCGGCGGCGAAACCGCCGTGCGCGATCTGCAATCCGTTCTCGAATTCCGCCGCCGGTTCGCCGGTCACGGTGACGCGGCCTTCCTCGACCGCGGCGATCTTGATCTTGAGCAGGCGGGCCATCGGCGCCGCCTCGATCTCACCGGCCACGATCTTCCGCATGTATTCGAGGCCGGACATCGTGTCGCGTTGCATCAGTTCCTCACCGGTTTGCCGGTCGCCAGCATGGCCTGTATGCGCTCCTGCGTCTTCGGCTCACGGCACAGCGCCACGAACACCTCGCGCTCCAGATCGAGAATGAACTGCTCGCTGACCCACTGGCCGCTGGAGAGATCGCCGCCGCAGAGAATCGACGCCAGGCGTTTGCTGATGAGCGCGTCGTATTCGCTCATGTATGCGCCCTGCTGAAGGCCGTAGATGCCGGCGCAGATCGCAGCGCGAACATCGCGCCCGGCGGCGTAGCAGTCGTTCTCGCGCGGCGGAGCGGCATAACCAGTCGCGGCCAACTCGAGCACTTCCCGCTTCGCCTCGGCGATGAGGTGATCGCGATTCATGACCACGCGATCCGCGTCGCCGAGGAAGCCGAACGATCGCGCTTCTTCCGCGCTCGTCGAGACCTTGGCCATGCCGACCGTCTGCATGACGTTCTGCAGGAGCGGGAATGGATCCGCGTTCGGCGTCCGCATCAGGACCGGCGAGACGATGCGCCGGACCAGCTCCTTGCAGCCGCCCGCGCCCGGAACGACGCCCACGCCGACTTCGGGCAGCCCCATGTACGTTTCGGAGGCGGCCACGATGCGCGCGGCGGACATCGACAGCTCCGTGCCGCCGCCGAGCGTGCGTCCGAACGGAGCGGCGACGATCGGCTTCGCGCAGAAGCGCACCGCCATGAACGCGTCCTGCACTGCCTTCACGGCGCGATTCAGGCCATCGCTGCCATCGGCGCTCAGAAGTTTCAGGTTCGCGCCGACGCAGAATTCGTTGCCCTCGTTTCCGATGACCATGCCCTTCCACGCGCCGCGCTCGAGCTCGCCGATCGATTCGACGAGCATCGTCCGTACGTCGTCGTCGAGCGTGTTCATCTTCGTGTGGATCTCGAAGCAGAGCACACCGTCGCCGAGATCCCGGAGACTGGCACTCTTGTTTTCGCGCACGACCCGGCAGGCGGAAAGGCGGATGACGTTCGGGTCTGCCGCGATCGGAACGTAGGCCTTCCGCACGGGATCGTACTGTTTGCCGTCGCGGTAGAAGGTCTCGTGACCTGAGGCGAGCATCTCCGTGACCCACGGCGCGACCGCGATTCCACTCTTCTTCATCTCCTCCACAATGCCGCGAACGCCGAGCGATTCCCACAGCTCGAACGGCCCCAGGTCGTGCGAGAAGCCCCATCGCATGGCGCGATCGACGCTCACGAGCTCGTCGGAGATCTCCGGAACGCGCCGCGCCGCGTACGCGAGCGATTTGTAGATGACATGCCGCGCCAGCGCTCCCGCCTTGTCGTCCTGTTTCAGCACGAACGCCAGCCGCTCCGGCAGGCCGCGGATGTTCATCGCCTCGGCGATCGATGCGATCTGCGGCTCGCGCCGCTCGCGGTACTCGCCGCGATCGAGATCGAGCGTCTGGATCGATTTGCCGTCTTTCTTGTAGAAGCCCTGGCCGGTCTTGTCGCCGAGGCGGCCGCGCTCCATCTGGTTCTTGCGCAGCTTCTCGATGTGGGGAGAACGGAGGACTTCGCGCGACTCGTCGCCTTCGATGAGACCGTAGAGGTTTGTGCCGACGGATGCCGCCACATCGAGCCCGACGAGATCCTGCAATCGGAATGCGGCGGTCTTCGGACGGCCGATCAGTGGTCCGGCGATGGCATCCGTCTCCTCGATCGTGTACCCCTTCGAGAGCACGAAATCGAGGAGCGTCGCTCCGGAAATCGATCCGAGGCGGTTGGCGATGAAGTTCGGCGTGTCCTTGCAGAGGACGACGCCCTTGCCGAGGCGCCGTTCCGCGAACTCGCGCACGAATGCGACGACCGCGGGCTTCGTGTCGGCGGTGGGAATGATTTCCAGCAGCTTCATGTATCGCGGCGGATTGAAGAAGTGCGTGCCGAGGAAGTTTGCTTTGAAGGATGCGGACGCGCCGGCGGCGATCTTGGCGATCGGCAATCCCGACGTGTTGCTGGAAACGATGCTGTCAGGCTTGCGCAGGCGATCGATGCGCTCGACGAGCGAGCGCTTCGCATCGAGCTGCTCGATGATCGCTTCGATGACCCAATTGGCCTCGCCGATCCAGGCTTCGTGTTCGTCGAGGGCGCCGATCGTGATGAGAGCCGCGGTCTCCGGCGTGAAGAACGCCGCCGGCTTCGACTTCTTCATCCGCTCGAACGACGCGCTGACGATCTGCTGCGAGACGTCGAGGAGGTAGACGGGAATGCCGGCGTTCGCGAAATGCGCCGCGATGCCGCCGCCCATCGTTCCCGATCCGATGACCACGGCGCGCTGGATGGTGCCGGTCATGCTTTGGCCACCGGCTTCCCCGCTTCTTCTTCGCGCAATGCGCGGCGCAGAACTTTGCCGACGGCTGTCTTCGGTAACGCGTCGCGGATCTCGATCTCCACGGGCCTCTTGAATACGGCGAGATTCGCGGCGCAGTGCGCCTTCAAATCTTCGACACGCAGTTGCACTCCCGGCTTCGGAATGACGTACGCCTTCACGACCTCGCCGTGATAGCCGTGAGGCACGCCGATGACCGCGGCTTCCATGACCGCGGGATGTGTGAACAGCACGGACTCGACCTCCGATGGATACACGTTGAATCCGGAGACGATGATCATGTCCTTCTTTCGCTGCACGATGTAGGTGTAGCCGTCTTCATCCATGCGGGCGATGTCGCCCGTGTACAGCCACGTGCGGCCTCCAGCATCCTTGCGGAGGGCGATCTCGGTCTCGTCAGGGCGATTCCAGTAGCCTTTCATCACCTGCGGGCCGACGACACACAACTCGCCCTCTTTGCCAGGAGGCACTTCCGTCGTGCCATGCTCGAGATCGACGATCTTCACGTCGGTGTCGGGAATGGGAATCCCGATGCTGCCCGGTTTGCGCCGCGACAAAGTCGGCGACGTATGCGTGACGGGCGACGCTTCTGTCAACCCATACCCCTCGCTGAGCGTGCCTCCGGTCATCCGCTCGAATTGATCGATGACCTCGACCGGCAGCGGCGCCGAGCCGCTGTTGAAGCCGCGCACTTTATCGATTCCGTACTCCCTCGCCTTCGGATGATTGAGGATCGAGACGTAGATCGTCGGAACGGCGGGGAAATACGTCGGACGGAAATCGCGGATCGCGGTGAGCACCGCCTCGACGTCGTACTTGGGGATGAGGATCTGCACGCCTCCCTGCCACGCGACAGCCAGCAGTCCGACGGTGAATCCGTAAATGTGAAAGTACGGGATCACCAGCAGCGTCCGCTCTTCCCCGCGGCGCTGATCGGGATGATGCAGAACGGTCGTCTGGATGACGTTCGCGAAGAGGTTGTAGTGCGTGAGCATCGCGCCCTTCGGCACGCCCGTCGTTCCGCCCGTGTACTGAAGAACGGCGACATCGTTGTCCGGATCGATGCTGACGCGCGGAAGATCCGGCTTGCTGACGCCGGCCAGCACATCGCACAAACGCTCGGTTCCCAGCACGATCGGACACGGAGCAGCCGCGGCGCTGTACTCGCCGACGGACGTGATGATCACCTTTTCGATCGCGGTCTGATCGCGGATCGCAAGCGCGGCCGGCGACAGGAGATCGAGCGCGATCAGCACGCGCATGCCCGAGTCCTTCGCCACCAGCGCGATCTCACGCGGCGTGTAGAGCGGATTGATGTTCACGACGATCGCGCCGATCCGCAGAATCGCGAACGCCGCGATCACGTACTGCGGCGAATTCGGCAGCATGATGCCGACGCGGTCACCCTTGCCGATTCCCATCCGGGTCAACGCCGTCGACAGCCGGTCGGCGCGCTCCTTGATCTCCGCCCACGTGAGCTGCGCGCCGAGGAATGCGGTGGCGGGCCGGTCGGGAACGTCGGACGCCGTCATGCGAAGAATGTCGCCCAGCGGCCGCCGCGGATAGTTCATGTGCGGCTGAACCCAGTAGTCGTAGTGATCGATCCACGGTTTGTCAGACAACGGTCGCCCCTCCGTCGACAGGAATGACCTGCCCGGTGATGTAGCTCGATGCCTCGGATGCGAGAAAGACGGCGACGCCTTTCAGCTCGCCGGCCGCGCCAACACGCGGAATCGGATTGCGTTCCTTGATCGACGGCTCGACGAGAGCGATCACGGGATCGGCGAGCCGCGAGTGAAAATAGCCGGGGGCGATCGCGTTCACGCGAATGCCCTGGCGGCCCCAGGTTGCCGCAAGCTCGCGCGTCAATCCCATGAGCCCCGCCTTGCTCGAGACGTAGCCGGCGTAATGCGGACCATGAACCGACGACCGCAACCCCGCGACCGACGCAACATTGATGATGCAGCCGCGTTGTTGCTCGAGCATCTGGCGCCCTGCTTCCCGCGCGAACAGAAACGCGCCGGTGAGGTTCGTGTCCAGAACCCGCGTCCACTGCTCGAGCGTCATCGTCTCCGGCCGCTCGCCCCACGACACGCCGGCGTTGTTGACGAGGATGTCGATCGTTCCGAACGCCTTTCTCGTGGCGGCCACGGTCTCCTGAACCTGCTGCTCATTGGAGACGTCGCAAACGCGGCCCTCTGCGCGAAAGCCGCGCTTGCGGAACGTCTCGAGCGCGGGCTTGAGCCACTGTTCCCGCCTCGCGCACACCATCAGCGCCGCCCCCGCCTCGGCCAGCCCTTCCGCGATCTCGAAGCCCAGACCGCGGGACCCGCCGGTGACGAGGGCGGTGCGATTGGATAAATCGAAAAGCTGCTGGATGCTCTTTGCCATGCAGGAGTTCGGAGCCCGGGGTTCGGAGTTCGGAGTCTCGCGAACCCCGAACAGCGAACCCCGAACCCCATCAAGATCAGAAAATCAGCTTCGCCGCCAGCTGAATCTGCCGGCCGGGGAGGGCCTCCGTGTATCTCCCGTACGTGACGCGCCCCTGCGCGTCCTTCTGCGGCGAGCCGGGGAACGCCCCGGTGCCGAAGATGTTGTTGATCTCCGTGTAATTCGCACGATTGAGGAGATTGAAGACGTCGATCATGGCCTGGATTCCGCGGTTGCCGCCGATGCTGAACGTCTTGGAGAGGCGCGTGTCGAGGTTGAGCTGACTCCTCATCGTCTCGCTGTTGCGCTTCACCGACGTCGACGGATCAGCGGGATTCGTCCGTGCACGATCCGAGGGGAACGCGCCGCCGTCGCCATCTCCATTGAGATCGACGCCCGCGAGCGGCGTGTACGGACGTCCCGATGCCGCGGTGACGATCGTTGAGAACTGAACTTCCCACGGGAACTGATAGAAGCCGCTGAGCACAAACCGGTGCTTCTGGTCCTGAGTGGCGCGGCCGCGCTCGGCCTTCGGGTCGAAGCCGATCGGCAGTCCGGTCAGATCGTTCGGATTGCGGCCCTGGCCGTTGCTCTGCGGGATGAACGCGCTCTGGAAGTCGGTGGAGTTGTCTTCGGCCTTCGACAGCGTGTAGGACAGAAGGAACTGCAGCCGGTTCGAGAGCCGCTTGTTCAGCGAGAGGGTCAGACCCTTGTACCAGGTCTGACCGAACGAGGTGTACTGGAGAATCGATGCCGATGTTCCGGCCGTGCCGTTGATGTCGTTGGGCCGGCGTCCCGCGCCGAGAGCCGGGATGATCGGGTTGTAGTCGATCGTGCCGAGCTGCTTCTCGCCGTGGACATAGAGGAAATCCGCGGAGACCGAAACCGTCTGGCCGATGGCGTGGTCGTAACCGACCGCCGCCTGCTGCGAGAACGGAGTCTCCATGCCCGGATCGGGTGAGATCACCAGGCTCGGATACGGAGTCGTCGGTTCGGGAAGCTTGTGCCCGGGCGCTCTCCACGCGCCGATCGAGGTGGGGATGCGCACGACGAGCGTGCGGAGATTGCGACCATCGACGCCGTTTCCGATCTGTGCGGCCGCGATGATCTGGTTGTCGTAGAAGATGCCCCACGCCGCGTGCATCGATGACCGGCCGTCTCCCATCGGATCGTAAGAGAGCGAGAGGCGCGGACCGAAGTTGTTCGTGTCCTGCGGAATCTTGTACGTGTACGAGCCGCCGGCCGGCATCGAGACCGTATACGGAATGTCGTACATCCACTGCCGCTGATAACGGACTCCCATCTTGAGTGTGAGTTTCTCGGAGAGGCTCCAGTCGTCCTGCGCGAACAGCGCGATGTCGGGATCGTTGTAGGAGTCGCCGCTCGTGCCGTAACCCTGCACATACGCGGCCGGCAAACCTGCTGCGAACGCCTGCGTCGCCGAGATCGGCTGATTGATGCCGAGCGCCGGAATCGCCGGCAGAGCCGCGAAGATGTAGCGGCCGCCGAAATGCAGCGGCAGAGCCGTAAAGCCCGTGTGAATGTAGTTGTAATCGAACCCAACCTTCGCGGAGTGGGTTCCGTTGTAGAAGCTCAGCGTGTCCTTCAACTGATAGCGATCGTTCTTTCGCGGCTGGGGCGTGAACCGCTGCCGGCCGACACTGGCTACGCCGATGATCTCGACGGTCGGACCGCCTTTGTCGTTGGTATCGCACTTTCCGCCGCAATTCGGATCGAGCGACTCGATCATCTGATCCTCTTTGGCGTACTGAGCGCGGACCTCATTGATCCAACGCTGTGAGAGCGTGTCCGTGTTCGATGCCGCGAGCGCCCAATCCGTCCGATCCTGCACCGCGCCCCGGCTTCGCGCCGTGATGCCGCCGAACGGCTCGATGTTCTCGTTGATGAGACTCGCGTAATTGCCGCGCATCGTGAGGTTGTGCCCCGCCGACCATTGGTGATCGACCTTGCCGAGGTACTGCCGCGAGCGCACTTCGTAAGGCACATTTCCGAGCTCGATGGGGAAACCGGCCTGGCGGAGAAGTCCGGCGGCCGTCGGATCGATGTTCACGAAATTGCTCGTATTCGTGTTGAGCGCCTCCGCCGACAGGAAGTAGAACGTCTGATCGCGGCGGACCGGGCCGCCCAGCGTGAATCCGAACTGGTTCTGGCGGAACGGCGCCTTTTCCTGGTCGATGTGATTGCCGAACACGTCGAATTGCTCGAAGTGTCCCTCGGAGTTCAGGCTCTTGTTGCGGAAGAACTCGAACACATTGCCGCGCATCTCGTTCGTTCCGGAGCGGGTGATGATGTTCACCACACCCCCCGACGCTTTGCCGAACTCCGCGGAGTACGAGTTCGTCAGCACCTGGAATTCCTGGATCGCTTCCTGGCTGAATGTCGCACGCACCGCGCCGACGATGGGATCGTTGTTGTCGACGCCGTCGACCATGATGTTGTTCGAGCGCGCGCGCTGTCCGCCGAACGTCAGGCCCGACGTCGCCGACGCGCCCTGTTGCGGCGTGCGGTCATTCGTCACGCCCGGCGTGATCACGCTGAAGCTGAGGAAGTTGCGTCCATTGGTCGGCAGGTTGTCGATCTGTTCCTGTCCGACGACCGTCGACACCGAGGTCTCCGTCGTGTCGACAACCGGCGCTTTCGCGCTGACCACAATGGCCTCGGCCGTTCCCGCGCGCATCGTCAAATGGATGTCGGCGAGCTGGCCGATGACCAGCCGCGTGTCCTTCCGCTGCTGCGGAGCAAAGCCGGCCAGCTCCGCACCGATCGTGTAGAGGCCCGGCTGCAGCGCGCCGATGTAGTACCGGCCGTCCTTGTCGGTGACGGCCGTGCGCGACTGGTTCGTGGCCTGATTCGTCGCTGTGACCGTGACCCCGGGCAAGACGGCGCCTGTTTGATCCTGGACCGTTCCCTCGAGGTCGGCCGCGGTAAGGCGCGCCTGCGCCATCAATCCCGTTGGTATGACGAGGACCATGAGCACGATAAGAAGAAGTCGAACCCTGAGCGCCATCTTTCCCTCCTTTGCCGTAATGTGATCTCCAATTTCAACTGGCAGCGGCCGTCGCCGGCTCCCGATTGAGTCGCGCGGCAGTCCGCGGCAATTCATCCACAATGAGCGTGGCAATCCGTTCGCGATGAAACGACGCATCGCCGAACAAGGTCTCGGACGATTTGGATCTCTTGTAGTAGAGCTGCAGGTCATGCTCCCACGTGAATCCGATTCCGCCGTGGACCTGCACGCCGCGATTGGCCACCTCGCGGTAGGCGTCGGAGCAGTACGCCTTCGCGATCGAAACGGCGGCCGGCGCACCAGGATCGTTCTCCGTGAGAGCCCACGCCGCGTAATACGTCGCCGAACGCGCGCTCTCGGTCATGAGAAGCATGTCCGCGCACTGATGCTGGACGGCCTGGAACGAACCGATGGCCCGACCGAACTGCTGTCTGGTCTTCGCGTATTCGACGGTGGTGTCGAGGATCCACTGCATGCCGCCGACCATCTCCGCACACAACGCGACGGTGGCGAGGTCGATCGCGGTCTGTACGCCGTCACCGCGCCATGCATTCTCGGTATCGAGACGATCGAACGCCACTTCATACAGCTTTCTCGTGTCGTCCATGGTGCGCATCGGCTTGATCGAGGCTCTCGCAGGTTCGACCGGAATGACCCCTTGACGGGTCACGCAGAGGATGAGATCAGCCATCGCGGCATCACCGACGAAGAGCTTCCGGCCCGAAGTCGTCATTCGAACCGAGTCGAGATTCCAGTTCGCTCCCTCCTCGAGAATTGCGACCGTGGCCTTCAGATCTCCGGCCGCAATCGGCTCCAGGTAGCGCGCCTTCTGCTCGGCACCGCCCGCCGATTGAATGAGCGCCGCGGCGAAAAGCGTCGAGAGAAATGGTCCCGGCAGGCACGCACGGCCCATCTCTTCGGCAACTGCGGCCAGCTCGACCACTCCCGTTCCCAGACCACCGAATGGCTCCGGCACAATGAGCCCGGTCCATCCCTGATCCGCAATGGCACGCCAGAGCGCGGGATCGAATGACGTGTCGGTTTCCATCAGCTGGCGCACACGAGCGGCCTTGCATTCGCGCCCGAGAAACTGCCGGGCGGTTTCTTTGAGGAGTTTCTGCGGCTTGCTGAGATCGAAGTCCATCGTTGGCTCCTCTAGTAGCTCTTCGGCAATCCGAGAACGCGCTCGGCGATGATGTTTCGCTGGATCTCGCTCGTTCCCGCTTCGATGGTGTTGCCGCGGCTGCGCAGATACGCGTACTGCCACATCCCGTCGTCGAAGTCCGACAATTGCCCGTAAGGGCCGAGAATCTCCTGGGCGATCTGCTGTGTCCTTTGATTCATCTCGCTCCAGTAAATCTTCTGGATCGAGCCCTCGGCGCCCGGAATCCCGGTCTTCGCCAGCGAGGTGAGCGCGCGATTCGTATTGAGGCGAAGGATTTCCAGCTCGAGGAACGCCTGCGCCAGTTTCTGGCGCACGACCGGATCGGTGCTCGCCGGACGGCCGTTGCGATCCACCGTGCGCGATCGCGCGATGAGCGCGTTCAGGTTGCGCTTGAAGATCACCTGGATTCCGGTGCCGAGGTTCGCGCGCTCGTTCATGAGTGCGGTGATCGCCGTCGACCAGCCGTGATTGATCTGGCCGAGCACCTGCGAGACAGGCACTCGGACATCGGAGAAGAAGACTTCGTTGAAACCGGAATCGCCGGACATCTGCCGCAACGGACGGACGGAGATGCCGTCGAGTCGCATGTCGGTGAGCAGGCAGGTGATGCCCTTGTGCTTCGGCGATTCGAAATCGGTCCTGACGAGCAGCAGGCAGTAGTCGGCGATCTGGGCGAAGCTCGTCCAGATTTTCTGTCCGTTGACGATGAAGACATCGCCGTCGCGAACGGCTTTCGTTCCGACCGAGGCGAGATCGCTTCCGGCATTCGGCTCCGAGAAGCCCTGGCACCAGATCTCCTCGCCGGAAAGAATCTTCGGGAGGAAGCGCGACTTCTGCTCTTCAGTTCCGAGGGCGATGATCGTCGGACCGACGAGGGAGAGGCCGATGGTTCCGATCAGATGCGGTGCGTCGGCGAGCGCCAGCTCTTCCTGGAAAATGGCCTGCTCCATGAGCGTCACGCCGCGTCCGCCGTATTTCTTCGGCCACGAGATGCCCGCCCATCCTCCTTCGAACAGCGTGCGCTGCCACTTGCGCAGATAGGCGATGTGATCGTCGCGATTCTCGGAATTCACCGCGCCCGCCCACGGGTCGGGCACATTCGCTTTCAACCAGGCGCGGAACTCGTCGCGAAACTTCTGCTCGGCCGGTGTGAGATTCAGATCCATGCATTCACTCCTGTGCCGCCCACAACACTTCGGCGATGTCCATCACGCGCATGTCACGAGTCCCCTTACGCGCGTTGATCCCGTCCTGCATCATCGTCATGCAGAAGGGGCAGCTGACCGCGAGCACCTCCGCCCCGGTCTCCAGCGCTTCGCGCGCCCGCTCCTGATTGACGCGTTTGTCGGCCGGCTCATCGATGAAGCTCATGCCGCCTCCGCCGCCGCAGCAGAAACTCTGATTGCGGTTGCGGGCCAGCTCGATCGGCGCGCCGGCGACGCGGCGCGGCGCGTCATAGACCTCGTTCTGACGGCCGAGGTAGCAGGGATCGTGGAAGGCGGTCCGCGGTCCGCGGTCCTCGGCTCTCGGTTTCAGCCGGCCGGCATCAATCAGCTGCGCAAGGAACTCGCTGTGGTGGTAGACCTCGAACGCACCGCCATACTGCGGATACTCGTTCTTGAACGTGTTGAAGCAATGCGGACACGGCGTGATGACTTTTCTGACCTTGTACTTGTTCAGATTGGCGACGTTTTCCTTCGCCAGCGTTTCGAAGAGGAACTCGTTGCCGATGCGCCGCGCGGGATCGCCGGAACATTTCTCTTCGCGCCCCAGGACGGCGAAGCGAACGCCGGCTTTCTGCAGGAGCTGCGCGATCGCACGAATCACTTTCTGATTGCGCTCGATGAGAGCGCCGCCGCAGCCGACCCAGAGCAGCACTTCCGCGTCTTTCGCCTCGCTCACGTGACGAATGTCGAGACCTTCCGCCCAATCGAGCCGTGTGGCCTGCGTTCCGCTGAACGGATGGCCGCGCTTCTCGAGCGAGAGAATCGCCTCCTGCATCGACTCGGGGAAGTCCGACTCCTCCATGACCAGGTGGCGGCGCATGTCGACGATCTTCGGCATCTGCTCGATGAAGACCGGGCAGGTCTCGACGCACGCCCCGCAGGTGGTGCACTCCCAAAGGTGGAGTGCCGCCGGCCCGATGGTCTCCGAATCGCGCAAATGAAGAATGATGTCCCGCGGCGAAAGCTCCTTCCCCACCGCGTGCGCCGGACACACCGCCGTGCACCGCCCGCACTCCGTGCAGGCGTCGAGATCGAGCAGGTCCTTCCATGTGAACGCGTCGAGCGAGCTCACGCCGAGCGTCTCGCTCTTCTCGAAATCGATTTTCTTCAGCGATGCGCCGATCGGCAGCAGGTTGGCCGTGTAGATGTTCAGCGGCGCGGTGAGGACGTGCATCATCTTCGTGTAGGGCACCCACGCCAGGAACGTCAGCGTCGCCGCGAGGTGGAACCACCACGTCGTGCGATGGGCGATCTCCATCGCGGCGACGGTCATCAGCGGCCGTGAGAGCTGGGCGACCAGATTGCCGAACGGCGACCAGGCCGCCCACGGATCGTTCGTCGCGGCGATCCTCCATCCTTCGATGAGGAATCCCGTGGATGTGATGATGAAAATTGCGGCGAGAATCCACGACGCTTCGTCGGTGTAGACGAGTTTCTCCGGCCGCTTTCCATAGCGTCGCAGCGCGGCCATCGCGATTCCGATGATCGTCAGCGCGCCGAAGACATCGACGATCAGCGATTGGAAGTAGAGATAGAAGCGCCCGTGAAGGATCGACGTGCCGAGATCCGCGTCGAGGCCGACGAGAATCGTGGCCATCGTGAGGATGATGAAGCCGTACGTGATGAAGCGGTGGAAGAGTCCCGCATACCGCTCGCGGGCCGTTCGTTGCTGCGCCAGCGCGTGCCTGATAACGAGCCGCAAGCGATCCGCGGGCCGATCGAACCGCGCCAGCGGTCTGCCCCGACGCCATCGCTGCACGTGACGCGCGACGCCGTAGCCGCCGATCGCGATCGCCGGCGCGAGCATCGCGTACATCGCCCAGACGTGGGAGATGTTCCAGTAGATCGGCCGCGTCGCCTGTGCGCTGTTCATGTCTGCAGCGCCTTCAGCTTCTCGCGAAGAAGGGGGACGACTTTCTTGTAATCCTCGACGATTCCGAAACGGCAGTGCTTGAAGATCGGAGCGTCGCGATCGATGTTGATCGCCGCGATCTGCTTGGCGTCGGAAATGCCGGCCATGTGCTGGCTGGCGCCGGTGATGCCGATGGCCAGATAGAGATCGGGGGCCACTTTCTTTCCGGTCTGGCCGACCTGCAACGTCGGCGGGACCCAGCCCGCATCGCACGCCGCGCGCGATGCCGCCACCTGCGCGCCGAGGAGAGAGGCCAGCGGCCGGAGCTCGTGCTGAAACCCTTCGGCGCCTCCGATCCCGCGGCCGCCGGAAACGATCACACGCGCGTCCTCGAGGCGGGATTCGGATTGAGATTCCGTTCGTCTCTCCATGATGCTCGTCATCCTGAGCGGCGCAGACGGCGAAGGATCTGGGCGGTGGAACGTGACCCGCCGCCCGGATTCTTCGCCCTCTTGGCCGTTCAGAATGACGGGCGCAAACGATCTCGCCCGCAGCCACACCACCGCCGGCGCCCGCGTCAATCGGATGACCGCCTGCGCCTTGCCGCCGTACACCTGCCGCGTCACGCGCAGCTCGGAATCGATCGCCACCCCATCTCCGACCGCGCTGCCCCCGAGCCGATGCGCGAGCCGCGGCGTGATCTCCTGACTGTACGTGTCGTTCGACAGCAGGACCGCGCGTGGAGACAGCTCGCGGCAGATGTCCGCGATCGCTCCGAGCGATTCCTCGATCTGATACTGCTGCGGATCGAGGGCGATCGCATGCAGCGAACCGCCGAGACACTCCGCGACCCGCTGCCCCGCACCCACGAGTCCCTGCGCCGCGCGATCGCTCGCCGGATCCGTGAACAGCACGATGGCAACGTCGCTGCTCATAGCGCGCTCGTGACCTCCAGCAGCCGTTTTGCGAGAGCCTCGACCTTCTGATCGAGCGTGTCGCCCGGCACGAACTCGCATCGCGATTCGCTCTGTGGAACCGAGAGCTCCTCGACATCGAAGTAGCGGCTGGCCTCATCGACGCCGAGGTCCGCCGCTTTCCACGTCGTGATCGGCTGCTTGTGCGCCAGCATCACGTCGCGCACTTTCGGGATGCGCGGCACGTTGTGCTCGTCGTTCGTGATCGTGAGGACGACCGGCGGCTGCGCCTCCACGATCTCGAATCCCGATTCGGTCTGGCGCTTCAGACGGAGCTTGCCGCCGGCGCTCTCGATCGAGTCGACGAACGACACGCAAGGCACTCCCAGCTCCTCCGCGAGCAATCCACCGGTCTGTCCCGTTCCCCAGTCGCCCGACTCGCGGCCGGTGAGGATCAGGTCGAATCCGCCCAACTTGTGCGCGGCGGCGGCGAGAATCTGGGCGACGGTCAGTGGATCGCGCTGCGGATCGTCTGAGACGACGAGCGCCGCGGTGTCGGCTTTCATCGCCAGCGCTTTTCGCAGCGTGTCCTCCGCGCTCGCCGCGCCGTACGAGAGGACCGTGATCTTCCCCTCGCCGGCCCGCTCCCGAAACTGCAGCGCGGTCTCGAGCGCGTTCTCGCAGAAGATGTTCGTGACCAGATTCGCCGAGCCGCGCTCCGCCTCTCTGCGCGCCGCGTCGACGCGGAAGTCGCGCGACGGGATCTCCGGGTCGAGGATCTGCTTCATGCAGACGAGGATGTTCATATGGCCCGCAATCCTCTCCGCGATGGTTTGGTCAGGCCGTTCAGCGCGATGTCGACGATCTGCGCAGCGAGCTGCTTCTCATTGAGCGCGCCATCGCTCTGGTACCAGCGCGACAGCCAGTTGATGGTGCCGAGGATTCCGAAGGCGGCGACGGTGATGTTGACGTCGCGCAGCGTTCCTTCGGCTCTGAGCTGCTGGAGCGTGGCGCGCAGGAAATCGAGGTACGCGCGTTTTCGCTTCGCGATTGCGCGGTTCTGTGCCGGAGTCAGCGCACGCGCCTCATCCACCAGGATGGTGACCGCGCCTTGTCCGCGGGTGACGATGCGCGCGTGGGTCTCGATCATGAACCGCAATCGCGCCTCGGCGTCCTTGATCTCCGTCGCCGGCTTCGCCACTTCGCGCTCCAGCTCGTCGAGGCCGTACTGCATGATGTCGAAAAGGAGCTGCGTCTTGCCGTGGATGTAGTGATAGAGGCCGGCCTTGGTGATGCCGAGCGCGCGGGCGATGTCGTTGACCGACGTCGCGTCGTATCCCTTCTCCAGGATGATCTGCGCCGCCGTCCGATAAACCTCGGATGCGCGACCATCGCTGGGGGCGACACTGCGTTCTCGCCTCACGACGCCTCCTGACGTATGCTTCTGACCTACCGACCGGTAGGTAGAGCATATGGAAGCTGTGATCGCCGAGTCAATCTTCACGCGCGACGACCTCTCCCCGGCCCAGCAGATGTTCGGCCGCATCGCCGAGGACTTCATGCGCACCCAGGTTCTTCCGCAGGCAGACCGGATCTACGGGAAGGACTGGGCGCTCACCCGCGATCTGCTGCGGAAAGCGGGAGACCTCGACCTGCTCCGCATCGATATCCCCGAGGCGTACGGCGGACTGGGGCTGGACAAAGTCAGCTCCGCGTATGTCGGCGAGAAGATCGGGATCATGCCGTCGTTCGCGGGGTCACTCGGCTCGCACACGACGATCGGAACGCTTCCGCTCGTGTACTTCGGAACGCCGGAGCAGAAGGAGCGCTACCTCCCGCGTCTCGCCAGCGGCGAATCGATCGCCGCCTTCGCGCTGACCGAGCCGGGCTCGGGATCCGACGCCCTCGCCGCGCGGACGAAAGCGACGCTGACCGAGGACGGGCGGCACTACGTTCTCAACGGCCAGAAGATGTGGATCACGAACGGCGGCTTCGCCGACTTGTTCACGATCTTCGCCAAGGTCGACGGCGAGAAGTTCACGGCGTTTCTCGTCGAGCGGGGCATGGGCGTCGTCAGCGGGCGCGAGGAACCGAAGCTCGGCCTTGACGGCTCGTCAACCACAGCGCTGATCCTGGAGAACGTTCGTGTTCCGGTCGAGAACGTGCTCGGCAAAGTCGGCGAAGGGCACAAGGTCGCGTTCAACGTTCTCAACATCGGAAGGCTGAAGCTGGGAACGCGCAACATCGGATGTGCGAAGCAGGCGCTCAACCGCGCCGTCGAATACGCCATCGAACGAAAACAGTTCGGCCGCGCCATCGCCGAGTTCGGACTCATCAAGCAGAAGGTCGCCGAGATGGCCATCCGCTGCTATGTCGGCGACGCCATGGTCTACCGAACCCTCGGCGAAGCCGATCGCGCGCTCGAGTCGATCCCGGCCGACGACTCGGAGCGCGTGCTGAAAACCATCGAGAGCTTCGCCGTGGAATGCTCGATCAACAAGGTGTGGTCGAGCGAGGCGCTGGCCTACGCCGTCGACGAAGCCGTCCAGATCTACGGCGGCTACGGCTACTCGAAGGAGTTCCCCGCCGAGCGGGCGTATCGCGACGCGCGGATCACGCGGTTGTACGAGGGCACAAACGAGATCAACCGTCTGGTGATCGCCACGCGCATGAAGCGGAAGAAGAGCGGGTCGCCGCTCGTGCGGACGCTGCTCGATTCCGTTGCCGACGACGAACAGCAGGAAATCCTCGGCCACATCGCCGACATCGCCATCGAGGAGTACGCCGTCGAGAGCGCGACATTGCGATCACAGAAACACGGCCGCGCCGAAGACATCGTGAAGGTGTACGCGGCCGATGCGGCGGATCGCATCGCGCACTCGGCGCGCCAGGCGATGGCGGCACTCGGCACGACGGTGGATCTGCCCAGGCCGCAGTTTTTCGATACCGTCGCGGCGCGCCGCCGGATCGCCGATGCGGTGATCAAGGCGCGGCGCTACACCTGGTAGGACTACATCTGGTAGGACCCACTCTCAGTGGGTCCAGTGGAGGACTTTCTCTCAGTGGCTCCACTGGTAGGACCCACTCTCAGTGGGTCCAGGCCGACTGAGAGTCGGCCCTACGTTCGCCGAACACGATCACGTTGCCCAGCGCTTCGCCCGTCTCCATCGCCGTGATCGCCTCGTTGATCTGTTCGAGCGGATAGCGCCGGGAGATCAGCTCGTCGAGTTTCAACTTCCCTTCGAGATAGAGATTGACGAGCTTCGGCACGTCCGTTCGAAGGTGCGTGGCTCCCATGCGGCTGCCGATGATGCGCTGCTCGTTCCAGACGAGATCGGCGATGCGCAGCGGCACGGTTGCTTCCCACTCCGGCATGCCGACGATGACGACCGTCCCGGCAGGACGGATCAGGGTGAACGCTTGTGAGACGGCATCCGGACTTCCGACGGCGACGAATGCGAAATCCACTCCCCGCTTCGATGTCAGCTTCCGCACCGCCGGACGAAGTTCCTCGGCGCCGGCGTTGATCGTGTGCGTGGCGCCGAACACACGCGCCGCTTCGAGCTTTTTTTCGACGCGATCGACGGCGATGATCGGATTCGCGCCCGCGAGCGCGGCCGCCTGGATCGCGTTGAGTCCCACACCGCCGGTCCCGATCACGACGACACTGTCCCCAGCGGCGACGCGCGCGCTGTTCATCACCGCGCCCACGCCGGTGATCACGCCGCATCCGAGGAGGGCGGCGCGGTCGAAAGGCATGCGGTCGGGAATGGCGACGACCTGCGATTGATCGACCACCACGGCTTCGGCGAACGCGCCGACGCGGATTCCGTGCTGCAGCGCATGACCGCGCTCGTCGCGCAGCCGGCTCTCCTTGTTCAGCGCAAACGCGCCTTCGCACATGTGCGCGTTCCCTTTTGCGCATTGGAAACACGTCCCGCACGAGCGTAGCAGCGAGACGACGACACGATCGCCCAGCTTGATGCCCGTGACGTTCTCTCCGACCGCCTCGATGACGCCCGCGGCCTCGTGTCCCGGCACGACCGGCCGCTCCCCGCCCCAGTCTCCATTGATGAGATGAACGTCGCTGTGGCAGATTGCGGTGGCGGCGAGGCGAACCTTCACCTCACCGGCATGCGGCGCGTCGAGCACGACATTCGCAAGCACGAGGGGTTCACCGAATTCGTAGCAGACTGCTGCGCGCATTTCGAGGTAACGATATGCCACTTTGCGAACACCTGAGATCGAAAGACAACGCCGCGCCGCGCACAAGCGGATGCGAGGAATGTCTGAAGATGGGCGACACCTGGGTCCATCTCGGCGGTGCCTGCATTGCGGCCACGTCGGGTGCTGCGACTCATCGAAGAACAAGCACGCCACCAAACACTTTCACGCCACGAAGCATCCGGTGATCCAGTCGTTCGAGCCGGGCGAGGCGTGGAGGTGGTGCTACGTCGACGAGATCGGCGCGTGAGAGCGTGCAACGGCCGCGGTCAGGAAGTATAGTTCCTGCATGAGCACGGCCCGCGAGCGCGGGAAATTTCTCCGCACCTTCGGAGAACGCATTCGCGGCGAGCGCGCCCGCCGGGGCATGAGCCGCAAGCTCCTGGCCAAGCACGCCGCCATCTCCGAGCGCTACATCACGCAGCTCGAGTCGGGCAAAGGGAACGTCTCCATCGTTCTGCTGAAGCAGATCGCCGATGCGCTCGGTCTGCCGCTCGCGCGATTGATCGATGACGAGCCGGCGACCGCGGCGTTGGCGCGCATGACTCCCGGGCAACTGCGCGAGGCCTACGCGTCGCTCGCGGCGATCTTCGACGACGACAGAACGTTCGCAAGGGCGCAACGCATCGCGCTCGTCGGACTTCGCGGAGCGGGCAAGACGACCCTTGGACAGCGGCTCGCGCGGGAGCTGGAAGTGCCGTTTTTCGAGCTCGATCGCGAGATCGAGCGCATCTCCGGCGTCTCGCTCGCCCACATCCTGGAGATGTACGGGCAACAGGCCTATCGCCGCTACGAGGTCCAGGCGCTGCAGGACCTCCTGCGCGCGCATTCGCAGTTCGTCGTTGCCACCGGAGGCAGCCTGGTCTCGGAGCCGGCGACGTACGAGCTCCTCCTCCGCAGCTGCTTCACGGTCTGGGTGCGCACGACGCCGGAGGAGCACATGGCCCGCGTGGTGGCACAAGGCGATCAGCGGCCGATGGCGGGCTCGACGCAGGCGATGGACGACCTGCGCCGCATTCTTCAGGAGCGCGAACCGCTCTATGCCCGCGCCGATCTGACGGTCGACACCACCGGCGCGCGCGAGGAACAAAGCGTAGAGGTCGTGCTGCGTGCGCTTCCCGCGCCGGTCGCGCAATAACCCGTTGGCATTTGTGTTGTAAGGAATTATAGTTCCGAACCTTGATCACATTCGACTGTGACCCCGCCTCGTATCACCACTGGCGTCTGAGCTTTGACGGCCCCGTGGCCACGTTCGCCCTCGACGTCAAAGAGGACGCCACGGTGGAGCCCGGCTACAAGCTCAAGCTGAACTCCTACGACCTCGGCGTCGACATCGAGCTGCGCGACGCGCTCGACCGCATCCGCTTCGAGCATCCCGAGGTCGGTGCGGTGGTCATCACCAGCGCGAAGGAGAGGATGTTCTGCGCCGGCGCGAACATCTACATGCTCGGCAAAGCCGCACACGCAACGAAGGTGAACTTCTGCAAGTTCACGAATGAGACGCGCAACGGCATCGAGGATTCGAGCGAGCACTCCGGTCTCAAGTTCCTCGCCGCGATCAACGGCACGGCCGCGGGCGGCGGATACGAGCTGGCCCTTGCCTGCGACGAGATCGTTCTCGTCGACGATCGCTCGTCCACGGTCAGTTTTCCGGAGGTGCCGCTGCTGGCGGTGCTGCCGGGCACCGGCGGGCTCACGCGGCTCGTCGACAAACGGCGCGTGCGCCGCGATCTCGCCGACGTGTTCTGCACGACCGCGGAAGGTCTGGGCGGTGCGAAAGCGAAAGCATGGGGACTCGTCGACGAGGTCGTACCGCCGCGCCTCTTCGCCGAGAAGGTGCGCGAGCGAGCGCGCTCTCTCGCCGGCAGGACCGACCGGCCGAAGGACGCGAAAGGCGTCGCGCTGACTCCGGTCCGGCGGACGATCGACGACGCCGGCCTGCATTACGAGCACGTCGATGCGGCGATCGATTCCGGCGTGCGCACGATCACGATCACCATCAAAGGTCCGACGGCAAGCGAACCCGACGACGTCGACAAGATCCTCGCGCGCGGCGCCGCCTGGTGGCCGCTGGCCATGGCCCGCGAGCTCGACGACGCGATCCTCCACCTCCGCACGAACGTGCGCGACGCGGGGATCTGGATCGTGCGCACACACGGCGACATCGAGAACGTGCTGCGCATCGACCGCGCGCTCGACCGTCACGCAACGAGCTGGTTTGTGCGCGAGGTCGTCGGCTTCATCCGCCGCACGCTGGCCCGGCTCGATGTCTCGTCGCGCAGCATCTACGCCGTCATCGATCCCCGCTCCTGTTTCGCGGGCACGCTGTTCGAGCTCGCCCTCGCCGCGGATCGCTCGTACATGCTGAACGCCGAGAACGGACCGCACATCGCGCTCAGCAGGATGAACGCCGGGCCCTACGCGATGGTCAACGGGCTCACCAGACTGGAGACGCGCTTCGGCCCGAATCGAGAGTCCCGAATCCCGAATCCCGAAACGCAACTCGACGCCGAACAGGCGCTCGAAGCAGGGCTCGTCACCTTCGCACCCGACGAGCTCGACTGGGACGACGAGCTGCGCCTGGCCATCGAGGAGCGCGCCAGCCTCTCGCCCGACGCGCTCACCGGCATGGAAGCGAACCTGCGCTTCGCCGGCCGCGAGACCGTGGCGACCAAGATTTTCGGCCGCCTCTCCGCGTGGCAGAACTGGATCTTCATCCGTCCGAACGCCGTCGGTGAAGAAGGCGCGCTCAAGGTGTACGGCAGCGGCACGAAGCCGCGATTCACCTGGGAAAGGATCTGACCCATGGCTGCGATCAATTACGAGGAGCGGATTCCGAACAACGTCGAGCTGTCGACGAACAAGACGCTGCAGCGCGCGCTCGAACACTGGCAGCCGCGTTTTCTCGACTGGTGGCGCGACCTCGGTCCCGCCTTCTTCCAGAACAACGACGTCTACCTGCGCACCGCCACATCGGTCGACCGTGAAGGCTGGGCCACGTTCGGCATGGTGAAGATGCCCGAGTATCGCTGGGGCATTTTCCTCGCCGATCAACAGCCTGACCGCACGATCGGATTCGGCGACAACATGGGCCAGCCCGCGTGGCAGGTCGTTCCCGGCGAGCATCGCTCCACGCTGCGCCGCCTCATCGTGACGCAGGGCGATACGGAGCCCGCCTCCGTCGAGCAGCAGAGGAAGCTGGGCACGTCCGCACCGTCGCTTTACGACCTCCGCAATCTCCTCCAGGTCAACGTCGAGGAAGGGCGGCATCTCTGGGCGATGGTGTATCTGCTCCACGCCTACTTCGGACGCGACGGCCGCGAAGAGGCGGAAGGGCTGCTGGAACGTCACGCCGGCGATGCCGACAGGCCGCGCATCCTCTCCACGTTCAACGAGCCGATCAACGACTGGCTGTCGTTCTACATGTTTGCGTACTTCACCGACCGCGACGGCAAGTTCCAGCTCAAAGCGCTCGCCGAGAGCGGATTCGATCCGTTGGCCCGCACCTGCCAGTTCATGCTGACCGAGGAGTCGCATCACATGTTCGTGGGCGATACGGGAATCGGGCGCGTCGTGCGGCGCTCGGTCGAGGTGATGAACGAGCTGCGCACCGACGATCCGCGGAAGGTCCGTGCCGGCGGCGCCATCGACCTGCAGACGATTCAGAAGTACATGAACTTCTGGTTCAGCTCCGCGCTCGATCTCTTCGGCGCAGAGATCTCATCGAACGCGGCCAGCTATTTCGCGAACGGTTTGAAGGGCCGGCCCGACGAATCGCTGTACGACGACCATGTCGCCGCCGGCGACTACGCGCTCGAAGTTCCCGATGGAAAAGGCGGGGTGGGCACCGAGAAAGTCTCGATGCGCAACGCCATGAACGAGATCGTCCGCAACGCCTACATCCGCGACTGCGAGAACGGCGTGAAGCGCTGGAACAAGATCATCGAAAAAGGCGGCATCTCCTTCGAGCTCCGCCTTCCGAGCTCGCGGTTCCGCCGCACGGTGGGAGCGTGGGCGGGCATTCCCACGGATCCATCCGGGCAGCAGATCGCGCCCGAAACATTCGCGGCTGGAATGCCCAACTGGATTCCCACTCCCGATGATCAGACGTTCGTGGCCGCGGTGATGAAGCCGGTGCTGGAGCCGGGGAAGATTGCCAGCTGGATCGCACCGCCGGACCGCGGCATCAACAATCTTCCCGTCGATTACCAGTACGTGCGGATGTAGGCGCTGGAACCTCGGCACACGTCATCCTGAGCCGCGAAGACGGCGAAGGATCACGAAATGGCAGGCGTTTTCGCATCCTGAGATCCTTCGTCGCGCTTCGCCGACTCAGGATGACGGCTTGTGCACGGGTTCGAGGGAAGCTCTGAACAAGTCGTTGGTCCACGTCATCCTGAGCCGCGAAGACGGCGAAGGATCTCGAAATGGCACGCGTTTTCGCATCCTGAGATCCTTCGTCGCGCTTCGCCGACTCAGGATGACGGCTTGTGCACGGGTTCCAGGGAAGCTCTGAACAAGTCGTTGGTCCACGTCATCCTGAGCCGCGAAGACGGCGAAGGATCTCGAAATG
>DATISF010000077.1:0-70832 GCA_035468985.1 Thermoanaerobaculia bacterium
ACACGTAGGGCCCACTCTCCAGTGGGCCCGGGGCCGACTGAGAGTCGGCCCTACGTGATCGCACGCGTTTTCGTATCCTGAGATCCTTCGTCGCGCTTCGCCGACTCAGGATGACGAGTTGCGCAGACGTTCCCTGATCTCATTTCACACGTAGGGCCCACTCTCCAGTGGGCCCGGGGCCGACTGAAAGTCGGCCCTACGTGATCGCAGGCGTTTGCGTATCCTGATCGCGCTTCGCCGACTCAGGATGACGGCTTGCGCGCTAGCGATAGCGAGGGAACCTCTGCGCTAGTCGTTGTTCACGTCATCCTGAGCCGCGAAGACGGCGAAGGATCTCGAAATGGCAGGCGTTTTCGCATCCTGAGATCCTTCGTCGCGCTTCGCCGACCCAGGATGACGAGTTGCGCAGACCTTCCCTGATCTTATTTCACACGTAGGGCCCACTCTCCAGTGGGCCCGGGGGCCGACTGAGAGTCGGCCCTACGTGATCGCGGGAGGTTTCGCATCCTGAGATCCTTCGTCGCGCTTCGCCGACTCAGGATGACGGCTTGTGCATCATCATCGCCGGTCACCTTCTGTTACGCGCCCCCGCGGCCCACGGCGAATGAGATCATGAGGATCGCAAACACCGCCGCCGTGATGACGATGAACAGCCGATCGCGCTCGATGATGAAGATCACCACCGACATGGCCACGCGCGCGACCGGAGTGGCGATCAGGACGAGAAGCCCGGCCATCATGATGGCCTGACCTCGCCCGCGCGCGACGCCGGCCACCACTTCGGTGAGCGTGTTCGGGAAATGCGCCCCGGGCGAGGTGAGTTGCCCCAGCGCCGGCCGGGACGAAAAATATTCGGGGTGATGCGCGAAGGTGACGATCATCCCCCCGGCGATGATCGCGATGCTCAGCACGACACCGGTGCGCAGCAGCGTGGCGATGGCGACGTCGATCCACGGCTTCATCATGCGATGACTCCCTTGATCAGCATCTGCGCCGCAATCACCACGAGCACGATGACGAAGACCGCGCGCATGGCCGTGCTCTTGATCCGTCCCAGCGTGTGCGATCCGATGAACGCTCCGGCCAGCACGCCGATCGCCACCGGGGAAGCGATGAACGGATCGATCTGACCGCGGGCGAAGTACACGCCGGCGCTTGCCGCCGCGGTCACGCCGATCATGAAATTGCTCGTCGCCGTCGAGACCTTGATCGGCAGCTCCATCGCCAGATCCATCGCCGGAACTTTCAGCGCGCCCGATCCGATGCCGAGAAGCCCGCTGACTGTTCCCGCGATGTACATCAGCGCCAGTCCGATGCGCGCGCGCACCGGCTGGTACTTGACCTCTTCGCCGGCGGCGTGGTCGAAGTACGAGCCGGTCAGCCGCAGGACGCGCGCCCACGGTCCGACCACGATCTCATCCCCTTCCGCCCTTCGGCGCCCACGCAGCATCGCCAGCGCCGAGTAGCCGAGGATCAGGCCAAAGAGGATGAAGAGAAGGCGCGGCTGCACGATGCCGGCGAGATACGCGCCGGTGATCCCTCCGAGTGTCGTCCCCAGCTCGAGGAACATGGCCACGCGCATGTTCGCGAGGCGATCGCGGACGTATGCGGCGGCGGCGCCGCTGGAGGTGGCGATCACCGAAACGATCGACGCGCCGATGGCCAGGCGGATGTCGATGTGCAGCAGCAGCGTCAACGCCGGAATCACGATCAGACCGCCGCCCAGCCCGAGTAGAGATCCGAGGAAGCCGGCCAGAAACGAGATCGCCGCGACGGTGAGGACGAAAAGAAGAGGCGTCATGATCGTTACGTCATCCTGAGCGGAGCGAAGGATCGCGTGCCGCGAATCGTGAGATCCTTCGCCGTCCGCGCGGCTCAGGATGACGTCAGGCTGTCCGCTCCAGCAGGTGCACGTAAATCGTCCTGCCCGTCTCGTCGGTGTCGGTGCGCTGGTTTTTGAGCGCGGCGTGCTTGGCCGTCTTCACCCAGCCGCGAAAATCGGCCATCGATCCGGGATCGGTGGCGATCACTTCGAGAATGTCGCCGGCGGCGAGCAGGTCCATCTCCTTCTTCGCCTTCACGATGGGAATCGGACACTTCGCCCCGCGGACATCGAGTTTCTTCATGGTCATGAAACCACCTCCGCCGCGCGCTTGACGCTGGCGGCGCATTGATTCTTTCCGAGCTCCCACTCCGAGGCCTTTTCGTCCTCGACGGTGAGCGCCCCGAGGTTCACGCGGATGATCTGTTCGTAAATCGCGGGAGGCGTCTTCAGCGCCTTCTTCATGGCGTCGATGAATTCCGGCTCGCTGCGGATCTGCAGCTCCGGAACCGTGCGGCGCAGATGGCCGAGGCGGCCGCGCACGATGCCCTGGTCATCGATCTCCGAGACCGACGCGTAATGCGCCGGCAGGATGACGAGATCGTCGGAGAAATTCGCGACGCGCTCGGTGAGCGTGTGAAAGAGCATCTTCCCCCACTGCACGACCTGCCCGCCGAGGTCGGGGCGCCCGACGCTGTCGACGAAGATCGTGTCGCCAGTGATCAGGAAACGCTCACCGACGAGCAGGGAGATCGACCCGGGCGTGTGGCCCGGAGTCGAGAAGACGCGGACGCCGAGCAGTTCCTCGCCGTCGAGCATGTCGCCCTTCCCCTTGGAAACAAAGTACTGCGCGCCGTGGCGGCCGGCGAGCAAAGGACCTCCGCTGATGTGATCGGCGTGAACGTGCGTGTCGAATACCGCCACGATGTCTGCGCCGAGGTCCTTCACGAACTGGTCGTATTCACCGATGTTGCGCGACGGGTCGACGACGATCGCGTCGTCGCCGCTCCGGATCACGTACGACAGACAACCCTTCCCCCGCCGATTCAACTGCCAGATCTCTCGAGACTCCGGCACGTGTACCGGCTGGAGGTACTCGCCATACGCGATCATCCCTCCGGCCACGTTGCTCGCCTCGGCGCCGCGTTCGCGCAGCATGTCGGCGATGAGATCGGAGGAATCGCCCTTCGCGCAGATCGCGTAGATCGGACCGCGATCGCGCGGAATGGCATCGACGAGCGACTCGTCCTCGATGAAGTCGAAGTACGGACGATGGATCGTCTCGACCGGCCGCCGCCCTTCGACGCGCCAGCGCTCGAACTCTTCGGCGTTGCGAACGTCGAGAAGGAGCAGCCGTTCGCCGGCATCGATCTTCCGGAGAAGATCTGCGACTGCGATGGCGGTGCTCATAGGAACAACGACACGCGTGCATTCGCGGCTTCCGCCATGAACGCCGCGACACCGCCGAGCTCGACGCCATCGTGCAGCTGCGCGCGCTCGACGCCCATGACGTCCATCGACATCGTGCAGGCGATCATCTTCACGCCCAGCTCGCGGGCCAGTTCCATCATCTCCTCGACCGAGGAGACGTTCTTCTCTTTCATCATCGTGCGCAGCATGGAGGCGCCGATTCCGAAGAAGTTCATCTTGGAGACGCCCATCGACTCGGTCGAGGAAGGCGTCATCATCGCGAACATCTTTTCCTTGAGCGATTTTCCGGAAAGCGCGGGGGCGCCCTTCTTCTTCAGCGAAGAGAGACCCCAGAACGTGAAGAACATCGTCGTCTCGAGGCCGGCCGAGGCGGCGCCGGTGGCGAGCACGAGCGAAGCCAGCAGCTTGTCGAGATCGCCGCTGAACACGATGATCGCGGCCTTGTCCTGCGGCGTGCGGTCGCGGAGGTCCGCCACCTCCTGTTTGAGCGCCTCGATCTGGCGGACGAGATCGGCGGTGGTCGGCTCGGAAATGACGGTCATGAAGACTCCTTTCTGGATCAGCCGCGCCGGTTCAATTCGGTGGCCACGCGGGTTTGGCGGACGAGACGGTCGCCGACGCTGGCGCAGACGGTATCGCAGAGATCGAACACCGACGGGTCGTCGATGTAGCAGAAGACCTGATTGCCCGACTGGCGGCGGCCGATGAGTCCCGCCTCCTGTAGAGTGCGCAGGTGTTTGCTGACATTCGACTGCGTGGAACCGGTCGCCACCACGAGCTCGGTGACGTTCTTTTCGCCGTCGCGGAGCTCTTCGAGGATCCGCACGCGCAGAGGCTCGCCGAGGACGCGGAAACGGCCGGCCACCAGTGCCACCGCTTCCGGGGAAAGCTTCGCGTGACGCTTCTTCCGGGGGCTGATCACGTTCATGTGTGACGTTGACTATATGATCGAGTGATCATATAGTCAAGCGCAAAAAAAGGCGTAAGGCGTTAGGCGTCAGGCCTTAGGAGGCCCCGATCTCATCCTCGTCCGAAGTCCAATGGGCCAAAGTCATCGACCAGACCCGCTGCATCGGCTGTCACGCCTGCAGCACCGCCTGCAAGTCGGAGAATGCCGTTCCCGTCGGCGTGAACCGCACCTACGTGAAGTACGTCGACGTCGGAGAGTTCCCGGCGGCTCGGCGTGCGTTCCAGGTCACGCGATGCAACCAGTGCGAGCATCCTCCCTGCGTCGAGGCCTGCCCGACCTCGGCCATGTACCGGCGGCCCGACGGCATCGTCGATTTCGACAAGAACGTCTGCATCGGCTGCAAGGCCTGCATCGCCGCCTGCCCGTACGACGCGATCTTCATCAACCCCGAGGATCATTCGGCGGAGAAATGTAATTTCTGCGCGCACCGGCTGGAAGCGGGGCTCGAACCGGCGTGCGTGGTCGTCTGCCCGACCGAAGCGATCATGATCGGCAATCTCCGCGATCCCCAGTCGCGCGTGGCCAGCTTCGTCAACCGCGATGTCGTGGCGGTGCGCCGGCCGGAGAAGGAGACGCATCCGAAGCTGTTCTACAAGGGCGCGCACCAGGTCACGCTCGATCCGCTCGCCGCACAGCGGCCGGAGGGCGGCATCTTCATGTGGAGCGAGCAGCCGGACGCGATCGCGCACCAGGTCGTCTCCGGCCATCCCGGCCAGGCCAACAACGTCGCCGCGGCGATGCTCGCGTACGACGTACCGCATCGCGCGCCGTGGGGCTGGCCGGTCGGGCTCTACGTCTGGACGAAAGCAATCGCCACGGGCGCATATCTCGTCGCGGCAACGCTCGTTCTCCTCGGACGAATCGAGATCACCGGCTCACTGTGGCGATGGACGACTCCGCTCGTCTCCGCGGCGTTCCTGGCGATCACGTTCGCGCTGCTGATCGGCGATCTCGAGCATCCATCGCGCTTCTACCTGATTTTCACTCGCCCGCAGTGGCGCAGCTGGCTCGTGCGCGGCGGCATCATCCTCACCGTGTTCAGCGCGGTGATCGGATTGCATCTGCTCTGGAGTCTTCTGGGCGGCAATCCGCCGCCCGCGCTTGCCGCGTTCGGCAGCCTCGCGGCAATCGCCGCGGGGAGTTACACGGCGTGGCTGTTCGCGCAGGCGAAGGCGCGCGATCTCTGGCAAAGCCCGCTGTTGCCGCCGCAGCACGTCCTGGCGTCGGTGATCGCGGGAGCGGCAGCGCTGCTGATCATCGGACGCGCGAACGTGGCCATGATCCTGATGATCGCCACCGGCCTGCATCTGCTGCTGATCGCCGCGGAGGTCGGGACGCCGCATCCGACCGCGCACGCGAAGCTAGCGGTGCGGGAGATGATCCGCGGCAGGTTCCGCATGGCATTCGCCGCCGGATGGGTTCTGCAGCTGGTCGGTCTGGCCATCGTTGGTATCGCGCCGCCGGCCGCGGCGGCGGTCCTCATCCTGGCCGGACTCCTCGCCTACGAGCACGCATACGTCGGAGCGGGTCAGGCCGTTCCCCTCGCCTAAGGAGACATGATGAAGACCTATCCCGGACCGAGCGGCACAAACCTCCAGTCCTTCCCGCCGCGCGAACGATGGGACGACTGGACGGAGCTCGAGTCGCGCGCCTGGCCGAAGCGCGAAGAGCATCACTACATGCTCGTGCCCACCACGTGCTTCAACTGCGAGTCGGCGTGCGGCCTCCTCGCCTACGTCGATCGCGAGACGATGCAGGTCCGCAAGTACGAAGGAAACCCCGAGCATCCGGGATCGCGCGGACGCAATTGTGCGAAAGGACCGGCCACGCTGAACCAGGCCACCGATCCCGACCGCATCCTGCATCCGATGAAACGCACCGCCAGGCGCGGAGAGAATCAGTGGACGCGAATCACCTGGGACGAAGCGCTCGACGACATCGCCGCGCGCATTCGCCGTTCGCTCGTCGAAGGACGGCCGAATGAAGTGATGTACCACGTCGGCCGCCCCGGAGAGGACGGCTACACCGAGCGCGTGCTCGCCGCGTGGGGCGTGGACGGCCACAACTCGCACACGAACATCTGCTCGTCGAGCGCGCGCAGCGGTTATCAGTTCTGGATGGGTTACGACCGCCCGAGCCCCGATCACGCGAACGCCGACGTCATCCTTCTCATCAGCTCGCACCTCGAAGCGGGGCACTACTTCAATCCCCACGCGCAGCGCGTCATGGAAGCGAAGCAGCGCGGCGCGAAGCTGCTCGTCTTCGACGTCCGCCTCTCGAACACCGCCACGCACGCCGATCACTGGATCTCGCCCTGGCCGGGCAGCGAGGCGGCAATCCTGCTGTCGATCGCGCGATTCATGATCGAGAACGGCCGCTACGACCGCGACTTCGTGAGGCGCTGGTGGAACTGGCAGGAGTTCATGAAGGCACGTCATCCTGAGTTCATGGAGGCACGTCATCCTGAGCGGAGCGAAGGATCTCAAAATGCGACGGCGGGATCCTTCGCCGCCTCCGCCGCTCAGGCTGACGTGGGGTTCGAAGATTTCGAGCGCGTCCTCCGCACTCTCTACTCCGAATACACATTCGAATTCGCGGCGAAAGAATCGGGCGTCGACGCCAAGACCATCGAGGAGATCGCGGACATCGTCTCTCGCGCGGGCAAGCGCCTCAGCACCCACACCTGGCGCTCCGCCACCGCCGGCAACCTCGGAGGCTGGCAGGTCGCGCGCGCGCTCTTCCTGCTCAACGCGCTCACCGGCGCGGTGGCGACGGAGGGCGGTGTGTTTCCCAACTCGTGGAACAAGTTCGTCCCGAAGCCGATCCACATGCCGCCGCATCCGCCGAAGTGGAACGACCTGACGTGGCCCGACGAGTTTCCCCTCGCCTGCAACGAGCTCTCGTTCCTGCTTCCGCATTTCCTCGCCGACAAACGCGGCAAGCTCGAGGTCTACTTCAGCCGCGTCTACAACCCGGTGTGGACGAATCCCGACGGCTTCTCATGGATCGATGCGTTGACCGATGAATCGAAAGTCGGACTGCACGTCGCGCTGACGCCGACCTGGAGCGAGACCGCGTACTTCGCCGATTACGTGCTGCCGGTCGGCATCGGCTCCGAGCGGCACGACATCCATTCGTACGAGACGCACGACGCGCAGTGGCTCGGCTTCCGCCAGCCCGTGATTCGCACGGCGAAAGAACGGCTCGGAGAAAAGATCACCGACACGCGCCAGGCAAACCCCGGCGAGGTGTGGGAAGAGAACGAATTCTGGATCGAGCTGTCGTGGCGCATCGATCCCGACGGCAAGCTCGGCATCCGCAAGTACTTCGAGTCGAAGAAACAGCCGGGCAAGAAGCTCACGGTCGACGAATACTACGGGTACATCTTCGAGAACTCGGTGCCCGGCCTGCCGGAAAGGGCGAAGCACGAGGGCACGACACCGCTCGACTACATGCGACGCACCGGCGCGTTCGAGGTCAAGCATGGCGTCGGCGCGATTCACGAAGAAGCAATCGCCCAGAACGAGCTCACCGAGACGCACACAGACCCCCTTGGCCGCGTCTACACCCGCGCGCCGAAGCCCGATCAGCCGAACATCGTGCCGGTCCCCTCGCCCGACGGCGATGCGGAAGGGCGCCGGCGCGCCGGTGTCGAGATCGACGGCGTCGTGCGCCGCGGTTTCCCGACCCCCAGCGGAAGGCTTGAGTTCTATTCGTCCACGCTGGCCCAATGGGGCTGGCCGGAGATGGCCATCCCCGGCTACACGCGCAGCCAGGTGCATCCGGAGAATCTCAAACCGGGCGAGATGCCTCTCATCCCGACGTTCCGCCTCCCCGTTCAGGTTCACACGCGCAGTGCGAACGCGAAATGGCTCGACGAGATCGCGCATACGAATCCGCTGTGGATCCATCCGCGCGACGCGCAGCGGATCGACATCAGGAACGGCGATCTCGTCCGCGTGGAGACACGCATCGGATACTTCGTCGTGAAGGCGTGGGTCACCGAGGGCATCCGTCCCGGCGTCGTTGCGTGCAGCCATCACATGGGACGTTGGAAGACGGACGGCAACGGGCAGCGGCAGATGATGGCCACCGTGTCACTCGATCGAAACGGATCGGAGTGGAAGCTGAAGCGCGAGCGCGGCGTGGAGCCGTACACATCGGGCGACGCCGACACGGAGCGCATCTGGTGGACCGACGCCGGCGTGCATCAGAACCTCACGTTCGCCGTGCAGCCCGATCCGATCTCGGGAATGCACTGCTGGCATCAAGCCGTGCGCGTCCGTAAGGCCGATCCGACAGACCGCTACGCCGACATTCACGTCGACATCGCGAAATCGCGTGAGGCCTATCAAGAATGGATGGAGAAGACGCGCCCGGCATCCACGCACTCGCCGGATGGAACGCGACGGCCGTACTGGATGCTGAGGCCGCTCAAGCCGGGGCGCGACGTGTTCAAGCTGGCGAAGAAGCGCGAGGTGAGCCGCTGAGTTGGACCTGATATCCTCGGTGCGCAACCGCACCGAGGAGGTTTTGTCATGACGGCACTCACCGCGCTCTGGCTCCCCATCCTTCTGTCCGCCGTGTTCGTCTTCATTGCCAGTTCGATCATCCATATGGCTCCGCTTTGGCATCAAGGCGATTACCCGCGCCTGCCGAATCAGGATGAGGTGATGGCGGCGCTGCGCCCGCTGGCGATCCCGCCGGGCGACTACCTCGTGCCGCGTCCGGCGAGCCGTGATGAGATGAAGACGCCCGAGTTCCAGGAAAAGATGAAGCAGGGGCCGGTGATGATGATGACGGTGATGCCGAACGGCCCGATGTCGATGGGCCGCAACTTCGTGCTCTGGTTCATCTACTCGGTCGTCGTTTCGTTCTTCTCCGCCTACATCGCCTCGCGCGCACTGCCATCCGGCGCGAACTACCTGCAGGTGTTCCGTTTCATCGGCGCGGCGGCGTTCCTCGGATACGCGGTCGCGCTCTGGCAGCTCTCGATCTGGTTCTCGCGCGCGTGGAGCGCGACCATCAAATCGACGCTGGACGGCCTGATCTACGCGCTGCTGACGGCGGGAACGTTCGGCTGGTTGTGGCCGCGGTAGCGTCCCATTTCACGCTGTCGCTTCCAGCCAGAAACGCAGCTGCGCCACCTTGATGTCTCCGTTCGCATCGAAGTACTGATTCAGCCACTCGTCAGGCGTCGACTTCAGCCCCTGGTCGGCTTTCTTTCCGTCGCGCTTCACCAGATACCGCCACGCGAAGTGGTCGTAGACGTCGAGAACGTGCGTCGCGTACGCCACGGCCAGCTTCTTGTTGCCCTCGATGATCACCAGATTCTCGTCGTTGTCGTACGACGCCTTGTGGCCGAGGTTGTGGCTTCCGGTGACGACGGCACAGTCGTTCGAGAAGGGATCGATCACCATCACCTTGTCGTGGATGATGGCGAAGCCGGCTTTCAGAATTTCTTTCTGCCAGCCCTCCGGGATGATCTTCCCGTCGAACGCTTCGGCCCCGATGACGCGCGGGTCCTGCTTGATCGGAGTCTTCTGTCCCTTGACCTTCTTCGGCGGCGCCATCCCTTTCAGCTCGTAATAGAACCCCTCGGACGCTGACTTGTTGGTGACGCAGCCCCGGACGAACAACTTCTTGTTCGCCTTCAACGCCAGCGCGGACCAGTTGGCGATGCTCGGCGATCCCGGATAGAAGGCCAGAAAGAGAATCGCGTGCTTGGCCTTGTTGATGCGATCGCAGACCGCCTGCATGTCGACCGGGCGAGCCTCGTTCTTCGACTTGCTGCTGCGCGCTTTCGGCGTGTTCGGTGAGAACCAGCTTTGCAGCTTCGTCCCCGCGCTCACAGTGAAATCCTTCCCGCTCTTGTCCCACGTTCGCAAGCCGGTGGCCTGCAGCAATTTCGCGGTGCCCTTGGCCGCCCTGGTGTCGGCCGCAAGCTTGTTCCAGTAAGCGAGATATCGCTTCGCTACGTCACGATCCTCCAGCACGATCGTGTTGTTGGTCTGGGCGCAGAGGCCGGTGGACGTCCAGTTCGTCGATCCGAGGAGTACGGCTTTCGGGCCTTGAGCATCGGCGTAGACCAGAAACTTGTTATGGCCGATGTGGTTGCTGGGCATGATGCGATCCAGCACGAGCTTCGCCGTTTTCTTGACGCGTGCACGTGAATCGGCGTTGCCGTCCACCTTGATCTGCTTTGGCTTTCCTGTCTTCGGATTGATCTCGTCACTGTCCTCGGTCTGGACGGAGTTGGAGAGAATGATCTGCAGCCGCTTGCCGAGGCCTTCGAGCTTCTGGATGAGCTCCTCGTCGCCGAGCTCGTAGAGCGCCGCGTAGATCGTTCCCGAATTCCGGGCGCGGTCGACGAAGCCGGTGAGCGCCTCGACCATGTCGCTGGAGAGGCTCTCGCGCAGCTTGTTCTTCGGATCGGAGATCTGCGGCAACAGCCCGGTCTTGCTCGGGCTCCCCTTGAAGGCGCGTGAGACGCGCTGCGTGGAGATGAGCCCGCGGTTGAAGAAGGCGTCGAGCCCCGCCTCGAGCGTGGAGGAGATCGTGACTTCGTTCGACGTGAGGAATGGGAGTGCCGCCATCGGCGTCAGGTTTCCCGGTGTCCCTTCCAGCGGCACGACCTTGTAGCGAAACGTGCGGTTGCCGGTCTTCTCCGCCACCAGGCGCGCGTAAGGATCCTTCCAGTAGAACTTCTGAATCGGAAAATCCTCGGTCGTCTGCCCCTTCTGGATCTTGTAGCCTTTGAAGACGGCGTGGCTCGGGAGCGGAGTCTCCTTTCCCTTGTCGTCGATGCGATAGACGGCGAATCCCATGCAGCCATCCGGCCGCTTCCCATAACTCCATGCAATCGTGATGACGTCGTTGTTCGCGAAAGCGATTGCGTTTTTCATATCAGCCTCCCTATTTCAGATCAGTCAGGAGTTTCTGGTAATCCGCGGATTCGCGCAGCAGGCGCGGGCCCACGGCGAGCAACGCGTCGATCTGCTCGCTTTTCAGCGCGAAGCTCGTCGGCAGATCGTCGAAAAACTTCCGCTCGGCAGGCGGCAGCGACGCGAATGCGATGTGCACGCGGTAGAAGGCGATCTGGCGAAGGCCGTCCGGCGACACGGCCTGGTCCTTGTTCCACGCGGAGATGCTTTCCCGCAGCAGTTCGAGCGTGTCGAAGGAGTAATTGGCCATCGGCGTGTTCGACACGGCGTTGAGGACCTGGACGACGGTCGGCTGACTCTCGTTGCGATCGAGGGTGACGCCGCTCCCCTTCTCCGCGTCGACATCGATGACGACCACACGCTTGACCCGGCCACGATTCATGAGCCGCAGCACCGAGAACCCGGGATCGTTCGATGACAGCGCGCGGAGCGGTCCGCGGAGACCGATGTTGTCGGCCAGTCCGCCGTCCATCAGTTGAATGAACCGGCGCTCGGAATCGGAGTACGCCCGCTGTTCAATCGCCGTGCGGAAGCGCGACGGGTTGATGAACCGGTCATCCATCGCGTTCGCCACCCACTCCGGCTCCTGATAGCTGCATGTTCCCGAATAGTTGTGCAGCGTGACCGCGGTCAGCAGCAGAGGGAATGCCGACGACGCAGCGACGGCGCGCCCGATTTTCATCGCATCGAGGTCGGAACAGATCGGGTCGAACTGCTCCTGCGTGAACTCGAAGCGCGAACCGAGGTCGATCTCGGTGGCGTTCAGGACGATGTAGGGCCGCTTGCGCGGCAGATCGGAGAATCTCTTCCGATCGAAGATGTGGGTGTCGTAGTACTCGGTGGCGAGATCGCTCCGGCTGAATCGCGACGACAGCAGCCGCAGCCAGTTCCGCGGATTGATCGTCGCGTACAGGAGATCGCGCTGCACGTCGTGGCGCAGGAAATCGCGCTCGAAACCCTCGAGCGGCATTCTTCCGGCGAGCGCGTACGCCGCCGCGGTGAAGCTGCCTCCCGAAACCGACGAGATCACGTCGACTTCGTCGAGAAGAGTGCCCGCGCCGCCGTGAATCCTCGTGCGAGCCAGTTCCTGAAGAACGCCGTACGAGAGCGCCGCCGCACGCGTGCCGCCGCCGGAGAACGCCAGGATGACGAACGTCTCGTCCTCGCCGGCGGTGGCTGCCACATTCGAGAAACGATAGCCGTGCGTTCGGTCGAAATGCTGCAGTCGCGCGTTCGGCGTGTACGTCGCACAGCCTGCGAACAGGAGCAGCACCGCGAGCGCGCGCTTATTCATCGCGCTCGAATTCGATGATCATCGGATGGACGGTGGTGGTGCCGGTGACCGTCGGCCTCCGCCACTTCGGCTTGTAGTCGCGCGGATCGCCGAGGTTGACGGTGTGCTTGCCTTCCTCGACCCGCAGGCGCTCGCCGGTCTCGCCGTTCTCCTCGCCGTCGATGAAGACGGTGCGCGTTTGCGGGTAGGTGACGATGATGTACTCCATGAGGATGGAGTGGCGGATGGCGGTCAATTACCTACCTGATGGAGCCCAGGCTTCAGCCGGGAAAGGGCACCGGCTGAAACCGGTGCTCCATCGTTATTTCGCGGCCTTCTCGATCAGCGCCAGCACCTTCGGCTTGTCCTTGTAGGCGTCGCGGTACATCTTCGCCTTCTCCGGAGGGAGGCGATATCCGGCGGCGACGATCGGCAGGACCGCGTCATTGCCGTCGAACATGCCGAATTCGAATGCCGTCAGCCCCGAGACGTTCTTCACATGGATGTCCGCGCCGGCCTTGAGCATCATGTTCACGACCTCGGCATCGCACTTTTCGGCCGCGGCCATCAGAGGGGTGTTGCCGCGGTCATCGGCGATCTTCGCCGTCGCGCCGCGCGCGATCAGCATCTTCACCAGCGCCTTCTTCCTGGCGCCGCAACCCTGACCCTCGAGAACGACACGCAGCACGGGATCGCCGTACGAGCTCGTGAAACGCAGGTTCGGTGACATGCCGGCATCGAGAAACGCCTTGATCTTCTCCGTATCCTGTTCGCTCAGCGCGCGGTAGAAGTCGGATTCGTTGAAACCGACCTTGCTTTCGCGCAACGCGGTCAGCCCTCGCTCCTGCGATGCCGAATCCACGGCCGCTGTCGACTCCACGGTCCTCTTGCCGCTGTAGTGCGAGGCCATCATCTCCAGCGCCGCTTTCACATCGGTAACGATCATCGGATCGGGGTCCTTCAGCAGCGGACGGATCAAGTCGGCCGCCGGGGCCGCGTCCTTCCCGCGATTGCGGATCGCCAAAAGCGCCGAGAAACGGACCTCGCGGTCTTTCTGTTCGGCCGCGTAACGGGCCAGCAGCGGCAGGACCGTCGCGGCGGGGAGCTGCAGGTTGTCGAGTGACCTGACCGCATTGCGGCGCACCTCCGGCTCGGGATCGCTGTTGATGGCCGTCTGCAGGACCGGCAGGGCCCGTTCGGCCATCTTCTTCTTCAGGTCGGCGCTCACCGGGTACGCCGCGTCGGCGATGTCTCCGATCGCCTCCGCCGCATGCTTGCGGTTGTCGGCTTCCTTGTCCCTGGCAAGGGCCTGCAGGACGGCGTCGAATCCGTCGTGTGCGAGGCCTTTCGCATCTTGCAGCGCGGTGACCGCGACATACCGCACGCTCTTGTCAGGATCCGTCGTCATGCGTCCGACGTCGGCAGCCCACGCGGTGACCTCCGCCGCGGACTTGTTCTGTTTCCCGAGGAGGTCGACCGCCGCGTAACGGACATTCGAGTCGCGCGCGGGAAGCTCGGCCAGAAGCGTCTCGACCCATTTGTCTGGCCGCGGTTTGTATTCGCCCAGCGCGTACAGGATTTTCTCCGCGGCCTCGGGTGAATCGTGAAGGGCCATCACGAAGCGTGGAATCGCGGAGCGATCCTGCGTCTTGGCCAGCTTCATCAGCGCTTTCTTGCCGTCCTCATCGCTCGGATTTTTCTTCGCGAAGCCGACGAGCGGCGCGACGAGCCTCTCCGCCGGCTCGGTGCCGATCAGAGCGCGGGCGGCGAGAAATTTGTCGACGTCGTCGCCAAGCCGAATCACGTTGCGCAGCGGATCGGCGACTTCCTTCACCGGCTCGCCCATGTTCAGCAGCGCACCGGCGGCGCGGACGGCGACGGACGGATCGGAATCGTCGACCGCTTTGCGCAGCGCGGGCATCGCCGCCTTCGAGACATCGGCCGCGTCCCACAGCGCACCCGCGGCCTCGATGCGAACGCTGGCATCCTTATCGGCCAGCGCCACGATCAGCGGCTCGACAGCCTCGGGCGCGTGAAGTTTGCCGAGAGATTCGGCGGCCTTGGCGCGCGTCTCCGCATTGCGGCTCTTCAACAGCTTCGCGATCCCGTCGACAGACTTCTGACGTTCGGACTGCGCGAAAAGAAGAGTGGGAACGAGGATCAGCAGGGCCAGGCGGGCGGGCTTGTGCATCGTGTACTCCTTCTGTCCGGGAGGAGACAGAGTACACGATGTCGCCGAAATCCTACTTCTCGTCCCCCACCACCTCGCTCGGCAACTTCACCAGCACTCCCGCGCGCGGCGCCTCCTTCACATCGAAGCCGTTCATGTTCGCGATCTCTTCGGCGTCGGCGGCATTGCCGGTGGCGCGGCGCGCGAGGACGCTCCAAGAGTCGCCGGAGCGCGCGGTCTCGACGCGAATGCGCGCCGGTTGTGCGCCGCGCGCACGCCCAAGATCGATCACCGCGCGCTGCAGAATGTCGCCGAGAGGACTCCGATCACGCGAGAGCGATGGAGAGAGGAACATCATGACCGCAACGTGATCGCCGTGGAGGAACTGCGTCGTCTCCACTCCGACCGGGCCCGAATCGGTCTGACCCGACCAGACGTCGATGACGAACCGCTGCCCGCTCCCGATCGTCGTTTCGCGTGAGCCGGCAAACTGCAGTCCCATCTGCTGGAACTTCGCGCGGATGGCGTCCTGGGCGTTGGAACCCTGCAGCTCACGGGCCTCGACTTCCTGCACCATGAACGCCGAGTTCTGCGCTCGCCCCTTCGGCGTCATGGCGAAGAGCATTCCCTCCGCCACCGTCGGACTCCATCCGGCCGGCGCCTGGACGATCAGGCCGTGCTCTCGGTCGTAGACCGTACCGGCGCGGATCGTGACCCGCTCGGTGCTGTTCGCCGTCATGATTCCGTCGGTGAGGCGGACGTAGGGCGCGCGCTGCGGCTCGTTCGCGAGAGCGGCCGGATTCGTCGCCGCGATCTCCTTCAATTTGCCTTCGACGTCGCGCACGCGTCTGGCCGGATCGGGGTGCGACTGGAAGTACCGCTCGATGCCGGCGACCGGATGTTTGTCGAGACGCTGCAGCGTGACGAGCATCCGCTCCGATCCGATGGGATTCCACCCGGCGCGGGCGACGTATTCCGTCCCGACGAGGTCCGCCTGGCTCTCCTGCGAGCGCGAATAGCGCTGAAAGAGCAGACCGAGCCCGAGCTCGGCGAGCTGTCCGTACTGCTGCGTCGCTTCCGGCCCGGCGATCACCGCGCCGAGGACCATGCCAAACTGAGCGAGCTGGACGCGCGAGATCTGTTGCGCCGCATGGCGCGCGGTGACGTGGGTGATCTCGTGTCCGAGGACGCCGGCCAGCTCGTCCTCGGAGTTGATCCGCTCGAGCATGCCGCGGGTGATGTAGACGTATCCGCCGGGCAGCGCCATGGCGTTGACCATCGGCGTGTCGATGACGGTGAAGTGCCACGGCAGATTCGGTCGATCGGACGCGGCGGCCAGGCGATGACCGACCGTATCCACAAGCCGGTTCAGCTCCGGTTTCTCGTCGTAGACGCCGAATTGCCGGATGACCTGCTCGTGGGACTGCTGTCCGATCTGGATCTCCTGGCCCTCGGAGACGATGTTGAACTCGCGCTTGTGCGTGACCGGATTCGTCGCGCACGCGACAGTGAGGAGAAGCGAGGCGAAGAGCAACTTGCGCATGGCGGACGCTACTGCAAGGCGGATTCCCGTACACTTTGCAACCGTGCTGAAATGGATTGCGCTCGTGCTCTCGCTCCTGGCCTGCGGCTTCTACGACTTCGTGCAACAGCGGAAGCTCGCCGACATGCACGCCGAGATCAAGATCAAACAGGCCGAGCTGCGGCCGCTGGCGCCGTTCGATGCGGAGGTGCAGGTCTTCCAGAAGAACAAGGACCGGCTGCAGCGACGCATCGATCTCATCAACCAGCTGAAACAGAACCAGCATGTGCCTTTTCAGGCGGTTGCGATGCTGGCCGGTGAGGAAAGCGCGCCGATCGAATCGGCGGCCGTCATCCCGCGGGGCGGACTGGTGATCAACGGCCGCGCCGATTCCGACGCCACGATCGAACAGCTCGCGCAACGCTTGCGCGCAACTGAGAAACACGTCGCGCCGGATCACTCGTTCGAATTGCAGGTGACGCCATGAGGCAGTTCGTCCTCATCCTCATCGCTCTCGCCCTTCCGCCCACCGTCTACTTTCAGACGCTCGGGGAGAAGCGCGAACGGCAGAGCAGGATGGCGGACAGCGCGATCCTGGATCTCGACCGGCGCATCGAACAGTCGCGCGCGGCACAGCGCAAGATCACGCAGTTCCATGAAGAGCTCGACCGGCTGGCCGTGGAGAACGAAAAGCTCCGGCGGATTCTCCCTCCCGACTTGTCCGTCGGCGAGATCCGCGCGCTCATCGACGCGAATGCATCGCAGACCGGCGTGCGGATCGCGCGTTTCGAGCCGCGCAAGCCGGTGAAGGATGTCTACACGTTTCTGTCAATCGACATGGAAGTGATCGGAAACGCGGGCGCCACATCCGAGTTCCTGCGGCGAACCTCGGATGCAACCACGATCCTCAACACGTCCGCGATGACCATCCGGAAAGATCCCGCCGGCTGGCGGACCGATTTCGTCATGACGGCGTATGCGTTGCCGGACTGATTTCGTGATGCGTCTGCAATGACGGCGGCCGCGCCGGGGGAAGAGGCGGCTCGAGCCGCAGCACGTTCCCTTCGACTCTCCAGTGGCGATCGCCGCACCTCGAGCGTTCATTCAGTTGACCGCGCTTCAAGGCGAGCACCTTCTCTGTCCCTTCGAAATCCAGAAGCATGCGATTGCCATGAATCGCAAACTCCGCCCCTCCGCCAAACACGCCGAACGGGTTGAACGGAACGCGTTCGCTAACCTGCCACTCGCGCGGCAGGTCGAAGCGGCAGCCGCGAAGCCGGCGGATGACGGCAGCCTCGCGCAGATCGCTGTCTGCACTCTCCGCCGCGGCGAGACGGACATAGGGCGTGACGAACCACGCACCGCGCTCCTTCAACGTCTCCTCGGCATCCGTTGCCAGGGCGTCGATCCATTGCTCGTGCGGATCGAACCGGCGGATGGGCAACAGCGCCGGCGGAGCAAGCTTTCGGGCCACGCCGAGCTGATTCTCCGTCGCGTAGACAACGCTGGAGATTCCGTGGTGAATGGCGAGCATCGCCTGGGTCAGACGTTGCGCGGCGTCGACGCGCTGCCACGCGCCGTCCTGATCGCCGTTTGTCGCGCTCTGCAGCGCGTCTGCAAGCATGGTCTTCTGAAGTGAGTAAAACGGCGCGAGCTGGCGATTGTTGCCGGCGAAGCGCGGCGGCTCGCCCTCCAGCAGGAGGTGCTCCAGCTCATCGAGATCCCAACGGTGCTCGATGAGGTAATGATCGAGCTCTCGCGGCACGGGCATGATGCGATCGTCGCCGCGCTCGACCTCGCCCCAGACATAGTCATTCAGCTCGCGCGGGGCGTCGCTCGACACGTGGTCCGCAGCGCGAAACCGCGCCGCGATCTGCTCGATGTGCCGGGCGGAATCGTTTTCGGTCACCGCGGCGGGTCGCGGGACGCGTTGGAATCCCTGCGCCACGCGCAATTCGAGAATCGTTGCCGTGGCCAGCATCCCGACGACGAGCAGAAGCGGGACGGCCACGACGATCGCGAGGAGCGTCTTCCAGCGAAGAAACACGGCGAGCGTCGCGGCGATCAGCGCAACGAGAAGGCTGTTGAGCGCGGCGAGGAAGAGCAGATCCATCTTCGCTTTCCCCACAGTCGGGTAGAGCGGAAGCGTGGTCACTGCCAGCGCAAAGCTCGGCGCGTACCGTTCCTCGAACGGCCGCGAAGGCTTCACCGCCTCGGTCCAGGCCGATACGGCCCAGGTCGTCAGGGCGAAGTGGATGATGAATAAGAGGATGGCCAGAAGGACGAACGTTCTCGGCCGGCTCACAGCATGATTGTATTGGCTGCGATAGGATTTCGAGAACCACAAGGAGGTCCGCGTGAAGCGCACCATCAACTTTCACCTGAACGGACGCCCGGTATCGCTCGACACCGAAGACGAGCGGACGCTGCTCTGGGTCCTGCGCACCGATCTCGAGTTGACCGGCACCAAGTACGGCTGCGGCGAAGGAATCTGCGGCTCGTGCACGGTCGTGGTCGACGGCCAGGCCGTGCGTTCGTGCCAGCGATCGCTGGCCAGCGTCGACGGGAAGAACGTCACCACGATCGAGGGCCTCGAGCACAACGGCAAACTGCACCCGCTGCAGGAAGCGTTCATGGAGCATGGCGGCTTCCAGTGCGGCTTCTGCACGTCGGGCATGATCATGAACGCCTATGCATTCCTGAAGCAGCAGCCGAAGCCGGGCCGCGACGCCATCGTCCAGGAGATGGATTCGAATCTCTGCCGGTGCGGGGCGCATCAGAGGATCGTCGCCGCCATTGCGGATGCGGCGTCCAAAGGAGGTGCGCGATGAGCACGAACCTCGATCGCCGCTCCTTCTGCAAACTCGTCGGCGGCGGGATCGTCGTGCTGGTCACGACCCGCCCGATGGATCTCTTCGGGCAGCAGCGCCGCGGATATCCGGAAGATCCGAACGCCTACCTGCGCATCGACGAGAACGGTCACGTCACGCTCTTCTCCGGAAAGATCGAGATGGGACAGGGCGTGCACACGTCGCTCGCGCAGATGGCTGCCGACGAGCTCGGCGTGTCTCTCGACTCGATCACCATGATCATGGGCGACACGGACGCCTGTCCGTGGGATGCGGGCACGTGGGGATCGCTGACCACGCGCATGTTCGGTCCGGCCGTTCGCGCCGCGGCCGCGGAAGCGCGCACGGTGCTCATGAATCTCGCGGCGAAGAAACTCGGCGTGCCGCGCGAGAAACTGGTGGTGAACAACGGCGTGGTGTCGGTCGCCGGCAATCCATCGAAGAAGGTCACGTACGGCGAGCTCGCCAAAGGAAAGCAGATCGAGCGTCTCGTCGACGAGAAGGCCGTGCTCCGCTCGGTCAAGGAATTCAAGGTCATGGGAAAGTCGCCCAGGCGACTCGATGGCCGCGAGAAAGTCACCGGCAAGGCGCAGTACACCGGCGACATGCGCCTCCCCGGAATGCTGTACGCGCGCATCCTCCGGCCGCCGATGCACGGCGCAACGCGGAAGTCGCTCGACACATCGAAGGCGAAGGCGCTCGACGGTGTGACGGTCGTCGAGAAGGACGATCTCGTCGCGGTGCTCCACAAGGATCCGGAGATGGCGGCGAAAGCGCTGTCCCTCATCGCGGCGGAGTGGGACAAGCCGGCAGCGGCGTTCGATCAGGATTCGGTTCACGACTACTTCGTGAAGAACGCCGGTGAGGGAGAGGTCCGGGTCAACAAGGGCAACATCGCCGACGCCGCTGGCGCCACGCAGAGCACGTTCAAGATCGGGTATCTCGCCCATGCTCCGATGGAGCCACACACCGCGCTGGCCGAGGCAAAGGACGGAAGGATCACGGTGTGGGCGTCGACGCAGAGCCCGTTCGGAAATCGGGCCATGATCGCCAAGGCCCTCGGTCTCGACGAGAAACAGGTGCGCGTGATCACGCCGTTCGTCGGCGGCGGGTTTGGCGGGAAGAGCACCAGCAACCAGGCGCTGGAAGCGGCGCGCCTGACGCAGATCGTCGGGAAGCCGGTGATGGTCCTGTGGACGCGCGGCGAGGAGTTCTTCTACGACACGTTTGGTCCCGCCGCCGTCGTGAAGATCGCGTCGTCGATGAACGGCGAGGGAAAGCTCACATCGTGGGACTACAACGTCTATGCGGCGGGCGATCGCGCGGCAGAGGTGCTGTACGACATCCCGAACGCAACCGTGAAGACGTACATGTCGCGCAACTCCCCCGGCGGGAAGCTGCATCCGTTCGCCGTCGGACCGTGGCGCGCTCCGGGCGCGGGGACCAATGTCTTCGCGCGCGAGTCGCAGATCGACATCATGGCCGCGGCGGCGAAGGCGGATCCGCTCGAGTTCCGTCTGCGCAACACCACCGATGAGCGCGCGCGGCGTGTGCTGAAAGCGGTCGCCGAGAAACTGGGATGGAAAGCGGCGGCTGGTCCGTCCGGTCAGGGCCGCGGCATTGCCGTCGGCATCGACTCCGGAACGTACTGCGCGCTGGCCGCCGAAGTGGCGGTCGACAAGGCCACCGGCGCGATCACCGTCAAGCGCGTGGTCGCAGCGCAGGACATGGGCATCGTCATCAATCCCGACGGCGCCAAGATGCAGATGGAAGGCTGCGTCACCATGGGCCTCGGCTACGTGCTGAGCGAGGAGTTGCAGTTCCGCGGCGGCGAGATTCTAGACAAGAATTTCGACACGTACGAGTTGCCGCGCTTCTCGTGGTTGCCGCGCATCGAAACGATCCTGATCTCCAACGACGAGCTCTCGCCGCAAGGCGGCGGCGAGCCCGCCATCGTGCCGATGGGCGCCGTCATCGCCAATGCCGTGTTCGACGCGACGGGCGTGAGGATTTACCGGCTGCCGATGACGAAGGAGAGGGTGAAAAAAGCGCTGGCTTGAATGGAGCCCCGGCTTCAGCCGGGGAAATGGGGCACCGGCTGAAGCCGGTGCTCCATCAATTCACCGGTTCCTTGATCCAGAACCCGTCCTTCTCTTTCCAGTTGTATCTGGCCTTGCCGTCGACCTTGTGGAGCGAGGCGTCGCTCATCACGAGCTTCTCGCCGTCGTCCTTCATGAAGAAATCGACATCGACGGTGTGGCCGTCATCCGACTTGAAATCGGTGCAGGCGAAGTAAGTCTTCGGATCGATCTGCGCCAGCCGCTCGCGATGGACGTGATCGAGCTTCATGCTCCACGTCTTCTGATCGTCCTTCATCGTGTACACGCCGCCGTTCTTCTGCTGCGTGGCCTCGATGTCGGCGGTGATCGCCTTCGCCAGCTCGTCCATGGTGTAGGAATGCTTCGGCTTCTCCTTCGTCTCTTCGGGATGCTCCGGATGCTCCTGGGCGATGACGAATGCGGGAGCGAGGAGCAGCGCGCACAGAATCAGAAAACGTTTCATGAAGACTCCTTTCATTCCGAGCGGATCGGCGACTCGGTCATTCGGGTGCGCCGATTATAGGCGTCAGGCCTGAGGCCTCAGGGAACCTCTGCACAAGTCGTCATCCTGAGCCGGCGAAGCGCGGGCGAAAGGATCTCAGCGAAAACGCCTGCCATTTCGAGATCCTTCGCCGTCTTCGCGGCTCAGGATGACGTGAACCCCGACGTGCGCGGTCCTAGAGGTGTGAACCTCTGTACAAGTCGTCATCCTGAGCCGGCGAAGCGCGGGCGAAAGGATCTCAGGATGCGAAAACGCCCGCGATCACGTAGGGCCGACTCTCAGTCGGCCCCGGGCCCGCCCGCCATTTCGAGATCCTTCGCCGTCTTCGCGGCTCAGGATGACGGGAACAACGACTTGCGCAGAGGTTCTGCCTCGGGCCTGACGCCTAAGTCCTACTCCGCAACCATCAACTGCTCGAGCTTCCCGTCCGGCATGGTGAACGTCCAGGCGCGGAGCGTCTTTTTCGGGAACACCACCCGGTAATTGCGCAGGGTCATGCCGCCGCGGAGGCTTTCCCGCGTCTGGGTGAACTCGGTCGGCGTCCCGAGCGGTGCCAGGGATGCGGCGAAATCGCGCAGCGCGGTCTCGTTGAGGTAGGCGTTCGCGTTCGCGGTGAAGAGCGAGCGATCGATCCGGCCCTTCTGCAGCCCGGCGAAAATCGTCTTCGCCTGTTCGAGCTCCTTCCCGCCGGGCGGCGTGAAGATCAGATCGGCGATCTTCGTTGCGATCTGGCTCGATGCACCGGTGGCGTCGAGATTCGTCTGCACCACGATCGCCACGCGGTCGTCGGGATAGACCTGGTTCGTCGCGGTGAAACCGGAGACCTCGCCTCCGTGCGAGATGAGGCGGCGGCCGCCGATCAGGGCCACGTTGACGCCGAGCCCGTAACTCGTTCCTGCGCCATCCTTCAGGCGGATCTCCGTCTGCAGCGCGCGATACGACTCCGGTTTCATCAGCCGCTGCTCGATCATGGAGATGTCCCACTTCGCGAGGTCGGCGGCAGTCATGGCCAGCTCGCCCGCGGCGAACATCCACCCTTTCCCTTCCTTCGGCGCGGGGCGCGGCGGGCCGAGCGCGTAACGGAGGTAGCGCGCGGCATCATTCGGACCGAGCGGCCCGGAGTCCGTGTCCGCCACGCTCGTCATCTGCAGCGGACCGAACACCCGCTGCTGGAGAAACGCGAGCAGCGGCATGGCGGCGACGCGTTCCACGATCTGTCCGGCAATGACGTAGTTCGTGTTGCTGTACTGCCATCGCGTTCCGGGATCGAAGTCCAGCCCCTTGCGCCCCCACTGATCCATGATCTCCCGCGCGGTCACCGGCTGCAGCATCGGCGGCATGACGTAGTCCTGCGGCCAGAAATCCTGATAGCCCGACGTCATCGACAGGAGCTGGCGGATCGTGACGTCGTTCGAACGCGTGAGCTCCGGCAGCCAGCGCACGACCTTGTCGTCGAGCGAGAGCTTCCCTTCCTCCGCCAGCATCAGCACCGCCGTGGCGGTGAACTGCTTGCTGATCGAGCCGATGCTGTAGCGCATCTGCGGATTGGCGGGCGTCTTCGTCTCCAGGTTCGCCAGGCCGTAGGCGTGCGTGTAGACGAGCTTTCCGTCGCGCACCACGGCGATGGATGCGCTCGGCGCACCGGTTTTCTTCAGGATGTCGGTGGCGGCGCTGTCGACCGCGGTCGTGAACGGGTCCTGCCCGAAAAGCGGAAGAGCGGCGAAGAGAAGTGCGGCAGTCAATCGCGACATGCGTGAGATCGTATCAGCGCCCGACTATACTTGCCTCAAACCGACAGGAGATTGCATGTTCGAAGACCTCACGCCGAACAAAGGCGAACAGGGGCTCATCAGGGCGGAGCGCATCTTCTTGATCCTGGCAGTCCTTGCGGGACTCGTCTTCGTTATCGACCTGCTCCGGTTCGTATCAGGATCTCCGGTGCCCCTGCGGACTCTGACTCAGGTTCTGGTCGCAGGCGTTCTCGCGGTTTTCACCGCTCGCGGGATCGAGGCGCAGCGCCCATGGGCGAAGTGGCTCGGATACGCGCAGGGAGTTCTGTCGCTGTTCAGCTTCCCTGTCGGAACCGTGATCGGAATCGCCGTCCTCATCTACATCTATCGCGCGAGCAAGGCAGGCCTGTTTTCGCAAACCCCACCGGTCGTCAAACCCGCGTAACCGATCCACACTACTTCCACGCGATCGCCGCGATCGCAATCGTCACCGCTTGAACCGCGATGACCAGCAGCACGCACGCCGTCCATCCGCCGAATTGCCAGAAAAATCCCGGCACGACTCCGGCCGCGCTGCCGCCGATGTAGTACGCCGCGACGTACATACCCGCCGCCGCGGATCTCCCGCCCGCGGGCGCCGCCGAATGAATGTAGCTCGTCGACGCCGCCTGGCAGACGAACACGCCCGACGAACAGAGAGTCAGCCCGATCACGATCAGCGGCAACGGCGCCGCCAGCGTCAGCGCGACGCCGCTCATCGACGCAATGAGTGCGCCGATCAGCGTTGCTCGCGAGCCCGCGCGTGCGATCGTCAGTCCTCCGAGCGGCGTCACGACCAACCCGACGAGGTACACCATGAACAGCAGGCTGAGATGCGCCGGCGTCATCCGGTACGGCGGCGCGGCGAGATGAAACGTGATGTAGGTGAACGTCGCCGCGAGCGAGAAAAGCACGTTGAATCCAACGATGTACGTCGCCAGGAGACGACGGCCGAACAGCGCAGGCCTCGGGCCTCGGGCCTCGGGCCTCGGATTTGTTTGATCAGGTGGAAGCCATTGCGCCAGCACCACGCCGAACAGGAGGTCGAGCGCACCGATGACGATGAATCCCCAGCGCCACGTCGGCGCGACTCCCGGAAGAAAGCGTCCCAGGAATCCGCCGAGCACGGTGCCGCTCACGTACACCGACATCACCCTGGCCACCTCACCCGCCGGCCATTCCTCGGTGATGTAGGCGATGGTCACGCCGAAGACGCCCGGCATGACGATGCCCTGGAGCAGACGCCAGACGATCAGAGTGTCCAGCGATGCTGCTGTCGCGGCGAGCATCGTCGGGATCGCCAGCACCAGCGTCGCCGTCACGATCACGCGCCGTCGCCCGATGCGCTCCGCGAGCAATCCGCAGAACGGCGCGGAGAACGCCACGCCGAGAGTCGCGGCGCTGATGGTCATCCCAACAGCGGCCTTCGAGGCGTGGAAGAGCGCGGCGAACGTCGGCAGCAGCGGCTGCGTCGTGTACAGATTGAGGAAGGCGCCGATGCCGGCCAGCGTCACGGCCACGATCGCGGATGCCGGCGGTGACGGCACGGCGGCAACGGGCGCGAGCTCCTCGATCGCGTCACCCGTGACCATGACCGCATCCGCGGTGTCCTCGGGCCGGCGCATCGGCCGGTCCTCCATTATTTCTTCATCCAGGCATCGATCCTCTGCTCGAGCACATCGAGCGGCAGCGCTCCGGCGCCGAGGACCTGGTCGTGGAACTCGCGGATGTCGAAACGGTCGCCGAGCTGTTTCTTCGCACGCTCGCGCAGTTCGAGGATCTTCAGCTGCCCGATCTTGTAGCCGAGAGCCTGGCCGGGCCAGACGATGTAGCGGTCAGTCTCGGATTGCACTTCGACCTCATCGGTGGCCGAGTGATCGTGGAAGAACTGCACCACCTGTTCGCGCGTCCATTTCTTATAGTGGAGACCGGTGTCGACCACGAGGCGGATCGCGCGCAGCATCTCGTCGTTGAGGCGGCCGTAATCGACGTACGGGTTCTGATAGAAGCCGACTTCTTTGCCGAGGCGCTCGGAATACAGGGCCCACCCTTCCACGAAGGCGTTGTAGCCGCCCTGGCGACGGAACTCGGGTAGATCCGGGAGCTCCTGGGCAATGGCGATCTGCATGTGATGGCCCGGGACGCCCTCGTGATAGGCGGTGGACTCCATGAAGATGATCTTGCGCGACTGCGAATCGTACGTGTTGACGTAGACGCGGCCCGGCCGAGATCCGTCCGGGGCAGGCAACTCGTAGTTTGCGCTGGCCGCTTCCTTCTCGCGGAACGGCTCGACGGGCACGACTTCCACCTTCGCCTTCGGAAGGCGGCCGAACAGCTTCGGCAGTTGCTCGTACATCTGATTGATGTAGCCGCGATAGATGTCGAGGATCTGCTCGCGCGATTTCGCGCGCAGGTCGGGATTCTTGTCGACGGATGCATTGAACGACTTCAGATCGTTGAAGCCGAACTTCTTCGCGATCGCCAGCATCTCCCCTTCGATGCGCGCGACCTCGCGAAGGCCGATCTGATGGATCTCTTCGGGCGTGAGGTTCGTGGTCGTCGATTCGCGGACGTAGCGAGCGTAACGCTTCGCGCCGTCCGGCAGGGACCACACGCCGGCTTCCGCCCGTCCGGCGGGAGCGTACTCGTCGCGTACGAACGCCGCGAATTTCTGATACGCGGGAACGACCGCGGTCCGAATCGCATCGACGAACGCCGAGCGAATGCGCGCGCGATCCTCCTCGCTCACGCTTGCCGGGAAACTCTTCAGCGGAATGGCGAAAGGTGATTCTTCCGCCGGCTGCGCGGCGATGCCCGCGGCCTGCCCGGCAACCTTCTCGAGCAGAAACTTCGGCGGCATCAGCTTGTCGTGCATCCCGGCGCGCATGTTCGCGATCGTGTCGTCGACCTGCCGCGGGAAATTGCGCATGCGCGTGATGTAGTCGTCGTAGTCCTTCGCCGAGGTGAACGACAGCATGGCCGGCAGCTGCGCGGACTGAAGATGGATGCCGCCCATCTGGTTGACCGGCATCAGCCAGTCTTTCCCCTGGTAATCGGCAATGGACTCGCGCAGGTTGCGGACGAACAGGGCCTTGTTGACCTTTTCCAGATCGGCGAAACCGGTCGTGTCGATCGCTTCCGCGCGCTTGAGGAACGCGCGCGTCTGCGCGGCGTTGCGCTTCTGCGCGGCCGCGGAGTAATCGGTCGACTGATCGTTGTACCGCTTGTCGCCGAGGTAGGAGGCGAACTCGGGACTGGTGCGGAGCGCGTACTGCCACTGCTCCTCGATGACATCAGCCAGCGCCTTGCGGCGTTTGTCGAGATCGGCGGCGGTCATTTCGGCAGCGGACAGCGTCGAGGTGAAGAGCAGGAGGACGGCGAAAAAACGCATCCGCGCAGTCTACAAGGCCTCCCTGCGGACGTGACGCCCGCTCTCCGTAAATATGCGAAAATTTGACCGGTCCAATGAAATCCGAGCCGATCCGCAGCGGAGCGCTCCTCCAGTTCGCGGGCCTTTTTCTCTCTGCTGCCGCGATCGGCATGGCCTTTCTCATTCCGGCACACCTGGTCGACCTTCTCCCGAAATCGTTGATCGTGATTCTGTCGCTGCCGGCGCTCTACGCGTACATGGCCCTGTTCGTGATCGGTACGGTCATCCGGATCAAGACCCGAAAAAAGGAAGCGCCGAAACGCGTTGCCGGAGCCGGCGGCGCCACACCACAGACATTTGAAATCACGCCGGCTGCCGCCCGCTCCATCCGCGAGAGTGCTCCGGCCGCGCGGGTGATGGCGCTGGCGATGTACCTCTCGGTCCTGCTTCTCGGCCTCAGCGCTCTCCTCCTCTACATCGAGATCCCCCGTTACCTCGGAACCACCCGCTCGGCCGTCATGGGCTTCGACGGATTGGTGCTCGTTCTGCTCGCCGCGATCTATGCCATTCCCGGGCGGCGAATCGAACGCTACGCCGAAATGGCGCGTGACGTCACCGCGCGCGAGGGATTGCTGCATGACCTTCTCGCCCACCAGCTGACGATCTGGTCGTTCGTCGGGACCGTGCTGATCGCGAGCACCGTCATGGTCACAATCGGGCTGGCGCTCGAGATCATCGGAGACATCCTGTGACGACCGCCGCCGTGACGCCGGCGATCGCACATCGCCCGCCGCGCGATGCCGTGTCTCCCCGGCTGGTGCAGCGGCTCATCGAGATCCGCAAGTGGACGCGGCTCCTGATCATCTCCTGCTCGCTCCTCGGCGTCGAGGTGATGGCGAAGTCGATGATCGACGCCGTCAAAACCGGCGACTATCGCGGGAACGCCTTCAGCTTCGTTCAGGCTGCGTGTTATCTCGTCGCCGCGAATCTTCTCGCGGGCTACGCGCGCTCGTTGTCGCGATTGTTCGACGAACGCTCGACAACGGCGTTCGACGCCGCGTTCGGGCAGTTGCGACGGCTCTGGACCGGTGTCGCCGCGACCATGATCGCGTCGACGCTCGCCGCGGTGATCCTGTTCGTGATCCCGTCGATCGTGGCGCGCTCCAATCAGAAGGACATGTTGGCCACCATGTCGGACATGCGGAAGATCTCCGACGCGCTGGAGAAGTACGCCGCCGAACATCACGCGTACCCGGCCGCGAAGTCGTTCGCGGCAGTGGTCCGGCAGCTGGAGCCGAAGTACGGGACGGCTTTGCCGCGCAGCGACTACTGGAAGAACGATTTTCGCTACTCGGCACAATGCGACAAGGAAAGCACGACCTGTTGGAGCTATCGCCTGGCCAGCTGCGGATCCGACCACGTCTGCGCCAGCGACGATCTCTTCACGTATGGAGAGGAACCGGCAGGCTCGAATGCGAAGACCGATCTGCTCTACGGAAACGGCCGGCCGCTGACGCCGGTGGGGGAGCCGCGGCTGTGAGGCGGCTCGGCTGGGCGCTGCTCCTGATCGCGAGCGCAGCGCACGCACGAATCGAGGTCACCTTCGTCGACCGCCCACCGTACTACCGCGACGATCCGATCAGGATCAAGGTCGTGACCGACAACGGCTATGGCGTATCCACGCCCGATGCGCAGAACGCAACCGTCGAACGCGAGAGCTCGACTCTTTTCCGCGTCATGGCCTCACATGCCGGAGTCGTCACTGTCGGTCCGTTCACGGCGGGCTCCGAGACCGCGCCGGCGATCTCGTTCAACGTCGCCAGCGAGATGTCCAGCTCGACCGAGCCCGACGATGTTCTCCTCGCGCGCCTGAAGCGCGAGGGACACGTCCCTCTCGTCATTCGCGTCGACGTCGTGCCGGCGACTCCGGTCGAAGGCCAGATCTACAACGTGACCTGGCGCGCGGTCGCTGACAGCGCGGTGCCCCACCTCGAGATGCACGGCCTGGAAGAAGCGCATTGGAGTGCCGACGAGATCAAGCCGTCGTGGAATCCGCCGTCCGGCATCGGACGATACGAGCTCTACCGCGCGAACTTGATCGCACCGCGCGGGGAGCAGACGACCATTCCCGAGACCACCTTCAGCGGATATGTGAACGACCGGGACGGATCGTCCCGCGTCGTACGGCGCATCATGCCTCCCCTGACGATCACGATTGCACCGCCGCCGGTGGCCGAAGTTCCGGTCGGCGAGTTCGAATTGACCGCCGGCTCGGCGCTTCCGGTCGGAGAGGCCAACGACATTCCCTCGTCATGGCATACCGTCGCCGTCGTCGCGAAAGGAACCGGCAAGCTCGACACCGCCGCCGCGCCGGAACTGGCCGTGCCGGCAGGCGTGGCGTACACGGTCCGGTCGACGCCGGAGCTCACGATCATTCACGGGGCCAGGCCCGGCTTCGTCCGGCAGTGGACGTACGACATCCACAGCAATGATCCACTCCGACTTCAGTTCCGCTTCCATACGTACAATCCGTTCACGCAGATGAAGCGCGACGTCGTCGCGTCCGCGGCACTGCCTCAACGAGCTCCACCGCGGCGCCGGGGTGTTGAATCCTTCGGCCTGATCCCCACGATCATCTTCGACGCGATGCTCGGCGCCACGCTGGTCATCGCGCTCGCCATCTCCCGCCGCCCATGAACGACCACTCGCTGCTCGCCATCATCGATCCGATTCTCAGCCGCATGCTCGGCGAGCGTGAAGAGGTCCTCCGCGTGTTCCTGGCCTGCTCTCCTTCCCCGCTCCTCGAGCGCATGTCCCTCGGATCGGGCCTGCAGCATCTGCGGCGATGCATCGTCGCGGTGACCAGCGATCGGATCGTGCTGGTGGCGGTCGCGCGCGACCTCAAGCCGCGCGATTCCGTCTCGCAGATCTCGTTCGGCGACGTGGCTTCGTTCACGTTTCATGTCGTCCGGCGGACGATGACAATTCATTTCCGCCGGGGCACGAAGCAGCGCTTCTCCGACCTGTCGCTCACGGATGTTCAGGCGTTGCGAGACCTTCTGCCGCCCCTGATCCAGAACCGTCAACCGACGCCGACGAAAGAGCGCGAATCGCTCTGCGCCTGCTGCCTGGCCGTGTTGCGGCGAGGATCGCAGGTCTGTCCGCACTGCCACGCGCCGATGAAGCGCCGAGACGAAGCGATCAGGCTCTCCTGGTGGTGGCCGGGCGGCGGCTACGGCTATCTCGGATTTCCGGAGATGGCCACGCTCACCGCGATCGTGGAGTCGGGAATCGCCGTCCTGTTCGTGCTCGCGGCCATGGCGATGACCGGCGTGCACCGCATGGTGGCGGCCACGGCGATCGTCGCCCTCACGATTCTTTTCCTGGAATGGAAATCGGCCGTCGCCGCGCACGCCGCACGGTTGACGGAGGAAACGATTTTCGACCGGGACGCGGAGGGCGATCCGCGTCCGACGCCGGCGGACATTCTTCTGGCCGCGGTGCGATGGTCGCTCGATTTCCTGCGCATCCGCCGCCAGAATCCGCCGACCGGTCCCGGCGAGTACGTCTGGATCGATCGCGAGAGTCCCGGCGAGATCGCCCATCGCCTGCGCGCTCCGCGCACCGAACAGTTGGAGGGAATCGCATTCCGCTCCGACGTCGCGTTCGTCGATGAAAAGTGGGTGTACTCGCAGACGGAAGTGCAGCAGACCAGAGAGGCGCTTCGATCGATCGGCAAGACGCTGCGAAATCTGCTCACGCCCGGCGAACAGGTCCTGATGATCAGCCGAGGGTCGCTGCGGCACCGCCTGATCGATCTGGTCTCGCCGTCGGTTGCGTTCGTGATCATCAGCCGCCGCTGCTGGTACGTCTTCACGACGAAGCGAATTCTGCGGATCAGCAATCGCCGTTTCAGCCCGCGGCGCAGCGTACGGGCGCTGCCGTACAGCGCGATCGCTGCCGTCCGATTCGATGCCGGCTACTGGTTCGGCGTCGTCCTGAACTTCGCCATCACGCTCGTCTCCACGCACGGCGCGATTGAGACCGTGGCCGGCCTGAGCGTCCATTCGTTCGAGAAGCTGCGCGCGTTTCTGCCGCCGGCCATTCGCGCCGTCACCGATACCGGCGAAGAACCGGCCGACCTCTGCCCGTGCTGCGCCGAGCCGCTCGAACCGCGCGTCTTCGCCTGCTCGCGTTGCGCGATCCGCTTCCGCGAGCCGAGAACGGCGATGCTGATGGCGGCAATCATCCCCGGCGGCGGCTACTTCTTCACCGGCTACTGGACTCTCGGCCTGATCGCGCTCGGCATGGAGGTGTTTCTCGCCATCGCGCTTTTCCGCGCGCCCTCGGTCAAGATCGCCGTCGCCATCGCGGTCACGCTCCTCCTGCAAAAAGCTGCCGCCGTCGTTCACGCTCACGAGTTCGCGAGCCAATTCGTCAGCGTCGATTCATCGGGCGTATCGCCGCTCGGCGGCGAGTATGTCGTTGCGTAGCCGCATATAATCGACTCCTCCAGACAATCTCGCCATGGAATCAGACGCCAACGTCTCGGGCGAGGTCGCGCGCGATATCGGCGCGCTGCCGGAGGTCATGCGTCTCGTGGAGACGTTTTTCTCGGAGACGCATGCCGATCCGAACGTCCGCTTTCCGGTCGAGCTGGCGCTCGAGGAGATCTTCACGAACGTCGTCAAGTACAACGCCGTCGGCAAGGGCCGCATCAAGATCGACCTCGGCATCCGCAACGACGACGTCATCGTCACCGTCACCGATTTCGACACGCCACGCTTCGATCCCGTCGGCGATGCCCCCGAGGTCAACATCGACGAACCGTTGCAGAGGAGGTCGGCGGGCGGTCTCGGGATTCACCTGGTGAAGAAAATGATGGACAGGATCGAGTACAGTCACCAGAACCGAACAGGAACGATCACGCTGCACAAGCGGATGAACTGACATGCTCGACATCTCCGTCGGCGATGAAGTCATCACCCTTTCCGGCCGTTTCGACGCCGCGGAGGCGGAGCGCGCCCGGCAGGTCTTCCTGGCACTGACCGATGCAAAGACCGTCGATTTCTCGCGCCTCGACTACATCTCCAGCGCCGGCCTCGGCGTTCTCCTGGCGGCGCAGAAGAAGCTCTCCGAGCGGGGCAAAGCGCTGCGGCTGATCAACGTGAAGGGACATATTCGCGACGTCTTCCATTTCTCGGGATTCGATCAGATCTTCGACATCGCGTGACTTGAGACCAACTTTTCGACTCCCGGCGTGTAGTTCATGAATGAGGACGAACGGGACCGGATGTGTGTCGAACGCTGCCTGCGCGGTGACAGCCGCGCATTCGAGGAGATTCTCGACCGCTACGAGAAGCCGGTTTACAACGCCATCCTCCGCCTGGGCGCCGGCCGTGACGACGCCCGCGACGTCTCCCAGCAGGTCTTCATGAAGGTTTACGAGCGCCTCGACAGCTACGATCCGGCGCACCGCTTCTTCAGCTGGCTCTATCGGGTCGCGATCAACGAGACGATCAATCACCTGAAATCGAACCGCACCTGGGAGCCGCTGAGCGCGACGTTCGAAGATCAGCACCCGGATCCGGAGCAGCAGCTCGAGGCGGCCGAGGAGGAGCGCACGATGCAGAACGCGCTGATGGCGCTCGACCTCAAGTACCGGCTGGCGCTGATCGTCCGCCACTTCCTCCATCTCTCGTACGAGGAGGCGGCCGACGTGCTGTCGGTTCCCGTCAAGACGGTCAAATCGCGGCTGTTCACCGCGCGTCAGCTTCTCCGGGAAGTCATTGAGGGGTCACGGCATGCAGCCCGGTGACGAAGAAGTCGTCGAGATCGTGAACGCCGCGGTGGATGGCGTCGCAACCCCCGAACAGCAGGCCGAACTGCAGCGGCTGATGGCCACGTCGCCCGACGTGCGGGAGATGTTCGAGTCGACGCGGGAGATCGCCGAGCGGCTCGAAGCGATGAATGTGGAACCGCCGGCCAATTTGCGGTCGTGGAGCGTCGCGCATCTCCGCGCGACGAGGGCGGCCGGGGACGGCCACCGCTCCACCGGACGCCGAACGATTTTCGCCGCCGCATGGGCCGCGGCGGCCGCGCTCATCCTCGTCTTCCTCATCATCGGCCGCCAGCAGATGACCGACACCGGCGCGACGATGGCGCCCGCCTGGCCGGTCGTGGAACGCATTGCGTCTCCGGATGCCACGCTCCTCGTCCGCCGGCAGGGCGACATGCTCTCGCTGGAGATTCTTGTCCCACAGCCTGAAACGGTCCGGATCGCCTGGGACGCGTCGCAGATGACGTTTGTTGGCGTGTTTGACGAAAAAGACGCATCTTTGGGGAAAGCCTCAGTGGTGTTCTCACTCCGCGACCCGTCGCAACGGGCCGGAGTGATCGTCCGGCCTCGCGGGGGCGCGAGCGCCGCCGAAGTTGTTGTCTCGGTCGGTCGCAGAGAGGTGCTCAGAGGTGTCGTCAAGCTGAATTGACGACCAACTTTCCAACGGCTCATTTGTACTTAGGGTATCGACGGAGGTTTGCATGAGTGCTGACAAAAGGAAAACGATCCTCATTGGTTTCGCCGGTCTGGCAGTGGTCCTCGTAGCCATCATCGCCATCGTGTCGCCTTCATTCCGGAGCGAAGACGCCACGGGCGCAATCGGCGCGGTCCAGAAACACCGCGCTCCTCAGATCACGAAGCAAGACGTTGTCCTCGGCAACGAGAAGGTGAAGCAGGAGCAGAAAATCCTCTATGCCGATTACCTGACCGATGCCGCAGCGCTGAAGAGCTTCAGCAATGGGCTGAGCGCTCGCGACAACGCCGTGCAGGCGCGGATCGAATCCGCGAAGCAGGACGTCGAATCGCGCTTCCGCAATGACTTCGAGGTGGCCCTCGGCGTGGCCAAGCAGCTCGGCGAAACCGAAGCCGCCTCGCTCGGGACCAAGCAACAGGCCGCTTTCGCCGAGATCAACGAGCTCGGCGTGAAGGCGCAGCAGGCTCGTCTCAGCGATCGAGAGATGGCCGATCTCGCGATGAGGTTGAATGCGGTCACGAACACCCTCGGCGTCGCCCGCTATATGCGCGTTGAGGTCACCAGCAGTCTCCAGAGCGTCGATGCGCTCCAGGCCACGCTGAAGCAGATCGAGCAGGCGGATCTTGCCTCGACCCTGCGTGCCGAGGCCGATTACGCGCTGGCGATGGCCAAACAAGCGCAGATCCTCGCCAGCACCGACGAGGTGCAGGCGCTTGGAACGCGTCTGAACGATGAAGCGTTGGCGCTCGAGAGCGCTGCGCAGGCGAACATGCAGTCGGCCCTGCAATCGGAGAGCGAAGAGATCGCGGCCCTCGGCAAGATGGCCCAGGCAATCAACGCGCTCGGCGCGCGGCAGAACGCTCAGGATCTCGGCGTCCTCACACGTGACCTCCAGGGTCACGCCGCCGAGGCGGAGGCGAACCTGGGGGCGATGGCGCGGGATCGGGCGCAGTACGCGGCGGTCCTGTCCGATTCCGACGCGTTCTCGACACAGGCTCACGCTCTGATCAACGAAGCAGCGAGTCTCGGGAGCAGGTTCCAGAAGTGACCCCTCACCCTGCCCTCTCCCCGCCGTGCGGGGAGAGGGTGGTCGAAGGCCGGGTGAGGGGCATCCTCCTCGGCCTTCTGTTCCTCATCTCGGCCGCCGCCGGAGCACAGGAGCTCCGCACACGCCAGACGCGCGATCTCGATCTCGTCTACTACGACAAAGCGCACGAATACCTCACCTACCATCTCGCCCGCTCCTTCGAAAACTCACTCGCCTTCGACAAGAAGCTCTTCGACTACACGCCGTCCGAGCCGGTCGTCATCCTGATGCAGGACTTCGGCGACTACGGGCACGGCGGAACGTCGACCGTCCCGTGGAACTACATCAGCATCGGCATCGAGCCGTTCGACTACGTCTACGAGACGATGCCGTCGAACGAGCGCATGAACTGGCTCATGCATCACGAGCTGATTCACGTCGTGGCGACGGACAAAGGCGCGGGGAGTGATCTTCTCTTCCGCCGGCTGTTCCACGGCAAGGTCGCACCGATCAAAGAGCAGCCGCTGTCGATGCTGTACAGCTACATGACCAGTCCGCGCTGGTATTCGCCGCGCTGGTATCACGAAGGCATCGCCGTCTTTCTGGAGACCTGGATGGCCGGCGGCGTCGGCCGCGTCCTCGGCGGATACGACGAGATGGTCTTCCGCACGATGGTGCTGGAGAACAGCTACTTCTACGACGTCGTCGGACTGGAATCGGAAGGGACGACGATCGACTTCCAGGTCGGCCAGAACTCGTACCTGTACGGCACGCGCTTCATGACTTACCTCGCCGCGCAGTACGGACCGGAGAAGCTCATCGCCTGGTTCAACCGCTCGGAAGGAAGCCGCCGCTACTTCAAATCGCAGTTCGAGAACGTCTACGGAGTGCCGCTCGACGAGGAATGGCAGAAGTGGATCGCCAGCGAGCACGACTGGCAGAAGAAAAATCTCGAGCGGATTCGCAAGTACGATGTGACGGCCGAAAAGCCGATCACCAACGCCACGCTCGGATCGGTCTCACGCAGCTATTTCGACCGCGAGCACAACGTGATCTACGCAGCCATCAACCGCCCTGCGCGCGTTCCGCAGATCGTGTCCATCGACGCCGGTACCGGAACGATCACGCCGCTGGCCGAAGTCGACGGGCCGGCGCTCTATTTCGTGACCTCGCTCGCCTACGACGCGAAGGACCACAAGCTCTTCTTCACGACCAACAACAGCCGGGGCTGGCGCGATCTCGACGAGGTCGATCTCTCCACCGGCCGCCATACCAAGCTGCTGAAGAACTTCCGCACCGGCGACATCGTCGTCAATCCGACCGATCAGTCGATCTGGGGAATCCAGCACCACAACGGCTTCTCGTCCATCGTTCGCATTCCGAAGCCTTACGCTGCCTGGGAGAACCTCCTCACGCTCGAGTACGGGCGCGATCTGTTCGACATCGACGTCTCGCCTGACGGAAACACGCTCACCGCGTCGATGATCGAGATCTCCGGCGACCAGCAGCTCATCGCCGCGGACATCGACTCGCTTCGAAAACGCACCCCCGCTGAAGCCGCGGCTCCATTCCGCGCGCTGCACACATTCGAGAACAACGGTCCCGAGAACTTCGTCTTCTCGCCCGACGGCCGCTATCTGTTCGGCACGTCGTACTACACCGGCGTCTCGAACGTCTTCCGCTACGACATGCAGGCGCAGAAGATGGAGGCGCTCACCAACACGGAGGCGGGACTCTTCCGGCCGATCCCGATCTCATCGGACGAGATGATCGCGTATCGCTACACGACGAAGGGGTTCTCGCCGGTGCGCATCGCCGTCCATCCACGGGAAGACATCAGCGCCATCAACTACCTCGGCCAGGAGGTCGTCGAGCGCTTTCCCGTGGTGAAGACCTGGAACGCCGGATCGCCGGCGCGCGTGAACCTCGATGAAGTGACGACGTACGCCGGGCCGTACCGGCCTGTCGCGCAGACACGTCTCGGCGCCGTCTATCCGGTGCTGGAGGGATACAAGGACACGGTCGCGGCGGGTGCGCGCCTCAATTTCTCAGACCCGCTTGGATTGAACTCCATGGAGCTCACGGCCGCGGTCTCCCCGCGATCGCATGGCAACGAACGGGCGCACATCAAGTTCGGTCTCGACCATGCGCCGTGGAAACTGCGTCTCAACTACAACGCCACGGATTTCTACGATCTCTTCGGTCCGACCAAGACGAGCCGCAAAGGACACTCGGCGTCGCTCTCCTATCACCACTTTCTCGTCTACGAACGGCCCAGGACGTTCGAGTACACGATCTCCGGCGCGTACTACGGGGGCCTCGACACGCTGCCCGACTATCAAAACATCGCCGCGCCGTTCCGCGAATACTCGACGCTTCGGGGAGAGCTCGCCTACAAGGACCTGCGGCGGACGATCGGCGCGGTCGACGTCGAGCGCGGCCATCAATGGACCCTGGGCGCCAGCGCAAGCTCGGTGAAATCCGACTTCTTCCCCGGCATTCATGCGACCTTCGACCACGGCTTCCTGCTGCCGCTCGAGCACTCGTCGATCTGGCTGCGCGGCGCGGCCGGCAAATCGTGGGGCGACCGCACGAACGTGTTCTCGAACTACTTCTTCGGCGGCTTCGGAAACAACTGGATCGACTGGCAGGACGTTAGCCGCTACCGCCAGTACGACAGCTTCCCCGGTCTCGATCTGAACGAGATCGGCGGCAACGATTTCACGAAAGAATCGATCGAATGGACTCTGCCGCCGGTGCGCTTCCGGCGGGTCGGCGTCCCGTCGCTCTACGCGAACTGGGCGCGCCTGGCGCTGTTCTCCTCGGCGCTGCAGACAAATGTCACGCGGAGCGAGCTCCGGCGGCGCGTCTCGGATGTCGGCGCGCAGGTCGACCTGTCGCTCGTTCTCTTCTCGAACCTGGAGTCGACGTTTTCGGTCGGCGTGGCACACGCGCGCGAGGGAAGCCGGCGATCGAATGAGATGATGGTGTCGCTCAAACTCTTGCGATGACCGTTGTTCGCGTCCTTTTCGCGTTTCTTCCGGTCTGCCTCTTCCTCGGCAGCCTGCTGTACATCGACAGCTACAAACTCGTCTCGCTGAAGAATCTCCTTCGCGTGATCGTCTACGGAGGAGTCGCCGCGCTGGCGAGCTACGTCCTCAATCGCCAGGTTCTGCGGGGAACGTTCGTCGACCACAACACGCTGACCCGCCTCGTCGCGCCGGCGATCGAGGAACTGCTGAAACTCCTGCCCGTGGCCATCCTCTTGTACACGCGGCGCATCGGATTCGTGATCGACGCCGCCATCTGCGGCTTCGCCGCCGGCGCCGGATTCGCGCTCATCGAGAACCTCTATTACATGACCATGCTGCCTGACCGTTCGGTTGCATTCTGGATCGTGCGCGGGTTCGGCACCGCGGTGATGCATGGAGGCACGACCGCGATCGCGGCGATGATCACGAAGGTTTTCTTTCAGCGCCGCGAACGGGAATCGGTCGCCCTGATCGTGCCGGGATTCATCGTGGCCTTCGCGATCCACTCGGTCTTCAATCAATTCATCCTCTCGCCGCTGGCCTCGGCGCTGGCGGTGACGATCGTCCTCCCGCCGCTGCTCGTGCTGGTCTTCGAGCAGAGCGAACGCTATCTGCAGGGGTGGATCGGCAGCGGCTTCGATCTCGACGCCGAGCTCCTGAAAGCGATCCGATCCGGCGATTTCGTGTCGTCGCGGCCGGGACGCTACCTGCAGTCGTTACGCGAACACTTCGACGGCCCGGCAGTGGCCGACATGCTCTGCTATCTGCAGCTCATCGCCGAGCTCTCGCTGCGCGCGAAAGGCGTCCTGATGCTTCGCGAAAACGGACTGCCCGTGGCGCGCGACGAAGAAAGCCGTCAGAAGCTGACCGAGCTCGCGTATCTGAAAGCGAGCATCGGGAAGACGGGACAGTTGGCGTTAGCGCCGATCCTCGGGCGATCGTCGCATGACCTCTGGCAGTTGAGGTTGTTGGAGGAGCTGTAGGACTGGGGGACGCGAGGACTCGGAGAGTGGCAGTGCATCTCCGCCAGAAACCCACTTCGTGTCCTCGCCTCTCCGAGTCCTCGCCTCCCGTCACTTCACCGTAAATCCCCACTCCGCAAACGGCTGCGCCGGATTGCCGGCGCGATCTTCGGCCTCGAGGTGCACGCGGTGGTTGCCCGGATCAAGGGGCTTGACGGGCGTGTAGCGGGCGCGACCAGAGGTGACTTCGAACGTGGCCGGGATCTGGACGCCGTCGACGAGCAGGCGGATCGACGACGGTTCGACGCCGCTTTCATCCTTCACGCTCGCGCCGATTTCCGGCTTGCCGTTCTCGATCACGGCACCCGGCGAGGGGACGAGGTTCGTGATGAGCGGTCCGGTGTTGTCCTCCGGAGCATCGAGGTAGACGGCGCGCAGATCATCGAGGTAGATCGACGAGGCGTTGTCGCATCGGTCGTTCGACTCGACGATGTAGATGCGCTCCCACTTCAGCGGCGGGACCGCATCGCGCGGCACCAGAAAGTCGATGTATTTCCAGCCGATCCAGTCGATCCCGCCGTGACGGCGCGTGCACGAGGTGAGCAGCGGACCGGGAGTCGACGTGAAGTTGACGATTTTCAGCGCGCCGGTGCGGTCGCGATAGTTCCCGCGCAGATCATGGCGGCTGCCGTCGCCCCACACCCAGACCCCGATGCGCAGCGGCCGGCTCTCGATGGGTCTCGCCGGCTCCCATTTCACGCCCGCCGCGGAGATGCCCGTCTGATTGCGCATGTCGTAGGTCAGACGGAGCGATGAGGTGCCCCGACGAACCGGATCGCCGCGGACGGCGCGAGAGAGATTCGCCGCCGCGTGGGTCGCGGAAATCTTCTTGTCATTGGCATCTTCGAAATCGTCGACGATGACCGGCGGCTTCCCGATCTCGACGCGTGCACTGGCGGTCGTCACGCCCACCGCCGCCGCGACCACCCCCCGCCCGCCCGACGACGCTTTCAACTGACCGCCAGTCATTTTTCCGAGGACCGGTGAGGCACGCCATTCGGCGGCCGCGGGATCAATGGCCACCGAACGTCCCTGCGCGTCGTGGCCGGTCAGCGTGAACGACTGCGTGGCGCCACTCATCACGATCACGGGATCGGGTGCGATTTCGAGCGAGGCCAGCGTCGGGACGACACTCACGCCCGTCGATCCGGTGGCCTGGTCGACAAACGCCTTCACCATCCCGTCGCCCTGACCGCCGGCGATGAAGCGGCCGTAGACGTCGATGCTGCCGACCGTCGACTCCCATCGCGGGGCGTGCGGAAGGCGCACCGGGTTGTACGACGCATCTTCGCCGAGCGCGGTGTAGTCGATGTGACTGCCCGAGAGGACGGTTGCCGTTTCCGGCCTGATCGCCAGCATCGCCAGCGGTCCGGTGGGCGCCGTGCTGTACAGAACGAGACTGTTGCCGACGGCGCGCTCGAAACCGTCGGAGCCGCGATTGACCATCGTCAGGCCGTCGGTTCCCGGCAGCCGCACGCCGAGAGTCGTCGATCCGCCGCTATCGAGGCTGATGCCGTTGACGACGCCCTGGCTGACCATCAGCTCGGCGAGCTCATCGAGTGTCACGCCCATGCTGTAGCCGGGCTGGCGGCCGTCAATGGCAAACAGGAGCACTTCGCCTTTCGCGGTGATGCCGACGCCGCTGCGCGGGTGCGTGACGTCGGCGTAGCCGTGCGAGTACGGATCGATCGCGGCCGCTCCAGCGCGCACGAGCATTGTCGGACCGGAGACCGCCTGAATGACGGTGTCCCATCCCTGCGTCGTCGAAAACGTGATCGCCAACCGCGCGCCATCCGGCAGGAGGTCGAGAAACTTCGCACCGGTGCCGGCACCGGAGAGGACGACATCCGCCGCTCCGAGCGGCATGGATCCGCCGTGGGTCCGCACGCGCCTCACGATTCCGTCGAATGATCCGTGCGTCGGCAGCGGCAGCGACACGTTGCCGAGGAGGACCTCGGTGCCGGAGTCGTCGGTGCCGGTGTTGTCGCCGAATCGATTCGTGTAGAGCACGAGCTCGCCCGCTCCCTCGCCCAGCGTGCGTGCCTGATTGACGCGCGCGATCGGCGCACAGACACCATCCGGCCGGCAGACGCTTCCGGTGATCCCTGCCGGCTCGATGAGCACCTTCCGGTCGGCGGTGACTCCGAACGAGGGGCGCGGCTTCGGGCCGTAGGCGATCAGCTCGCCGTCCTGGATGTGGATTCCGAACGGAGCCTGGTTGGGATCGAAGAAATCGCCGTTGATGGCGGCGACCGCGCGATGACCTTCGCGATTCTTCCGATTGGCCTGCTGCGTCGTCGGCTCGAGCCCGACGATCCGGTCATTGGAGATCGACGCTTCGATGCGGAGGACCGGCTGCGACAGATCTGCCCGCGCGATGTACACGGCCTGCCTGCCGGCGGTGGTCGTGGTCATCGTGCCGCGCTCGTGCACGACGCCCGGCGCCACGGTCATCGTTGCGACCGGACGATAAGGCGCTGACACGGCGGCGGCGACAATCGCAGCCTGCGCCAGCAAACCCGCGATCAGCAGCGGTCGCACCCAGCCCATGCGAGGTGACATCATGCCGCAGTTCGGTGCGGCAGTGTTCCGTCAGTCCTGCTCTTCCTCACCCGATTCGATGATTTCGTCGAGCCCCGGATCCGCCTTGATGATCCGCAGCCCGCTCTGAAACACGCTCTCCGCCGCGGCCTCGGCATGCGCAAGCGAGGTGTGGACGACCGCGCAGTCGAGATGGATCGTCCTCTTCGGCAACGGCACATCGACGCGGCAGATTCCGCCATTGTCGGGGAGCTGCGACTCGTGCGCGACCCGCAGACCGCCGCGCGAAACGTCGAGCACGAACAGCGGCAGCGATCCCGCCGCACCCTGCACCGGGTGGCGGAGTCGGACGCGCGGATCGCGGCGGCGCTCATTCATTGGTGCATACTCTACCGCCTTTACACTGGCGACCCTGCTGCACGCGACATTTCGACTCGGCGAAAGGAACTTCCATGACCCTTCCTCCCTGTGAAAAGCCTCCCGCGGACGAAGAGCCGGCCGACCCGTCACGGAGAGTTTTCATGATCGGATCCGCCGCCGCCACCGCCGGCCTCATCGTCTCCCCGCTCCTCGGCGACGCGGCCGTGAAGCACGCCGCGGCGAAGACGGCAGCCGATCCGAACGCCATCCCTGTTTCGCTCGACGTGAACGGGACAGTTCACGCGCTCAAGCTCGATCCGCGGACCACGCTCCTCGACGCGCTGCGCGAGCATCTCGATCTCATCGGCACGAAGAAGGGATGCGATCAGGGCGCATGCGGCGCGTGCACCGTGCTCGTCGACGGACGCCGCATCAACTCCTGCCTGACGCTCGCGGCGATGAACAGCGGAAAGAAAATCGTCACGATCGAAGGCCTGACGTCCGAAGGCAAGCTGCAGCCCCTTCAGGCCGCGTTCATCCGCAATGACGGGTTCCAGTGCGGCTACTGCACGTCGGGACAGATCTGCTCGGCGACGGCATTGCTGCGAGAAGGCCACGCCGGCTCGGATGACGAGATCCGAGAGTGGATGAGCGGCAACATCTGCCGCTGCGGTTGTTACGTCGGGATCGTCGAGGCCATCAAGGAGGCGAAAAATGCATAGCCACTTCATGCTGAGCCGCGCAGACGGCGAAGCATCTCCTGCACCGTCGACGAGATCCTCCGGCTCCGCTTCGCTCCGCCTCAGGATGACGGGAGGGAAGAATGCATCCGTTTGATTTCGTCCGCCCGAACGACCTCGCCGCCGCGATCAAGTCCGGCTCGACGGACGCGGCGAAGTTCGTCGCCGGCGGCACGAACCTCGTCGATCTCATGAAGTGCGACGTCGAGCATCCTTCGCACCTCGTCGACATCAATGCCCTGCCGATGACGAAGATCGAGCAGGTGCAAGGCGGCATTCGCATCGGCGCTCTGGCTCGCATGAGCGATGTCGCCGCCGATCCGATCGTCAAACAGAGTTTCCCGGCGATCTCGCAGGCGCTTCTCCTGTCGGCCTCGCCGCAGATCCGCAATGCCGCGTCGATCGGAGGCAATCTGATGCAGCGGACCCGCTGCCCGTATTTCCGCGAACTGACCTGGACTCCGTGCAACAAGCGAAATCCCGGAAGCGGCTGCTCCGCCATCGACGGCCAGAACCGCATGCACGCAATCCTGGGCACCTCCGATGCGTGCATTGCCACGCATCCGTCCGATCTCGCCGTCGCCCTCGCCGCCCTCGACGGCGTGCTCACGTTGCGCGGGCCGGACGGCGAGCGCCGGATCGCGGTGACGGAGTTTCATCTGCCCCCCGGCAACACGCCGCACCTCGAGCACGATCTCGGGCCGGGCGAGCTGATCACGGCCGTCTTCGTCCCCGATGCGCCGCACGCGCGTCATTCGGCATACCTGAAAATCCGCGACCGCGCCGCGTACGAGTTCGCGCTCACCTCCGCGGCGGTCGGCCTGGACCTCGGGGCCGGCACGATCCGATCGGCGCGCATTGCCCTCGGCGGAGTCGGCACGACGCCGTGGCGCGCGCGCAATGCCGAAGTCGTGCTGCGGGGACGGAAGCCGACCCGCGACGTGTTCCGCGCCGCGGCCGAGGCGGAGCTGGCCAGCAGCGTGTCGTACGGACAGAACGGATTCAAGATCGAGCTGGCGAAGCGGACCCTCGTCCGAGCGCTGACCGATCTCGCCGGGGGTGCCGCATGATTCCCAATATCGGCAAACCGGTCGATCGCGTGGACGGCCGGCCGAAGACCACCGGCAGCGCGCGTTATGCCGCCGAGCACAACCTCGAAAACGCCGCGTACGGCGTGCTGGTGATGAGCACCATTCCGGCGGGAACGATCCGGTCGATTGACGCGAACGCCGCGCTCAAGTCGCAGGGCGTCCTCGCCGTCCTCTCCCATCTCAACGCACCGAAACTCAATCCGCCCGGGCGCGAAGGCAATCTCCGCGAGACATACGTTCCCTTCAGCGACGCCACGATTCATTACACCGGTCAGCGGATTGCGGTTGTCGTCGCCGATACCATCGAGCACGCCACGCGGGGCGCCGAGTTGGTGAAGGTCGCGTATGTTCCGGCACAGCCGCGCATCGACATGCAGAAGCTCCGCGCGGAAGCGGTCGATCGGTCGAAGAGTGCATTCTCGAAAGGCGATGCCGATGCCGCATTCGCCGCCGCGCCGGTGAAGATTGACGAGACGTATCGCACGCCGCACGAGCACCACAATCCTCTCGAAGCGCATTCGATCATCGCGGCGTGGAACGGCGATCACCTGACGATCTACGACTCATCGCAGAACATCTTCGGCACGCGCGACGCCATGGCGGCCCTCTTCGGCATTCCAAAAGACAACGTGCACGTCACGTCGCAGTTCGTCGGCGGCGCGTTCGGCAGCAAAGGCGGATCGTGGCCGCACGTCGTGATCAGCGCGATCGCGGCGCGCGCGGTCGAGCGTCCCGTGAAGGTCGTCGTCACGCGCAAGCAGCTCTACTTCGCGAACGGTCACCGTCCCGAGACCGAGCAGCGCGTCGCGCTCGGCGCGAGCCCTGACGGCAAGCTCCTGGCCCTGATCCACGAAGGCGCCAGCCAGACCAACGACGTCTGCGATTACGCGGAACGGTTCGCGCGGCCGACCCGCGTGATCTACGCTTCCGACAGCATCCGCGGCGCCAACCCCGTGGTCTCCCTGAACCTCCCCAGCCCGACCTACATGCGCGCGCCGGGAGAGAACCCCGGCATGTTCGCCATTGAGTCGGCGATGGACGAGTTGGCCTATGCGCTCAAGATGGATCCGCTGCAGCTGCGGCTCGTCAACCATGCCGATGCCGATCCCGTCGACGGAAAGCCGTGGTCGAGCAAGTCGCTCAAGCAGTGTTATCAACAGGGAGCCGAGCGATTCGGATGGTCGCGGCGGAAACCCGAGCCGCGCTCGATGCGCAACGGCCGGAATCTCGCCGGCCTGGGCATGGCCAGCGCGACGTATCCGACGCACCGCTCCCCGGCATCAGCCCGCGCGCTCATGAAACGCGACGGCACGGTCGTGGTCAGCAGCGGCTCGCATGAGATGGGGATGGGCACAGCCACGGTCATGGCGCAACTCGCCGCGGAAACGCTCGGCGTCCCGGTCGAACGAGTCCGCTTCGAGTACGGCGACACGAACCTGCCCCAAGCGCCGATCTCCGCCGGCTCGATGACCGCGGCGAGCGTCGGCTCCGCCGTCCATGGAGCAGTCATGGAGCTGAAAAACAGGATTGCCGCGCTCGACGGCGTCGATCCGGCGACGCTCGATGCCAACGCCTACCACTCGATTCTCGCAAAGCACTACCTCGATCAGATCGACGCGCGCTTTGATGCGAAGCCGCCTCAGCAGGAATCGCTCGCGATGCATGCATTCGGCGCGCACTTTGTGGAAGTGAGCATCGACGAGGAGATTCCGGTCGTTCACGTGCAAAGAATCGTGAGCGCGTTTGCAGGCGGCCGCATCCTCAACGAGAAAACCGCCCGCAGCCAGTACCTCGGCGGGATCATCCAGGGTCTGGGAATGGCTCTGATGGAGGAAACGCATCTCGACAAACGGCTGGGATCTTTTGTGAACGTCAATTTCGCGGAGTACCTCGTCCCCGTGAATCCCGACATCCCCAACATCGACGTCATCCTGATCGAAGAGGACGACCCTCACGTGAATCCGATCGGAGTCAAAGGCATCGGCGAGATCGGAATCGTCGGCGTGGCGCCGGCGATCGCCAACGCCGTCTTCCACGCGACCGGAAAACGGGTGCGCGATCTGCCGATCACCATCGAGAAGCTGATGTAGGACACGCAACCTCTACTCCACGCTCATCCTCACCTCTTCCCCGTTCGCATGCACCTCGGGCACATACATGGCCTGTCCGAGGAGTGGCAGGGCGTGGAAGGAGCCCGGCACTTCGGCGCGCAGCGTGTATCGGATCTCCCAGATCCCCTGCGGCAGGTGGCTGATGAACAGCGCCACCTTGCGATCGCGCAGTTCCTGATACACCGGCACCGAACGGTTTGACTTGACGTCGCGCGCCCACAATCCAGCGCCGCTCTGCAACTCCACCGCTTCGAGGCCGGCCGGCTTGAGGTCTTCGAACATCAGGTAGTCGTAATCGTTCTTCGTCTCGATCGTGGCGACGACCTCGACGCGCTCGCCGCTGGTCGCACTCCCGTTGTCGAGGAGCGGCTCGCGGGTGAACGTGATTCCCTTGAGCAGCGTCGGATGTCCCGCCAGGCGGAAGTACTCGCGGCGCACGAAGATCTCGTTTCCGGCAGCCTTCACCGGCTCCTCGAGGGAGACGAATCGGCCTTCGGCGGCGAAGTACAACGCGCCCTGACCTTTCGTACGGCGAATGCGGATCTCGTTCGCGTCGCGCACGAGATCCTGTGGCACGGACACTCTTGTCTGTGCCGTTCCGGACTGCAGCACGCGCCCATTCACCGACACCTCGTAGGCCGTCCCGGCTTTCAGCTCGCCGCTGACCCCGAGGTAGTCGTCGAGCGCAAGGATGGCGATGGCGGTGTCGCGGGTGTTGTTCCACTGCGCTCCGCGGCGGTTCTTCACCATCCAGTTCATGATCGGCTCGACGAGCCGGTTTTGTGGATCGATGTGCACGATGGCCTGCAGTGCGAAAGCCGTGGACTCGACCGGGCCATCGAACCAGCGCCACCAGAAATGATCTTCGCCCCAGTGCGCGGTGCCCATGACTTCCGGCGCGCCGGAACCGGAACCGCGGACCAGGACCGACTGATCGGGCGCGCGATCGATCTTCGCGCCGTCCTCGAGATTGCGAACGAGCACGCCGGCGCGTTCGGCATCGCCGAAATCGTGCGCGGCCAGAGCGAGCAGAGCGCGCGAATACGACGTCACCCGGTCGCGATGGGCGTACGCATCGTTGAAGGCCTTTCGCTCTTCGGCCGTCGGCGACTTCCGCCATGCGGCGAGGGCGTGGAGGATCCAGGCCTCGTTCTGCCAGTCCGATTCGTGCTGCACGAGACGGCCGTCGAGAAATGTGGCCGCGCGAGCGCCGGAGTTGCCGTTGATGTTGAGGCCGGCTTCGCGCGCGATGGCAAGTCCCCAAAGCACGTATGCGGTCATGAAGTCGTCGCTGTCGTCGTTCTTCCACCATCCCCATCCGCCATCGGCGTGCTGGAAGTCGTAGAGACGCGCGAGCGAGCGCGCCGTCACGTCCTCGATGCGGCGCGGGCTGACGATGCCGCTGCGCTCGAGACCGTTGCGCTCGAGTGTTCGCGCGACGATCGCCGCCGGGAGAAACCGGCTCATCGTCTGCTCGGTGCAGCCGTACGGATACTCGACGAGGTACGGCAGCGCGTCGAGCATCATCGCCGCCAGGCTCGGCTGCACCTGGATCGACAGCTCGGTCGCTCGCCGTTCGCGCGGAAGATCGAGCTTGATGATGGCCTCGTCGCCGCGGACTTTGCCTGACCGCGCGATGAGCTTGTCGACGCCGTGCTCGTAGACCGTGAACGTCTTCTCCATGGCATCGGCGTACTCGCCGGCCCGGCCGATCACGCGGAGCTTTGCGCTCCCGGCACGTTCCGCGATCACTTTCCAGTCAGCCCGCGCCTCTCCATGCGCAGGCACGCTCAGTGTGGATCCGCCGGCCGCGACGGCGTTCTCCAGCTTCACACCCTCGACCTCCAGCGCCGGGCTGACGGTCATCGCCTGATCGGTGTTGTTGTTGACGACGGCCGAGATCGTCGCGCGATCGCCGGCCACGAAAAATCGCGGACCCTGCAGACGAACGATGAGCGGCATGTTCGTCCGTGCCGTGCTCGAGCCGATGCCGACCTGCGTCGCCGGCGTCACCGCGCGAGCCGTGGCCCGCCACGTGGTCAGAGCTTCGGGGAACTTCATCGTGACCCGTGCGACGCCGTCCGGGCCGGTGACCACATTCGGCTTCCAGAACGCGGTGGAGCTGAAGTCGGTGCGCACGTGCACCTCGATACCGCGGGTCTCCTCGTTGGTCTTCATCGCCTTCAGTGCGGGCGGTGGCGCGGCGGCCGGCGCCTGGGCGTTCACGGTGATCGCTTCGGCGACCGCCATGCGGCCGAGAGCGGCGCCGGCCACGTCGCCGGAGAGGCCGCGATCGAACGAATCGCGCTCGTCTTTCTTCAAGTCGCGGTCGTCGATCAGCTTCCCTTCCTTCTCCTTGAATTCGCCGTAGCGCTGCCTCTGGACGCTCGCCGTGACCTGAACGGCGTACGCGTGATCGGCCCCGAAGAAGAACTGCCGCGGATCACCCGCGAAATCGGTTTGAATCGCCGTCACGGATTCGTCGGACACCGCGAGCGCGACCTCCGCCGCGACCGGCCGGCCATCCACGTCGCGAGTAGTCACCGTGAACGAGCCTTCCTGGCGCGGACGGTAGTCCTGGCGATCGGATTTGACGTCGACATTGATGAAGTGCTCGACGGGCGGGACGACGATCCGCTTCGTGTCGTTCCACAGCATCCGGTCGAATGTCGATGAAACGGTGATGTAGAACGACGGCACGTTCCGGTCGGTGATCGGGAGCTCGACGAGCTTCGCCGTCCCATCGAGATGGACGATCTGCGTGTCGAGAATTCCGTTCGCCGAGGTGGTCAGCATGACCCATCGCCCGCTCGCGGGCGTGGCGATGATCACGGGCGCCGTCTGGCCGGCGCGGAAACTCTCTTTGTCGATGATGATCTCGAGCCCGCCGGTGTGATAGCCGAGCTCCGTGGACGCGTTGCTGCTGACCCAGACGGCGGTCTCGGCGTGCACGAGATCGCGGGCGCGCGCCGGGCGGTCTCCTTCACGATCCTCGCTCGTCCACTGCACCGCGTAGTAGCCCGTTCCCGGTGCGACGAAGGAGATCGTCGCCTCGCCGTCCTGATCCGTGCGCGCGGTCGTCGTGAGGATCTCCTCCTCGCGATACGCGGGCGTCTTGTCGACCGCGCGCCATGCGCGGCGGATGACCTTCACATTTCCGGTCGTCTGCACCGGCTTATCGTTCGCATCGAGCGCTTTGAACGTCACCGACACGCGATCGTTCGGGCGGTGGATGAAATGCGACGGTTGTCCGACCACCGAGTAGCGGTTCTTCGTCACGCGCACGATGCCGTCGCCGATGACCTCGCGCCGCGAGGCGTCCGTTACGCGCGCCTCGATGTGCAGCTCGACATCGCCACCATCGCGCTGCGTCGGAACGCGCAGCGTCGCCCGGCCTTGCCCATCGGTCTTCAGTGTCTGCGTGCTGATCTGCTGGCCGCGGTAGCCATATCCGCCGTAGTACGACTGGCGCTCGTTCTGGAAATACCAGTCGTACTCGCGCCAAGGGAACCAGTAGCGATAGAACGGACGCGAGTAGACGACCGCCTGCACCTCGGCATTCGCCACGGGGCCGCCGAAGTAGTAGCTCGCCTCGATGGTCGCTTCGACGGTGTCGCCGACGCGATATTTCTCGTCGCCCGTTTTCACCTCGACGCGGAACTCGGGAAGCTTGTACTCCTCGAGCCGGAAGAGATTTGCCGAGCCGACGCCATCGCTCCCCTTCCTGAACATGATCCGATACGCCCCGAGGGGCATCGATGCGGTGAGAGGGAGATCGGACCAGAAGCTGCCGAAGTCGTTGAGCGCGGCCTTGCCACTGCCGACCTTCTCGCCCCTCGGGCTGTAGATCTCGTAGTCGAGTGTGTCTCTCGCCGGCGTGATCCATTCGTTGTTCTGTCGCACGCGGGCGATGAACTTCCAGTGCACGACTTCGTCGGGGCGATAGGCGGGGCGGTCCGTGAACGCGTAGATGGACCACCTCGCGTCGTCCCTTCCGGAGTAGCCGTACGAATACGACTGCACGTAGGCCTGCCTGTTGCCCGGCGCCGATGCGGCGATGAATGTCTCACCGCCGTAGTCGCCCATGGCGATGGTCGCGAATCCGTTCGCGCCCGTCTCGGCGTCGCGCACGGCCATCGAGTTGTTCGGCTGCCGCTGCCAGATGCGGACATGCGCGCCGGCGATCGGCTGTCCGGTCAGCGCATCGCAGACCAGCAGATCGGAGCGCTGCTTCGCGCTGTGCACGATGATGTTGGCGTCGGTCACGAGAAGGAGCTGCCGTGACGACTTTCCGCCGCCGGACGCCTCGAGGATGTATGCGCCGCGATCGAGCTTCGGCTCGACCCGCACGCGCTGGTTCGCCGGCACGTGATCGCCGCGGTCATTCGTGTCGAACGTCCACTTGCGAATCGGAGTGCGATCCGAACTTGCAATGGAGTCGGTCCAGCTTCGGCCCGATGTGACATGCGCGTCATCGATGAGATCGACCGGCGTGAGCCGCAGTGCGATCTGCGTAACGTTCCGCCACGAAAGCACGACCTCCTGCTCCGAGCGGGGTAGAAACGTCGACTGAACGGCGACGTTCACCGACGGCCCGAGGATGGAGTCGATCGCGTCCTTCGCCTGCTGCCAGTACTGGGTCTCGCCCGATCGGAACTCCTGAACGAGCTTGCGGTAGCGATCGAGCGCGCGCACGTAATCGGGTTTGATCTGGGCGTCGCCGTTTTCGTCGACGACGACATTGCCGCGCTGGGCCAGCTGTGACGCGGCGGAAAAGAGCGCGTCGTCGTACCACGCCGTGGTCTTCCCTTCGCCAATGATCGCGTCGAGCAGCTCGAGACCGCGCTCGACCGGCTCCGGTTGATATTGATTGACCAGCGCCGTCGCCAGGAGATACCGAGCGTGCGCGCGATCTTCCTTCGACTCGGCGATCGAAACCGCATTGACCAGGATGTCCTGCGGGATCGAGCTCCAGTTGATCCGGAACACGATGTCGAGATAGCGCTGACGGGCGAGCGCGAGGTCGCTACTCGATGCCCACCATTCCAGCGCCGACTGGTAGTACGGCAATGCCTGGTTGACGTCGCGGAACCGTGGATTCGTCCACCACGAGTCGCCGAATGACTCCTGCGCCTCGGCCCACACGCGGTCATGGAGAGGGTCGCGGAGGATCGAGTCCAGTACGGCGCGTGCTTCGTTCAGCGCGCTCTGATCGCTCGTCGGGTTTGCCGCGTCGGTGCGCCATTGCGTGTCGGCAAGACGGAAGGTGACCCAACGTTTCTCGGCCTGCGGCGCAACGCGTGACGCCTGCTCGTAGAGGTCGTGCGCTCTGCCGAACGACTTCTCCGCGTAACTCGCTTCAGCAGTTTGCTTCAACGCCTCATAGGTTGCCGGCTGCTGCGGCGGCAAGGCCGAGGTCGGCAGAAGTGCAAGAAGCGAAAGGAGAACGGCGATCGGTCGAAGCACGGGGACCTCCTGCATCCTTAGACGATATCGCTTCCTAAGAGGAAACCGCCGCTGGCATTGAACGCGAATAACGGATGAGCATGGCGCCGCCGATCCTGCTGGTGGAAGACGATCTGTCGCTTGCGCAGACCATGTCGATGCTGCTCGAGAACATCGGCCTTCAGATCGAGCACTGCGCCAGCGGCGAAGTGGCGATCGAGCTCGTTCGTTCGAAGCGCTACGCCGTGGTGGTCATCGATATCATCCTGCAGACCGGCGTGAGCGGAATCTATGTCGTCAACGCGATCCGCGAGCTGCCGCCGGACCGCCGTCCGCATGTCCTTGTGATGACGGGCGCGAATCTGGAGGCGCTGCGTGGCATCGACCGTTCCGTGGTCTCGGCGGTGATGCTCAAGCCGGTTGACTTCGATCTCTTTTCGCAGTTCGTGCTGGCGACGTACCGGAAGGCCCTCAACCTGCAGAGTGAAGCCGGTGTCACAGTCGCGACGGACGCGAAACGCGTGCGGACGTTCTGCGGGAACTGCGGCGCCGAGATCACGCCGTGGATCGCGGACCCGCAAATGATGCCGCGCGTATCCGACGACACGTTCCAGATCTGGATGGAGACACCGTGCCGAACCTGCGGGTCACTCCCGACCGCGACCGGCGGCCGGACCGAGTGGCGGGCGTGAATCGACGGCGGCACCGATCGGCACTCCCGTAGAATCCCCGCCACCATGCGCATCCTCTCCAATCTCTTCGCGAACAACCGGGCCTGGGCCGCCGAGATGAAGGAGCGCGATCCCGAGTTCTTCTCGCGCCTCTCGCGGCAGCAGAACCCGAGCTATCTCTGGATCGGCTGTTCGGACAGCCGCGTTCCCGCGAACCAGATCGTCGGTCTCATTCCCGGCGACATGTTCGTGCATCGCAACGTCGCCAACGTCGTCGTGCACACGGATCTCAATTGCCTCTCCGCAATCCAGTTCGCCGTGGAAGTTCTGCGCATCGAGCACATCATCGTCTGCGGGCACTACGGCTGCGGCGGCGTCCTCGCCGCCCTGCGCAACGAGAACCTCGGTTTGATCGACAACTGGCTGCGCCACATCCAGGACGTCTGGCGCAAACACAGGAGCCAGATCGACGCACTGCCGACCGAGACCGCGCGCCACGAGCGCCTCTGCGAGCTGAATGTCGTCGAACAGGTCGTGAACGTCAGCCAGACGACGGTGGTGCGCGACGCGTGGAAGCGCGGACAGACCGTCGCCGTGCACGGCTGGATCTACGACGTCCGGGACGGACTGCTGCGTGACCTCGACATGACCGTCATGTCGGAAGCGGCGACCTGAACCGCCGATCGACATCGATCGCGTTACCGCGGAGCGGCGCGCGTGTACGCGGTGGGATCACGAAACCGCTGTCTTAACGATGTTCGAGCCGGACACCACCCGCGGACGGTAGCGTCGCGAGAAACTTCTCCACGTACGTGTGCCACACCGCGGGAAGCGTGTGTGTTCCGTGGCCGCGGGTCTCATCGTTGATCGGAAGCAGCACATACCGGCCGTGCTTCACCCGTTTGATCAGCGCATCCATGATTCCGAGTTCCGGCGGATTCACGAAATCGTCCGCGGAGTTGATCGCCAGAAGCGGCGCGGTGATGCGCTCGAGCTGCGTCGAAGGATCGTAGTGGCGCGATGCCTCGATCGCGTACAGCAGGTCCGTGGCATTCGCCGACGCGAGACGGGTGTTCATCTGCGACTCGAGCCAGCGATCGGCGTCGTCGGCTGACGGCATGGTCTTCTGCCACTGCAGCGGTGAGCTGGTGGCGATCATCAGGATCTGCACGGCGGCCTGAAGATCGTTGCGCTGCAGGTCGTCGATGATCATCTTGCGCCAGACGCGATTCCGCCCTGCGATTTGCACCGGCAGGCTGGCCAGCGGGATCAGCGCGTCCATCATGTCCGGCCAGCGCTCGCCCCACATCCACGTGTGCATCGCTCCCATCGACGTGCCGATGATCAGGAAGAGATGGTCGATGCCGAGTCCCTCGCGGACGAGGCGATTCTGCAGCTCGATCATGTCCTCGTAGTCGTAGCGCGGGAACTTCGCGTCGAGACCGTCGCTCGGCTTGCTGGACTTGCCGTGGCCGACATTGTCGGGAATGACGATGAAGTAGCGCGATGCGTCGAAGAGGCCGCCGGGCTTGAACAGAAACCCCGCGAAGTTGTCGCCAAGGAACTGACGCGACGAGCCGCCGGTGCCGTGAAGAACGAGAATGGCCGGCTTTCCGGGCGTGCCCAACGTGACGTAGTGGATGCGCACTTCCGGCAGCGTCTCGCCGGACTGGAACCGGAAATCGTGGACGACGAAATCGTGGTCCTCGGCGGCGCGTGCCGCGCCGGCAACGAGCAGGAGGACAAAGAAGATCCGTCGCAGCATCCGCGCTACTCGTAACGCAGTGCTTCGATCGGTTCGAGCCGCGACGCCTTCCAGGCCGGATACCACCCGAAGCTGATGCCGATGACCGAGCAAACGACCAGACCGGTGATCGCCCATCCCCAGGGAAAGACGACGGACATGTCCAGCCAGAACGCCACGCCGTTTCCGCCCGCCACTCCGAAGAAGATGCCGGCCAGTCCGCCGACCTCCGACAGCACGATCGCTTCGAACAGAAACTGCTTGATGATGTCGTCGCGCCGCGCGCCGATGGCCTTGCGCACGCCGATCTCGCGCGTCCGCTCCGTCACGCTGACCAGCATGATGTTCATGATGCCGATGCCCGCGGCGAGGAGCGCGATCGCGCTGACCACGAACGCCCCCACGCGCACCGTGTCCGCAATCTGCGCGAATGCCGAGAGCAGCGTGTCGTTCGAGTAAATCTCGAAGTCGTTCTCCTGCCCGACCTTCAGGCCTCGGGCGATGCGCATCGCGCCGATGGCTTTGTCGAGCGTCTGGTTGTACGTCGCCTGCGACGTCGATTGCGTGGCCACATTGACCGAGCGGTTCTGGCGTCCGAAATCGAAGAAGAACTTCGTGATCGGCAACGCCACGATGTTGTCCTGGCTCTGTCCGAATGACGAACCCTTTTCCACAAAGACACCGACGACGATGTACGGCTTGTTGTTGACCTTCACCGTCTTGCCGATGGGCGTCTCATTCTGGAAGAGCTTTTTCGAGATGTCGGTGCCGAGGACGCAGACGCTGCGCCCGAGGGCCACATCCTCCGGAGTGAGGTTGCGTCCATAGCCGATCGCGTACGCGTTGGCGATGATGAAATTCTCATTCGTACCGACGACCGTGCTCCCCTGCTTCTTCTGCGTACCGTATCCGACGGCCTTGCCGCCGTCGAAGACCTTGAGGCAGATGGCCGACGCCTGCCCCTCCATCAGCCGCTTGTACTCATTCCCCTGCTCGAGCGTGATGTTGCGGCGGTTCTTGAAACTGTCCTCCGGATCGCGCGTGTTGATCACCGGATACTTCGCGAACTGAAAGAGGTTGCTGCCGAGGAAGCTGAGGCCGGTCTCGATCGATCCGGCGATCACGCTCAATGCCGTCATCACGCCGATGACGGAGAACACGCCGATCGTGACGCCGAGCATGGTCAGGATGGAGCGGAGGCGGTTGGTCTTCAACGCGCCAAGAGCCATGCGGATGATTTCGGAGAAAGCCATGTTTACGAGATTCGAGGTTCGGGATTCGGGATTCGGGGCTGCGCCACTCGGTTCAATTCGGAATTCGGAGCGAAGCACTCCCGAATCCCGAACCCCGAATCCCGAACCCCGCTACTCATATCTCAACGCCTCGATCGGATCCAACCTCGACGCCGTCAGCGCCGGAGCGAACCCGGAGAAGATCCCGGTCAGCGTCGACACGATCAGTCCGGTGAACACGAGGCCGAGCGAGAACTGCATCGGGAACGAGGGGAAGGCCTTGGCCACGGCCACGCACATCAGCCAGGAGAGCGTCAGTCCCGCGGCTCCGCCGATCAGACAGATCGAAACGGCCTCGACGAGGAACTGCAGCAGAATCGTGCGGCGGCGCGCGCCAACTGCCTTGCGCGTTCCGATCTCGCGCGTCCGCTCCTTCACGCTGACGTAGGTGATGTTCATGATGCCGATCGCGCCGACGAACAGCGCCAGACCGGTGATGAACAATCCGGCCATGGCAATGCCGGCCTTGACCGGCTCGATCGTCGTGCGCAGCGCCTGCTGCTCGTTGATCTCGAAGTCGTCCTTCTGTTCGGGCCGCAGACCGCGCACTCGCCGCATGTCGCCGCGCAGCTCGTCGCTGGCCGCTTCCATGCGGCTCTTGTCCTTCACCTTCACGCGGATCGACGTATCGAGCCGCGCGCTGAAGTTTTTCGTGAACGATCCCAACGGAACGCACGCGTAGGTGTCGAAGCTGAACAGGCCGAGGAACGTGCCCATGCGCGACCAGACGCCGACGACGTGGTAAGGGGTCCCGTCGATGAGCACGGTCTTGTCGATCGCCGATCCGGCCGGGACCAGCGCTTCGGCCACGTCATATCCGAGCACCACGACGTTGTGGCCGCCGCGCGACTCGGCCTCGGTGAAGAAGCGTCCTTCCTGAAATGCCGCGGTCGACGTGAGCAGAAACTCTTCCGTCGTTCCCTGCGTGAAGACGCCGCGGACCTCGTTGTCGCCGTACTTCACGTTGCGAACGGTGTTGAGCGTCGGCACCGCGGTGATCAACTGCGAATTGGGAGTGGCGGCGATGATCCGCTTCAGATCGTCGGCGTAGCGGGTCTCCATCCGCCGGCGGTTGCGGAACTCCCACCAGTTGTCGACGTGATGCCAGGGCCACTTCTCGACGTACAAGAGATCGTCGCCGATCACGGAGAGGCTGCGCTCGAAGCCGATCTCGATGCCCGCGATCGCCGAGCCCATGAGCGTCACGGCGATGATCCCGATGATGACCCCGAGGGCGGTGAGCACCGACCGCATCTTGTGCGCGCGGATGACGGTGAACGCCATCCGGAACGATTCGCCAAGCTCAGTGCTCAGATCGCGCAGGAACGACATGTCAGGAAGCCTTCGCGCCGGGTTTCTCGATCTGGACCTTCGATCCGTCCTTCAATTTGCGTGAGATCACGGTGTACGAGCCCGACACCACTTCATCGCCCGGCTTGATGCCGCTCTTGATCTCGATGTAGGTGTTGTCGGCAAGGCCCGTCTCCACTCGCTGCATTTTGACTTTGTCGCCGGTCCGGACGAACACCACACGCTGCAGTTTCTCGCGCATCTCGCGTTGCTTGCGCTTTTCGACGGCCGTGTTCGTGACGTCGGCGCGGTTGTCGCCCGAATCGCGCGCCTTCGCCGCCGCATTCTCCTTCTCCGCCTCTTCCGGCGAGAGCTTGCTGTCGGCGGTGCGCACGGTGACGCTCTGAATCGGAACGACCACCGCGTTCTGCACGGTCGCGGTTTCGATGTCCGCGGTCGCGCTCATGCCCGGGCGAAGGACGACGGTCCGGTCGGGAATCGAGATCTTCACCTCGAAATTCGTGACCTCTTCCTGCGTGCCTGCGTTCTTGGTGCTGGCAGTGGAGGCGATCTCCCGCACGATGCCCCGGATGATCCGATCGGGATAGGCATCGACGCTGATCCGCGCTGAATCGCCCGCCTTCACGTTGACGACATCATTTTCGTTGACGTTGACCACCGCTTCCATGGCGTTGAGGTTCGCGACCTTCATGACCTCGGTGCCGGCGAACTGGCTCGTGCCGACCACGCGCTGCCCCACGCGCGCCGGAAGCGTGCTGATCGTGCCGTCGGCCGGGGCGAAGATGCTCGTCTTCGACAGCGCATCGCGGATCTGCCGCAGCGCCCCCTCGGCGCGCTCGGCCTCGAAGCTCGAAGACTGCAGTGCCGCCCTGGCGATGTCGTAGTTCGTCTGTGCCGCGTTCCGGTCGGCCTCCGACAGAAGCTTCTGGTTGAACAGGTTCATGGCCCGCTTGTAGTCGATGTCCGCCTTCGCCAGCTCCGCGCGGTGCTGCACGATCCCGGAGCGCGCGGCCGAGAGGGCCGCCTGCTGCGCCTCGACCTGGGCCTGATAGGCGTCCGGCTTGATCTTCAGAAGCAGATCGCCCTTGTGGACCTGCTGCCCCTCCCTGACCGGGATCTCGATGATCTCACCCGAGACTTCCGGCGCAATCGGCACTTCCACTTCCGGCTGAATCTTGCCGGTCGCGGTCACCAGCTGCGTGATGGTCTTGCGGAACGCCTTGTCGGTGGTCACGGAAGTCGCTTTCTCGCGCTTCTTCGCCACCACCATCGAGCCAAGGGTGATCAACACGACGATCGCGATGCCGATCGTGATGAAGAGTTTCTTCCTGGAACGTTTCTCTTGCGCCATCAACCCACTCTCAACGACGGATATGATCGATTTATGCTGGAACGTGACATCCGCGAGGGAATCCTTACGCTTCGACTTGCCCACGGCAAGGCCAGCGCGATGGACCTCGAACTCTGTGAGAGTTTACGAACCGAAGTCCAAAGTGTTGCAGGCCGTGACGACGTCCGGGCCATCATCCTAACCGGAACGGGTTCGATTTTCTCGGCGGGCGTGGACCTCCCGCGGCTCGTCGCCGCCGGCGGCGACTACATACCCCGCTTTCTCCGGGCTCTCGACGACCTGATCCGGGCGTTGTTCGGCGTCCCGAAGCCGCTGATCGCGGCCGTCAACGGTCACGCGATCGCCGGCGGAGCGATCATGGCGTTCGCAGCCGACTACCGTCTCATGAGCAGCGGACGGATCGGCGTGCCGGAGCTTCTCGTCGGGGTGCCGTTCCCGCCGCTTCCGCTCGCGCTCGTCCGCTTTGCCGTTCCCCCGCAGCACGTGCAATCGATGGTGTACCTCGGCAAGACGATCGAAGCTCCGGTGGCGCGCGAGATGGGCATCATCGACGAAGCCGTCGAACCCGATCAGCTGATGCCGCGCGCAAACGCGATTGCCACTCAGCTCGGCGCGATTCCGCGGGAAGCATTCGCGATGGTCAAGCGGCAGATTCGCGAGCCATTTCTCCATCCGACTGAGGTGGATGTGATCCCGTTCTGGAGTCAGCCGGAAACGCATCAGCGGATTCGCCAGTACCTGGAGCGGACGATCGGGAAAAGGTGATGGGACTCGGGTCTCGGGGGCCTATTGGCGCTGAGGCCCCGGGGGACCTGGTACTAGATACCTGACACTCCTCCCCTGGCACGGGGATAGAATGCGACCCTTCGTATCATGCGACTGCTGCTGATCAACCCCCGCGGACCGGAAAGCTTCTGGAGTTTTCGCTGGGCACTCGATCACGTTCTGTCCGGCAAACGCGCGGTCAATCCACCGCTCGGTCTGGCCACGCTGGCCGCGCTTTGTCCGAAGTCGTGGGACGTGGAGATCGTCGACGAGAACATCGAGTCAATCCCGATCGAACCTCGTGCCGATCTGATCGGCATCTGCGGCATGGGCGTGCAGTCGCCGCGTCAGCGCGAATTGATGGCGTACTACCGCGCGCATGGCTATTACGTCGTGGCCGGCGGCAGTTACGCATCGCTCGTTCCGGAGCAGTACGCCGATCTCGCCGACTCTGTCGTGGCCGGCGAGGCGGAGATGATCTGGCCGGAGTTCTGCGCCGACTTCGAAGCGGGACATCCGAAGAAGCTCTACCGGGAGACGCGCGAGGTCTCGCTGCACGACTCCCCCACCCCGCGCTTCGATCTTCTCAAGCTCGACCGCTACACGATGGTCAGCCTGCAGTTCTCTCGCGGCTGTCCGTTCCAGTGCGAGTTCTGCGACATCATCGTGATGTTCGGACGGAAGCCGCGGACGAAGACTCTCGCCCAGGTTCGCGCCGAGCTCGACCTGCTCCATGCCCTCGGCGCGAAGAACCTGTTCTTCGTCGACGACAACTTCATCGGCAACATCCCCCAGGCGCGCGAGCTGTTGAAAGGGATCGCCGAATACCAGAACGAACACGGCCAACCGTTCCGATTCGGAACCGAGGCGTCGCTGAATCTCGCGCAGCATGAAGATCTCATGCAGCTCTTCAACGAGGCCAACTTCAAGTGGGTGTTCATCGGGATCGAGTCACCCGACCCCGACGCCCTGCGCGAGACGAAAAAGCTCCAGAACCTCCGCGAGGACATCCTCACGTCGCTGCGGAGGATCTACGCCCACGGCATCGACATCTTCGCCGGGTTCATCGTCGGCTTCGATCACGACACGGTGAAGACGTTCGACCATCAGAGGGACTTCATCATGGCCTCCGGCATCCAGGTCGCCATGGTCGGGTTGCTGACCGCGCTGCCGCGCACGCCGCTCTACGAGCGCCTGCGCAAGGACGGGCGGCTGCTCGAAGGTGAATCCCTCGACAACACGCGCCTGGCGACGAACGTCGTTCCGAAGTCGATGACAGCCCTCGAGATGAGGCGCGGATATCAGGAGCTCTACCACACGCTCTGCTCCGATTGGGCGATCGCCGACCGTTTGAAGAACAAGCTGCGCTATCTCAAGACGAGCCATCAGACGGCCGGCTTCTCGCTCGGGCAGACGTTCCGGATTCTCCAGCGATTCGCCATGTCGGGCATCGCTCCCGGCGGATGGACCCGGTGGTGGCATTTCCTTCGGACCGCGGGCACGGCCGACCTGAAGCAGACGCCGTTCGTCATCAGCGAGTGGGTCACGGCTCTGGCGATGAAGGCTTACGCCGAGAAGTACGTCATCCCTTCGCCGGAGCTGGTGTCGGAAGCGATCGAGAGGCGGACCGCCCGGCTGCGGACCAAGCTGCGCGCCTGGATCGACTCCGGTGCGCTGGACGTGAAACTCGACAGCGTGCGCACCCATCTCGAGGTGCGGCTCGCGGCGATCGACTCGAGCGGCTTCGCCCGGGCGGTGCGCCATCTGCGGGCAGTGCTCCGCCACACGCAGGCCAACGTCACCCTGCGGATCGAGGAGTGCGACGCGCCCAAGCTGCGGCGCCTCGTCCGGAAACTGCGCCGGTACAGCGATCGCGTGTCGCTGTCGCTCAGCGAGACCTTGCGCGGCCGGGTGGAGATCGACACGTCCCGATTCCATCTCGTGTACGAGCCCGCACAGCCGTAACCCCATCCTGAGCCGCGCGGACGGCAAATGATCTCCTTCCACGCAACTCGAGATCCTGCGCTGCCGCTCAGGACGACGTTCGATATATTCTTCGCCGATGCGATTTCGTTCAACCGTTCTTGCGTTCGTCGCCCTCACCGCGATCAGTGCGTTCGCTCAACTTCCTTACCCTCAAACCCGCAAAGTCGATCAGAAAGACACCTACCCCGGAGGCGTCGTGGTCGCCGATCCCTATCGATGGCTCGAGACCGATGTGCGCGAGTCCGACGAGGTGCGCTCCTGGGTCGATGCGGAGAACAAGGTCACGTTCGGCTATCTGGAGTCGCTTCCCTCCCGGAACGCGATCAAGAACCGGCTGACCTCGCTGTGGAATTACGAGAAGTACACCATCCCGACGAAGCGCGGAGGCCACTATTACTTCCGCAAGAACGACGGATTGCAGAACCAGTCCGTGCTCTACGTGCAGAAGTCGCTGTCCGATCCACCGCACGTGCTCATCGATCCGAACACGTGGTCGAAAGACGGCACGATTGCCCTCACGCAGATCCATCCGAGCGACGATGGACGCTACCTCGCGTACGGAGTCGCTGAAGCCGGCTCCGACTGGGTTGTCTGGCACGTCCTGGAAGTCGACAGCGGCAAGCCCCTGGCCGACGAACTGCGGTGGATCAAGTTCAGTCAGGCGTCGTGGACGAACGACAGCAAAGGATTCTTCTACAGCCGTTACCCGAAGCCGGAAGGCGCGGCGCTGCAGAGTCTCAACAAGAACCAGAAGATCTACTACCACCGCGTGGGAACGCCACAGACGAGCGACGTCCTGGTCTACGAGCGCCCGGAACAGCCCGACTGGAACTTCGGCGGCGACGTCACCGAAGACGGCCGCTATCTCGTCATCACCATCTCGAAAGGGACCGGAGCGAAGTACCAGATTCTCGTCCGAGACCTGAACGACCCGTACGCCGCACCGGTCACTCTCATCGGCACCTTCGATAACGAATACGCGTTCTTCGGAAACGACGGGCCACTGTTCTACTTCCGGACCGATCTCGACGCGCCGCGCCGCCGCGTCATCGGCATCGACATCACCAAACCGGAGCGCGCGAACTGGAAAGAGGTCCTGCCGCAGGGACCCGACCTTCTGGCCGACATCAACTACGTCGGAGGAAAACTCGTGGCCGAGTATCTGAAGGACGCTCACAGCGAAGTGAAGGTCTTCTCGACCGACGGAAAGCTCGAGCGCTCGGTCGATCTCGGCCCCATCGGCACGACCGGCGGATTCAACGGCCGGCAGAACGATCCCGAGACGTTCTACTCATTCGAGAGTTTCACCGTCCCGCCGAGCATCTACCGCTACGACGTCTCCACGGGCGAGAAGAAACTGCTCTACCAGTCGAAGGTTCAATTCGATCCGTCGCAGTTCGAAGTGAAGCAGGTCTTCTACACGTCGAAGGACGGAACGCGCGTGCCGATGTTCGTCGCCAGCCGCAAAGGCATCCGCCTCGATGGCAACAACCCGACCCTGCTCTACGCTTACGGCGGATTCAACATCTCCACGGTGCCGCGGTTCTCCGTCGCACACCTGGTGTGGATGCAAATGGGCGGCGTGTACGCCAGCGCAAATCTCCGCGGCGGCAGCGAATACGGCGAGGAGTGGCACAAGGCCGGAACGAAGCTGCAGAAGCAGAACGTGTTCGATGATTTCATCTCCGCGGCGGAGTGGCTCATCAAGAACAAGTACACGCGCCCGCAGAAGCTCGCCGTCAACGGCGCGAGCAACGGCGGACTGCTCGTCGGCGCGGTGTTGACGCAGCGGCCCGATCTCTTCGGCGCGACGCTGCCGCAGGTCGGCGTCATGGACATGCTCCGCTTCCAGCGCTTCACGGCCGGACGGTTCTGGGTCGATGATTACGGCTCGAGCGACAACGCCGACGAGTTCAAGGCGCTCTACGCGTACTCGCCGTACCACAATCTGAAAAAGGGAACAAAGTATCCGGCGACGCTCGTCACGACCGCCGATCACGACGATCGCGTCGTGCCGGGACACAGCTTCAAGTTCGCCGCGAAGCTGCAGGAGGATCAGGCCGGACCCGCTCCGGTGCTCATCCGCATCGAGACGCGCGCCGGTCATGGCGCGGGCAAGCCGATCACCAAGCAGATCGAGGAGACCGCCGATCAGTACGCGTTCCTCGTGGCGAATCTGGGGATGAAGCCGCGGTTGTAACCGTGCCAAACCCCGACAAGTGTCTCTGATCACCTCGCCTCGTCAGCCGGAACTTATATTCGACTGACGAGGTGTGCTCCCATGGTCCTGCGGCACCACCGGTGTGTCATCGCGTTTCTCGCGTTTTTCATGGCGGCGAGCCTCTCCGCCGCCATTCCGGAACGGGAGCGCACCGCACTTCTGGCGATCTACAACGGCACGAACGGCCCATCGTGGACCGACCACACCGGCTGGAACGGCGCCGCCGCGAGCGAATGCCAGTGGTACGGGGTTGTCTGCGATGACGCACAATCGACGGTCATTCGTCTGGAGCTCGGCTCCAACGGATTGACAGGCAGCGTTCCCGTGGCCATCGGAGATCTCGGCAACCTGACCGATCTCTATCTGCAGGACAACAGCCTCACCGGATCGATCCCCGACTCGATCGGCAACCTCACGAAGTTGCGTCTCCTGGAGCTGGAGCAGAACGGCTTCAGCGGCACGATTCCGCCGGCGCTGGGCAGACTCTCGAGCCTGACGGATCTTTTCTTGTACGACAATCGGCTCGGCGGATCGATCCCGCCCGAGCTCGGCTCGCTCGCGCAGCTGCAGCGGCTCGGCCTTTCCACCAATCAGCTGACGGGATCGATCCCCTCGGCGCTCGGCCAGCTCCGAAATCTGCAGCTGCTCGATCTGAGCGCCAACCAGCTCACGGGAAGCATTCCGGCGGAGATCGGCAACGCGGCGCAACTCAATGAGCTGAACCTCGCCGACAACCGTCTGAGCGGAACGATTCCTGTCGAGCTCTACTCGCTGTCGAATCTGCAGGCCTTGAATCTCGAGCAGAACCAGATCAGCGGAGCTCTGCGGGCAGAACTGGCGAAGCTGCAAAACCTGCAACGCCTGGTGCTCTGGGGCAACCAGCTCACCGGCGCGATTCCGACCCAGATCACGACCATGACCGCGCTTCAGCGGCTCGAGATTTCCATCAATCAATTCTCCGGCGCGATCCCGGCCGACATCGATCGGCTGCAAAACCTTCAGACGCTCGAGCTCGGCGAAAATGCATTCGAAGGGACGATCCCTGCCGGCATCGGAAATCTTCGGAACCTCACTGTTCTGATTCTCGACCGCAACAAGCTCACCGGAACGATTCCGTCGGGAATCGCAAACCTCACCGCACTCGAGATCCTGATCCTGGGGGAGAACGACTTCACCGGCAGCTTTCCCGACCTGAGAAACCTGACGAATCTGCGCGAGCTCTTCCTCGGCACGACGCGGCTGAGCGGAACGATCCCCGACATGTTCACGCAGATGTCGAACCTCCAGATCGTCTACATCGACAACACGCTCGCCAGCGGTTCGATCCCGCCGAGTCTCACGGCGGCGACGGCGCTGACCGCGGTCGATCTCTCGTACAACCAGTTGACCGGCTCGATTCCGGCCGACATCAACAAGCTCGTCAATCTGCAATACCTCACGTTGAGCTACAACCCCATGTCCGGCCCGATTCCGGATGGGCTCTGGGACTTGCGCGAGCTGCTGGACCTTCGCCTTGCCGGTCTCCACCTCGAAGGCACGCTGTCGCCGCGGGTGGGCAATCTGACGAAGCTCGAGAACCTCGACGTCAACGAGAACGAGCTGACGGGCGTCATCCCACCGCAGATCGGGCAGCTCAACGCGCTGCTTTATCTCACTCTCGGCGGAAACCGATTCAGCGGAAGCGTCCCACCCGAGCTCGCGCGCCTGACGAACCTCCTGCAACTCGACATCTACGGGAACAATCTGACCGGCGCCATGCCGCCGGATCTGGCCAGGATGACCTCCCTGATCGACGGCGGATCGGTGTTCCAGTACAACGCGCTTTACACGACCGATGCCTCGCTGCGCGAGTTCCTCAACCGCAAGCAGTACGACCATGACTGGGAGAGCACGCAGACGGTCGTGCCGGCGAACGTTCGCGTGACCGCGAGCACCGACCGCAACGCCACAGTCGAATGGACGCCGATCTCCTACCAGTGGGATGACGGCGGATATCAGGTTCGTGCCGCTCTGTCGCAGGGCGGAAATGCGGTGGCCATCATCACCACGTCATCGAAGGAGATCAGCTCGGCCATCGTCCGCGGACTGCAGCCCTCGACGACGTACTACGTCAGCGTCGCCGCGGTCACCTATCCCCACGACGCGCAGCACAACCTGCTCCTCAGCACCTTCAGCGACCCGGTGCAGATGACCACGGGCCCGCGTGTACTCGCCCCGGCCGACGTTGTGGTGACCGCGGATCCGCGCGGCCTGGTCCAGATCGACGGCGTTCCTCAGAACGAGGACAGCTTCTCGGTGACGAACTTCGGCGACACCGCAACGACCATCACTCTGACGAAGTTCGACGGAGACTTCTTCACGCTGACGCCCGAATCGTTTGCACTTGCCGCCGCGGCCACGCAGACCATCACCTTGAAATCCGTGAAACAGCCGGTCGGAACGTACTGGGGCTGGGTGGACATCAGCGGCGACGGCGCCCAGGATCTCGGCGTCTCGACCTCGCTGCTCTCAGCGACACGACCGCCCGGCACGGTCATCGCCGAGCCGCTCACCACGCGAGTCGAGATCACGGGAGTGCCCGGCTCCGACTCCGTCGGAACCGTGAGTTTCCGAAACACCGGCACGGCCACCCTGACCGGCATCGCCGTCTCCGACGTCCCGTGGATCGTGCCGAGGACGGACCCGATCACGATCGATCCAAGCGCTTCGGGGTCCGTGACGTTCACGGTCGATCGCTCCCGGCGTCCATCGGCGACCGGAGCGCTGACCGGAGCTCTCTCGCTCATCTATGTTGCCGGAACTTCCGGCAGTCTGTTGCCGCCGCGGGCCGATGGAACGCCGCCGTCGTACTCGATCAGCATCGTCACCGTCGTCGATACGGCCAAGCCGCAGGTCGCGCCGGGAACCATTCCGCCGATCGCAGCGAAGGAAGTGGCCTACTTCATCCCCGGGCTGACCTCGGCGCAGAAGAGTTACGGAAACGTCGTCTCGGACGTCAGCCTGGTGAATGCATTCGGATCGAAGGCGATCGACGATCTGAAGATGTACTTCACTCCGTCCGCGTCGACGCAGACGGCCACCGCGACCGTCGCCTCGATCGCCGGGAACCAGTCGATGACGATGGCGAACATCGTCACGAACGTTTACGCCAGCTCCAATCCGATCGGGAGCTTGCAGCTGCGCAGCGGGGACTGGCAGAAGCTGGTCATCACCGCGAAGCAGCTCTGCATTGGCAAGAGCGGCACTTACTCCGGCGATCTACCGGTATTCCGCTCCGATCGCAGTGCCGCCGCCGGAGGATCGATCTACCTCGCCGGAGTGCGCCGCGGTTCGACCCTGCAGACAACGATCTATCTGCAGGAGACTTCCGGCGCCTCCGCAAGCGTGCACATCGACTATCTGAATGCATCGGGGACGACGATCGCGCAACGCGACGCCACGCTGGGCTCGTTCGGATCGAGCGAACTCTCCGGTGACGCGCCTGACGGTGCGGTAACCGCGGTGGTCACGAACGCCAGCGCATCGGCCGGCCGGATCAGCGCGTATGCGCGCGTCGTCGATGACAGCACCGGCGACTCGTGGAGCATCGTCGACTGGACGCGCTACTACGATTTCCTGCAGACCGAGCCTGCGCGGATTCCGCTGGCGCAGAGCGGCGGATCGGCGAAAGCATCGCGCCGTCGAGCCGTCCGGCATGATGTCGGAGCAACAGCCGCGAATCAGACACAGACCACGACCGAGCTGACGCTCTTCAATCCGGCGACATCTCAGTCCCGGGTCCGCATCCGCTACGGGATCGGTGGGGCCGCCTACGAGAAGGACATCACGCTGGCAGCACGGCAAACGCTGTCCGTCTCCGATGCCGCGGGATACGCCGGCGCTCCGTCAGGAAACGCCGCGACCGTGTTGATCACGCCGACGCGCGGGAGCGTCGTGGCCACGAGCCGCATCGCCACGGCCTCGGCCGCCGGCAGCTACAGCGCAGGCGTTCCGGTTGTGCCGGCGCAGAGCGGGCTGCGCGTCGGCCAGTCGCAGATCTTCTCCGGGCTCGACGATTCGACCTCGACCACGATCAACGCGGCAACCGCGGGAACCTACCGGACGAGCTACGGCTTCATCGAGACCTCCGGTGCGCCGGTCACGGTCACCGCGACGTTGCTGGTCTCCGACGGCCGCTCGCTGGTGAGCACCGTGGTCACGAAGCAGGTCGACCTGGCCGCGGGACAGTTGATCGTGATCAGCGACATGGTGCGCTCGATCGTCGGCGACACGCGCGACTCGAAATATCCCGATCTGCACAACCTCCAGCTCCAGATCGATGTCACCGGAGGCAGCGGAGCCGTCGTGCCGTTCGTGATCGTGTCGGACAACGCCACCGGCGATTCCCTGCTGCGGCTGGAGTGATCGTCGTGTGCTCTCCCGGGCTGGCCTTCGCCTTTGTTGCCGCGCTTGCCCTCAACGACGCTCGCGCCGCCGTTTACTACGTCGCTCCGTCGGGCAGTGACGCCTGGCCCGGCACGATCGCCCAGCCCTGGCGAACGCTGGAGAAAGCCGCGAGCTCGCTGGCGCCCGGCGACACCGCTTACCTCCGCGCCGGGACCTACAACGAGCGCCTGATTCCGCGGACCTCGGGATCGTTCGGCGCGATGATCACCTTCGCTTCCTATCCGGGGGAGATCGCCACGATCGACGGCACGGGCATCGAGTTCTCCACCGACGAAGGGCAGGTCGATCTCTCGCAGCGTGAATTCATCCGCCTGTCGCACCTTCGCGTGACCAACGCGTCCGGCGCGGCGATCTATACCGACGGCGGCGGATCGTTCGTGATCGAAGGCTGCTCGGTCGACACCGCCGGCGGCTCGGGGGTCGGAATCTGGAACGCTCACGACGTTCTCGTCGACGGAAACGAGATCGTGGCCGTCTGCACGAGAGGTTGGCAGGAGCACCTGACCATCGCCAACACCAACGGCTTCGAGGTCAGGAACAATCACGTGCACCACACCGCGCCGGGCAATCCGGGGAAGGAAGGGATCTGCATCAAGGACGGCACAGCGAACGGCTCCGTGCACGATAACCACGTGCACGACGTGAACTTCAACGGCATCTACGTCGACGGTTCATTTCGAGGGGTCTCGAATGTGGAAGTCGCCGCGAATCGCGTTCACGACATCCGCGGCGAGCACGCCGGCAACTGCATCAGCATCGCCTCGGAGGCCGGCGGTTTGAACCAGAACGTGCGCGTGGTGAACAATCTCGGCTACGACTGCGCCTACTCCGGCCTTCACGTCACGAACTGCTGTCCGCAGGACGCGCCGCACCATCCGCTGAAGTCGATCGTGATCATCAACAATACGTTCGTTCACAACGGCCGCGAACCGTGGGGCGGCGGGCTGGTGGTGGAGAACGACGAGATCGAAGGCGTCGTCGTCCGCAACAATCTCATCAGCGACAACTACATGTTCCAGCTCGCAGCCGACGCCGGCGCCCCGCCGGCGAGGCTGGTGATCGATCACAACCTCATCGACGGATTCCGGGGCACGGAGAACGAGATCGTGGGAGCCGACGCCGTGCAGGCTCCGGCGATGCTTGCCGATCCTGCAAATGGCGATTTCCGGCTTCGCGCGGGCTCGCCGGCCATCGATCGCGGCTCCGCGGCGAGCGCGCCGAACTGCGATTTCGCGGGTTCAGCGCGTCCAGGCGATGGCGATTCCGACGGCGTGGTTGCCGTCGACATCGGCGCATACGAGTGGCATACGGCGGGAACGAAACGGCGCGCGGTGGCCCCGCACCGCTGAGTTACATCCTCTCGAGCAGCCAAAGACCGGTTTCCGGATCCTTCGCTCGCTGAACGCTCATCTCACGCGAGGTGAGAAACACTTCCATCGTCGGGAAGACGATGCCGCGCAGGAAGTGACCGGCGACGGCCGACCCATCGCGTTTGCCGAGGACGACGTGCGCGTGGAGCTTGATGTCCTCGGATGACGGCGCAATGTTGCCGGTCATCGAGACGACTTCCACCTGCTCGCGCACCGCAATCTCCTCGTATTTCTTCGTCTCCCGGTTCCAGTACGCGATCGTGACATCGCTGAACGCGCCGATGGCGTGCAAGCTCGCCGCGGCGATCGCATTTCGCTTCGCGAACTCGATGAGCGTCGGGCCGAAGTCATCGCCTTTGTCGAAGACCAGGAAAAGATCGCGAACCGGCCGGGCGTCGAAATGCCGCACCGGACGATTCTACGCGAGCGACTCCCCTCCGCTGACCGCCAACGCGCTGTTGCGATCCTCCCGCTTCAGGCAATTCTGTTTCGAGCCTGCTAGGCTTCGGCCACATGCCCGAGCCGACCCTGGCCCGCCGTCTCGGCGCCTTCGACGCCACCATGATCGTCATGGGCGGCATCATCGGATCGGGCATCTTCATCAATCCGTACGTCGTCGCTCAGCGGGTCCATTCGCCCGCACTCATCCTCGGCGCGTGGGCGGCAGGCGGCGTGATCGCGCTCCTCGGCGCGTTCGTTTATGCCGAGCTGGCCTCGCTCCGACCCGAGGCCGGCGGTCAGTACGCCTACCTTCGCGATGCCTACCATCCTTCGGTGGCATTTCTCTACGGATGGGCACTGCTGCTCGTGATGCAGAGCGGCGGGATGGCCGCGGTGGCGATCACGTTCGCGCGCTACACGATCGAATTGACCGGCATTGCCTCACCCGACTGGCTGCTCGCCTCGAGCACGCTCGTCGCGCTGACGATCATCAACATCCTCGGAGTCCGCAGCGGAAGCAACACGCAATCGGTGCTGATGATCTTGAAACTGGTGGCCATCGCCATGCTGATCGTCGTGGGCTTCGGGCCCTCGGTGGAGCGGCGGCCGTCGCCGGCTGCCGAAGGGGGAGGCCTTCTCGCCTTCGCCGCCGCGATGACGCCGGTGATGTTCGCTTACGGTGGTTGGCAGACCGCGAGCTTCATGTCCGCGGAATTGAAACGCCCGCGCCGCGATCTGGCGATCGGGCTGCTCGCGGGCGTGGCAGGCGTGATCACGGTGTACGTTCTCGTCAACGCGGTCATGCTTCACGTCCTTGGAGCGGCGGGACTGGCGGCGACCACCACCCCGGCATCGGCCGTCATGCGCGCGGTGCTCGGCGAGCGCGGAGCCAAACTGATCGCCGTCGGCATCGCCATCTCGACGCTCGGTTTCCTCAGCCAGAGCATGCTCACCGCACCACGCGTCTATTACGCGATGGCCGCCGACCGCGTGTTCTTCAGCGCCGTGGCGCGCGTCCATCCGGTCACGCGCGTTCCGTATGTCGCAATCGCGCTGCAGGGCGTCGTCGCCATCGTGATCGCCATGTCGGGAAAGTACGAGCAGATCCTGAGCTACGTGGTGGCCACCGACTTCATTTTCTTCGGCCTGACGGGCGCGGCGCTGTTCGTCTTTCGTCATCGCGGCGAGCTGGCCGACGCCTTCCGCGCGCCGGGACATCCGTTGACGACCGCGGTGTTCACGCTCGCATGCTGGACCGTGGTCATCGCGACGATCGTCCGTTCGCCGCTGCAGAGCGCGATCGGACTGGCGATTCTCCTCGCCGGCGCGGGCGCATACGCATTGTGGGCGAGGCGCGATAGGATACCGGCTGATGCGTAAATATGTGGGTTTCTTTGCAATCTTTTTCGCCGTTTGCGCGACCGCGCAGACGCTTCCTCAGGACGAGAAGGTCAGGCTCGTCACATCGGACTTCCAGACGATCTCGCGCGTTGCCGCGCTGGCCCGCGACATCAACAACGAGCGGCAGGTGATCCTCGCCATCATCGACAGCGACGTCGAGTTGTTGCGCGACAAGCGGCCCGATGACACCTACCGCTGGGCGTCGCTGCAACGCGAGGAAGGCGGGCGCGTGAAGGACGAGAAGGCGGTCGAGCGCGTGCAGAGCGAGAAGGAGCTCAAGGAGATCACCCTCTCCGCGCCGCACGCCTATCGCGTCGAAGTCCGGCTGCCGACCAAGCGAAGCCTCGTCTCCGCGAACAACCGCGTCTACGTCCGCAACATCATCGTCGACTCCCTCGGTTTCGACGGCAAGATGGCCCATCACGACATCCCGGTGAACGTCTGGGTCAATCCCGGCGACACGACCGGCGTCGCTCTGCCGGAGATCGGCAAGAACGTGCGCGCGACCGTCGAGCTTGGCGTGGAGAGCGGTGAGAAGAAGGCCGTGGCCGAAGCGTCGTTGCTCGAGGCGAAACTCGTCGACGATCCGACGAGCCCCTACTTCCCGGTCGTCCGCCGGCTGCTGCAAATTCGCGAGGTGGCGGCGGCGAATGAAGTCAGCCGCGGTCAGCTGAAGACCGTCGCCGACGAGGCGCTGCTGGCGATGCCCGGCGAGTTGGAGAAGCGAAACGCCGAGATCGCCGCGGCTGCGCAGCGCAGAACGGAGGCGACGGGAACGGTCATGGCCGGCGACGCATCACCCGACGTCGTCGCCGCGATGCAGGAGATCACGCGACTTCTCGGCGGCACGCTGCAGGATCAGACGGACGCGCGCGCCAAACTGCAGGCGCTGATCGACAAGCTCCAGCCGAAACCGGAGACGACGACGCCGCACTAGACAGAACCCCCGCGCAAGTCGTCGTTCACGTCATCCTGAGCCGCGAAGACGGCGAAGGATCTCGAAATCGCAGGCGTTTTCGCATCCTGAGATCCTTCGTCGCGCTTCGCCGACTCAGGATGACGAGTTGCGCAGAGGTTCTCTGGTCTTATTTCACACGTAGGGCCCACTCTCCAGTGGGCCCGGGGCCGACTGAAAGTCGGCCCTACGTGATCGCAGGCGTTTGCGTATCCTGATCGCGCTTCGCCGACTCAGGATGACGGCTTGCGCGCT
>DATISF010000078.1:0-104493 GCA_035468985.1 Thermoanaerobaculia bacterium
CTCCTCGACGATGTCGCGCATCGCCTGCGTCGCGCCGCCTCGCATCTGACCGTTCGGCGCCCGCAACGAAAGTACCGTTATTTCGGACGCACTACACTAGCGGTCGCGCTCGAGTACGAAATCGAGCGCCAGGTTGAGCACCTCCTGCGCCGGCGAGGCGGGGAAGGGCTCGAGGGCGGCGCGGGCGCGGTGCGCGTAATCGCGGGCGATGGCGCGTGTCTCTTCCAGCGCTCCGTACTTCTCCACGATCTCGAGGATCTCGTGCGGGTCCATCCCGTCGAACGATTTCGTGGTGGCGACGTGCTCGATCCGGGCGCGTTCGGCCGGGGTGGCCCGCGGCAGCGTGATGATCAGCGGGAGCGTCAGCTTTCCTTCCTTCAGATCCGACAATGCCGGCTTGCCGAGGACTTCCGTGCTCGACGTGAAGTCGAGCAGATCGTCGATGAGCTGGAAGCAGATGCCGAGGTTCTTTCCGTAGTCGAAGAGCGCTCCCGCCGCGGTGTCGGAAAGATCGACGAGGTACGCGGGAATCCGGCAGCATGCGCCGAAAAGCGCCGCGGTCTTGCGGCTGACCACCTCGAAGTAATCGTCGATCGAGAGATCGGTCCGCCCGTTCTGCTCCAGGCCCAGGATCTCGCCCTCGATCATGCGGATCGTGACGTTCGAGAGAAGCCGCAGAATCTCCAGGTTCCCTTCGGCGAGAGCCATGCTCATCGAGTGCATGAAGATGTAGTCGCCGACGAGCACCGTGAGCTGGTTGCCCCAGCGGTAGTTGATCGACGTTCGTCCGCGGCGGATGGCCGCCTCGTCGATGATGTCGTCGTGCACCAGGGTCGCCGTGTGAATGAATTCGACCACCGCGCCGTAGATCACATCGCGGTAACCGTCGTAGCGGAGCATGTTCGAGACGAGCAGCAGCAGGGCGGGGCGGAGCCGCTTGCCTCCGCCGCCGAGAATGTGCTCCCCGACGTCCCCGATGGTCTTGATCCGGCTCTCGAAATTCCGGCGCAGCTCGTCATCGACCATCTGCAGCTTCGGCGCGATCAGTTCGATGATCCGCTCGCCGCGCGAGGTCAGGTCGGGGACGGTGTTGGGAACGGTCACGGGCGAAGAATAAACGATCGTTGTCTCGGCGCTCAACCGCGGTAGTTCGTGAACTGCAGGGGAATTCCGAAGTCGTTCTCTTTGACGATCCCGATGGCCTTCTGCAGGTCGTCCTTGCTCCTGCCGACGACGCGCACCTGGTCCGCCTGGATGGAGGCCTGCACCTTGATCTTGGCGTCCTTGATCGCCTTGACGATCGCCTTGGCCTTTTCGCTTTCGATGCCCTGGACGATCTTGGCCCGCTGGCGTACGGTGCCCAGCGCGGCCTGCTCCAGTTTTCCGTAGTCGATAGCCTTGAGCGACACCTTCCGCTTGACCAGCTTGCTCTCGACGATGTCCTTCAGGCTGCGGAGCTTCCCCTCGTCGTCGCTGAGCAGGACGAGCTCATCCTTGCCCAGTTCGATCGAGCTCTTGCTGCCCTTGAAATCGAACCGCTGCGCGAGCTCCTTCTGCGCCTGCTGGATGGCGTTGGCCACTTCCTGCATATCCGTCTTCGAGACGATGTCGAACGAAAACTCCTGCGCCATTTCCCGCTCCTAATCGCCGTGAACGACCTGGACCCCGGCCGGCACGGTGAAGCTGAACGTGTCCGGAGACACGCGGGCGGGATGATATCCGGAGAAGGCGAACGCGGTCCGGTTTCCGTCACGATCCGTGTATTCGATCGCTTGGATCCGATGATCCCAGGCATTCGAGACGATCGACACACCGCGGATGAGGCCGGAGGCGTCGCGGGGACGAAGCGTGGTGGTGACCGCGCGGCCGCGCTGCTGCTCGGAGACGACGAAGTAGCGGTCGCGCGCGGCAGGATCGCCGACAAGGAGAAACGGCAGCTCGCGCTTCCGCTGGTCATCGAGGTCCGCGATCGTGACCTGCTTGTCCGACGGGACGTAGAACCAGGTCCGCGATCCGTCGAACACGAACGTCTTTGGTTCAGGGCTGTTGTAGGTCCAGCGCATCATCGGAAGCTTTCCGAAGATCACCGTCCCGTTCTCCACCTGCGCCTTTGAAAAGCCTTTCGGCGTGAAGCTGTGGGTGAACTGCGCCTCCATCCCGGCGACGGCGGCGGCGCCGCGGTCGATTTCCGCCTGCGGCGACGCGGCTGCGCAGAGAGTGAGCACGGCCAGTGCGATGAGCATTCGTTTCATAGATGAAAGCGGCGGCGTTGCCGCCGGACTCCTAGAACCTCTGCATCAGTCGTCATCCTGAGTCGGCGAAACGCGACGAAGGATCTCGGGATCGGAAAAGGCCTGCGATTTCGAGATCCTTCGCCGTCTTCGCGGCTCAGGATGACGTGACAACGACTTGTTCAGAACTTCCCTAGAGGCGCTCGACTTCGATAGAGGCGATCGCCGAGTTCACAACAAAGACGCGATCGTTTTTGCTCCGGTCGAGCGGAAAAAGGAAGAAGCCGTTGCGTTCCGGGTTGTACTGGGCGATTCCACGGATGACTTCGCCATCGCTGAACTCCACGGCGATCGTGCTGCCGCCTTCCGGCTGCTGCGCGGGCGGCACGCCCTCAACCTTCGGGAAGAACACGGCCTTGAGCTCGGTGTAAGGCACCTCGGCACTCTTTCCGTCTTCGCGCTTGATCGTAAAGATCTGGCGCGACTGATCGATCGGTGCGAGGTCCACGCGTTCCGTGCGGCCGTCGCGGTAACGCAGCACGGCCTTGTTATCGACACCATTCATCAGAAGAGCTCGAGCCCCCAGAGATCGTGGAGGTGAATGATACCTTGGACGCGCAACTCGTCATCGGCGATGAACAGCGACGTGATCTTGCGCTGCTCCATCATCTGCAGTGCCGCCGATGCCAGCTCGCTCGCCGAAATGGTGAGCGGCTTCCGCTTCATCGAATCGCCGGCGGTCTTCTTCAGGATCTGTTCGTCGCGCTGCAGCAGCCGGCGCAGATCGCCGTCGGAGATCACGCCCTGCAGACGGCCATTGTCGTCGACGACGGCAGTGATGCCGAAACCCTTCTTCGACATCTCGTAGATCACGTCGTGCATCGATGCCGAAGTGGCCACGACCGGGATCTCGTCGCCGGTGTGCATCAGGTCCGTGACGCGCAGGAATCGTTTGCCGAGTTTCCCACCCGGATGCAGGAACGCGAAATCTTCCTCCTTGAACCCTTTCCGCAGCAGGAGCGCCATCGCCAGCGCATCGCCGAGGGCGAGTGTGGCCGTGGTCGATGCCGTGGGAGCGAGTCCGAGAGGGCAGGCCTCCTTCGAAATCGCGGCGGACAGGTGATAGTCAGCGCCCCTGGCCAGCGTCGACGACGGATTGCCGGTCATGGCCACGATCTCGGCGCCGATGCGCTTGATGCTCGCCAGCAGGCGCACGAGCTCCTCGGTCTCGCCGGAGTTGGAGATGGCCAATACGACATCGCCGCGCACGATCATCCCGAGATCGCCATGAATGGCTTCCGCGGGATGGAGAAAGAACGACGGGGTGCCGGTCGAGGCGAGCGTGGCGCTGATCTTCTTGCAGATGATGCCGGACTTGCCGAGGCCCATGGTGACGACGCGGCCCGAGCAGGCGTTGATCAGCTCGACGACGTCGACGAACGTATCGTCGAGGTGGTTGATCAGTCCGACGATCGCGGCCGCTTCGACCTCCAGGACCCGCTTCGCCTCGGCGATCGCCGGGTGGTCCTTTGCCGCTGCCGGACTTGCGGACTTCTTGACCATTGGCGGGATGGTATCAGCAACGCAGGGCCGGCTCTCAGGGAACCTCTGAACAAGTCGTCATCCTGAGTCGGCGAAGCGCCACGAAGGATCTCAGGATGCGAAAACGCCCGCGATTTCGAGATCCCTCGCCGTCTTCGCGGCTCAGGATGACGTGAACGACGACTTGTTCAGAGCTTCCTTAGCCGGCCTGTCCGACCGAGAGTCGGACCTGCGTCACCGGGACCAACAGATGCGTGGCCGTGTCGCGCTCGACGAAGATCCAGCCGCCGAGAACACGCGTCAACGCCGCGGCGAAATTCGCCGGGTCGGCGAAGCTGATCTCATCGCGGAGCAGAGACGCGGATGTCCGTTCCCCGCGCGTGCCGATCTGAACGTGGGCGATCGGCCCGGGGGGAATGCCGAAGCCGGATAACAGGGATTCCTTCGCCGGCTCGGCGAGGATATCGAGCGTCGAGCCGTTGTCGAGAGCGGCCGCGTAACGGAAGGCGATGAGAGACAGGAGCTGCAGAAGATGAGGTTCGCTGGCCCGGATGAATGATTCGGGATAGCGGATCATGAGCTCGACGTGGTCCGGCCAGATCGAGTCACATCCTGCGCCGAAACGGAGAAGAGAAGGATTCAGAGACGCCGGCCCGGCAGAGCGTGCCGAGACACCGATGACGCCGGCAACGACGCCGTCATGAACGATCGGCACGTCCGTGACGCTGGCGACGAATGACTCTCCGTCGCGTGTCCGCAGCGGAAAGTCACCCGACCATACCTGACCCTCGGCCAGGGTCTGCATGATCTCCGCCGCGTGGTCGCGCGACATCGTTGCCGGAGTCACGTCGATGATGTTTTTCCCGAGCGCTTCGCCGCGCGGCCAGCCGTAGAGCGTCTCGGCCGCATGGTTCCATTCCACGATGAGTCCCTTGATGTCCGTTGCGATGACGGCCTGTTGCAGCGCGTCGAGGAGGCGGAGATAGCGTTCGGAGATCAGGTCTGGCCTCTTGCCGTTCGTTCCTGCGGCAGCAGGGCGCGATAGAGCGTTTCGAGCACAGGTGTGGCCACACCACTCTCACGGCCGAGGCGAACGGCCGCGCCGAGCTGCGCTTCGAGCTCGCTCGGCTTGCCGCTCATCACGTCACGCTGCAGGGAGGCTGTCGCATCCGGCGGCAGCTTGTCGAATCTCTGCATCGTGCGCGCCACGAGATCCTCGAGGTGGACGCCGCGCCCGGCGGCGACAGCCACGACTTCCGCCGTGGCGCGCTCGGCGAGCTCGCGCGTTTCCGGAATCGCCCGCCACACGCCGGCCGGGACACGCGTGATCGCTCCGATGCCGCTCATCGGTGCGATGAACACGAACTTCGACCACATCGACTTCTGGATGTCCTCGGCGATCTCGGCGTTGACACCAGCGCCTCGAAGCGCATCGCGAAGCCGTTCCACGCGGGGTGTCACGCGGTTGTCGAGCTCACCGAACATGATGAACGGCGCTGCGCCGGCGTGTTTGATCACGCCCGGCTCGACGACGAAGCTGATGATCGTGCAGAGTCCGCCGCCGATGTTTCGCCGGTCGAGCACGGTCGCCAGTTGCTCCGGGGCATCGACCCCGTTTTCGAGCGGAACGACGATCGTGTCATGGCCGACGATCGGCTTGATCTGCGCGGCCGCTTCGGGAATCTGCCACGCCTTCACGGTCATGAGGACCGCGTCGACCGGTTGCGTGGGCCTGTCCGTCGCGTTCACGCGCTCGACCGCGAAGTTGCCGTCGATGCTGTCGACGCGCAGGCCGCGCGTCCGGAGCGCTTCGAGCGTCCGCCCGCGGGCGACAAACGTGATGTCGACGCCGGCCGCGGCGAGCTTTCCGCCGAAGTAGCCGCCGACTCCGCCCGCACCAACGACGGCGATCTTGTACGTCATGCTGAGCCCCGCAGAGGGCGAAGAATCGGGGTGGCGGCCGCTCTTCGCCGCCCGGATCCTTCGCCGTCCCATTCGCTTCGCTCAGGGCAGGCTTCGCGGCTCAGGATGACGAGGAAGGCCATGCTCCGAGTTTCCTGTGCGCGTTGATCCAGAGCTCGTTCACTCCGCCGCCGCGAATCATCTTCGTGATCCAGACGATCTGGCCGGCGTGGGTCGAGAGATGGATGGCGATGTTGATGAGGTCTTCGATGACGAGACGGTGCATCTTCGGCTCGGGCGAGGGATCGCTGAGCCGCGCCACAGTCATGGCCCCGAGCGTCTGCTCGGCGCGCCGAACCATCTCGTCGAAGCGCTTCCGAAGTTCCGCGGCGGGGATCTCTGTGCGCTCCGCGAACTCCTGGCCGCGGTTGCGGTGGAACTCCATGCCTCCCAGGTTGCGGTTCAGATAGTGATTCAGCGAGCCGGTCAAGTGCAGAACGAGGTTGCCGATCGAGTTCGACTGCTCGTTCGGCCGCGACCAGATCTGCTCGTCCGTGAGCCCGTCCAGACACGACCGGATCTGCTCGGGAAGGACCTTGGTGATGCGGATGCGCAGCGCATCGAGCGCGGCTTCAGCTATGGCTTCGGACATCAAGCGGATAATATTAGACCGGCGCGATCCTTGCGTCGGCTGGCGCCGACAACGACTCGTCACGAAAAGGAAATCTTCATGAGTGAATTGCCTCTCAGGAACGTTGTCCCTCAGCCCTCGGCACGCCCGACCGGGCATCGTCACAAGCACTCCAAGACCCTTCCCGTCGAAGCGAAATCGATCATCTGGAACCCGTCACCGGAAGAGCTCAGAACATTCGCCGGCGAGATGCCGAACGCCCGGATCACGGAGTTCGGCAATGTGAATGTCGCCACACGCGTCGTGTCGCGATCGAAGTTGTCGACGTTCATCGCCACCGATCATCCCGAAGAGCACTCCGATCAGACGATCACCCGTGCCGAATACGAGCGCATGGCCCGGCTGCAGAACGACTACATCCGGACCCGCGACATGCTCGTCATCGAAGGATTCATCGGCAACGACCCCGAGTTCCGCGTTCCGACGCGGCTGATCATCGAGAAGGCCAACGCGAACATCGCCGCCATGCAGCACATCCTCTATTACCCGGCCACCGACGAGGAGGTGGCGGAGTTCGAGCCGAAGCTCACCGTGATCTACACGCCGAACCTCAAGGCGGAGGGATATCCGGAAGAGCGGCTGATCGCCGTCGATCTCGAGAATGACACGACGCGCGTGCTCTACTCGGACTATTTCGGTGAATCGAAAAAGGGCGGGCTGCGGATGTGGAACAAGCTCGTCTACGAGCGCGGCGGTCTCGCCCTTCACGCCGGCTGCAAGATCATCCCGGTGCACGGCCGGAATCGCGTCGGTCTGATCGTCGGGCTCTCCGGCACCGGCAAGACCACGACGACGTTCACGAAGCAGAACAACTCGTCGCCGGTTCAGGACGACTTCTGCGCGCTCATGCCGGGAGGAAAAGTCTACGCGACCGAGAACGGCTGCTTCGCGAAGACCTTCGGCCTCAACGCGCAGGACGAGCCGACGATCTACTACGCCTGCGCATCGCCGCACGCCTATCTCGAGAACGTGTCGCAGAACGACGAAGGGAAGATCGACTACTTCGATACGTCCTACACGCCCAACGGCCGTGCGGTCATCCGCATGGAAGACATCGCCGGAGCCGCGGACGCTCGCGAGATGACCCGGGTCGACTTCCTTCTGATCCTCAACCGCAACGAGAACATCATCCCGGCAGTGGCAAGACTCGAGGGAGCACAGGCCGCCGCCTACTTCATGCTCGGCGAGACGAAAGGCACGAGCGCCGGCGGGGCGGCCGAGGCCGGAAAGTCGCTGCGCGTTCCGGGAACGAATCCATTCTTCCCACTGCTGCACGCCTACCAGGGCAACCGGATGCTCGAGCTGATGAAAGGCAACCCGATGGAGGTGTACCTCCTGAACACCGGCCGCATCGGGGGCGACGAGAAGGACGAGCGTTCGAAGAAGGTGCGCATCCAGCATTCGTCGGCGATCGTCAAGGCCATCGCGGAAGGGACCATCCAGTGGCAGAGAGACCCGGATTTCGGATATCTCGTCGCCACCGACGTTCCCGGGGTCGACGATCATGACTACCTGCAGCCGAAGACGATGTACGAGCGGCAGGGGAGGGGCGACGAATACCGGCAGCTCGTCGCGAAATACAACAGCGACCGTCGCGAGTACCTGAAGAAGTGGAAGGGACTCAGCGAAGAGATCAGCAGCGCGATCTAGCAGAACGTAGGGCCGACTCTCAGTCGGTCCAGGCCGACTGGAGAGTCGGCCCTACGTCACTCCATTCTTCCCGCTGCTGCACGCCTACCAGCGACGAATACCGGCAGCTCGTCGCGAAATACAACAGCGACCGTCGCGAGTACCTGAAGAAGTGGAAGGGACTCAGCGAAGAGATCAGCAACGCGATCTAGCAGAACTGCACTACGTTGCCTTACGGCGGGGTGTTCGCACGCCTCCAGAAAAGGAGAGGCCGTCTGGCACATCGCGATGGCGGGATTCACCTTCCCGGTGACCAGCAAAGTCATCGAGGACCGTCCCGCTTCCCGAGCAGGCCCGCTGGAGAGGAGAAATTCAGGGCGCTCTGGCCGGCCAGCACACGTGGACCTACACTGCCAGCAAGGACGGCGCGACAGAAGTGATTGCCGAGAGCGACTACACATCCCCGGCAAGGCCCTCGGCAAATCACCGACAAGCTCATCGTCGAGAAGTTGCAGGAGCGGGCGATGGAGCATTCCCTGGAGAACATGAAGCTCCTGTGCGAGAGCGAAGTGGCGGCAAGGGTTCGCGTTTGACGCGAACCGTCCCCGGAATGCGAACCCCGGCAGCCGCTTCCAGAGCTGAAGGAGCTGTGATGCGCCATCGGAATGTGACCGTTCCGGAACTCTTCTTCGTAGTGGGAACCCGCGCCGCACTCGCCGCGGGCGTTGCGCTTCTCGTGTCCGGCAGGCTGAGTGAGCGCCAGCGGAGGATCATCGGCACCACGCTCGTGGCCATCGGTGCGGTGACGACCGTCCCGGCGGCGATGATGATCTTCGGGAAACGGAACGAAGCTCCGGAAAAGATCGAGGCCGTCCCGGCCGACTGAGAGTCGGCCCTACGTCTCGACGTGAAGGAACATGTAGATCGCCGCGATCGCGAACAGGATGTTGGCGCTCCAGGCCGACAGCATCGCCGGCAGATTTCCCACCTCGCCGAACTTGGTGAAGATCGCGAAGACCATCCAGTAGACGATTCCGAGGACTAAGGCGAGCCCGATCCCGTAGAGCGCGCCCCGCCGGCCGATCTTGAACGCGAACGGCAGCGCGATCAGCGCCATGACCAGGCTGATCCCCGGCCAGGAGGTCTTCGTGTACAGCTTCACAGCGAGGTCCTCTGCGCCGTAGCCGCTGCGGCGGACCGTCTCGATGTACCTCCGGAGCTGCGCGAACGTCATCTGGTCGGGTGCGCGGACCTCGGTCTCGAAGTCCTCCGGAGTCTCCGGATAGTAGAGCGCGAGCGGGGAGGTGATCGGCGCGAACGTCGACACGTTGTTGTCGAGGAACGAGCGGATCCAGCCGTCGCGGAACTCCCAGGCCCTGCCGTTCCACCGCGCAGTCTGTGCGTACACGCGGCGCGTCAGGCGAAACTCGGCAGGCGAGAATTCGAAAACCTGCACCTGGGACAGCTCCTGCCGGTTCTTGTCGTAGGAGAGGAAATTGATGAGGTAATGACCTTTCCCGTAGAACCAGAGCTTCTGGGCGCCCGCGGAGATCGGCCGCTTCCCTTCGATCTTGCGCTTGATCGTCGCCACCCGCTGATTCGAATAGGGGAGCACGAAGTCGAGGATGAAGTACGACAGGACGCTGATCGCGCCGGCGATGGCCACGATCGGCAAGGCCACGCGGTACAGCGAGACGCCGCCTGACTTCAGAGCCGTGACCTCGTTGTTCTTCGACAGGATGCCGAACGTGACAAGCGTGGCCACGAGCACCGAGATCGGCAGGGTCAGGTTCAGAACCTGGAAGATGTAGAAGCGGTAGTACGTGAAGATCGTGTGGAACGCGATGTTGTTCTCGCGGACGTCGCGCGCGATCTCCGTGTAGTCGACGATGATGAACAGGGCCATCACCGAGATCAGCACGAGCGCGAGAATCTTCAGGAACTCGCGGAGGACGTAGCGGTCAAGGATGTTCGGGAAGGTGATGTCGAGCCGGTTCAGGAGCGACGACGCCTCCTCGGACTCTCCGACGATGTTCGTCCGGCCGCCGCGCCATCGGAGGATGGCCGTCACGACCCTGGCGATCAGCCGGCGCACGATGCCGCCGGTGTCCGCGCGCCGCGCCCCGACATCGCGATTGGCCCGGATCAGGAGGTAGATTCCGACGATCAGCAGGAGAGCGTTCGCGCCCCACATGCCGAGGGCGGGGGAGATCCTGCCGGCGGCAGCGAGGTGCTCGCCATTGGTGATCATCACGTAATACACGACCACGATCCCAATACTTAAAGAAAAACCTGAGCTCTTGCCTCCACGGCGGTTGGTGATCCCGAGGGGCAATCCGAGGATGCCGAAGACGAGGCATGCGAACGGGATGGCGAATTTCTTGTGGATCTCGACGCGGGCAAGGTTGTACGTCAGCGGGTCGCGTCTCCGATTCAGCTCGGCCTGACGCAGGAGCTGGCGAAGGTCCATCTCGCGGAGGGACCGGCTGATCGTGAAGCCGCTCAGATCCGTGCTCGATTTGTCGGCCACCAGGATGCGCTGGGACTTGTTGGCGTTCCGGTCGTAGCGGTCGGGCCTCCGGGGATCCCAGATGTGCGTCTCGGCGTCGCTGAGGTTCATCCAGACCTGTTTGGTCGCCTTGACGACGGACAGCGTCCCGCCCTGGGCGACCACGATTCGCTGGCCGCTGCCGGCCGAAGAGAGCGCGCCGGTCGCCGTGTCGTCGGGATGCGCAGCCGCCCGTTCGACGATCGACTGCGGGGTGGTCGCCTTGTCAGCAGCCTCGCTGCTGCGTGTATCCGACACGAACACGCCCTTCCAGTGTCCCGTCCTCGGATCGACGTCGTTCACGTAGATCATGAGGTTCTCGTATTCGTCGTAGAAGACGCGCGGCTTGATGTCTTTCTCGACGGAGGACGTCAGGAGCTCCGCCCAGAGGCTTGCATACTGCGCATTGCCTCGCGGCATCACCACGTTGATCAGATAGAGGTTCAGCAGAAAGACCGCAACGCTGAACACGAACACGGGACGGTAGATCGTGCGCGTGGAGATGCCGAGCGCGCGCATGGCGATGATCTCGGAGTCGGCGGACATGCGCCCGACCGCGATCAGGATTCCGAACAGCAGCGACATCGGCACGGTCAGCACGACGATGTGCGGCATCGATAGCAGAAGCAGCTTTCCGACGACGGCAGCGGAAAGCGAGCGGCGGATGATCATCCCGGCCAGGTCGAACAGCTTCTGCATGAGGATGATCGACGTGTAGAAGAGAAAGCCCAGCACGGTGGGGCCGACCATCTCGCGGAGGATGTAGCGGGTGAGGATCTTCATCCGGCGCTCATTCTAACTGGGGGCTCCACAGGCACTTGGCCAGATGCCATCTGATTTCCGCAGAGTCCCATAAGATAGATTATGTTAAATACGAGGCAGGACGGAACGACTGCGCTCTCCGTACTTTCCCGCGGGATGACCACGCTCCTCTTCGAGCAACGCCGACGGTCCACCCTCGCTGAGATTGCCGTCGCGTCGGAACGCTTGCCGCAGCAACTTGCAGCGATGCTCTCGACCATCGTGATCTGCGGCGGAATCTATGGCGCCGTACTCGGGCTGTGGCATGGGCCGAAGCTCTCCTTCTACGTCGCGGCGAAGATCCCGATCCTCCTGATCTGCACGGCTGTGATGACGTCGTTGTTCAACTTCGTCGTGGCCGCGCTCATGGGCCTGCCGCTCCGCTACCGGCAGGTGTTCGCGATGACGTTGCTGCCGCTGGCGATCGCCGCGCTCATCGCTGCGTCCGTGGCGCCTGCCGTGTGGCTGTTCACGATATCGCTCCCGCCGCCATCGCCGTTGCAACGAACTCTTCACAATCTCCTTTATCTGTTGCATGTCGGTGTCGTCGGCAGCGCCGGGTACGCGGGCACGGCGTTCCTTCGGCAATCGCTTGAAGAAATCGCTCCGACACCCGCGCTCGCCCGGAACGTCCGACTGACGTGGATCGCCCTGTATGCATTCGTCGGCGGCGAGATCGCCTGGATCCTCAGGCCGTTCGTCGGGAGTGTTTACCTCCCTGTGGCATTCATTCGCGACGATGCGCTCCGCGGAAACGTATATGAGTTCATCGTGACGGATATCCTGCCGCACCTGCTCGGAAGCTGACATGAACATTCTGCGTTCGATGAACGCGCTCCTCAGAAACGCCGAGGACGACACCCCGCGCGCCTCGGCGGCCTTGCTCGCCGGCGCGGCGGTCTGCTGCGCGATCTACGCGGCTGCATCGGGTTTCTTTCAGGGTGGACTGGCGGTGGTGTTCGCCGCAGTCAAAATGCCTTTGATCATCTTTGGATCGCTGATCCTCTGTCTGCCCAGCCTTTACATCTTCACGGCGTTCTCGGGTGGCGATGTCACCTTCGGAGAATTCACGCGAAGCGTCGCCGCATTCTGCGGAGTGATCGGGCTGGTGCTCCTGGCCTTGATGCCTGTCTCATGGCTCTTTGCGGTGAGCTCGATCTCGCTCGCTTTCGTCGTGTGGCTGCACATCTTTGTGTGGGTGACAGCGCTCGTCTTCGCTCAGCGCGTTTTGTTTCGCTCCGCAATCAGGGCACGGGGAGCGGTCGGCCTCTGGCTCACGTTGCTGTTTCTCGTGTCGCTGCAAATGACGACCTACTTGAGACCGGTGCTGCGGCGTCCTTCCGATGGATCGGTCTTGGAGCTCGAGAAGGAATCGTTCTTCACGCACCTCCAGCAGGTCGTCGATTTCCAGCCGGCTCCCCCGCCCCCGATTCTGCGGGGAATCAGACCGCCTTCGCCAGCCGCAACCCTGGCGCCGCCTCCTGCCGCAAACGCATCACCGCAATCTCGATGACATCCGACAGCACGGCCGCGGCGGTCGGCATCGCGCCGGCGCCGCGGCCGGTCAGGAAGACATCGCCTACCGACCTGCCGCGAATGACGACTCCGTTGCACTCGTCGCGGACGCGCGCCAGCGGATCGCAGTCCGGGATTTCCCGCACGCCCACCCGCAGATGCACAGTCCCGCCGCTCTCCTCCGCCGTGGCCACCTGGCGCAGCACGGATCCGCGGCTGCGCGCGGCGGAGACGTCCTCCGCCGTCACGTCGCGAATTCCGCTGACTTCGAATGTCGCCGGGCGCTGCCCGGCGAACGCGATCGAGGCGAGCAGCTGTAGCTTCTGTGCGGCGTCGTGGCCGTCGATGTCGAGCGATGGATCCGCCTCCGCGAATCCGCGCTCCTGCGCCAGCCGGAGCGCCGCATCGAACGAGGTGCCGTCTTCCATCCGCGTCAGCACGAAGTTCGAGGTTCCGTTGAGGATTCCCGCCACCGACTCGATCGAGTCGCCGGCCAGGCCGCGCTGCAGCGCGCGGATCACCGGAATCCCGCCACAGACGCTGGCCTCGAATCCGACCGCGACGCCACGCGCCGCGGCCTTGGCGAAGATCTCCGGTCCTGATTCGGCCAGCAAAGCCTTGTTCGCGGTGACAACGTCGCGGCCAAGGGCGATCGCGGTCCGGACCAGCGAGCGCGGCAAATCGACTCCGCCGATCGCCTCGACGACGATGTCCCCGGCCTGAATGACTTCGAGCGCCGACGTCGTGAGCAGCCGCTCATCGACGCCGGGCCGCTGCTTGGCGAGGTCGCGCACCGCGATCCGGGTGATCGAGAGGTCGACGCCGTAGCGGGATCGAATCCGCGTTCGCTCCCGCTCCAGCAGATGCACGAATCCTCTGCCGACCGTTCCACATCCGAGAAGACCGATGTCGACGCGTTTCATGCGTGCACCTCGGTCTGCGGCGCTGACACTCTTGTCTGCGCCAGCGCCTGCTGCAGATCGTCGATCAGATCGCGCACGTCTTCGAGTCCGACCGAAAGGCGGATCAATCCATCACCGATGCCGACCTGTCGCCGGACATCGGGCTCCACCGAGGCGTGCGTCATCGTCGGCGGATGACAAAACAGGCTGCGCACGCTGCCGAGGCTTTCGGCGAGCGTCCAGAGTTTGAGGTGCTTCGTGAAGGCGACGGTCGTCGGAACATCGGCGTCGAGCTCGAACGACACGATCGCTCCGAACCGGGTCATCTGCCGCCGCGCGATCTCGTGTCCCGGATGATCGGTGAACGCCGGGTAGATCACCCGCTTCACGCCTGCCTGCTCGCGCAGCCAAGCCGCCAGGGTCTCGGCGTTGTCGCAGTGGCGGTTCACGCGAAGTGCAAGCGTCTTGATGCCCCGCAGCACGAGGAAACAATCCTGAGGCCCCGGTATCGCACCGATGGCGTTCTGCAGGAACTTGAGCTCTGTGAACAGCTCCTGGTCATTGGTCAGGACCGCTCCTCCGATCACGTCGCTGTGACCGTTGATGTACTTCGTCGTGGAGTGCACGACGAGATCGGCGCCGAGCTCGAGCGGACGTTGCAGGACCGGCGAGGCGAACGTGTTGTCGACGACCACACGAACGCCGGCGTGTTTCGCGACCGCGGCCGCGGCGGCGATGTCGGTGATCCGCAGCAGCGGATTGGACGGGGTTTCCAGCCAGAGCAGCTTCGTCTCGGGGCGGATGGCTTCGGCGATGGCGCTGATGTCGCTCGCGTCGACGAACGTGAAGTCGATCCCGAATTTCGCGAAGTACTTCGTGAAGATGCGCCATGCGCCGCCGTACAGATCGCGCGTCGAGACGACGTGATCGCCTTTCTTGAGTAGCGACGCGACGCAGTGGATCGCCGACATCCCGCTGGCAAACGCGACCCCGTATCGCGCGCCCTCGAGTGCGGCGAGGTTCTCTTCGAGCGCCTGGCGTATGGGATTTCCGGTTCTCGAGTAGCAGTACCCCTTGTGCACGCCCGGCTCGATCTGGGCGTAGGTGGAGGTCTGGTAGATGGGAGTGGTGACTGCGCCGGTGGTTTCGTCATCCGGCTGCGCGGCATGAATGGCGAGCGTATCGAATCGGTAGGACATGTCGTTCTCCTATGGAGCACCGGCCTCAAGCCGGTGCCCGTACGCAGGACCCGGCCAAAGCCGGGGCTCCATCGATGTTTCGAGTACGGGAGAAGTGCGGAAGGACCCGGGTCGGCGACGCTACTCGACTAAGCGCCTGCGCCCGGGCGGCGCATCACCATTCGGCCCATGAACGTCGAGGCGATGCGAGACATGTTGCGTTGCAATCTAGGCGCGGCGGACGCGTCTGTCAAGGCGCATCGACACTTTCGTGTAGAGGAGCTCGAATCCGCGGCGGGCCACGTTGCGATGCGAGGCACTCCCCGGCTGCGTCGTGACCATCGCGATCTCGCATCCCATCTTCGCGGCATCCGCGAGGCGCCGATGCAAGAGCGCCGTCTGCACGCCGCGGTTGCGGAATCGCTCGCCAGTGCCCGCGCCAAACAGGCCCGCGATCTTGCGGTCGGGCAACGCGAACATCGCCGCGGAGCCGGCAGCTTCGCCGCCGACATACGCGATGTAGCAGCGCGCGTGCTCGACATGTGCGAACGGCGTCATGATCGTCTCCAGGACGTCGGCGCTCATCTCTTCGCTCGCGAATGCCTCGGCGGCGATGCGGGCCCAGAGCGGGATGTCGGTCGCTTCACGGACTTCGATCGGTTCGCCGGCGGCCGGGGACGGCCGCCGCTCCACAACGCAGGCAAACACATTCTCGAACTCGTGGAACGCGTAATGGCGCGCCGTCAGCGGATCGGTCAATGAGCGCGGGCTCCACGGATTGACCTGGATGATCGAGTCCGCGCCCCGCTCGAGGAAGAACGCCTCGATGCGCTCCACCTCGCCGTCCACCGCGATCGCCTGCGTCAACGGCGAGTCGGGACCGGCAAAGAGGGCGTTTCCCTCCCCCACCGGCAGCACCGCCGCGTGAACCTCGGGAGCGACTCGATTGAGCGCCACGGCCATCTCGGCGCTCACGGCGGCCTGGAAGGATTCGAGCCGCCGGGCCAGCTTTTCGTCGCCAACCACTATTCGGATTCGAGCCGGCGCAGCAGTTCGCGAACGGCTTCGATCAGCTCACCGCGGCCGACGTTCGACTTCTTGAACGTCATGTTCACGCTGAATGGAAGCGATTTGTCCTTCAGCTGAAACGTGTAGTGCTTCGGCCGTCCGGCTTTCTTCGGCTCCGGTTTGGACGCGGTCTGCTTGCGGACGTCTTCGCGAGACATCTCCCCTGCCGCGTACCGGCGGACGACCTGCTCCATCGCCTGCTCCGAGCTGGCCCGCGCGATCTGCACGAGCACCGATTTGTTGGCGATGCCGGTCTCGCGGCACATGGCCCGGATCCGGTCGGGGATGTCGTTGATCAGCAGAGTCTCCGTGATCGTCGTGCGCGACTTCCCGATGACCTGCGAGATCTTCTCGTGCGTGTAGCCGAATTTCTGCTGCAGCAGGAGGAATCCTTCCGCTTCTTCGAATGGGGTCAGATCCTTGCGCTGGATGTTCTCGATGAGCGCGATCTCGAGCGTTTCCTTGTCGTCGGCATCGAGCTCGATCGCCGGAATCTCGTCGAGGCCGGCCAGGGTCGCCGCGCGATAGCGCCGCTCACCGGAGATGATCTGATAGCGGTTCGGTGCAACGGTGCGGACCAGGATCGGCTCGAGCACGCCTTTCTCGCGGATCGACGCGGCCAGCTCCTCGATGTTGCCGAGGTTCGAGCGGGGCTGGTCTTCGTTGGGCTCGATCATCGAGAGCGGAATCATCGAGCCGATGTGACGCCCGGAGCGGCGGTTCAGCTCTTCGACGTAATGCGAGTCGTGGCGCATGGATGAGCGCTCGGGTAGTCCGCGTTTCATGGCCATTGGTTCAGACCCTCGACAGCAGTTCTTCTGACAGCGAGTAGTACTCCATCGCGCCGCTCGACTTCGGGGCGAACGTGAAGATCGACTCCTTGTAGGCCGGACTCTCCTCGAGCCGGATCGACTTCGTGATGACGGTGTTGAACAGCCGGTCGCCGAATACCTGCCCGATCTGCTCGTGAATGTCCTTGGCCAGCGTCGTGCGCTTGTCGTGCATCGTGATCACCACACCGAGGAGCTGCAGGTTCGGGTTCGGCCGCGACTTGATCTTCTCGATCGTCTCCAGCAGATCGTCCGTCCCTTCGAGCGCGAAATAGGACGACTGGATCGGCACGAGCACGTGGGTCGACGCCACCAGCGCGTTGACGGTGATCATGCCGAGGGTCGGCGGCGTGTCGATGAAGACGTAGTCGTACGCGTCGACGGTGTCTTTCATCTTGTCCTTGAGCCGGAAGAAGCCGTCGAGCTCGCCGATGAGCTTCGACTCCAGCTTCGCCAGTGAGATCCGTGAAGGGGCGAGCGAGAGGTTGCCGACCGCGGTCGGAACGATCACCTCTTCGAAGGTGAGCTCTTCGGTCACCAGGACGTCGTACATCGAACGCGTCACCGTCCGCGGATCGATGTAGCTCATCGTCGAATTCGACTGCGGATCGAGATCGACGAGAAGTGTCTTGAATCCTTTGTTGGCGACGGCGGCGGCGAGGTTGATGGCAGTGGTGGTCTTTCCGACGCCACCCTTCTGATTGGCAACCGTGATGATCACGTGGGTTTAGTTTATCCTGAGCGAAGCGAAGGAGCTACTGCGGGCGCTGGCGAGGGAGGACGAACTTCCTCACATCTTGTACTTGCCGATGTCGTCCGGCCCGAGCTGCTCGAACCACTTCTTCAGTTTCTCGTCCTGGTCTTCGCTGTCCGGCGAAATGGTCTGGGCCTGATCGAGCACCGACTGGGCCACGAAGATCGGTGCCTCGGTGCGCAGCGCCAGCGCGATGGCGTCGCTGGGACGGGCGTCCACTTCGAGCGTCTTCTCTCCCGTGATCAGCCGGATCTGCGCGAAGAATGTGCTGTCGCGAAGGTCGTTGATGACGATGCGGATCACGCGGGCGTCGAGCTCGGAGATCATGTTGCGCAGGAGGTCGTGCGTCATGGGACGGGGGGTGGTGACGTTCTCGAGCTGGAGAGCGATGGCGTTCGCCTCGAAGATTCCCACCCAGATGGGAAGGAAGAACTTGTCGTGCTCGTCCTTGAGCACGACGATCGGCGAATTCGACACCGGATCGAGCATCAGACCCTTGATGCTCATGGGAACGAGGTCAGAGGCCATGGCTGGGTAGGTTCCTCCAGGAGTTCCAAGCAAGCAGAATACCCCGTGATGCAACCTGCGACAACGGACCTGAGCAGCCTGCTCGACACGATCTACAGGGAGGAGTCGGGGCGGATCCTGGCCACGCTCATCCGCCTGCTCGGCAGTCTCGACCTTGCCGAGGAGGCGATGCATGACGCGTTCGGCACAGCGCTCGTGCAATGGCCGAAGGATGGAGTTCCGCAGAATCCACGTGCCTGGCTCGTATCGACGGGCCGATTCAAAGCCATCGACGCGCTGCGCCGCCGCGCGCGGTTCGACGCCTCGCAGGACGAGATCGCCGCGCGGATCGAACTTCAGGCAAGAGAGGCGCCGAACGCCGATGATGAAACCGTCGAGGACGACCGGCTGCGCCTGATGTTCATCTGCTGCCACCCCCTGCTTGCGCCGGAAGCGCGCGTGGCGTTGACGTTGCGGGAGGTTTGCGGACTGACGACCGAGGAGATCGCCAGAGCGTTTCTGACCACGCCTCCGACGCTCGCCCAGCGCATCGTGCGGGCGAAGGCGAAGATCCGCGACGCGAAGATCCCTTTCCAGGTGCCGTCGCCGCAAGAACTTCCGGAGCGGCTCGGCCCGGTCCTTCACGCCGTCTATCTCGTCTTCAACGAAGGGTACTTCGCGTCGTCGGGCGCGACCGTCACCCGCGCCGATCTCTCGTCGGAAGCCATTCGCCTCGGCCGCCTGCTCCATGAGCTGCTGCCGGAACCGGAGGTGATCGGTCTGCTGGCATTGATGTTGTTGCAGGAGTCGCGTCGCGCGGCCAGAACGTCCGCGTCGGGAGAGCCGATCCTGCTCGAGGATCAGGATCGCTCGCTCTGGAATCGGCGGCAGATCGAGGAGGGCATCGCGCTGGTCGAGAGGGCGCTCTCCACGCGGCGGTTCGGCGCCTACACGCTGCAGGCAGCGATTGCCGCGGTGCACGCGGAGGCGGTGACGGCCGCCGCGACGGATTGGGCGCAAGTCGTAGCGTTGTACACGGCGCTGGCGCGGATCGAACCCTCTCCGGTCGTCGAATTGAATCGCGCCGCCGCGGTGGCGATGCGCGACGGCCCGGAGGCCGGGCTCAAGCTGATCGACGCGATCCTGGCGCGCGGCGATCTCCAGTCGTACCACCTCGCCCACTCCGCGCGCGCCGAGCTCTGCCGTCGTCTCGGAAGGAGCGCCGAGGCGCGCGCGTCGTACGAGAAGGCTCTGGCCCTGGTTCAGCAGGAGCCGGTGCGCCGTTTTCTCGAGAAGAGGCTTCGCGAGCTCAGTTGAAAAGACGACAAGGCCGGACGGGGCCGACTGAGAGTCGGCCCAACGTGTCGAATTCGAGCGTGCCGGACGACTAGGGATCGGAAGGAGAACAGATCATGAAGTACATCTGCCTGGGATACATCGCACCCGACAAGTTCGACGGCGTGCCGGAGAGTGACGTGCAGCGCATGATGGATGAGTGCTTTACGTACGACGACACCCTGCGCAAGAACGGCCACTTCAGCGGCGGCGAGGCGCTGCAGGGCCCGGAGACCGCGGCCACCCTGCGCTGGTCCGGCGGGAAAGTGACCGTGACGGACGGCCCGTTTGCCGAGACGAAGGAACAGCTCGGCGGAATCCTGATCCTCGAAGCGCGCGACCTGAATCACGCCATCGAACTGATCTCGAATCACCCCGGCGTGAAGTTCGGCCCCTGGGAGATCCGGCCCGCCGCCGACCTCGGGGATATGGTGCAGGAGAGCGAGGCACGTCGCCGAAAGGCTCGATCATGACCGCGCGGATGGTTTCCGCCCTGGCAACACTTTCCCTGCTGACGCTGCCGGCAGCGGCGCAGGGCCAGGTCAAGACCGGATACGCTCCCGTCAACGGCCTCCAGCTCTACTACGAGATCCACGGCACGCCGAACGCCGCGGTTCCACCGCTGGTCCTGCTTCATGGAGGTGGTGACACGCTCCGGACTTCGTTCGGCCACGTGCTGCCGGATCTCGCGCGCAACCGGCAGGTGATCGCATTCGAGCAGCAGGGTTATGGACACACGGCCGACGTCGCCGATCGCCCGTTCAGCTTCGAGCAGTCGGCCGACGACACCGCGGCGCTCCTCGACTTCCTCCACGTCAAGCAGGCCGACCTCCTCGGCTTCAGCAATGGCGGAACGATCGCGCTGCAGGTGGCCATCCGGCATCCGCAGGTCGTGCGCAGACTCGTCGTGATCAGCGCGTTCTTCCGGCGGGATGGCGGTGAGCCTTCGTTCTGGGAGGGCATGAAACACGCGACGCTCGACAACATGCCGAAGGAGCTTCGCGACGCGTATCTGGAGGTCGCGCCGCATCCCGAGAACTTGCCGAGCTTTTTCGAGAAATCGGCGAACCGCATGCGCAACTTCAAAGACATCCCCGATGACGCGATCCGTGGCATTCACGCGCCGGTGCTGGTGATCGCCGGCGATCGCGACGTCGTCCGTCCGGAACATGCGGTGGCGACGTACCGGCTGCTGCAACACGCACAGCTGGCCGTCATCCCGAATACCGATCACATGACGCTGATGTCGCGCACGGCGCTCGTCGTGCCAATGGTGGAGGCGTTTCTCGACTGACGTTAGGCCACGGCCTCACCGCGAAGCGTGTGGTGCAGGGCTTCTTCGATACGCACTCCGATCAGCGTGCCGACCGGTGTGGCCGGATCGCCCGCGAAGTTGACGACCCAGTTGTCATCGGTGCGGCCGGCGAGCATCGCCGGATCATTCTTGCTCGGACCATCGTAAAGCACGGGCAGCACGCGGCCACGGTAGGAATCGAGCCGCTCGGACTTGTGCCGCTCGTGCAACTCGAAAAGGCGCGTGAGACGTTCGGAGGCAATGGTGTCGTCGACAGGCGGTCCGATCTTCAGCGAAGGCGTTCCGGGGCGCGGCGAGTACTTGAACGCGAACAGCGAGCCATAGCGGACTTCCTCGATCAGGGAGAGCGTCTGTTCGAAATCGGCCTCCGTCTCCCCGGGGAATCCCACGATGATGTCCGTCGAGAAGTGGATCTCCGGAATCGCCGCGCGGATGCGGGCGATGGTCTGGAGATACTTCTCCCGCGTGTAGAGTCGTTTCATTCGCCGCAGAACTGCCGATGATCCCGATTGCACCGGCAGGTGGAGATAGCGGGAGATGTTCCCGTGATCGCGCATCGCCGCGATCATGCTCTCGTTCACCTCAGCGGGATGGGAGGTCGTGAACCGCAGGCGTGCGACGCCCGGAATCCCGGCGACCGCCGCCAGCAAGGCGCCGAAATCGCTCCTGGTCACCGGGCAGCGGTAGGCATTGACGGTTTGTCCGAGCAGCTCGATCTCGACGCGGCCGCTCTCGACGGCGGCGCGCACTTCGCCGAGGACGTCGTCGAAGGTCCGCGACTGTTCGCGGCCGCGGGTGGTCGGCACGATGCAGAACGTGCAGTTCTTGTTGCAGCCCTCGATGATCGTGACCTGCGCCTTTGTCGCCGACGGCCGGTCCATCGACAGATAGTCGTAGCGGCGGTCTTCCGGAAACTCCGTGGCCACGCGCTTGTCGCCGGCGAGGATCTCGTCGATGTAGCCGACGTTCCCCGGCCCCATGACGAAATCGACCCACGGCGCGCGTTCGAGGATCCTCTCCCCTTCCTGCTGCGCGAGACATCCGGCCACGCCGATGTGTGCGCCGGACGTCTTCTTCAACTCGCGCAGCTCGCCGAGGCGGGAATACACCTTCTGCTCGGCTTTCTCACGAATGCTGCAGGTGTTGAGAAGGATCAGGTCCGCTTTCGTTTCATCGTCGACGCGGGTCCATCCGCGCAGCTTGAGCGTGCCGGACAGACGCTGGGTGTCCAGATCGTTCATCTGGCAACCCCAGGTTTCGATGAAGTAGGAGCCGCTCATTTCGATTCGGCTTTTTTCAGCGTATCGCGCGCGTTCGCCAGGTCGTGCTGCGCGTCCTCGAGCTGGCGCTTGGTCTGCGCGAAGCGTTGCTGGATCACGTGATCGCGATAATTCGGATCATTCTCCTGGTAATACTGCTGCTCGAGCGCTTCGAGCTCCTTCTGCAGGCCCTTGACTTTCTTTTCCGCGGCGGTGACGCGTTCCTGCGCTTCGTTGCGCTCGCGGATGTTCGCATCCTGTTTCTGAAGGGGGCCGGTGGTCTCGGTCGGGGCGGCCGGTTTCTTGTCGACTGGCGTGCTAAGAACGATCAGCTTTCCCTTCGACTTCTTGACGTCCTTGTTGGTGATGACCTTGGTCGTGCTGGTCTTCCGCTTGGCTTTGCTCTGCTTGGCGGTCTCGACGAGCGACGGAGATGGAGCAGCGGCCTTGGCCGATGCCTGCGATGGAGCAGCGGCTTCAGCCTGTGTCTGGTCCCCTGCTGAAGCCGGGGCTCCACCGAAGCACGCCGCCACACAGAAGATCGCGATTGCCGTTCTCATGGTTCGCTCGTTCCCTTACGGCCGTATCGGTCCTCGAGGCGGACGACGTCCTGAAGCTCAGGCGTGGAGACCTCCGCGACATCGCTGTCGACGACCGCCTCCATCCGGTGGATGAGGCGGGGCGGAATGTGAAACGCCTCTCCCTCGCGCAGAGCCACGACGCGCCGCTCACCGTCGGATTCGATGGTCAGCCGCAGCTCGCCGTGCACAACAAACAGCGTTTCCTCTTTCATTTCGTGATACTGCAGGCTGAGACACTGGCCGCGGTTCACGTGCAGGATCTTCCCGGCGTAGCGGTCGGTTTTCGCGAAAATCAGCTCGTATCCCCACGGCTTGGTGACGCGCTCGACTTCCCCGTGGCGGAAGAGGTGGTCGCGGCTCATCCCTTCCTCTGGATCAGCCCTTCCGGAAAGCGCATCGCCACGCTCTCGATGACGAACTCCTCGATCTCCTGCGCCGTCTTCTTCTGCAGCGCGACCTCCGCGATCCGTTTGCAGTCGCGGTAGCGGACGGAGCGGACGACGTTCTTGATCACCGGGATGGTCGAGGGATTCATCGAGAAGTTCTCGAGGCCGAGACCGAGCAGAACCACGGCGTAGATCGGGTCGGCGGCCATTTCGCCGCACATCGACACCGGAATGCCCGCGTGCTTGCCGGCTTCGATCACGCCTTTGATCAGCCGCAGAAGCGCCGGATGCAGCGGCTCGTACAGATAGCTGACGTTCTCGTTCGAGCGGTCGATGGCCAGCGAATACTGGATCAGATCGTTGGTGCCGATGGCGAAGAAGTCGGCCTCGGTGGCGAGGAGATCGGCGATGACTGCCGCGGACGGGACTTCGATCATGATCCCGATCTGGAGATCCTTGTTGTAAGCGACGCCTTCCGTGTCGAGCTCCAGGCGCATCTCGCGGATCAGCGTCTTGACCTGCCGCAATTCCTGCACGCCGGAGACCAGCGGAAACATGATCCTGATGTCACCGAACGCCGAGGCGCGCAGCAGGGCCCGCAACTGCACGCGAAACATGTCGCGATGCTTCATGCAGAGCCGCAGCGCGCGGAGGCCGAGGACCGGGTTGTCCTCTTTGCTGCCCATCACTTCGCGGGCGAGTTTCTTTCCGCCGAGGTCGAAGGTACGGATCACGCACGGATGGGGCGCCATTCCCTCAGCCAGTTTGCGGTAGACCTCGAAATGCTCCTCCTCGGTCGGGAGGAGCGGACTCTTCGAGATGTAGAGGAACTCCGACCGGTACAGGCCGATGCCTTCCGCGCCGAATTTCTTCGCGTCGCGAAGTTCTTCCTCCAGCTCGATGTTCGCCTGCAGCGAGATCTGGCGGTTGTCTTTCGTGACCGCGGCGAGCTCCCGGTTGCGGAGCAGCTCCCGCTCCTCCTCTTCGTGACGGGAGACGCGACTGCGGTATTCGGCGACCATCGCCTGCGTCGGATTCACGAGGAGCGTTCCCTCGTAGCCGTCGACGATGACCAGCTCGTCGTTGTCGACGATCTTCGTCAGGCGCGGAACACCGATCACCGCGGGCATGAACAGCGACTTGGCGATGATCGAGGTGTGCGAGGTGCGGCCGCCGCTTTCGGTGGCGAAGCCGACGATCGGGCGGCGGTTGAAATGGATCGTGTCGGACGGCGTGAGGTCATCGGCGAGGATCACCACGTCGTGGGTGATCTCCGAGAGATCGTGGTGGGCAACGCCCTGCAAGTGCTTGAGCACGCGCTCGGCGACGTCTTTAACGTCCGCGGTGCGCTCACGCAGGTAATGATCGTCAAAGCTCTGGAACCGCGCTTCGAATTCTTCCTGCACCTCGGAGAGGGCCCACTCGGCGTTCACCTGTTCCGACTCGATCTTCTGGATGACCTTGTCGGCGAACGATGGATCGCTCACCATCATGGCGTGGGCCTCGAAGATCGAGGCAAACTCCTCGCCCATCGACCGGCTGACCTTCTGCTTCAGCTCCAGCAGCTCGTCGCGCGTCTTCTCCAGCGACTCCATGAAGCGCGTGACCTCGCCGGCGACTTCCTCTTCCCGGATGGGGACGCGGTAGACGGAGGCGATGCGCTTCTCGACGATGACCGCGCGGCCGATCGCGATTCCCGGCGACACACCGATTCCCTTGTAGGAACGGACGTCGGAGCGGGCCTGGGCGGCGGTTCGTTCGGCGAGCATGTGATTGAGGCCTTGGGCGTTAGGTCTTGGGCCTCAGGAGATTGGTGACTCCTCAGGCGCAAGGCCTAGGGCCCGGGGAAGCTCTGCACAAGTCGTCATCCTGAGTCGGCGAAGCGCGACGAAGGATCTCAGGATGCGAAAACGCTTGCGGTTTCGAGATCCTTCGCCGTCTTCGCGGCTCAGGATGACGTTGAACAACGACTTGCGCAGAGGTTCCCTGGGGCCTAAGGCCTGCTCGTTCATTCTAACTCGTCAAACTTGGCGTCGATCAGCTTCTCGACCGCATCGAGAGCCTCGCGTTCGTCTTCACCGTCGGCGCGGATCGTCACCACCGAGCCACGGCCCGCGGCGAGCAGGAGAATGCCAAGGATGCTCTTGCCATCCACTTCCTCGTCCCCTTTGCGGACCTTGATGTCGCACTTGAAGCGCGCGGCGGTATGCACGAGCTTCGCCGCGGCGCGCGCATGCAATCCGAGCTTGTTCTTGATTTCGATGTCGCGCGAGATCAACCCTCGACCCCCGACGCTGCGGCGGTGGTGAGCAGATCGGAAGCGACGCGGATCGCCTTCGATCCCTTCTCCGTGATCATGTGGGCGACCGTGGCCAGATCCTTCGACTCCTGCTTGACCATGGCGAACTTCACGACCATCGGCAGGTTCACGCCGGTGACGACCTCGACATGTCCCTTCTCGAGGAACGACAGGCTGATGTTGCTCGGCGTGCCGCCGAACATGTCGGTGAAGATGATGACGTCGCGCTCGGCGCCGACGCGCTTGAGCGCGGCCCCGATCTTCTCGCGCGACACGTCGACGGTCTCGGTCCATTCCAGCGAGACGGCCTCGATCGCGGAGACGTCGGCCTCGATCTGGCGCGCGGCGTTGAGCAACTCGTGCGCGAGGTTTCCGTGTGTAACGATGAGAGCACCGATCATGGCGGGGTGATGATACCTATCCTCTCCGATAGTCGCGGTGAACGACTTCGACATTGTGCCCCAGCTGCTCCAGTTCGTTGCCGAGGCGCTGGGCGACGGCGACGCTGCGATGCCGTCCGCCGGTGCAGCCGATGGCGATCGTCAGGTAACTCTTCATCTCCTTCTGATATTGCGGGATCAGATACGTGACGAAATCGAGCAGCTTCGCGTAGAACGCCTCGTACTCCGGCTGCCGGCCGAGATATTCGGTGATCTCCGGATCGAGTCCCGTCTTCGGGCGCAGCGCCGGCACGAAGTGCGGATTCGGCAGGAAACGGACATCGAACAGCAGATCCATGTTGTACGGCAGGTTGAATTTGAAGCCGAAGCTGAGGATCGTGATCAGCATCGACACTTCCCGCCGGTCGAGCTGGAAGCGTCGCATGATTTCGGCCTTCAGCTCGTGGACGGAGAATTGCGACGTGTCCAGCACCATGTTCGCGAGCGACTTCACCTCGGTCAGGGCTTCGCGTTCGGCCTGAATGGCCTCGAGGATCGGACGGTCCTTCTCCAGCGGATGCGGACGCCGGGTCTCGGAGAAGCGGCGCGCCAGGACTTCGTCACTCGCTTCGAGAAAAATCAGGATGGCGTGCGGGACGAGCTTCAGAAGGCGCTCGCGGTAGAACTCGGGAAACGTCGTCGCGAACTCGCGGGTGCGGACGTCGACGACGATGGCCACCTTGTTTGCGTGCTCGTGCTCGGCGGCCTCGTGGAGAAACGGCTCGATCAACGCCACCGGCAGGTTGTCCGAGCAGTAGAAGCCGACGTCTTCCAGCGTCGACTGAACGTAGCTCTTCCCTGACCCGGACAACCCGGTGATGATGACGAGGTACTCGGGAGTCTTCATCTACTGAAGCGGGTGCACCGTCACCTTGTTCTCCGTGAAGTCGGGGACGAGGACCAGCTTCCGTTTCGTGTCGTAGCCGATGTCGGCCGGCGACTTCACGTTCGTGATGACCTCGGTGAACGGTCCGGCCGCGGGTCCGCGGAACACGCTGTTCGATTCCCAGCTCGATGCCAGGAACGAACCGTCGGCGAGATGCACGAGGCCGTCGAGGCTTCCCTTCGGAAGCTTCACGGCGTTCGTCTTCTTGCCCTTGTCGACTTCATAAAGCTCGTTGGCGGCGAACGTGACGACCCACAGCTTGCCGTCGGCGATCTCCACTCCATTCGGACGACCGAGGTCTTTCCCGGAGGCGATCTTCTTGGCCTTGTCGCCGGTGATCTGCCAGATCGAATCCGTGCCGGTTCCTTCGAAGTTGCCTCCCGCCCCCGCCTTCATGCCGCTGTCGGAGACGTACACGCTCTTTCCGTCGGAGACGAGGTCGTTCAGGAACGTCGATCCGGGAATCTTCACCTCACCCTTCGCCGCGCCGGTCTTGCGGTCGAACCTCCGGACCGTGGTGATGTCGCTGACGTACAGAGTCTCGCCGAGGATCGCCATCCCCTTGGGCGCGTTGAGCGTCACCTTGTTCTTGCCGCCTTCGATCCACTTCTCCCCCTTCATCGTGTCGGGAGAAACCTTGAGGATGTAACCGTTGTTGTCGGCGTCGAGCGGCTGGCCGTTGATGTTGCTGATGAGATAGACGTCGTTGTCGGCGTCGTAGAAAACCGATTCCGGCGTCTGCAGCCCCTCGGTCATCTCGGTCGGATGTGCGGGGGCGCTCGACGTCGTGGGCGGCGGCGCCTCCGAGGCGGTTTGGGCGGTGGTCTGGGTTTGTTCTTTTGCGCAGGCAGCGACGATCAGCGTCGCGATCAACAGAATGGATCGCCGGGACATGTTGGACCTCCTTTGTCGTTCAGCGTTGGCGGCGGATTCGTTCGAGCACATCGGGTGCGAATTTTGTGCGGGTGTTCGCGCTTCGCATTTCGGAGCTCGTCACCTCTTCCCGGTTGGTGGGCGGCAGCGATTCGGAGGCGCTCTCACCCTGCCTGGCGATCTGCTCGTCGATCCTCCGCGTGAATTCGCGGGCGGAATCGTACCCCTGGAGCTTCATCAAGTGGTTGCGTGCTGCGATCTCGACGAGAAGCGCCAGGTTCCGGCCGGAGGCGACCGGCAGCCGGACGTAGGGCTTGGAAACGCCGAGCAGCTCGTAAGTCTCCCCGGCGATGCCCAGCCGGTCGTATTCGGTCCCCTCGACCCATTTCTCGAGCTTGACCACGAGATCGATCGGCTTCACGTCACGGGTGGCCGACACGCCGAAGAGATCCTTGATGTCGATGATGCCGATGCCGCGCAGCTCCATGTGGTGGCGCAGCAGGTCGCTCGAGTATCCGAGGAGCACGTCGTTGGGATGCCGCCGGATGACGACCATGTCGTCGGCGATCAGGCGATGGCCGCGATAGATGAGGTCGAGCGCGCACTCGCTCTTCCCGATTCCGCTGTCGCCGAGGAGCAACACGCCGATGCCGTAGACGTCGAGGAGACCGGAGTGCATCGTCACGCGCGGTGCCATCGTCTCCTCGAGGAAGTAGGTCGTGCGCGTGATGGTCGTCGACGACATCGCCACCGTCGAGAAGAGCGGCACGCTGCGCTTCTCGCACTCGTGGCGGAACTCGTCGAGCGGGATGATGCCCTTCGTGACGATGAAGCAGGAGACGTCGAGCCCGGCCACGTCGCGCACGCGCTTCTCGCGAAGTCGCGGCGGAAGGCTCTGCAGGTACTTCGTTTCCGACTCGCCGATGATCTGGACGCGCCACGGCTTGATGTATTCGTAGTAGCCGGCGAAGGCCAGTCCCGGCTTCTGCACGCGGGGCCGGGCGATGACCCGGTCGAGGCCGTCGTCGCCCGTGACCAGCTTCAGCGCGAGATCGTCGAGATCGCTGGCGAGCAGCGTTCGGACCGTGGTCTCAACGAAGCCTTCCGTCTCGGGCACGTTGGTAAGGGTAGCAGGTGTGACTGAGGGACACGAGGACTCGGGAACTCGAGGACTGGCCGTGCTGCACTCCGAGTCCCCGAGTCCTCGTGTCCCCGAATTTCACACTTCCGGCGCGATCAACCCGAGGTTGTTGTCCCGCCGCTTGTAGATCACCGAGATCTTGTCCGTATCGAGATCGCGGAAGACGATGAACTCGTTCTTCGAGTCGTCGAGACGGAGGGCCGCCTCTTCGATCGACATCGGACGGATGGGCAGATTGTTCGTCTTGATGATGCGTGGACGGTTGTGGTCGTCGGTCTGCCGCAGCCGGCCGGGCTCGAGGACCTGCACGGTCCAGTCGGTCACCACGTCGCCATTGCCGCGCTGCCGGGGATGATGGTCGCGGATCTTTCCGCGGTTTTTCTGGGCCTGCCGCTTCACATGATCGACCGCGGCGTTGATCGCATCCTGCATCGACTCGTCGGAGTCCTGAACGGCCTTGACGTCGTGCTCCTTGCCGACGATCAGGATCTCGCAGATGTTCCGATACTTCTGGACCTGCAGAACGACACGGACATCGATCACGTCGTCGAAGAGCTTGTCCACGATCTTCGAGAGCTTCTTGTCCAGAAGCGCCCGGATTTTGGGAGTGACTTCGAAGTTGCGACCGGTGATCTCGGTAGCCATGCGGACACCTCTGCTGTGAATTAGAAGATTTGCTTGCGGTCCGTGGAGGATGGAATGTTCAGCTCGTCGCGGTATTTGGCCACGGTTCGACGGGCAATGTTAATCCCCTCGTCGTTCAAAATCTTCATGATTTTGGAATCGGAGAGAGGCTTCCGCGGATCTTCCGCCTCGATGAAACTCTGGATCTTTTTCTTGACCGTGAGCGACGAAATGTCTTCGCCGGTCTCGGAGTCGATGCCGCTATGGAAGAAGTACTTCATCAGGAACAGCCCACGCGGCGTGTGCATGTACTTGTTCGAGACGACGCGAGAGACGGTCGACTCGTGCATCTGGATGTCGTCGGCGACATCGCGCAACACCAGCGGACGCAGGTAATCGATTCCCTTCTCCAGGAATTCACGCTGGTGTTTCACGATCGATTCGGCGACCTTGTAGATCGTTCGCTGCCGCTGGTCGAGCGACTTGATGAGCCACACCGCCGAGCGGATCTTGTCCTTGATGTAGTTGACGGTCTCGCCGTCGTTCTTCGAGTCCATCGAGTTGAGCATCGACCGGTAGCTCGAATTGATGCGCAGCTTCGGCATGCCGTCCTCGTTCAGCACGATGACGTAATCGTCGCCGACTTTCTGCACGTAGACGTCCGGCTCGACGTAGATGGCGCGCTCGCTCGAGTACTTCCGCCCCGGCTTCGGATCGAGATGCTTGATGACCTCGACCAGCCCTTCGAGCGTCTTCATCTCGATCGAGAGCGTCTTGGCCAGCTGCACGAAGTGCCGCTGCATGAACATCTCCCAGTGGTCGCGGATGATGACCTCGACCAGAGGCTCGTCGAGCTCCAGGAAGTCGAGCTGCAGCAGGAGACACTCGCGCAGATCGCGTGCCCCCACTCCGATCGGATCGAGGGTCTGCACGGCCCGGATGGCCTTGTCGACGTCTTCGGGGTCATACGGCCCAGCCGCAGTGATCTCTTCATTCGAGGCCCGCAGATACCCGTCCTCATCGATGTTTCCGATGATGAACGCCCCGATCTCCTTGACGCGCGGCGAAGCGTCGGACATCGACAGCTGCCAGGTCAGGTGGTCGGTGAGGTTCGGAGGACGGGTGAGGGTGTTCTCGATCGGGAACTCCTCGTGCTCCTCCGACATGCGGGGGTTGTAGCCGTACTCGATGTAGTCCTGGAAGTAGGCGTCGTAATCAATCTCATCGAAGGAGTCCTTCTCTTTCTCCTTCGTTTCCTGCTCCTTCTTCGCTTCCTCCGCTTCAGTCTTCTGATCGGTGGTTTCAGTTTCCGGCTCTTCGGCCTTGGCCTCTTCGGCCGTTTCTTCGAGGAGCGGATTCTCGAGCAACTCCTGGTTGAGGACTTCCTGGAGCTCGAGTTTCGAGAGCTGCAGCAGCTTGATCGCCTGCTGCAGCGACGGCGTCATGATCAGCTTCTGGGAGAGCTTGAGGTGGAGCTTTTGTTCGAGTGCCACGTCAGTTCAGGTTAAACGTTTCGCCAAGGTAAATCCGTCGCACTTCTGCATCAGCGGAGAGGTCCTCCGGGACGCCTTGCCGGAAGATCTCCCCCTCTTTGATGATATAGGCGCGATCAGTGATCTTCAATGTTTCCCGTACGTTATGGTCCGTGATGAGGATTCCGATTCCGCGCGCGCGCAATTGCGAGACGATGCGCTGAATCTCGAAAACGGCGATAGGATCGATTCCTGCAAAGGGCTCATCCAGCAAGATAAATGCCGGGTTGATGGCCAGGCTTCTGGCGATCTCCACCCGGCGCCGCTCACCCCCCGAAAGAGAATAGGCCCGGTTGCGCGCGACGTGCGTGATGCCGAACTCTTCGAGCAGTGCGCGCGTGCGCCGCTCGCGCTCCGCCAGAGGCAGGTTCATCGTCTCGAACACCGACAACAGATTCTCTTCGACCGTCAGCTTGCGAAAGACCGACGGCTCCTGCGGCAGATAGCTGATCCCCTTCTGGGCGCGCAGATACATCGGCAGCTCGGTGATGTCTTCTTCGCCGAGGGTGACCGAACCGCCGTCCGGCCGGACCAGCCCGACGATCATGTAGAACGTCGTCGTTTTCCCCGCCCCGTTCGGCCCGAGGAGTCCGACGATCTCACCCTGGCGGATCTCGACCGAGACGTCGCGAACGACCTTTCGCGACCGGTAGACCTTTTCCAGATGCGTCGCGGCCAGCCGGAGCGGCACGATGCTCTCGCGTTGGGTCGTGAATTCGAGGACGGTGTTGGAGCGGTCGGGCATGGAGCGGCCGAATGCTAGCAGGTCGTGGGTCGCAGGTCGTCGGTCGTGGCCACTTGTGGCGCTGAGGCCCCACGACCCACGAGCCACGACCTACGACGTACGACCTCTTTTACGGTTGCTTGTAGTTCAGCTCCGTCTTCCCCGTCGGCGAAACCACCTGCACGTGATTGCGCGTCAGGTCATACACGATCTGCTGACCGCTGAGCGAGCCCTGCGGACCGGTTGCCGTCGCCGGCGCGCCGTCGACGTACACCATCCGTTTCGGGACGAAGTACGTGGCCTTGTCGCCGGTCATCTTGCGATTCGTCGGCTTCTCCACGAGCACGACCTTCGTCTCGGACTCGATGTGCTCGATCTTCCGGTTCGCATCGAAGAAGAGCGTTGCTTTCTCGCTCGTCAGCGTTCGCGTTTCGTCATCGATCTGGACGTTGCCGGTGAGATCGACGCGCCGCTCGCTGCGCCGGGCGACGAGCTGATCGCTCTTCGACACGATGGGAGTCTTCCGCACATCCGAGCCGGTGTTGTAGAGGACCGTGCGGACAGTCCCGCGCGCCATCACGATGTCGCCGCTCCCCTGAACCTGCAGCTCCTGGGCGAGCATCGTGTTCGTCTCCTGCCACGCCTTCACGTTGCCCGTAAAGATCGCGGTCTTGTTCGACTGCCGCATCAGCAGCGAGTCGGAGTTCACGAACACCGGCCGGCCGGCCCCGCCCGGAAAGAGATTCGTGGAATCCGCCGCCGGCCCGCCCTTCGACACCAGTTGGGCGATGACGTCGCCGGTGGCCTTGGCCGTCTGCGCGCGCGGCGAAAACTCGATCTGCTTCGCCTTCAGCACGCTTCCCTCCGAGGTGACCGTCGGATCGAATCCGGGAATCGCCGTGAGCAGGACGCGATCGTTGACGATGTCGTAGTTCGCGCGGACAGCCGTGGCGTCGGTTTTCGGATCGTGGTACTTGAATGCCCCTTCGATGAACGCGGTGATGGCGCGGTGATGGGCGGGATCGAAGTTCACGGTGACGTGATCGGCGCTCGACTGCCGCGGCACGTCGCCGAATTCCTTCATGACGACCTGCCATTCCGCCTTCAACTCGTGCACGGCGCGATTGGCCAGGGCCACCCGGAACGTGCGCGCGACGATGTCCCGTTTCGGCGGCCCGTCGAGGACGGCGTGCGCGAGTCCGGGCTCGCCGACGGCATTGATCGCGGCGATCTGTCCCTCCGGCCCCAGCTCGCTGAAGAAGCGGTCGCAGTCGATCACCTTCCGTCCGCCGAGATCTTCGCCGGGGTTGGTGGAACCGGACATGACCATCTGGACGTGGCCATTGCCTTCCATTCCCAGGAGTGACTTGCGGTCGGGCGTGAACTTGCCGGCGATCTTGTCGGCGGTGACGCTGTCCGCGCCGCGGGTCATGACCACCTGCTGCGTGAACGTCACGTCGTTCAGATTGCGGCGGAAGACGCCGTCGATGGCTTTGATGGTCATCGGCGGTTCGACGGGGGTCTCCGGCGTCATCGTGGCGTCGATGCTTCTGGCGAGATGCAGCGTCTCCGCCTGGACGTCGAAGTCGAGCGCGCCGGCGTTTCCCTGCCACCGGTCGATCTTGAACTGCACCGGGATGTCGTTCGTCAGCCGGTTGCCGTCGTAGTGGAGCTGCGCGGTCGAGATCTCCACGCCGTCGCTCGACAGAACCTTGACGCCGCCCTGCGCGTTCGCTTCCTTGGTCTCGCTGTTGAATTCAGCCTGCGGGCACGACAGGTCGTAGGTCAGGCCGTTCTGCCGGTAGAGCGTGAGGCGTACGTTCTCGAGCGTATTCCACGCCGATTTGTAGGCCACGACGCGATCGGCGCTGATGTGCGACACGATCCGTCCGCCGATCGTCTGCGTGTCCTCAAAGCCTTTCGATTCCGCCTGCGGCTTGTCGCCGGTTCGCGTCGCCGGCACCGGCTGCGTCTGGCTCTTGTCCTTGGTCACGCGCGGACGGTTCCAGCTCAGCGCAATGATGAGCACGAACGCGACGAACGCGACGGGGAGCGCAATGCGCAGAATGCGGATGGTGCGTTGCATGAGCGGAGTTCGGCGTTCGCGGCTCGGAGTTCGCTGAACCGAATCCCGAATCCCTAATCCCGAATCCCGAAAGCGCTATTCCGCGGCCCTTGCATCGACGATGCTCATGCGGCCTCCGCTCTCCGCCCACCCGTCCGCCTCGATCTGCACGAGCAGGTCGATCGGTGCGCCGTTGATCGAGGCGTGGAGCTGCTTCGCCGAGGGCCAGATCACGGCTTTTCCCGTACCGCTCGCATCCGCCAGGTGCATCTCGCAGCACTCTTCGGCGAATGGGCGCTTTCCGGTGACGGATACGCGGCGGATCGCGAACAGCGGCTGCGCGTTCCCAGCTCCGAACGGCTGCAACATCTCGTGCGCCAGGACGAAATCGCGGGTGATTTCGGCGAGCGTCACGGCACCGTCGATCCGGGCCTCGCGGATGAACAGGCGCTCGTCGAGCCTGGCGAACTGCGCTCTCAGGCGCACGCGCAGCTCGGGGATCTTCGCCGCCGGCAGCGAGAACCCGCAGGCAAATTCGTGACCGCCGAAGTGCGTGAAGAGATCACTCACCGACGAGAGCTGCTGGTGCAGGTTGATCGTCGGAATGCTGCGCCCGGAACCGACGGCATGCTCGCCGTCGATCGAAATCGCGAGCGCCGGACGATGCATCTGCTGTGCGATGCGGCCGGCGGTGAGGCCGACCACGCCGCGATGCCAGCCTTCGCCGGCGAGAACGAGGATCCGCTCGTCTCCGGCGATCTGCTTCATGGCCTCGCCGCGCACCTCGACCTCGATCTGCTGCCGCTCGGCGTTGAGCCGATCGAGCTCTCCGCAGATCGCCCAGGCCTGATCGTCATCGTCGGCCGCGAAGAGGCGAATCGCCGTATCGGCCGATGCCAGCCGTCCCGCGGCGTTGATGCGCGGACCGATCTTGAATCCGATGTCGGTGGCGCGCAGCGGGCGGCCCTGGAGTCCGGCGCGGCGCAACAACGCCCGCAGCCCGCGGTTGCGCGTGTCGGCCAGCCCGTCGAGTCCAAGGCGGGCGATGACCCGGTTCTCGCCGATGAGTGGAGCAACGTCGGCAACCGTGCCGATTGCGGCGATCTTCAGCAGGGACTCGATGGAGATCTTCTTGCCGCTGTGCCGGATCAGCTCGCAGCAGAGCTTGAACGCTACGCCGACGCCTGCGAGCTCCTTGAATGGATAGGCGCAGCCGTCCTGCTTCGGGTTGAGCACCGCCGCCGCTTCCGGCAGAACGCCGGGCGGGAGGTGGTGGTCGGTGATGATGACGTCGATCCCGCGCTCGATGGCGAGGCGCACCGGCTCGACGCTGCTGATCCCGCAGTCGACGGTGATCACCAGGCGAACCTTGCGCTCGGCGAGCACGCGCTCGAGCACCTCCATCTTCAGGCCGTAGCCGTCGACGAGCCGCTGGGGAACGACGAATTCCGGATCGGCGCCGATCGACCGCAGCACCGTCTGCAGCATGACGATGGAGGTGACTCCGTCGACGTCGTAGTCGCCGTAGATGACGATCGTCTCGCGGTCGCGGATGGCCTGGAAGATGCGCTCGCACGCCGAGTCCATGCCGTGAATGCCCGCGGGATCGTGCAGGTCGCCGAGGGTCGGCGAGACGAAGCGCCTGAATTTCTCCGGCGTGTCGATGCCGCGCCGCGCGAAAACGGAGCGAAGCGTCGGGTTCGCCACCGGGATGGGTGCATCCGCCGGTTCGGCGAAGACCCAGGAGTCGTAGATCACTGAAGTCAGGGTAACCCCGATCGTCATCCCGAGAGGCGAAGACGGCGAAGGATCTCATCCTGCGTCACCTGAGATCCTTCGCTGCGCTCAGGATGACGGGAACTTCTATCCTTTCTATCCTTTCTCGAACACTCCCATTCTCCGGAACTTCTTGTATCGCTCTTCAGGGAGTAGAGACGGTTTCGTCTTCTGAAGCTCCTTCAGCGCCTTCTCCAGATACGGCGCGAGAAGCTCCGCGGCCTTCGCCGCATCGGCGTGGGCGCCGCCGGCTGGCTCGGGAACGATCTCATCGATGATCCCGAGTTTCTTCAGGTCCTGCGCCGTGATCTTCATGGCCTCGGCTGCCTGCGCCGCGGCCGACGAGTTCTTCCAGAGGATGGCTGCGCATCCTTCCGGCGAGATCACGGAGTAGACGGCGTGCTCGAGCATCAGCACGCGATCACCGACCCCGATGGCCAACGCGCCGCCGCTTCCCCCTTCTCCGATCACGGTGATGACGATCGGAACGCTCAGCGCCGCCATCTCCCGCAGATTCATCGCGATCGCCTCGGCCTGCCCGCGCTCCTCCGCACCGACGCCGGGATAGGCGCCCTGCGTGTCGATGAAGGAGAAGATCGGAACGCGGAACTTCGCGGCCAGCTTCATGACCCGCAGTGCTTTCCGGAATCCTTCCGGACGCGGCTGGCCGAAATTGCGCAGCACCTTCTCCTTCGTGTTTCTCCCCTTCTGATGGCCGACGATGCAGCAGGGCTGGCCGCGAAACCTTGCGAAGCCGGTGACGATGGCCGCGTCATCGCCGAAGTTGCGGTCGCCGTGAATCTCGATGAATTCCTCGAACAGCGCGGCCACGAAATCGAGCGTGTAGGGCCGCTGGGGATGCCGGGCGACGAGCGTCTTCTGCCACGGCGTAAGGTTCGAATAAATTTCGGTTGAGACTTTGGTAAGCTCTCGTTGGAGCGCGTCGATCTCGGCCTGTTTCGGGTCACCCTCGAGGGCTGCGAGCTCTTCGATCCTGCGGCGGATCTTGAGGATGGGCTCTTCGAACTGGGACAGATCGCCGTTCATGAGGCGCAGACGCTAACAAATGGACAGCATGCTGGCAACTGAACCGACGGCCGCTACAGAAGAGAAACGACTTACGGCTCCTCCGCTCGAAACGTGGGCGGACAACGAGCGCATGCGTCACGTGCCTCCGCTCGACTGGATGATCCGGAAGACCGATGTCGATCTGCGCGAGTGGATCCACAAACTGGCGGCCGTTTTCGCCTCTCTTCCGGCCTCCGACCCTCGCTCTTCCGTCATCGACAGCGAGCTGCGCGCCCTCGGCGGAGCGATCGACCGGTTGGCGGATGTCGCCAAACCATCGCGATACAACGCCAACGGCGGCGATCTCGCCTCGCGACTCGATGCCGCCCTTACGCACGCCGTCTCATGTCTGCGCTCGCTCGAGCCGACGCCGTTCGGAAAGCGCTATCCGTTCCACACCGGGGACCGATCGAAGGGAGAGCCGGTCTACTCGTCGCTTCTGGCCGTGATGTGCCATGTCGATAGGATCGTTCCGCTCGTGCGCGAGATCGATCCTGACGTCGATGGAGCCCCGGCTTCAGCCGGTTCGAACCCCGGCTGAAGCCGGGGCTCCATTCTCAAAGGATATTGATCGGGTCGACGTCGATCGCCACGTCGACACCCTTCCACTTTCGCGGCACCACTACCGCCTCCACCGCCCTCCGCAACGCGTTCCGCTGTGGAGACCGCAGCAGGATCTGATAACGCCACACGCCCTTGATGCGCGACAGCGGCGCGGGTGCCGGCCCCTGCACGCGCGTACCGGCCAGCGGCTGGAGCGCTTCTTCGAGCATGCGTCCGCAATCGGATGCTGCTCGCTGCACGAGCTCGGCGCGCTCGCCGCGGAACAGCAGCGCGATCATCGACGTCACCGGCGGGTAGTGGAACGTGCGGCGGAACTGGATCTCCGCTTCGTAAAACGCCTCATAGTCGTGATGCGTGGCGTGCTGGATCGCGTAATGCGTCGGGAATGCGGTCTGGATCATCACCTTCCCGCGCAACTCTCCCCGCCCCGATCTCCCCGCCACCTGAGTCAGCAGATAGAAGGTCTTCTCCGCCGAACGGAAATCGGGGTAGCCGAGGATGGAGTCGGCGTTGAGGACGGTGGTCAGCGTGACGTTCGGGAAGTGATGTCCCTTGCTCAGCATCTGCGTTCCGATCAGCGCCTGGGTCTGCTGCGTGCGGAACCGATCGAGGATGCGGACGAGCTCTCCTTTCTTCCGCGTCGAATCGCGGTCGAGGACTTCGACGGCGACGCCGGGAAACTCGCGCACGAAGCGCTCGGCGACCTTCTCCGTTCCGAATCCGATCGGCTGCAGGACCTCGCCGCCGCACACCTCGCACTTCGCCGGAATCGGCTTCCGCAGTCCGCAGTAGTGGCAGATGAGCAGCCCTAGCCGCCGATGGACAGTCAGCGTGACGCTGCAATCGCGGCAGCGGTACTCGTGTCCGCACTCACGGCACAGCAGGAACGGTGCGTAGCCGCGGCGGTTGATCAGGATGATGGCCTGCTCGCCGGCCGTGAACGTCTCGCGCAGGGCATCCTTCATCGGCGCGCTGAAGAGGATCATGCCGCGATCCTCCTTCTCGCCGCGCTCGCCTCGCAAATCGATGATCTCCACCTCGGGCAGCGGCCGGTCTTCGACGCGCTCGTTCATCATCAGGAGGGTGTACTTGCTTCGCGCGGCGTTCTCGCGGCTCTCGAGCGACGGCGTCGCTGATCCGAGGACGACGGGGATGTTGCGCATCTGGGCGCGGACGACGGCGAGGTCGCGCGCGTTGTACCGCGGCGCCTCCTCCTGCTTGTACGCGCCGTCCCCCTCCTCGTCGACCACCAGGATCCCGAGGCGCTGAAACGGCGTGAAGAGCGCGGAGCGCGGCCCGATGGCGACATCGACCTCGCCGCGCCGCGTCCGCCACCACTGGTCGTAGCGCTCGCTGGCCGAAAGACTGCTGTGCAGGATGGCGATGCGGTCGCCGAAACGTTCGCGAAGGCGCGCCGCGAACACCGGCGTGAGCGAGATCTCCGGAACGAGCAGCAGCGCCTGCTCTCCCCGCTTCACCACCTCGCGCATCACCTCGATGTACACCTCCGTTTTTCCGCTTCCGGTCACCCCTTCGAGAAGAAACGGCGCAAAGGTTCCGAGCGATGACTTGATCGCGTTGATCGCCTCGATCTGCTGTCGCGAGTGGCGAAGCTCGAGGGCGGCCGCGGGATCGAGCCCGGCCAGGAATGCGTCGAGCGTGTGCCGGCGCGGGCGGCGTTCGATCCTGACGATTCCTTTTTTCAGGAGTGCCGACAGCACGGCCGTGCTGACGCCCTCGTGCTCGAGTGCGCGGACGGAAAGCTCGCCGCCCCGCCTCCGCAGGCGTTCGACCGCCGCGGTCTGCTTGTCCGTCAGCACGCCCGGTTCGGCATCGAGTACGGCGAATCGATCGTAGCGGACGCCTTTCGTGTCGAGCAGACGGTCGCGAACGACGATGATGCCGGCATCGCGCAGGCGTTCGATCGCCGAGCGCGAGACGTTCATCTCGCGCAGGAGCAGCGGGCGCTTGCGCAGCTCGTCGATGATGTCTCGATCGGTTTCGAGAATCTGCTGCGCCTCGCTCGCGGCGGCAATCATCTCGTCCGACGCGACGAACGCCGCTTCGCGCGTTCCACGTGCGCCCATGTTCGCCGGCAGGGCAACGCGGAGCATCTCGCCGAGCGGCGCGAGGTAATAGTCCGAAGCCCAGCGGCAGAGCTGGATGATCTCAGGCAGCAGCGGCGGCTCGTCTTCGTCGAGCACACTGCGCACCGGCTTGAGCTTCTGCGCGTCCGTGGTGTCGTTGAATCCGACGACGAAGCCGGTCGTCAGCTTCGATCCGATCTCCACCTCGACGCGCGATCCGAGACGGACGGAGTCGCGGAGAGGATCGGGAATCGTGTAGGTGAACGTGCCGTGGACCGCGACGGGAACGGCCACCTCGGCGTACGTGGCCAGGCCCTGAGTCATGTCCGGATCTTCATCCGGTAGAACGCCGCGGCCGCGATGGCGAGGGCCGCGGCGATGGATGCGGCGGCTTCCGTCCAGGGCAACCGATGGCGAGGCTTCGTCGGCAGCGACATCTCGTAGACACCGAAGTCCTGGCTCTGCGCGGCGATCGAGGTTCCGGCCACGATCATCTTCCCGCTGCCGTTGATGCCGGTGATGATCAGGGCCGATGGAACACCGCCTCCAGCAGGTGTCGACCCCGGCTGAAGCCGGGGCTCCATGACCTCCGCGAGATCCCACGAGCGCTGCTCGTGGGGACCGAGATAGAGGCGCCGTTCTTCGGGGATGGTTTCACTCCTCAGCGAAAAATATAGCGGGAAGCCTCGCGTCTCCACTGCGTAGACCTTGTACCGTGCTCCGGCGGGCACGTGCAGCACGGTCGATTCGCCGGTGCCGATCGCATCCCCGGCCGGGATCGCGTTGAGGACCGCACCGACGTCGAGTCCCGGCGGCTCGTTTGCCGCCCGCGTGTACACCTGCGCCTGGGCGACGACCGGCGCGGTCGAGCGGATGCGCAGCGCTCCGATCGCTCCGGCGTCGCCCGTGAGCTGCGGTCCGATCTCGGCTGCGCCCGATTGACCCGGCCCGAGCTGAAGCGTGATCGAGCGCGGCGTCGCATTCGGCTGCCCGGCGGGAAAAAACGAGAGCGTGACGTCGTTCATGGCCCGCCCCATGTCGGTGAAATACACGGTCGTGTAAAAGCTCCGTCCTCCGAGACCTGTGACGCGCCCGACGACCGGAACCCATGCCTCGCGCGCCGGGTAGCCGGCCAGCAGCGTATGGGCTGCGAGAACGCAGGTGGCGATGCCTGTGAGAGACTTTCTCCGCACCGAAGCGATCTTCTCATGAGCCTGATGCTGTACTCCGCCTGCGCCGCGGGAGCGCTGTACGCCGCGCAGCGAGTTCGGGCCTTCCCGCGGGCCATCGCCATCGTTCTGTTCGTCCTGCCGCTCTTGTTCACGGGACGCGCACTGTTCACGGGCGCGATCTTCGGTCCTGTCGATCTCGCCTACACCTCAGAACCGCTCGCCTCGATGGCGCACAGCTCCGGCGTCGATGCGGTCGCCAATCCTTCGATCTCCGATGTGTACGCCGAGTTCATGCCGTGGAACGACGCGCTCCGCCGATCGATCGGGCGTCACGAGTGGCCGCTGTGGAACCCGTACGAGCTTTGTGGCGCGCCGCTGGCCGGTACGGCGCAGTCATCGCCGTACCATCCGATCACGATGGCCGGCCTGCTGATTCCCATCCGGCAGTCGTTCGCGTTCGCGGCCGCGGCGATGCTGCTGACCGCGGCGCTCTCCGCATTTCTTTTTTTCCGGGAACTCGTCGAATCCGATCTGGCGGCACTGTTCGGTGCCGCGGCATGGATGGCCTCGACGCATCTGCTGTTTTTCGCCGGCACCGCCCTCGTCCTCGCGGCCAGCGTCATCCCGTTCGTTCTCCTCGGCGCGCGGCGTGTTGCGCTGGAGCCCGGACGGAAGTCGATGGCGATCCTCACGACGGCGTTGCTGCTCGTCGTTCTCGCCGGGCATCCGGAGAGCGCGATGCACATTGTTCTGTTCGCGATGGTGTACTTCGGCGTGGCACTGTGGAGCGGCGGCCGTCCCCGGCCGCCGGCGATCGTCTCCGGACTGGCGGCAGGATTGATCGCTCTGCTCCTTGCCGCGATCTTCCTGCTGCCCATCTTCGAAGTCATTCCGCAGAGCGAGGAGTACGTGCACCGCGCTCTCGGATACCGGCAGGTCAGTTCCACGCCCGCGCAACTCGCCCACCGGTTGGCCGCGAATTTCTTTCCGTTCGTCGAAGGAGCGGCCGGAGTCGAGGAGCGCAGGCACGCGCCCGAGGTCGGGCATGGATGGCTTGCGACGGCGTACGCGGGATCGATGGTCTTCGCTCCGGCGATTTTCGGTTTCATGCGCTGGCGATCGCGCGAACGATGGTTTTTTCTCGGCGCGATCGTCTGGGGACTGGGCGCCGGCATCGCCGCCCCCGGCATCGTTCATCTGCTGACGCATCTTCCGGGCTTCTCCATCGCCGTCAACGACCGGATGATCGCGTTTGCCACGCTGGGGATGTGCGCGCTGGCGTCGATGGGGTTGGATCGCGCCGGCGACACGCTCGCGAAACTCTTTGCCGGAGTTGGGCTCGCCATTCTGGTGGCGTTCCTGATCTCGACCGGCATCGCGCCCGATTACCTGCGCGTCAACGCCATGCGAGCGCTGATCCCGGTCATCCTCGCCAGCTGCGCGCTGATTGTGCTGCGGAAACCTCGCGCCTTGATCGCCGTGGTCGTGCTCCTGCTGCTGCAGCGGGCCGGCGAAGCCTCACGGATGCAACCGACCATTCCGGCGAAAGCGTTCTATCCGCCGTTTGCCGGGCTTTCCATGATGCGCGGCAGCAAGCCGTTCCGGATCACCGGCATGGGGACGATGTTCACGCCCGAGCTGTCGACGCACTACGGCCTCGAGGACGTCCGCGGATTTCAAGGTCTCACCTTCAACCGGCTGTGGGAAACGTATCCGTTGTGGTGCATCAGGCAGCCGGTCTGGTCGAATCGTGTCGACCGGCTCGATTCGCCACTGCTCTCGCTCATGAACGTGCGGTTTGCAATCGCGCCGCCGGCGATGCCGCTGCCTCCGTGGTGGCAAACACGCGCGCGATATCCGGGATACGCGATCGTCGAGAACACGCGGGTCCTGCCGCGAGCGTTCGTCCCGCGCTCCGTGCAGATCATCGCGAAGCCGGATGTGCGCACTCTGGCTGCGATCGACGATTTCAACGACCGGAGCGTCGTCGAGGACACGACCGCCCGTTCGTGGGCACCGAACGGGCCCGGAACCGTGGCCATCCGCGGCAATCGACTCCAGGCCCACATGGACGCACCCGGTTGGGTGCTCGTGTCGAATGCGAACTGGAAGGGCTGGATCGCGCGCGAACGCGGTCGGCGGATCCCGCTCCACTTCGGCAATCACGCCTTCATCGCGTTCTATCTCAGCGCCGGCGATCACGAGGTCGAGCTGACGTATCGGCCGCGCTCATTCGTGATCGGCGCCTGGATCAGCGGCGTGACGGCGCTGCTGCTCTTCGCCTACGTGTCGATGCCGAGGTCCGCCATGACCTTCTTCATGTCGTTCCAGACATCTTTCTTCGCTGAAGGTGTGCGGAGAAGATACGCGGGGTGATACGTCGGCATCACCCTGGTGCCCTCGTACTCGGTCCACTGTCCACGCGCGGCGGAGACGGCATGCGCTTTCCCGGTGAGGCTCTGCAACGCGAATTTGCCGAGGGTGACGATCACCTTCGGCTTGATCAGCTCGACCTGGCGGCGGATGAACGGGCGGCAGGCATCGAGCTCGTCGGGCTCGGGATTGCGGTTCTCCGGCGGCCGGCACTTGATGACGTTGGCGATGTAGACGTCGTCGCGCGTCAACTTCATGGCCTTGATGATGTCGGTGAGCAGCTGGCCGGCGCGGCCGACGAACGGCTTCCCCTGCAGATCTTCATCGCGCCCCGGCGCCTCACCGATGAACATCAGATCGGCGTTGGGGTTGCCCGTGCCGAACACGACCTGCGTGCGCGTGCCGGCGAGACGGCATTTGGTGCAGTCGTGGGCGACGGCGGCGAGAGCATTCAGCTCGTCGGGGTTCGGGGTTCGGGGTTCGGAACTCGGAGCCAGCGAACCCCGAACCCCGGACCCCGAGCTCCGAATGTCGAGATGCGTGAACCCGAACTCGTTCAGCAGAGCGAGCTCGCGCGCCAGATCATCCATTGATCCGTTGTACCACGAGATCGAGGATGCGATTGGCGATCACGAGCTTCGGCGCTTTTTTCCAGGCGGACGGTAGCGCCGTCGCGGGAGATCACCAGTACCTGGTTCTGATCGGAATCGAATCCGATCGACGCGTCGGACACGTCGTTGGCGACGATCAGATCGGCCGCCGCCAGGTCGAGCTGAGACGGCATTTGGTGCAGTCGTGGGCGACGGCGGCGAGAGCATTCAGCTCGTCGGGGTTCGGGGTTCGGAATTCGGAGCCAGCGAACCCCGAACCCCGGACTCCGAGCTCCGAATGTCGAGATGCGTGAACCCGAACTCCTTCAGCAGAGCGAGCTCGCGCGCCAGATCATCCATTGATCCGTTGTACCACGAGATCGAGGATGCGATTGGCGATCACGAGCTTCGGCGCTTTTTCCAGGCGGACGGTGGCGCCGTCGCGGGAGATCACCAGTACCTGGTTCTGATCGGAATCGAATCCGATCGACGCGTCGGACACGTCGTTGGCGACGATCAGATCGGCCTGCTTCCGCTGCAGCTTCTCTTTGGCGTTCTTCTCGACCGATTCCGTCTCCGCGGCGAATGCGACGACGAACGGGCGCGGCTTCACGGATGCCAGCGATCCAAGGATGTCCGGTGTCTTCTTCAGGGTGAGCGTGAGCTCGTCGCGACTCTCTTTCTTGATCTTGCGCGGCGTCGGCTCGGCCGGTGCGAAATCGGCAACGGCCGCGGCCTTGATCACGATCTGGTTTTGCGCGGCGCGCTTCATCACCGCGTCGTACATCTCCGCGGCGGTTGTGATTCGCGCAACCTCGACGCCGGCCGGCAGCGGGAGTGAAGTCGGGCCTGAAACCAGCGTGACCGATGCACCGCGCCGCATTGCCGCCTCGGCAATGGCGTAACCCATTTTTCCTGACGAACGATTGGAGAGATAACGCACCGGATCGATCGGCTCGCGCGTCGGTCCGGCGGTGACGAGCACGCGCTTCCCTTCGAGATCGCGCGCGGCGAAGTGCAGTTTCACTCGCGCCACGATCACGGGGACGTCGGCAAGCCGGCCCGGCCCTTCTTCGCCTTCGGCGAGTGAGCCGGTGTCGGGATCGATGATCTCCACGCCGCGCGCGCGCAGCACGTTGAGATTCTCGACGACGGTCGCGTGCTGCAGCATCGACCAGTTCATCGCCGGCGCCACCATGAGGTGCGTCCGATGGGCGACCGCGTAGGTCGAGAGCGCGTCGTCGGCGATTCCGACGGCGAGCTTGGCGATGATGTTGGCGGTTGCCGGCGCGATCAGCAGGACGTCGGCCCAGCGCGCCAGCTCGATGTGATCGACGCCTCCCTTCTCCGGATCACCCCACGGGTCGACGACGACTCCGTGGCGCGAGACGGCGGCGAGCGAGAGCGGCGAAACGAAGCGAGCCGCGTTGGGAGTGAGCACGACGCGGACTTCCGCGCCCGCGTCCTGGAGGCGGCGGACCAACTCGGGCGTCTTGTACGCCGCGATGCCACCCGACACGCCCAACACAACTTTCATGGAGCTACTCCGTCAGCGCCGTCTCTTCCTCGACCGGCGGCGTCAGCTGCCACTTCACCAGGTTCTTCTCAATCTCTTCCATGGCCACGCGAGTCGGCTTCGCGTGCTTGCTCTTCAGCTTCGACTGCGATCCCTGGATGAGCTGCTCGGCCCTCTTCGACACCAGCAGCACATACCGGAACTTGCTATCCACGCCCTCGGGCAAACCTTCCATCCCGTTCCTCCTTGAACCGCTCGGCCATCCGGGCGATGGACTCGAGCGCCGTTTTCGTCTGCAACTTCTTGGCGATGATCGCCGCCTTGAGGCACTCGGTGGCGACCATCAGGTTGTCGTTGATGATGATGTAGTTGTAAAACGCTTTGCCGGCGTCGATCTCGTCGATCGCCTTCCGGAGCCGCGTCTCGATCTCGCGATCGGTGTTGAGGCCGCGGTCCCGGAGTCGCTGCTCCAGCGCTTCGAAGGAAGGCGGAAAGATGAAGACATTCAACTTCCGCTTCTTCAGCTCGCGATCGCTCGCGATCTGTCTTGCGCCCTGGTAGTCGATGTCGAGGATGACGTCCTGGCCGCCTTTCAGCCGCTCGATGACCTCGGCCCTCGATGTCCCGTACCGTTGCTCGTGAACGTGGGCCCATTCGAGAAATTCCCCGCCCTCCACCATGGTGCTAAATTTCTGATCAGAAACGAAATAGTAGTTCTTTCCCTCCGCTTCGCCCGCCCGCGGCTTGCGCGTGGTGTGCGACACCGAGAAGTAGAGGGAGATCCCGATCGGCTCGAGCTGTTCGCGAACGGCGTTGATCAGCGTCGTCTTCCCGGCTCCCGACGGGCCGGAGATGATGAATAAAGTCCCGTCGGAGTGGAAGTTACTCGACATTCTGGACCTGCTCGCGGATGCGTTCGACCTCGGTCTTCAATTCTACAACCAGGGTTCGGATCGATGCCGCGCGCGACTTCGACCCCATCGTGTTGATCTCGCGGAGCATCTCCTGCGACAAGAAGTCGAGTTTCTTCCCGGCCGACTCCGGTCCGCGGATGGCGCCCTGCATCTGCTCGACGTGATGGGTCAGCCTCGTCAGCTCCTCCGCAATGTCGCCTTTTTCGACCATGATCACGACTTCCTGGGCAATCCGGTCCTGCGCCACGTCCACGCCGGCCTGCGACGCAATCTCCTGCACACGCTGCTGATAGGACGACAGCATCTCCCCTCGAATCTCCTCCCGGCGTGAGGCCAGCTCCTGCTGAAGCCGCTCGATCGTCTTCAGCCTCCCCTCGACATCGGTGCGCAACGACATGCCTTCCCGCGTCCGCATCGCGGTCAACTGCGCGAACGCGTCCTTCGTCACCGCCGCCAGCCCTTCACGTTCTTCGTCCTGAACCTCCGTGTCAACTGGTTCCACCTGCAGTAGATCGGGGACGCGCAGCAGATCGCTGGCCGTGAACGCATGACCGAGACCGAGATCGTCGGCGATCTTCCGGAGTTGGGGGATGACGCGACTGGCGATCTGCTCGTTGATGCGCACGTTGTACTCAGGTTGCTCGGTGCGCTGCACGCGAACGGAGATGTCGACCTTTCCGCGCGTGAATGTGTCAGTCGCCAGTTGCCGCATCATGGGCTCCAATTCCCACAGGTATTCCGGCAATCGGACCGAAACTTCGAGGAAGCGGTGATTAACGCTTTTCACCGTGACAGCGACGAAGTAACGGGGCGAGATGGCTCCGGCAGCGCGGCCGAAGCCAGTCATGGATGTGATCATGATTGGGGTCAGAGCTTCGTTTCGCCCGATTTTCTACGCGTTGGAGAATAACGGGCGAAACGAAGCTCTGACCCCATCTTATCGTGCGGCGGCAACGGCGGCGACGTACTCCCTCGCCTTCGCGGTGATACTGGCCGTATCACCGCGCCGGACGGCGGCGAGATCGACGAGGTCGGCACCGACCCCGACCGCAAACGCGCCGGCGGCGATGAAGTCGCCGACCGTCTTGAGCGATACGCCGCCCGTGGGGATGAGCTCGATCTGCGGCAGCGGAGCCTTCACGGATTTGAGGAATGTGGGGCCGCCGACAGCGTTCGCGGGGAACACTTTCACCGCCGTGGCGCCCGCTTTCCACGCGGTCACGATTTCGGTCGGCGTCATCGCACCTGGGAAGCATGGGATATCGAGCGCACGGCAGGCCTCGATCGTCGGAATGTCGAGGGAGGGGCTGACGATGAATCGTGCCCCGGCATCGACACAGCGACGCGCCGTGTCTGCGTCGAGAACGGTGCCCGCACCGATCAGAGCGTCGATACCACTGAGCTCGGCGATGATCTTGATCGCTCCAGGAACGGTCATGGTGATCTCGAGAATCGGAATGCCGCCGGCGCGGATCGCCTCGACGGCAGCCATCGCCTCCTGCGGCGAGCTCGCGCGGACGACCGGGAGGATACCGACCTGACGAATGCGGTCAACGGCTGACACGCGCGGTTCCGCCTCTCATCACGCGCTCGACTTCCGCGAGCGTGGCCATGCTCGTATCGCCCGGGGTGGTCATTGCCAGCGCTCCGTGCGCCGCGCCGCACTCGACCGACCACGACAACTCGCGACCGGTGAGAAACCCGTAGATCAAACCGGAAGCAAAGGAGTCGCCGCCTCCGACGCGGTCCAGGATCTCGAGATCGGGACGCGTTGTCGCTTCGTAGAACTTCCCGTCGGCCCAGGCGATGGCGCCCCAGTCGTTCCGTGTCGCGGTTTTCGCGACCCGGAGCGTCGTGGCAACGACCTGCAGCTGCCCAAACTCGGCGCAAACCTGGCCGATCGTCCGCTTGAACGATTCGGCGGGCAGCGCCGAGTGGTGCTCATCGACGCCTTCGATCGTGAATCCGAGGGCGACGTTGAAGTCCTCCTCGTTGCCGAAGAGGACGTCGACGAGCCGGACGAGCTCGCGATTGACGGCGCGCGCCTTGTCAGGACCTCCAATTCCCTTCCACAGCGACGGGCGGTAGTTGAGATCGTACGAGACGATGACGCCGTTCCGGCGCGCCGCTTCCATCGCCTGGCGTGCCACTGCCGGCGTCGTGTCCGAGAGCGCGGCGAAGATCCCGCCGGTGTGAAACCAGCGCACGCCACTGCCAAACAGCGCGTTCCAGTCAACATCGCCCGGCTTCATCTGCGAGACCGCCGTGTGCCCGCGGTCGGAACATCCGACGGCGGCGCGCACTCCGAAGCCGCGTTCGGTGAAATTGAGACCGTTCCGGGCGCGGCGTCCGACTCCATCGTCGGCGACCCAGCGAACCCACGAAAGATCGCAGCCACCCTGCAGCATGAGATCTTCGACCAGCCGGCCGACGGGATTGTCGACGAGTGCCGTGACGATCGCCGTGCGCATCCCGAAGCAGCGGCGCAGGCCGCGCGCGACGTTGTATTCGCCGCCACCCTCCCACGCCTGGAACGTGCGTGTCGTGGTGATGCGCTCGTCGCCGGGATCAAGGCGGAGCATCACTTCGCCGAGGCTGACGAGGTCGTATCGGCAATCGGCGGCGGCTTTGATCTTCACTTGCGCGATGCTTCCAGACCCGATCCGCTCTGCGCGTACTCGGGCTGCACGTTGACGACGCCGAACTGCCGGTCCTCACCCTCGCGAATGGCAGCCATCATCCAGAGGAAGTTGATCGTTCCGCCTGGCGCCGAGACGTTCGGGTGATAGCCCTGTGGCATCAGCACGAGATCGCCTTCGCGCACGACGGCCACGAGCTCGGGGTTCGCCGGATCGTTGTAGACGAGCTGAATGCCCCACGACGGCCGCGGCATGTCGATGTAGAGATAGGCCTCCTCCAGCATCTTCGAGTGCTCGTGCGGTGGCCAGGAGGTCCAGTTCCCCGGTTTGCTGAACGTCACCCCGGCGAGGATCCGGCCGGCATCGACGTTCTTCCCGATCACGATGTTCACGTCACGTTCCGATGACGACCCGCCCGCGTGGAAATGGAGGCTCGAGTCCTTCTGGACGTCGGCGAAGCGCACGACCTGAATCGGATAGCGGTTCGAGACCGGCGCGGCAATCTCCGCGAAGTCGCAGGAGCCCGATACGCGCACGTCGCTGTCGCGGGGAACGTAGAGCGCGTCGTAGCGGCCCACATCGAATCGCTTTCCGTCGACGTCGATGGTGGCCTTCCCTTTGAGGCAGAGAAGTCCCGTTTCGAGCTCCCCTGTCGAGAACACGACCGGCGGGTCCGAGGCCTCGAGCACGATGCGGCCGAAGTGAAGATGCCGCGCCGCCGTGGTCTCCGGCGTCACGCTGATGTTGCGGCCGCGGCGTTTGCCGGTGTCGCGAACCAGGCACGTCTTCGCCTGGATCGGCGCGAGATCGATCGTCGTCATCTGGTTCCCTCTTTCCTCGCCGGCGCCGCCTCCACGATCATGCCACGGAGCGTCACGTCGACGGCCCCTTCGATCACCTGTCCGTTCGTGACGCCGCGGAACGTGCAGTCGCGAAGCGTCACGCCGCGCACCGGAGCCTGTTCCAGACCGCGGATGTAGAGGCCGTACCGGCTGTGCGCCGAGCGCATTCGTTCTACCACGATATTGCGGACGACAGGCAGGAACGGCCCCGATTCACGCGCCTCGTAGCGGAGATCGATCTCGATCGGTGCGAACAACACGTTGCCGATCTCGATGTCGCGAACGAACACGTTCTCGATGACGCCGCCGCGCATCGTGTTCGACTTCATGCGCAGCCCGCGCTCGAGGGTGGGGCTGTCGAGCGTGCACTTCTCCGCGAAGATGTTGCGCGCGCCGCCGCTGATCTCGCTGCCGATCGTGATTCCGCCGTGTCCGGCCTTCATCTGGAGGCGCCGGATGATCACGTCTTCGACCGGCACGTTGACGCGGCGCCCGTCCGCGTTCCGGCCCGATTTCAACGCGATGCAGTCGTCGCCGGTGTCGAACACGCAGTCCTCGATCAGCACGCCGCGGCACGATTCCGGATCGCAGCCATCGGTGTTGGGGCCGTTGGCGATCACCTTGACGCCGCGGACGGTCACATTCGTGCACAGCGTCGGGTGAATGTTCCAGAACGGCGCGTTCTTCACCGTCACGCCTTCGATCAGCACGTTCCTGCAGCGATACGGCTCGATGAATGTCGGCCGTAGAAAATGGCCCTTGCCATAGATGCGCTGTTCGACCGGCAGGCCGTGTTCCGCCTGCTCCATCAGCTGCATGCGATCGGCCACCTGCGGCGCGGGCGGTTCCGGCTGGGAACGATCGCTCGGTCCGGAGGCCGGTTTCCAGTTCCACCAATGCTTCTCGTCGGCCTGGCCATCGAGCGTCCCGTCACCGGTGACGGCGACGTCTTCGCACTCGAACGCGTAGACGAGCGGCGAGTAGTTCATCAGCTCCACGCCTTCCCATCGCGTGTAGACGAGCGGGTATTTTTCGGGATCATTGCTGAAGCGGAGAGTCGCCCCGGCGTCGAGATGCAGCTCGACGCGGCTGAGCAGGCGGACGGGCCCGGTAAGGTAGTCGCCTTTGGGGACGACGACGCGTCCGCCGCCGGCGCGATGACAGGCGTTGATCGCCTTGGCGATATCGCCCCCGTATCTGGTGATGAGGAAATCGCGCTTCGGAAAGACGGGCGGGACGATCCGGCCGAGGATGTCGGGCACCGCTGCCCACGGATCGTCAGGATGGAGCAGCGGCTTCAGCCGGTCTTCGTCCCGGCCAAAGCCGGGGCTCCATTGCGACGTGACGATGATGCCGGCGCTGGCCACGAGGACGTCGCGGAGGATCTCGCGACGGGTGATCACGGAGAGGGTACCTCGACTCTCAGCGGCGATCTCACCCGTTGCGTCCATTGTTCGACGTACCGGTCCCAATCGGCGACCGTCGCGAAGTCCCCACTCTGATCCCACGCCGTCCCGACGTAGTAAACCGCCGGCGCGCGTGCCACAACGAGGTGATTGCCGTCCCCTTCTGTGACATCGACGATCGACGAGGGATCGAACACGAGCGTGCACGTGTAGTGGCCCATTCCGCCGGTGACGGGCCCCCAGGCTCGAATCCAGCCGGCGGCGCGTTCGACGCGCAGATCGGTCGACGGAAATTTCTTGATGCCCGCGGCATACGTGTTCACGACGTCAGCGTAGCGGCTTTCGAAGCGGCCGAAATTCTGTCCGGCATCGAGCGTGATGCGCTTGGTCTCGAAGTTCGGATAGTCGAGCTCGAAGACCAGGCGGATCGGGCCCGCGGCGAGCACACGCGAGTTGCGGAAGTTGTTCGACACGACCAGATGGCCGTCGCGCCACACGCCGCTGCCCCCGCAACCGCGGCTGCGGCCGGCCGAGTAGAAATCAGCACCGTCACCGTTGTCGTGGTGGTAGTTGTCGACCATGTACCAGTCGTTGATGACGAGCCGTCGCGTGCGCTTGAGCCAGATGTCGACGGCACTCGAAGTCAGCGGCTCGTTCTGCCATGTCTCCAGCGCCGCGCCGTACATCCGGTGCGCGACGCGATCGTTCTCCCATGCGAAGTCATCGAATCGCTCCCGGACGAACCGGCCGTACACGCGGAAATCCTCTTTCCGGTACGTGCGTACATCGCCCGTGCGGAGATCGAACGACTTCTCCCCGCTCGCCGGCATGTCCGTTTGAAAGATGAGGCGATCAGGGAGAGCCTGCGCCAGGACCTCGTGCCCCGAGCTGTCGAAGACGTGAACGCGCGTGAGGTCCTTCGCCAGCGCGCCGAGCGATGCCGCGGGGACTTCGACGGTCTCCGACGGACGTTCGATGTTGAGGTTGTTGCGAACAACCACGCGAAGTTGTGGCGCAGACAGGAGCGTCTGCGCCACAAGAATGGCAGCGAGCATCAGAAGGTCAGCCGTCCTCCGAGCTGAATGTCGCGCGGGTTATTGCGGTCCTGGTTCACGATGCCGAAGTTCGCGTTGCGCGGGTCGAGGTTCGGGTTCCAGAGCACCGTGTAATTCAACGCGTTGATCGCCTCGATCCGCACCTGCAGCGAGAGATGGCTCGGCAGCGAGAACGTCTTGTAGAGTCCGACGTCGAGCAGGTGGAGAGGATCGGTGCGCATGTTCGGCAGGGTGGACGGGAAATAGCGCACGTTGTTGCCGAGCTGGATCCGCGAATCGGTCCGCCCGGTGCCTCCCGCAATGTAGAACCCGGAAGTGTCCCAGGCCGGGCAATCGAGACCGGCCACGCCGCAGTCGGTGTGCTTTCCGATGTGCGAGTGCAGGTCTTTCGGGTTGCGGTTCGGGTCGTAATAGATGTTGTTGCTCCAGAGCAGCGGGAAGCCGCTCTGGTACTGGTACGTCGCGCTCACCGACCACCCGCCCAGCGCCGCCTCGGCCAGACCTTTCCAGTCCGAGCCCCAGTAATGTCCCGCTCCGAACGGAAGATCGATCGTGCCGCCGATCGACGCGCGATTCGGCCGGTCATTTGGCGAGATTCGATCCTCGAGCACGCCGTCAGTGCCGTTGAGGAAATTCAGCTTGTCGGTCGTCTTCGACCGGGTGTACTGGACGAGGATCGAGTTGTGGCCGGAGAAGCGCTTCTCGACACGGAGCGAGCCGGCCTTGTAACGGTCGGAACCGGTGTACTCCTCCATGAAGATCGTTCCGAATTGCGGATACGGGCGGAGCAACTGCGAGCGCGAAACCGTCGATCCGTTGATCCCGGTGCCGGGCATCATTCCCGCGAACGGATTGGGCACCGAACCGCTGAGGAAGCTCTCCTGAGTCGTGTCCCGCGTGCGTGACGTCGAGAGGTACTGCATGGGAAGCGCGTTGATGTCGCGTTGCACCGGAAGGTGCGTGCCGTGCGAGTCGACGTAGGTCACCTCGGCCACGAACCCGGCGCCGAAGTCATGCTGCGCGCCGATCTGCCAGCGGGTGTAGTAGGGAACCTTTCGGTCCGCCGGGACGATCGCCGCGGAGCTCGTGCCGATGTTCAGCCCCAGTCCGGTGGCCGCGCCGAGCGAAGAGCCCGGCGGCTGAATCAGCTGGCCGCTCGGAATCGGATTGGTGAGGTCCGTCAGGAACGTCTTGCCGTTGTCCTCGGTCGTCACGATCGCCGTCGGCTGCGAGTACCCGATCTGATTGCCGGCATCGAAGTAATAGTCGTAGCTGAACAGCCCGAGCCCTCCGCGCAAGACCGTCTTCTGGCCGAGCTGGTACTCGGCGCCGGCGCGCGGGAGCACCTTGTTCAGGTTGTTGTAGATCGAGCCCTGCGCGAAACGGAGACCGCCCCGGACCTGGAACGCGTTCACCGGGATCTCATTGATCGGATTCTTCGCGTAATTCGCCATGGCCGCCGCGGCGATGGGACTGTCCAGATTCCGATCGAAGCCGGAGATGTTCCGATCGTTTGCCTCGGTCATTGCCCCTTCCATCTCGAAGCGGACTCCGAGGTTCACGGTCAGGCGCGGATTGAAGTGCCAGTCGTCCTGGAAGTAGAGCGCATGCGTGATCTGGCTGTAGTCACCCTCCGCCGCGATCTCGAACTGGCTGGAGGTGCTTCCGGCGTTGGCGACGGTTCCGGTGCCCGTGGTCGGAAGGCCGAGGAGGAACTGCGCCCACTCCTGGGCCTGATCATTCAACGGCGCGGAGTTATTGAGCCGCGTGTAGGCGCCGTTGAAGTTGTAGCGGCCCGCTCCGTATGCCGGGACGTTGATCTGCCAGCGCTGATGCCGCAGCTCGTAACCGGCGCGGAGGGCATGACCTCCGAGGAGCCAGTCGGCATTCGGGGTGAACGTGAGATTGCGGAACGGACGATTGAATCCCGTGCCGAAGTCGGAGCGCTGAGAGCCGAGCGTGGCGATGCGCGAGTTGGCGTTCGTCGTGCTGAATCCGCCGAACGTGATGAACGGCAGATAGTCGTAGCCCTTCATCAGCGCCGCGGCTGCCGATGAGAAGCCGAGCGACGCCGGATCGAAGGTATCGGCGGGTTTACGCCACTCGCCGAAGCGCGACCACGCGCCGCGGACGTCGAACACGAGATTGCTGCTGCGGATGACGGTGTAGCCGAGCGTCGCTCCGGTGTTGCTGCGGTAGTCGTAGCCGTGAGTGACCGCGAACCCGCCGATCACTCCGTCGGCCGCATTCGGCGCACCGAGAGCCCAGTTGTAGCGATCCTCCTGGCGCTTGTTGTAGTAGGCGGTGAGGAACAGCCTGTCGGATGGTCCGAGGCTGTGATCGAGACGAGTCAGATAGCCGTTGTAGTCGTACGGCCTGAGCATGTTCGTGAAGTAGTTCCCGCTGAGGCCCGGCCGGTTCGGTTCCGGATACAGGGCCATGTACGCGCGGGCGACCGGATTGATCATGTTGTTCGGGACCTGGTTTCCGGTGAACGCCGTGCGGGCATTGTTGCTGCCCGTTGCCGTGAACGGGTTGTAGATCGTCACGCCGGTGAACTCGGAGAGATCGCCGGCCCGCATCTTCAGCGTGGGGACGGTGTAGCTCGACGGCTCCGGCTGCACGTCATGCAGGCGCTCGAACGCCATCATGAAGAATGTCCGGTCGCGGATGATGGGACCGGAGAACGTGCCGGTGTAGCGGCCGTACTGGCGCGTCGGCTTCTCGGCACCGGCGCGCTTCGTCAGGAGCGGCGTTGCCGTTCGGGCGTCGCTGCGATTGAAATAGGCGGCCGTTCCCTTGAAGCTGTTCGTGCCGCTCTTCAGCGCGAGATTCACGGTCGCGCCGGCGGTGTGGCCCTGCTGCGCATCGAACGAATTCGTCTGAACCTTGAATTCGGCGATGGCATCGGACGGAGGAGAGAATCCCACCACTCCGTTGTTGTTGCCGGACTGGGAATTGTTCGGCGACACGCGATTCGGCGCGCCGTCGAGCGTGAACTCGTTGCCTCCCTGCGCGCCGTTCGCCACGATGCCGGCCAGATTGCCGTTGTCCGCGGGACGGGCGAAATGAAGGTCCGACGAATCCATGACCCCTGGCGCGAGGCGGGTGAGCATGTACGCGGTCCCATCGCCCAGCGGCAGCCGCTCGATCTGCTTGCTGTCGATGACCTGACCGCTGACCGCGGTGCTCGTGTCGAGCAGCGGCGTCGTCGCCACCACCGTGATCGCCTCCGCCATGCCGCCGGGCTCGAGCTTGAAATCGGACGTGATCACGTCGCCGACGCGAACCTGCACGCCCCTCCGGATGACCGGCTTGAAGCCTTCCAGTCGCGCCTCGGCCGAATACGTCCCGGAGTTGAGGTACTTGACCTGGTAGGCGCCTTTCGAGTCCGTCACCACGACGTTCGGAACGTTCGTCTCAACGTTCGTCACGGTGACGGTCACGCCGGGCAGCACGGCCCCGGTGGCGTCGGTGACAGTTCCATTGATGGCCCCGCGGAAGTCCTGGGCGAAAGCGGCGGCGCTGACGAACAGAAGGCCCGTGGCGGCGAGAATCGCACACAAGAGAATCGGTCGCTTCATCGCATCTCCTCCGAATGACCGCGAGGCGGTGAGTTCTGACGTGGGTGTCGCGAACGTGTGTTATATGACCACTTCCAGAATATAGTCAAGTATTGTATGACCATTCGAGGACGATTTGCACTGTTACCCTCAGTGCTCTCGCGGGGCTGGCGGCGAAAGCCCCTCCGGTGGTAAAGCCAATCCGTGAGACGGGAGGAACCGCCGGCCGGATCATCCGGGTGACCACGCTGGATCCCCAGGGCCCCGGCTCATTGCGCGCAGCGATCGAGTCGCCGGAGCCTCGCCTCGTCGTTTTCGAGGTCGGGGGGCGTCGTGGATCTCGATCGCGTCGTCTGTGTCCAGTGCGGCAGCTCAGCGCCGGCGTGGGATGCCGCGGCGAAGGCACCGCGGGCGAGGAGCGGGTTGACGGCTATCCCGTGCGTCCGAAAACGACCCGGCATCTGAACGTTCCCGATGACGTCGAAGGCCGCCGCCGCTGTCTCGAGCAACTGTCGAACGAGCCAGGAAACCTCTGAACAAGTCGTCATCCTGAGTCGGCGAAGCGCGACGAAGGATCTCAGGATGCGAAAACGCCTGCCACTTCGAGATCCTTCGCCGTCTTCGCGGCTCAGGATGACGTGAACAACGACTTGCGCCGAGGTTCCAGTGGCCTGTATCGGCTGGCGGTACCAATCCAGCCACTACAGGCCACTAGGGAGACTCTGAACGAGTCGTCATCCTGAGTGGGCGAAGCGCGACGAAGGATCTCAGGATGAGAAACCGCGTGCCATTTCGAGATCCTTCGCCGTCTTCGCGGCTCAGGATGACGTGAACAACGACTTGTTCAGAGCTTCCCTAGTGTGGCGTGTCGCACTAGCAGAAGACGCTTCACTCGATCTCGCACTTGTGGACGCGGCTCAACGTTCCCTCTCCAGACTCGCGAAAATGAACGGACCGACCGCCTTCGGATCATTGCTGCGCACTTTTTCGTTCACGTAGTACTCGTACGTGCCGTCGCGGTAGCGCTCCTTCTCCGGATCACCGCCGAGGCCTGCGACCTGGCAGACGTGGTGGATGTCCACGAGCCCTTCTTTGTCGACCTCGATGAATGTCTTGACGATCCCGGCGTACGCTCGTCGGCCGGCGTCGCCGTATTTGCCATCGAGGTAGCCAAGGCGCGCGGCTTTCATGAGAGCGGAGCTGAACATGGTGGAGACCGATGCCTCGAGATAGTTCCCTTTCCGGCCACCCTGATCGAGGACCTGCCACCACACGCCGCTCTTCGGATCCTGCACGCGCGTGATCGCCTCGGCCAGCCGCTGCAGAATGGCGATCAGCTCGGGACGGCGCGGATGATCGAGCGGCAGGAAGTCGAGCGTGTCGACCAGCGCCATCGCGTACCACCCCATCGCCCGTCCCCAGAACGACGGCGAGGTTCCCGTCTTCGGGTCGGCCCATTTCTGCTCGCGGCTCTCGTCCCAGCCGTGGTAGAGCAGTCCGTTCTTCGGATCGCGCGCGTGCTTCTCCATCAGCACGAACTGGTTGATGACGTCGTCGAATGTCGCCGGCTCGTTGAATTCCTTCGCATATTGCGCAAGAAACGGCGCCGCCATGTACAGGCCGTCGAGCCACATCTGATGCGGATACCTCTTCTTGTGCCAGAAGCCGCCTTCCGATGTCCGCGGCTGTTCGCGCAGTTGTTGCCGCAATGCCTCGATCGCCTTCCGATACTTCTCCTCGTGCGTTTTCGCGTACAAAGGGAACAACACTTTGCCGGCGTTGATCCGGTCGAGGCTGTACTCGTCGCGCCGGTAGCCGCGAATCGTGCCGTCGCCACCGATCATGGGGTCGTAGTACGCCAGCACGTACTTCCAGTAGCGCTCGTCGCCACATCGCTGCGCGACCTCGAGAATCGCGCCGAGAACGAGACCCTGCGTGTAGTTCCAGGCCGGACGATCGGTCGTGTCGAGCATCAGCGGATCGGGCGTCCGTTTCATCACTGATTCCGCGGTCCGCGCCGACCACGCCGGAACAGGGATCGGCAACGTGCCCGCGCGAATGTGCGGTGCGAGCTCCGGAACGACGCGCCCCAGCTCCTCGGCCACCAGAGCGCCGAACATCGCGCTCCCCTCCCGGTTCAGATGAGTCTTGTCGAACGTCCCGTCCGTCTTCAGCGGCGAGATTGCGGAGCTGATCGACGGACCGAGGTGCTCGAGGAGCTCGATGCTCCTGGCGTGCAGGTCGATGAGCGGGACGTTTTTCTCCGCCGCGACCTGCCGCGTCACTTCGGCGCGTTCGACAAGATCGGAACGGATTCTGCCTTCGGCGTTGAAGTACCGGCGCGTGAGCGGCGTGACCAGAATCGGCTTGATCCCCGCGGCACGCGCCTCGTCGACGTATCGGCCGAGGTTTGCGCGAAACGAGGGAAGATCGGTTTCACGATCGAGGCCCTTCCCTTCTGCATCGTTATGCCCGAACTGAATCAGAACGTGCGTTGGCTTCCGGTGCAGAAGAACCTGCCAGTGGCCTTCGGCGGCGTAGCTTTTCGAGCTGCGGCCGCCTCGCGAAAGATTGAGCAGGGCGGCGCTCTCCTCGATGCGGGCTTTGAATCCGCTGTCGTAGCCTGACTTCTCGGTCATGGTCGAATCGCCGGCGAGAGCGATGCGCACGTCGCGCGGATCCACGCGAAACGACCAGAGCGGCCCGGCGACGACTCCGTCCGGCGTGACAGTATCGACGCGCCAGAAGTACGTCTTCCCTGCTTCGAGCGGACCGGTGTCGTACGAGGAGACGTAGGGCCCACTCTCAGTGGGCCCGGGCCGGTTGAGAGCCGGCCCTACGTCGAAGTAGACGCGCTGCGCGCGCGCGTTGCGTCCGGGTGTCCAGCGCACCTTCACGCCGGCCGGACCGACCCAGCGCCATCCGTTCTCCGGTTCCGGGATTGAGGCGAACGGAAGAACGGACGGCAGCGTCCGAGGATCCCATCGTCCGCCGAAGGTCCAAGTCGCCGTGATGTCCTCATCGCGCGGAGCGCCTTGTGCCGCACGGAGGTTGTCGGCGAACCACGCGAAGTCACCGCCATCGCGATGGGCATCGAAGTAGTAGTAACGCTCGCCCCATTGGCGCAGACCGGGATCCGGCACCGGGTAGATCGGCTTGTCGGCCATGTCGCTCGAGAAGTGCGCATCGAGGAGATAGAACTGTGCGTCGCGATGATTGCGGCCGAGGGCGAAGCCGGGCACGCCGTCGAACTGCGAGTGGCGGATGACGAACTTCTGATCCTCGCTCCGGCTGCCGTCGTGCCAGATACTGGCGTTCAGGTTGTGTCCGAAGAAACGGCTGTTCGTCGCGTAGGCCCAGCCGCGCGGGCAGACGAAGTCGACCCACCCTTCGAAGTACGAATCGGCGTAGTACGACAGCCCTGACTCGGCATTCCAGAGGCTCAGGGTGTCGCCGCCGTCGGCGATCACGTTCGCGTTCAGGATGGCGATGCGGTTGGCGCGATCCATGGAACGGATCGCGAACTGGTGATCGTGATCGTCATGCGTCGCGCCGTAATCGTTGCGGACCGTGAGGTTCGCGATGATCACGTCGGTCACGTCGTTTCCGATGTTGATCACCGCCGCTCCCCAGTCATCCGGATGGGAAGCGCGCCACTCGCGCCGCAGTTGCGCGTATTCGATGCGCGTCTTGTCGCGGTCTTCGCCCACGAGGGAGAGGTTGCTCTTGGCGATGAACAACTTCTCGCGGTACGTCCCGTTGCGGATCAGGATCGTTCGGTTCTGCTCGTTGTCGCGCGGAATCGCGTCGATGGCCTCCTGGATCGTCCGGAAATCACCGCTGCCGTCCTGCGCGACGACCAGGCTTGCCGACTCGGTGACGGTCGCCGGCTCGATGTGAAAGCCGTCGAATGCCGCGTGTCCGCCGCCCGAGCCACTTGCGAACAATCCGACTTTCGCTCCGATCCAGCGTCCTGGACGCGCCGCGAACGCGGTGCCGATCGTTTTGAACTGCTGCCCGTCGACGCTGTAGCTGAATCGGCAGATCGCTTCGGGGGCGACGCTGACGCGAAGCTCGATCGGCCCGCGATCGATCGGCACCGCGGCCGACTCCGATTCCGCGCTTCCCTGATCGGCATCGCGCGCGACCACGCGACGCACGACCAGACCGCGGTCCGTGCGATCCACCGTGAGCGCCGAGTAATCCTCGCCCATGATCAGGACGCCGGCGCGGTCGCCGGTGCGAAGTCCCGATGGATCGATTCGCGTGGTCGCCGTGAACGCAGGCGCCGAAAATTTCTGCAGAAGGAGATTCGTCGCGGACCAGAGATTCGGTCCCGGCGTCGCAACGGCGGTCAACGTCATGAGGTCGTCGTGCTTCGAAATCCAGCCCGGTTGCGGATTCCCATGCCACTGCCAGTCGTGTGGAGCGACTCGCGTCTCGCCGGTCGACGGCGGATGAATGTGAATGTCCGGCCACTCGTTCACCCACGTCATCGGCTGCAGATGGACGACCCGCCCATAAGCGCCGCGATCCTGAAAATGAAGAAACCACGACGAGCCGTCCGCGGACTCGACCCACGCGCCCTGATGCGGCCCGTTCACGGTTGTCGTCCCCTGCTCCAGAACGACCCGGTCTTCGTAAGGCCCGTACACGTTCTTCGATCGCAGGACGGTCTGCCAGCCGCGCCTGACGCCGCCGGCCGGCGCGAAGATGTAGTACCAACCGTTCCGCTTGTAGAACTTCGGGCCTTCGATGGTCGGCTGCCGTTCGCGTCCGTCGAACACAACCCGGCCGTCATCGATCACCCGCGTGCCATCAGCGCTCATCCGGTTCACGGTCAAAACGCTGTTGAATCCGGCCCGGCTCTTCGCCCACGCGTGCACCAGATACATCGACCCGTCGTCGTCCCACAGCGGACAGGGGTCGATCCAACCTTTCGCGGCTTTGACCAGGGTGAGCGGTTCCCACGGTCCGCGCGCATCCTTCGCGCGTGTCATGAAGATTCCGCGATCGGGATCGCCGGCGTAAATCCAGAACTCGCCGTCGTGGTACCGAAGGCTGGGTGCCCACAGGCCGTTGCCGTGCTGCGCGCGGTCGAAGTCGGGCGAAGGAAGCCGGCTGACCGCGTGCGACACGATCGTCCAGTTGACCAGGTCGAGCGAGTGAAGGATCGGAAGGCCGGGCACGCACTGGAAGCTGGAGGCAACCAGGTAGTAATCGTTGCCCACGCGGATCGCGTCGGGATCCGAGTAGTCGCCGAAAAGGACCGGATTCTCGTAGGTCTTGACCTGGGCCGAAATCGGACAGACCAGCAGGGCGGTCAGACCAATTTGAAGCCAGGCAGCAGGAATCCGCATTGGAAGGGGAGATCCTAGCTCGCTATTTGAAAATTGGTCAATCCATGAGTTGACAAGCAGGGCGTGGTGTAGAGAATTGGTCAAGCCAATGCGCTCGCCTGACGAACTGCAATCGGCCGATCAGGTCGTGCGACACGTCGCCATCCTGATCGAGCGCGGCGAATTGAAGCCGGGTGACCGGCTGCCGCCGGAGCGCGAGCTCGCGCAGGATCTCGGTGTGAGCCGGCCGACCGTCCGCGCCGGTCTGCATGCGCTCGCGGCGATGGGTGTGACCGATTCGCGCCAGGGAGCGGGCACCTTCATCACGGAAGGGCCTCCCCGCCTCGGCGCCGGACCGCTCAGCTTTCTGGCCGCCTTACACGGTTTCACGCGCGACCAGATCTTCGAGGCGCGGAAGGTTCTCGAGGTCGGCGCTGCCGGCCTGGCGGCGGAGCGTGGCCTCAACGACCGTCTCGCTCCGATGGCCGAAGAAGTGACGGGGATGTTCGCCTCGCTGACCGAACCGCAGACGTTCCTGCTCCACGATGTCCACTTCCACCGCGCGGTCGCGGCCGCGTCGGGGAATCCGGTGCTGCTCGCGCTCGTGGAGATGGTCTCGTCACTCGTCTACGAGGTGCGGCGGGTGTCCGTCGAGCGCGCGCACGACTTGAAGGAATCAGCGGAAATGCATCGGCGTATCTACCAGGCGATTCGCGACCGCGACCCGGAGCGCGCGCGCGCGGAGATGACGCGGCACCTCGACCTCGCGCGGATGGCTCAGGCCTCGGAAGAGACCGCGGCCGCGATGCCCTCGCAGGTCGTGGGGTCGGCGTCTTGAGCGAGCAAGGGCTGTCGCTCGAGGGCCGTGTCGCAGTTGTGACCGGCGGAACATCCGGTATCGGTCTCGCTCTGGTGCGCGGACTGGCGCGGGCCGGAGCGGACGTCGTGGCGTTCTCGCGAAAGCAGGCGCAGGTCGACTCCGCGGCGAAGGAAGTCGAGGCGCTCGGCCGCCGCACGATTCGCGTCACCGCCGACGTGAGCGATCGGAAGTCGCTCGACTCGGCACTGCGAAGCGCGGTCTCCGCGCTCGGCCGCGTCGACATCCTCGTGAACTGCGCCGGAATCACGAAGCGCACTCCGACGCTCGACGTGACCGATGACGAGTGGAACGCGATTCTCGAAACGAACCTCAGCGGCACCTGGCGGGCCTGCCAGGTGTTCGCGCGCCACATGCTCGAGCGCGGGCACGGCCGCATCATCAACATCGCCTCGCTGGCCTCGTTCGTCGGCCTCTTCGAAGTGGCCGCGTACACGGCGAGCAAGGCCGGAGTGGCGGGACTCACGCGTGCCCTGGCCGTGGAATGGGGCGGCCGCGGCGTGAACGTGAACGCGATTGCGCCGGGCGTGTATCGCACGCCGCTGAACTCCGCGCTGCTCGACGGCACCGAACGCGGCAAAGAGTTTCTGCTTCGGACGCCGATGCATCGCTTCGGAAAGGTCGAAGAGCTCGTCGGTGCGTGCGTCTTTCTCGCCTCCGACGCGGCGAGTTTCGTCAACGGTGAAGTGCTGGTGGTCGACGGCGGCTTTCTGGCCAGCGGCGTGAATCAATAGCTCGAGGAGAAGATGAAAATCACGCAGGTACGCGTCCGCGACGTCCGCTTCCCCACATCGCTCGATCTCGACGGCTCCGACGCCCTGAACCTCGGCGATTACTCGGCGACGTACGTGACGCTCGTGACCGAGAGCGGCCTGACCGGCGACGGACTGACATTCACGAACGGCCGGGGAAACGAGATCTGCGTGGCGGCGGTGAAGGCGCTGCAGCATCACGTCATCGGACGGCGCCTCGACGAGATCATCGGCGATTTCCGCGGATTCGTTCGCGATCTCACGCGCGACAAGCAGCTGCGCTGGCTCGGTCCGGAAAAAGGCATTCTGCACATGGCCACCGGCGCGCTGATCAACGCCGTGTGGGATCTCTGGGCGAAGCGCGAAGGCAAGCCGATGTGGAAGCTGCTCACCGATCTCACTCCGGAGCAGATCGTGAGCGCAATCGACTTCAGCTACATCAGCGATGTGCTGACGCCGAACGACGCCCTGGAGATCCTGCGGCGCCAACTGCCGGGAAAAGCGGCGCGCGAAGCGGAGATGCGCCGCGACGGCTTCCCCGCCTACACCACTTCGACCGGCTGGCTCGGCTACTCCGACGAAAAGGTCTGCCGCCTCTGTCGCGAAGCGATCGACAAAGGATGGACCGCGTTCAAGATGAAGGTCGGTCCGAACCTCGAGGACAACATCCGGCGCGCCGCGCTCATGCGCAAAGAAATCGGCACGAGCCGAAAGCTGATGATGGATGCGAATCAGTGCTGGGATGTCGATGAAGCGATCCGGCACATGAAGGAGCTCGCGCGCTTCGAACCGTACTGGATCGAAGAGCCGACCAGCCCCGATGACATTCTCGGACACGCCCGCATCGCCAAAGCCGTTGCGCCGATCGGCGTGGCCACGGGCGAGGTCTGCCAGAACCGCGTCATGTTCAAGCAGCTGCTGCAGGCGAACGCAATCAAGTTCCTGCAGGTCGACAGCTGCCGGATGGGCGGCGTCAACGAGGTCCTGGCCGTTCTGCTCATGGCCGCGAAGTTCGGGGTCGCGGTCTGCCCGCACGCCGGTGGCGTCGGACTCTGCGAGTACGTGCAGCACATCTCGATCTTCGATTACATCGCCGTGGGCGGCAGTCTCGAGAACCGCATCTGCGAGTACGTCGATCACCTGCACGAGCACTTCGTCGATCCCTGCATCGTTCGCAATGCGCATTACATCGCGCCGGTGCAACCCGGATACAGCATCACCATGAAGCCGGAGTCTCTCGACGCGTACGAGTTTCCGGCCGGCCGTGTATGGCGCGAGATCAGGACGGTGGCTGTCCGGTGAGCGTCGCGGCCGAAGCGGCGACGAGCGTTGTGCCGCGCAGGGGATCCGTGCGCTGGATCGTCTGCGCGCTGCTCTTCCTGGCCACGACGATCAATTACATCGATCGGCAGGTTCTCGGAATCCTCGCCCCGACCCTGCAGCACGACATCGGCTGGTCCGAGGTTCAATACGGCTACATCGTGACGGCGTTCCAGGCCGCGTATGCCATCGGACTGCTCGTCGTGGGGTGGCTGCTCGATGTCATCGGCACGAAGATCGGCTTCGCGCTGGCACTGATCTTCTGGAGCGTCGCAGCCATGGCCCATGCGCTGGCGCGGACCCCGTTCGGGTTCGGCGTGGCACGATTCGGCCTGGGACTGGGAGAGGCCGGGAACTTTCCCGCGGCGATCAAGACGGTCGCGGAATGGTTCCCGAAGCGCGAGCGTGCGCTGGCCACAGGCATCTTCAACAGCGGCAGCAACGTCGGCGCGATCGTCGCTCCGGCGACCGTGCCGTGGATCGCGCTGACGTTCGGATGGCGCTGGGCGTTCATCGCCACGGGCGCGATCGGGTTTGCCTGGCTGCTGCTCTGGTGGTGGCTCTACGATCCTCCCGAACATCACCGCCGCCTCGGCGCCGCCGAGCTGTCGTACATCCGCAGCGATCCACAGGAAGCGGTGACGAAGATCAGCTGGACCCGTCTGGCGCGCGTGCGGCAGACGTGGGCGTTTGCGATCGGCAAGTTCCTCACCGATCCGATCTGGTGGTTTTATCTGTACTGGATCCCGAAGTTTCTCAATGAGAAATACGGCCTGACGCTCGGCAAGCTCGGCCCGCCGCTCATCATGATCTACGTGTTCGCCGACGTTGGCAGCATCGGCGGCGGCTGGCTCTCGTCGCGGCTGATCAAGCTCGGATGGAGCATCAACGCCGCGCGCAAGACGGCGATGCTCGTCTGCGCTCTTTGCGTTGTGCCGATCATCTTCGCGTCGCAGGTCAAGAGCGTCTGGTCGGCGGTGGCGCTGATCAGTTTGGCCGCCGCGGCGCATCAGGGCTGGAGTGCGAACATCTTCACGACGGCCTCGGACATGTTCCCGCGCCGCGCGGTCGGGTCGGTGGTCGGAATGGGCGGGATGGCCGGCGCCATCGGCGGCATGCTCATCGCCACGGCCACCGGCTATCTGCTGCAGATCACGCACAGCTACCATGCCGTGTTCATCCTCGCCGGGATGACCTACCTCGTCGCGCTGGCGATCATTCACGCAATCGCGCCACGCCTCCAGCCCGCTGAAGTATGAAGACATTCCTCGACGACGACTTCCTGCTCGAGACGGACGTCGCGCGGGATCTCTACCACCGCTGCGTCAAGCACCTTCCGATCATCGACTACCACTGCCATCTCCCCGTGAAGCAGATCGCCAGCGACCATCGCTTCCGCTCGATCACGGAGATCTGGCTCGAAGGCGATCACTACAAGTGGCGTGCGATGCGCGCAAACGGCGTTCCGGAGCGTTACTGCACCGGCGACGCGTCCGATTGGGAAAAATTCGAGGCGTGGGCGCGGACGGTGCCGGCCACGCTGCGGAATCCGCTGTACCACTGGACGCATCTCGAGTTGAAGCGTCCCTTCGGCGTCACGGATCTCCTTTCGGAGAAGACGGCGCGAGCGATCTACGAGCACTGCAACGCGCGCCTCGCGGAGCCGGAGTTCTCCGCGCAAGGTCTGCTGCGCCAGTTCTCCGTGGCCATCGTCTGCACGACCGATGATCCTGCCGACTCGCTGGAGCATCATCACGGGCTCGCGAAACGCGACGATCCCGGAACGCGAGTGGTTCCAACGTGGCGTCCCGATGCAGCCCTGGCCATCGAGGATCCGACTTCATTCAACGCCTGGATCGAGCGGCTCCAGGCGGCCGCCGATGCATCGATCGCGACCTTCCCCCAATTTCTCGACGCGCTCGACCGGCGGCATGCCGCGTTTCACGATGCCGGATGCCGGGCCTCCGACCACGGGCTCGAACAGATCTACGCCGAGGAATGGTCCGACGCGGAGGCCGGGGCGATCTTCGCGCACGTTCGCAACGGCAAAACGGTCGACGCCGGTGCCGTGCGCCGTTACAAGTCCGCGCTCCTCCACCGCTTCGCTCTCATGGATCACGCTCGCGGCTGGGTGCAGCAGTACCACCTCGGCGCGCTGCGCAATACGAACTCCCGGATGCGCCGCACGCTCGGCGCAGACTCCGGACTCGATTCGGTCGGCGACTTCGAGATGGCCCGTCCGCTGGCGCACTTTCTCGACCGCCTCGATTCGACGAACCAGCTCGCACGCACGATTCTCTACAACCTCAACCCACGCGACAACGAGCTGTTCGCGACCATGATCGGCAATTTCCAGGACGGGTCCGTGCCCGGCAAGATGCAATATGGCCCGGCGTGGTGGTTTCTCGATCAGAAGGACGGGATGGAAGCGCAGCTGCGAGCGCTGTCGAACATGGGACTCTTCTCGCGATTTGTGGGCATGGTCACCGATTCGCGCAGCTTCCTCTCCTATTCACGCCACGAGTACTTCCGCCGCCTGGTCTGCAATCTTCTCGGCAATGACGTGGGCGACGGGCTGCTGCCGGATGATCGCGAGCTGCTCGGCCGCGTCGCCCGGGACATTTCGTTCTTCAACGCGCGCGACTACCTCGGCCTCGAGCTCGGCCGGGTCGGCCGGATCGAGCGATGAGCGTTCTCGACGGGTTTCGCCTCGACGGCCAGGTGGCGATCGTCACCGGCGCATCGCGGGGACTCGGCGCGGCCATGGCGCTCGCCCTCGCCGAGGCAGGAGCGGACGTCGCGCTGGTGGCACGCGGAGATACCAGCGGCGTCGAAGCGTCCGTGCGAACGCTTGGACGTCGCGCCATGGCCGTGCATGCGGATCTCGAGGATCGTGCGGCGCCTGACGCAATCATGAAGGCGGTCGGCAAAGCCGACATTCTGATCAACAACGCCGGCATCATCCGGCGCGCTGCAGTCCTGGAGTACAGCGATGACGACTGGGACGCCGTCATCGAAGTCAACCTTCGCTCCGTGTTCGCGTTGAGCCGGGCCTTCGCGCGAGCGGTGGTGGAACGCAAAGCCACAGGCCGCATCGTGAACATCGCGTCGATGCTCTCGTTCCAGGGCGGAATTCGCGTCGTCGCCTACACCGCCGCGAAAAGCGGCATCCTCGGCCTCACGCGTGCCCTGGCGAACGAGCTCGCGCCGATGGGCATCAACGTCAACGCGATCGCGCCGGGCTACATGGCCACCGACAATACGCAGGCGCTGCGCGATGATCCGGTCCGCAGCCGCGAGATCCTGGCGCGCATTCCGGCCGGACGATGGGGAGTGCCCGACGATCTCAAAGGCGCCGTGGTGTTTCTCGCCTCCCCCGCCGCGGCGTACGTTCACGGAGCGGTGCTGGCGGTGGATGGCGGATGGTTGGCGCGGTGACTGGCGTCATCCTGAGCCGCGAAGACGGCGAAGGATCTCAGACTACACAACTGGAGATCCTTCGCTTCGCTCAGGATGACGTGGCGATCGTCTCGGCTTCGTCCGCCAACGCGTTCATCGCCTGCTCGACCTTGACGCGCCACTCCTCCACGTCCGCATCGCGCGGGACGAACATCGGCTCACCGTAGAGGAACACCGCGCGCGAGAACGGGAGCGGGACGACCATCCGGTCCCAGGAGCGCAGCAACTTTTTTTTTTGGCGGCGAAGGCGATGGGGATGATCGGGAGCCCGGTTGCCTGCGCGGCGACCACGACGCCCTCCTTCGCCACCCGTGCCGGCCCTTTCGGACCGTCGGGCGTGAAGACGATGTTCCTGCCGTCGCGCGCGGCGCGGATGAGATCACGCAAGGCCGCCGTGCCGCCTCGGGTCGACGAGCCGCGCGAGCTCTCCACGCCGTAGTAATCGAAGACGCGGGCGATGATCTCGCCATCGCGCGACTGCGAGATCAGAACGGAGATCGGGCGCTTGTACCGGGAGTGCAGCATCATCAGCAGATGCGAATGCCAGAACGCGATGATGTACTGCGGCACGTTGGCGATGTTCTCGACGCGTACGTGCCTGATCCGCAGCGTGGCATGCAGCGCGCGGATGAACAGCGATCCGAGGAATGGGAAGAACCTTCTCACGCGAGGGCGTGCTCCTCGCCGGCGAACTGCATGTCGTAGAGCTTGCGGTAGATCCCCCGCATCGCCAGCAGCTCCTCGTGACGTCCCACCTCGGCGATCTGCCCTTTCTCGAGCACGACGATCTTGTGCGCGCTGCGGACCGTCGAGAGACGGTGGGCGATCACCAGCGTCGTGCGGCCGCGCATCAGATTGTTCAGGGCCTGCTGCACGAGCCGCTCCGACTCGGTGTCGAGCGCGGAGGTCGCTTCGTCCAGGACCAGAATCGGCGGATCCTTGAACAACGCCCGGGCGATGGCCAGGCGCTGCCGCTGGCCGCCGGACAGCAGCACGCCCGCCTCGCCGATCTGCGTGTCGTATTTCTGCGGCAGGTTGGCGATGAAGTCGTGTGCGTTCGCGGCCTTTGCTGCATCGATGACCCGGCGCTCGTCCGCATCGCCACGACCGTAAGCGATGTTGTTGCGGACCGTGTCGTTGAAGAGGATCACTTCCTGCGTGACGAATCCCATGAGCCCGCGGAGCGACTGCAGCGCCACGTCGCGGACATCCTTGCCGTCGACCGTGATCCGGCCTCCGCTCACGTCGTAGAAGCGAGGAAGGAGATTCACCAGCGTCGACTTTCCGGCGCCGCTGCTGCCGACGAGCGCGACGATCTCCCCCGGCGCAACCGGCAAGTCGATGCCGCGCAGGACGGGCTCGGCGCCGTACGCGAAGGTCACGCCCTCGTACCGCACGCCGCGGCCGACACCGGTGAGCACGATCGCGTCCGGCTTCTCCTTGACCTCGTTGTCGACGTCGAGCATGCGGAACACGCGCTCGGCAGCCGACAGCGCCGTGTTGACCGACAGGTTCACTTTGTTGAGCTTCTTGATCGGGGCATACATCGCCGCAAGCGCGGCCAGGAAGCTGACGAACTGCCCGACGGTCAGCGTTCCCGACGCAATCCGCTGGTGCGCGTAGAGGAAGAGGAGCAGCATCATCAGACCGGCCAGCAGCTCCATCACCGGTGAGGTGAGCGCCTGGATCCGCTGCGCCTTCAGGTTCGATTTCAAATGGCGGCGCGTGGCCTCGCGGAACCGGCCGATCTCGAACGGCTCCATGGTGAACGCTTTCACGATGCGGACGCCTCGGATGGTCTCCTCGAGCAGCGTGGCGATGTCGGCCATGCGCTCCTGCGAGCTGTGGGTCGTTCCGCGCAGGCGCCGGCCGAAATGAATGACCGGGATGATGATGATCGGCGCGACGATCATGCTGATCAGCGCCAGCTCCGTGTTCGAAATGAACACGTACAGGATCAGGCCGACGAGCGTGATCGATTCCTGAAAAAGGTCGCCCATGCGCGTCGACACCGCGGCCTGGATGGCGTCGGCATCGGAGACGACGCGGCTCACCATCTCGCCGGTCGAGCGTTCGGAGAAGAAGCGATGGCTCTGGTGGATGATCCGCTCGTACAACTCGTTGCGCAGGTCGCGCACGGTCGAGAGTCCGACCTTCTGGAATGCGTACTCCGAGAAAAACGACGTGCACGCCCGGATCACGAAGACGAGCAGGAGTGCGGTCAGCACTTTGCGCCACTTGTCCGCCGGATTCTCGTTCCACCATCGGCCGACGCCCTTCGTCGCCCGGTCGACGGAATTGATGAACCACCCGCGCTGGCCTTCCCGTTGGTCGCGGTGCAATACGGAGTCGATTACACGTTGCTTGAGTGATGGAGCGCCGGCTTTAGCCGGTGCCGCAACCCTCGCCGGCGGCGTCAGCACCTCGTCGAAGAGAGGCTGGATCAGCGCCATGAGCATGGTCTGGGTGGCGGCGAAGACGATCATCGACCCGAAGGCGATCACCGCCCAGGTCTTGTAGTTCCGCAGATATCGATACAGCCGCCGGAGGATGTTCATGCGCGTGCCACGCTCATTATCGCCTCTGCCGCGCGGCGGCTCGCGCCGTATTCGCCGAGCTTCGCCTTCACGGCGGCGAGATCCTGCTGCACGCGTTCCCGATTCGCCAGCAAATCGCGCGCGGCCGCGGCGATCTTCTCCCCCGTGACCTCGTGCTGCAGCAGCTCGGGGACGATGCGCTTCCCGGCGACGATGTTCACCAGGCTGAAGTGCGGCAGCCTCACCAGCAATTTGGCGAACCGGTACGTCATCGGTGAGAGCCGGTACATGACCACGACCGGCGTTCCGGCGATGGCGCACTCGAGAGTGGCCGTTCCCGAGGACGACAGCGCGATGTCCGAAGCCGAGAGCGCCTCGCCGCGATCGTGCGGAAGGATCGGAATGTCCGCATCTTTGCTCTTCACGATCTCCTCGAGCTCCGGATAGTCGATCGTCGGCGCCTGCAGGATGAACGGCTCGATCGTCTGTTGCTTGCGCAGGATCGCGATCGCGTCGAGCATCGGCGGCAGCAGCGACTTCACTTCCATTCTGCGCGATCCCGGCAGCAGTGCCACACGCGTGATTCCCGCTCTCGGTGCGGAGCGGCGGATCATGGCCATCTGCTCGATCAGCGGGTGTCCGACGTACGTCACCGGCACCTCGTGCTGGCGATAGAAGCCCTCCTCGAACGGAAAGATCACGATCATGTGATCAACGGATCGGGCGATGTGCTTTACGCGCCCCTGCCGCCAGGCCCAGATCTGCGGCGAGATGTAGTAGACGACGCGAAGGCCCATCTCCTTGCATCGTTTCGCCACGCGCAGATTGAAGTCGGGATAGTCGACGAGCAGCACGATGTCGGGCCGTTCCTGGGCGATGCGCTCCAGCAGCTCGCGGAAGATCCGCCGGAACATCCCGAGATGACGAATCACGTTGAAGAGCCCGACGATGCCCATCTCCCGTGCGTGGTAGAGGATCTTCGTCCCTTGCCGCTGCAGCAGATCGCCGCCGATGCCGAACGTCTGCAGATCGGGATCGAGCTTCTTGAGCTCGCGAATCACTTCGGCTGCGTGGAGATCGCCGGAGGCCTCGCCGGCTACGACGGCCAGCTTCACGCCGCCCCCCGGTCGGGATTCGGGATTCGGGATTCGGGATCTGGGGGGCTCGAAATTCGAGATTGGAGATTCGAAATGTGAATCTCCCGAATCCCGAATCCCGAATCCCGAATCCCGCTCATTTCAGCGGGAACGGATACATCACCCATCCGAGAGCGATTCCCCCGAAGAACAACGAGAGAAACACGAACAGAAAGAAGCGGATCCGCTCCGTCCGTCCGCTCTTCCAGAGCAGGCTGAAAAAAAGTGCCGAGGCGATCGCGTAGATCAGCATCAACACCATGTGATTCCGCATCAGACTCATCGCTTCCGTCCCTCGGCGATATCGAAACAGTCGAGAACGAGCAGGAGATTCATGAGCCCGGCCGTCAGGGTGAACGTCGTGCCGTATTCGTAGGTCATCGATGTTACGTCGGGGTGCGGGCTGAAGGTGCGCATGATGAGGTACATGGGATACCACGCGTAGGACGGCTCGCCCGGCGCCGGCATCACCCGGGCGATGAAATACAGCGCGCCGGATCCCATGGACCCGAGGCTGGCCAGGATTTTCAGCAGCGCTCCTCCGCTCTCGCTCAACGTGTAAAGGCTGCCATCGATCGAGAGTCCGATGACGAACAGGATCAGGACGATCATGAAGAAGATCGCGGCCCGGGCGCGGTATCCGAGGTAGAAGTGGCCGGCGCCGGGGACGACGAAGGCCAGGACCATGGCCGTGATGGAACGCTTGCTCATGAGGCGAAGAGGTTCTCCGGGATCTTACGGAACAGCGGCTCGAGCTTGTCGAACGTCACGTCGAGCTCTTCGGGAACGAGGCGCGTGCGTGCGGTGACGGTCATGAAGTTCGAGTCGCCCGTCCAGCGCGGGACGATGTGCATATGGTAGTGGTCGGCGACTCCGGCGCCGGCGATCTGCCCGAAATTCATGCCGACGTTGAATCCGTCCGGGTGGTAGACGTCGGAGAGGATCCGCTGCGCTTCTGCCGTGAGGCGGATGAGCGCGCGCAGCGATGCATCGGTGCTGTCGAACAGGCGGGCCTCATGGGCGATGGGAGCCACCATGAGGTGACCGTTGGTGTAGGGATAGCGATTGAGCATCACCAGGGCCCGAGCGCTGAGGAAGAGCGTCAGCGTCTCGCGGGTCTTTTTCGATTTCGCGGCCGTGCAGAAGATGCACTCGGATGTCTTCTCGCTTTTCGGCGAGGTCAAGTACGGATACCTCCAGGGGGTGAAGAGAACTTGCATGGAGCGGAGCGTTATTCGCTCGCCGCCCGCTCCTCGTCGCCGGACGGGGTTGCCGATCCTCCGCCCTCCCCTCCGCCCTTGTTGATCAGTTCCTTCAGTTCCTTGCCGGGCTTGAAGTACGGAATCTTCTTCGAAGGCACTTCGACCTTCTCACCCGTCTTGGGATTGCGGCCGGTGCGCGACTTGCGGCTGCGGAGCCGGAAGCTTCCGAATCCGCGCAGCTCGATTTTCTGACCGGCGCGGAGGGAGTCGACGATCGAGTCGAACACGATGTTCACGATCGTTTCGGCCTGCTTCTTGGTGAGCTGGACCACGCGCGCGACCTCGTCCACGAGCTCGGCCTTGGTCATGACTCCGGCTTTGGCGTTGGCGTCGTTCGTTCCGAAATCGTCTCGCTCCACAGTTGCCTCCTCCTCCACTTCCTTACCAGCGGTACAGAAATCGCGGCATCCGTCGCGCCGCGATGCGCTCGACCATCGACTCGGTATCGCTCGAGTCGGTGATCAGGTCGAGAAGCGTGTGCTCTCGCTTGCGCGGATAGATCGTCGACGGCTCGCCGCGAACGCCGGCCTTGCGTGCCGCCAGCGTCACGGCATCACCGAGATTGCCGAGGCGGTCGATGAGTTTCAGGGAAAGCGCTTCCTCACCGGTAAACACGCGTCCGTCGGCGAGCTGCGCCACCTGCTGCTCGGTGATCTTTCCGGCGCGCCCTTCGGCGACCGCCTTGACGAACTGCTGATGCAGCTGCAGCACGATCCGCTGCAGGTACTGCCGCTCGGTGTCGGTGAGCTTGCGGAACGGCGAGCCGGCGGCCTTCATCGGTCCGCTGGTGATCGTCTCCCGCTTCATCTTCGCCCACTTGATCAGATCGTCGACTTCCATCCAGTCGAGAATCACACCGATCGATCCGGTGATCGATCCCGGATTGGCCACGATTTCGTCACAGGCCGCGGCGATGTAGTAACCGCCCGATGCGCCCACGCTGTCGAGCGAGGCCACGATCGGTTTTCCGCTCTTCTGCCGCGTCTTGCGGATTTCGGAGTAGATCTCCTGGGACGGTGCAATGGCGCCGCCCGGGCTGTTGATCCGCATCACGATCGCTTTGACTGTCGAATTGCGCGAATACTTGCGGAGGAGATCGACGGTGTCGCGCGCGTCGAGGATCTCTCCTTCGATGGGAATGATTGCGATCTTGCTCGTGGACAGGCTGAGCTCTCCGCTGTCCTGCCGCGATAACGCGACGAAGAACACCAGGAAGAAGAACCCGAAGAACACGATGGCACAGCCGCTGAGCGCACCGAGGAAGAAGATCGGGGCGCGGGACTTCGGGGAGCGACGGACGTCGTCGCCCACCGTGGGGCGGCCGGGGACGCCCGCTGCTCCACTCGGCGGCTCCACACTCGGCGGCGGCAGACTCGGATCCATCTCGCTCACGGGTTCGAGCTCTCCGGCGTCGGGGTTGCTTCGGGCGGCGCTGCCGGCCCGCGCTCTTCTTCACTGAGCGGTTCGACGTCGCGCGTGGTCAGGCCGATCTTCCGCTCGTTCGGATCGATCTTGATCACGCGGACGCGGATCGGATCGCCCGGCTTGAAGAGCTTGTCGAGCTTCACTTTCGGATCGCGCTGGATCTCGGAGATGTGCGCCAGGCCTTCCACACCTTCCGTGACGCGGATGAACAGACCGAAGTCGGTGATCTTGGAGACCGTTCCGACCAGCTCATCGCCGATCGCGTGCTGCTTGGCGAAGTTCTCCCACTCGTTCGGAAGAAACTCGCGGATCGAGAGCGACAACCGCTGATTCTCGCCGTCGACGTTGATCACGCGCGCCTGCACCGTGTCACCCTTCTTCAGTACCTCGTTCGGATGCTTCAGGCGCCGGTTCCACGACATGTCCGAGATGTGAATCAGACCGTCGATCCCTTCCTCGACTTCGACGAACGCCCCGAAGTCGGTCAGGTTGCGGACCTTCCCCGTGATCACCGATCCGACCGGATACCGGTCGGCAATCGTGTCCCATGGGTTCTGCTCGAGAGCTTTCAGCGAAAGCGAAATGCGGCGGTTCTGCACGTTGACGTCGGAGACGACCGCTTCGATCTCCTCGCCGACCGACAGGAGCTTCGACGGATTGCGGACCTTCTTCGTCCACGACATCTCGCTGACGTGGATGAGTCCCTCCACGCCCTCTTCGAGCTCGACGAACGCGCCGTAGTCGGCGAGCGACACGACCTTGCCACGAACCTTGCTGCCGAGCGGGTAGCGCTGCACCACATCGGTCCACGGATCGGGAGTCTTCTGTTTGTATCCGAGCGATACACGCTCGGCCTGCGGATCGAACTTCAGAACGACGACTTCGATCTCGTCGCCGACGTTGAAATACTCTGACGGGTGATTCACGCGGCCCCACGAGATGTCGGTGATGTGCAGGAGGCCGTCCACGCCGCCGAGGTCGACGAACACGCCGTAGTCGGTGATGTTCTTGACGACGCCGTGCGTCAGTTTTCCTTCTTCGAGCCTGCCGAACGTGTCGTGTTTCTGTTGCGCCTGCTCGACTTCGACGATCGCACGGCGCGACAGCACGACGTTGCTCCGCTTCTTGTCGAAGGACACGATCTTGAATCGGTATTCGTGACCCTTCAGCGCATCGAGGTTCTTGACCGGCTTCGTGTCGATCAGCGAGCCCGGAAGAAATGCTTTGATGCCGCCGATGTCGACGGCAACGCCACCCTTGACGCGGTCGACGACCCGTCCGCTGATGGCCTGATCGGCTTTGTAGGCCGCTTCGATGCGGTCCCAGACCAGCATGCGCTCCGCCTTCTCGCGTGAGAGCGCTACGTAACCTGATGCATCTTCGAGGCGTTCGACGAACACGTCGATCTCGTCTCCCGGTTTGATCTGCACCTGGCCGTCGTAGCCGGTGACCTGCGAAATCGGCAGAAGTCCTTCAGATTTATAGCCGATATCGACGACGACTTCGGAGGCGTTGACCTTCACCACGCGGCCGCGGACGATCTCCCCCTCCGCGAAGCTGGCCATCTTCTTGTCGTAGAGGTCCAGAAGCTCGCCCATGCCGAGGTTTTCCAGACTGGTGTCCTGGTTTTTGTTTTTCGAGTCGTCGTTGGACGCCATGGGAACTGGGAAACCTCCTACGAGCCGGCCAGATGCGGCGGAGCAAAATCAACGCTAACTTGTTGATACGCGCCGAAATCGGGAGTTTAGCGGTCGGGAGTTACGGCAGTCAAGGAACTGTGCCGGACCGTTTTCGGACGGCCTCCACAATCGTCCGGACAACCTCTGGAATGGTGAGTGCGGAGGTGTCAACGATCGTGTACGTCTCGTCGCAGGTCAGGGGGGAGTCGGCCCGGGTGGAATCCTGCTCGTCCCGCCGTGCCATACCGGCCAGGACGGTGGCCAGATCGTGGTCCGCCTCCCCCTTGGCCAGCAGCTCGCGATGCCGACGCTCGGCCCGAACCTCCGGCCTGGCCGTGAGAAAGAACTTATGTGGCGTGTCCGGAAAGACTTTCGTGCCGATGTCGCGCCCCTCGAGCACGCCCCCCTGGCGATGCCCGAGCTCGCGTTGCAGCTGAACGAGCACGCGCCTGACGCCCGGAATCGATGAAACGTCACTGGCGGCCATGCTGATGTCCGGCGTGCGGATCAGAGCCGTGACGTCTTCCCCGTCGAGGATGACCCTCGGCGGATCGCCGGGGACAAACTCGATCCGCGTCCGCTGCGCGAGCGGCTCGAGCGCGGCCGCATCGTGCGTGTCGATCGCTTCGCGCCGCGCTTGCAAGCCGATGGCGCGATACATTGCGCCGGTGTCGATGTGCGGAATGGCGAGCTCGCGCGCGACGAGCTTGCTGGTCGTTGTCTTTCCGACTCCGGAAGGACCGTCGATCGCGACGATGAGAGGCTTCGTCAACGCGTACGTGCCGATGTGCGTTTCTTCGTGGAGCGACGGGCGTCCCCGCCCGACGTCCGGCGGCCGATGACGGCCGCCGCTCCACGCCGTTTCGTGACGTGGCGGGGCTTGGGGGCCTTCTTCGGTTCTTTCATCGTGGCCAGCATCTTCACTTCATGCTTGGTCAGCTCGCGCCACTCGCCGGGTTGAAGGTTCGGGTCCGCGATCGGCCCGATGCCCACGCGACGCAGCTTCATCACCGGATGGCCGATGGCCTTGAACATTCTTCGGATCTGCTGATTGCGGCCTTCGCGCAGCTTCACTTCGTACCAGCTGTTGCCTGCTTCATCTCCGGCGCGCGCGGTCGTCTTCATGTAGCGGATCTCGCACGGGACCGTGCGCTTCGCATCGATGGTGATTCCGCGCTCGAGCTTTCCGACGAGACGGTCGTCGACGACGCCGCGCACTTTCACGTGATAGGTCTTCACCGATCCGTGTTTCGGGTGCGCGACCTCGTACGCGAGATCTCCGTCATTCGTCAGCAACAGCAGCCCCTCGGACTGATAGTCGAGCCGGCCCACGGGATAGATGCGCTCGCGCACGCCGCGAACCAGATCGATCACCGTCCTGCGCCCTTCCGGATCGTTGACGGTCGATGCGACTTCCTTCGGTTTGTAGAGGAGGATGTAACGGTGCGGTTCGGCGTGAGTGATCAGCTTGCCGTCGACCTTGATGTGATCGCGTCCGGCATTGGCCTTGGTCCCGAGCTCGGTGACGACACGGCCGTTGACCGTGACCCGTCCCTCCCGGATCATCACCTCCGCTTCGCGTCGTGACGCGAATCCCGCGTGGGCGATGATTTTCTGCAGTCGCTCCGGTTCCATCACTCGTGCTGTTGTTCGCTGCTTGCCGTCGATTCTAACTCGACCTGCTCTTCCTCGCTCATCGATGCGTAGTCGGGCTCGGGTGCGGCGTTGATCGCGGCGACCACATCTTCCCCGATCGACTCGCCGATGAGATCGCCGAATTCCTCGAGACGCGGCAGGTCGCGGATGTCGTTCAATCCGAAATGAACGAGGAACTCGCGCGTGGTGCGATAGAGAAACGGGCTGCCCACGACTTCTTTCCGTCCCGACACTCGGATCATCCGACGTTCAAGAAGCGTGCGAATCACGGCCGTGGAATTGACGCCGCGAAGTTCCGAGACCTCCGGCGCCGTGACGGGCTGACGGTAGGCGATGATGGCCAGCGTCTCCAGCGCGGCGATCGATAGCCGGTTCTCCCCCTTCTTGGCGAAGAACTTCTTGAGGATCGGATCGTGCTGCGCTCCCGTGGCCAGACGCCATCCGCCCGCCGCCTGCTCGAGCATGAATCCGCCGACGTTGGTCTGGAACGTCTTCCGGATCTCCTCGAGCTGTGCGGTGATCGCCTCGGGACTCTCCTCGAACGCCGCGGCGAGATCGTCGAGCTTCACCGGCTCGTTGCTCACGAACAGGATTGCTTCGAGAGCGGCTTTCAATTCGTTTGCGTCCATCGGGTTCTCAGTTCTAGTGATCGAACATTGCAAAGGAAGCCGGATCAATCTCGTTGTCCGTCTTTGAAATCAGGATCTCTCCAAAAGGATCCGACTGCTGCAGCGAGATCCCGCCCAGCCGTACCAGCTCGAGGGTGCCGAGGAAGATGGCGATGAGCTCGTTGCGGTCGCGGCCCTCGAGAAACCACTGCAGCCGGATGGGAGTCCCCTTCACCTTCTCATACAGCTCGGCCATCTTCTCGGAGACCTTGTGAATCGTGCGCTGCAGCTCGATGGCCTGAGGGTGATTGATCTTGTACCGGTTCAGCGCCGTGCGGAACGCATCGATGAGATCGAACAGCGAGACCTCGCTCATGTCGATCTCGGATCCGTCGGCTCCGGGAAGCAGCGTCGGTTTCCGCGACCACATCCCCATGCGCAGGACATCGAGCTCGGCGAAGCTCTCCGCCACCGCTTTGAAACGCTGATACTCGAGGAGACGGTCGACGAGCTCCTTGCGGGGATCCTCGATCTCGGCCGCGTTCTCGTCGCGCGGCAGGAGCATCTGCGACTTGATGTGGATCAGCAGCGCGGCCATGTAGACGTAGTCGGCGGCGATCTCCAGATCGAAATCGTCCATGGCATCGAGGTACTCGTTGAACTGATCGGTGATCAGCGCGATGGGGATGTCGTAGATGTCGACTTCGTTCTTCTTGATGAGGTGCAGCAGAAGATCGAGCGGCCCGTGAAAGGACGGCAGCGTGACCTTGTAGGCGGACTCGTCGGTCTCCTGTGCCTCGACATCGTTCTTGAGCTCGTCGGTCATCGGAGTTCGGGGAAATCGATCTTCATGGCCTTGCGCACCACGTCCATCGTCTCGGCCGCGCGCGCCCGCGCGCGTTCGTTGCCGTCGCGCAATGCGTTCCAGACGATGTCCGGATTGCGGTCGATCTCCTCGCGTTTGGCGCGGATCGGCCGCAGCTGCTCGATCATGATCTCGGCGATGAGCTTCTTGTCGTCCACGCACCCGATCTGGGCCGTACGGCAGTCGTGATCGACGCGCTTGATCGTCGCCTCATCCGAGAAGAGCCTGTGGAACTGGAACAGGTTGCAGATGTCGGGATTGCCGGGATCCTTTCGGCGGATACGGTTCGGGTCGGTGAACATGGTCATGACCAGCGCGCGGATCTCGTCGGCGCTGGCGGTCAGGCCGATCGTGTTGCCGTACGACTTCGACATTTTGCGCCCGTCCAGCCCCGGAACCTTCGGTGTTTCCGTGAACAACGGCTGGGGCTCGGGGAAAACGTCGCCGTAGAAATTGTTGAAGCGGCGCACGATCTCGCGCGACAGCTCGAGATGCGAGGCCTGGTCCTCACCCACCGGGACGAAGTTCGCCCGGTACACGATGATGTCCGCGGTCTGGAGCAGCGGATATCCGAGAAAACCGTACGTGTTGAGGTCCTTGTCCTGGAGTTGCTCCTGCTGGTCCTTGTACGTCGGCACGCGCTCGAGCCACGGAACGGGCGTGACCATGGACAGGAGCAGGTGCAGCTCGGCGTGCTCCTTGACCGCCGACTGAAGAAAGATCGTCGACTTCTGCGGATCCATCCCCGCGGCGATCCAGTCAGCGACGGCATCGAATGTCGAGGGGCGGATCTTCGACGTGTCCGCGTAGTCGGAGGTCAGCGCGTGCCAGTCGGCCACGAAGTAGAAGCAACGGTACCTGTCCTGCAGCCGCACCCAGTTGCGCACCGCACCGAAGTAGTTGCCGAGATGGACGCGGCCCGTGGGGCGGAGGCCGCTGAGGACGTATTGATTCATTGGGGTTCGCTGTTCGGAGTTCGGGGTTCGGAGTTCGCTGTTCGGAGTTCGGAAATGACGGCGCAGTTTAGCAAAAGCGGGATCAGGACCAGCGAACCCCGAACTCCAAACCCCGAACCCCGAGCTCCAAACCCCTAGTCTCGAATCACGTCGACCTCAGCGCCAAGCATCCGTCTGGCGATCTCTTCCGCGTGCGCCGGCCCTTCCTTCTCCACGATCTCGATGGCCGTGTCGCGCGCTTTCTCCATCAGGTCGTGATCGCGGAGGATGTTCCCGAACCGGAATCGCGGTACACCCGACTGCCGCGTTCCGAGAAACTCGCCGGGACCTCGCAGCTGGAGGTCTCGCTCGGCGACGTCGAAGCCGTCACGCGTCTCCTCGAACATCTTCAGCCTCTGCATGGCGTCTTCGGCGGTGTTCGCGTTGGGCACGAGGATGCACCATGATTTCCGCTCTCCTCGCCCCACTCGGCCGCGCAGCTGGTGCAACTGCGATAGGCCGAAGCGATCGGCCTCCACGATGAGCATGACCGATGCGTTGGGGACGTCGATGCCGACTTCGATGACGGTGGTGGCGACGAGGATGTCGATCTCCCCGCGCTTGAACTTCGCCATCGTCTCTTCTTTCTCGCCGGCCGACATGCGGCCGTGCATCATCGCCACGTTGCGCTTCGGAAAACGGCGGCGGATCGAGTCGAACCCTTCGGTGAGGGGCTTGAGATTCAGCTTCTCCGACTCCTCGATCAGCGGATAGACGACATAGATCTGCGCGCCGGAGTCGATCTCGTCGTCGATGAAGTCATAGACGCGCTCGACCGCCGACGAAGAGCGCACGACGGTCTTGATGCGCTGACGTCCCGGCGGGAGCTCGTCGATGACCGAGAGCTCGAGATCGCCGAACATGGCCAGGGCCAGCGAGCGCGGGATGGGCGTCGCGGTCATGACCAGGATGTCAGGCAGATCGCCTTTGGCGAAAAGGCGCTGGCGCTGCTCGACGCCGAACCGGTGCTGCTCGTCGACAATGGCCAGACCGAGCGACTTGAACACGACCTTCTCCTCGAGCAGCGCGTGCGTGCCGACGACGAGGTGGATGACGCCCTCGCGCAGCCCGGCCAGAAGCGTGCGGCGCTCGGCGGCGGTCATCGAGCCGGTGGCTTTGGCCACGGTGACCGCATGGTCAACTAGTTGACGAATACGCTGGTCGTGCTGTTCGACCAGGATCTCCGTCGGCGCCAGCAGCGCCACCTGATAGCCGTTGCGGATCATGATGATCGCGGCGATCAGCGCCACGATGGTCTTGCCGCTGCCGACGTCGCCCTGCAGCAGCCGGTACATCGGGCGGTCGCTGCGCAGATCGCCGGCGATCTCGCGCAGCACACGTTTCTGTGCACCCGTGAGGCGGAACGGCAGGATCTTCTTCACCTCCGCGCGCAGCTCGTCGTCGATCTCCACCTTCCTCTTCTTCTTTGTCACCTCGTCGGCCGCGCGGCGCACGCGCAGCACGAGCTGAAACGTGAAGAACTCCTCGAGGATGATGCGGAGATGCTCGGGTGAGCGAACGCTCAGAAACTCCGGCGTCAGCTCCCGCGGATGGTGAATGGTGCGCACGGCGTCGACGAGACCGATGACGCCGAGGCGCTGGCGGATCTCGGGAGGCATGGTGTCGTCGAGGGAACCCGATGCTTCGAGAGCCAGGTCGATGATGCGGCGCAGCGCCTTGGGAGGGATGTTCCCCACCTTCGAGTAAATCGGGACGATCCGCCCCTCGCCTTCGTCGTTTTCGTCGATCTTTTCCCAGTCCGGGCTCTCGATCTGCAGCCGGCCATAGCTGGAAAGGCGCGGCTGCCCGTAGACCATGAGATGGTCGCCGCGCTTGATCTGGTCGGCGAGATACGGCTGGTTGAACCACACCAGCATCACGGTCCCGCTGCCGTCGTCGAACATGGCTTCGACGATCTTCATCCGCTTCACCGGCGAGGTCTTCGACGCGGCCGACACGACGCGCCCACGCAGCAGAACCGGCTGATCGAGTTTGCGGCCCACATCGGCGATGCGCGTGGGATGGCGGCGGTCCTCGTAGCGGAACGGAAAGAAGTAGAGCAGGTCGCGAACGGTCTCGATGCCGGCGGCCTGAAGGACTCTGGCGCGGCCTTCGCCTACGCCTTTGATGAATTGGACAGGCGTGGCCGGCGTGAGGTTCACGTGCACATTTTGAGGCACGTGCGGGCGTCTACGCCTGGTAGACGGGATTCGGGATTCGGGATTCGGTGGGTGGTGGCCCGAATCCCGAACACCGAATCCCGCTCAGTCAAACACCGCCTTCATCGAAACCAGCCCGATCTTGACCAGATCGCCGTTGTGCAGCGTCACGGGCACTCCCGTCGGGATGCGCTGATCGTTGACGAAGGTGCCGTTCACAGTGCCCACTTCCTCGAGCACGTGGTATTCGTCGCCGGACTTGATGATCTTGGCGTGGCGGCGTGACACGGAGCGGTTGGTGTCGACGGCGGTGAGGTCGATGTCGGGAAGGATGCCGGTGACCGGATCGGCGCGGCCGATCGTGGTCTCGTCGCCGTTGCTGAAGAAGAACGCGGTGCCGGTGGCGACGTCGACGAGGCGGTAACGCGTCGCCTTTCCCGGCGGTGTGAGCCGCGTGGCGTCGAGTGCCGCGTGATCGGCGTCGACTTCGCGTCCGACGAGACGCTCCAGCAGCAGGTTCGCCTCGCGCAGGCGCTTGGAGTACTTGCGGATGATGCGGACGGCGATCTCGGGGTTCTTGCGCAGCATCTCGTCGAAGCGCGACCCGTTGATCACCAGCACTTTCACTTCGGTCTTGGCAACGGCATCGGCGGAGCGCGGCACGTTCTCGAGCAGCGCCATCTCGCCGAAGAAGTCCCCCCTCTCCAGGTGCGAGAGGATGTGCGACTCGTTGTTGATGTGCTTGATGATCTCGACCTCGCCCTCCTGGATGATGAACATGTCGGTGCCGAGGTCGCCCTGGGAGAACATCATGTCGCCGGCCTGGTAGGTGGCGGTCGATTCCCTGACGGGATCCTTGCCTGCGGTTGTTTTGAAAACGGCCATTGCTGCCTACCCGCGCTCCACGGCGGGCGCTGTGATGGTGAACGTATTGTCGGTGGTGCTGAGTCGGACCGGTGCGCCAATCGGCATCAGGAGATTGTCTCCAAGGTGACCGAAGGGCATGTTGCGGACGACCGGAATGCCGTCTGACCCGAAGAACTCGCGCAGCAACGCGTCGAGCTCCTCCTCACTCCCGCACCCCTTCAGCTTGCCGATGATCACTCCGCGGATCGCGCGGATTCTGCCAGACAGCCTCAGGTGGGTCAACATACGATCGATGCGATACAGCGGCTCGTCGACATCTTCCCAGAACCAGATTCCGCCGTGCACCCAGTAGTCGTACGGAGTTCCCGCGAGCGCCGTGGTGAGCGACAGACAACCGCCGAAGAGAATTCCTTCCGCATCGCCTTCGCAGACCACGTCGGTGGCTTGAAAGCGAACCGTGAGCGGGGCTTCGCCCGCGAGCATGGACCAGAGCCACCGCTCGCGCTCGGGCGAGAGCTGGTCGTAGAAATCGAGATTGAGCATCGGCCCGTGAAAGGTCGCCACACGCGCATGAAGCGCGATCGCCTGATGCAGCGCCGTGACGTCGCTGAAGCCGACGATCGGACGCGGGTCATTGCGGATCGCGTCGTAGTCGATGCGTTCGAGGATGCGCATTGCTCCATAGCCGCCGCGCGAAAAGAAAAACGCGTCGTACTCCGGAGACCTCATGAAACGGTTGAACTCTTCGATCCGCTCGTCATCCGTGCCGGCGAGGTACCCGCGGTGCTGGTGACCAAGATTGTCAGCGAGAGTGACACGAAGGCCCTGCGATTCGAGGTGCCGTTGTGCCTCTTCGATCCTGGGGAGCTCCGAGGGCGATGAAGCCGCAAGTACGGCAATATGAGAGCTTCGCGTGATCGCGCGCGGGCGAATCAAGGGCAGGGGCACTGCCGTTGGAACCTTGTTGCGTGGACCCACGGGTCGAGGATACTGCGATGGACGGGCCAAAAGTGTGGAGCGGATCTGTAAGCCGAATTCTGTTCCCCTCACGAGGTGAGGATCATTCATCTGCCACGCGCGTTGCCGCGGTGGTCGAGCAACCTACCCGGAAGCTTTTTGTGGAAACGGGCGGTTCCAATGCTTCCCTATTTGGTCTTGCTCCGCAGGGGGTTTGCCGTGCCGTCGCCGCTCACGCGGGACGCGGTGCGCTCTTACCGCACCGTTTCACCCTTACCTCCCGCCGCTTCGCTTGCGCTCAGCGTCGGGGTCGGCGGTTTGTTTTCTGTTGCACTTTCCGTCGCGTTGCCGCGCCTGGCCGTTAGCCAGCCTGCTGCCCGTTGGAGTTCGGACTTTCCTCCGCCCGATGGCGGCGATCCTCCGATCCGCTCCACATGTCGAGGTAACAAGGATTGCCGCCGGATGAATCCCGGGGTCGGGGGTCGTGGACGGCGGTCACCGATCCCCCATCAAAATTGATGCAGTTAAATGCTTGCTATTTAAAGATGTTAGAAAAAATGTCGGCATGCCGACATCAAAAAGCATCTCGCTTTTTGTAGCGTCTGGAAACGCCGATGAAGAACACCGTGACCAGCACAACGACGGCGAGCACGATCCATGGCAGGAAGATCGACAGGATGGCATTCACGAACGCGAAGATGTCCTCCACGATCGAGAGAAGTGGATTGCCGAGCCCGGCCGTCGTGGCCGTGCTGGCCATGCGCAACGATGCTTTGGCCGTGTGCGTCGTCAGCGCCGCGCCGCCCGCGACGATGCTGGCGATGATCACCATTCCCTTCGGCACGTCCTGCGAGGTGGCCGCCCATCCCACGAGCGCACCCGCCGCCGGACGGATGAACGTGTGGATCACGTCCCAGGCGTGATCGATGGCCGGGATCTTGTCGGCGAAAAATTCGATGCAATAGAGAACACCAACCGTGATGAGCACAGGCGTCGACGCGAAGAACGTCGCCACCTCGCTGTGAAACATCCCCGGCTTCCAGCGCGCCAACAGACCGAACACCAGGAGCGTGGCGTACGAGTTCACCCCTGCACCGAATCCGAGGCCGACGGCGGTGAAGAAGTTGGTCATGGCTGGGGCACCGTCACCACGGCAGGTTTCGCCTCGCGCAACGACGCCGGCACGTCGCCGATGGCGCGCTCGGCTGCATCACGCGTCGGGTAGCGGCCCCAGAACACGCGATAGCACGACCGCCCTTTGAGCGAGATCGGCACGAACCAGACGTTCGTCCCTCCCTCACGCAGTGCCTTCGAGATGTTGGAGGGCTCGCAGACGATCTCGAACTGCACTGTGAACTTCGCGTTCGGAGATGCCGCGAACTCGCGAGCCATCGCTTCGTAGCGCTCGCGATCGGATGGAGCCCCGGCTCGAGCCGGGGGAAGTGGCGGAAGCGGCGCGGGAGCGTGAGTCGCGGTGACCGGAACAGGCCCAGGCGCGACCGTCGTCGTCGGCTCGACACTCGCGGTCGTTACTGTCGTCGGCGGCGGAACGGGTTTCGGCACGACCGGATGCGGTCTCGTTGTCGTCACCGGCGCAGGCGCCGGTGCGTTGCGCGCGTTCCACCACATGAATCCGAAGTACCCGACTCCGGCGACGATGAAGATCGCCATCAACGTGACGATCAATCCGAGGGGGCTCTTTTTCTTCTTCTTCGGCAACGGCCGCGAAACCGTTGGACGCCTGGCCATCGATGCCGTCGAGGAGTAGTCGCGTGCCGGACGAGACGGCGTGGTGGCAGCGGGCGTTGCCGCCGCCGCGACGGGAACGCTCGCCTTGCGCGCGGTCTCGATCTGTGCCTCGTCGAATCCCCACTGCGGTTCTTCGGCCGGCTCCGCCGACGGCTCCGGTGCCCGCGCCACGACCGGTGCCGCTCCTGGGGGGGCGACATCCCACGACGGCATCTTCGGCTCAGGTGCCGCAGCGGCAACGGGCTCCGGTTCGGGCGGGAGGACCGGCGGCGCGGGAGTTCCCAGGGGCGTCGTCTCCTGGCCCGGTCCGGTTTCGTCGGCGAGATCGAACTTCGGCATGGGACCGGTCCACGCATCGGCGGCGTCGGCGACGCCAACGTTCTCGAAGTTGCCGGCGTCGTGACTGGCAGCAAGCTCGTCCGGGACAGCGGCCCCGAGATCCATTCCGGCCGCAGTGGGGGCGGGCTCACCGATGCGATTGAGCAGACCCAGCACGGTCAGCGCGTGCATCAGCTTGTAGGCGTTGAAAGCATCCTGGTGCGATGCGGCTGCGACCTCCGCCGCCGTCCTCATCCCATCCACCTGCCCGGTCACCGCCGCGGCCTCTTCGTTGAAGCCGAGTTTCGAGAATGTCTCGTCGAAGCCCGGAGCCTTCGCGAACACCGCGGAGCCGCTCTCGAGCGCGCGCTCGTATTTCGGGCGATCCTGGTCGGTGACGACCAGCTCCACGACGATCTGCGGCAGCGGGAAGATGGTTCCCTCGTCGCGTTTCGGAAGATAGTTTTCGACGATCGTGTAAGAGCCCGCGGGCCATTCGCCGATCGACCGGATCACGCCGACGACCTGCACGCGCCGGGCCCAGGTCAGCTCCTTGCGGGTGATGAATCCGAGGTTGAGCAGCGTGTCGCCGAGGGTCTCGCTTTCCTTGCGCTTGGCCAGGGCCTGTTTGACGTGGTCGCGGCTCACCTTGCCGGCCTTCATCAGGATCTCGTCCACGCTGTCGGCGCGATCGTTCGTGCTCGCCGAGAGCACGTCGCCCGACTTGAAGTAGATGATCTTGATGATTCCGTCGTTCTCGAAGCGGATGGCGCCGGTGAACTGCTCGCGCCACAACTCGACAAGACGCGCGACGAGATCGATGTCGCGGATTTCGCCTTCTAACATTACGCCCCCGCCCGCCCAGCTCTCAGCTCTGAGCTTTCAGCTTTCAGACCACTGCAAATTATCGCACGCATTTACGTGTGCAATTCGTCATACAACGACTGCCCCACCTTTTTTCCAAGGACGTGCATCAGGTCCTGAGCCGAAGCTTGCTTCACACCGGACACGCTGCCGAACCGCTCGAGCAGAAGTCGCCGGCGTTTTTCGCCGATGCCCGGAAGATCGTCGAGCTCGCTGTGCAGCACGCGCTTCGACCGGCGGCGCCGATGCGACGAGACCGCAAAGCGGTGCGTCTCGTCGCGAACCATCTGCAGCAACTGCAGGGCCGGATCGCGGCGCTCGAGACGGATGGGCTCCTCGCGATCGGGAACGTAGATCTCCTCTTCCCGCTTGGCCAGGCCGGCGATGGTGATGCCTTCGACGCCGAGGCGATTGAGCGCCGTGAGCGCGGCGTTGAGCTGGCCGCGGCCGCCGTCGATCAGGATCAGATCGGGAAGCGATTTCTCCTCGTCGAGAACACGGCGGTAGCGCCGGTCGACCGCCTCCGCCATCGAGCGGAAATCGTCCGCGCCGACGACGGTCTTGATGTTGAAGACCCGGTACTGGTTCTTGTCGAACTTTCCGCGATCGAGAACGACCATTCCCGCCACCGAATCGCTCCCCTGGATGTTGGAGATGTCGAACGACTCGATGCGCTGGATCTCGCTGCCTGCGCCGAGCAGTTGGCCGAGCCGCGTTGCGGCGATCTGCAGTCGGTCCTGCTGCGATTTCCGGAAACGCGATTCGTGCGACAAGCGGGCGTTGCGGTTCGCCAGTTCGACGCGGTCGACACCCTTTCCACGTTGCGGAACGCGCAGCTGCACCTTGCGCCCCGCCTGCTGCGTGAGCCAGTCGGTGAGCAGATCCTCGTCCTCGACGGCAAACGGAATCAGGATCTCGCGCGGGATGAAGAGATTGTCCTGGTAGTACCGCTGCAGGACTTCGCTGAGGAAATGGCCCGGCTGGTACTCGTCGACCTTCTCCCAGAACAGCTCGCGGCGATCGACGACGTTGCCGTCGCGGATGACGAACAACTGCACGGCGATGTCCTTCCCTTCTTCGTAGAGACCCCAGACATCCGCGTCTTCCTCTTCGGCAGAGGCGACCTGCTGCTCGGCCTGCACGCGCTCGACCGTGCGGATCAGGTCGCGGTAGTACGTGGCCAGCTCGAAATTCTCCCCTTCGGCCGCCGCGTACATGCGGTGGCTCAGGCGATCCTGCAGCTCCTTCGATTTGCCGCCGAGGAAGAGGACGACGTCGTCGACCATCTCGCGGTACAGCTCGCGCGTGGTCAGCCCCACGACGCACGGGCCGAGGCACTGGTGCATGTCGTAGTAAAGACAGGGGCGCGAAAGCGCGCTCTTGCCGTCGGCGATGTCGAGGTCGCAGCTTCGAAGCTTGAACTGGTCTGCGACGAGCTTCAGCAACCGGCGTGCAGTGCCGGCGAAGAACGGCCCGTAGAACAGATCGCCCTTTTTCCTGTCGAGACGACGCGTGAAGACGACGCGCGGAAAATCCTCGGACAGCGTGACCCTGAGGTACGGGTACGTCTTGTCGTCGCGGAGGAGGATGTTGTAGCGCGGCTGGTGGGCCTTGATGAGATTGTTTTCGAGAAGGATGGCCTCGAGCTCGTTGTTCGTCGTGACGAAGTCGATCGTCTCGATCTCGGCGACGAGCGAGAACGTCTTCGGGTCGCGCACCCCTTTGCCGACCAGGTAGGAGTTGACCCGGTTCTTGAGGTTGCGCGCCTTCCCGACGTAAATGACCTCGCCGTCCGCATTCTTGTGCAGGTAGACGCCGGGACTGTCGGGAAGCTCTTTGCCGCGCGCCTTGAGGCGCTCGAGACGGGAATCGGACATCGGCGGGACTACAACAAGAAGCGCCTTCCCCGTCATTCTGAGCCGCCAAGACGGCGAAGAATCCGGGCGGTGGAACCGGCCGCCGCCCGGATTCTTCGCGCTCTTCGGCGCTCAGAATGACGCAAGAAATCGTCCTGCAGCCGCGCGGAACTCATCCGACCACTCGTGACCGCCTTCGAAGAGGCAGGTGGTCAGGTCGGTTGCACCGCGCAAAAACCTCAAGTCTTTCTCGAGCTTTTCGGCAGTGTACCAGTCGTCCTCTTTTCCACGAGCGAGCAACACCGGAGGAAGGTGCACACCTTCTTGTGCAACATCGGGAGGGACGTCGCCGCCGAGGGCGATGAGTCCATGACAGCGCCAGGCGAAGTCGGCGGCGGCGCGATATGCCATGGCCACGCCCTGCGAGAAGCCGAGGAAAACGAGAGTTTCCGGTCGGGGCAGGCTGCCGACCGCGCGGCGGACGTAGTCGATGTTGTCGGCCATGGCGATTTCCCGATCCTGCCGTGTCATCCACGACGCGCCGGTTGTCTCGCTGCGCGTATAGAAAGGATGCAGTGCCTGGACGGCCGCGACCGACCACTCCTCCACGGCCTCGATCCGCTGCAGGTCGGCCATGTGGATCTCTGCGGTCTGAGCGTAGCCGTGAAATCCGACCAGCAGACGGGCCGGATCGCGCCGCTCGTAGAGAAGGCGGCCGCGGACGTTGGCGGAGACGTGGCGGAGGTCCATGCGAAGTCAACGCGCTGACTGGTCAATATATTGACGAGTCAGTGGCGTGGACATTTTAGGCGACAATGCACCCCGCTTGGGCCTAACCATCGTCGTCCCCTGCTACAACGAAGAGCATCGCCTCCCTGTCGACGCATTTCGCGCGGTCCCGGGGATCGAGTTCCTGTTCGTCAACGACGGCAGCCGCGACGGCACGCTGAAGGTCCTCGAATCGCTCCGGGCGTCCGATCCTTCCCGCTTCTCGATCCTCAACCTCGAAAGAAACAGCGGAAAGGCGGAAGCGGTCCGGCGCGGAATCGTGCAGGCGATGGAGCGCCAGGCGGAGCTGGTGGGCTTCTGGGACGCCGATCTCGCCACGCCGCTCTCCGAGATCCCGCTCTTCCTGGAGATCGTCGAGTCGCGCCCCGAGGTGGAGATGGTTTTTGCCGCCCGCGTCCGGCTCCTCGGCCGCAACATCAGCCGCCGGGCGCGCCGCCACTACATCGGCCGCGTCGGCGCCACTCTGATCTCCTCCACCCTGGGGCTCGCCGTCTACGACACGCAGTGCGGCGCGAAGCTCTTCCGCGTGAGCGACGCCATGCGCGAGATTTTCGCGAAGCCGTTCCTGTCACGGTGGATCTTCGACGTCGAGATCATCGCCCGGCTGGTCCAGCAGCGCGGGCGCGATGCCGCCGCCCGCGCGATCTACGAGTTACCCATTCGCGAGTGGCACGATGTGAAGGGGTCGAAGGTGCGCGGGATGGATTTTCTAAGGGCGCTTGGGGATTTGTGGAGAATTCGGCGCACCTATTCACGATAGGACACGAAGCCCCGAGGACCCGAGGTGCAGCACTCCCAGTCCCCGAGTCCTGGCGTCCCTGAGTGGCGCGCTATACGAAAATCCTCAGCTCCTTCAGTTCCTTCAACCGATCTCTCAATTCCGCGGCCTTCTCAAAATCCAGATTCTTGGCGGCTTCCTTCATCTCTTTCTGCAGCCGGCTGATGGCCTTGTCGATGTCCTCGTCGGCGACCATGTCGAGCTTCTTCGGTGCGCCGGGGATCTCGAAGTAATCAAGGTTGGCCATCTTCACGAGGTCGGAATCGACCGCCCGGATGACCGTCGCGGGCTCGATGCCGTGCTCCTGGTTGTACTTCCTCTGAATCTCGCGGCGGCGGTTGGTCTCGTCGATCGCGAACTTCAGCGAGTCTGTGATCTTGTCGGCGTAGAGAATGGCGATGCCGTTCACGTTGCGCGCGGCTCGGCCGATCGTCTGGATCAGGGACGTCCCCGAGCGGAGGAATCCTTCCTTGTCCGCATCGAGGACGGCCACGCACGAACATTCCGGAATGTCGAGGCCTTCGCGCAGCAGGTTGATGCCGACGAGCACGTCGTACACGCCGGTGCGGAAATCGCGCAGGATGGCGATGCGCTCCAGCGTCTCCACATCGGAGTGGAGGTAGTTCACCTTGATGCCCAGCTCCATCAGATAGCGCGTGAGGTCCTCGGCCATCCGCTTGGTGAGCGTCGTGACCATGACGCGCTCGTTCTTGGCCATGCGCTCTTTGATCACGCCGATCAGATCGTCGACCTGACCCTTCACCGGTCTGATGATGAGGTCCGGATCGAGCAGGCCCGTCGGCCGGATGACCTGCTCGACGTACACACCGCCGGCTTTCTCCAGCTCATAGGGCGCCGGGGTCGCGGAGACATAGATGATCTGGTTGAGCTTTCCCTGGAACTCATCGAAGCTGAGCGGGCGGTTGTCGATGGCGCTCGGAAGTCGAAATCCGTACTCGACGAGTGTTTCCTTGCGCGAGCGGTCTCCGCCCCACATCCCGCGCACCTGCGGAACGGTCTGGTGCGACTCGTCGATGATCATCAGAAAATCTTTCGGGAAGTAATCGATGAGGGTTGGCGGCGGCTCTCCCGGCTTGCGGCCGCTGAGATGGCGCGAATAGTTCTCGATGCCGTTGCAGAATCCGAGCTCGGCGATCATCTCCAGATCGAACAGCGTGCGCTGCGACAGGCGCTGCGCCTCGAGCAGCCGGTCATTGGCGCGGAGAAAGGCGACGCGCTCGTCGAGCTCTTCACGGATGTTCACCATGGCCTGCATGAGCCGCTGCCGGGGCGTGACGTAGTGGGTACGCGGATAGACAGCAAGCCGATCGTATTCGCGGCCGGACGTGCGGCCGGTCACCGGATCGATCCGGGTCATCTTGTCGATCTCGTCGCCGAAGAACTCGATGCGCACGGCGTCGTCCTCGTACGCCGGCCAGAGCTCGAGCACATCGCCACGCACCCGGAAGTGGCCGCGGGCGAGATCGTAAGGAGTGCGCTCGTACTGCATCTCCGTCAGTTTGCGGAGGTACTCGATCATCGGCTTCTCCGCTCCCCGCTCGAAGAAGAGGAGCATGCCGTAGTAAAGCTCCGGCTCGCCGATGCCGTAGATGCAGGAGACCGATGCGACGATGATCGCGTCGCGGCGCTCGAACAGCGCTTTGGTGGCGGCGAGACGAAGTTTGTCGATCTCGTCGTTCTTCGTCATCTCCTTCTCGATGTACAGATCCGTCTGCGGGATGTACGCCTCGGGCTGGTAGTAGTCGTAGTAGGAGACGAAGTACTCGACGGCGTTGTCGGGAAAGAAGTTCCTGAACTCCTGGTAGAGCTGCGCGGCGAGGGTCTTGTTGTGCGACAAGACCAGCGTCGGCCGGTTCACGGCCTCGATGACTTTGGCGACGGTGAACGTCTTTCCCGATCCGGTGACCCCGAGGAGCACCTGATGCGGGTCGCCGCGGACGACGCCCTCCGTCAGCTGGCGGATCGCTTCGGGCTGGTCGCCCTGCGGCTGAAACGAAGAGGTGAGCTTGAAATCCATCGAGCCGGTCAGTGTAGCGCCGGCCGGCTCGATGTCGATCGCTTTAGTACGCGACGAACGGATCGGTGAAGATCTGGAGAACCTTGACGCCTTCGACCTGAGCAGGCAGAACGGGATGCTGTCCGCTGGTCCGGTCGACGTAAACGTGAATCGCACCCGAGGAGGGATCGGTGTCCGAGGCGCCGGCGCCGACGCCGATCACGCCCGGCCGCGACATGAAATCGGACTGGACCTCCGCCACAGAACCTCAAGCGCATGGTCGAGTGCTCCGGGTGTCGCCGCGGCGGTCGACGCTACGAGGAGTGGAGTCGTGACGCAATTGACCCCGACGAAACTGACAGGCGTTCCGAGTGCAGTGCCGACCTTGCTGAGAACTTCTCCGATCGGGTTGCCAATCGTGGCGGAGCTGCTTCCTGCATACAGAAGCGCCACGGGCTGATGGCAGGAATCGTTGGTCACAATCAGCGAACCGGAGTCTCCTCCTGCGCTGAACGTGGTGGAATTGATCACGACCTGGTTCGTATAGCCGATCGTGAACTTCTTCCCCTTTCCGCAGCCCTTCTGATAGCGCACGCTCACGCTTGTGTTGATTGAACCAATCGTCCCGGTCGTGAGGCCGGTTGTGCGGCCGCTCTTCGCCACGGCCAGGCCGACGGCCGGTGACGCGACAACGTTGCTGATGGTGCCGATGTCTTCGATGAATCCCGTCGCGTCCATCTCGCCGGGGCGAAGCTGGGCGAGAGCCGCGTCGACATTCGAGCCCAGCGGAGCGGCGACGGTGAAATCGGCGACGATCGGCGGAACCTGACAGCTGTTGTCCACGAGACTCGGTTGACTGATGTCTTCTCCGGCTACCGCCGCATCAGCGCGGGCCAGCACATGGTTGTTGCTCAGGATATCCGTTCGTGACGAGGGACCCCAGTGTTCCTGAACAACAGAACGCCCGGCTCATGTCCTGGATGTTTCCCCCGGACACTCCGAAGTGCGGGTTTGGTACCTGGTGATTTGCGCCGCTGTCCGCGATTGCGGCGCCGGCGAGGACGAGAAGGACGGAGCAGACGAGGAACGCACGACGGCCAACGTTCATGGACTTCTCCGTTTGTTGAGGGAGGCTATTTTAGCCCTTTCTTCTTCCCTTCCGCCGCGTCGTGCGCCGTCTTCGTGAGCGCCTCCAGCTCCTCGGCTGTCACGCGTTTGTCGGCGATCGACGACTGCATGCCACGCATGAAGGGCTGCACGTTCTGCATCGGCACCTTCCCGTCGCGCAGGGCCGCGCGCATGCGCTCGACCTCCGTGTCGAAGCGGTCCTTCTCGTATTGCATGACGTCCGGCGCGTACATCGATCGCAATTCGCCGAGGGAGGTTCCGATGACGAGGTCCGTGAACTCGGCGAGGTGCGATCCTGTCAGGAGCGAACCGCCGATGAAGAGCAGGACGAGGATGACCGCGGACGCCGTTCCACAACCGATGGGCACCCATCGAGGCAGGATGGGCGTCACTTCCGAGAGGGAGGCACGGTAGTAATCTGCCGGAAAGCGGAAAGGGCGGCGCTGCGTTTGGTCGAAATTTCCGCTGGGCATCGATCGCGTTGAATGTATCATGGCACCCGCTCAGGCTTGGGTCTCGTACAATTCTGGGGAAGGGAAACCTAGGCAATGCCTCCGCTGGCGAAAGTGACCGTTCTGATTCTTGATGACAATCCGCTCGTGCTCAAGCTCGGGCGCGCGCTTCTGGAGCGCGAAGGATGTACGGTACTGACGGCGTCGAGCTGGATCGAATTCAATCACGTGCTCGCCGGCAATACCCCCGACATCATCTTCCTGGACGTGAACCTGCCCAGCATCAAGGGCAACCGCCTCAGCGAAGTGCTGAAGTCACAGTCGAACAAGAAAGACATCCCCATCGTGCTGATCTCCGACCTTCCGGAGAAATCGCTCGAGGAGATGTTCCCCAGCTCCGGCGCGAACGCCTGGATGCGCAAACCGCTGACACGCGACAAGATGGTCGACATGATCACGCGGTACGTACCGGCGACGTAGGTCGACGACCTTCACCCTGTCGTCGTCGTCGGTGGCGGCACCGGTAATGGCGCGGGCGGCGGCACCGTCGGCTTATCCCCCGGACTCTCGTCCACACCCGGCGCAGGCGACTCCCCTCCCTCACCCGATTGCGCCGATGCGTCGTTTGCCGTCTGCGTCGGCTCCAGTTCCTTCGGCTGGTAGAACGGCCGCTGGAGGTAGTACGGCAGCTTGCTCACTTCCACCGTCGCGCCGCTGCAATCCTTGTCCGGCTCCTGCCCGGCGATGAATGCTTCCATCACTACGCGTGAGCACGGACCGGAGCCGCGCCGTCCCGTCTTCAGATCCATCGGCACGATGACGATGCCGGGCGGCATCTCGAAATCGGGCTTCGGGGTGCGCAGTTTCAGGGAATCGAACTGTTTGAAGATGTCGATCCAGATCGGCAGCGCCACCGCGGCTCCCGTCGCACCGGTACCGAGGGACCGGCTGGGATCGTCGTAGCCGACCCAAACGCCGACCGTGTATTCCGGCGAAAATCCGATGAACCAGGCATCGGTGTAGCCGTTGGTCGTTCCGGTCTTTCCGGCGATCGGATCGGCCACCACGTTTGCGGCGTAAGCCGTGCCGCGGTCGACCGTCCCCTTCATCATGTAGGCGAGCTCGTAAGCGACCTGCGGTTGCGTCGCCTCCGACAGTTCCGGCGGCGGTTCTTCGAGCACGCGATCGGTCTGATCGGTGATCCGCACGATCCGCCGCGGCTTCACGTACACGCCGTGATTGACGAAGACGTTGTACGCGCCGGTCATCTCCACCGGCGAGACACCGGCCGCGCCGAGCGCCAGCGATGGATATTTCGGGAGGTCCGAGGTGATGCCGCAGCGGTGGGCGAAGTCGGCGACCTTGTCCGCGCCGACGATCATCAGCGTCTTCACCGCCGGAATGTTGATCGACAGTTCCAGCGCCCTCTGGATGGTCACGATCCCCGAGTATTTCCCGTAGTAGTTCTTCGGGGCGTAGAAGTCCTTGCCGACAGGGATCTCGATCGGCGCATCGAAAAGGGTGTCGGCAGGCGTGAATCCCTTCTCGAATGCCGCCCCATACACGAACGGCTTGAATGACGACCCGGTCTGGCGCCGCGACTGCGTGGCGCGGTTGAATTTTGAGATCTGGAAGTCGTAACCGCCGGTCAGCGCGCGGATGTCGCCGGTCTTGACGTCGAGCACCACCACCGCGCCCTGAACCTGGGGCATCTGATCGAGAATCCACAACCGCTGCTTCGTCTTCGAATCCTCGGTCAACCGGACGTAGACGAGATCTCCGCGCTTGAGAAACCCGAACATCGACTTTCGCTGCGTCCAGGCGTAGTTCGGCGGCAGCAGATCGAACTCGTCCTTGCCGACGCGAACGAATACGTGCTCCGTGTCGACGTTCATCACCACGCCGGGATAGAGCGTGTCGACGGCGTAAGGCTCGTTGCTCCAGCTCGCATCCTTGTACGCCCCGGCATCGACGCCCTCGGCGATCACGTTGCGGACCGGCTTGCGAAAGCCGTGCGCGTGATCGAACCGGCGCAGGCCGCGCTGCAGCGAGCTCTCCACGACCTGCTGCATCCGCAGGTCGAGCGTCGTGAACACCTTCAGTCCGCTGCGGTAGAGGTTCTCGACGCCGAACTTCTCGCTCCTCTCGATGTACTGCCGGATGTCCTCGGCGAAATACGCGCCGATCTGCGGCGACTCCTCTTTGTACGTGCCCAGGACCACGGGAGTGCTGATGGCCTGCTGAAACTGTTCGCGGTTGATGTATTTCTCCTCGAGCATCCGGCGCAGAACGTGATCGCGCCGCCGGCGCGCAGCATCCGGATTCAAAATCGGGCTGTACGCGCCGGGGCGGTTGCTGATTCCGGCGATCATCGCCGCTTCGGGCAGTGAGAGATCCTTGACGTGTTTGCCGAAATAGAGGCGCGACGCCGACTCGACCCCATATGCGCCGTGGCCGAAGTACACCTGGTTCGCGTAGAGCTCGAAAATCTGATCTTTCGTGAAGTCCTTCTCGATCTGGATCGAGAGGAGGATCTCGTTGATCTTGCGTCGCCAGCTCTTTTCCGGCGTGAGGAAGATCAGCTTCGCGAGCTGTTGCGTGAGCGTCGACGCGCCTTCCACTTTCCGGCCGGCGATGAGGTCCTTCAGGCCCGCGCGCAGGATGGCCTTGGGGCTGATCCCTCCGTGCTTGTAGAAATCCGCATCCTCGGTCGCGATGATGCCGTCGACGAGGTACGGCGACATGTCCCGCTTCGGAACGATGATGCGGCGCTGGATCGAATACTCGGCGTACGGCACACCGAAGCGGTCGAACACACGCGTGATGATGGCGGGCTGGTAGTCCTCGAGCGCTTTCACGGTCGGGACCCGCACGGCATGAGCGAAGACGAATCCGGCCGGGACTCCCAGCGCCAGTGCAACAAAGATCATCAAGAAGCGCGATTTTCGTCCCGGGCGCCCCGGACGAGGAGGGGTTTGTAGTTCGGTCACGTCCTTAGTTTAGAATCAAACCGATGTCGTCCGTCCCCATGGCTCCCCCACAGGCGCCGGAATGGGCTCGCCTCGTCGGCGATTCCCTCAAGCAATACGGCCCGTGGCACACGTACGCGAAGCTGATCGAGGCGCGGAACGCCTATCCGAGCGATCTTTCCCTCCGCGGCTACGTGGAGATCGTGCGCAACACCATCGTCCGGGAGTACCTCGAGCACCCGAAAGGGATGCAGGCCGTGCCGAAGCTCAGCGCGGAGTTCCTGACGAACTTCGACCGGTTCAACCTCAGCGCCCAGGAGGGATTCCTCGTCTCGCTGATCGACGGGCGCATGGATATCTCGAAACTCATGATCCTGAGCCCCTTCGACCCGTTCACCACGCTGTTCAACCTGGCCAAGCTGCAGCACGAGCGCGCCATCACCATTCCGCAATGACCGACGGCCGCTACACGATCGCCCAGTACCTGAAGTCGCCGATCGCGATCATCAACGAGACCGGGGCCCTCGACTGGCGGAACACTGCCTTCGAGAGCGCGTTCGGGACCGGCGTTCCGACATGGCTGCAGGAAGCGGCACGCGCCGTCGCCGGCGAACGTGGCTGGTTGCAGGGATTCTTCCTGCCGGGCGACGACCAGCGCTCGATCGACGTCGACATCGCCGGCCGTACGTACCGCGCCGACAAGATCCGCAACGTCGACGACTACGGTCACCCGTCGGTCGCGCTCTGGTTCGAAGACGTCACCGAACAGCGCCAGGCCGAGCAGGCCAAGTCGGATTTCACCGCCCAGATCGTCCACGATCTCCGCGGCCCGCTGTCCGGAATCCAGGGAACGCTCGAATTCGTGCTCTCGCAGGAGGGCAACAAGATCGACTCGATGTACACCGACCTGCTCACCGAAGCGCAGCGCGAGTCCGAGCGAATGATGAATCTCATCAACGAGATTCTCGATTTCTCGAAGATTCAGTCGGGCAAGTTCGTCGTCGAGAAAGAACCGGTGCGCGTGGCAGGCCTGCTCAAACGGGCCATCCGCAGCCTCCAGTCGGTGGCGTCGCGCGACGAGATCTTCCTCGTGACCGCACATGGCCGCGACGTCCCGCAGATCGTCGGAAGCGTCGAGAAGCTCACCCAGGCCATCATCAACCTGATCTCGAATTCACTGAAATTCACGCCGAAGAAGGGCTTGATCTCGGTCGGCGCCCAGATCATCCGCAACGGAGAGATGCCCGACTCCATCGTCATCACCGTCACCGACAGCGGCCTGGGCATCAAGGCCGGCGAGATCGATAACCTGTTCGGCAAGTACAAGCAGACGGGGACGAAGTCATTCCGCGGCGGCGGTGGCACGGGTCTCGGCCTCTTCATCGTGAAGCAGATCGTCGAGGCACACGGCGGCGAGGTCAGCGTGGCCTCGATCGAAGGCGTGGGAACGTCGATGGTCGTGAAGCTGCCGGTGAAACGCGCCGCCTAGGACACTAGGGGAAGCTCTGAACAAGTCGTTGGCCACGTCATCCTGAGCCGCGAAGACGGCGAAGGATCTCGAAATGGCAGGCGTTTTCAGATCCTGAGATCCTTCGTCGCGCTTCGCCGACTCAGGATGACGACTTGCGCAGAGGTACACCTCACGGGAAGCTCTGAACAAGTCGTTGGCCACGTCATCCAGAGCCGCGAAGACGGCGAAGGACCTCGAAATGGCAGGCGTTTTCGGATCCTGAGATCCTTCGTCGCGCTTCGCCGACTCAGGATGACGACTTGTCAGAGGTTCCCTAGAGCACGGCTTCGATGCCGTAGCGCACTTCTTTCTCCGTCACGTCGTTCACCACCACACACTCCCCCACTCGCCGTGGAAAGACCATCACGCGCTCGGTGCCGGTGTTCTTCTTGTCGTGCTCAGTGGCCGCGAGAATCTCTTTCTTGTCGAGCTTCGGCAGCGGCGAGGGCTCGTAAGTGCGGATCGCCGACTCGATGCGCTTCGCCTCGCTTTTGGTGAGGAGGCCGCGCTTCACGGCGATGGCATTGGCGCCGATCATTCCCCAGGCCACCGCCTCGCCGTGCGTGATGCCCTCGTACTTCATCGCCGCCTCGATGCCGTGAGCGATCGTGTGACCGTAGTTGAGCAGCCGCCGGAGATCGGCTTCCTTCTCATCGGCGGAGACGATGACCGCCTTCACCTGAATCGCCTTCTTCACCATCGTGTCGATCGTGGCCGACTCGCGGGCGACGACGAGACCTGGCGACGCCTCGAACAACTCGAACAACGACACGTCGCCGATCACGCCGCCTTTGAGCGCCTCGAAAATCCCGCTGAGGAGCTCGCGATCCGGAAGCGTGGTCAGCACGGACGTATCGCTGATGACCGCGCGCGGCGGGAAAAAGCTGCCGATCAGATTCTTGCCCTTGGCGTGATTCACGGCGAGCTTGCCGCCGAGGGAGCTGTCGACCTGTGCGAGGAGAGTCGTCGGCACGTGCACGAGGTCGATGCCCCGCAGGAAAATCGACGCCGCGAATCCGGCGGTGTCGCCGATCATGCCTCCGCCTACGACGACTGCCATCGAGTCGCGCTTCGCACCCTTCTCGAGCAGAGCGGAGACGACGTGCTCGGCGGTCGATAGGGTCTTGTGCGTCTCCCCTTCCCTCATCGTGATCACAGTGGCCGCCGGCTCGAACGACTCCGCCACCTTCGTTCCGAAGCGCGAGCGAAGCGTGTCGGAGGTGATTACGAACACACGCCCGCGCGGATGCACGAGCGAGCCGCTCTTCGCGAGCAACGCCCGCCCGACGAACACCGGGTACGACGCCGAAGCCTGGTGGATGGTGATGAAACGATCCAATGACGAGTCCTCGGACTATTTCTTGATCGCGATCCCAAGCTCATCCAGCTGCTTCTGGTCCACGTGCGACGGCGCCTCGCTCATCAGGTCCTGCGCGCGGGCAGTCTTCGGGAATGCGATGACGTCGCGCAGCGATTCCGCGCGCGCCTGGAGCATGGCGATGCGGTCGAGGCCGAGGGCGATGCCGCCATGGGGCGGTGCGCCGTAGCGGAAGGCCTCCAGCAGGAATCCGAAGCGCTCCTTCGCCTCCTGCTCGTTGATGCCGAGCGCGTTGAACATGCGCGTCTGCAGCTCGGGGCGGTTGATGCGGATGCTGCCGCCGCCGAGCTCCAGACCGTTCAGCACGACGTCGTACGCGCGGGCGAACACCGCGCCGGGATCGCTCTCCAACTTGTCGACATCCTCGAGCGCCGGCGATGTGAAGGGATGGTGCCGCGCGAACCAGCGCTGTGTTTCCTCGTCCCACTCGAACAGCGGAAAATTCGTGACCCACAGGAACTTCCACTGCTCCTCGGGGATCATCCCCTGCTCTTTTGCAACGCGGATGCGCAGCGCGGCGAGCGAATCCCAGACGGTCTGCTGTTTTCCGGCAATGATCAGCGCCATGTCGCCATCCCTCGCCTGCAGCGCGTTGCGCAGGGAGTCGAAGGCCGCGTCGTCGAGAAACTTCTTGATCGACGAGCCGCGCTGAGAATCGAACCGGATCCAGATCACCCCGCCGGCGCCGAGCTTCTTGGCCTCCTCGGTGAATCCGTCGATCTGCTTGCGAGAGATGGATGCGCCGCCCGGCACGACGATGCCGCGTACGGTCTGCGCATTGCGGAACGGATCGAAGGCGATGGCCTGTGCCGCTTTGGTGATGTCGACCAGCTCCAGGCCGAAGCGCATGTCGGGGCGGTCGATGCCGAAGCGATCCATGGCCTCCTGCCATCGCATCCGCGGGAACGGAGTCGTGACCGGAATCCCGGCGGGCGGGAAGATCTCCGCGAACAACCCTTCGATCAGCGAGAAGATGAATTCTTCGTCGATGAACGACGCCTCGATGTCGACCTGCGTGAACTCCGGCTGCCGGTCGCGACGAAGATCCTCGTCGCGGAAACATTTGACGATCTGGAAGTAGCGATCCATCCCCGCGACCATCAGCAGCTGCTTGAAGATCTGCGGCGACTGAGGCAGCGCGTAGAACATCCCGTGATGGACGCGGCTCGGGACGAGATAGTCCCGCGCGCCTTCCGGCGTCGAGCGCGTGAGCATCGGCGTCTCGATCTCGATGAATCCCTGCCCATTCATGTACTCGCGCACGCCGAACGCCAGGCGATGACGCAGGACGAGGTTCCGCGCGAGCGACGGCCTGCGAAGATCGAGCACACGATGCTTCAGCCGCAGCTCCTCCGCTGCGTCGGTGTCGTCTTCAATGGCGAACGGCGGCGTATCGGCGCGATTGAGAATCTCGATCGTCGTGGCCACGACCTCGATCTCACCGGTGGCCAGCTTTGGATTCTTCTGTGACTCGGCGCGCTCTTTCACATCGCCGTCGATCCGGACGACGAATTCGCTGCGCAGCTCTTTCGCGGCGGCCACGACGTCGGCCGGAACGAACTGCTGGTCGGCGACGACCTGCACGATGCCGGTGCGGTCGCGGAGGTCGACGAACACCAGCTCGCCGAAATCGCGCTGCTTCTGCACCCAGCCGAAGATCGTGACCTTGTCGCCGACGTTTTCTTTGCGGAGCGTCCCTGCGTAGACCCTGTTCATCCCCTGAGGTACTCGTTCTTGTATTCGACGTAATTGCGCCAGGAGCGGTCGAGCCGCGCCAGTTCGTCCTTGGAGAGCTCGCGCTTCACGCGGGCCGGAACGCCGACGACGAGCGTGCGCGGCGGGACTTTCATCCCCTCCTGGACGACGGCGCCGGCGCCGATGAGCGCCTGCTCGCCGATCTCGGCATGGCTCAGCACTTTCGCGCCGATTCCGATCAGCGCTCCCCGGCCCACCGTGCAGCCGTGAACCGTCGCGGAATGGCCGATCGTGACTTCCTCGCCGATCACCGCCGGCCCCGTTCCGTGCTCGACGTGCAGCACGGAGTTGTCCTGGACGTTCGATCGGGCGCCGATGCGGATGTAGTGAATGTCGCCGCGAAGCACGGCGCCATACCAGATCGAGCTGTCGTCGCCGAGCTCGACGTCACCGATGACCGCGCAGCTTTCCGCGAGGAACACACGCTCGCCGAAACGCGGCTCTTTCCCCTGGAAGCGGCGGACGATCATGGCCGGCGACTCTAGCACACGGAAACACGCTACGATTACCGTACGTCCATGGGCGGCCGGCGCCTCAAATCGCTTCTCATTCTCCTCGCCATCCCGCTGTTCGTTGCGGCCAAAGAACGCGCGGTCCGGCTGCTGCCGCTGCCTCCTCCGCCGCAGGACGTTTTCTCGTTCAGCGAGCCTTCAAAGGTCGTCGTCCGCCATCTCACTCTCGATCTCACCATCGACTTCGATCAACGTCAGGTCGGCGGCACCGCCACGCTCGACATCTTGAATTTCAGCGGCACGAGCAAGCTGATCCTCGACACGCGCGGCCTCGTCATTCGAAGCGTGACACGCGACGGCAGAACCGAAGCTCCATTCACCCTCGGTCCCGCGACCAACAACGGAGCGCCGCTCACGATCGACATCGAGCCCGGCACGCGCTCGGTGACGATCGATTACACGACGAGCCAGGCGCTCGCGCTGGTGTGGAGAACTGCGGCCGAGACCGCCGGCGGGAAGCAGCCCCTCGCCTACAGCACGAACGAGCCAACCGGGGCGCGGACGTGGATTCCCATCCAGGACACGCCGGCTGTCCGCGTGACCTACGACGCCACGCTGCGCGTTCCGGGAGGCCTGCTCGCGTTGATGACCGCGGAGAACAATCCCATCGCCGCAAATGAGGCCGGCATCTACTCGTTCCACATGGGAAGCTCAGTGCCCGCGTACCTGATCGCGCTCGCCGCCGGCAGACTGGAGTTTCGACCGTTCGATGCGCGATCGGGCCTCTACGCCGAGCCCGAGCTCATCGACAACGCCAGCACGATACTTCGATACGTTCCCGACATCATGACCGCCGGCGAAGCGCTCTGCGGTCCTTACCCCTGGCGCCGCTACGACATTCTTCTTCTGCCGCGATTCGGCGGTGGCATGGAGAACCCCGGCATCAATTTCATCGATTCGACCGTGACCGCCGATGCCGCACCATCGACGCTCATTTCCCACGAGTTGAGCCATTCCTGGGGAGGAGACATGGTCACACTCGCGACATGGAGTGACGTCTGGCTCAACGAAGGCCTTGCTTCCTATCTGCAGTACCGCTTGATCGAGCCGTTCGTCGGGAGAGAGGCGGTCGACAACCTCTGGACGGCACGCCGCGATTCCTATGTTTCCTACGCGAAGAGCGCCCCATCGCGCTCGACTCTTCTCCACAATCCGCTGTCAGCCGGCGACAACGCGGTCGGGCTTTTTGGCCTGACGCAATACATCAAAGGAGCGCTCTTCTTTCACACCGTCGAGGAGACTGTGGGGCGCGACGCGTTCGACCGGTTTCTGCGCGACTACTTCGCACGATTCGCCTGGCACTACGTCGACGACGTGGCGTTTCTGAAGTTCCTCCGACAGAGTGTGGCCGCCGGCGACTCCGACCTCGAGCAACGCCTGCAACTCGACGAGTGGGTGTACCAGCCCGGCTTGCCGAGCAACGCGTTCGAAACCGCCCCGGGTTATCGCCAGAGCCGCCAGGTCGACGCGCCCCAGATGATCGCGAACAGGAGCGCCGCCGATGCCGTGGCCATCGTCGCCAGGACGGCGCCGAATCGATCCGCGACTATCCCGGTCACGATGCTCGACACGCTCATCGTCAGGGTGACGAATCCGTAGTCGGCGGCGAAGACGCGTCCTCGGATGAAATCGGGGGTCTCACGCTGCAGGCCGTACGACGAGATCTGCCACGATCCCCCGCCGCCGAGGTGTGCGAAGAAGATGGCGATGAGGCCGATGGTGAGCGTGGGCGAGAGTGCCAGGCCGGTGTAGCCGGCGCCGAAGAGCAGGACGCACCAGACGATCGAGCGGTACTGCGCTTCGTCGGTCGTGGCGATCGCCCGAACGAGGAACGGGCCGAGGAGCGCGCCGAGGCCGCGGGACGCGAAGAGAAGGCCGATGCCGAGCGCACCGGCGTGGAACACCTGCTTGCCGAAGATGCTCAGCATGGCAATCACACCCGCCGCAACGCCGTAACCGCCCTTGGTCGTCAGCAGGGCAAGCACTCGCCGATGGGACCGGGCGTAGTGGAACGTCTCACGAACGGATTCGAGCATTGGCGGCGGTTCGTGATGCTCCTGGCGGGCCTCGGAAAACGGCACGCGCATCATCCAGAGGATCGACGCGGAAAGAAGAAAACTCGCCGCGTCGATCACGAACGACACGTCGCGTCCGAACTTCGCCGTCACCAGTCCGCCGATCGCCGCGCCGACCGCGAGCATCGCGCCCCACGTCGATCCCATCAGCACGTTCGCCGGCCCGAGCTCTTCGCTGGTGACGATGTTCGGGAGCGCCGCCTGTGATGCAGGACCGAAATACGCCGAGCCGATCGAGATCAGCACGACGCCGGCGTACGCGAACGGCAGGAGCGCCGGCGAACGGGCCAGAAGCGGCAGCAGGCAGGCGCCGGTGCGCATCACGTCGACCGCGATCATCAGCTTGCGCCGGTCGACGCGATCGACGGTGTGCCCGGCCACCGGCGTGAAGAAGAACACCGGCAACGCCTGGCAAACGAGCATCACCGACGCCAGCGTGGCCGATCCGGTGAGCTGCAGAACGAGGTCGAGCAGTGCGACGGTCAGAAACCAGTCGCCTCCCAGCGAGATCAGCGCGCCGATGTAGAGGAGGCGGAAATCGCGGTTGTCGCGGAGGAGACGCCAGTACATGCGGCGCGCATCGTACTTTGACTACCTCGACGGCGCGATCCGCCGGCGCACGCGGGGCTCGGCTGCGCGGACGAAGATGCGCGCGCAGCCGTTGTCACGCGACATGAAAACCAAGGCCGTTCGACGCCGCGCGTACGCTTTCGAGGGCGCGACCGGCACGGAGAGCGCGAGAGGCGTTCGATCGAGAATGGTCGCATCGGTCGCGGGATCAGACAATCCTGGAGATGGCGGCGGAGCGGTCGAATGGCTCCACGCGACGAGATATCGGATCCATCCCACGCGACGGCGGCAACACTGTCCCAGTACTGGGCGATGGAGAGGGGAAATTTCAACAGCGAAGTCGTGCCCCGGGAGGCGGCCGTCGTCAGCCGAGTCTCCGGACCAAGGATCTCAGATGCGAAAACGCCTGCCATTTCGAGATCCTTCGCCGTCTTCGCGGCTCAGGATGACGTGAACAACGACTTGCGCAGAGATTCCCCAGCCGTCATGCCGGCGCGCGTCGTCCGTTCCTGGTCAGCAGGGCGGCGACGAACGCTCTCGCCGAAATCGCGAAGCAAAAAACGAGCAGCGCCGCGAAGGAGCGCATCATCGACGTATACGGTGGCGAACCAGGACACTAAGGAAGCTCTGAACAAGTCGTCATCCTGAGTCGGCGAAGCGCGACGAAGGACCTCAGGATGCGAAAACGTCTGCCATTTCGAGATCCTTCGCCGTCTTCGCGGCTCAGGATGACGTGAACAACGACTTGTTCAGAGCT